>NZ_JANUCB010000010.1:131912-268482 GCF_024809425.1 Pseudomonas sp. JAI111 | reverse complement strand
GTTTCCCCATGTGAGAGTAGGTCATCGTCAAGATTAAATTCCGAAACCCCTATCTGCGTATGCAGGTAGGGGTTTTGTTTTGCCCGCAGGAAAATGCTCGTCCGTGATAGCACAAATTTGCACAGTTATTTTTGGTTCATGACACTAGAATAGGTCCAACTTTTTCGGAGCCAGAGCCTCTTATGCCAGATCCGGTTGACACCTCAAGGCTGTCAGAATTACCGCTGGATGACCTGGTGGCGTGTCATGAGTGTGACTTGCTGATGCGCAAGCCCGAACTCGCCCAAGGCGAGAAAGCACTCTGCCCGCGCTGCGGCTACGAGCTCTATGCTCATCGACACAATGTCGTGCAGCGCAGTCTCGCTTTGGTCATCGCCGCTTTATTGTTGTACATCCCGGCGAACTTTTTACCCATCATGCAGCTCAATCTACTCGGGCAATCCTCACAAGATACTGTCTGGACCGGTGTTGTCGGCTTGTTCGATACCGGCATGCAAGGCGTCTCGGTGGTTGTATTCCTGTGCAGCATGGGGATTCCGTTGCTCAAGTTGCTCTGCCAATTAATGGTGTTGTTGAGCATCCGTTTTGATATCGGACGCAGCTACGGTTTGCTGCTCTACCGCATTTATCACCATCTACGGGACTGGGGGATGCTCGAGGTCTACCTCATGGGCGTGCTGGTGGCGATCGTCAAACTGGCAGATATGGCAGCCATTACCGTAGGCCTTGGATTAGCGTGCTTTATCGGTTTGTTGTTGGTCCAGGTCTGGTTGGAGGTGGTGATGTCGCCTCATCAGATCTGGCAGGCTTTGTCAGGAGAGGATGCCCATGCGGGCAATTGATGCGGGCATTCTGATTTGTACTGAATGTCATGAATTGAACAAGCAGCAAGCAGATACCGACGAGCAGAGCTGCACCCGTTGTGGTGCGCTCGTGCATGTCCGACGACCAAACAGTCTAATGCGAACCTGGGCACTGCTGATAACCGCAGCGATTCTCTATATCCCGGCCAACCTGCTGCCGATCATGACTGTCAGTTCATTGGGGCAGGGTGATCCGAGCACCATCATGTCCGGTGTCATTCAGTTGGTTCAGCACGGCATGATTCCCATCGCCGCCGTGGTTTTCATCGCCAGCATTCTGGTGCCCACGTTCAAGTTGGTGGGCATCGCGTTACTACTGTTTTCGGTGCAGCGCCGCCAACCACTTTCGGCACGACAGCGCATCTGGATGTACCGCTTCATTGAGTTCATCGGCCGCTGGTCAATGCTGGACATCTTTGTGATTGCCATCCTGGTGGCGGTCGTGAATTTCGGACGGCTTGCCAGCGTCGAAGCCAATCTTGGCGCCATCGCTTTCGCCAGTGTGGTGATTCTGACGATGCTTGCCGCAGTAACTTTCGATCCCCGACTGATTTGGGATAACACGGAGTCGGACGACGACCATGAATGACTTGCCTACAGCTAAAACCCGACCGGCCTCGAACTGGTCTGCCATCTGGGTATTGCCCCTGATCGCATTGATCATCGGCGGCTGGCTCGGCTGGCGTGCCTATAGCGAAAACGGCATCGAGATTCAGGTGCGCTTCGATAGCGGTGAAGGCATTCAGGCCAACAAGACCGAGGTGGTCTACAAAGGCATGTCGGTCGGCAAGGTAAAAGCCCTCAAGCTCGATGACGAAGGCAGTTCAAAAGGCGTGATCGCCACCATTGAGATGAACAAGGACGTTGAGCCCTACCTCAAGACGGGCACACGCTTCTGGCTGATCAAACCAAGCGTGACGCTGGCCGGTATCACTGGACTGGAAACCCTCGTCTCGGGTAACTACGTCGCCGTCAGTCCCGGCGAAGGCGAACCCACTCGCAAGTTCAAAGCATTGGCCGAAGAACCACCGCTGTCGGATGCCAAACCTGGTCTGCACCTGACGATCAAGGCTGATCGTCTCGGCTCGCTGAATCGCGGCAGCCCGGTGTTCTATAAGCAGATCAAGGTCGGTCAGGTCAAAAGCTACGTGCTCTCCGAAGATCAAAGCACCGTTGAGCTCAAAGTCTTCATTGAGCCGACCTACGCCAACCTGGTGCGCAAACACACGCGTTTCTGGAACGCGAGTGGCATCAGCATCGATGCCAACCTGTCGGGCGTGAAAGTGCGCAGCGAATCCCTGGCCAGTATCGTCGCCGGCGGCATCGCGTTCGCCACGCCGGAAAACCGCAAGGACAGCCCGCCGACCGATCCAAGCCTGCCGTTCCGTCTCTATGAAGACTTCGACGCCGCCGCTGCCGGCATTCGGGTGAAGGTCAAGCTCAGTGACTTCGAAGGCTTGCAGGCCGGTCGCACGCCGGTGATGTACAAAGGCATCCAGGTCGGCAATCTCAAAGCCCTGAAAATTGATCCGGATCTGTCTGCCGCCACGGCCGAGCTGACCCTTGATCCATTGGCCGAAGACTATCTGGTCGAAGGCACTCAGTTCTGGGTGGTCAAACCGTCGATCTCGCTCGCCGGCATCACCGGCCTGGAAGCCTTGGTCAAAGGTAACTACATCGCCGTGCGACCGGGCGACAAAGGTGCGGCGCCGCAACGTGAGTTCGTGGCGCGTCCGAAAGCGCCGCCGCTGGACTTGCGCTCACCGGGTCTGCACCTGGTGTTGTTCACCGAAAACCTTGGCTCACTGGAAGTCGGCAGCCCGATTCTCTACAAACAGGTCAAGGTCGGTTCGGTCCAGAGTTATCAGTTCTCCAAGGTCAAGAAGCAATTGGTCATCGGTGTGCACATCGAGAAAGAATACGAAGGACTGGTCAATGCCTCCACGCGTTTCTGGAATGCCAGTGGTGTCACGCTCACGGGTGGATTGACCGGCGGGATCCAGGTCAAAAGTGAGTCGCTGCAAAGCCTGTTGGCCGGGGGCATTGCATTCGAAACCCCGCGGGCCAATGCGCCATTGAAGAAGCGCATCCCTCGTTTCCGTCTGTTCCCCAGCCATGAAGAGGCGAATCTCAAAGGCACCGTGGTAACCATCAAGGTTGACCGTGCTGACGGCTTACACAGCGGCACGGCAGTGAGATTCAAAGGCCTGGACGTTGGCAAGGTTGAAGACGTCGACCTCAGCGATGACCTGCAATCGGTCCTGCTCACCGCGCGGATCACTGAAGTCCCTGAGCGCATCGCCCGGGTGGGCAGCCAGTTCTGGGTGGTCAAGCCTGAATTGGGGCTGATCAAGACCTCGAACCTCGAGACCCTGGTCACCGGTCAATACATCGAAGTTCAGCCGGCAGCGAAAAATCTAGGACCGCAGAAAAACTTCGTCGCCTTGGCCAATCCACCGGAAATCGCCAAGCAAGAAGCCGGTTTGAGCCTGGTATTGAGTGCTGCTCGCCGTGGTTCGTTGAAGATCGGTGTGCCTGTCACCTATCGCGAAGTCACTGTCGGCAAAGTGACAAGCTACGAGCTCGGCCAGACGGCGGATCGTGTATTGGTGCACATCCTGATCGAGCCAAAGTACGCGCCATTGGTGCGCAGCGGCACGCGTTTCTGGAACACCAGTGGTTTCGGTTTCGACTATGGCTTGTTCAAAGGCGCGACGGTTCGCACCGAATCGCTTGAGACGCTGATGCAGGGCGGTATTGCCTTCGCTACACCGGACGGCGAGCGTATGGGCGGCCCGGCGCGAGCCGAGCAAACCTTCCCGCTGTTCGACAAGTTTGAAGATGAGTGGCTGACCTGGGCGCCGAAGATTGCCCTCGGTAAGCAGTAGGGTTAATTGGTGTCGGTGATGACGCCTTCGCGGGCAAGCCCGCTCCCACATTGATTTGGGCCGTACACAAAATTTGCAAACGGCGCTGACCACTGTGGGAGCGGGCTTGCCCGCGAAGAGGCCCTCAAGCTCACGTACAATGTCCAGCTCTAAACAAAAAAGGCCGCGATCCATTGGATCGCGGCCTTTTCATTGCCTTCGATTAATGCAGATCAGACGGCATCCAGCTCCGGCTCATCCGCTTCAACGTTAACCACGGCCTTCACCTCATCGTGGCGACGAATGTACTTCCAGTCCGCCTCATCGATGTAGATGCCGTTAGGTCCGCTACCCCCTTCCAGGTCAATCGCCACACTGGCGCAGACCTGTGGCTTCACGCTTGCGAGAATCGGCACGAAGCCCAGTTGCAGGCTGGTTTCCAGCAAAGCGGCCTGGTTCTTCTCGTCGATGTCCGCCGCTTCGTCGAGGTAGTACGGCAGGCGTACGCGACCGGCCTGATCGCGGTCCATCAAGTGCAGCAACAAATACATGTTGGTCAGCGCCTTGATGGTCATCGTGGTGCCGTTGGATGCCGCGCCATCGATGTCGGTGTGGATCACCGGCTGGCCGTTGACCTTGGTGATCTCGAACGCCAGCTCGAACAAGTCCTTGAGGCCGAGCTGGTTGTGGTTCGCCGCCACCAGCCGCGCCAGGTATTCCTTGGCCTCTTCGTTCTTGTTGTCCTGCTCGGCGCTTTGGCTAAGGTCGAAGACGGAGAGGGTTTCGCCTTCTTCGTACTGGCCGGCGCTGTGGATGATCTGGTCGATGTGCTTGAGCGCTTCCTTGTTCGGCGCCAGCACGATGCGGAAGCTTTGCAGGTTGGACACCTGACGCTTGTTGATCTCGCGGTTGAACAGCGCCAGTTGGTGTTCGAGGCTGTCGTAGTCGCTGCGAATGTTGCGCAGCGTCCGGGCGATGTCGGTGACCGCCGCACGGCGCGCCTTGCCGAGGGTCAGGGCTTCGTCGGTGCGGTGTGCATAGGCGTTGATCAGCAGTTGCAGTCGACGCTCCATATCGTCTTCGCTGTCGAACTTGGCCACGCCCTTGAGGCGAACCTGCGCATACAGCGCCTCGATCTGACCATCGCTGCGCTGCAAACCTTGCCAGCTGTCTTGATAGTCATTGAGCAGCGGCAGCAGGTTGTCCATGGAATCGTCGATCGGGTCCATGAACGGCGTGCCGAACGGCAGGTCCGCCGGCAACAGCTGACGACGGCGCAAGGCATCGTCGAGGGTGCGTTGCTTGGCTTCCATGTCGCCGATTTGTCGACCAACCAGTTGCAGCTTGGCCGACAGTTGCTGGACGCGTTCGGTGAAAGCATCGCTGGAACGCTTCAATTCGTCCTGCGCGGCTTCCATCTGCGCGAGTTGTTCGAGCTTGTCGCCTTCTTCGGCGCTCAGGGTCTGCGTGCGACGGAAATCTTCCAGGGCTTTCTGCGCATCCAGCACCTGCTGGTACAGCGCTTCGGTCTGGGTCTTGCTCGCGGCGCGGTCGGCGGCCACGGCAGCTTGAGTTTTAAGCTGCTTGAGTTCTTTCTCCAGACGCTCTTTCTGATCGCGCAACGCCGCGCGGTCAGCGAGGGCCTGCAGGGCAGGGGGCTCGATGTTCGAGATGTCGATCGACAGGCCCGGCACTTCGAAGCGCTCGCCTTTGAAGCCGTCGAGGATCAGCTCCATGGATTTGACCCACTGACCGTCCTCGTCCAGCGTGATGCCGTGCTCGCCCAGCGGCAGGCTGAACAGCGCGCTGTTGAACAGGCGCATCAGGCGCTCGACGTCCTGTTGCGAGAACTCTTCGCGCAGACGGGCGTAGCTGTTGTTGTCGGCGTGATCGAGTTGCTGCTTGACCGACTTCAGGCGTTTTTCCAGATCGCGCAGACGCTCTTCCAGGTCCTCGGCGCTGAACTGCCGCGACTGGGCCAGCGCGCCGGCCAGTTCGTCGTGCGCGTCCTTGGCCGCGAGCAATTGCTGCTCCAGCACTTTGACGTCATCGACCAAGGCAAAACGATTCTTGAGCGCAGACAATTCACCGAGCCAGCGCTGGATGCCGGTGATTTCCCGTTCCAGGCGCATCAATTCCTGCGTGCCGCCGCGCTGATCGTTTTGCAGCGCGTCCTGTTCGTTGCGGTAGTGTTCGGCCTGAATCGTCAGCTCTTCCTTGCGCGCACTGGCGTAGTCCGACCAGGTGCCGAGCAACGAGTCGAGCAGAGGCGAGATCCGGTGCAACTTGCCGCGCAGGATATTGCGCTGGGTCACGCCTGCCGCAAGGGCTTCAACCAACGGGCCGGCGGTGACCAGCGAGTTGTAGTCCTGCTCCATGCGTCGCACATCGCGGAAGGCTTCTTCACACGCGGCGATGTAATCGACACTGCCGGAACGCAAGCTGTGTTCGAAGGCGTCGAGGAACAGTTGCTTGAGCTTGGCCGCGGTGATTTCGCGCATGTGCAGCAGGTTGATGAACAGGGCGCGGAAGGTCTTCAGGCTCTGTTCGCTGGTGGAGCGCAGCGGGATCAGCGTCAGGTCCAGCGGAACCGAGGTGTGACCACCGACCAGCAAGCGGCGCAGTTCATCCGGCTTGAGCTCGTAGGCTTTGAGGCCTTCGCGTTCAAGGTTGGTGAACAGCTCTTTCTGGCGCAGGCAGGTGTCGTTCTTCTGGTAGTGCGCCAGATCCAGTTTGCCGGCGTAGGCAAAGAACTGGTGACCGAAACCACCGCCCGGGCCGCGACCGACCACGCCGATCACGTGTGGACCGTGGGGCAGCGCGACTTCAACGAGGATGTAACTGGTGTCCGAGGCGAAGTAGAAGCGTCGGGATTGTTCCAGGCTGTACTTGCCGAAACTCATGTCCGACATACGCGCCAGGATCGGGAACTGCAGCGCGTTGATCGATGCGGATTTACCAAGGTTGTTCGCGCCGTAGACCGACAGCGGTTCTTCCAGCGGAAACAGCCCGAGGCTGTAACCGGCGGTGTTCAAAAGGGCGAAGCGGCGGATGCCGTAGCGTTCCTTGCTCATGCGTCGGTCTCCTGTTCTTCGGCAATGGCGCGGGCCATGGCGTCTTCTTCGCTTTCTTCTTCGAAGTCACTGAGGTCCAGCGGATCATCGGTTTGCAGCAGTTTTTCGTCGCTGTCGTCATCGATCAGCACCGGAACCGGCAACGGCAACACGCTGTGCAGACTGGCCGCCAGATCGCGGTCCTGCTGAACCGACAGGCACACGTCGAGGAAACGGTGCATCGGCGGCAAGAAACGGTAGATGCCGTTTTCTTCGCCGGCGAAGCCGAGTTGGGTCATGCGCCGCATGATCTTTTCTTCGAGCTCTTCGACGGTCTGCACTTCGGCCTGGATGAACAGGTCGCGGTACTTTTCCAGCAACGAAGGCAATTCATCGCGACCGAGGCTGCCGCCGTCGAGCACGGCAACCGGGTCACGGCCCTGGTCGGCCAGGTGCTCGACGACGATGAAGGTGAACAGCGCCAGACGCTGGGCAGTCTTGTTCACTGCGGCGGCGGCCAGGTCCGGGACGAAGTAATAGAAACCACGGGTGTCGCAGACCAGTTCAAAGCCCAATGCCTTGAACAGCGTGCGGTACTGATCCTGGAAGTTCGACAGTTGTGCGTACAGCTCCGGGTCGCGGCGGCTGACGTGGTAGCCCTTGAACAGCTCGCGAAAGATCGGCGCCAGCTGGGACAGTTCGTTTAGATCAAGATGCATGTGGGGTGCTCGCAGAATCCTCGGCGGTGTCGCGGGCCGAGAGCAGGGCGAAGGAGCGCAGGCTGACCTGGTGCTCATGAGTGTGGTAATCGCGGCGTTCCAGACGCTCGCGTTTGAAGCGTTTCTCGCGAGACAGGCGCGAGAACCAATACAGCAATTCGTCGGTGGCGCCGTCCGGTTCCTGCTCCAGCAGCCAGGTCATCAGGTCCGGCATCGGCAGGGCGTCTTCGCAGCGTTCGAGCATTTCCCGAACCGTGCGTGGCGCGCGTGGCGCTTCGCCTTTCTGGGTCTTGTGGGCCTTGGGGAAACGCGCCGGTTTCGGCTCGAATCGGGCCAGGGCATACACGTAGGCTTCGACCTGACTGGCGCTGCCGAGGAAGGTGCTTTGCGGGCGGGTGAACATCGGCATCGCGGCTTGTGGCACCGCATCGATGCCTTTACGGCGAATGGCCGACAGGGCCAGCGCCGCGCCACGGGTCACGGCGTTGTGCCGGCGGGCCTCTTCACGCAGCGGCAGCAGCAGCTCGCGGGCATGACGCAAGGTCAGTTGCGCGCTGGTCTGCATTTCGAGGATGCGCGCGTGGGTACGCAACAGCATGTCGTCGTCGACCAGATGGCCGAGGCGCTGCTGTTCGCTGAGCATCTTCAGCAGCACGGTTTCGACCTTGCGCACGCCTTGTTCAAAGGCACCGTCAGCATTCACCAGATCGATCATCGGCTCGACGTATTCGTCCCAGGTCGCCAGTACTTCCGCGTAACGCTGACGCAGGGGAATCTGCCGGTCGCTGGTCTTGGCCCGTTCGGCCACGGCTACCAGTGCCTGTTCGTCGTTGTCGAGTTTCTTCAGGACGTCGCGCACACGCATGTCGAGCAGACGCAACTGGCGCGCCAGGTCGTGGCCGTCGCGAATGTCGAAGGCATCCTGGATGTAACCGGCCAGACGCTCGAGGTGACGCAAGTAGGCTTCGATTTCCAGGCACAGGCCCAGACGATGCTCACGGCGCAGGTAAGCGAGGAAGTCGTGAATCTGTGCGTTGAGCTCGAAACGGTTCGGGCTTTTCGCCACCGGAACCAGAATGTCGAGGCGGATCCATACGTCCAGCAGGCTGGTGATGTCCTGCGGCGTACTGTCGAGTTGCTGGGCGGCCAGCTGCGTGCGCAGTTCGTTGAGGCTCAAGGTGCCCTGGTCGAAGTGCTCGCACAGCGGCTCCAGAAGTGCCCAGTGTTCAGCGAGGGCGCGCAAGACGCGCTTGGGTTCGATCATCGGAATGGCCGGCTGGTTAGCGATTAAAAGCCGCGATTGTACTGCATCACAGGCATGTCGATTCACTCTCGGGACGGAGTGTCGGTTTTCTATCGATCAACAGCGGGCGATCTTTAGCGAAGGGCGGTAGAATCACTGCACTTTAGTTATCCACAAGTGGCCGACCTTTGCTTATCGAGTCCCGTCGCCGCGCCTATTTGACCGCCATGCAGGTGGTCAACTGGCTGCCGCGCACCGAATTACCCTTTGCCGCGCCTTCGCGTCCCGAGCTGCTCGAGATGCCTGAGCCGCTGGTCGTCGCGCCAGTGGCTCAGGCTCCAGTGGCCGAAACGCCCATGGAACCCGTGGTCAAACCGGCTGAGCGGGTGAAAATCGAGGTGCCACGTCCATCCCTCGCCAGCACGCGCACGAACGCCAAGGTCGAGGAAGAAGAGGCGCCGGTCGTGGCCAAGGCACCGGTCGTGCCGCCACCGCGTTTCGCCCTGCAATTGCTGCGCGCCGGTCGTTGCCTGTTGCTGGTGGAGTTACCCACAGGCGAAACCTTCCAGACCCGCGATCCCGCCTATCTGTTGCTCAAGGACATGCTGCGTGCCGCCGGTCTGCCGGACAGCCCACAGATTGTCGGCGAGCCCGTGCGCTGGCCGCTGCTGGTACGGGGCACCATGGATCAAGGTCCTGAAGCCGCCCGTGACTTTGTGCAGGGGTTTCTCTCAGCCCGCCTGGAAGACGCACCGTGCGTCTGCGTATGGCTGATCGGCCTGCCGGCGGTGCGTTTTGCCGGCGAGGCGAATGCAGAATCCTTCAACCGTGAACTCCAGGTCGAAGGCCTGGGCTCGGTCTGGGCCCTGCCGGGCCTGGAATTATTAATGGAAGAGCCACAGCGTAAGGCTGATGTCTGGCAAGCCATGCGTCGGCTGATGGCGCGTTGGAAAGAATCGAATGAGTGACGCTGTATCGTTTCGCCCGATGACCGAGGCGGACCTGGACGCTGTACTGAAAATTGAATACGCGGCGTACAGCCACCCCTGGACCCGCGGGATTTTTCTGGACGGGCTGGGCAAGTACCAGATCTGGCTGATGTTCGAAGGGCAGCAGCAAGTCGGTCATGGCGTGGTGCAGATCATCCTTGATGAGGCGCACCTGCTGAATATCACGATCAAGCCGGAAAACCAGGGGCGTGGCCTGGGCTTGACGCTGCTTGAGCACTTGATGTCCCGGGCGTATGAAGCCAAGGCGCGCGAGTGTTTCCTGGAAGTGCGCGACAGCAATCGTGGCGCGTTCAAGTTGTATGAGCGCTATGGCTTTAACGAGATCGGGCGGCGTCGGGATTACTACCCTGCTGTTGGTGGTCGGGAAGATGCGGTGGTCATGGCTTGCACCCTGGTCGACTGACTACTTTTAAAAGCTTCGCGAGCAAGCCCGCTCCCACATTTAATCGCGTTCCTCATATGGATCTCGGTCAAATGTGGGAGCGGGCTTGCTCGCGAAGGCGGCTTAACAGGCGATAAAGATCAACGATTACCGTCCATCGGATCGCGCCGCGCCAGTTCCTCTTCATCCAGCCCATTGCCTCCACCAATGTCGTCTTCATCGACAATGCTTAAATCCCAATCGGCCTGATTGCCCTCACCGGCCTCATGAGCGTCCCGCGCGCCGTCCTCACGAATCAACGTTTCCGGGCTCATGTCGTCGTCGGTGGGTTCATGGTCGTCGGTCGAGGCCCCCGTCATTCCTGCTTCACGCACGCGTTCGCGGGGCATCAATCGCTCGCGTTCGTTTTCCGGCAGTTCATCGCCAATCCTGGCGCTGGGCTCTTCCTCGTCGAAATCCAGCTCATGCAGCGAGCCCATGCGGTCTTCGTTATCATCGATGGGCTCAGGTTGCGCCGCATCGTACGGACGTCGTGAATCAGTCATGGCAATTCCTCATACTGTGGGCCTTACTAAGGTGGACCCACGGGGCTCCTGAGAATTCCACCGGCCATAGTTGCATCAAGCGCGTGACCTCGACGGACGGTTGTCTGTCAAACCAGCGCATCATTCTTGAGGCTTTACAGCATGAACGAATTACAAGATCTGATTGATAACAACGAACGCTGGGCCGAAGCGATCAAGCAGGAAGATCCGGACTTCTTCTCCAAGCTGGCCCGTCAACAGACGCCGGAATACTTGTGGATCGGCTGTTCCGATGCCCGCGTGCCGGCCAACGAAATCGTCGGCATGTTGCCGGGCGACCTGTTCGTCCACCGCAACGTGGCCAACGTGGTGCTGCACACCGACCTCAATTGCCTGTCGGTGATTCAGTACGCGGTCGACGTGCTCAAGGTCAAACACATCCTCGTCACTGGCCACTACGGCTGCGGCGGCGTGCGAGCCTCGATGCAGGACCGACAGCTGGGCCTGATCGATGGTTGGCTGCGCTCGATTCGTGACCTCTATTACGAAAAGCGTGAAGAACTGGCCGTGCTGGCGACCGAAGAAGAGCGGGTAGACCGTCTTTGCGAGCTCAACGTGATCCAGCAAGTCGCCAACGTCGGGCACACCAGCATTGTGCAAAACGCCTGGCATCGCGGGCAGAGCCTGTCGATCCACGGTTGCATCTATGGCATCAAGGACGGTCGCTGGAAAAGCCTGAACACGACCATCAGCGGTTTTGAGCAACTGCCGCCGCAGTACCGTCTGCGTCCGGTTGAAGCGCAGTAGAGCGTTTCGACAGAGATTACGCCGATGCCTAAACAGCAGGTGATCGGGCGCATGAGCTGAATGCCGTTGCGCGTGAGCCATCGCTCACGCGCAACGTGCACCGGCGATTACAGTGCCGGCACCGGCACCGCTGTCTCGGGCGCCGGGGCTTGCAGCTGTTTGAGCTGCGACTGGATCGGCGTTGTCGCGCACTTGGCCACGGCTTGTTCAGGCGTCAGGTTGCGGATTGAGGTGTAGAACAGCTCACAGGTTTTTTCTTTCTGGGTCACTTGCCACGTCTGCGTGCAGCTTTTCAGCTGTACGGCAGGATCGCTGCCCGGTTTGCTGCCCATGCCGGCTTGCCAGCAGGCGGCGCTCAAATCTTGCCCCATGACTGTCAGGCCTGCGGCATCGGCCTTCGCCTGGGGATCTTCGCCGGTGTAGGTGGCCGGGTCGGCGGCGTACCAGATATAACTAGGGTGATTGGAACCCAGCACCGGCACGTTCACCCCGGCGCTCGGGCTGATCGTGGCCAGGCCCAGCACATTCACGGTCGGGCCATATTGCTGCTTGATCCAGTTACGCACTGGCGCGCCGAAGGCAACCATCGGCAATGCCGCACCGTGGGTATTCTGGCTGACTTCCTTGACCATGGTGGTCTGGTAGTCCTTGAAATAGCCGTAGACACCTTCCAGATCCTTGCCCGCATTGGCCGGCGCAGCAATCGGCGCGATATCGATGATGGTCTGATAGCCCGGCGTCTGGGCGGCCGGAATACCGTTATCCGTCAGCAGCGTGGCCCAGCGATCCGTGGTGGCCGAGCGCAGGTAATCCTGGGCTTGCGTCAGGGAGTAATCCGGCGGGAAGTGCAGCAGTTCGACACTCTTGCGATTTTCCAGGGCCATGCCCAGCGGCAGGAACAGATACCAGTTGAACGCCCATTTGCCATCCGCATTGAGTTTCTTGGCACCGGTATACGCCAGATCGCCCGCATCAAGCAGTGCGGCCAACGGTTTTTCGTAACCCTTTGGCACGCCGCTGATGTCGGCGTAGAGGTGATCGTTATCGGTTTTGACCCGCACTTTCGCGGCGCTGTAACCATCGCGCTGCACGCTTTGGGTCAGGTAATGCTCGACGGTCTGCTCGAGCGTCCAATGACGGAAGCAGATCACGTTGCAGTTGTTGGGGTAGGCGAACAACCGAGTGACGCGTTCGGTGCTGCCCAGTTTCAGATCGACATCGGCGTGAGCGGCGGCGCTCAGGGTGAGGGCCGCAAGGGTAAGTCCTGTCAGTTTGAACATGCTCAGATCCTTTTCAGCGTGGACCCGCGTCGATCGCGGGCCATAGCTACTTAAGCAGATCGGCCGACAATCGCTCAACTGAACTTCAAACGAGTCAGGTGATAGTCCGGGTAATACATCAGGCACGCGAGGATTACCCCGACCATGAACAGCAAAAACACCAACTGCAACGGGCTGAAGTGCGCCCAATGCAGCGCCGTCAGCCATGGCCGTCGGGCGCTGAGTTCAGGGTCGAGCTGACCGATGCGCCGTTTGTGCAAGAGACCGATCAGCATAAAACCGAGGTAAGTCACCACGCCCGGCCAACCCAGCAAAATCCCGAACAGCAACGCGAGCACGGCTTGCGGAGCGCCGTGCCGTATCACCAGCCAACGGGTGTCCGGGTTCCAGTGCCGGGGCACGAGGCCCTCGGTCAGCCAAAGATCCTGGACGATAAATTGCGACGTGATCGGCACCCACCAGCTCAGGGCGAAGCGCAAGAAACAGACCGGAACGAAGGCCAATATCAACGGCATGCCGATGCTGTAGCCGAGGGATTTGTGCTCGGTCGGCAAATAAAATAAAAACATCGCCAGGGCAATACCCGCCCAGACCTGCACCCAGGTTTCGTCGGCGATGGGGCGTGGCAAAAAACGTCGCCAGTGAAAGACATCGGCATGGGGCAACCGTAAACGCAATTGCGGATAGCGCCACTTGAGGGTTTGCGCCAGGTCATGACAGGCCTGCCATTCGTTCTGGCCGAAGCCGTCGATCATTTTCTTTTGCTGCCGATCCTTCATCGGGTTCATCAGCAAGTGCGCGGCCTGAACGTCGGCGGCCCAGGTCCGGCTGTCTTGCGCCTTGGCCCGGAGGTTTTCGTAAAAACTCTCCTGATGGCAGCGTTCGATCAAGGCCGCCCAGGTCGACGCGGGCTCTGGATGAATACCTTTTTCGTTGTCCCAGCCAAACACCTGCCCGACGCGGTCAAACAGCGGCAAGCTCCACTCGGTATCGCTGAACAGTTGCAGGATGATTCGCTGCCATTCCTGGCGACGATCAAACACTTGTAGCCAAGGCTGTGCCGTGTAGCTTTTGAGCAAGGTGAGAAACTCTCGCTCCTTGCCACTTTCAAGCAATTCCTGCAACGCCTGCCGATAATCCTGCAGCAAACCGCTGGCGAGGGCGTCTCGCTGCCAATCAGTCATTTCGACGTTTTGCCAGGGCGCCAACCAATCGAGGTGCTGGACTGCCCACGCGGATACCGGATTGCGCAGGCCCGGATGATCGAAGCACAGCGCCAGCAGCAACTGCTCAAACGCTTGGGCGCATTGCTGTTGTTGCGCCTGCGCCCAGCGTTCAGTCAGGTTCTGTTCCGAGAGCCCGTCGATCAATGCCCGCGCCGCCAACTCCTGCGGCGCGACAAGCGATTCGTGCGATGGCTGGGCGTGGGAAGGCGCAAGGTTCAGCGAGCGAAGAGGAGGCGGACTTTCAAGTTTCAGGGGGCGCAGAAAGGGCGGGTTTTCAACGTTCAGCGGTTGACGGTCGAGCACATCGGACCACGCCTGGAGGTTGGCGTGATTCGGCTGTTCTGCGCCTTCGACCATTGCAACTTCGCGCTGGTGCGTGGCGTTTTCGGCCCGCCATTGGGCAACTTCCAGCGCATGCTCATAGGCTTCGCGCAAGCGCTGGAAACCCTCGGGATCTTCATCGGGCCGGAAGGTTTTCAGCAGTCGCGCATAACTGCGCTTGATGGTGCGCGCGTCGGCGTCTTCGGGCAATTGCAGCACTGACCAGCAATCCATGTTGGCGCTCCTTACTGCCAGAGGCCGTTGTCCAGTGAGCTCAATTGCTGCGTCAATTCACTGCGCGCCTCACGAATCCGGCGTTCGTCCTGCGAATCAAGGACGTGCTGAAACTGTTTGGCCCAATGACCGATCTGTTCACGCATCTGCCCCAGACTTTCCTGATAGAGACGCTCAAGACGTGCGGTCAGAACCGTGTTGACCTGCTGATCTCGCGGGTGAATCTTCAGCAGCGCCAGGCCCGCCAGCCGTTGCTGAATCTCCTTGGGCGTCAGCACGCCGGGATTGTTCTCGATCACCAGCGAATGCAAGTCACCGGTCAGCGGCACCACCACTTGGGCCTCAAGCAAACCGTTGTTGTCATAGGTGAAGCGTACGTCCAGCGCGACTTCGCCAGCCTTGCGTTTGGGTACTTTGATGTCCAGCTCGCCCAGCGCCACGTTGTCTTTGACCAGGCGGCTTTCGCCCTGATAAATCTTCAGCAGCACGTGTTCCTGATTATCGTGCAGCGTGTAGACGGTCTTGACCCGGCTCACCGGCACGATGCTGTTGCGCTCGATAATCGGCAGGTAATGGCCACTTTCGAATTGCTGACCGATCTGGGTCGATGTCTCGATGCCCAACGTGTAGGAACAGACGTCCGTCAGCACCACTTCTTCCAGCGCGGCGGAACGTGCCTTGAGCGCGGCTTGAATGGCCGCGCCATGGGCCACGACTTCGTCTGGATCGAGGCTGATCGAAGGGAAACGCCCGAACAGCCCGGCGGCCAGTTTGCGCACCAGCGGCATGCGCGTCGTACCGCCTACCAGCAGGATTTCGTCGAGGTCACTGACGCGAATACGCGCGTCTCTCAGCGCCCGTTCAATCGGTGTGCGCAGGCGTTCGAGCAACGGTGTGTAGAGGGTGGCCAATTGTTGTTGGGTGATGGTTTGCGTCCATTGCTGACCATCGACCCGCAGGCTGAATTCGGCGCTGGCGTCTTGACCCAACGCTTTGCGGACGCGCTCGGCTTCGCGACGCAGAGGCTGGATGATGCTGGCGCGGTCGGGGAAACGATCGGTGTTGCGATGGTGCTCGAGAAAGTGCTCGAGCAGCACGCTGTCGAAATCCTCGCCACCGAGGAAGTTGTCGCCGGCGCTGGCACGCACTTCCATGACGCCATCGAACAGCTCCAGGATCGACACGTCGAACGTGCCGCCGCCAAGGTCGAAAACCAGGAACGAGGTTTCCTTGTCCCGTTGGTGCAGCCCGTAAGCCAAGGCTGCGGCGGTCGGCTCGTTGATCAGCTTTTCGACCTTCAGGCCGGCCAGCTCACCGGCAATTCGCGTCGCCTTGCGCTGGGCATCGCTGAAGTAGGCCGGCACGCTGATGACGGCTTCGTGCACGGTTTCGCCAAAGGCCCGTTCCACGTCTTCTTTCAGGCTTTTGAGCACCAGTGCCGAAAGCTCCTCGGGACGGAAAGTTCGGTCTCCGAGGCGTACTTCGGTTGCGCTGCCCATGTGGCGCTTGAACAGCGAAGCGGTCTGGCGAGAGTGGGTGTGCAAACGCTCACGGGCTGCCTGGCCCACCAAAACGCGGCCCTGGTCATCGAGGCCGACCACACTGGGTGTGAGGAACTGGCCCAAGGCATTGGGCACCAATTCGCTGGACTCTCCACGCCAGACGGCGACAAGGCTGTTGGTGGTCCCCAGGTCAATCCCTACGATCATTGCAATGAACTCCCTTTACGGCCTGCAAAAAAACGCAAGGATATTCCCGGAGCAGCGGGGCGGTAAAGCAAAGTAGTGGCATTGAGCTATTATTTTCGACGGAGCGTGTTCCAGCCCTCAGACGTTGAACACAAGCGCGTTGGTCAAGTCACCCATTGGCTTCTGTCCGCTGGCAATCATCGCCTGGTCGCGCTGCTTGAGTCCGTCGAGCTGCTCAAGCCCGAACACCCTTGTGATCAGCCGCAGAATCGATGCCGTGTCGTAGACGGTGTGATCCACCGTGCCCTTGCGTGCAAAAGGCGAGACCACCAAGGCTGGCACCCGTGAGCCAGGTCCCCAACGATCGCCTTTTGGCGGCGCTACGTGATCCCACCAGCCACCGTTCTCATCGACGGTGACCACGACCACCATGTTTTTCCACTGTGGGCTTTCACGCAGCACCTTCAGGGCGCGGACGATGTGCCGGTCGCCAGACGCCACATCGGCGTAACCGGCGTGCATGTTCAGGTTGCCCTGGGGTTTGTAGAAACTCACCGCCGGCAGTTTGCCGGCCTCGGCATCGGCGAAGAACAGGTTGGTGCTCGACTCATCGCCCAGTCCCGCGTCCCGCAGCCGTTTGCTGCGCTCGGCAGGGTTCTCGGGCCCCTGTTGCTTGAAGTAGTTGAATGGCTGATGGTGATACTGGAAGTTCGGAATTTGCGGAATGCCGGCAGAATCCTTGTACTGATCCAGCGTCGCCTGCCAACCTCCGGCGTACCAGGCCCAGTCAACGTTCTTCTTCGAGAGTTTGTCGCCGATGTGCTCGTGGGTCTGCGGGACCAGCACGTTTGGCAGGTCAGGCTTGGCATACGCCGGGCGCTCCGGGTCGCGAATCCAGGTCGGCCAGTAGGGCGGCGCGAGTGTATTGACGCCATAGCCGTCCGGCGTCAGTGCGCTGGGGCCGAATTGCGGTGGGCCGGTCATGGCGCTGGCGGGGGATTTCTCCAGCGGTTTGAGTCGCGGGTCCAGCGGATCATCGCTTTGCAGCGTCGCGATCTGCGCCTTGGCCACGGAGTTGGCCGCGTCGGGGTAGAACGGCGCGGTGGCGCTGATCAGGTACTGGTGGTTGAGAAACGAGCCACCGAAGGCGCCCTGGAAAAAGTTATCGCAGAGGACGAACTCCCGGGCAACATCCCACAAGCGCAGGGAATATCGACTCTGGGCGTAATGGCCCATGGTCAATCCGCCGGAGTCGGCCCACGCGACGAAACCGTCATTCTTGCCGCCGTTGATCTGCATCTGGTTCTGATAGAACACGTGCCACAGGTCGCGCGTAACCAGGCCCAACGGCAAGTCTTCAGCGTTCGGCCCCTTGAGGGCAAACGGCGCGTTTGGCAGATGCTCCTGAAACTGGGTTTCGCTGGGGTAAGTCACACCATCGAGGGTTTGCGGGCCGATCTGCAGCACGCCGCCCCACACTGGTGGCAGCGTCTGCAACAGACTGCCATCGCGATCACGCTGTTGATATTCGGCAGGCTTGAGCGCCGACAGCGGCTTTTCGACTCCTGGGAAGTCGCCGAACAGATTGTTGAAGCTGCGGTTCTCGGCGTAGATCACCACCACGGTTTTCACCTGGTCGTGCAGGGCCTTGTCCATTTGCGCGGGGGACAAAGGATGCTCGCCCGGTTTGCCCGTGTCGTCGCCCTGACTGCCGCAGGCGCTTAGAGTGGCACCGACGCCAAGCACGGCAACACCGCCGAGAAAGCGACGGCGACTGGTGTCTACAGGGTGATCGTCGTCAGGGGCGGGGGTGTTGCCGGGGTCTTTGTCGTCGTTCATGCCGAATTCCTTTTTGCCCAGATTGTTGCAACATGTTTCGGCGGGACGCTAGCAGCGGGATGTGACAGAAGGGTTACGGCCCTGAATATGAGCGAATTGCAAACGTGGGAGCGAGCCTGCTCGCGATGGCGTCGTTACAGTCAATAATGATTTCGACTGGAACATCGCTATCGCGAGCAGGCTCGCTCCCACAGTTGTTTTGCGGTGCTCTTGAAACGGTTAAGGCATCACCGGTGCCGTGTACGCCAGTGTCGTCCCCAGCGCCCACAGCAGAAACAGCACCAGCGGCGTGTGCACCAGCAACTGCACAAACGAGAAACCGATCAAGTCCCGCGCCTTCAACCCGAGCACGCCCAGCAGCGGCAGCATGTAGAACGGGTTGATCAGGTTCGGCAGGGCTTCGGCGGCGTTGTAGATCTGCACGGCCCAGCCCAGGTGGTAGTTCAGGTCAGTGGCCACTTGCATGACATACGGCGCTTCGATGATCCACTTGCCGCCGCCGGACGGGATGAAGAAACCAAGAATCGCCGAGTACACGCCCATCAGCAGCGCATAGGTGTCGTGGGACGCGATGCTGACGAAGAAGGTGGAGATGTGGTGGGCCAGGGTCTGTGCGTCGGTGCCTTTGACGGTGGTCATCAGCGCGGCGATCGAGCCATACAGTGGAAACTGGATCAGCACACCGGTGGTGGTCGGCACCGCGCGGGCCACCGCATCGAGGAAGCTGCGCGGGCGCCAGTGCAGCAACGCGCCGAGCATGATGAACAGGAAGTTGTAAGTGTTCAGGCCCGAGATCGCGCTGATCGCAGGTTTGGTCGAAAATTCGTGGAACAACCATCCTGCCGCCAGCAGCACCAGCACAATGATCAGCAGCGGGCTGTGCTCCAGCCATTCGCCGGGGCGGGTGCGCGGTTGCAGCGGCGGCAGGTTGAAACTCGGGTCGATACCGCAGGCTTGGGCGTCACGGGCGGTGTTGGGGCCCGGTGCGGTTGCATAGGCAATGATCAGCGAGACCACGATCAGCACCAGCAACATCGCGCCGGACTGCCAGAGAAAGATCGTTTGGGTGAAGGGAATGACGCCGGTGATCGACAGAATCGATGGTGGCAGACTGGCCGGGTTGGCCTGCAATTGCGCCGCGGAGGACGACAGACCCAGGGCCCACACGGCGCCAAGCCCCAGATAGGCTGCGGCTCCGGCGGCGCGGTAATCCATTTTCAGGTCGACACGGCGGGCGAGGGCACGTACCAGCAGACCGCCGAACACCAATGACAACCCCCAGTTCAGCAAGGACGCGACCATGGAAATCAGCGCGACCCAGGCCACAGCCGAGCGGCCGTTTTTCGGGATGCGCGCCAAGCGGTCAATGAGTTTCACCGCGGGCGGCGAGCTGGCGACTACATAACCCCCGATCACCACGAACGCCATCTGCATGGTGAACGGGATCAGGCTCCAGAAACCGTCACCGAAAGCCATCGCCGCATCCGTGGGTTTGGCGCCCATGATCATCGTTGCCACGGCGACAATGATTACCGCCAGGGCCGCAAATACCCAGGAGTCGGGGAACCAGCGTTCGGCAAAACTTGAACAGCGCAGGGCAAAGCGGGCGGAGCGGGTATCTTCGATATCAGCGGCCACGGGACTACCTCTAATTTTTATGTTTGTTGTGGTCCGCGGGGGCTTTGAAGACACTTCAAAGGCCCGTCTGGACAGGTGCCAACAGTAAATCAATCAGTCATTTTTTGTGACGAAGTTTAGCCAGTCTGAGACTTTGGTCTAACGGGTTGTCCGTGGGCGCATTTGCGTAGACCATGAGCGCCTTGGTTTTTGCCTGTGCCAGAGTTCTTTTCATGACTGCCAACACCGATGCGCGCCCGGCGCCGTTTTCCCGCTCGGACTACAAGACCCTCGGCCTTGCGGCCCTTGGTGGCGCGCTGGAAATCTATGACTTCATCATTTTCGTGTTTTTCGCGCTGACTCTCAGCCAGCTGTTCTTCCCACCGCAAATGCCTGAGTGGCTGCGTTTGCTGCAAAGCTTCGGCATCTTCGTCACCGGCTATCTGGCGCGTCCGTTGGGTGGAATCCTGATGGCGCATTTCGCCGACCGATTGGGGCGCAAGAAGGTGTTCAGCCTGAGCATCCTGATGATGGCGCTGCCGTGCCTGCTGATCGGGATCATGCCGACCTACGCCCAGATCGGCTATCTCGCACCGTTGCTGCTGTTGGTCTTGCGG
This sequence comes from Pseudomonas sp. JAI111, assembly GCF_024809425.1. Lineage (NCBI taxonomy): Bacteria > Pseudomonadati > Pseudomonadota > Gammaproteobacteria > Pseudomonadales > Pseudomonadaceae > Pseudomonas > Pseudomonas sp. JAI111. Next base: position 248,192 of record NZ_JANUCB010000010.1, on the reverse strand, counting down.
GTTCTGCAAGGCGCGGCGGTGGGCGGTGAAGTACCGAGCGCCTGGGTGTTCGTTGCCGAGCACGCACCGGCCGGTCATCGCGGATACGCCTTGGGTTTTCTGCAGGCCGGGCTGACCTTCGGCTACTTGATCGGCGCCCTGACGGCGACCTTTCTGGCGCAGGCCTTCACTCCGGCGGAAATCCTTGATTACGCCTGGCGTTACCCGTTCCTGTTGGGCGGCGTGTTTGGTGTGATTGGTGTCTGGCTGCGTCGCTGGCTCAGTGAAACCCCGGTATTCATGGCAATGCAGGCCCAGCGCGATGCCGCGGTCGAACTGCCGCTGCGCACGGTCTTGCGTGAACATCGCCTGGCGATGTTGCCGGCGATGATCCTCACCTGCGTACTGACGTCGGCGGTGGTGGTGTTCGTGGTCATTACCCCGACCATGATGCAGAAAACCTTCGGCATGACTGCCAGCCATACCTTCGCCTTGAGTGCCTTGGGCATTGTTTTCCTGAACATCGGCTGCGTCCTCGCCGGGCTGCTGGTCGATCGCATCGGCGCCTGGCGCACCGTCATGCTCTATAGCTTGCTTCTGCCGCTGGGCATTGGTGTGCTCTATACGTGTCTGATCATCGGTGGCAACTGGATCGGCCTGGCGTACGCGATTGCCGGGCTTGGTTGCGGGGTTGTCGGGGCGGTGCCGTCGGTGATGGTCAGCCTGTTTCCGGCGCGGATCCGCGTTTCGGGTATTTCCTTCACCTACAACATTGCCTACGCGGCATGGGCGAGTATCACACCGCTGTTGCTGATCGGTCTGATGCCATGGAGCCCGTGGATCTGCGTGATCTTCTGTGCCGTGATGGGCGCCGTGGGTGTTAGCAGTGCGGCGTATTTCGGCGCGCGGATGCCACGGGTCGAGCGCTGTCCGGCCGCTGGCGCGATATGAACGAAGGGGTGGGTATCGATACCGGAACTATTTTTGTAGGACAAGACTGAAACACTCTTCAGAAAATACCCGTAAGGCCGATGGCTAGGCTGCATATCGCTTTCTATCTCTGTCCATCGGTACTTTCCCATGTTCAACAAACGCTTAAAGCAGGAGCTATCGGCTCTTCGCGAGGAACTCTCCAGCCTTCAGCAAGTGAGGGACAGTCTGGAAAGCGAGATGCTGGTTTTGACCCTTGACCCTGATGGGCGGATTCAATCGGTCAACCAGAACTTCATCGACGAGATGCTCTACAAGAGCAGCGACCTGATCGGCCGGGACATCGAAGACATTGTTCCGGTTCATGTGAAGTCGGACGAATTTCACCACCGCTTCAAGTTGGCGCTGACCCGCGGCGAGCACTTTGCCGGCGCCGTGCGTTTGCTGCGGGGTAATGGCCAGGAGGCGTGGCTGCGTTCGATTGCGCAACCCGTGCGGTCTTCGAACGGCAAGATCAAGCATTTCTCGATTTACGCCAGCGACCTGACCCGTACCATCGAGGCGTCCCGCGAGCATGAGAACCTGATCGGCGCGCTGGTGCGTTCCACAGCGGTGATCGAGTTCGACCTTAATGGCAACGTGCTGACGGCCAACGAGCGGTTCCTCAGCGGCATGGGTTACAGCCTGGCGCAGATCAAAGGCAAACATCACCGCATGTTCTGCGAGCCTGAGGACTACAACAGTGCTGAGTATCAGAATTTCTGGCGCCGCCTGAACGCGGGCGAGTTCGTTGCTGAACGCTTCAAGCGTGTGGACAGCCATGGTCGTGTGGTCTGGCTGGAGGCGTCCTACAACCCGGTGCTGGACGCCAACAACAAGCTCTACAAAGTGGTGAAGTTCGCCACTGTGATAACCGATCAGGTCAATCAGGAGCAGGCGGTCGCAGAGGCCGCCAACATCGCCTACAGCACCTCCCAGCAAACCGACCAAAGCGCCCAGCGCGGCACGGCGGTGGTAACGCAGGCGGTGAATGTGATGCGCGACCTGGCCAAACACATGCAAACCGCCGGTGAAGGCATCGAAGCACTGAACGAGCAATCGCTGGTCATCGGCACCATCGTAAAAACCATCAGCGGCATTGCCGAACAGACCAACCTGCTGGCGCTCAACGCTGCCATCGAAGCCGCGCGTGCCGGTGAACAGGGGCGGGGATTTGCCGTGGTCGCTGACGAAGTCCGGCAACTGGCTTCGCGCACCAGCCAGGCCACCGATGAGATCGTCGGCGTGGTGCGCCAGAACCAGGATATGGCGCGCAACGCCGTGGCCCTGATGACCGACGGCCAACTGCAGGCCGAACAGGGTCTGGCGCTGGCGGCGGAGGCGGGCACGGTGATCGTCGAGATTCAGGACGGTGCGCAGAAAGTGGTGAACGCGGTCGGGCAGTTTGCCAATCAGCTGGCGACTTGATGCCTGCCCTCCTGGTGGAAATCGCTACAATCGGCGTTTTCCCCAGGAGCAGCCTTCATGAGCGTTTCTCACCGCCGTCCGGTTCCCTTGTCCAAGGCTTACCGCCTGCTCAATCACGGGCCGACCGTACTGGTCAGCGCGGCGCATGATGGCCAGCGCAATATCATGGCCGCCGCCTGGGCCATGCCGCTGGATTTCGAACCGCCCAAAATTGCCGTGGTGCTGGATAAATCCACCTGGACCCGGCAGTTGCTGGAAGCCTCGGGAACGTTCGTGTTGAACGTTCCCTGCGCTGCTCAGGCCGATATCGTGCAGACCGTTGGCTCGACATCCGGCCTGGAACTAAGCCAAAGCCAGGGCCAGGACAAGTTCCAGACCTATGGCCTGCAGACGTTCAACGGTGAGCTGATCGACGCCCCACTGCTTGAAGGCTGTGTCGCCTGGCTGGAATGCCGACTGCTGCCGGAGCCGGACAACCATCAGCAGTACGATCTGTTCCTGGCCGAGGTGATTGCCGCCCAAGCCGATGAGCGAGTGTTCAGCGAGGGGCGTTGGCACTTCGAAGGGCACGATGCCTTGCGCACCTTGCACCACGTGGCGGGCGGGCATTTCTTGACAATCGGCGATCCGGTAGACGGCAAGACGTTGCAGGCCTAAGGGGCGGGGCCTTACAAACGAATGTGATTTTTCGGATGACTACGCGTCGGGCGGGTCATCAGAAAATCGTGCAACAACGACACCGATGCCGAGAACACCAGGGTCATGGCGCAATACAGGGCCGTGGTCAGCCAATGGTTTAGCGAGATTGGTGCCTCGTCCATGAACGGAGCGATCATCAGAAACCCGACGATCGCCCCGAGCCCCGTGCGCAGCAGTGTCAGGAAACTCGTCCCGACTTCCGCCGTTACCTTGTAGATCGTCTCGAACCGGTCGCGCATGCGGTCACTTTTCAAGCGATGGATTTTCTTGTGGATGCACACCGCGACATAGATCGTCAGCAGGCATCCACCATGATTGAGAATAGGGGCGCTGGCCAGCAATGACTGGAGAATGGCTTGCAGTTCGGCCTGGTTGGTCGAGTTGATCAACAGCGGCACCGCGCCAAGAATGAAGCCCACGATCAGCTCGGTTTTAAAGCGTCTCAAAAACACACCAGAATCTTTGCGCGAATTGCTCTTCCAACGGTTGCTCATCAAATGTAACGCCTTGGTGGTTGTGAAAAAGTGGAGGGCGCGCAGAGGCCTTTGGCAGTGAGACCGATGGGTCAAACTGTGACGTCTGCGCTCTGTGAAACACTTTAAAACAACCGCTGAAACGCTTATGTATGAAGCGTCCGAGTGTGTTGGAAGGCATTTCCTACCGTGCTGTGGTCTGCGGGTTTCACACCCATACATCGTTCTGAGCGGTGCGTTCGCCACCTTCGCGGCCGGTGTTCAACACGCCTTTGGGCTCGATCAACAGCAACTTTACTTCCTGTGTGGCAGAGGGTTTGTGCTCGACTCCCTTTGGCACCACATACATTTCGCCTGCGTTCACCAGAACGTGGCCATCGCGAAAATCGATGCGCAATTGCCCATCGAGAACGATGAAGGTTTCGTCGGTATCCAGGTGATCGTGCCAGATGAAATCCCCCAGCAGTTTCACCACTTTGAACTGGTAGTCGTTCATTTCGGCAATGACTCGCGGCGACCAGTGCGCGTCGATCCGGGTGATTTTTTCAGCGAAGTTCAGGCTGTGGTAAGCGTTCATGAAGCAGGCCTCGTGGTTGATCGTGAGCCCACGTTAACCAGCCCGTCGGCGAGCTTCTTGTACGATTGTGCGTGGCTCGTGCGAGTGGTTCAGCGGCGATGCATTTTCATCCAGCGTGCGGGCGACAGGCCGTATGTCTTGCTGAATTGTCGGGTCATGTGGCTCTGATCGGTGAAGCCGGCGATCAGCGCGGCGCTGACCAGTGACTGGCCCTGGACCAGCAGCGAGCGGACCAGGTCCAGGCGACGCATGGTCAGATATCGATAAGGGCTGGTGCCGAACAACAGGCGAAAATCGCGCGACAGGCTCCAGCGGTCACGACCGCTGTGTTGTGCCAGTTCATCCAGGGTTACGGTGCGATCCAGGGCGCTGTGGATGAACGCCCGCGCGCGCTCCGCCGCCACGTAGTCGAAGCTCTGGCGCTGGGAGGAGGTCACTCCCGAAACGCTGTTCAAGGCCTGCGCCAGATCGAACAACGCGTCCTGTTCCTCCAGGGGATCGAGCGGGCAATCGAGGCTGCGCAGCAATACGTCAGTGGCGGCGAACAGGCGCGGGTCGGTCGACAAGCCGGTCTTGATAAAGGGCAGCGGCTTGCCGCCGAGGATCTGCTGAATCAGCGCCGGTTCGATGTACATCATCCGGTATTTGAACCCGGCCTCGGTGCCCGCCTCGCCATCGTGGGCTTCGTCCGGGTGCAGCACCAACGTCCCGCCCGGCAGGCTGTGGCGCCAGGCGCCGCGGTACTGGAAGCTTTGTACGCCGGCCAGGGTGCGGCCGATCGCATAGGTGTCGTGTCGGTGAAGGTCGTAACCGTGGCCCGCAAAAAACGCCTCGAAACGCTGAACCCCGCCAACGTCGGGCGCGCGGTGGAACCAATCGATGGGCGGGGTGTGCCGGGTCATGGGAGTGATGTCTTGAACTCAGTTGTAAACACGGTAACCCAGTGACCCGTTACCTGTCTGGAGGCCCTGGCAGAAGTTGTTCACCTCGCCATTAGCTGACGGTTGCTATCGGCTGTTCGGCGCGCATCGCTGGCCGATGGTTGAGGGTTTCGGGCATGGCCAGGAGCAGCAACGCAAATGCTGTCGCCGCGATTCCGGCCAGGGTCAGGAACGCCGCGTCATACCCCGCTTGCTGAACGACTATTCCGGCGAGGCCGTTGCTCAAGGCCGCTCCCAGGCCAAACACGGTCGACAGGGCACCGAGGCTGACATTGAAACGCCCGGTGCCTTGGGTCAAGTCTTTGACCACCACCGGGAACAACGCCCCGAACACGCCTGCGCCGACGCCATCCAGCAACTGCACCGCCACCAGCCAGTACGGATCATCCGACAGCAGATACAGCACCGCGCGCAATGGCAGGATCAGGAAACCGGCCAGCAGCAACGGTTTGCGTCCCCACACATCCGCTTTCCACCCCACTAGTAACGCCACCGGCACCATCACCAGTTGCGCCGCGACAATACAGGCCGAAGTCAACGGTGTGGCCATTTGCAAATTCACCAGTGACAACTTCTGACTGACAAGCGGCAACATCGCCGCATTCGCCAGATGGAACAAGCCGCAACAGATGGCGAACACCAGCAGCGGCCGGTTGTGCAGTAAGACGCTCAAGCCTGAAGGGTTAACGCCGTGGGAGGGGCCTTCGGGATCAAAGCCTCGCGCCACGTCGTGATCAATGGCGTGTGGGGAGATAAAACTGATGGCAATCACGCTGGCCAACGCCATCAGCGCCATCAGGTAAAACACCGCCACCGGGCCAAAGAGGTAGGCAAAACCACCGGCCAGCAACGCCGCAATGGCATTGCCTGCATGATTGAAGGTTTCGTTTCGCCCGGTTCGACGGGTAAAGGCCCGAGGTCCGGTGATCCCCAGGGAAATCGCCGCAATCGCTGGCGCAAATACCGACGCCGCTACGGCGCTGAGCGCCTGGGTCATGGCCACCAGCGTGAACGAAGTAATGAACGGCAGCAGCAGGCAACTCGCGGTGACCAGCAGCGCCGCGACAATGATCACGCCGCGTTTGCGATGCGTCCTGTCGATCAGTGCGCCGGCCGGCGTTTGCGTCAACAGCGCCGCAATCCCCGCCAGCGTCATCACCAGCCCGATACTGGCCGGCTCCCAGTGATGTACCGCCAGCAAATAAATCGCCAGGTACGGCCCTAATCCATCACGCACGTCGGCGAGAAAGAAGTTGAGCCCGTCCAGTGAGAGGGCGTTGCGACGGTCGGAGTGGACGTTCAAGGGCGGCCTCTTCGTGACGGGAGCGCAGGGGGGGGGCGTGCGTATTAGCACTGACTCATCGAAGCGGCGCGAAGTTTCAGTCTTTAACTCAGCTGCTCAGCCGTGTTATGAAACAGCCATTCACAAAGGGAGCCAGGCAATGAGCAAGCTGCGGGTAGGGGTTATTTTTGGTGGTCGTTCGGCTGAACATGAAGTGTCGCTGCAATCGGCGAAAAACATTGTCGATGCGCTGGACCGTTCGCGCTTCGAACCGGTGCTGATCGGTATCGACAAACAAGGCCACTGGCACCTCAACGACCCTTCGAACTTCCTGCTCAACCAGGAAAATCCGGCCCTGATCGCCCTCAATCAATCCAACCGAGAACTGGCAGTGGTGCCGGGCAAGGCCAGTCAACAGTTGGTGGAAACGTCCGGTCAGGAACTGCTGGGCCATGTCGATGTGATCTTCCCGATCGTGCACGGCACGCTGGGGGAAGACGGTTGCCTGCAAGGCTTGCTGCGCATGGCCGACCTGCCGTTTGTCGGCTCCGATGTGCTGGGCTCCGCGGTTTGCATGGACAAGGACTTCAGCAAGCGCCTGTTGCGAGACGCTGGCTTGGCGGTCACGCCGTTCGTGACCCTGACCCGCACCAGCGCGGCGCGCACCGGCTTCGCCGAAGTCCAGGGCAAGCTTGGCCTGCCGCTGTTCGTCAAACCGGCGAACCAGGGATCTTCGGTGGGTGTCAGCAAGGTCAACGACGAAGCCGAGTACACGGCGGCAGTGGAGTTGGCGTTGGGTTTCGATGAAAAAGTGTTGATCGAGTCCGCCGTCAGTGGCCGCGAGATTGAATGCGCAGTGCTCGGCAACGAAGACGCCATCGCCAGTGGTTGCGGCGAGATCGTAGTGCGCAGTGGCTTCTATTCCTACGACAGCAAATACATCGACGCTCAAGCGGCACAAGTGGTGGTGCCGGCGGATATCAGCAACGAGGCCAGTGAGCGCATCCGTGCCTTGGCCGTCGAAGCGTTTCACGTGCTGGGCTGTTCCGGGCTGGCGCGGGTCGATGTATTCCTGACCGACAGTGGCGAAGTGTTGATCAACGAGATCAACTCACTGCCTGGCTTCACCCGCATCAGCATGTACCCCAAGCTGTGGCAGGCCACCGGCATGACGTACAGCGAACTGGTGAGTCGCCTGATCGATCTGGCGCTGGAGAAGCACAAGGCGCGGCAGGCGTTGAAGATCACTCGTTGAGCGGCGCGCACAGTCGACTCAATATAAAAAAGGCTTACCCTCCGGTAAGCCTTTTCTGCGTAGGACTCAGTCCCCCAACGCCTCCCCCTCGCGCCGAGGATCGGCCCCGCCCGCCAGCGAAGCCTTTCCCTGCGCATCCTTGACCCGAACAATCGCCTGGGTGCCGCTGGTCATGTCGATCTCGCTCACGCTGTGCCCTTTGTCCTTCAACGACTGAATCAAGCCGCCGCTGAATTGCCCTTCTTCCAGCTCCGTCGGGCCGTTGCGGCTGCCGAAGTTGGGCAGGTTGATCGCCGCTTGCGGGTCGAGATTCCAGTCGAGCAGGCCGACGGCGGATTTGGCCACGTATTCGATGATCTGCGAGCCGCCAGGGGAGCCGAGTGTGGCGAGGAATTCGCCGCTCTGGCGGTCGAAGATCAGCGTGGGTGCCATCGATGAGCGTGGGCGTTTGCCGGGCTCGACGCGGTTGGCGACCTTCTGGCCGTTCTCTTCGGGGATGAACGAAAAGTCGGTCAGCTGGTTGTTGAGCATGAAGCCCTGAACCATCAGGTGCGAGCCGAATGCGGACTCCACGGTGGTGGTCATGGACACCGCACCGCCTTCGTCATCGACAGCGACAACTTGCGAGGTGGAAATGCGCAGCGGCGAACGGTCCGGTGCGTAGGCAACCTGAATGCCCGGCGGCGTGCCGGGTTTGGCCGTGCCCATGCTGCGATCGCCAATCAGGGCAGCGCGGCTGGCCAGGTAGGTCGGGTCGACCAGGCCTTTGACGGGAACCGGTACAAAGTCGCTGTCGGCCACATAGAGCGCGCGGTCGGCGTAGGCCAGACGTTCAGCTTCGGAAATCAGGTGCACGGCTTCGGGCGCAGGTTCGATGCCCGCAGGCCGGGTGGTCTTGAGCGGCTTGAGTGGCGCGAGGGCGAACCTGTGGTCGCGGGTTTCCAGCGCCTGGAGCGTGCCGAGGATCTGCGCCACGGCAATGCCGCCCGACGACGGTGGTGGCATGCCGCAAACCTGCCAGCGTTTGTAGTCGGTACACAGCGGCGCGCGCTCCTTGGCCTTGTAGCCCTGGAGATCGTTCAGCGACAGGCTGCCGGGGTTGGTGTGGCCTTGAACCTTGGCGACGATCTCCTGGGCGACCGGTCCTTTATAGAACGCATTCGGTCCCTCTTGGGCGATGCGTTTCAACACCGCGGCCAATGCCGGGTTTTTCAGTGGCGTGCCGACGGCTTTCGGACTGCCGTCGGCATTCATGAAGTACGCCATCATGTCTGGTGAACGTCGTATCGACGAGTCTGAGGCGATTAGCTGATGCAGGCGCGGCGAGATGGCAAAGCCTTGCTCCGCCAGTTTGATGGCCGGTTCGAACAGCGTTGCCCAAGGCAGGCGCCCTTGTTTTTGATGGGCCAACTCAAGCGCGCGCAACACGCCGGGTGTCCCCACCGAGCGGCCACCGATCTGCGCCTGGGGGAATGGCATCGGCGTGCCGTCCGCTTGCAGGAACAGTTTCTCGGTAGCGCCGGCCGGTGCCGTTTCGCGACCGTCGTACGTGCGCACGTTTTTGCCATCCCACAACACAATCAGTGCGCCGCCACCGATCCCCGACGATTGGGGTTCCACCAGCGTCAGCACCGCTTGCATCGCAATCGCGGCATCGATCGCCGAACCACCCTGACGCAGCATCGCTCGCCCGGCTTCGGCCGCCAGCGGATTCGCCGCAGCCGCCATGTGTTTCGAGGCATGGCGAGTTTGCAGGTCGGTGCGATAACCGGAGGCGACTTCCGGCGCGAGCGGCAAAGTCGAGGGGGAGGTCGAGGCACCGTTGCACGCGGCAAGGGTCAGTGCGGTGGCGATCAGCGAAAGGGCTGACAGCCGAAAGCGGCTCAAGTGAAAGGCTGAGAACACGTTGGGCACTCCGTCCGTGGGAAAAGATCAGAGGACTGTATCGGCCGGCAGGACGAGGTGCAAACCACGGACTACGGCAAAGACGCTTTTGTCCTTCATGAACTGATGGATTTTCTGTAGGGTCGAGGGCAACAGACTGGCCAGAAAATGAACAAGAGGCAGACATGCAGACCGAGTTTCCCACCCAGCCGAGTTACCGCACCCAACGTGAGCTATTTCTCGCGGCAGCCACTGCGGCCGGCGCGACGTTGACTGAGTATCCTCATCCGCTCAAAGGGCCTTTTGGCGAGCCTCTGAGCACCGACGTCGCGGTATTGGGCGATCCCGGCGCCAAGCGACTGCTGATCGCCCTGAGCGGCACCCATGGCGTTGAAGGCTTCTATGGCTCGGGATGTCAGATCAAGTGGATGCAGGAGCTGGGCAAGCGTTCATTGCCCGCGGATGTCGCGGTGGTGATGATCCATCTGATCAACCCCTGGGGCACCGCGTGGCTACGCCGGGTCAACGAAGACAACATCGACCTCAACCGCAATCACCTGAACTTTACCCGACCACTGCCGGACAATCAGGCTTACTCAGCACTGCATGAAATCTATGCCGTCACTGAGCTGCGAGGCCCCGAGCGGGACCGCGCCGACGCCTTGCTCGATGAGCAGATTCGCCAACACGGCTGGCCGGCGGTCATGTCGATTGTCGAGGGCGGCCAGCACAGTCATCCCGACGGTCTGTTTTATGGCGGGTTGGCGCCGAGCTGGTCGAACCGCACGTTGCACCAGATCATGCAAAAACACATTGCCCATGCCGAGGTCGCAATGTGTTTCGACCTGCACACCGGTGCGGGCGAATACGGTCATCCAATGTTGCTGACAATCACCGAGGCGGCTTATCCAGCGCTGCCCGATGCGCAGGCCATTTACGGCCCATGGCTCTACACATTGCTGACTGGCGCTGACACCTTGAGCGAAACCGGTGTGGCGGCTACGGCGACGGGCTACACCTCGCAGGCATTGATCGATGCGTTGCCTCAGGTGCGGTTGATGCCCTTTGTGATCGAGTGCGGGACGTATCCGGGGGCAGAGGTTCATCGTCATTTGCGCGACGACCATTGGCTGCACTTGCACGGTAACCCGAGCGATGCCGTGGGGCGTGAGATCAAACTGAATCTGCTGGAGCAGTTCTATCCCGCCGATACCGACTGGCAGGCGATGGTCTGGCTGCGCACCTGGCAGATCTGGGAGAGGGCGCTGTCGGCGTTGCCGGGGATTGGCTCCTGACGCCGTGTCAGGGGCACTTTTATCGAGGCATAAAAAAACGGCCTACCTTTCGGTAAGCCGTTTTTAGTACTTGGTGGCTACACAGGGACTTGAACCCCGGACCCCAGCATTATGAATGCTATGCTCTAACCAACTGAGCTATGTAGCCAAGTGGCGCGCATTATTCACCGGTAATGCAGATGCGTCAAGCGTAAATCTAAAATATTTCTCTACGCTTTCAACCGCTTATCCACCTGAGCCGAAAAATCGGGTCAGGGGAGGGCGTCAACTGAGCTGAAATCTACCGGTATTGGCACTCAAGGCCTTGCTGCCCTGGCTCAAGGTGTCGGCCGCCAGGTTCACCGCCCGCGCGCCTTCAAGCAACCGGACTGCCGCTTGATCGACCTGTTGAATGTTGCCGCTGACTTCGTCGGCGGTACTGGCTTGCTCTTCCACCGCCGTGGCGATCTGCGCCAGGGTGTCGGTAACGCCTTGCACGGCGAGAGCAATTTCCCCGAGGCGTTCGCCCAGGCCCGTCACCGATTTGGCATCGCTTTGCGCCTGAGTGCACGCCGCTTCCATCAAGCTCACCGCCTCATTCACAGTGTTACGCAGGCTGTCGACGGTGCCGGCGATTTGCGCGGTGGAAGACTGGGTTCGTTGCGACAGGCTGCGCACCTCGTCGGCCACCACGGCGAACCCACGACCTTGTTCACCCGCACGGGCCGCTTCGATGGCCGCATTGAGCGCCAACAGGTTGGTTTGCTCGGCGACACCGCGAATGGTGTCGACCACCAACTGAATCTGCTGGCCTTGTTCGCTGACCCGACCCAACGCGGCGGCCGTGTCGTTCAACCGCTGGTTGAGCTGCTGAATACTCGCGGTGGTGCGCTGGCTGTCGCGACTGCTGTCGGCGGCGATGCGCTGCGTGTGTTGCGCGCTGCCGGACGCCTGTTCACAACTCTGCGCGACCCCTTGTGAGGTAGCCGCCAATTGCGTGGCCGCGGCGGCGATCTGGCTGATCTGCAGTTGCTGCGCTTCCACTTCGCCAAGGGCGCCGCTGGAGTGATGGTTGAGGGTGCGCACCGCGTTGCTGACCTGCAAGGTTTCGTGATCGACCCCCAGCAAGCTGTTGCGCAGCTGCACCACGGCGACATTCAGGGCGGTGCTGATGGCCGCCAGCTCGTCACGTCCTTGCACCGGCACTTGCAGACTCAAGTTGCCATCGCGCAATGCTTCGGCCAACAGTGTGATGCCGCTGGCGCTGCGTCGGATTGAGGCCTGCAAGCAGATGAACAAGTACAACGCCGCCAGCAGCAGGCAACCAAAAATCGTCGCCACCAGAATGAACTGGCTGATCGCCGAGCCATGGTAGTAATCCAGACGTTGATCCAGCGATACCAGCGACTGCTGGCGCAGCGCGGCGAGGTCGGAGAGCAGGGCGTCGAGGTTGTGTTCGAAGTCGTCGGGCTTGAGGGTGATGCTGCCGCCGAAGACGCCGTCATCGAGGACTTTGAGGCTTGCGTCCAGATGCTTGAGGCTGTCGTGGTATTGCCCGGCCCAACTTTGCAATGCGCTGGGCAGGCGGGCTTCCAGGAGGCTGGCGGTTTTCACCAGCTGTTCGCGGGCATCGCCAATGCGGCTGCGCAAATCGCGCAATTGCAGACGGCTTTGGAGGGTGAATTGTCCGGAGACGACCGACGCCTGCCCGACGCTCGCCAGGCGACCGACCCGTTCGATCAGGTCTGGCGCGTGCTGCGTCGAGATTTGTGTCAGCAGGTAGGTTTCCAGCCATGGTGCCAGTGTCAGGCGGTTATCCATGGCAATCTGCTCGCGCAACGCTTGCAGCGCAGTCAGGGCATTGGTGAAGCGATCGTAGCCATCGGGCCACCAACCGACGCTGCTCAGGCTTTTCGAATCCAGGCCATTGAGGGCGTTTTGCAGGGCTTGGTAACGGGCCAGGGTTTCGCTCTCGGCGCCTTCGATTTTCAGTGCGTTACCGAGGTCCGTGGTGGCTTGGGCGACAGCGGGTTGAACCGCCTCAAATGCGGCCATCGCCGCCAGGGTTGCCGGTGTCGGCTGGCGATTGGTTTCCGTCGCACGCCAACGAGCAGCGCGATCACGCTGGGCGGCGAGCAGGTTGTCTAGCGCATCGAGGGCGAGCAGTTGATGAACCCCGGCGCGTTCGCCAGAGATCAGGTTCAGTTTGGCGCGATAGTCCTGGCCAATCATCAACAGGCTGCCCGCCAGCGGCAGGATAAACAGCAGGAACAACAGCTGAAATTTGCGTGCGAAGCCAAAACGCCCCAGCAACGCGATCCCCGGTGATAAAAAAGACATGCCCCATGACTCCTCTGAACACCACGCACCAATGGCGTGCGTCGAGGTCTTTGCGACCGCGACGTGTGCCCTTTTTAAAGGCCTCGAAAGTTCACCCTTGTCAGCTCTGTAGGCCGATTCTGTGGCGAAACTTCCCATTCTCGGTCCCCTTTGTAAGGGGCCGCGTTGAAGCGGATTAACAAGGCAAGATTCAGACCATGGCGTTGCGCTATCACTTTTTTAGCGATGGACGCCGAGGTCGTTAGCAGGCTAAGGGGATGGCGCTGCTGCACTGAAAAATGGCACATTGACGCACCTGCCCCTGTGCACCCATCCGCTGTACGGAAATTCTCATGGCTATCAGTAACGCAACGACCGGCGCGACGTCGGCATCCGCGACTCCCCAAAGCAGCCCGTTGGTCATGCGCATCATCGGTGCGGTGGCGCTGGCGCACTTGATTAACGACCTGATTCAGTCGGTACTGCCGTCGATTTATCCAATGCTCAAGGCCAACTACGGCCTGACATTCACCCAGGTCGGTTTGATTACGCTGACCTTCCAGTTGACGGCTTCGCTGCTGCAGCCCTGGGTGGGTTACCACACTGATCGCCATCCAAAACCATGGCTGCTTCCGGCCGGGACCGTTTGCACATTGATCGGGATCTTGATGATGTCGGTGGTTGGCAGCTTCCCGATGATTCTATTGGCGGCGGGCCTGATCGGTATCGGCTCGTCGACGTTCCATCCGGAAGCCTCGCGTGTGGCGCGGCTAGCGTCGGGCGGGCGATTCGGGCTGGCGCAGTCGACCTTTCAGGTCGGTGGCAATGCCGGCTCAGCCTTTGGCCCGTTGTTGGCGGCGGCGATCATCATTCCTTTCGGTCAGGGCCATGTGGCCTGGTTTGGATTGTTCGCCGTGTTTGCGCTGTTCGTGCTTTATCGGATCAGTCGCTGGTACGCCAACCACTTGAGCCTGTTCAAGCTCAAGCAAGGTCAGGCGGCGACCCACGGCTTGTCGAAGGGCAGGGTAATCAGCGCGCTGGTGGTGCTCGGGCTGCTGGTGTTCTCCAAGTATTTCTACATGGCGAGTTTCACCAGTTACTTCACGTTCTACTTGATCGAGAAGTTTGACCTGTCGGTGGCCAGTTCCCAGATGCACCTGTTCCTGTTCCTGGGCGCAGTGGCCGCGGGGACCTTCTTCGGGGGGCCGATCGGCGACAAGATCGGGCGTAAAGCGGTGATCTGGTTCTCGATCCTCGGCGTGGCGCCGTTCACATTGATCCTGCCTCACGTCGATCTGTTCTGGACCAGCATTCTCAGTGTGGTGATTGGCTTCATCCTCGCCTCGGCGTTTTCGGCGATCGTTGTGTATGCGCAGGAACTGGTGCCGGGCAATGTCGGGATGATTGCTGGCGTGTTCTTCGGGCTGATGTTCGGTTTCGGCGGGATTGGCGCGGCGCTGCTTGGGCATTTGGCAGATCTGCGCGGCATCGAGTATGTGTACTTTCTGTGTTCGTTCCTGCCGTTGTTTGGCGTACTGGCGATCTTCCTGCCAAGAACCAAAAAGCCCTGAACATACACACCGTCCCCCTGTAGGAGTGAGCCTGCTCGCGATGGCGGTCTAACCTTCAGCGAAGGTGGTGACTGAGACACCGCTATCGCGAGCAGGCTCGCTCCCACAGGTGTTCGGTGGTGTGGCGGATAAATATTTCAGGCACAAAAAAGCCGCGTATAAACGCGGCTTTTTCGTGTGCGGCTGCTTCGTTCTGAAAACTTAGACGTTGAAACGGAAGTGCATCACGTCGCCGTCTTTAACGATGTAGTCCTTGCCTTCCAGGCGCCATTTACCGGCTTCTTTGGCACCGGCTTCGCCCTTGTACTGGATGAAGTCGTCGTAGGCGATGACTTCGGCGCGGATGAAGCCTTTTTCGAAGTCGGTGTGGATCACGCCAGCGGCTTGTGGTGCGGTGGCACCGACGCGGACGGTCCAGGCGCGGACTTCTTCGACACCGGCAGTGAAATAGGTCTGCAAGTGCAGCATTTCGTAGCCGGCGCGGATCACGCGGTTCAGGCCAGGTTCTTCCAGGCCCAGGGCCTCGAGGAACATGTCTTTCTCTTCACCGTCTTCGAGTTCGGCGATTTCGGCTTCGATTTTGTTGCAGACCGGAACCACCATGGCGCCTTCTTCTTCAGCGATGGCCTTGACGATGTCCAGCAGTGGGTTGTTCTCGAAACCGTCTTCAGCGACGTTGGCGATGTACATGACCGGCTTGGTGGTCAGCAGGTGGAAGCCGCGAATCACCGCCTTGTCGTCGGCACCCATGTTCTTCATCAGCGTGCGCGCTGGTTTGCCGAGGGTGAAGTGAGCGATCAATTGCTCCAGCAGGCCTTTCTGGACTACGGCGTCCTTGTCACCACCCTTGGCATTTCGGGCGACTTTCTGCAGTTGCTTCTCGCAGCTGTCGAGGTCGGCGAAGATCAGTTCCAGGTCGATGATCTCGATGTCGCGTTTCGGGTCGACGCTGTTGGACACGTGAATCACGTTCTCGTCTTCGAAGCAGCGGACCACGTGGGCGATGGCATCGGTTTCACGGATGTTGGCGAGGAACTTGTTGCCCAGGCCTTCACCTTTCGAGGCGCCAGCTACCAGGCCCGCGATGTCGACGAACTCCATGGTGGTCGGCAGGATGCGCTTTGGATTGACGATAGCAGCCAGGGCTTCCAGGCGCGGATCCGGCATCGGCACGATACCGGTGTTCGGCTCGATGGTGCAGAAGGGGAAGTTCTCGGCCGCGATCCCGGATTTGGTCAGGGCGTTGAACAGGGTGGACTTGCCGACGTTAGGCAGGCCGACGATGCCGCAATTGAATCCCATGGTATTTCCCCGATGAGTAAGAGTCAGGCCTTCTGGCTGTGCAGGTTTTTCATCGCGCGGTTCCATTCCCCGGCGAGGATATCCGGCAGCACGCCGAGGGCAAAGTCGATGCTGGCATCGAGTTTTTCCTGTTCGGCGCGTGGCGCACGACCCAGGACGAAATTTGAAACCATACTGGCTACGCCCGGGTGGCCAATGCCAAGCCGCAAGCGGTAGAAGGTATTCTGATTGCCCAGTTGCGCAATGATGTCGCGCAACCCGTTGTGACCGCCATGTCCGCCGCCCTGTTTGAGTTTGGCAACGCCGGGAGGCAGGTCGAGTTCATCGTGCGCCACGAGGATTTCTTCAGGCTTGATGCGGAAGAAGCCTGCAAGTGCCGCGACGGCCTGGCCGCTGCGGTTCATGTACGTGGTGGGAATCAACAGACGAACATCCTGACCCTGATGCGAAAAGCGTCCGGTCAGGCCGAAATATTTGCGATCGGCCACAAGGTTGACACCTTGTGCGTTCGCGATGCGCTCAACAAAAAGGGCCCCTGCGTTATGCCGGGTCTGTTCGTATTCAGCGCCTGGATTTCCCAGGCCAACGATCAGTTTGATGGCAGTCACGATAGGGGCCCTTTCCTGGAGTGGTGGATAACATTGCCGCGATCAGTGTGCGGCGAAAGTGGACGACAAGTGCTCATTTACCATTATGTAAACTTCGCGTTCTCGCCCGCTTTCTCGCTACGCTCTAGTCCGCGATGTTTCCGGTCACTCCGGCGAACAGAGTGAACTTACTCTGCTGCGCCTTCTTCGGTAGCTTCTTCTGGAGCAACACGTGGAGCGTGGACGTTGGCAACAGCCTTGTCATCACCGTGTGCCAGAGCAACAAACTCAACGCCTTTAGGGGCTTTGAGGTCGGACAAGTGAATGATCGAACCGATTTCGGCGTTAGCCAGGTCGACTTCGATGAATTCAGGCAGGTCTTTCGGCAGGCAGGTCACTTCGATTTCCGAAACAACGTGCGAAACTTCGCCGCCTTTCTTGATCGGAGCTTCTTCGCCAACGAAGTGTACAGGCACGATAGCGGTCAGTTTCTGGCCAGCTACAACGCGTACGAAGTCAGCGTGCAACACGTGGCCTTTGGCCGGGTGACGCTGCAGAGCCTTGATGATTACGTTTTGCTTGGTGCCACCAACGTTCAGCTCGATGATGTGGCTGTAAGCCGCTTCGTTTTCGAGCAGTTTGGCAACTTCTTTAGCCAGCATGCTGATGGATTCAGGGGCTTTTTCGCCACCGTAAACTACAGCTGGAACCAGGCTTGCGAGACGACGCAGGCGGCGGCTCGCACCTTTCCCCAGGTCGGAACGCACTTCAGCATTCAGAGTAAAATCGTTCATGTTGTATCTCCAAAATAACCACATTCGCCCCAGCGTTTGCGACCAGCGCTAAAGGCGATATGGGCAAAAAAGCCCCGCCCCGACAGGAATGCCGGGGCGGGGCGCTTTTCGTCAACGAGATGGTCGAGAAGGGCAGGGCCCTTAACGGAACATCGCGCTGATCGATTCTTCATTGCTGATGCGGCGAACCGCTTCGGCAACTACCGGCGCGATATCCAGTTGACGGATACGCGAGCAGGCTTGTGCAGCTGCGGACAACGGGATGGTGTTAGTCACCACCAGTTCGTCCAGCATGGAATTTTCGATGTTTTCGATCGCCCGACCGGACAGCACAGGGTGTGTGCAGTAGGCGAAAACCTTGGCAGCGCCATGCTCTTTCAAAGCCTTTGCCGCGTGGCACAGGGTGCCGGCGGTATCGACCATGTCATCGACCAGAATACAGGTACGCCCTTCGACATCACCGATGATATGCATCACTTCAGAGTGATTGGCTTTCTCACGGCGTTTGTCGATGATCCCGAGATCCACGCCCAGGGATTTGGCAACAGCACGTGCACGCACGACGCCACCAATGTCCGGGGACACGATCATCAGGTTTTCGAAGCGCTGATCTTCAATGTCATCCACCAGAACCGGGGAGCCGTAGATGTTATCTACCGGAATATCGAAGAAACCCTGGATTTGGTCAGCATGCAGATCAACCGTGAGAACACGGTCGATGCCGACTACGGTAAGCATGTCAGCAACGACTTTCGCGCTGATAGCCACACGTGCGGAACGCGGACGGCGATCCTGACGGGCATAACCAAAGTAAGGAATAACAGCAGTGATACGAGTAGCCGAGGAGCGGCGGAAGGCATCAGCCATCACTACCAGTTCCATCAGGTTATCGTTGGTCGGAGCGCAAGTCGGCTGAATAATGAAAACATCTTTACCGCGGACGTTTTCATTGATCTCGGCTGTAATTTCGCCGTCGGAAAATTTTCCAACAGAGATGTCACCGAGAGGGATATGCAGCTGACGTACAACACGCCGAGCCAGATCGGGGTTAGCGTTCCCCGTAAAGACCATCATCTTGGACACGCGCAGTACCTGAAGGCTGAGGGTAACCTGGATGAGTATAGGAAAATGGCAGGGGCGGCTGGATTCGAACCAACGCATGGCAGGATCAAAACCTGCTGCCTTACCGCTTGGCGACGCCCCTGTATCTGTTGCAACGATTACCCAGTAATCGATTCCTTTAGAGCAGATTTTGCAGCTTGCGATGCAACATCGAAATGTTGCTTCCCTTTGCTACAAACCCTGTAAGGGTCTCTGTAAGAAGGGCCGAGACTTTATCAGCTTCAGCTTTGCTTGGGAAGCCCCCAAACACACAACTTCCAGTTCCGGTGAGTTTTGCTTCGGTAAATTTACCTAACAAATTCAAAGCGTTACGTACATCTGGATAACGCCTTGCTACCACCGGTAAGCAGTCATTTCGACTGTTTCCCTTGGGAACGGGGCGCACTTTAATGGGAGAAGAGTTACGTGTCAACAACGGATCTGAAAAAATTTCTGCTGTACTTACAGAGACTTGCGGCACAAGCACGAGATACCACGGTTCTTCGGGGTCCACAGGGGTCAGTTTCTCCCCCACGCCCTCGGCGAAAGCCGCGTGTCCACGCACGAAAACCGGGACGTCCGCGCCCAGCGTCAGGCCCAGGGCGGCCAGCCGATCCTCATCCCAACCCAGTTGCCAGAGATGGTTGAGGCCCAGCAAAGTTGTCGCGGCATTTGAACTGCCGCCACCGATGCCACCGCCCATGGGTAATATTTTTTCAATCCAGATGTCGATCCCGAGCGAACAACCGGATTGCTCCTGAAGTTTTTTTGCGGCTCGGACAATCAGGTTGCTGTCGTGAGGAACGCCATCGAATTCAGTGTGCAATCGAATCACGCCGTCATCGCGAACGGCAAAGGTGATTTCATCGCCGTAATCGAGAAACTGAAAAATCGTCTGCAGTTCGTGATAACCGTCTGCGCGGCGACCGAGGATGTGCAGCATCAGATTGAGTTTGGCCGGGGAGGGCAGGGTCAAGCGAGGAGCTGTCATGTTCACTGCCCCAGTTTGCGTGGTTGCCATTCCTTGATCACCAGCGTGACATCAAGGTCGGTGCCGTGCAGTTTGATCCGCTCGGGCAGCCAATAGCCGTTTTGTTCGGCGTAACTGAGGTACTCCACCTGCCAGCCATCTTGCTGGAGATTGGCCAGGCGGCTGTCGGCATCCAGTGTCAGCTGGCTTTTGCTGTCCGGGGCCGGGAGCCCGCGAACCCACCAGGCCAGATTGGACACCGGCAGTTTCCAGCCGAGCTGTTCCTCGACCAGCGCTTCGGGTGTCGTCGCGTCATAGCGACCCTGATTGGCCACTTCCAGCGACACTTTGCCCGGGCGACCGGTCAAGCGAGCCGCGCCTCGACCCAGCGGGCCGGAAAGACGGATGTCGTAGTAATCCTGTCGCTGCAACCAGAACAGAGTGCCGCTGCCCGAGTCCTTGGGCGCACGGATGCCGATTTTGCCGTTGATCTGCCAGCCATCGAGGCTGGTCAATTGCTGTTTGTATTGGCGCCATTGGGCCGGGTTGCCTTGACCCTGGACCGATTCGCGGGCGCCGAAGCCCGCGCAACCGGCGAGCAGGGCGATGAAGCTGAAAACGATGAGGTGGCGCAAAAACATAACTTAAAGAGTCTCTGATCCGGTCAGGCGCTTGATGGTGCTGCGCAGGGCGGGGCTGTCGGGTTGTTCCTTGAGGAATTTGCCCCAGATTTGCTTGGCTTCGCGTTGCTTGCCGTTGGCCCACAGGACTTCGCCCAGGTGAGCGGCCACTTCCTGATCGGGAAAACGCTCCAGGGCCTGGCGCAGATACCGCTCGGCTTCATCGAGATTGCCCAGGCGGAAATTCACCCAGCCGAGGCTGTCGAGCACCGCCGGGTCTTCCGGATTGATGTGGTGCGCCTGTTCGATCAGGGCCTTGGCTTCAGCGTAACGCGTTGTGCGGTCGGACAGGGTGTAGCCGAGGGCGTTCAACGCCATCGCATTGTCCGGGTCGCGCTTGATGATCAGTCGCAGGTCTTTCTCCATCTGCGCCAGGTCATTGCGTTTTTCCGCCTGCATGGCGCGGGTGTAAAGCAGGTTCAGGTCGTCCGGGTATTTCTGCAGTGCTGTTTGCAGCACTTGCCAGGCTTTGTCGGGCTGCTTGTTGGCAGACAAGGTCTCGGCTTCGACCAGGTACAACTGAATCGCGTAATCGGGCTGCGCATCGCGCTCCGCCGCCAGGCGTCGCTGCGCTTCGGCAGTCCTGCCGTTGTTGATCAGGATGTCGGTCTGGCGTAACTGCGCCGGCAGGTAGTCATTGCCGGGGCCGACCTTGGCGTATTCGATCAGCGCGCCTTGCGGGTCATTGCGCTCTTCAGCAATACGCCCCAGGTTCAGGTGCGCGGAGTCGACGTGGCTGTCCCGGGCGATCAGGTCTTCCAGGTAACCCTTGGCCTCATTCCAGGCCTTGGCTTCCAGGCAGACCAGTGCCAGCGAATAACGCAGTTCGTCGTCTTCCGGGTATTGCTGAACCAGGCTCGAGAATTCGACCTTGGCGTCATCCATGCGGTCTTGTTCAACCAGCATGCGCGCGTAAGTCAGGCGCAGGCGCTTGTCGTCCGGGTATTTCTTGATGCTTTTTTGCAGCAGCGGCAGCGCTTCGTCGCCACGATTGAGCGCTTGCAGCAGGCGCGCGCGCAGCAGGATCGGCGCAATTTCGCCTTCTTCCGGTGGGTGTTTTTCCAGCAGGGCCAGTGCACCCTTGGCGTCACCGTCCTGTTGCAGCAACAAAGCTTTGCCGAAGATCAACTGGCTGTTGTTCGGGTGGCGCTGCAGTAAGCGGTCAAAGCTTTTCATCAGGCCATTGCGCGTGTCCTGGTCGGTATCGGCCGCGGACAGGGCAAGGAAGTCGAAATGCGTGTCACCTTTGCCTTGCAGGACTTTCTCCATATAAGCCATGGAGTCGTCATAACGCCCGGCGCGAGCCAGTTGCACGGCAGCGGCACGTTGCGCCTCAAGATCATTGGGGGCGTTTTTCGCCCAGATCAGCGCGGTGTCCAGGGCGGCCTGGTCGGCGCCCAGGTACTCGGCAATGCGGAAGGCCCGCTCGGAGATGCCCGGATCCTGGGTATTGATGGCCTGGGTCACGTAGTTGTCCAGCGCAATGTCGAAACGATTGCGTTGGCCAGCCAGTTCGGCGCTCAGCAGGCTGAAGATGGTTTCTTCACTGAATGAGCTGTAAACCTTGGGCTTTTCAGGGGCTGGAGTGCTGTCTTCGACCGGCGACGTACCGTCCGACGAAACGGGTGCCAAGGCTTGGCAGCCGCTGAGGAAGACAAAAGCGAGGAGCAACGCGGAAGATCTATTCATATAGGAAGAGGACGACTAACCTGCGGTCGGATCATCATGACACAAGCCTTCGGCCAAACATAACCGAGTCTCGAATGAGGCCTTTATAGAGGCAGGTCATTGGGACAATAGTCAGCGGTAGTTGTTCTGGCTCGGTCGAAGTAGGACAATTGCCGGCTTCACGTCACTATCAGCGACCTTGAATGGCCTTCCTTGCACTCGGTATTAACCACAAGACTGCTTCAGTAGACGTCCGCGAGCGCGTGGCCTTTACCCCTGAGCAGCTGGTGGAGGCCTTGCAGCAGCTCTGCCGACTCACCGACAGCCGCGAAGCTGCGATCCTCTCCACCTGCAATCGCAGCGAGCTCTATATAGAACAGGATCACCTTTCGGCTGACATCGTGTTGCGCTGGCTGGCCGATTACCATCATTTGAGCCTCGAAGAGCTGCGCGCGAGCAGTTATGTGCACGAAGATGATGCGGCAGTTCGTCACATGATGCGGGTCGCCTCCGGGCTCGATTCGCTGGTATTGGGCGAACCGCAGATTCTCGGCCAGATGAAATCGGCCTACGCCGTGGCGCGCGAGGCCGGGACCATCGGTCCGCTGCTCGGTCGTCTGTTCCAGGCCACTTTCAATGCGGCCAAGCAGGTGCGTACTGATACCGCCATTGGCGAAAACCCGGTATCCGTGGCGTTTGCCGCGGTCAGCCTGGCAAAACAGATTTTCAGTGACCTGCAACGCAGCCAGGCCTTGCTGATCGGTGCCGGCGAGACCATCACGCTGGTCGCCCGTCACCTGCATGAATTGGGTGTAAAGCGCATCGTTGTCGCCAACCGTACCCTGGAGCGCGCGAGCATTCTGGCCGAGCAGTTTGGCGCTCACGCGGTCCTGCTCTCGGATATTCCGGCCGAACTGGTGCGTAGCGACATCGTCATCAGCTCCACCGCCAGCCAGTTGCCGATCCTCGGCAAAGGCGCGGTTGAAAGCGCATTGAAACTGCGTAAACACAAACCGATCTTCATGGTAGACATCGCCGTACCGCGCGATATCGAGCCTGAAGTCGGCGAGTTGGACGACGTTTACCTCTATAGCGTCGACGATCTCCACGAAGTGGTCGCCGAAAACCTCAAGAGTCGCCAGGGCGCAGCCCAGGCGGCGGAAGAGATGGTCTCGGTGGGCGCCGAAGATTTCATGGTGCGCCTGCGCGAACTCGCGGCGGTCGATGTGCTTAAGGCATATCGGCAACAAAGCGAGCGCATGCGCGACGAAGAATTGCAGAAGGCCCAGCGCATGCTGGCCAACGGCAGCAGCGCCGAAGACGTGCTGGTGCAAATGGCGCGCGGCTTGACCAACAAACTGATGCACGCACCGAGCGTACAGTTGAAAAAGCTCTCTGCCGAAGGCCGCCTCGATGCGCTGGCCATGGCCCAGGAACTCTTTGCCCTGAATGAGGGCTCATCGGATAGCTTTTCGGATAAGAAACCGCAATGAAAGCGTCACTGCTCAATAAGCTGGACATCCTCCAGGACCGTTTCGAGGAATTGACCGCCTTGCTTGGCGACGGCGAAGTCATTTCCGATCAGAACAAATTCCGCATGTATTCCAAGGAATACGCGGAAGTCGAGCCGATTGTCGAAACCTATAAACAGTTGCTCAAGGTGCAAGGCGACCTCGAAGGCGCCCAGGCACTGCTCAAGGACAGCGACCCGGACATGCGCGAAATGGCCGTGGAAGAAGTCCGCGAAGCCAAGGAGCAGCTGGTCGAACTCGAAGCCAGCCTGCAACGCATGCTGCTGCCCAAGGACCCGAACGACGGCCGTAACGTGTTCCTTGAAATCCGCGCCGGCACCGGCGGTGATGAAGCGGCGATTTTCTCCGGCGACCTGTTCCGCATGTATTCGCGTTACGCCGAACGTCGTGGCTGGCGAGTGGAGATCCTCTCCGAGAACATCGGCGAGCACGGCGGCTATAAAGAAGTCATCGCCCGGGTTGAAGGCGATAACGTCTACGGCAAGCTGAAATTCGAATCCGGCGCGCACCGTGTTCAACGGGTTCCTGCGACCGAATCCCAAGGGCGCATCCACACCTCGGCCTGCACCGTGGCCGTGTTGCCCGAGCCTGACGAACAGGAAGCGATCGAGATCAACCCGGCGGATTTGCGTGTCGATACTTACCGCTCTTCCGGTGCCGGCGGCCAGCACGTCAACAAGACCGACTCGGCGATCCGCATCACGCACTTGCCGTCCGGTATCGTCGTTGAGTGCCAGGAAGAACGTTCCCAGCACAAGAACCGCGCCCGGGCGATGTCCTGGCTGTCGGCCAAACTCAATGACCAGCAGACCAGCGCAGCGGCAAATGCCATCGCCAGCGAGCGCAAGTTGCTGGTCGGCTCGGGCGATCGCTCCGAGCGCATTCGCACATATAACTTTGCCCAGGGCCGGGTCACCGACCACCGGGTCAACCTGACGCTGTATTCCCTCGACGAAATCCTCGCAGGTGGCGTCGATGCGGTGATCGAGCCGTTGCTGGCCGAGTTCCAGGCCGACCAACTGGCGGCGATAGGTGAGTAAATGACGATCATTGCCAGTTTGTTGCGCGCCGCCGATTTGCCCGACTCACCCACGGCGCGCCTGGATGCCGAATTGCTGCTGGCTGCGGCGTTGGGCAAGTCCCGCAGTTTCCTGCACACCTGGCCCGAGCGCATTGTTCCGAGCGACGCAGCGCTGAAGTTTACCGAATACCTGCAACGTCGCCGTGGCGGTGAGCCGGTGGCGTACATTCTCGGCCAGCAAGGTTTCTGGAAGCTCGATCTGGAAGTCGCGCCGCACACACTGATTCCGCGCCCGGACACTGAGTTGCTGGTGGAAGCCGCGCTGGAGCTGCTACCCGCCACGCCCGCCAAGGTCCTCGACCTCGGCACCGGCAGCGGCGCCATTGCCCTTGCCTTGGCCAGCGAACGTCCGGCCTGGCGAGTCACCGCGGTGGATCGCGTGCTCGAAGCCGTGGCCCTGGCCGAACGCAATCGCCAGCGCCTGCACCTGATCAATGCCACCGTGCTGAGCAGCCATTGGTTCAGCGCCCTGCAAGGTCAGCGGTTTCAACTGATCATCAGCAACCCGCCTTACATCGCCTCGGCCGATCCACATCTGGCTGAAGGTGACGTGCGCTTTGAGCCCGCCAGTGCCTTGGTTGCAGGTGTCGATGGGCTGGATGACCTGCGGTTGATCGTCGACCAGGCGCCGGACCATCTTGAGGCGGGTGGCTGGCTGATGCTCGAACACGGTTACGATCAAGCCACGGCCGTGCGCGATTTGCTGCTGAGTCGTGGTTTCGAAGAAGTCCACAGCCGCACCGATCTGGGCGGTCACGAACGTATCAGCCTGGGGCGCCTGCCGTGCTGAATGATCAGGAATTGTTGCGCTACAGTCGGCAAATTCTGTTGCAACACGTCGACATCGACGGTCAGTTGCGACTCAAGGAAAGCCGCGTATTGATCGTCGGTCTCGGCGGGCTTGGCTCACCGGTTGCTCTGTACCTGGCTGCGGCCGGCGTCGGCGAGCTGCATCTGGCGGACTTCGACAGCGTCGATCTGACCAACCTGCAACGTCAGATCATTCACGACACCGACAGCGTTGGCCTGAGCAAGGTCGACTCGGCGATTCGCCGACTGGCTGCGATCAATCCCGAAATTCAGTTGATCGCCCATCGCACCGCCCTGGACGAAGACTCTCTGGCCGCCGCCGTGGCTGCCGTGGATCTGGTGCTGGACTGCTCCGACAATTTCTCCACCCGCGAAGCGGTCAACGCTGCATGCGTGGCTGCGCGCAAACCTCTGGTCAGTGGCGCGGCGATTCGGCTCGAAGGGCAATTGTCGGTGTTCGACCCGCGTCGCCCGGAAAGTCCGTGCTACCACTGTTTATACGGGCACGGCAGCGAAGCCGAATTGACGTGCAGCGAAGCCGGGGTCGTCGGGCCTTTGGTGGGGCTGGTTGGCAGCCTTCAGGCGCTGGAGGCGATGAAGCTGCTGGTCGGTTTCGGCGAGCCGCTGGTGGGTCGCCTGTTATTGATCGATGCCCTCGGTTCGCGCTTTCGTGAGCTGCGGGTCAAACGTGATCCGGGTTGCAGCGTCTGTGGTTCGACACATGCGTGAAGCGCCGATCGGCGTGTTCGACTCCGGCGTCGGTGGGCTCTCGGTGCTGGCCGAGATCCAGCGTTTGCTGCCCAATGAGTCTTTGCTGTACGTCGCCGACTGCGGGAATATTCCCTACGGCGAAAAAACCCCTGCATTCATCCAGCAACGCTGCAGCGTCATGGCCGAATTTTTTCAGCGGCAAGGCGCGAAGGCGCTGGTGCTGGCCTGCAACACGGCGACGGTTGCCGGAGTCGCGGACTTGCGGCGCGATTACCCGCAATGGCCCATCGTCGGCATGGAGCCCGCTGTCAAACCGGCCGCTGCCGCCACCCGCAGCGGAGTGGTCGGCGTGCTCGCCACCACCGGCACGTTGCAGAGTGCCAAGTTCGCCGCTTTGCTCGACCGTTTCGCCACGGATGTGCGGGTCATTACCCAGCCATGCCCGGGCCTGGTAGAGCTGATTGAAAAAGGCGATCTGCACAGCGAGGCATTGCGCCAGTTGCTGGCCAGTTATGTCGGACCGCTGCTCGGTGCCGGATGCGACACAATTATTCTCGGTTGCACGCATTACCCCTTCCTAAAGCCGTTGCTTAAGCAGATGATCCCAGAAGACATCAGCCTGATCGACACCGGTGCCGCTGTAGCGCGGCAACTTCAGCGCCTGTTGGCCGAGCGTGATTTGCTCGCTGAAGGGCCTGTTCGTGCCGCACAGTTCTGGACGAGTTCCGATCCGGAACATTTCAGAAATATCTTGCCGATCCTGTGGAATTCGTCTGGTGTTGTGCGAAGCTTTGAGCAGTAACTGAAACGTTGTGGGAACAACGAATAATTGGGGTGAACTTCTGATTAAACGTCGACTTCTATAGCGAGAAGCAACAAAAAAACCATACGACATCGTTCTCAAAAGGATGTTTCTAGTGAAGCGACTATTCTGCTTGGCCGCGATTGCGGCCGCACTGATGGGGCAAAGCATCACCGCGCAGGCGGCAGGCGTGGAGTTCGGGGTCGGGGAGACCGGTAATTCAACCATGACCTATCGACTGGGCATGCAGTTCGACTGGGACAAGAGTTGGTTGCAAAGTGACGTTGGTCGTCTGACCGGTTACTGGAGTGGTGCCTACACCTATTGGGAAGCCGACAAGACCTCCAACAACAACAGCTTGTCTTTCTCTCCGGTGTTCGTTTACGAGTTTGCCGGCCAGACCGTCAAACCTTATGTCGAGGCGGGAATTGGTGTCGCATTTTTCTCTCATACCAAACTTGATGACGCCAGAATGGGCGAGTCTTTCCAGTTTGAAGACCGGATAGGGTTTGGCGTGCGCTTCACCGGCGGACATGAAGTCGGGATTCGTGCGACGCACTATTCCAATGCCGGGCTTAGTAGCTGGAATGACGGTGTAGAGAGTTACGCGTTGCACTACACGATGCCGTTGTAAGACTCGATGCATTAAAAATGTGGGAGCGAGCCTGCTCGCGATTGCGGTTTAACATTCGACTCGAATGTTGACTGGTGAGCAGCCCTCGCGAGCAGGCTTGCTCCCACATTGGACTTCAGTGAATTCGCATCTAGCGATATGCCGTAGTGATCCCTTGGCGTTCTTCGATGCATTCCGGCGCGCCCATCTCGAATTCCCGGCAGATCAGCGGGCGTTTTTCGTAGATGGTGCACATCATGCTGTTGCGGTCCAGCGCCGCACACCAGCCGTCATCCAGCCGCAGCATGACTTCCCCACCCCAATCGTCGGTATCGATAAAACGTTCGGGCACGCCCGTGTCCGTGATCAGCATCACTTCGAGCTGGCAGCAGCAAGCCGCGCAGGTCGAGCACGTGACGGCCGATTCGGCGATTTGCGTGTGGGGAATGGTTTTCATGGCGCGCAGTGTAAGGCAGTGGGGCGATGCTGTGTGAAAGGCCTGACGGACGCTAACTGCGCGTGTCTGACGCCAGCCGCTGGGCCATGAAATGCAGGGTGGGAAACAGCCCTGCCCAAAGCACTGCAATGCCCAGCAGCGTGGGTGCCTTACCGTAGGGGAACTGCACGCCAGCCAATTGTCCGCCGGCGTAATACGACAGCGGCCCACCCACGGCGCCCAGCAAGCTGGCGAGCCACCAAGGATTAGCACTCCATTGCAGGCAATGACGCAGCGTGGTTGCCAGTAATGCCCACAACAGCATTAGCCAAAACGGAATCAAGGGCGTGATTTCGTTGAACTCGAACACGCCCAGCCAGTGCAGTGTGCTGTCGACGGTGGTGCCCAGCAGCACAACGCTGAGGATCAATCGGCCTTCATCGGCCCAGCGACTTATCCACAGCACATGAATCAGCAGCGCCGTCAGCGCCAATAACAACCACACACTGTCGCCACCGAGCACGCAGGCAAACCAGCCAAGTTGAAACAACAGGGCATTGGCGAAGCGTTCAAGCATCAAAGCGGCCCAGCAGAGGCGCCGGCATCGCCGACGGTTTGGCCAACAACAATTGCGCGGTGCCGATGGTGCGCTCCAGAAATCCCCCTTCGCAGTAGCACAGGTAAAATTCCCACAGCCGCAAGAACGCCTCGTCGTAACCCAATTCGCTCAGGCGACCGTGGGCGCGGCGAAAATTCTCGTGCCACAGGCGCAGGGTTCGTGCGTAGTGCAGGCCGAAATCTTCCATGTGCAGCAGGTTCATGTCGGTATCGCGACTGATGATTTCCAGCATCTTCTGTACACAGGGCAGGGCGCCGCCGGGAAAGATGTAACGCTGAATGAAGTCGACGCTGTCCTTGGCCTGCTCATACCGTTGTTCGCGAATAGTGATCGCCTGCAACAGCATCAAGCCATTACTTTTGAGCAGGTGCGCGCATTGCTTGAAATACACCGGCAAGAATCGATGTCCCACCGCTTCGATCATTTCGATCGACACCAGTTTGTCGTACTGCCCGGTGAGGTCGCGGTAATCCTTGAGCAGCAGCGTGACCTGGTCTTGCAGGCCGAGGGATTCGATGCGTTGTGCGGTAAACGCGTATTGCTCTTTTGAAAGCGTAGTGGTGGTGACCTTGCAGCCGTAACGCTGCGCCGCATAGAGCGCCATGCTGCCCCATCCGGTACCGATTTCCAGCAAGTGATCGCTCGGTTTCAGCGCGAGTTTTTGGCAGATCCGTTCCAGTTTGTTCAGCTGAGCCTGTTCCAGGCTGTCTTCGTCCGTAAGGAATTGCGCGGCTGAATACATCATGGTCGGGTCGAGAAACTGCTCAAACAGGTCGTTGCCCAGGTCGTAATGCGCCGAGATGTTCTTCTGCGAGCCCTTGCGGGTGTTGCGATTGAGCCAGTGCAGGCCGAGGACGAACGGCCGGCCAAGTTTTGCCAGGCCGCCTTCCAGCGCATCGAGGACCTCAAGGTTGCTGACAAAAACGCGCACCACGGCGGTCAGGTCAGGCGAAGTCCAGTAGCCGTGGATAAACGCTTCGCCGGCGCCGATCGATCCGTTGCTGGCTACCAGTCCCCACGCAGCCGCGTCGAGAATATGGATTTCCCCCAGCAAATGACTGCCGGTGTTACCGAAGACCTGCCGTTCGCCGTCTTCGATGACCACCAATTGCCCGTGTTGCAGCTGCGCCAGTTGCCGCAACACACCGCGGCGCAGTAACGATCCGGTCAGGCCGTGGGTGCTGAGCAGATTGAATTTGGCCGAGGCACTAGAGCATTTCATGACGGCGATCCTTGGGCGGAATCAGGGCGGTTTTAAAGCTGCCATCGGCAGCCTGATGAGCAAAGATCGGCATACGCTTGAGCAGCAGGCGCAGGGCTTGCCAGTAAATCGCCAGACAGGTTTTCGCGGTCATCCACGGAAAACGTCGCAAGTAACGGTGCAGGCTGCGGCGATCCAGCGGTTCGCGTTCGAGGTTGAGCGTGGCGTCGAACACTTTCAGTTCGCCCTGCCAGTCCGCCATGTGCACGCCAAGTTTTTGCGCCGCCGGGCTGAAGCTCATTCGGTATTCCAGATCCGGTGGCAAGAACGGCGAGACATGAAATGCCTTCGCCACGGCGAAATGCTGATGGAAATCGCCAATGTCCTCCGGAGCTTTGGCTGGCAGGACATAGTGATATCGCTCGCGCCACGGGGTGTTGGTGACTTCGCAGAGAATTGCCGCCAGTTGCCCGTCTGCTTCATGGCAGTAGAAAAAACTCACCGGGTTGAACGACAGGCCCCAACTGCGTGGCTGGGTCAGCAGACAGATCGAACCTTGTGGCGCGTGGCCAATGGCTTGGCTGACAAGGGTTCGCACCGCATCAATAAGAGGCGTACCGCTGCCGGTATAGGTTTTCAGGTAATCGCTCTCGCGAAACGAAAACGGTGCAAAGCGACTGCGCCCCGAGAGTGGTGACAGGCCGAGCACGGCGTCTTGCTCGCTGAGGTCCAGGTACAGCAGGCCGATCCGGTATCGGAATGCGTGAGGCTTGGGGACGAATCGTCGATGGGCAATCGAGCCGCTATAGAGGGCGCTGTTCACAACACCTCTCCAAACGATCGCGCCACGCGCAATGCGCTGACTACGCCGTCTTCATGGAAGCCGCTGGCCCAATAGGCGCCGCAATACCAAGTGTGTTGCGCACCATCCAGTTCTTCCCAGCGGTTTTGCGCGGTGACGGCAGCCAGGCTGTATTGCGGATGGGCGAAGGTGGTTTTGGCGAGCACTTTGCCCGGGCTGATGCCCGCGCTCTGATTGAGGCTGACGCAGAACGTGGTATCGCTCTGGATGCCTTGCAAGATGTTCATGTCATAGGTGACCGCCGTCCGTATGTGGCCGGGACCGCCGAGTCGGTAATTCCAGCTGGCCCAGGCCAGTTTTCGCACGGGCAGCAGACGTGTGTCGGTGTGCAGCACCACTTCGTTGTCGGCGTAGGGCAGGGCACCGAGGATGGCGTTTTCGGCATCACTGGGCTTGGCCAGCAACTTCAGGGCTTGATCGCTGTGGCACGCAAAGACCACTTTGTCGAATCGCTCGCTGCCGGCGGCGCTATGGATTACGACACCTTCTTCGTCGCGCTCGACCCGGGTCACTGGGCAGCTGAGGCGGATGTTGTCTTTGAAGCTCGCCGTCAATGGCTTGATATAGGCACTTGAGCCGCCTTCAATCACCTGCCATTGCGGGCGATTGTTGACGGACAGCAGGCCGTGATTCTTGAAGAACCGGATAAAGAATTGCAGCGGGAACCCCAGCATGTCGGCCATGGACATCGACCAGATCGCGGCCCCCATCGGCACGATGTAATGCAGGATGAATCGCTCGCCGTAGCCGTTGGCTTTCAGGTATTGGTCCAGCGTGATGTCGGCAGCGATGCGGCCTTCATCCAGGTCGCGCGAGGCTTGTTTGTTGAAGCGCAGGATGTCGCGCAGCATGCCCCAGAACCCTGGCGACAACAGGTTTCGACGTTGGGCGAACAGGCTGTTGAGGGTATTGCCGTTGTACTCCAGGCCCGAGTCCGGGTCCGTCACCGAAAAGCTCATTTGCGTCGGCTTGAACGCCACCCCGATCTGACCGAGCAGGCGAATGAAATTGGGATAGGTCCAATCGTTGAACACGATGAAACCCATGTCCACGGCATGGCGCTGGCCATCGACGCTCACGTCCTCGGTGTGCGTGTGCCCGCCGATCCTGTCGCTGGCCTCGAAGAGGGTGATCTCGTGACTGCGATTGAGCAGGTAGGCGCTGGTCAGCCCCGAGATGCCACTGCCGATAATGGCGATGTTCATGGCACATCCTGCATCGGAGGAGGGCTGCGGACCATACGCTTGCCGATTGCCAGTTTGACTCGGTTGGGCATTTTCGACAGTGGCCAGAGAACTGCCATGAACAACCCTGGAAAGGCGATTTCCAGTGGATGGTGTTTGAGTTTGGCGAAGATGTGCCGGGCGGCTTTGGCGACCGGCCAACTGAGCGGCATCGGGAAGTCGTTTTTCGCGGTCAGCGGCGTTTCGACAAACCCCGGGCTGACCACCGTGACATCAATGCCTTCCGGCGCAAGATCGATGCGCAGGGATTCGAACATGTAACGTAATCCCGCCTTCGATGCGCCATAGGCTTCGGCCCGCGGAAGCGGCAGGTACGTCACCGAACTGGCCATACCGACGAGATGCCCCGCCGTGCCCTTGCGTAGCAGCGGCAACGCGGCTTCGATGCAATAGGCGCTCGCCAGCAGATTGGTACGCACCACGTGTTCGACAATCGAGGCGTCGAACTGCTGAACATCGACGTATTCGCAGGTGCCGGCGTTGAGAATGACTGTGTCCAGAGAGCCCCATTGCCGGGCAATTTGCTCACCGATCTCACGCACTTCCTGGCTGTTGGTGAGGTCTCCCGGCACCACCAGCACTTGCCCGGGATAGCGCAGGGACAGGACTTTCAATACCGCTGTAGTGCGCGAACTCACGGCCAGATGAGCGCCGGTCTTCAGTATTTCTTCGGCCAGCGCGGCGCCGATGCCACTGCTGGCTCCGGTCAGCCAGTACCGCCGTGGAGGTACAAGACTCATCCCATTCTCCTTTTCAGCCAGGCAATCGCCCGACCCAATACGGGTAAATGTTCGTAAAGCAGTGCCCCGGCATCGAAATAATCCCGTTGGCTATAAACCTTGTCGCGCCAGCGCAGGTGCGAGCATCCTTCGACGCGAATCAGCCGGCCGCCCCCCAGGCGTGGATGACGGTAGCTCATGATCCAGCGCAAGTAACCCTCGCCATCGCCAATCTGGTCAAAGCCGTGAAAGTCGAAACGCAGATCACTGACGTTGGCGTAGAGCTCGCCGAAGTAGTGGCTCAGTTGCCCGAGGCCCTGCACTTCGTGCAGAGGATCGGTGAAGCGCACGTCGTCGGTGTAAAGCTCACCCAGACGCTGCAAATTGTCTTTGTTCAACTGCCCGAAATGCTGGGCAAAACGCCGCAGGAAATCACTCATGAGCCCCTCCTGCGTCTTGTCGTGATGGCAGGTTCTTGAACGCGGCCAACGCCCGCTGGCGTGAAGTGCTGAGGTTGACGATCGGTGATGGATAATCCGCCACGCCGAACAGGCCGCCAAGGTTCGCCGGGTTGTGCACTTCTTTTTTATTCAGGCCGGCGAGTTCTGGCAGCCAGTGCTTGATGAACACGCCTTCGGCGTCGAATTTCTCCGACTGGCTCAGCGGATTGAAAATACGGAAATAGGGCGCTGAGTCAGTCCCTGTCGAAGCACTCCACTGCCAGCCACCGTTGTTCGCCGCCAGGTCGCCGTCGATCAAGTGGCGCATGAAAAAGCGTTCGCCTTCACGCCAGTCGATCAGCAGGTTCTTGGTCAGGAACATCGCCACGACCATGCGCAAGCGATTGTGCATCCAGCCGGTCTCGAGCAGTTGGCGCATGGCAGCGTCGATGATCGGCAGGCCAGTGCGGGCTTCTTGCCAGGCGGCCAGTTCTTGCGGGGCATCGCGCCAGGCCAACGCTTCGGTTTCCGGGCGGAAGGCGCGGTGACGCGAAACACGTGGGTAGCCCACCAGAATGTGTTTATAGAACTCGCGCCACAACAGTTCATTGATCCAGGTCACCGCGCCGACCTTGCCGCTTTCGAACTCGCCCTGGTTACTGTGCAGTGCGGCGTGCAAACACTGGCGTGGAGAAATCACGCCAGTGGCGAGATACGCCGAGAGTTGGCTGGTGCCGGGTTTGGCCGGGAAGTCGCGCTCGTTCTTGTAATAATCGATCTGGGCGTCGGCGAAGGTGTCGAGGCGCCGACAGGCCTCGCGTTCACCGGCCGGCCAGAGTGCCCGCAAGCTGTCGCTCGGGGGTTCGAAACCGGTAATGTTTGACGGGATCAGGTCGCTGCTGATCGCCAGCGGCGTCTGCGCAACGGGAGCTGCAACCAACCGGGGGAGCGAACGGTGGAGGCGTTCGTAACAGACCTTGCGGAACTGGCTGAACACCTGGAAATACGTGCCGGTCTTGGTCAGCACAGTGCCCGGCTTGAACAGCAATTGATCGAGGTAACTATAGAAGTCGATGCCGTTGGCCTTCAGCATTTGACTCACGGCCGCGTCACGACGACTTTCATGAACGCCGTACTCTTCGTTGACGTGCACCGCGCCGATTTTCAATTGCTGACACAGATCGAGCAGCACTTTCGGTGCGTCATCCCAGCGCGAGGCCTCGCGGATCAGCAAGGGAATGTTCAGCTCGGCCAACTCGCGGCTCAGCTCACTGAGGTTGCGCAGCCAGAAATCTACTTTGCACGGCGCGTCATCGTGCTCCAGCCATTGCTCGGGGCTCAGCAGGTAAACCGCCACTGTCGGACCGCGCTCGGCGGCCGCCGACAGGGCGGTGTTGTCATGCAGGCGCAAGTCGCTGCGCAGCCAGATCAATTGCATGGTGGTGTCCGCGCTATTCATTTAAATAAGTCCTCGCTGAACCAGGTACTGATGGGCCGATAACGGGTCTTCGGCCAGGAACAAATCAGCGATCTCACTGGTTTTTACGTTCAACTCGGCGAGGTGGATGCATACCGTTGGTCCGGCAATCATTTTTGCGCAACTGATGCCGTTCAAGAGTTTCGGCAGCAGCGCAAGATTCATGGCTTTGCTGGAATACAGCAGTACGCCGCGGGCTTGCAGGTGATCGACCGCCAAGGCGAGCTCCCCAGCCGGCAATGGCCAGTCGAAGACTTCCACCGGGCAATCAGCGCTGCTGACCAGCCAGGCGGTGAGCCACAGGTGAGGTTCCAGTGGCAGGTCCGATTGATTGATCAACAGCAGCGGCGCGGTGCGCAATTGGCGATTGTTATGG
The DNA here is from genome assembly GCF_024809425.1 of Pseudomonas sp. JAI111. Lineage (NCBI taxonomy): Bacteria > Pseudomonadati > Pseudomonadota > Gammaproteobacteria > Pseudomonadales > Pseudomonadaceae > Pseudomonas > Pseudomonas sp. JAI111. The sequence continues at coordinate 213,516 of NZ_JANUCB010000010.1, read as the reverse complement.
TAGATGCGCGCACCGAATTTGCTGCGTAGCCAGGAATAGAAAAACACGCGTTCCATCTGCGCGCCGAACTGGCCCTGCCAGCGTTGTTCCAGCTCTGCCAGTAATGGCATCAGCAGTTGTTCGCACAATGTGCGGGGCGGATACAGCGCCATGGCCTGGTTGACGGTGTCATCCAGGGTGCGTTCGTTGAGGTGTGTCACTGCTTGCAACAATGTCTGGCAAAGCACCTGCCAGTCGTTCTCGACGACTTCGGAAAAGGCCTGGGGCGTATCGAGCAGTTGCTTGACCTGGCTGACGGCTACACCGCGATTGAGCCAGGTGAGAATCGTCAAAATCCGTTGCACGTGTTCGGCGGAAAACAGGCGATGACCCTTGGGCGTGCGCTGGGGCACGATCAGGCCATAACGCCGTTCCCAGGCCCGCAGTGTTACGGCGTTGACCCCGGTTTGGCGCGCCACTTCACGGATTGGCAGCCAGCCTTCGTCCAGGGCTTTCTTGAAGTCGGCGCCCAGGTCTTCGCTGGCGCTGCTGTCGAGGGGGCTTTTCATGACATTGCCATTAAATTGCGTTTCGCAGGCTGAGGTTTTCCGGGTGCGGTTGCAGGTAAACCTGCTGCGCAATGTACGGATCCGGGTGTTGGCGAAAGAAATGTTTGAGCAGGGTCAGTGGCACCACCAACGGCACGATGCCGTGGCGATACTGGCCAATGACGTGCTGCATTTCCTGTTTGTCTTCAGGGCTGATGGCTTGTTTGAGATAGCCACTGATGTGTTGCAGGACATTGGTGTGGGTGCGGCGTGTGGCGCATTTTTTCAATGCCGCCATCAACTCGCTGAAATAGCGCGGGCCCAGTTCCTGCGGATCGGTCTGCCCCATATTGCCCAGCAGATTACCCAGGGTTTTGTATTGCACCGGGTTGTGGGCCATCAACAGGTATTTGTAACGCGAGTGAAAGTCGGTCAGGCCGCGCCGGGTCAGGCCTTCCTGCAACAGCTGCTGCCAGGCACTGTAGGCGAACACCCGAGTGAGAAAGTTTTCGCGCAACACCGGGTCGTTGAGGCGACCGTCTTCTTCCACCGGCAAGTCGGGGTGCAGGGCGCAGAACGCCTGGGCATAAATGCCGCGTCCACCGCCGTCCACCGGAGAACCGTTAGGGTGATAGACCTTGACCCGATCGAGGCCGCAGGAAGGGGATTTCTGCATGAAGATGTAGCCGCAGATATCGTCCAGTTCCGCGGCCATTTTCTGTCCGTACTCGGCGAGCGGGCGGGTAACGTTGATCTGAGGATTGACGGTGCCGACCGCCTCGGGATGGTCACCATTGCCGACCAGCCGAATCGGTTCGCGCGGTATGCCAAGGCCAATGGCGACTTCGGGGCACACCGGGACAAACTCGAAATAGTCAGTCAGGGTTCGGCTGCACAACCGTGATTCCTTGTGCCCGCCATTGAAACGCACCTCGGCCCCCATCAAGCAGGCGCTGATGGCGATTTTCGGTTTGGTCGTTGGCTGTTCGCACATTGAAAGCACCTCGAATCTAAACCTGTACAAAGTGGTGGCTCTGTACAACATGCCTTCATCATAGATTCAAAGGTGTACAAGTCAAATTATTTGTATAGGTTTTTGCGGAGGGCGATTCCTGACGTGGGCGCTATTTCCAGCCCGACAGCCAGGTGTCGCTGTCTTTGAGGGCTTGCCAGTCAAGTCGCTTATTGCGCTGGGTCAACACTGCCTGCAACTCGACGGTCAGCACGGTGCCTGCCTCATCGCGGAACAGCTCCGTCACCAGAAAGTGTTTTTCGCGCTTTTGCGGGTGGGCTGCTGTCCATTTCGACAGCAGCAATTTGCTGGGGTTAATGCGGTTCACTGCAAGTGTTCATGCAAACGGCGAGCGGCTTCCTGGCCGCTGAGCCAGGCGCCTTCGACGCGCCCGGACAGGCACCAGTCGCCACACACGTACAAGCCCAGGTCGGCATCCGCCAGTGCGCCCCATTCATGACTGGTGGCGGGGCGGGCGTAGAGCCAGCGGTGGGCCAGGCTGAAGGTCGGGGCGGGCATGGAATCGTGCAACAGTTCGGCGAACGCGCCGTGCAATTGCTCGATCACCGCTTCCTTGGACAGATCGATGTGTTGCCGGCTCCAGGCACTTGTGGCGTGCAGCACCCAAGTGTCCATGGTGTTGTCGCGTCCCGGTTTGCTGCGGTTGCGAGCCAGCCAGTCCAGTGGGCTGTCCTGCACGAAGCAACCTTCCATGGGGGTGTCCAGCGGCGTATCGAACGCCAGTGCGACCGCCCAGGTCGGTTCCATTTTGACCCCGGCGGCAGCGCCCGCCAGTTTCGAGGCTGCAGCCAGCAAAGCCGTGGCCTGAGGGGCTGGCGTTGCGATGATCACATGGCTGAATGGACCGTGGGTAAAGCCTTCGGCGTCTTGCAGATGCCAGTGTTCTTCACCGCGATAGACCTCGGTGATCCGGCAGGCGAAATGCACTTCCAGATCGCCAAGCAAACCGCGCGTGATGGCGCTCATGCGGGGGGTGCCGACCCAGCGGGTCTGTTCATCCGGCGACAGGTTGAGCTGGCCACCATGGAAGGTGTAGAGCTGCGGCGTCCATTCGGCGACCCAGCCTTTGGCTTGCCAGCGCTGGACCTCGGTGACGAAGCGACGGTCGCGGGCGGTGAAATACTGGGCGCCCATGTCCAGAGCACCCGCATCGCTGCGCTTGCTCGACATGCGTCCGCCACTGCCGCGGCTTTTATCAAAAAGTTGAACGACATGCCCGACGTCTGTCAGGGCTTGGGCGGCTGAGAGCCCGGCGATGCCGGTGCCGATGATTGCGATAGGTACAGTCATAGGGGCCTCGTTTACCTTTCTGTACAGACTACGCTTTGGATTAAACCTGTACAATATTGTTTTCTGGTATAACTTTTAGCGTTCTCGATCTGACAGCTTGGCCTATTGTTAAACACAGAGCCTGCCCGATACCAAAGATCCCTGCTTATAAAAATAGACTAGTGATCAGGGTAAAACGCCACGCGAGGAAGAAGTCATGCACATATTGCTGACCGGCGGTACTGGTTTGATAGGACGTCAACTCTGCCGACACTGGTTGAGTCAGGGGCATCGTCTGACTGTCATGAGTCGTACACCTGCCAAAGTTGCAAAAATTTGCGGTGCCCAGGTGCGAGGCATCACGCAGCTCCAGGAGCTCGGGCAAGAGCCCGTGGACGCAATTATCAACCTGGCGGGCGCGCCCATTGCCGACCGGCCATGGACGTCCAGACGCAAAGCCTTGCTCTGGAGCAGTCGCATCACCCTGACCGAAACCTTGCTGACCTGGCTCGAAACCCGTGAGCAAAAACCACAGGTATTGATCTCCGGTTCCGCTATTGGCTGGTATGGCGACGGTGGCGAGCGGGAGCTGACGGAAGTGTCTGCGCCGGTCATCGATGATTTTGCCAGTCAGTTGTGCATTGCCTGGGAAGAAACTGCCCAGCGCGCCGAAGCGCTGGGCGTTCGGGTGGTGCTGATTCGAACCGGGTTGGTGCTGTCTGCCGAGGGCGGCTTTTTGTCACGCCTGTTGCTGCCGTTCAAGCTGGGACTGGGCGGGCCTTTGGGCAGTGGTCGGCAATGGATGCCATGGATTCATATCGAGGATCAAATCGCCCTGATTGATTTTCTTCTGCATCGCAATGACGCCAGCGGTCCATATAATGCTTGCGCGCCTAAACCGGTGCGCAACAGCGAGTTCGCCAAGACACTGGGCAGCGCGTTGCACCGCCCGGCGTTCATGCCGATGCCGGCCCTGGCGTTGAAAGTGTGCCTGGGCGAATTGTCACTGCTGTTGCTGGGAGGGCAGAAGGCCTTGCCGGTGCGCTTGCTGGAAGCGGGATTTACTTTCCAGTTCACTGATTTGCGCGCGGCCCTGGACGATCTGTCCAGCCGCCTTTGAAATAGGACGTTGCATGACCGATCACGCATTGCTTCTGGTCAACCTGGGTTCACCTGCTTCCACATCGGTGGCGGATGTACGCAGTTACCTCAACCAATTTCTGATGGACCCGTATGTGATTGACCTGCCATGGCCGGTGCGTCGTCTACTGGTGTCGCTGATCCTGATCAAGCGTCCGGAACAATCGGCCCACGCCTATGCCTCGATATGGTGGGAGGAGGGCTCGCCGCTGGTGGTGCTCAGCCGCCGCCTGCAGCAGGCGATGACTGCCCAGTGGACCCACGGGCCGGTGGAACTGGCAATGCGTTACGGCGAGCCGTCGATCGAGTCGAAACTGGTTCAGCTGGCGGCCCAGGGCCACAAAAGAATCACCCTTGCGCCGCTTTATCCACAGTTCGCCGACAGCACTGTGACCACGGTGATCGAGGAAGCCAAGCGGGTGGTGCGCGAGCATTCGCTCGACGTGCAGTTCTCGATTCTCCAGCCGTTCTACGATCAGCCGGAATATCTCGACGCATTGGTGGCTAGCGCCAAACCCTATCTGGAGCAGGACTACGATCACCTGCTGCTGAGTTTTCACGGTCTGCCGGAGCGGCACCTGACCAAGCTGGACCCGACGGGCAAGCATTGCTTCAAGAACGAAGAATGCTGCAAGAACGCTTCGCCGCAGTCCATGGCGACCTGCTATCGCGCGCAGTGCCTGCGCACCGCGTCGGAGTTTGCCAAGCGCCTGGGGCTGTCGAAGGGTACGTGGTCGGTGTCTTTCCAGTCGCGTCTGGGCCGTGCGAAATGGATCGAACCCTATACCGAAGCACGCCTCGATGAGTTGGCTGGAATGGGCGTGAAAAAAGTTCTGGTGATGTGCCCGGCGTTCGTTGCCGATTGCATCGAGACGCTGGAAGAGATTGGTGATCGCGGGCGGGAGTTATTCCGCGAAGCCGGGGGAGACGAGTTGGTGCTGGTGCCGTGCCTCAACGACGATCCGCAGTGGGCACGGGCATTGAACGCCTTGTGCGAACGAGCGCCGTTGGCGCTGTGACGATCGTTCCCACGCTCTGCGTGGGAATGCCTCTAGGGACGCTCCGCGTCCAGTGACGCGGAGCGTCACGGGCTATATTCCACATAGCGTGGGAACGATCAGTTCACTCAGAGCAAAGTCTCATTCGCCTTCTTGTGCTTCCAGCTGTCATTGCCCGGCAGCAGCAGGTTCAGCGCAATCGCCACCACCGCGCACAGCGCGATGCCTTTGAGGCCGAAGTCGTCGGGGCCAGTCCCGGTGCCGACCAGCACACCGCCAATCCCGAACACCAGGGTCACCGACACAATCACCAGATTGCGCGCTTCGCCCAGGTCGATCTTGTGGCGAATCAGGGTGTTCATCCCCACCGCGGCGATCGAGCCGAACAACAGGCACAGAATCCCGCCCATCACCGGCACCGGAATGCTTTGCAGTAGCGCGCCGAACTTGCCGATAAACGCCAGGCTGATGGCAAAGATCGCCGCCCAGGTCATGATTTTCGGATTGTAGTTCTTGGTCAGCATCACCGCGCCCGTCACTTCGGCGTATGTGGTGTTGGGTGGGCCGCCGAACAAGCCAGCCGCGGTGGTGGCAATGCCATCGCCGAGCAGCGTGCGGTGCAGGCCGGGTTTTTTCAGGTAATCGCGGCCGGTCACGCTGCCGACGGCGATCACGCCACCGATGTGTTCGATGGCCGGAGCCAGTGCCACCGGAACGATGAACAGAATCGCCTGCCAGTTGAATTCCGGCGCCGTGAAGTGCGGAATGGCGAACCACGGTGCAGCGGCAATCTTCGCGGTGTCGACCACGCCGAAGTAGAACGCCATGCCAAACCCCACCAACACACCGGAGATGATTGGCACCAGGCGGAAGATGCCTTTGCCGAACACCGCGACAATCAGGGTGGTCAGCAAGGCTGGCATCGAGATCAGCATCGCTGTCTGGTAATGAATCAGCTCGGTGCCATCGCCGGCCTTGCCCATCGCCATGTTGGCGGCGATGGGCGCCATGGCCAGGCCGATGGAGATGATCACCGGACCGATCACGACCGGGGGCAGCAAGCGGTCAATAAAGCCGGTGCCTTTGATCTTCACGGCCAGGCCGAGGAAGGTGTAGACGAAACCCGCTGCCATCACGCCGCCCATGGTCGCCGCGAGGCCGAACTGGCCCTTGGCAAGAATGATCGGGGTGATGAAGGCAAAGCTCGACGCCAGGAACACCGGCACCTGACGCCCGGTGACGATCTGGAACAGGATCGTCCCCAGGCCTGCAGTGAACAGCGCCACGTTCGGGTCCAGGCCGGTAATCAGCGGCATCAACACCAGGGCGCCGAAGGCCACGAACAGCATCTGTGCGCCAGACAGCACCGTGCGCCAGAGCGGATCGTTGAACTCTTGCTGCATGCTCAAGCGTCCTTCTGCTTGGTACCGAAGATCTTGTCACCGGCATCGCCCAAGCCTGGAATGATGTAGCCGTGTTCATTGAGTTTTTCATCAATGGAGGCGGTGTAGATCATCACGTCCGGGTGAGCCTTCTCGACTGCGGCGATGCCTTCCGGCGCGGCGACCAGCACCATGGCGCGGATGTCGCGGCAACCGGCCTTTTTCAGCAGGTCGATGGTGGCGACCATGGAGCTGCCGGTGGCGAGCATCGGGTCGATGATCATTGCCAGGCGCTCGTTGATTTCCGGGACGAGTTTTTCCAGGTAGGTGTGGGCCTGCAGGGTCTGTTCGTTGCGGGCCACGCCCACGGCGCTGACTTTGGCGCCCGGGATCAGGCTCAGTACGCCTTCGAGCATGCCGATGCCGGCACGCAGGATCGGCACCACGGTAATTTTCTTGCCGGCGATTTTCTCGACCGACACGGTGCCGCACCAGCCTTCGATGTCGTAGGCTTCCAGCGGCAGGTCTTTGGTGGCTTCATAGGTCAGCAGGGCGCCGACTTCTTGAGCGAGCTCACGGAAATTCTTGGTGCTGATGTCTGCGCGGCGCATCAGGCCTAGTTTATGACGGATCAGCGGATGGCGGATCTCTTGGATGGGCATGGGGAAAGGCTCCGGCGGCGGGCAAAAAAACCGGCCTAGATTAATCTATCCGAGGGTGTTGTCCTATAGACATTCAGTACGTTAGTCCACAAACGCTTGATCTGGCCTCGCTTGATGCGTACCTTTGCCCGCTTTTCCTGAATCCGTCCCGCCCCTCACCCCCTGGAGAGCGCCATGTCTGCTGATCTCGAGCATATCCGTCAAATCATGCGAGAGGCTGACTGCCTGTACACCGAAGCTGAAGTCGAGGCGGCCATCGCCCGCGTCGGTGCACACATTAATGAAGAACTGGCTGACAGCAATCCGGTGGTGTTCTGTGTGATGAACGGCGGCCTGATCTTCGCCGGCAAATTGCTCACCCATCTGCAATTCCCGCTGGAAGCGTCCTACCTGCACGCTACCCGCTATCGCAACGAAACCAGTGGCGGTGACCTGTTCTGGAAGGCCAAGCCGGAAGTGTCGTTCATCGACCGTGACGTGCTGATCATCGACGACATCCTCGACGAAGGTCACACCCTGGGCGCGATCATCGATTTCTGCAAACACGCCGGCGCGCGCAAAGTGCACACCGCTGTACTGATCGACAAGGACCACGACCGCAAGGCTCGCCCGGACCTCAAAGCCGATTTCGTCGGCCTGCCGTGCATCGACCGTTATATCTTCGGTTACGGTATGGACTACAAAGGCTACTGGCGTAACGCTAACGGTATCTTCGCTGTTAAAGGGATGTAAGGAATGACCACGCCGCGTTTTCTCGATCAAACCCTGTTCACCGAATTGGCCGAGAAAGCCGCGGCCAATCCTCGTGGGCGTCAGCATCACAACTTCCACCAGATGGAAGACGCCTGCCATCGCATGGCGGTAGGTCTACAGCCGCACACCTACATCGCGCCTCATCGGCATTTGGGTGAAAACAAGGCCGAAACCTTGTTGGTCCTCAAAGGGCGGCTGGGGGTGCTGATCTTCGACGAGACCGGCGTGCTGGTGAAGAAGCAAGTCCTGCAGGCCGGTGGCGATTGTATTGGTGTGGACCTGCCGACCGGTATGTTCCATAGCCTGGTGGTGCTGGAAGCCGACAGCCTGATGTTCGAGTGCAAGGCCGGTCCCTATCGCCCGGTGGGTGAGGGTGAGCTTGCGCACTGGGCTCCGCGCGAAGGCGAGCCGGGCGTGGCCGAGTATCAGGCATGGATGCGCGCGCAGTTTGATTGAGCCATGGGCTCAATTTTCTCCGGCCAGCCAGCGTTCGCTTTTGCGACGGGCCTGTTCCAGGTTGTTCACGTAGGCCAACTGACGCTGTTCCCGATGGATGCCTGCGCGCCTGAGCTTCAGGCGTACCCTTGGAGCGGTCGCTACCAGAATCAGGCCGATGCCGTCCGTGCGGTAATCCCTCAAGATATTGTCGAAGGCCGCCAGTGCCGTCATGTCCAGCATCGGCACGGCGCTCATCTCGACGATTACCACTTTGACCTCCGGACTGAATTTGCGTAGCACTCCCAAGGCTTTTTCAGCAGCGCCGAAGAACAGCGGCCCGCGTATCGCATAGCAACGAACATGTTCCGGCATGTCCTGCAAGGCTTGATGGAAGGCGCGGGGCAGTTCGGCGGTGTCGGTGAGATCGCTCATGCGTTTGATAAATAACCCGGCGGCCAGCAGCAGGCCGACGGCGACGGCCATCACCATGTCGAACAATACCGTCAGGCTCAGGCAGGTCAGCAAGACCAGCACATCGCTGCGAGGCGCGATGCGCAACGTATGCAGCACGTGCCGGGCCTCGCTCATGTTCCACGCCACCATGATCAGCAATGCTGCTAGCGCAGCCATGGGCAAGTAGCTGAAAAGCGGTGCGAGGACGAGTATTGCCATCAGCACCACGGCGCTATGAATAATGGCGGCCAGTGGCGAAAAGGCTCCGCTGCGCACGTTGGTGGCACTTCGGGCAATGGCCGCCGTGGCGGTAATGCCGCCGAACAACGGTGCGATCAGATTGCCCAGGCCCTGGCCCAGCAGTTCTGCGTTGGGATCGTGTTTGCTGCCGGTCATGCCATCCGCCACCACCGCACACAACAAGGATTCGATGGCACCGAGCATGGCGATAGCGAACGCCGGCGCCATTAATTGACGGATCAAGTCATAAGACAGGTGCAGAGGTCGGCCGTCGGGACCGGGCAGATTCCACGGCCAATCAAAGCTTGGCAGGAACGGCGGAATGCCGGGATGGCTGATGCCCTCGACCGTGTAGCTGAAACGCTCACCCAAAGTCGCCACCGCCAGCCCTCCGTGCTCCAGCGCCAACCCCAGGAGCGCGCCGATGGTAAGCGCTACCAGATGCCCCGGAATCCTCGGCACCCATCGTGGCCAGACAATCAGAACGGCCAGGCATGTGAGGCCGACGATCCCGTCCCCTAGCCGGGCACTGGGCAACGCCAGAATCAAAACGCCCAGCTGTTCGATGTAATGTTCTGCCTGGCCGGCGGTGTTCAGGCCCAGCAAATCCTTCAATTGCAGGGTGGCAATGACAATGCCGATCCCGGCGGTAAAGCCCAGGGTGACTGGGTACGGAATGTACTGAATCAACCGCCCGGCTCGAATCAGCCCCAGGACAATGAGGATGACGCCGGCAAGCATGGTGCAAAGCAGCAGGCCGCCGAGGCCATATTGTTGGGTGATGGGCAGCAGAATGACTACGAACGCGGCGGTCGGCCCACTGACATTGAAACGCGAGCCGCCTGTCAGGGCGATCAGGGGCGCAGCGATCAGTACCGTATACAAACCTTGCTGGGGCGGTACACCTACGGCAATCGCCAGGGCCATGGCCAACGGGATGGCGATAATCCCTACCGTCACCCCGGCACTGATGTCGCCGCGTAAGCGCCTGAGGGTGTAGCCGGCGCGCCAGGTCTGACGCCAGGCCGCGAACAACGGTGGGACGGAGAACGTCATGAACACTCCCTAAAAGACGATGCTCTGTTGAACGACGGCTGAAAGCTCGTCCAGCATCGCCAGCCTCGTACTGCGAAGTATTGACCTATATCGCCAATTCGCGCGGTTGATCCTCATGCTAGAGTGCTTGGCCTCGCCTTCGGAGCCCGTCATGAGCCTTTTGATCCGCAGCTGCGCCGCCCTGTTGCTGACCCTCAGCCTGCCACTGGCCGCCGCCCCGGCACCCATGCATGGGCAGTTCCTGCCCCCGGACGACCTGACCCTGCGTGATGCCGAACCTGAGCAGCAACAACTGTTGCAGGTCACCGATTATTCGGTAGTGGTGGGCAGTCAACGCCAGTCCAACCAACAGCCGATCCCGGTCACGTCCCCGGTGTTGATTCGCCTCAAGGGCAAGTCCTTGAACAAGGGAGCAACGATCAATCAGGTGCTGGTCAATTTCGATGGCGAAAGCAAAAGCCTGAAAAAGCCGATCTTCGACGATGAAAGTAAAACCCTTACGCTGTTTTACCCGATGGCGCAGTACCGGGTGGTGCTCGATTTGTTGCGCAATGACACGGTGTATTGCCAGTTCCTCAGTTACGCCAACGGCCATATCTGGGCCGATCTGCACACCGGCAGCGTTCGTGCGCGTTGAGCCCTGTGCCCGGGCAGGGGTAAACTGCCTGCCCCGTGAAATGTCTGCGAGCTGGAGTCGGCAATGCGTAAAGATAAGAAACAAGTGATTGGTGACGAGATCGGCGATGAGCAGATCAAGTTGTTCCTCGATTTCGAGCCGGTCGACGCCACTTCGCCGTCCCTGCACAAACTGATCAAGGCCTACCGTGGTCTGCGCATCGACGATTTCGAGCGTTTCCTGACATTCTTCGTCGAAGCCGGTCTTGATCTGGATGGCAAGGATGAGCATGGCAATGACTTCGTGGCCCTGATCAAGGACCAGCGTAATGCGGCCGAGTACATCGAGCTGATCGCCAAGGCTCGCGGCTAAGATCAAAAGATCGCAGCCTCGTTTCACTCGACAGCTCCTACAAGAGATCGCGTATGTCTGTAGGAGCTGTCGAGTGAAACGAGGCTGCGATCTTTTCAGGCACAAAAAAAACGCCCCGCTCTCATTGAGAACGGGGCGTTTTTTATCGGGCCGAATCAAGCGTAGCTTTCGGTCTCGTTACTGGCTTCAACCAGTTCCAGCGCGACGTTGTTGTGCGCGTTGATCTTGCGATACAGCGCAGCGTCGGTTTCCAGGACTTTTTCCCGTGCCGGGAAAATTTCCGCCAGTTTGGCGGCCCATTCACCGGAAGCCTTGTTCGGGAAGCATTTCTCGATCAGCTCGAGCATGATCGAAACGGTCACCGAAGCGCCTGGGGATGCGCCGAGCAGGGCGGCAAGGGAACCGTCTTTTGCCGCGACCAGTTCGGTGCCGAACTGCAGAACGCCACCCTTTTTCGGGTCTTTCTTGATGATCTGCACCCGTTGGCCGGCCACTTCCAGGCGCCAGTCTTCGGCTTTCGCTTCTGGGTAGAAACGACGCAGGGAATCCAGGCGCTGCTCCATCGACTGCATCACTTCGCTGACCAGGTACTTGGTCAGGTCCATGTTGTTTTTCGCCACGGCCAGCATCGGGCCGATGTTGCCGGCGCGTACCGACATCGGCAGGTCCATGAAGGAACCGTGCTTGAGGAACTTGGTGGTGAAACCGGCGTAAGGCCCGAACAGCAGGGACTTCTTGCCATCGACCACGCGGGTGTCCAGGTGCGGCACCGACATCGGTGGCGAACCGACCGCAGCCTGGCTGTAAACCTTGGCCTGGTGGTGCTTGACCACTTCCGGGTTGTCGCAGCGCAGCCATTGGCCACTGATCGGGAAGCCGCCGAAGCCTTTGCTTTCTTCGATGCCCGAGGCCTGCAACAACGGCAATGCCGCGCCGCCAGCGCCGAGGAAGACGAACTTGGCGTCGACTTCGCGGGAATTACCGCTGTTGACGTCCTTGATGCTGACGGTCCAGCCTCCGTTGTTACGCTTGAGGCCGGTGACGCGCTTGCAATACTTGACCTGGGCATCGGGTGCGCTGGTCAGGTGCTTGAGCAGTTGATTGGTCAGGGCGCCGAAGTTGACGTCGGTGCCGTTCATGACACGGGTCGCGGCGACGACTTCGTCGGCCGGGCGGCCCGGCATCATCAGCGGCATCCACTCGGCCATGGTGGCCTTGTCTTCGGTGTATTCCATGTCCGAGAAGGCGTGGTGCTTGCTCAGGGTCTTGAAGCGTTCCTTGAGGAAGGAAACGCCATCATTGCCTTGCACGAAGCTCAGGTGCGGCACCGGGCTGATGAACGACTTGCACGAACCGAACGTGCCTTTCTTCGTCAGGTAGGACCAGAACTGCTTCGAGACCTCGAACTGGGTATTGATGTGCACGGCTTTCTTGATGTCGACGCTACCGTCGGCGGCCTGCGGCGTGTAATTGAGCTCACACAGTCCGGCGTGACCGGTACCGGCGTTGTTCCACGGGTTGGAACTCTCCGCGGCACCGGAATCCATCAGCTCGACGACTTCCAGCTTGATCGCGGGGTCGAGCTCTTTGAGCAGTACGGCGAGGGTGGCACTCATGATGCCGGCCCCAACGAGTACTACGTCGACTGCTTCGTTATGCGCCATTTAACGCGTCTCCAAAATCTGCAGCACCAAATTGTCGGCATGGCTGCCAGGCGTTCCGGGGCGTGTCAGTGATGCCCCAGGTAGCGATGGTCAGTGTGCCATGTCCGAATCTTCGCAATTTTTCGCAACTTCGACGGACGCTACCGGCCGGGTTTAAAAGAGTTACATGAACTCACTTCAACGCGCCGCTGGCAATTCGACTTATGGTCGAGACGTCCGTTTGTGCAACCAAATCCGTAGAGGACAGGCTTCAGGCTCCGGTGTTCGAGGAGTACTCGGTCCTGTGTCGTTGGGCTGTTTCAGACGCTAATGGTGCATGTTCAGACGCAAAACTATTCATTTGCTCGCCACACTCTTGTGAAGTTGTGAAAACCCGTTTTTTTCACGCTCTTTTGAAGACGTGAACCTCAAAAAAGGGCTGTCCCAGCCTGGCACCGTGCCCGGATGGATTGCCGCCATGGGGTACATGACAGGCAAAACGGGCAAACAGCTCAGTGACCGAGCGTAATGACAGCTCTGCAGATTCGCGCGAAGTGGGTTTTTTTGCTCAAGAAACAGCAAGCGCCCGCTTCACTCGATCTGTGTGGGCGGCTCTCTGTGGGCGGTGCGGGGTGTCAATACCGAGGCAATGACGATGCTGCGAGGCCCGATCAGGAGACGTCCTTATAATCGGGGTGAGATTGTATCTAAGAAACGCAGGGAAATGGACGTGTTTAATGACTTTTATTAGGCGTCCGGTCAGATGGACAACAGCGCCTGCACCCGAGAACGAGACTGAGGCGCCCGGACGTGGGCGCTAGGGGGCAGGGGATGGTGCAACCAGTTGAGGCGTATTTCCTCGATTTCGACCCAGCCATCGCCCATGGGCTGAAGGCTGCATTGCTTGAACGCCAGGCAGTGACCATTGTGGTCGAGCAGCGCAAAGCAGCGATGCAGTGGGCGTGGTGCGAACAGCGAGATCAGATAACGCATGGCGAATTACCTTGTGGGTGACCTGTCGAGTAGATTGCCAATGGGTCATGACGTGAACGTGTAGGGGCGGTTACAGATGTGTGACAGGAACCGCTTTGCCTCAGGTTTGTCAGAGATTTGAGCAATCATTGCGAGACGCTAGTTAGCAACGATAGCTCACCGCTATACTGCGCGCCTGTCTGTGCCTGATTCTGGAGAGAAGAGCATGTTGCAACGCCTGTTGTTCGGTTTGATCACTGTGACCAGTTTGACCCTCGTCGGCTGCGCCCACAGCCCGCAACAACTGAACCCTGAGCCTAAGCTGACGACTCAGCTGGCGCCAGTCGGCCATGGTCAGCCGGTGGTGGTGCGGGTGGTGGACGGTCGTCCGTCGCCGACCCTGGGCACGCGTGGTGGCTTGTACCCTGAGACCAGCGCGATCACCGTGCAGGGCGCGCAGATTCTGCCGAAGTTGCAGGCCCAGGCCGAAGCAGCCGTGCGTTTGCTGGGCTTCACTCCAACCTCGAACGCGATGAATGCGCCGCAGTTGACGGTGACGCTGGCTGAGCTGAAATACCAATCGCCTAAAGAAGGCATGTACGTGACCGAAGCGACTATCGCCGCAACGTTCCGCTCCGATGTCCAGAATGCCAACCGTCGTTACAGCGGTCGCTACGGCGCATCTCTGGATCAGCGTTTTGGTATGGCGCCGAATCAGGAAACCAACACCAAGCTGGTCAGTGATGTGTTGAGCGATGCGTTGACGCGCTTGTTCAAGGATCCGACGGTTGGTCAGATGCTCGGCGAATAACCTTTCGCCAGTTTCAAAAAAGCCCGGTGCCAGTGATGGTCCCGGGCTTTTTAATGCTTGCAGGTTTTGCCGGCTTAACCCATCCCCCTGTCGGCGTGCAGCATGACGGTTTCGAGGGGCGACAGGCTGGAGGATTCAGATGACGGCGCCATGACACAGGGTAACGGTTGGTCAGAAGGTTCGTTATTTGTCGGAAAGGCGGGGCAGGCCGGCGGGCTTTCGGTAGAATCCGCGCCGCGGTCGTCGGTCCGACGCCTGACACATCTGTTTTGCCCGAGGTACGTGATGTCGTTGCATTTGATTTCGCTGTTTACCAACCATCCCGCCAAGTTGATCAACCTGTTGGCATTGCTGCTGGCCTTTCCGGGCGGCTGGTTGCTGCACGCCACGCGGCGCCGCGAACAGCGCGCGTTGGCCAGTCTCGAAGCGCAAAGTCAGCGCGGTCGCATCGACGATCCAATGCTGATGCTGGATGGCGCGACCCTGCGCATGAACCGGTTTTTCTACCGCTTCGGCTTTGCCTGCCTGGGGTTGGCGTTACTGGTGTCGTGGATCAGCACGCGCTTCTGAATCGCAAAAAGCAAAAAGATCGCAGCCTCGTTGTACTCGACAGCTCCTACAGAGGATGGCGTCCACCTTGTAGGAGCTGTCGAGTGCAACGAGGCTGCGATCTTTTGATCTTGCTTTAAAGCGGCAATCCAGCTTTCACGCGGTACTGATTCCTCACCGGTGTCGCGTATTGCAACACCAGGAACGGGCGATGTTCCTCAGGGCAAGCTTCCAGCCGGCGCTGCCATTCTTCCTGAGCCTTGGCCAGTTCATCGGCGCCAAACACTTTGGCTGCGGGCGGGACCTGCAGTTGTGGATCGGCACCCTCCCACTGCGCATAGGCGAGGTAATGCACCGGGAATAACCGGTAGCCACCGAGAATCTGTCGGTCCATTTCAATCGCCAGTTGCTTGGTGTCTTCAAACAATTCGGTGATCGGCGCCGCGAAATTCACATGGACCCGGCCCTTGTAGCCGGTGATGCCCTTGGCAATGCTCACGTCATCCTCACCCGGTGCCTTGGTGTAGCTGCCGGTGGTCGCGCGGATGTAGAGCTCGCGGGCCTTGGCCTGGTCGCACGGGTCGTATTCGTAGCTGATCGATACCGGCGTGAGGTTCAGCGAGCGGATGACCTCGCCGAACGGCTCGTCCTTGCGATTCATGTGGAACATCTTGAGGATCGCCGACTCGGTACGGTCGTCGCCATCCTTGGCCCGGCCTTCGGCCTGGGCGATCCAGATCGAGGCGCAGTCGTTGCGGATCGAGTGGTTGATGTAAGCCGACAACAGTTGATACGCCGCCATTTTCTCGCGACGACCGGTGATCGAACGGTGCACGATGAAGCTCTTGTTCAAGCGCATCAGGTCGCTGACGAAAGGCTTTTGCAGCAGGTTGTCGCCAATCGCGATGCGCGGGGTCGGCAGGCCGGCGTGGTACACGGCGTAATTGACGAAAGCCGGGTCCATTACGATGTCGCGGTGATTGGCGATGAACAGGTAGGCGCTGCCGGACTTGAACTGCTCGACGCCGGTGTACGTCACGCCATCTGTGGCGCGCTCGATGGTGTGGTCGACGTACATCTCGACCTTGTCCTGCAACGTGGCCACCGAGGTGACGCCGGCGAACTCACGGCGCAGCCGATGAGCTATAAGAGGTTTGAGCGCCCAGCCGAAAACACCGGCAAAACGCGGGAAGCGGAAGTGGATGAGGATATCTAGAAATGCCTTGTCGCCGAGCAGTCGATCCAGCACCGCAGGGACTTCGCTGTCATTGTAAGGTCGGATGGCATCGAATTCGCCCATCATGCTCTCTTGTTAGAAACGGCTAGGGTAAGTAAAGGTTTTGATCGAAAACCAACGGGGCACGGTCTGAAAAGGTAGCCAGACAAAAATAGCCCTGCAAATAGACCGGCGATTATACGCACAAGTCACCTGGGAGACCGCGATGCTGGAAACTGCGCTGTACGAATGTCCGTATTGTGGTGAAGAGGTGGAAACGACTGTGGATATTTCTGCAGGCGATCAGACCTACATCGAGGATTGTCAGGTGTGTTGCCGGCCGATCACGTTCGTGTTGCAGGTTCACGATGATGAATGGCATCTCGAGGTTTTCAGCGAAAATGAGTGAGGGGCGTCTATGCAGCGAATCTACGAGCCGGAAAACCTGATGGAAGGTGAGTTGCTGCTGGGCATGCTGGCCAGCGAGGGTATCGAGGCGCATCTGGTGGGCCGCGATTTGCTCGGCGGTACCGGCGAGTTGCCGGTTTTCGGCTTGCTGGGATTGTCGGTGGATAACGACCAGGCCGAATACGCCCGGGAGCTGATCACCGCGTACAATGCTGCGCTGCCCCTGCCCGGCGATGAGCCGGAGAGTTTTCCCGGCACGCTGGTCTGTTAGGCTGACGTTCGTTTTATCAAGAGTCGTGTTGCCCCATGTGTGGACGTTATGCCCTGTTTCGCTGGAACCCCGCCTTAGCGGCCCTGCCTGGCTTTCCCGCCGATCAGCAGGCCCAGTGGAATATTTCTCCCAACGATTCGGTGCTGATGCTGCGAGCCGGCGCCGACGGTGAACGTGAGTTGGCCCGCGCCCGTTGGGGTTTGACACCACCGTGGCTGACCGATTTGTCCCGTACCCCGGCCCATGCGCGGGCTGAAACCGTTGCCGAACAACCGATGTTTCGCCAGGCCTTGCGTGAGCGTCGTTGCCTGTTGCCGGCCAACGGTTTTTACGAATGGCGTGGCACCACCCGTAAGCGCCCCTATTGGCTGACGCCGGGGGAGGGCTCGGCGCTGTTCTTCGCGGCGATCTGGGAAGCGTATCCGGTGCAGGAGCAGGTGTGGCTGAGCACGGCGGTGATCACGCAACCGGCGGCCAGTCAGCGTCGGCCGTTGATTCTGGACGCGGCGGGGCAGGAGGCATGGCTCGATCCTGAGACGCCATTGCATGCGTTGCAGGCATTGCTCGCCAGCGAACCTGCGGCGTTGCGCGAGCGGGTGCTGGCAAACCTGGTGAATGATCCGAAGCTCAATGGGCCGGAGTGTCTGACCCCGGGCTAACCTCGATATGATCGTTCCCACGCTCTGCGTGGGAATGAATCCCGTGACGCTCTGCGTCACAGTGGACGCGGAGCGTCCATGGCTGCATTCCCACGCAGAGCGTGGGAACGATCGATAAGCCTCAAACCTTGAACTGATTGATCAACCGCCGCTGCTGTTCGGCCAGCTTGGTCAGATCGGCACTTGCCGCGCTCGACTCATCTGCGCCACCCGCCACTTCATTGGCCACTTGCCCGATATTGATCACGTTGCGGTTGATGTCATCCGCCACTGCGCTCTGTTCCTCGGCCGCACTCGCAATCTGCGTGTTCATGTCATTGATCACCGACACCGCCTGAGTAATCGTCTCCAGTGCCTCGGCCGCTTTCGCCGCATGCTGCACGCTTTCGTCGGTGCGGTTCTGACTGTCCTCCATGACCCGCACCACATCGCGCGTGCCTTGTTGCAGTTGCTGGATCATGGTCTGGATTTCTTCAGTGGCCTTCTGGGTTTTCTGTGCCAGATTGCGCACTTCGTCAGCCACTACCGCAAAACCTCGACCCTGTTCACCGGCCCGTGCTGCTTCGATGGCTGCGTTCAAGGCCAGCAGGTTGGTCTGCTCGGCAATCCCGCGAATGGCGGTCAGGATCGCGTTGATGTTCTCGCTGTCCTTGGCCAGGGTTTGTACCACGCCCACGGCCTTGCCGATTTCTACCGCCAGCACGCCAATGGAGTTCGACGTGTCCCGAACGATTTGCATGCCTTGCGCCGCTGCCTTGTCGGCATGACTGGCGGCTTGCGCGGCCTGGGTCGCGTTGCGTGCCACGTCCTGCGCGGTAGCGGTCATTTCATGCACCGCCGTCGCCACCTGATCGATCTCGGCCATTTGCTTCTGCACGCCAATGTTGGTGCGGATGGCAATATCGGCGGTGTGTTCCGACGAATCGCTGACGCTCTGCACCGAGGTCACCACTTGCGTGATCATCGCCTGCAACTTGGCCAGGAAGGTGTTGAAGCCTTTGGCGATCGAGCCCAATTCATCGGCGCGATCACTGGTCAGGCGGCGCGTCAGGTCGCCTTCGCCCTTGGCGATATCGTCGAGCATCGCCACCATTTGCTTGAGCGGACGGGCAATGCCGTGGCCCACCAGCCAGATCACCAGCAAGCCGATACCGGCGATCAGCAGGCCTACCATGGCCATGCCAAAGGTGTCGGACTTGCGCTGGGTGTCCAGGTCACCCTGAAGTTTTTGCAGGTCCGCCATCACTGCATTCAGCGGCAGTTGCAACATCAGGGTCCAGCGCGCGTCGGTCTGGCCGATGCCAAACGGCAAGTACAACTCTATTCGGCCCTGGGCTTTGTCGACGGTGTAGGTCACTTCGCCGCGCTTGAGGTTGGCCATGTTGGCGATCTGTTGGCTGTCGAGGATGTCGCTGACTTTTTCGCCGAATTTGCTCGGGTCCTTGGTGTAGGCAACGATCCGTCCATTACCGCCAATCAGCGCCATCACCCCTGAGCCGCCGTAGAGTTTCTGGTTGGCGCCCAGCAGCATTTCCTGAATGAAGTTCACCGACAGGTCGGCGCCGACAATGCCCTGGAACGCGCCATTGAGCATGATCGGTTCAATGAAGGAGGCGAGCATGACGATCTTGTCGCCGACCTTGTAGGGCGCCGGATCGATTACGCAGGGCTTTTTGGTTTCTTTGGAGCACAGGTAGTACTCGCTGGCGCGAACGCCGGTGGACAGGGTTTTCTGGTCGTCGACGTCCACCAGTTTGTCCAGGCCCAGGCTGCCGTCTTCGTTGCGGAACCACCATGGCAGGAAGCGTCCGTTGCTGGCGTCGATACCCACCACCTTGGTGTCGACGTAGGCCGCGTCGTTGTGGTCGAGCGCGTTTTTTTCCCAGCCGACGTAGGTGCCGAGGATTTTCGGGTTTTTGGCGACGTTTTCCTTGATCAGGCTGATCAGCTGCTCACGGCTCAGGCTCAATTGCGGCTGGCCATCGGCGCCGGGTGTGCCGATCAACGTATTGACCCGTACCAGGCCTCCGGCAATCAGCAGAGGCGCTTCGAGTTCGCGCTGAATCTGGCTGACCTGGGTTTGTGCCAGGGACGTCAGGCGCTGCTCGATGACTTGTTCGAATTGCGCCTGGGTCCGCTCCTGCACCATGTCTTGCGTCCGGGCGCCGGAAAACAGGGCGTAGAGCACCAGCGCGGCCACGACGCTAAGAACGATAGCGCCGGCGAGGGCTGCCACGGAAAACTGGATCGACTTGAATTTCATGGGTGCTCCGCACGCAAGAGGACGTCTGCGAGGGTGTATCGGCAGGGGGCTTCGTGGGCATGAGCGGGGCGGCGGCAAAATGGTTGTTTTGGAGAGGCTGATGTCGTAAATGAATCAATGCGCGGCGTTATCGGCCGCGGCCGGTGTCGTAATGTGAATTTTTTCCTACGGCCATGAGAGCTTTGTCTGAAATGCGCGTCTACAGCTCTGTTGTATCTGGCGTCGATACAATTCCACGCCTAGGATACGCGGCATGTTTTCCGGGAGTTTTTTGATGAACAAGAGATTGGTTTTGTGTGCGCTGAGCGCGAGTCTGCTGCTCGCCGGTTGTCAGTCGGTCAATACCACCAGCGGTGGCGCGGTCGGTGTTGAACGCAAGCAATATATGTTCAGCATGCTGTCCACCGACGAGGTCAACCAGATGTATGCCCAGTCTTATCAGAAGACTGTCGGCGAGGCGAACACCAAAGGCGTGCTGGACAAGACCAGTAACGACGCCAAACGCATCCAGACCATCGCGGACCGGTTGATTGCCCAGGCTCCGGTTTTTCGCCCGGATTCGGCCCAGTGGAAATGGGAAGTCAACCTGATCAAGAGCGATGAGCTCAACGCCAACTGCGGGCCTGGCGGCAAGATCATTTTCTACACCGGGCTGATGGACACCCTGAAGCTCACCGATGATGAAATCGCCGCGATCCTGGGCCATGAAATCGCCCACGCCCTGCGCGAGCACGGCCGTGAAGCGATGTCCAAGGCATACGGGGTCGAGATGGCCAAGCAGGGCGCCGGTGCGTTGCTCGGTCTGGGCCAGGACAGCCTGGCCCTGGCGGACACCGTGGCGGAATACGGCATGACCTTGCCCAACAGTCGCGCCAATGAAAACGAAGCGGACCTGATCGGACTCGAACTGGCCGCCCGTGCCGGTTACAACCCGAACGCCGCGATCACGCTGTGGAACAAGATGAGCAAAGTCTCGGAAGGCGCGCCTCCCGAGTTCTTGAGCACTCACCCGGCTTCGTCCAGCCGGATTGCTTCGTTGCAGGCGGCGATTCCAAAGGTGATGCCGTTGTACGAGAAAGCGCGTAAATCCTGAGGTTTTTACCTCGTCAGTGAGGGCCTCATCGCGAGCAAGCTCGCTCCCACAGGGTTAGTGTCGATCACAAAACCAATGTGGGAGCGAGCTTGCTCGCGATGAACGATGACGCGGTCTACCGGGTTAAACCCACCCGCTGCTCTGCATCGCCTTGTACACCGCCACAATCGCCAGGATGAAGAATGCCGATGCCGCCAGGCGTCGGATCAGGGTCAACGGCAGTTTGTCCGCAGCAAAGTTACCCGCCAGCACCACCGGCACGTTGGCAATCAACATCCCCGCCGTGGTACCGATGATCACCAGCCACAGTTCCGGGTATTGCGCGGCGAGCATCACGGTGGCGACTTGCGTCTTGTCGCCCATTTCGGCCAGGAAAAACGCGATCAATGTCGTCAGGAACGGTCCGAACTTGCGGGCCGTGCTGCCTTCGTCGTCATCCATCTTGTCCGGCACCAGGGTCCACAGCGCTGTCGCCGTGAAGCTCGCGGCCAGGATCCAGTGCAACACCGCATCCGAGAAGAAGCTGCCGAACCAGGCGCCTACCGCACCGGCTGCCGCATGGTTGGCCAGGGTCGCGGCAACGATGCCGGCGATGATGGGCCAGGGCTTGCGAAAGCGGGCAGCAAGAATGAGCGCGAGCAGTTGCGTCTTGTCGCCGATTTCGGCCAAGGCAACGATTGCGGTGGGAACGAGCAGAGAATCCAACATCAGGTTTTTCCTAAGGGGCGGGTCGACACGGCTATGACACGTACAGCCTTCCCGCCCCGGGTAAGGTGTTCGTGTCATAGGTCTTGTCAAACCCTGCGATCCGCATGGTGCGGACCCTTGGGTCGCATACGCCATGGTCTGTTGACCAAGTATGTTGACGTATGCCGGACGAGCATGGCGCTCGTGGGAGACTACTCCCCTAGGACGGGGCGGATTCTGCCTAGGCAGAACCCATTCGGCAAGCACTAATTTCTTAGCCGCGTTTGGCCCGATAGATTCTGAAACCCTGACCCTCAGCCTTGATTGCACAGATGCCCAGGTGTTCCTCGATCAGTGGCTGGTACTTCAGGAAGCTGTTTGCCACCAAGCGCAGTTCGCCACCATTTTTCAGATGTTTAGCCGCTTTTCGCAGCAAGTTCTCGGTGGCAAAGTAATCGGTGTGGACACCGACATGGAACGGCGGGTTGCTCAGAATTGCGCTCAAACCCATCGGCGCCGCGTCGATACCGTCGCCGGTAATCACCTCGGCTTCCAGACCATTGGCGGCCAGTGTCAGACGACTGCTGGCGGCGGCAAACGCATCCACGTCGAGCAACGTGACCTGATTGTGCGGATAACGACGCTTCACCGCAGCGCCCAACACACCCGCGCCGCAACCGAAGTCCAGCAAGTGGCCGCTTGGCAACTTGTCCAGGTGCTCCAGCAGCAAGGCGCTGCCACGATCGAGGCGACCATGACTGAACACGCCCGGCAGGCTGATGACTTTCAGCGGGCCTTCAGCCAGCGGCAACTCATAGGTCTGAGCCAGGCTTTCCAGCGACTTGGCTTCTGGCGCGTTGGCCACCGTCACCAGCCACAGCTGGCAATGCCGCGCGCTGTCGAGTTTGCGCGGTTTGCCGAACGGGTTCAGTTGTTTGGCCGCACCTTCGATGCCGCTGCGTTTTTCGCCCACCAGGTACAGTTCGCGACCGGCCAGGCGCGAGGCGAGGGCGTTGAGGATGTAGTCAGTCAGGTCCTTGGACTTGGGCAGAAACACCACCGCCGTTTCGAACTCACGCTCGGGTGCATTCACACCGAAATGGCTGCGCTCGGCAAAACGGGCGTCCAGCGCCGATTGATCGCCGGCATGCCAACACCAACCGTGAGCCTGGGGCAATCGCCCCAGCAGATCGTCGGCGGGCAAACCGGCCAACAACACCGAACCCTGGAATAACTCAGCCTGACGAAGCAGTACTTCACTGCGCGGATCCATAACTGCTCCTGTGAAAAAAAGTGCCGCAGTCTATCAACTGACGACCCGCAGCGCTTTACCGCTGAAAAATCCCTGGGCGTTTTCGGTCAACTGACCGACGATCCGCTGCCGCGCCTCGCGACTGCCCCAGGCATTGTGCGGCGTGACGATCAGCCGTGGGATGTCATGGGCCAGCAAGGGATTGCCCTGGGTCGGTGGCTCGACGCTCAGCACGTCAGTGGCCGCGCCGCCCAGATGACCGTTGCGCAAGGCATCGGCCAGCGCCTGCTCATCGATCAAGCCGCCACGAGCGGTGTTGACCACGAAGGCACCGGGCTTCATCGACGCCAGCTCCCGGGCTCCGATGAAGTGGCGGGTGTGTTCGTTGAGCGGGCAGTGCAGGGTTAGGGCATCGATTTGTGGCAGCAGTTCGTCCAGTGGCAAACGATCCGGTCGGGCAGGGCGGCCGGGGATCTGCCCCAGCAAGACGCGCATGCCGAACGCTTCAGCCAGCCGCGCCACCGCTCCGCCCAGTTCGCCGTGGCCGAGCAGGCCGAGGGTTTTACCTTCCAGTTCGACAATCGGGTAATCCAGCAGGCAGAACTGTTTCGCTTGCTGCCAGCGACCTTCAGCTACTGCTTTTTGATAGTCGGCCAGGCGTGTCGCCAGGTTGAGCAGCAACATGATCGTGTGCTGCGCCACCGATGGCGTGCCGTACCCCTGGCAGTTGCAGACCGTAATGCCGTGAGCGCGAGCGGCCACGAGATCGACGTTGTTGGTGCCGGTGGCGGTGATCAGGATCAGCTTCAGCTCGGGACTGGCGGCAATGGCAGCGGCATCGATCAGGATCTTGTTGCTGATGGCCACGGTGGCGCCCTTGAGGCGTTCGATGACCTGCTCCGGCGCGGTTTGGGCGAACAGCTGCAAATCGTCAAAGCAGTCGCGCAACGGGCTGAGATCGAGATCGCCCAGGTCCAAAGACGGATGGTCAAGGAAAACGGCGCGGCGAGAGTTCGTCATCAACTGTACCTTTTGTGCGTTGAACTGAAGGCGTAATCTGCCGAGCCTATCAGATGAAACAAATGGTTACGCAGTACCAGACTGCACACTGGCCCCTTGTGGGAGCGAGCTTGCTCGCGATGACGCAGTGTCAGGCGATATTTGTGTCAGCTGATAGACCGCTATCGCGAGCAAGCTCGCTCCCACAGGGGATGCCGTAAGCCTTGTGAGTTTCATTTCGACCGATCTGCCCTAAAAGGAGCCCCTATGTACTGGACAGAGTTCTTGACCGTTGCCCTGATTCACTTGCTTGCCGTGGCCAGTCCCGGCCCGGACTTCGCTGTCGTGGTGCGGGAAAGCGTGACCCACGGTCGCCGCGCGGGCACCTGGACGGCGCTGGGCGTCGGCACGGCGATTTTCCTGCACGTGGGGTATTCGCTGCTGGGGATCGGCCTGATCGTGTCGCAGTCGATCGTGCTGTTCAACGCCCTGAAGTGGGCCGCCGCCGCTTATCTGCTGTACATCGGCTACAAGGCCTTGCGGGCGCAACCGGCCAAACCCGCCGCTGACGACCTGCACAAGGAAGCCGGCGAACGCACGGCGCGCGGCGCCTTCACTTCGGGATTTGTAACCAACGGCCTGAACCCGAAAGCCACGCTGTTCTTTTTGTCGCTGTTCACCGTGGTGATCAACCCGCATACGCCATTGACGGTACAGGCCGGCTACGGGATTTACCTCGCGGCGGCGACAGCGCTCTGGTTCTGCCTGGTGGCGCGGTTGTTCAGCCAGCAACGGGTTCGCGCCGGTTTCGCCCGCATGGGCCACTGGTTCGACCGGACCATGGGCGTGGTATTGATCGCCATCGGCGTGAAACTCGCCTTCACCGAGATGCATTGATCTCCCGTCTACAGGTGCGGGGGAGTCGTTAAATGCTGGCGCAAAGCTAGCATTTGTACGACTCTGCAAATCATTCCTTTGGCTGATTTGGCCGGCGTATAAGGGTTCTAGAGTACTAACCTCTACAGCCAACACCGTGCAGTCAGGAAAAGGGATTCTTATGTTGCAGACTCGCGTTATCCCCCCAGCCGAAGGCGCTTACCAGTACCCGCTGTTGATCAAGCGGCTGCTGATGTCCGGCGCTCGTTACGAGAAAACCCGCGAGATCATTTACCGCGACCAGTTGCGTTACAGTTATCCGACCCTGATCGAACGGGTCGCACGGCTGGCCAACGTGCTGACGGAAGCCGGGGTCAAGGCCGGCGATACGGTGGCGGTGATGGACTGGGACAGCCATCGTTATCTGGAATGCATGTTTGCCATCCCGATGATCGGCGCGGTGATTCACACCATCAACGTGCGCCTGTCGCCGGAACAGATCCTCTACACCATGAACCACGCCCAGGACCGCTTCGTGCTGGTCAACAGCGAGTTCGTCGGGCTGTACCAGGCGATTGCCGGGCACCTGACCACGGTGGAGAAAACCCTGCTGCTGACCGACCTGCCGGAAAAAACCGCCGACCTGCCCAACCTGGTCGGTGAGTACGAGCAATTGCTGGCGGCTGCCAGTACGCAATACGACTTCCAGGACTTCGACGAGAACTCGGTCGCGACCACCTTCTACACCACCGGCACCACCGGCAATCCCAAAGGCGTGTATTTCACCCATCGGCAACTGGTGCTGCACACCATGGGCGTGTCGACCATCATGGGCGCCATCGACAGCGTGCGCTTGTTGGGCACCAACGACGTCTACATGCCGATCACCCCGATGTTCCATGTGCACGCCTGGGGCTTGCCGTATGTGGCGACCATGCTCGGGCTCAAGCAGGTTTATCCCGGCCGTTACGACCCCGAATACCTGGTGGAGCTGTGGCGCAAGGAAAAGGTCACCTTCTCCCACTGCGTGCCGACCATCCTGCAGATGGTCCTCAATTCCAAAGCGGCGCAAGGCACCGATTTCGGCGGCTGGAAAATCGTCATCGGTGGCAGTGCGCTGAACCGCACGTTGTACGAAGCAGCCAAGGCCAAGGGCATTCAGCTGACCGCCGCGTATGGCATGTCGGAAACCGGTCCGTTGGTATCGTGTGCTCACCTCAATGACGAACTGATGGCCGGCACCGAAGACGAACGCACCACGTATCGCATCAAGGCGGGTGTGCCGGGGCCGTTGGTGGAGGCGGCCATTGTCGATACCGATGGCAACTTCCTGCCCGCCGATGGTGAGACCCAGGGCGAACTGGTGCTGCGTGCACCGTGGCTCACCGAAGGCTATTTCAACGAACCGCAGAAGGGCGCCGAGCTCTGGGCCGGGGGCTGGCTGCACACTGGCGACGTGGCGACGCTGGACAGCATGGGCGTGATCGACATTCGCGACCGGATCAAGGACGTGATCAAGACCGGCGGCGAGTGGATTTCCTCCCTGGACCTTGAAGACCTGATCAGTCGCCATGCGGCGGTACGCGAAGTAGCAGTGGTAGGCATCGCTGATCCACAGTGGGGCGAACGCCCGTTTGCGTTGCTGGTGATCCGCGAAGGGCATGAGATCGGGGCCAGGGAACTCAAGGAGCACCTCAAGCCCTTCGTCGAATTGGGGCACCTGAGCAAGTGGGCGATCCCGAGCCAGATCGCCCTTGTTACTGAAATTCCCAAGACCAGTGTCGGCAAGCTCGACAAGAAGCGTATCCGCCTCGACATCACTGAATGGCAGGCTAACAACAGCGCCTTCCTCTCGACGCTTTAAGCGTCTTCTGGCGTGCCCGAAAGGGCACGCCAACCCCACCAAGCAAGCGCTTGGCTTGTTTAATTCGGATTTTCAGCCATCCTTGCCGTGCCGACAGGTGTCGGACTGGCGAAAGGACTGTTCCAGAGTGGCTGGCAGCTGCAAATCACACTTTAGAGGGATCAAGCTCTACTACCTGCTGGCTATAGTCCGCTCAAGGATTTTTAAGAACGGAGCAAACGCACAAAACGGGGCGATGCAATTTTGGAGTGACTTCGGGACGCCTTGGCTCCCCGTCACCCACAACGTTTTTAGAAGTGCTCACTGCCATAACAATAATGCACATGGAGTAGCGTCGATGACATCAGTAAACAAGTTCTGGCGCCGGGCGAAATTGCCCCTGGCGGTCAGTCTCGCCTCTTCGCTCGCCGGGCCTGCATTCGGCGTCAGTTTCAACGTTGGTGAAATCGAAGGTCAGTTCGACTCGTCGCTCTCCCTGGGGATGAGTGTGTCGACCCAACAGCCGAACAAGAACCTGATCGGTGTGAACAACGGCGGGCATGGCCTGTCCCAGACCTCCGATGACGGCCACCTGAACTTCAAGAGCGGGCAAGCCTTCTCGAAGATCTTCAAGGGCATCCATGACCTTGAATTGAAATATGGCGATACCGGCGTGTTTGTCCGGGGCAAATACTGGTACGACTTCGCGCTGCAAAACGAAGACCTGGAATTCAAGAACGTCAGCAACGACGGCCGCAAGGAAGGCGCCAAATCCTCCGGCGGGCAGATCCTCGACGCCTTCGTCTACCACAACTATTCCATTGCCGATCAGCCGGGTTCCGTGCGTCTGGGCAAGCAGGTGGTGAGTTGGGGTGAAAGTACCTTCATCGGCGGCGGCATCAACTCGATCAACCCGATCGACGTGTCCGCGTTCCGTCGTCCGGGTGCCGAGATCAAGGAAGGCCTGATCCCGGTCAACATGTTCTACGTGTCCCAGAGCCTGACCGAAAACCTGTCGGCCGAAGCGTTCTACCAGCTGGAATGGGACCAGACCGTCGTCGACAACTGCGGCACATTCTTCTCGCAGCCCGACATCATTGCCGATGGTTGCAATAACAACCTGCGCGTACTGAACAAGCGCTCGACGATTCCAGGCATTGCGCTGGGCCCGTTGGCTGCCAACGGTGTCGATGTCAACGAGGAAGGTGTTCTGGTCCGGCGTGGCGGCGATCGTGATGCACGCGACAGCGGTCAGTGGGGCGCTTCCTTCAAGTACATGTTCGATCCGCTGGACACCGAGTTCGGTGCCTACTTCATGAACTACCACAGCCGTGCGCCGATCTTCAGCGCCACGGGTGCGCCGCAGTCGGTCTACAACGGCGTGGCGGCATTGCCAGGTCCGTTCCAGGCGCTGGGTCCGTTGGTGGTCGCGGGTAACTCGCAGTACTTCGTCGAATACCCTGAAGACATTCGTCTGTACGGTCTGAGCTTCTCCACCACCCTGCCTACCGGTACGGCGTGGAGCGGTGAGGTCAGCTACCGTCCGAATGCACCGGTGCAGTTGAACTCCACGGACATTCTGTTCGCCGGCATTCGTCCTCTGGGCAACGGCAATGCGAACAATCCTTTGACCAACGCTTCGTTGCTCTCTGCTGCGCCAGGCACCGACCTGCACGGTTATCGTCGCAAAGAGGTCACGCAGTTCCAGACCACCCTGACGCACTTCTTCGATCAAGTCATGGGCGCCAGCCGTCTTACCCTGGTCGGCGAAGTGGGCGTGACCCATGTCGGCGGGCTGGAAAGCACCTCTGACGTTCGTTATGGCCGCGATCCGGTCTACGGACCGGGTGAACTGCCGGCCTCGGGCGCTCTGGACACCTGTATTGCACTCAATACCAGCACCATCAACGGTGCCGGCCCGGGCGCTGCCACAAACAACCGCAGCCGCAACTGCACCAACGAAGGCTTCACCACGCCGACTTCGTGGGGCTATCGCGGTCGTGCGATCTGGGAATACAACGACGTTTTCGCCGGTGTGAACCTCAAGCCGAACGTGGCTTGGTCCCACGACGTCAGCGGTTACTCGCCAGGCCCTGGCGGCAACTTCGAGGAAGGTCGTAAAGCGGTGAGCCTAGGCGTCGATGCCGAGTACCAGAACACCTACACCGCGAGTCTGGCGTACACCAACTTCTTTGATGGCAAGTACACCACTGTCGATGATCGCGATTTCGTTGCGCTCAGCGTCGGCGTGAACTTCTAAGCACTGTTTTTTCAGGACGAACACACATATGAAAATAACAAAGAGTCTGTTCCACGCCGGTGTTCTGGGGCTTTCGCTGCTGGCAACCAGCGTCATGGCGGCGGTCCCCGCTGCCGAAGCGGACAAGCTGGGCAAAAGTCTGACCCCGATGGGGGCCGAGATGGCGGGCAACGCCGACGGTTCGATTCCAGCCTGGAAGCCGATGGCGAAAAACGCCGGCACCGTCGACGGCAAAGGCTTCCTGTCTGACCCGTATGCCAGTGAAAAACCGCTGTTTACCATCACCGCGAAAAACGTCGATCAGTACAAAGACAAACTCGCTCCGGGTCAGTACGCGATGTTCAAGCGCTACCCGGAAACCTTCAAGATGCCGGTTTACCCGTCCCATCGCGGCGCGACCGTGCCGGATGACGTGTTCGCCGCGATCAAGAAAAACGCCACCGCCACTAACCTGGTGTCTGGCGGCAACGGTCTGGAAAACTTCGAAACCGCCGTACCGTTCCCGATTCCAAAGAGCGGCGTTGAAGTCATCTGGAACCACATCACCCGCTATCGCGGTGGCAGCGTGACCCGTCTGGTGACCCAGGCCACGCCGCAGCCGAACGGCTCGTACAGCCTGGTGTACTTCCAGGACCAGTTCGTGTTCCGCGACAAGATGAAAGACTACGACCCGAAAAACCCGGGCAACATCCTGTTCTACTTCAAGCAGAAAGTGACCGCGCCGGCACGTCTGGCCGGTGGTGTGCTGCTGGTACACGAAACCCTCGACCAAGTGAAAGAGCCGCGTTCGGCGTGGGTCTACAACGCCGGTCAGCGTCGCGTGCGTCGCGCGCCACAAGTGTCCTACGACGGGCCGGGTACCGCAGCGGATGGCTTGCGGACCTCCGACAACCTGGACATGTACAACGGCGCGCCGGATCGTTACGACTGGAAGCTCGAAGGCAAGAAAGAGATGTACATCGCCTCCGACAGCTACAAGCTCGATTCGCCGCAACTCAAGTACGACGACATCATCAAGGCTGGGCACATCAACCAGGATCTGGCTCGCTACGAGCTGCGCCGGGTCTGGCATGTGGTGGCAACCTTGAAGGAAGGTCAGCGTCACATCTATGCCAAGCGTGACTTCTACATCGACGAAGACACCTGGCAGGCAGCGGTGATCGATCACTACGACGGTCGTAATCAGCTGTGGCGCGTGGCGGAAGCCCACTCCCAGAACTACTACAACGTTCAAGTGCCGTGGTACACCCTGGAAACCTTGTACGACCTGCAATCGGGCCGTTACCTGGCACTGGGCATGAAGAACGAAGAGAAGTCGGCGTATGACTTCGGTTTTACCGCAACCACCAGCGATTTCACACCTGCTGCGTTGCGTCAGGACGGTGTTCGCTAATCTGCACTGAATAGAGGCCGCATCCTCGAAAAACGCCCCGACTGGTTCGGGGCGTTTTTTTTTGCCTGGATTTTTTCCATGAATCTTCGGTGCCTTTGACGGCCCCATCGCGAGCAAGCTCGCTCCCACAGTTGATCGCACTCTTATGGACAAGCGCGTTACCTGGGGTAGCGAGCCTGCTCGCGATGGCGGCACCTTGGTCTGCCAGGAAAACACCATCGCCGGCCGGACACTTTTACTTGTATTCTTTTTGTAGCCATTTGTAGCAATAACCTTCATTCCCTCTTCGTTTACCGCTAGTCTGCGGACATCTGCAACGCCGCCATCCGTATCTCAAACAAGAGCCGGCCATGACTGATCTGTCACCAATCCCGGGCCCTGCAAGCGCTGCCGTCGCGGCACTGGACGGGCGCTTTTTCCGGCCCCCGTTACCCGACGGCCATGTATTGCGGCCTCGTCTGTGCGAGCGCCTGAGTGCCGGCCTCGGTGGCAGGCTGTTGCTGGTCAGTGCACCCGCCGGGTTCGGCAAGAGCTCATTGGCGGTGGAGTTCTGTCAGGGGCTGCCGGCCCATTGGCAAAGCCTGTGGCTGGGGTTGAGTCCTCGTGACAGCGACCCTGGCCGTTTTCTTGAACGCTTGCTCGAAGGTCTTCAGGATTACTTTCCGACACTGGGCAGCCAGGCGCTGGGCCTGCTAAAAATGCGCCAACGCCATCAGCCGTTCGCCTTTGAAGAATGGCTGGACGGTTTGCTTGATGAGCTGGCCATTCACCTTTCGCCAATGACGCCTTTGTTGCTGGTGCTGGATGACTACCATCTGGCCCAGGGCCCGGTGCTCGATCGTTGCCTGCAATTTTTTCTCAATCATTTGCCCGAAGGCTTGCTGGTCATGGTGACCAGTCGTCAACGTCCGGACTGGCACCTGGCGCGTTTGCGCCTGTCGCGCCAACTGCTCGAGTTGCATGAGCAGGACCTTCGACTGACTCACGACGAAGCCCTGACATTGCTCGACCGACACAGCACTTCATTGCGTGGCGAGGCTCTGGAAAACCTGATTCAGCGCAGTGAAGGCTGGGTCGCCGGCCTGCGTTTCTGGCTGCTGGCGGCCTCCGAAGCGGGTGCCGACGCTGCATTGCCTCAGTCTTTGCACGGTGGGGAAGGGCTGATTCGCGATTATCTGCTCGAAGAAGTCATCGATTGCCTGCCGGCCGAAGTGCAGTCATTTCTGTACGACACCGCGCCTCAAGAGCGTTTTTGCAGCGAGCTCTGCGACGCCATCCGCGAAGCCCATGACAGTGCCGACATCCTGCGTTTCCTTCAGGCACACCAGGTGTTCCTGGTGCCGCTGGACGAGCACGGTCATTGGTATCGCTATCATCACCTGTTTTCCGACCTGCTGCGCACCCGTCCCATTGCGCAGACGATCGTGCCGACCGCCAGCCTGCATCTGCGCGCCTGTCGCTGGTTCAATGCGCAGGGGCTGCTCGATGAGGCCGTGGAGCAGGCGTTGCGCGCCGGGCACCTGGACGTTGCGGCCAACCTTGTGCAAAACCTCTCTGAAGAACAATTGCTCGCCGAGCAGAACGTCGGCATGTTGCTGCGCTGGAAAATGGACTTGCCCGACAGCCTGCTGATCAGCACGCCGCGGCTGATCGTGCTCTACAGCTGGGCGCTGGGGCTGGCCTGTCAGCTGGACGCTGCCGAGGAGCTGGCGGCCCACTTGAGTCGTTTCCTGCCAGCCCCTTCGGCCACCGCGCAGAAGTCCATGCTGGCGCAATGGCTGGCCCTGAGCGGCATCATCGCCCGAGGGCGCGGCAATCGTGAGCTGACGCTGCTCTATTGCAGCGAAGCGCTGGAGAGCCTGCCGGCCAAGCGCTACGGGCAACGGCTGATGTGCCTTTCGACCCTGTCCAACCTGGCGATCGCCGACGGCGATTTGTGGCGTGCCCGCAGCCTCAATCGCGAGTCGCTGGAGTTGGCGCAGCGGGTCGGCAACCCGTTGTTCGAAGCGCTGGCCCATTACGACCGTGCGCGCGTGCTTCAAGCGCGTGGGGAAATCCTGCGTTCGTTGCAGGAAGTGCGTCAGGGCCTGCAACGTCTGCAAGGATTGTCGCCGCAACGGCTTTATGCGGTGCGCGCCCGCTTGACCTTGTACGAAGGTTTTCTGTTGGCCGTGCGCTCGCAACCGCAAGCTGCGCGGGCGCGTTTGCAAGCGGGGTTGAGTGAAGCCCGGTCCTGTCGCGATATCAGCGTGTTGATCGGCCACTGTGTGATTGCCCGGCTCGAAGGCAGCAGCGGCGAATTCGCCAAAGCTTTCGCCGAACTCGCCGAAGCCGAACGCCTGATGCACATCTGGGACGTGCCGCCGATTTACTACCTGGCCATGATCACGCTGGTCAAATGCGAACTCTGGCTGGCTCAGGGGCGCACCGATCTGGCGGAAGCCTGGCTGTCACGGCTGGGCCAGACTTACAACGGTGAACACGCAGCCGCACCGCCGGAATTTCATCCTCAACTGCCGCTGCATATCGAGTTGCAGCAAGCGTTGCTCGAGGTGATTCAGGGGCAACCGATGCTGGCCGAAGGGCGTTTGAATGCGCTGCTTGAGCAGGGGCAGACGTCGGGACGGCAAATGCTCAGCGTGATGGCGCTGACGCAGAAAATAACCTTGTTGCTGGCGGCCGGACGTGAACCGGAAGCACGCAAGGCGTTGGTTCAGGCGCTGGAAGCGGCAGCGGGCGGTGTCCTGCAACCGTTTGATGGATTATTGGCCGCACACCCGGACTGGCTGCGCGGGCAACTGCAACTTTCTCCCCCGACCGATGTGTCGCAGACCCTGACCGAAAAACTTCCAGCCACGATTGCTCGCCCGGCCTTGGAGTCACCACCTGGGGCTGAACAGCTCAGCGCACGGGAAATGGCCGTTCTACGCCTGATCGCCCAAGGTTGCTCGAACCAGGAAATCAGCGATCAGTTGTTCATCTCGTTGCACACGGTCAAGACCCATGCGAGTCATATCAACAGCAAGCTTGGGGTGGAGCGGCGTACTCAGGCGGTTGCCCGGGCGAAGGAGTTGGGGGTATTGGCCTAGTCCAAGCTTGCGCCCATACCTCAACGCAAACGCCCCGAACAAGTCGCAGGCGTATTTGTTTGTACTGCCGCACCGTTTCGGCGAGGCGTAGAATCCTGAAGCCACACTCACAGCCTTCCGTCTGATACAGGCCAACGACTTCCCATGACTGTTCCAACTCCCGTACTCATCCGCGAAACCTTCCCCGTCGGTCCTTTGCAGTGCAACTGCACAATCATCGGCGACCCGATCACCAAGAAAGCGATCGTGGTCGATCCGGGCGGCAATCATGAGTTGATCCTGGCGCGCCTCGACGCCTTGGGCCTGAAAGTCGTCAGCATCATCCACACCCATGCGCATCTGGATCACTTCCTGGCCTCCGGTCAGCTCAAGGAGAAAACCGGCGCGACCTTGCACCTGCATAAAGAAGATCAATTCCTCTGGGACAACCTGGAGATGCAGTGCCAGATGTTCGGAGTGCCTTATACGCCGGTGCCGTCCCCCGACCGTTGGTTGGCCGATGATGAGGAGCTGGCTTGCGGCTGCGGCGTGGCATTGCACACACCGGGTCATACGCCGGGTTCCATGAGCTTTTGGTTTTCCGAGGCTAAGCTGCTGATAGCCGGCGACACATTGTTTCGTCGTGGAGTCGGGCGCACGGATCTGTGGGGGGGAGATCAGGCGACTATCGTGCGGTCGATCAAGCAGCGGTTGTATACCCTTGATGAAGAAGCGACCGTCGTGACCGGGCATGGTCCGGACACACGACTGGGCGAGGAAATGCGCGAGAATCCTTTTGTTCGCGCCTGATGTGTAACAGGTGGAATTTTTTTCGGGCGAAATGATCCAACGCCCGCAAAGGTCCAATGCCTGATCCGTTGCACCCTAGAATGCAAAAGTAGGAGCTCTTAATGTTCACCAAGCAGCGTTTGATTATTGTCGCTACGGCTGTTGCCTTGCTGTCTGGCTGCGCCTCGCCCAATCCGTATGACAACCAGGGCCAGGCTGACAGTGGCTCCCAGGGCATGAGCAAAACCGCCAAATATGGCGGTCTGGGTGCCTTGGCCGGTGCTTTGGCGGGTGCGGCCATCAACCACGACAACCGTGGCAAGGGCGCGCTGATTGGCGCCGCTGTCGTGGGTGCTTCCGCTGCCGGGTATGGTTACTACGCCGACCAGCAAGAGAAAAAACTGCGGGCCAGCATGGCCAACACCGGTGTCGAGGTGCAGCGCCAGGGTGACCAGATCAAGCTGATCATGCCGGGCAACATCACGTTCGCGACCGATTCGGCGAACATCGCCTCCAGCTTCTACCAGCCGTTGAATAGCCTGGCGGGCTCACTCAAGGAGTTCAACCAGAACCAGATCGAGATCGTCGGCTACACCGACAGCACGGGCAGCCGTCAGCACAACATGGATCTGTCCCAGCGTCGTGCGCAGAGCGTGGCAACTTACCTGACGTCGCAAGGTGTCAGCGGTACCAACCTGTCGGCCCGTGGCGCAGGTCCCGATAACCCGATTGCCAGCAACGGCGACGCCAATGGCCGCGCGCAGAACCGTCGGGTCGAAGTCAACCTGAAGGCGATTCCGGGTCAGCAGTATCCGCAGCAATAAGCGCTTCACCTTTACACCTGACTGAACCCCAGGCGTAAAAAAGCCCCCGGACGATCACTCGTCCGGGGGCTTTTTCATGTCGCGCGAAACCTGATTACTTCTTCAGGCCGTAATGTTCATCGAGCATGCCCGGCGCGTTCGGGGCTTTTGGGGCGTAATCGCGAGGCGGTTCCTGATTGCGCGGTGGCGTCAGGCGCTCCCGTGGCGCTACGGTCGCATCGGAATGCAGGGCGGCCAGCAAGCGTTGGCGAGTCTGCTCGTCCAGGGCCAGGCGGTTGGCGCCCTCGGCGAGATGATCCTGCACTTCCTGATAGCTTGCAGTCAGTTTCTTGACCAGGTTTGCAGTGCTGTTGAAGTGGGTGACCACCTCGTTCTGATAACTGTCGAAACGTTCCTGAATGTCATCCAGCTGACGTTGTGTGCTGCTCGGCGCA
Source organism: Pseudomonas sp. JAI111 (assembly GCF_024809425.1). Classification (NCBI taxonomy): domain Bacteria; kingdom Pseudomonadati; phylum Pseudomonadota; class Gammaproteobacteria; order Pseudomonadales; family Pseudomonadaceae; genus Pseudomonas; species Pseudomonas sp. JAI111. The sequence goes on along the minus strand of NZ_JANUCB010000010.1, from coordinate 178,267 downwards.
GCATTCGGCACCAGGCGAGCGATCAGGAAACCTATGGCGACACCCACAACCAGGGCAAGAGTCGGCAACAACCAAACTAAGAGCGAGTGTTCCACGAGTCCTTCCTCTATAAACGGCTTTGCTTTACGTTAACGGCTCGAACCTGCGCTGTATACCGCGATTCACTCGCAATAGATTGGCACAGACAATTTGCTAGACGAGTCGACCCGATTCGAGGTCACGGAGTTCCTTCCTTGCTTATGCGCGAAACCCCTGTAGTGATTGACGGTCCGGTCGGTCAACTGGAAAGTTTGTATCTGGATAACGAGCAGCCTCGGGGCCTGGCACTGATCTGCCATCCGAACCCGGTGCAGGGCGGCACCATGCTCAACAAAGTGGTCTCGACCCTGCAGCGCACCGCGCGCGACGCCGGTTTGATTACTTTACGTTTCAATTACCGTGGCGTCGGTGCCAGTGAAGGTTCCCACGACATGGGTACTGGTGAAGTCGATGATGCCCAGGCCGCGGCCGAGTGGCTGCGAGCCAGACATCCGGACTTGCCGTTGACGCTATTCGGTTTCTCCTTCGGCGGTTTTGTTGCGGCCAGCCTCGGCGGCCGCCTGGAAGCCAAAGGCGAGCAGCTCAAGCATTTGTTCATGGTCGCGCCTGCGGTCATGCGCCTGGGTGATCAGGATAAGCTTCCACAACAGGGCGATCTGACCCTGATTCAGCCGGAAACCGACGAAGTCATCGATCCGCAAGCCGTCTACGACTGGTCCGACAAACTCGAACGTCCCCATGAGCTGCTGAAAGTGGCAGAATGCGGACACTTTTTTCATGGCAAGCTGACTGATCTCAAGGATCTGATCCTGCCGCGTCTTTCGAATTGATTGCAGTCTGACAAGCGATTACCCATGACGACTCGTACCCGTATTCTCACCGGCATCACCACCACCGGCACGCCGCACCTGGGCAACTACGCCGGCGCCATCCGCCCGGCGATCCTGGCCAGTCGTGACAGCAATGCCGATTCGTTCTACTTCCTGGCCGACTACCACGCCCTGATCAAATGCGATGACCCGCTGCGCATCCAGCGCTCGCGTCTGGAAATCGCCGCGACCTGGCTGGCTGGTGGTCTGGATGTGGATCGTGTGACGTTCTACCGTCAGTCCGACATCCCCGAAATCCCTGAGCTGACCTGGCTGCTGACGTGCGTCGCCGCCAAGGGCCTGCTCAACCGCGCCCACGCCTACAAGGCTTCGGTGGACAAGAATGTCGAGACCGGCGAAGACCCGGACGCCGGCATCACCATGGGCTTGTACAGCTATCCGGTGCTGATGGCCGCTGACATCCTGATGTTCAATGCGCACAAGGTGCCGGTCGGTCGTGACCAGATCCAGCACGTGGAAATGGCCCGCGACATCGGTCAGCGCTTCAACCACCTGTTCGGTCAGGGCAAAGAATTTTTCACCATGCCTGAGGCGTTGATCGAAGAAAGCGTCGCCACGCTGCCAGGCCTCGACGGTCGCAAGATGTCGAAAAGCTACGACAACACCATTCCGTTGTTCAGCAGTGCCAAGGAAATGAAAGACGCGATCTCGCGGATCGTCACCGACTCCCGCGCGCCGGGCGAAGCCAAGGATCCCGACAATTCGCACCTGTTCACCTTGTTCCAGGCCTTCGCCACTCCGGCGCAGTCCGACGAATTCCGCAGCGAATTGTTGCAGGGCCTGGGCTGGGGCGAGGCGAAGAATCGTCTGTTCCAGTTGCTCGACAGTGAATTGGGCGAGTCCCGTGAGCGTTATCACCAACTGATCGAGCGTCCGGCGGACCTGGAAGACATCCTGCAGGCCGGCGCCAAAAAGGCCCGCTCGGTGGCGACCCCGTTCCTTCAGGAGCTGCGTGAAGCGGTTGGCCTGCGTTCTTTCGTCGCCCAGACCCAAGTCGCGGCCACCACCAAAAAGAAAGCCGCGAAAGCCGCGCGTTTTGTCAGCTTCCGCGAAGAAGACAGCAGTTTCCGCTTCCGTCTGTTGGCGGCCGATGGCGAGCAACTGCTGTTGTCGCGCAACTTCGCCGACGGCAAAACCGCAGGTCAGGTGACCAAGCAGCTGCAATCCGGCCAGCCGTTGGATGTGCGCAGTGAAGACCGCAGCTTCAGCGTCTGGCTGGAAGGCGAGTGTGTGGCCGACAGCCCGACATTCGCTGACGATGCCGCTCGCGACGTCGCCATCGAGGCCTTGCGGGTTGCCCTGACCCCCGTTCAGGAATAAATCAACGGCACGGTCCGACCAAGGGCCGATTGCCATTCCCCCGGGCCGTCGCTACAGTGACGGCCCGTTTTTGTTGCCTTGCTAACGAATTATGACGCCCCTAGAACGATATCAAGCTGATCTGAAACGCCCGGAATTCTTCCATGACGCCGCGCAGGAAACTGCCGTGCGCCATCTGCAGCGCCTGTACGACGATCTGGTCGCCGCCTCGCAGAGTAAGCCGGGCCTGCTCGGCAAGCTGTTTGGCAAGAAAGACGTGGCACCGGTCAAGGGTCTGTACTTCTGGGGCGGCGTTGGCCGTGGCAAGACCTACCTGGTCGATACTTTCTTTGAAGCGCTGCCCTTCAAGGAAAAGGTCCGCACTCACTTCCACCGCTTCATGAAGCGCGTGCACGAAGAGATGAAGACTCTGGGCGGCGAGAAAAACCCGCTGACCATCATCGCCAAGCGCTTCTCCGATGAAGCCCGGGTGATCTGCTTCGATGAGTTCTTCGTGTCCGACATCACCGACGCGATGATCCTCGGCACGCTGATGGAAGAGCTGTTCAAAAATGGAGTGACCCTGGTCGCGACCTCGAACATCGTGCCGGACGGCCTGTACAAGGACGGCCTGCAACGCGCGCGCTTCCTGCCGGCCATTGCGCTGATCAAGCAAAACACTGACATCGTCAACGTCGACAGCGGCGTCGATTATCGTCTGCGTCACCTCGAGCAAGCTGAGCTGTTCCACTTCCCGCTGGACGAAGCCGCTCAGGAAAGCCTGCGCAAGAGCTTCCGCGCTCTGACGCCGGAATGCACGGCTGCGGTCGAGAACGACGTGCTGATGATCGAGAATCGCGAAATCCGTGCCGTGCGCACCTGCGATGACGTGGCCTGGTTCGACTTCCGCGAACTGTGCGACGGCCCGCGTAGCCAGAACGATTACATCGAACTGGGCAAGATCTTCCACGCCGTGTTGCTCAGCGGTGTCGAGCAGATGAGCGTCACCACCGATGACATCGCCCGACGCTTCATCAACATGGTCGACGAGTTCTATGACCGTAACGTCAAGCTGATCATTTCTGCTGAAGTCGAGCTCAAGGACCTCTACACCGGCGGTCGCCTGAACTTCGAGTTCCAGCGCACGCTTAGCCGCCTGCTGGAGATGCAGTCGCACGAATTCCTGTCCCGGGCGCATAAGCCGTAGGACGATTCGGAAAATGAAAAGGGGCCTGCAAATGCAGGCCCTTTTTTTTTGTGTTGATCGTTCCCACGCTCTGCGTGGGAATGCCGCCATGGACGCTCTGCGTCCGCTTCGAAATGTGACGCGGAGCGTCACGGGATGCATTCCCACGCGGAGCGTGGGAACGATCATCGTTTCAAGTCCAGCCCTTAAGCGGCTTGTTGGAATTGCTGCCGATACTGATTCGGCGACAGCTCGGTGTGCTGGCGGAACAGCCGCGCAAAGAAGCTCGCATCGTCATATCCGACCTCATAACTGATGGTCTTGATGCTCTTGCGGCTACCCGACAACAAACCCTTGGCGGTTTCGATGCGCAGGCGTTGCAGGTAATGCAGCGGCTTGTCGCCGGTGGCGGTCTGGAAGCGGCGCATGAAGTTGCGGATGCTCATGCCGTGCTCGCGGGCCACGTCTTCAAAGCGGAATTTGTCGGCGAAATGCTCTTCGAGCCAATGCTGGATCTGCAGGATGATCACGTCCTGGTGCAGCTTTTGTCCGCCGAATCCAATCCTTCCAGGCGAATAGCTGCGCTGCACTTCGTAGAGAATGTCGCGCGCGACGGCTTGCGATACGTTGGCGCCGCAGAAACGTTCGATCAGGTAAATGTATAGGTCGCAGGCGGAGGTGGTGCCGCCGGCGCAATACAGGTTGTCGGCGTCGGTCAGGTGCTTGTCCTGATTGAGCTGAACCTGTGGAAAGCGTTCGGCGAAGGCGTTGAAGAAGCGCCAGTACGTGGTCGCTTCCTTGCCATTGAGCAACTCGGCTTCGGCGAGCCAGAACACCCCGGTCGCTTCGCCGCACAACACCGCGCCGCGAGCGTGTTGCTCACGCAGCCACGGCAAGACCTGTGGATAACGTTTGACGAGTGTGTCGAAGTCGTCCCAGAAGGCGGGGAGGATGATGACGTCGGCATTTTCCAGGGCGCCGTCCACCGGCATGATCACATCGCTGAAGCTGTTCACCGGTTTGCCGTCTGGGCTGACCAGCCGGGTTTCGAACGCCGGTGTCAGGCCCTGGCCCAGTTGTTTGCCGTAGCGCAGGCTGGCTAGATGGAAGAAATCCTTGGCTTGCATGAGGGTGGAAGCGAAAACCCGGTCGATAGCCAGGATGCTGACGCGCCGCAAGGGCGTGGAGGCTTGGTTAGACATAATTCAACTTTATTCTTATAGGGGAAAGTGGTCACCAGACGGCTGGATCGTCTTATTTTTTGTCTTATGTGTCCAGTGTCCTGTATCGAATGCGAGGCTTAGTCTCTGAAGGTCAACTCCTTCCAGCCAACGACAGGTGCCGCATGATTCCCAGAACCTTGTTCAGTTCCGAGCACGAACTTTTTCGCGACAGCGTGCGAACGTTCCTCGAAAAAGAAGCGGTGCCGTTCCATGGCGAATGGGAAAAACAAGGCTATATCGACCGTCAACTCTGGAACAAGGCAGGGGAGGCGGGGATGCTCTGTTCGCACCTGCCAGAGGAATATGGCGGACTGGGGGCGGACTTTCTCTACAGTGCCGTGGTGATCGAGGAAGTCGGTCGCCTGGGGCTGACGGGGATCGGGTTTTCCCTGCATTCGGACATTGTTGCGCCGTACATCCTGCACTACGGCAGTGAAGCGCTGAAGCACAAATACCTGCCAAAACTGGTGTCTGGCGAGATGGTGACGGCCATCGCCATGACCGAGCCGGGCGCCGGTTCCGACCTGCAAGGGGTGAAGACCACTGCCGTGCTGGATGGCGATGACTATGTCATCAATGGTTCCAAGACATTCATCACAAACGGCTTTCTCGCTGACCTGGTGATTGTCGTGGCCAAGACAGATCCGAAGGCCGGCGCCAAAGGTACCAGCCTGTTTCTGGTCGAGGCCAACACGCCAGGCTTCGACAAGGGCAAGCGCCTGGAAAAAGTCGGCATGAAGGCTCAAGACACTTCGGAGCTGTTCTTCCAGGATGTTCGAGTGCCCAAAGAAAACCTGCTGGGGCAGGCCGGGATGGGCTTTGCGTATCTGATGCAGGAGTTGCCTCAGGAGCGCCTCACGGTTGCCATCGGCGGGCTCGCTTCGGCCGAAGCCGCGTTGCAATGGACCCTGGATTACACCCGCCAGCGCAAGGCATTCGGCAAGGCGATTGCAGATTTTCAGAACACGCGCTTCAAGCTGGCGGAGATGGCGACGGAGATTCAGATTGGTCGGGTGTTTGTCGATCGCTGCCTGGAGCTGCACCTGCAAGGCAAGCTGGATGTACCGACGGCCGCGATGGCCAAATACTGGGGCACCGACCTGCAATGCAAGGTGCTCGACGAATGCGTGCAGCTGCATGGCGGTTACGGCTTCATGTGGGAATACCCGATCGCCCGGGCGTGGGCGGATGCACGGGTTCAGCGGATTTACGCCGGGACCAACGAGATCATGAAGGAAATTATTGCGCGGTCGCTTTGAATTTGTTGTGAGTTCAGTATCGCCATCGCGAGCAAGCCCGCTCCCACAGATTCAGCGCTGAACCTGTGGGAGCGGGCTTGCTCGCGATTGGGTCTAATGATCGATCAAGGCGCCGGGTTCGGATGATCCTTGTGAATCGCCTCGATCCCTTCCAGCACTTCATCGGAAAGTTTCAGCTCGAAGCTGGCAATGTTGCTGTCGAGTTGCTCCATCGTCGTCGCGCCAATGATGTTACTGGTCACGAACGGCTGCTGGGTCACGAATGCCAATGCCATCTGCGCCGGGTCCAGGCCGTGCTCACGGGCTAGCGCCACGTAACGACTGCACGCTGCTTCCGACTGAGCATTGAAATAGCGGCTGAAGCGGCTGTAGAGGCTCAGGCGCCCCTTTGGCGGGCGGGCGCCCCCTTCGTACTTGCCTGACAGGAAGCCGAACGCCAGCGGCGAATAGGCGAGCAGTCCGCATTGTTCACGGATGGCGATTTCCGCCAGGCCGACTTCGAAACTGCGGTTGAGCAGGTTGTACGGGTTCTGGATCGACACCGCGCGCGGCCAGCCACGGGCTTCGGCCAGGGCGAGGAAACGCATGGTGCCCCACGGTGTTTCGTTGGACAGGCCGATGTGGCGGATCTTGCCGGCCTTGACCTGTTCGTCCAGCGCTTCGAGGGTGTCCTCCAGCGGCGTGAGGTTGGCTTCGATCTTGTGTTTGTAACCCAGCTGTCCGAAGAAGTTGGTGCTGCGTTCCGGCCAATGCAGCTGGTACAGATCGATGTAGTCGGTCTGCAGGCGCTTGAGGCTCGCGTCCACGGCTTCGGTGATGTGCTGACGGTTGTGGCGCAGGTTTTTGTCGCGGATGTAATCGATGGTGTTGCCGGGGCCGGCGATCTTGCTCGCCAGGATCCAGTCGGCGCGATCGCCGCGACTTTTGAAGTAATTGCCGATGTAGCGTTCGGTGGTGGCGTAGGTTTCAGCCTTGGGCGGCACCGGATACATCTCGGCGGTGTCGATGAAATTGATCCCGGCGCTTTTGGCCCGTTCAATCTGGGCGAAGGCTTCAGCTTCGCTGTTTTGCTCGCCCCAGGTCATGGTTCCGAGGCAGATGGCACTCACGTTCAGATTGGTTCGGCCTAGCTGGCGATAGTCCATCGGGTGCTCCTTGGGCAAAACAATCATAAAAGCAGGTTGAAATATTTTTCGCAATCTGCATAATTGCGCACCTCTTTCTGCAGTGGAAGTGATGCGCCGCCGCCGAAGAATCTTGCCGTTGAACGGACGCGCCGACCCGAGCCCCCGAAAGCGTCTGTATCCGGCTGCCTTTGACTTGTCAAAGTACGCACTATTCAGTAAGATCCGCCGTCTAATTTACAGGGCGGCCCCTGAGGCTATAAAGAATGAAAACTTTTACTGCTAAACCGGAAACAGTACAGCGCGACTGGTTTGTCGTCGACGCTGCAGGTCAGACCCTGGGTCGTCTGGCCACCGAAATCGCGAGCCGTCTGCGTGGCAAGCATAAAGCTGAGTACACTCCTCACGTTGACACCGGCGACTACATCGTCGTTATCAATGCCGAGCAGATTCGTGTAACCGGTGCTAAAACCACCGACAAGATCTACTACTCCCACTCCGGTTTCCCGGGCGGCATCAAGTCGATCAACTTTGAAAAGCTGATCGCCAAAGCCCCTGAGCGCGTGATCGAGACCGCGGTCAAAGGCATGCTGCCTAAGAACCCGCTGGGTCGCGACATGTATCGTAAGCTGAAAGTCTATGCGGGCGCTGTACACCCTCATACTGCTCAGCAGCCCCAAGAACTGAAGTTTTAACGGAATAGTTCATTATGTCGGCGACTCAAAATTACGGCACTGGCCGTCGCAAGACCGCAACCGCACGCGTTTTCCTGCGTCCGGGTACTGGTAACATCTCCATCAATAACCGTTCGCTGGATAATTTCTTCGGCCGCGAAACTGCCCGCATGGTAGTTCGTCAGCCGCTGGAATTGACTGAGACTGTCGAGAAGTTCGACATCTACGTCACCGTGATCGGTGGTGGTGTAAGTGGTCAAGCTGGCGCAATCCGCCACGGTATCACTCGCGCACTGATGCAGTACGACGAAACCCTGCGTGGCGCTCTGCGCAAAGCTGGCTTCGTTACTCGCGATGCTCGTGAAGTTGAACGTAAGAAAGTCGGTCTGCGTAAAGCGCGTAAGCGTCCGCAGTACTCGAAGCGTTAATTCGCTTTCTCGTTCAAAAAGAACGCCCAACTTCCTCGCGAAGCTGGGCGTTTTTTTATGCGCGTTATTTATCAAAGAATTGCGCTGTGACAACTTGCCACATCCGTAGAGGCCCTATACTGCAAGGCTTGGCAGTGGAGCCCTTCGGTAATTACCTTGTCAGAATTGGGGCTTTTCATTACCATTCGGCAAAATTTTTATAAGTTCAGATTTTTACTTAGTAGACGCCTGATTTAACAGGCCACAAAGCTGATGGGAGAGGACTGAATGAGCAATGACGGCGTGAATGCAGGCCGGCGTCGCTTCTTGGTAGCAGCCACATCCGTGGTGGGTGCTGCAGGAGCGGTGGGGGCTGCGGTCCCGTTCGTGGGGTCATGGTTTCCCAGTGCCAAGGCGAAAGCCGCAGGTGCACCGGTGAAGGTGAATGTCAGCAAAATCGAGCCAGGCCAGCAGATGATTGCTGAATGGCGCGGTCAGCCGGTGTTCATTGTCCGCCGTACTCCGGAAATCCTGGGGAATCTGAAGAAGATCGAGGGCCAGCTGTCTGACCCGACCTCCAAGAACTCGACGCAACCGACTTATGTCGACCCGCAAACGCGGTCGATCAAGCCAGAAGTTCTGCTGCTGATCGGTATCTGCACGCACCTGGGTTGCTCGCCGACCTTCCGTCCGGAAGTGGCACCTGCTGATCTGGGCAAGGACTGGGTAGGTGGTTATTTCTGCCCTTGCCACGGTTCCCACTACGATCTGGCTGGCCGCGTCTACAAGTCGCAACCTGCGCCTTTGAACCTGCCAGTTCCCCCGCATTCCTATGAGTCCGATGAGATCATTGTCATCGGCGTCGATACGGAGAAAGCGTGATGAGCAAGTTCATGGATTGGGTTGATGCGCGCTTTCCCGCTACCAAAATGTGGGAAGACCATCTCAGCAAGTACTACGCCCCGAAGAACTTCAACTTCTTCTATTTTTTTGGCTCGCTGGCATTGCTCGTTCTGGTTAACCAGATCGTTACCGGTGTCTGGTTGACCATGAGCTACACCCCGTCGGCGGAAGAGGCGTTTGCTTCCGTCGAATACATCATGCGCGACGTCGAGTACGGCTCGATCCTGCGTCTGCTGCACTCCACCGGCGCTTCGGCGTTCTTCATCGTGGTCTATCTGCACATGTTCCGTGGTTTGCTCTACGGTTCGTACCAGAAGCCGCGTGAGCTGGTGTGGGTCTTCGGGATGCTGATCTACCTGGCGCTGATGGCTGAAGCCTTCATGGGTTATCTGCTGCCGTGGGGCCAGATGTCCTACTGGGGTGCCCAGGTGATCATCTCGCTGTTCGGTGCGATCCCGGTCATCGGCAACGACCTGACCCAATGGATCCGCGGTGACTACCTGATTTCCGGCATTACCCTGAACCGCTTCTTCGCCCTGCACGTGGTTGCCTTGCCGATCGTGATTCTCGGTCTGGTGGTGCTGCACGTCCTGGCGTTGCACGAAGTCGGTTCGAACAATCCGGACGGCGTGGACATCAAGAAACACAAGGACGAAAACGGCGTACCGCTGGACGGCATTGCCTTCCACCCGTACTACACCGTGAAAGATATCGTCGGCGTGGTGGTGTTCCTGTTCATCTTCTGCTCGATCGTGTTCTTCTTCCCGGAAATGGGCGGCTACTTCCTCGAGAAGCCGAACTTTGAAGTGGCGAACGCCTTCAAGACACCAGAGCACATCGCTCCGGTCTGGTACTTCACGCCGTTCTACGCGATCTTGCGGGCGATTCCGGACAAGCTCATGGGTGTAATCGCCATGGGTGCTTCGATTGCCATGCTGTTCGTACTGCCGTGGCTGGATCGCAGTCCGGTCAAGTCGATGCGCTACAAAGGCTGGCTGAGCAGGATCTGGCTCTGGGTGTTCTGCATCGCGTTCGTGATCCTGGGCATTCTGGGTGTTCTGGCCCCAACCCCTGAGCGGACGTTGCTGTCGCAGGTATGTACCTTCCTGTACTTCGCCTACTTCATTCTGATGCCGTTCTACACCCGGCTCGAGAAGACAAAACCGGTTCCGGAAAGGGTGACTGGCTGATGAAAAAACTATTTGCTGTACTGATTCTTGCTGCCATGCCTGTTCTGTCCTTCGCGGCTGAGCACGGTGGTCCCGAGCTGGAAAAGGTCGACATCGACGTTTCCGACAAAGCGGCCATGCAGGACGGCGCGCGTACGTTCGCCAACTACTGCATGGGTTGCCACAGCGCCAAGTTCCAGCGTTACGAGCGTGTGGCCGATGACCTTGGCATCCCGCACGACCTGATGCTCTCCAAGCTGGTGTTCACCGGCGCCAAGATTGGCGACCACATGAGCATCGGCATGCAGCCGGCAGACGCCAAGACCTGGTTCGGTGCGGCACCGCCCGATCTGACCCTGGTCGCTCGTGTTCGCGGTACCGACTGGCTCTATGGTTACCTGCGTTCGTTCTATGAAGACCCGGCGCGCCCTTGGGGTGTGAACAACAAAGTCTTCCCGAACGTCGGGATGCCTAACGTTCTGGTCGGCCTGCAGGGTCGTCAGGTGGTAGGCTGCAAACAAGTTCAAATCGTCGAAGACGGCAAGAAGCAATATGATCCGCTGACAGGCACTGCTTTGACTCATGAAGCATGTGATCAGCTGACCGTGTTGCCGAAAACCGGCACGCTGAACGCAGAGCAGTTCGACGAGAAGGTCAAGAATCTGGTGACCTTCCTGGCCTACTCGGCCAACCCGGTGAAGCTGCAGCATCAGCGCATCGGTACCTATGTGTTGCTGTACCTGGCGTTCTTCTTCGTATTCGCTTACTTGCTCAAGCGCGAATACTGGAAAGACGTCCATTGATAAAGCTGTAAGTAATTGCTGTTAATCGCGCGCGCCCAGGGGCGTCTCTGAAGGTGTAACGAGTCTGGTGAGCCAGGCGTTACGGGAGGCGTCTCTGGGCGCGTGCGTTTTTCCGCTTCCGATAATTTCAACAAGCGAGGAGGACCGCCATGGGCGTGACCAATCGGTTGGCCTGTTACTCCGACCCCGCCGACCACTATTCCCACCGAGTGCGCATCGTACTTGCAGAGAAGGGTGTCAGCGCAGAGATCATTTACGTGGAAGCTGGTCGCCAGCCGCCTAAACTGATTGAAGTGAACCCTTACGGAAGTCTGCCCACCCTGGTCGATCGTGACCTGGCGTTGTGGGAGTCGACCGTGGTGATGGAATATCTGGATGAGCGTTATCCGCACCCGCCACTGCTGCCGGTTTACCCGGTGGCGCGTGCCAACAGCCGTTTGCTGATTCATCGTATTCAGCGCGACTGGTGTGGTCTGGTGGATCTGATCCTGGATTCGCGGACCAAGGAAGCAGCCCGTGTCGTGGCTCGTAAAGAGCTGCGCGAAAGCCTGACCGGCGTGTCGCCGTTGTTCGCCGACAAGCCGTTTTTCCTCAGTGAGGAACAAAGTCTGGTGGATTGCTGCCTATTGCCAATACTCTGGCGATTGCCGATTTTGGGTATTGAACTGCCGCGGCCTGCCAAGCCGTTGCTTGATTATATGGAGCGCTCGTTTGCGCGTGAGGCTTTCCAGGCGAGTCTGTCTGGTGTCGAACGCGATATGCGCTAAGGCTTAGGGAGCCGCTATGAACTCCAGTCGACCTTATCTGGTCCGCGCGCTCTACGAGTGGATTGTGGACAATGATTGCACCCCGCACATGCTGGTCAATTCCGAGTATCCGTCGGTGCAGGTGCCTCAGGGTTTTGCCAGCGACGGACAGATTGTCCTGAACGTGTCACCGGCCGCCGTGCGTCATCTGCACATGGACAACGAAGCCGTCAGCTTCGAAGGGCGCTTCGGTGGCGTGCCGCACACCCTGTACGTGCCTATTGCCTCGATCCTGGGCATTTACGCCCGGGAGAATGGCCAGGGCATGGTGTTCGATCTGGAATCGCCCATGGAGGACGAGGAGGAGATCGAGCCGGATGATGATCTTCCACCACCCGACAGCGAGCCGCCGCGTCCCAGCGGTCGACCCAGTTTGAAAGTGGTGAAGTAATAAAAAAGGCGATCCATCTGGATCGCCTTTTTTATTGCTTCTGTCCCGTCCAAACGTAGGAGCTGTCGAGTGATACGAGGCTGCGATCTTTTGACTTTGATTTTTTAAAGACAAGATCAAAAGATCGCAGCCTCGTTTCACTCGACAGCTCCTACAGATCGATGGCGACCTGAGGGATCTGTAAGAAGGTGTCAGTCAATGTACTCAAACAGCTTCACGATCTTCTGCACGCCGGAAACACCCTGCACCAGGTTGGTCGCTTGCTCCGCTTCCTGCTTGGTCAGCAGGCCCAGCAAGTAGACGATGCCGTTCTCGGTGACAACCTTGATGCGCGAGCCCGGGATGTTCGGGTCGGTGAGCATCTGGGTCTTGATCTTGGACGTCAACCAGGTGTCGTTCTGACGGGCGAGGAAGCTGGAGGGTGGAAGAATCTGCAGTTCGTTGTGAACCGTCTTCACCCGCTGAACAGCCGCAGCGGCTTGTTCGGCCTTGGCCTTGAGGTCGGCGCGCGGGGTTTGCCCGGCGAGCAACACAACGCCGTTGAAGCTGGTGACGACGATGTGCGAATCGTTGTCCAGGGCCGGATCGGCCTTGGCGATGTTCACGCCGACCTTGGTGTCGATCAGAGAATCGTCGATCTTGCTGCCGAAGGTGCGTGTACCGCGGTCGTCTTCGATAGGCGCTTCACGGCTGGCGTTAACCACTGATGTGCAGCCGCTGATGCCGAGGCACAGGGTCAAGGCCAGAAGGCCTAGGCGATTAGGGGTCATTCTTCACTCCCGAACAGTTGGCTGTCGATCAAATCGCAAAGGCAATGGATCGCCAGCAGGTGGACTTCCTGAATACGTGCAGTGACATTGGCCGGTACGCGAATCTCGACGTCTTCAGGCAATAGCAGCGATGCCATGCCGCCGCCATCGCGACCGGTCAATGCTACGACAATCATTTCGCGATCATGTGCGGCCTGGATCGCTTGAATAATGTTCGCCGAGTTGCCGCTGGTGGAAATCGCCAGCAATACGTCGCCCGGCTGGCCGAGAGCGCGGATCTGTTTGGAGAAGATTTCGTTGTAGCTGTAATCGTTGGCAATCGAGGTGATCGTCGAGCTGTCGGTGGTCAGCGCAATGGCTGGCAGGCTCGGACGTTCACGCTCGAAGCGATTGAGCAGCTCGGACGAAAAGTGCTGTGCATCGCCGGCGGAGCCACCGTTGCCGCACGAAAGCATTTTGCCCTCGTTGAGCAGGGCGTTGACCATCACCTGGCTGGCTTGCTCGATGTGCGGTGCAAGTACGTCCATCGCCATTTGCTTGGTGTCGATACTGGCCTGAAAAAGCTGGCGAATTCGGGATTGCATGTCCATCTGTGTGACCTTAATTAGCGCGGCTACTTGGCACATGAATGTGCAGCCCGCAAAGCAAAGAGCAAAAGTGTTGGGTGTAGGTGTCCGGTTCGGGGCGCAAGCGATCAGCAGTCGAAGGCATTTTGCATCCAGTTCAACTGATCAAGGCTGCTGTCGATGGCAACCACGTCGAAGCGGCAGGGGGAATCGGCCCAGCGCGACTCGCGCTGAAGAAAATACTGCGCGGCGAAAATCAGTTTCTGCCGTTTGCGCTCATCGATGCTGTCGAGTGCGCCACCCCACTGGGTGTTTTTTCTGTAGCGGACTTCAACGAATACTACTGTATCGCCATCAAGCATGACCAGATCAAGCTCGCCACGTTTACACAACCAGTTCTGCGCCAGCAGGCGCAGACCTTGTTGTTGAAGATGCTCGAGCGCATGGCGCTCGGCATCCTTGCCGCTTTGCTGGCGTGACCTGTCGGGCATTAGCGAGCAGTGTCCGGCAGGCGTTGAACCTGACCGCTGACGAACTGTGCCCACGGCAACTGGCGAACGACCCGTTGATTCTGGGTCATGCCCAGGCTACCCGACTGACCTTCGATGCGGCTGTCCGGCAGGGCCTTGAGTTGCCCAAGGCGCGGTGCCAGGCGATAGGCATCGACGCCCATTGCGTACAGACGACCCAAGCTACCGGCGGCTTGTGGCCATTGCGCGGTGACCTGTTTGCGCAGGGGATCGTTGGCGTCCAGCAACCACGGGGTTTCGCAGAAGCGAATGCCGTTCATGTCGTTGTACTGATTCACGTCGCCGCTGGCACTGAATACGTGGGAAGTGGCGTACACCGGTACGTCACCCGCGTATTGGAAGTTCAGGGTCGGTTTGATCTGCTGGGCCTGTTGCGGTGTGGCGGCCAGGAAGATGAACTCGATGTCCTGGCGGCGCGAAGGCTGGGCCGCAACCTGCGAACCGACGGTGTTCTGCAGGCTCTTGGCGCGACCTTCGCTCTGGCGCAGCTGGAACATGTCGGCAATCTGCTGGGCCAACTGGACCGGCTGGTCGACGCGCTCGGTGGCAATGATAGTGCCGCCGTTCGCTTGCCAATCCTGGCTGAAGGCTCTCAGTACGCGATCGCCCCATTCGCCTTTCGGCACCATGATGGCGGCGCGATGCAGGCCATCGGCGCGTGCGCGGCGAGACACTTCGCGAGCTTCATCTTCAGCCGCAAGACCGAACTGGAACAGCTGGGGCGGACCTTGTTCGCCTTCGCTGTAGTTCAGGGCCAGGGTGGTGATCGGCAGTTGTGGGCGAGCGCTGAGCTGTTTGACCAGCGGTTTTTCCAGCGGACCGACCACCAGTTGCACGCCGTCGGCCTGGGCCTTGCGATAGAACTCGTCCATCGAGGTCAGTTTCGAGCTGTCATAGAACTCGATGGCTGGCGGCTTCTGCCCGGCTTGTTGCGCCTGGTAGTGAGCGGCCATGAAACCTTCGCGCAGTGCTTTGCCAACCGCCGCCAGCGGGCCGTCTTGCGGCAGCAGCAGGGCGATTTTGCTCAGGGACTGGCTGGCCAGTTCCTTGAGTTTGGTCAGTGGCAATGGCAGCTGGATGGCCGCCGGGTGCTTGGGGTTCTGGGCGCGCCAGTTGTCGATCGCGGCTTGCTGCTGCTCCAGGGTGCCAGCGGTTTTCACCGCCAGTGCCAGGCCCATCCAGCCGCCGAGGTCATCGGAGGTGGTCGGTTGCAGTTGATCGGTCGGCAACGAGGCAATCAGGATCCAGATCGCTTCGTGGTTCTTGCTGGCCGCTTCACCGCTGAGCATTGGCGCGATGAAAATGCGCTCCCGTGCGGCAGCGAGTGTCTGGCCATCGGCCTCAAGGGCGCGAGCATGGACGGTGCCTGTGCGCACCTGTTGCTCGACCGGCAGCTCGCCAAGATGTTGCAGGCTTGGATGGCTCAGGGCCGTCAATGCAGCCTTGGGCTGATTGCGCGTCATGGCCAGTTCTGCCGCCAGGGTGCTGGCGAAGACTTGTGGGGCTGGCTTGAGTTGTTCCAGCGGAACCAGTTGCAGGATTTGCGCGGACTGGCCGGCGTTACCCTGATGATAGGCCAGGTCTGCCGCACTCAGGCGCAGCAGCGAGGCTTTCTCCGCGTCCTTGCTTTGAGCGGCCTGTTCGAGCAGTTGCTCGATACTGGCGTCCGGGGTCCGTGGAAGTTCGCCAAGGCTGGAAGAGGGCGAGCTGGCGCAAGCCGCCAGCAAGGCAGCGAGGCAGAGGGCAGTGAACAGCCGCAGGCAAGCGATCATGTAGTGTTCCTGATACTCGATCAAATTAGCGTGGAATTGTACCCAAGCACTGGCCGGGGCGCGATGTTACTGGCGTGAATCGATCAATTTAGCTCGTGCAAATGTTGCAGTAGCGCACAAATGACTGGAAAACCCGGGGCGGGCGGGGCGTATCGCAAGCGCCGGTACGCGCTACAATGTCGCCTTTTACCGATCATGAGGTGTGCGCTTTGACTGCTCCAGGTGCTTTGAATTCCGCTGCTGGCTCGCTTTATGTGGTGGCGACGCCCATCGGCAACCTGGACGACATCAGCGCGCGTGCGCTGAAGATCCTGCGTGACGTCGCGTTGATCGCGGCTGAAGACACTCGCCACTCTCAGCGATTGATGCAGCATTTTGGCATCCCCACGCCGCTGGCGGCCTGCCACGAACACAACGAACGGGATGAAGGTAGCCGTTTTATCACCCGTCTGCTGGCGGGTGACGATGTTGCGCTGATCTCCGATGCCGGCACACCGCTGATTTCCGATCCCGGTTATCACCTGGTGCGCCAGGCCCGCGCTGCCGGAATCAATGTTGTGCCGGTGCCGGGTGCCTGTGCATTGATCGCGGCGTTGTCGGCGGCGGGACTGCCGTCGGACCGCTTTATCTTTGAGGGCTTCCTGCCGGCGAAGACGGTCGGTCGTCGTGCTCGTCTCGAGCAGGTCAAGGAAGAGCCGCGCACACTGATTTTTTATGAGGCGCCACACCGTATCCTGGAATGCTTGCAGGACATGGAGCTGGTATTCGGCCCTGAGCGTCCGGCGTTGCTGGCGCGTGAACTGACCAAAACGTTCGAAACCCTTAAGGGTTTGCCGCTGGCCGAGTTGCGCCAGTTCGTCGAGTCGGATAGCAATCAGCAGCGCGGAGAGTGCGTGGTGTTGGTCGCGGGCTGGGCCGCACCAGAGACCGAAGATGCGGTCAGCAGTGAAGCCATGCGCATCCTCGACCTGTTGCTCGAAGAGATGCCGCTCAAACGTGCGGCGGCCTTGGCGGCGCAAATAACCGGCGAGCGCAAGAATGTGCTCTATCAGGTCGCTCTCGACAGACAAAAAGGTGAGTGAAACCCGACGTATAGGCGCGGCCGAAGGCGTTTAGCGCTTGTTCTTCGGTCGCTGTGCCGTTAACCTTCGCGGCGGAGAGTCGATTGGACAGTCGCTGCCCTCTATGAAAATTAGGGGGGGGAGGAAAGTCCGGGCTCCATAGGGCGAAGTGCCAGGTAATGCCTGGGAGGCGTGAGCCTACGGAAAGTGCCACAGAAAATAACCGCCTAAGCGCTTCGGCGCCGGTAAGGGTGAAAAGGTGCGGTAAGAGCGCACCGCACGTCTGGCAACAGTTCGTGGCTAGGTAAACCCCACTTGGAGCAAGACCAAATAGGGTCCCAAGGCGTGGCCCGCGCTGGGACCGGGTAGGTTGCTAAAGATGTCCAGTGATGGCCATCGTAGACGAATGACTGTTCAAGACAGAACCCGGCTTACAGATCGACTCTCCACCTTTTTTCTCCCCTCTGCTTAAATCAGTGAGCAGGGTGCCGGTGATAGCAATTTCCCTCCTTCCAGAATCATCAGCAGAAGCACTTTCGTAATACCAAAAAAATCTTACTCTTAACAAACTACTTTAACTTTCGAACGCAGCCTTCTGTGCGCATTCAAGTTATCGGGCAAATTCACCTGTCGGATAGTCGTTTACCCCCTCTTTAGCTTCCTAAATCTCAGTTCTGTAAGGCTTTTCCTTTAAAGCGCGCCTTGACGGTGCGGTGGCCGCATTCCTATAGTGTGCGCAAGTGGCGGAAAGTGGCATGAAGTGGGTTTTTTGAACGTAAAACGCTAATATTTGGAGAAACGCTGACGTGTTTCGCGGAGCTAACGCTATCAGTCTCGACGCAAAGGGCCGTCTCGCCATGCCGAGCCGGTACCGTGACGAGCTCGTTTCGCGTAGTTCCGGTCAGTTGATCGTGACAATTGATGCCGTTGATCCGTGTTTGTGTGTTTACCCCCTCGATGAGTGGGAAATTATTGAAACCAAACTGCGCGCACTGCCTTCGCTTCGCGAAGAGAACCGCCGCCTGCAACGTTTACTGATTGGTAATGCCGTCGACCTCGAGCTCGATGGCAGTGGTCGTTTTCTGGTTCCGCCGCGTCTTCGTGAATATGCCAAGTTGGATAAGCGCGCGATGTTGGTTGGCCAACTGAACAAGTTCCAATTGTGGGACGAGGATGCCTGGGATGCGGTTTCTGCCGCTGACCTGGCTGCTATTCAACAACCGGGCGCCATGCCTGATGAACTGCGTGATTTGATCCTGTGACTATTGATAGCGGCTTTAACCACATCACCGTACTGCTTGACGAAGCCGTCGAGGCTCTCGCCGTACGTCCTGATGGCTGCTATCTGGACGGTACGTTCGGTCGCGGCGGACACAGCCGGTTGATCCTCAGCCAACTGGGTCCCGATGGTCGGGTCCTCGGATTCGACAAAGATCCTCAAGCGATTGCCACCGGGCAGACGCTGGCGGCCGAAGACGGCCGCTTTGTCGTTGTGCAGCGCAGCTTTGCCGAGCTCGGTTCGGAAGTGGCCGAACGTGGCCTGCACGGCAAGGTCAGCGGTGTTTTGCTCGACCTTGGCGTGTCTTCGCCACAACTCGACGACCCTGAGCGCGGCTTCAGTTTTCTCAATGACGGCCCACTGGACATGCGCATGGACCCGTCTCGCGGGATCAGTGCTGCCGAGTTCGTCAACACCGCGCCGGTGGAAGAAATCGCCCGGGTATTCAAGGAATACGGCGAAGAACGTTTCTCCGGTCGCATGGCCCGTGCCGTGGCCGAACGTCGCGACATCAAGCCGTTCGAACGCACAGCCGATCTGGCTGAAGTCCTGAAAGTCGCCAACCCGGCATGGGAAAAGGGCAAGAACCCGGCAACCCGTGCATTCCAGGGCCTGCGCATTCACGTCAACAACGAGCTGGGCGATCTGGAAGCCGGCCTTGAGGCTGCGATGGACTGCCTGGAAATCGGTGGCCGTCTGGTCGTCATCAGCTTCCATTCGCTGGAAGATCGCATCGTCAAACTGTTCATGCGCAAGCTGGTAAAGGGCGAAGCCGACAACCTGCCGCGCAACCTGCCGGTTCGCCACGTAGCCTTCGAACCGAAAATCAAAGTCCATGGCAAAGCGCAGACGGCCTCCGACGCCGAACTCAAAGCCAACCCACGTTCCCGTAGCGCCGTCATGCGCGTCGCGGAGAAGCTGCGGTGAGCAAGCTTTTCGCCAAGCCACTTCCCGGCGGGAGCTTTTTCATGCTGCTGCTGTTTTTGGCCGTGCTCGTTTCGGCCATCGGCGTGTCCTACAGCGCCCACTGGAACCGTCAGTTGCTCAACTCGCTGTACAACGAATTGAGCGTGCGTGACAAGGCGCAAGCGGAGTGGGGGCGTTTGATTCTTGAGCAAAGCACCTGGACCGCCCACAGCCGTATCGAAGTCCTGGCCACCGAGCAACTGAAGATGCGCATTCCTGGCGCCGCTGAAGTGAAGATGGTGACGCCATGATGAAGCTCGAAGGTGCACTGTTCCCATGGCGATTCCGCGTTGTGCTGGGTTTGCTCGGCATCATGGTCGTGGCGATTTGCTGGCGTATCATCGATCTGCAAGTGGTCGACCGTGCCTTCCTGAAAGGTCAGGGCGATGCGCGCAGCGTTCGACACATCCCGATTCCGGCTCACCGTGGTCTGATCACCGACCGTAACGGCGAGCCATTGGCCGTGAGTACGCCGGTCACCACCCTGTGGGCCAACGCCAAGGAAATGCAGCTGGCCAAAGAGAAATGGCCGGCACTGGCAGCGGCGCTGGGGCAAGACCCCAAAGCCCTGGCCGAGCGTCTCGAAGCACAGGCCAACAAAGAATTCATTTACCTGGTGCGCGGGCTGACCCCCGAGCAGGGCCAGTCTGTGCTCGATCTGAAAGTGCCGGGCGTCTACGGCATCGAAGAGTTCCGACGCTTCTACCCGGCCGGTGAAGTCACCGCGCACATGGTCGGCTTTACCGACATCGATGACCACGGGCGTGAAGGCGTCGAGCTGGCCTATGACGAATGGCTCGCCGGTGTCGCCGGCAAGCGACAGGTCATCAAGGATCGGCGCGGCCGACTTATCAAGGATGTCCAGGTCACTAAAAACGCCAAGGCCGGCAAGCCCTTGGCGTTGTCCATTGATCTGCGTCTGCAATACCTGGCCAACCGCGAATTGCGTAACGCGATCATCGAGAACGGCGCCAAGGCTGGCAGCCTGGTGATCATGGACGTGAAGACCGGCGAGATTCTCGCCATGGTCAACCAGCCGACCTACAACCCGAACAACCGTCGCAACCTGCAACCGGCGATGATGCGCAACCGCGCCATGATCGACGTGTTCGAGCCGGGTTCGACGATGAAAGCGATCTCCATGAGCGCCGCGATCGAAACCGGGCGCTGGAAACCGAGCGATACCGTCGAGGTGTACCCGGGCAGCCTGCAGATTGGTAAATACACCATCAAGGACGTTTCCAAGACCGAAGGTCCGGTGCTTGACCTGACAGGCATTCTGATCAACTCCAGTAACGTCGGCATGAGTAAGGTCGCGTTCGACATCGGCGGCGAGACCATTTTCCGTCTCGCGCAGAAAGTCGGCCTCGGCCAGGACACCGGCCTCGGGTTCCCGGGCGAGCGCGTCGGCAACCTGCCGAACTACCGCGAATGGCGCAAGGCAGAAACTGCCACGCTGTCGTACGGCTATGGTATTTCCGTGACCGCGATCCAGCTGGTCCACGCCTTCTCGGCCCTGGCCAACAACGGTCGCATCGCACCGCTGACCCTGATCAAGACCGACAAGGCGCCGCAAACCACGCAAGTGTTGCCAGAAGCCGTCGCGAAAACCATGCAAGGCATGCTGACCCAGGTGATCGAGGCCCCGCGCGGTGTGTTCCGTGCGCAAGTGCCGGCGTACCACGTGGCAGGCAAGTCGGGTACCGCGCGCAAGACTTCGGTAGGCACCAAAGGTTATGCCGAAAACTCCTACCGCTCGCTGTTCGCAGGCTTCGGCCCGATGAGCGATCCGCGTTACGCCATCGTGGTAGTGATCGATGAACCGACCAAGGCCGGTTACTTCGGTGGCCTGGTTTCGGCGCCGGTGTTCAGCAAAGTGATGTCCGGCACCCTGCGCCTGATGAACATCACCCCGGACAACTTGCCGCCGACTCAAACCGCCAATGCCACACCGGTCGTTCCACTGAAAGCCAATGGAGGGCGCGGCTGATGTCTCTGAGCCTGAACAAGATTTTCGCCCATGCCGGCCGCGACCTGCTGATCCGCGAATTGACCCTGGACAGCCGCAACGTGCGCGCTGGCGATCTGTTTCTCGCCGTTCCTGGCGGCAAGTTCGACGGTCGTGCACACATCGCCGATGCGTTGCAGCGCGGCGCCGCCGCCGTGGCGTATGAAGTTGAAGGCGCCACGGTGCTGCCGATCACCGATGTGCCATTGATTCCGGTCAAAGGCCTGGCAGCGCAGCTGTCTGATATTGCCGGGCGTTTTTATGGCGACCCGAGCCGGCACCTGAATCTGATCGGCGTTACCGGCACGAACGGCAAAACCAGCGTCACGCAATTGGTTGCTCAAGCCCTGGACCTGCTCGGTCAGCATTGCGGCATTGTCGGCACCCTGGGCACCGGTTTCTACGGCGCACTCGAAAGCGGACTGCACACAACGCCGAACCCGATTGCCGTGCAAGCGATGTTGGCTGACCTGAAAAAGGCCGGCGCCAAAGCCGTGGCCATGGAAGTGTCTTCCCACGGACTGGATCAAGGCCGCGTGACTGCGCTGGCGTTTGACGTGGCGGTGATGACCAACCTGTCCCGCGATCACCTGGATTACCACGGCACCATGCAAGCCTATGGCGAAGCCAAGGCCAAGCTGTTCGCCTGGAACGATTTGAAGTGCCGGGTGGTTAACCTCGACGACGAGTTCGGCCGCCAACTGGCCGCCGACAAAGGCGAGTCGCGCCTGATTACCTACAGCCTGGAAAACACCAGCGCCTACCTTTATTGCCGTGAAGCGCAGTTCGACGACGAAGGCGTACGCGCCACACTGGTCACGCCGCAGGGCGAGCATCATTTGCGTAGCACGCTGCTCGGTCGTTTCAACCTGAGCAATGTGCTGGCCGCGGTCGGCGCCTTGCTCGGCCTGGATTACGCGCTGGACGAAATCCTCAAGGTCCTGCCGAAACTCGAAGGCCCGGCCGGTCGCATGCAGCGTCTTGGCGGCGGCAATCAACCTTTGGTCGTGGTCGATTACGCTCACACCCCCGATGCGCTGGAAAAAGTCTTGATGGCCCTGCGTCCCCACGCCAAAGGCCGCTTGCTGTGCCTGTTCGGTTGCGGCGGTGATCGCGATCGCGGCAAGCGTCCGCTGATGGCCGAAGTGGTCGAACGTCTGGCCGATGGTGTTCTGGTGACCGATGACAACCCGCGCACCGAAGATCCAGCGGTGATTTTCGACGACATCCGTGCCGGTTTCACCAGCGTGGATAAAGTTACCTTCGTCGCCGGCCGTGGCAAGGCGATTGCCCAATTGATCGCCAGCGCTTCGGTGGAGGACGTGATTGTCCTGGCTGGCAAAGGTCATGAGGACTATCAGGAAATCAACGGCGAGCGTCACGATTTCTCCGACCTGGTCGAGGCTGATCATGCCTTGACCGCATGGGAGGTGGCTCATGCTTAAGCCCTGGAAATTGAGCGAACTGATCAGCGCACTGAACGGCCGGATGGTCGTGGCCGACGCCACGTTCGATGGCGTCAGCATCGACAGTCGCGCGATCAAGCCCGGCCAGCTCTTTATTGCCCTGATCGGTCCGCGCTTCGACGGTCACGACTATCTGAATGACGTGGCAAACAAAGGCGCCGTTGCGGCGCTGGTCGAGCGTGAAGTCGCCGACAGTGCGCTGCCGCAATTGGTGGTCAAGGACACCCGTCAGGCCCTTGGCCAGTTGGGCGCGCTGAACCGTGCTGCGTTTACCCGCCCTGTGGCGGCGATCACCGGTTCCAGCGGCAAGACCACCGTCAAGGAAATGCTCGCGAGCATCCTGCGCACGCGCGGTCCGGTGCTGGCGACTCGCGGCAACCTGAACAATGACCTCGGCGTGCCGTTGACCTTGCTCGAACTCGCACCGGAACACACCGCTGCCGTGATCGAGCTTGGCGCGTCGCGTCTGGGTGAAATTGCCTACACCGTCGGCTTGACCAAACCGCACGTAGCCGTATTGAACAACGCCGGGACTGCCCATGTTGGCGAGTTCGGCGGGCCGGAAAAAATCGTTGAAGCCAAGGGCGAGATTATTGAGGGGCTGGACGCCGATGGCGTCGCCGTTCTGAATCTGGACGACAAGGCCTTCGGCATCTGGAAGACCCGCGCTGCCGGCCGCAAAGTCCTGACGTTCGCCTTGAGCAATGTCAGCGCCGACTTCTACGCCAGTGATCTGGACCGCGATGCACGCGGTTGCCCGTCCTTCAATCTGCACAGCCCTGAAGGTGTGGAGCGCGTTCAACTGAACCTGCTCGGCACCCATAACGTCGCCAACGCCATGGCTGCCGCTGCTGCCGCACACGCCTTGGGCGTGTCGCTGTTGGGCATCGCCACCGGTCTCGGCGCGGTGCAACCGGTCAAGGGCCGCACCGTCGCGCAACTAGCCAGCAATGGCATGCGCGTCATTGATGATACGTACAACGCGAACCCCACCTCCATGTGCGCGGCCGTTGATATACTCGCCGGCTTTTCCGGCCGCACCGTTCTGGTGCTCGGGGATATCGGCGAGTTGGGCGACTGGGCGGAGCAGGGGCACCGCGATGTGGGCGAGTACGCCCGCGGCAAGGTTTCCGCGCTTTACGCTGTCGGGCCATTGATGGCTCACGCCGTAAACGCTTTCGGCCCGCAAGCTTTTCACTTCAGCACTCAGGCTGAGCTGATCAAGGCACTCGGCGCCGAGCAGGACACAAACACCACTATTTTGATCAAGGGCTCGCGCAGCGCTGCGATGGAAAACATCGTCGCCGCTTTGTGCGGGTCCAGTCTGGAGAAACATTAATGCTGCTGCTGCTAGCGGAGTATCTGCAACAGTTCTACAAAGGCTTCGCGGTCTTTCAGTACCTGACCCTGCGCGGGATCCTCGGTGTGCTGACCGCGCTGGTTTTGTCGCTGTGCTATGGCCCGTGGATGATCCGCACTTTGCAGAACCGTCAGATCGGTCAATCCGTTCGTAACGACGGTCCGCAATCGCACCTGTCCAAATCCGGCACCCCGACCATGGGCGGCGCGCTGATCCTGTCGTCCATCGGTGTCAGCACCTTGCTCTGGGCTGACCTGAGCAATCGCTATGTCTGGACCGTTTTGCTGGTGACGTTGCTGTTCGGCGCAATCGGCTGGGTTGACGACTACCGCAAGGTGATCGAGAAAAACTCCAAAGGTTTGCCAAGCCGCTGGAAATACTTCTGGCAGTCGGTGTTTGGTCTCGGTGCAGCGATCTTCCTTTATATGACCGCGACTTCGCCGGTGGAAACCACGCTGATCCTGCCGATGCTCAAGGACTACAGCATTCCGTTGGGCATAGGCTTCGTCGTCCTGACTTACTTCGTGATTGTCGGCTCGAGCAACGCCGTCAACCTGACCGACGGCCTCGACGGCCTGGCGATCATGCCGACCGTGATGGTCGGTGGCGGCCTGGGCATTTTCTGCTACCTGTCGGGTAACGTGAAATTCGCCGAATACCTGTTGATTCCCTACGTCCCGGGCGCAGGTGAGTTGATCGTGTTCTGCGGGGCATTGATCGGTGCGGGCCTGGGCTTTCTCTGGTTCAACACCTATCCGGCACAAGTATTCATGGGTGACGTCGGCGCGCTGGCGCTGGGCGCGGCCCTGGGCACCATCGCGGTGATCGTCCGTCAGGAAATCGTCCTGTTCATCATGGGCGGCGTGTTCGTGATGGAAACCCTGTCGGTGGTTATCCAGGTTGCTTCTTTCAAGATGACCGGTCGCCGCGTGTTCCGCATGGCACCGATTCACCACCACTTTGAACTCAAGGGCTGGCCCGAGCCGCGCGTGATTGTCCGTTTCTGGATCATCACCGTGATTCTCGTACTGGTCGGCCTTGCCACCCTGAAGCTGAGGTAGAAACTCGTGTCTCTGATCGCTTCTGACCACTTCCGCATCGTTGTCGGCCTCGGCAAGAGCGGCATGTCCCTGGTTCGCTTCCTGGCGAACCGGGGCACGTCGTTTGCCGTGGCCGATACGCGGGAAAATCCACCGGAACTGGCCACGCTCAAGCGTGACTATCCGCACGTGGAAGTGCGTTGTGGCGAGCTGGACGTCGAATTCCTGTGCCGCGCCGACGAGCTCTACGTGAGCCCCGGCCTGGCGTTGGCGACCCCGGCCCTGCAGGCTGCCGCCGCCCGTGGCGTGAAATTGTCCGGCGACATCGAGCTGTTCGCGCGAAATGCGAAGGCGCCGATTGTGGCCATCAGCGGTTCCAACGCGAAAAGCACCGTGACCACCCTGGTCGGCGAGATGGCGGCAGCGGCGGGCAAGCGTGTCGCCGTGGGCGGCAACCTCGGCACGCCGGCGCTGGATTTGCTCAGCGATGACGTCGAGTTGTACGTGATGGAATTGTCGAGCTTCCAGCTCGAAACCACCGACCAACTCAATGCTGAAGTGGCCACCGTGCTCAACGTCAGTGAAGACCACATGGACCGCTACAGCGGCCTGCCGGCCTATCACCTGGCCAAGCACCGGATTTTCCGTGGTGCCAGGCAGTTTGTGGTCAACCGTCAGGACGCCCTGAGCCGTCCGTTGATCGGCGAAGGTCAGCCTTGCTGGACGTTCGGCCTGAGCAAACCTGATTTCAAGGCCTTCGGCATCCGCGAAGAAAACGGCGAGAAGTACCTGGCGTTTGAATTCCAGAACCTGATGCCGGTGCGCGAGTTGAAAATCCGTGGCGCCCATAACCAGTCCAATGCCCTGGCGGCGTTGGCGCTGGGCCATGCCGTCGGCCTGCCATTCGACGCCATGCTGTCGAGCCTGCGCACGTTCGCCGGGCTTGAGCATCGCTGCCAATGGGTCCGTGACCTGGATGGCGTGAGCTACTACAACGATTCCAAAGCCACCAACGTCGGCGCCGCACTGGCTGCCATCGAAGGCCTGGGCGCGGACATCGACGGCAAGGTGGTGTTGATCGCCGGGGGCGACGGCAAAGGCGCCGACTTCAAGGATCTGCGTGCCCCCGTGGCCGCCAACTGCCGCGCCGTCATTTTGATGGGCCGCGACTCCGACAAGATCGGTGAGGCCATCGGCGATGCTGTGCCATTGATCCGGGTCGGTTCGCTGGTTGAAGCGGTGGAGCAATGCCGCGCCGCTGCACAACCGGGCGATGTGGTGCTGCTGTCGCCAGCCTGCGCCAGTTTCGACATGTTCAAGAATTATGAAGACCGTGGTCACCAGTTCGTCCGCGCCGTGGAGGATCTGGCATGAGCCTGCGAAACATCATCAAGCCCTACCCGTCGCCGATCATCACCGGGCGCGGTATCGACCTCGACTTCCCGATGCTCGCCGGTTGCCTGGCCTTGATCGGTCTCGGGCTGGTCATGATCGCCTCGGCCTCGACCGAAGTGGCGGCGGCGCAATCGGGCAGTGCCCTGTATTACATGATTCGCCACCTTATCTACATCGTGCTGGGCCTGGGCGCCTGCGTCATCACCATGATGATTCCGATCGCCACCTGGCAACGCCTGGGCTGGCTGATGCTGCTGGGTGCGTTCGGTCTGCTGGTGATGGTGATCGTTCCCGGGATCGGCCGTGAAGTGAACGGTTCGATGCGCTGGATCGGCTTCAGTTTCTTCAACGTTCAGCCTTCCGAGATCGCCAAGGTGTTCGTGGTGATCTACCTCGCCGGTTACTTGGTGCGTCGCCAGAAAGAAGTGCGTGAAAGCTGGATGGGCTTCTTCAAGCCTTTCATCGTTCTGTTGCCAATGGCTGGCCTGCTGCTGATGGAGCCGGACTTCGGTGCCACCGTCGTGATGATGGGGGCCGCCGCGGCGATGCTGTTCCTTGGCGGAGTCGGGCTGTTCCGGTTTTCCCTGATGGTGGTCCTGGCGGTTGCAGCGGTGGTGTTGCTGATTCAAGTGCAGCCCTATCGAATGGCGCGTCTGACCAACTTTGCCGACCCATGGGCCGACCAGTTCGGCGCCGGCTATCAGTTGTCGCAGGCATTGATCGCCTTCGGTCGCGGTGAATGGCTGGGTGTTGGCCTGGGCAACAGCGTGCAGAAACAGTTCTACCTGCCGGAAGCCCACACCGACTTCGTATTCTCGGTCTTGGCCGAAGAGCTGGGGGCCGTGGGTTCCTTGTGCACGGTCGCGTTGTTCGTCTTCGTGTGTATTCGCGGCATGTACATCGGTTATTGGGCCGAGAAGGCCAAGCAGTTTTTCGCCGCCTACATTGCGTACGGCTTGTCGTTCCTGTGGATCGGCCAGTTCCTGATCAACATCGGCGTGAACGTCGGTCTGCTGCCGACCAAAGGCCTGACCCTGCCGTTCCTCAGTTATGGCGGTAGTTCGTTGGTGATCTGTGGTGCCTGCCTTGGGTTGTTGTTGCGCATCGAGTGGGAGAGTCGAACCCACCTGGGCAGCGAAGAGATGGAATTCCATGAGAGCGACTTCGCCGAGGAGTCGACCCATGGGCGCTAACGTATTGATCATGGCAGGCGGAACCGGTGGCCACGTGTTTCCGGCGCTGGCTTGCGCTCGCGAGTTTCAGGCCCGCGGTTACACCGTGCATTGGCTTGGAACGCCCCGTGGCATCGAGAACGACCTGGTGCCGATGGCCGGTATCGAGCTGCATCGGATCAACGCCAGCGGCGTGCGCGGCAAGGGCAAATTGTCCCTGCTCAAAGCCCCGTTCATGGTGCTCAAATCCGTCTGGCAGGCGCGGGCGATCATTCGTCAGCTGCGGCCGGTGTGCGTCGTCGGCTTTGGTGGTTTTGTGACTGGTCCCGGTGGTGTTGCAGCCAAACTGGCCGGCGTGCCGGTGATCGTTCATGAGCAGAACGCGGTGGCCGGTACCGCCAATCGGTTGCTGGTGCCGTTGGCCGCCCGAGTCTGTGAAGCGTTCCCCGACACCTTTACCCTGTCGGACAGCCGTCGGACCACCGGTAACCCGGTGCGCACCGAGCTGTTCCTCGAAACACCGCGACAGGCCCTGGCCGGTCGCAAGGCGCGTTTGCTGATCCTGGGTGGAAGCCTGGGCGCAGAACCGTTGAACAAGTTGCTGCCTGAAGCCCTGTCGCAAGTCGCCCCCGACCTGCGCCCGGAAGTGTTTCATCAGGCCGGCAAAAACCACGATGAAGTGACTGCAGAGCGCTATCGCGCGGCTGGCGTCGAGGCGCAAGTGCAGCCCTTCATCAAAGACATGGCTCAAGCCTATGGCTGGGCCGACCTGGTGGTGTGCCGCGCAGGCGCATTGACCATCAGTGAACTGGCTGCTGCCGGTCTGCCCTCGTTGCTGGTGCCTTTGCCCCACGCGATCGACGATCACCAGACCCGCAACGCCGATTATTTGGCCCGTGAAGGCGCTGCCTTCCTGATGCCGCAAAGAACGACTGGCGCAGCGGATCTTGCCGCACGCCTGACAGAGGTCCTGATGCAACCGCAACGACTCAACGACATGGCCAGCGCGGCGCGCCGCCTCGCCAAACCCGATGCAACCCGTAACGTGGTCGATATCTGCCTGGAGGTGGCCCATGGTTGAGAATCAGAAAGCCATGCCGCAACCGGAAATGCGCCGTATCCGTAAAATCCACTTCGTCGGCATCGGCGGCGTGGGCATGTGCGGCATCGCCGAAGTGTTGTTGAACCTGGGCTATCAAGTGTCCGGTTCCGACCTGAAAGCGTCGCCGGTAACCGAGCGTCTTGAATCGTTCGGTGCGCACATTTTCATCGGCCACCGTGCCGAGAACGCCGCTGCCGCCGACGTGCTGGTGGTGTCGAGCGCCGTGAACACCTCCAACCCGGAAGTGGCCACCGCGCTGGAACGTCGTATTCCCGTGGTGCCACGCGCCGAGATGCTGGCCGAGCTGATGCGCTACCGCCACGGCATCGCCGTCGCCGGGACCCACGGCAAAACCACCACCACCAGCCTGATCGCTTCGGTGTTCGCGGCCGGTGGCCTGGACCCGACGTTCGTCATCGGTGGCCGTCTGAATGCCGCGGGCACCAATGCCCAGCTCGGCACCAGCCGCTACCTGATCGCCGAAGCCGACGAAAGCGATGCGAGCTTCCTGCACTTGCAGCCCCTGGTGGCCGTGGTCACCAACATCGACGCCGACCACATGGCGACCTACGACGGTGACTTCAACAAACTGAAGAAAACCTTCGTCGAGTTCCTGCACAACCTGCCGTTCTACGGTTTGGCGGTGGTGTGCCTGGACGACCCGGTGGTGCGTGAAATCCTGCCGCTGGTGAAACGTCCTACGGTCACCTACGGCTTTGGCGATGACTGCGACGTGCGCGCCATCAATGTGCGCCAGCAGGGCATGCAGACTTTCTTCACCGTGCTGCGTCCTGATCGTGAACCACTGGATGTCTCGGTGAACATGCCGGGCAACCACAACGTATTGAACGCGCTGGCGACCATCTGCATCGCCTCTGACGAAGGTGTCAGCGATGAAGCCATCGTCCAGGGCCTGTCCGGGTTCCAGGGTGTCGGTCGGCGCTTCCAGGTCTACGGCGAACTGCCGGTCGAGGGCGGCAACGTGATGCTGGTCGACGACTACGGTCACCACCCGACCGAAGTCGCTGCCGTGATCAAGGCCGTGCGCGGTGGCTGGCCGGAGCGCCGTCTGGTGATGGTTTACCAGCCGCACCGTTACAGCCGTACCCGCGACCTGTACGACGATTTCGTCAATGTATTGGCCGACGCCAACGTGTTGCTGCTGATGGAAGTCTATCCGGCCGGTGAAGAACCGATCCCGGGCGCCGACAGCCGCAAGCTGTGCAACAGCATTCGTCAACGCGGCCAGCTCGACCCGATCTACATCGAGCGTGGTGTCGACCTCGCGCCGCTGGTCAAGCCGCTGCTGCGTGCCGGCGACATCCTGCTGTGCCAGGGCGCCGGTGATATCGGTGGTCTCGCCCCGAAACTGTTGGCCAGTCCGCTATTCGCGGGTGCTGTTGCCGCACCGACTCCGGGGAAATTGAAATGACTGCTGCCTACGCCAACCTCGTCTCCACGATCGCGCCGAAAGACTTCGGCCGCGTCGCCGTGCTGTTCGGCGGCAAGAGCGCCGAGCGTGAGGTTTCCCTCAAGTCGGGCAACGCTGTCCTCGACGCGCTGCTGAGCGCCGGTGTGGACGCGTTCGGCCTCGACGTGGGCGATGACCTGCTGCAGCGTTTGCTGAACGAAAAAATCGACCGCGCCTTCATCATCCTCCACGGTCGTGGCGGTGAAGACGGCAGCATGCAGGGCCTGCTCGAATGCCTGGGCATTCCGTACACCGGCAGCGGCATTCTTGCCTCGGCACTGGCGATGGACAAGCTGCGCACCAAACAGGTCTGGCACAGCCTCGGTATTCCGACGCCACGCCACGCCGTACTGAGTTGCGAGGCCGATTGTATTTCGGCAGCGACGGAACTGGGCTTCCCTTTGATCGTCAAACCGGCCCATGAAGGTTCAAGTATCGGTATGGCCAAAGTGACCTCCGCGCCGGAGTTGATCGACGCCTGGAAAGCGGCCAGTACCTACGATTCGCAAGTGTTGGTCGAGCAATGGATTCAAGGTCCGGAGTTCACCATCGCCACCCTGCGTGACCAGGTGTTGCCACCGATTGCCCTGGGCACGACGCACAGCTTCTACGACTACGACGCCAAGTACGTGGCCTCCGATACGCAGTATCGGATCCCGTGTGGCCTGGACAGCAACAAGGAAAAAGAACTGATGGACCTCACGGCGAAAGCCTGTGAGGCGCTGGGTATCGCCGGTTGGGGCAGGGCGGACGTGATGCAGGACGCCGACGGGCAGTTCTGGTTCCTGGAAGTCAACACCGCACCGGGCATGACCGATCACAGCCTGGTGCCGATGGCGGCCCGTGCTGCCGGTCTGGATTTCCAGCAATTGGTTCTGGCGATTTTGGCCGCCAGCATTGCCGGCAACAACGAGCCTCGAGGTTAAGACCATGCAAGGCGCACAGCTGAGACATCAGCCCCCTCCAGTACCCGGCCGCAAGCCGGTGCCGCGGGGTGCCAGCCGAATGGTGGCGAAAGAGCCGATGTCCGCGCGCCTGCCCAAAGCCAATTTCGGCTTTCTCAAAGCCTTGTTCTGGCCGGTGCTGTTGGTTGCACTGGGCTTCGGCACTTACGAAGGCGCACAGCGTTTGCTGCCGTACGCCGACCGGCCGATCACCAAGATCAACGTGCAGGGCGATTTGAGTTACATCAGCCAGCAAGCGGTGCAGCAGCGGATCGCCCCATACGTGGCGTCGAGCTTCTTCACCATCGATCTGGAGAGCATGCGCACCGAGCTTGAAACCATGCCATGGATTGCCCACGCCGAAGTGCGTCGGGTGTGGCCGGATCAAGTGGTGATCCGCCTGGAAGAACAACTGCCCGTGGCCCGTTGGGGCGATGAGTCGCTGTTGAACAACCAGGGGCAGGCCTTCACCCCGCGTGAGCTGGCGAACTATGAACACTTGCCACAGCTGTTCGGTCCACAACGGGCACAACAGCAAGTGATGCAGCAATACCAGGTGCTGAGCCAGATGCTCAGGCCATTGGGCTTCTCGATTGCACGCCTGGAATTGCGTGAACGAGGCAGCTGGTTCCTGACCACCGGCGCCGGCAGCGCGGGTCCGGGAATCGAACTGCTGCTGGGACGCGGCAACCTGGTGGAAAAGATGCGCCGCTTCATTGCCATCTACGACAAGACGCTTAAAGAACAGATTACGAACATTGCGCGCATCGATCTGCGCTACGCCAACGGCCTCGCTGTTGGCTGGCGGGAACCTGTAGCGCCCACGACAGCCCAACCCGCTGTCGCGAAGAATTAAGAAGAGGCAGGACCCATGGCAAACGTGCAAAGCGGCAAAATGATCGTCGGTCTTGATATCGGCACCTCCAAGGTGGTGGCGCTGGTCGGCGAGGTCTCGGACGACGGCACGCTGGAAATCGTCGGGATCGGCACTCATCCGTCCCGTGGCCTGAAGAAAGGCGTGGTGGTGAACATCGAGTCCACCGTGCAATCGATTCAGCGCGCGATCGAAGAAGCGCAGCTGATGGCCGGTTGCCGGATCCACTCGGCGTTCGTCGGGGTGGCCGGCAATCACATCCGCAGCCTGAACTCCCACGGCATCGTGGCGATTCGTGATCGCGAAGTCAGCTCCGCCGACCTTGAGCGCGTCCTCGACGCCGCCCAGGCCGTGGCGATCCCGGCTGATCAGCGCGTGCTGCACACCCTGCCGCAGGATTACGTGATCGATAACCAGGAAGGCGTTCGTGAGCCGCTGGGCATGTCGGGCGTACGTCTGGAAGCCAAGGTTCACGTGGTGACCTGCGCCGTCAACGCCGCACAGAACATTGAAAAATGTGTGCGTCGCTGTGGCCTGGAAATCGACGACATCATTCTCGAGCAACTGGCGTCCGCGTACTCGGTGCTGACCGACGACGAGAAAGAGCTGGGCGTTTGCCTGGTGGACATCGGTGGCGGCACTACCGACATCGCGATCTTCACCGAAGGCGCGATCCGTCACACCGCAGTGATCCCGATTGCGGGCGATCAGGTGACCAACGACATCGCGATGGCGTTGCGCACCCCGACCCAGTACGCCGAAGAAATCAAGATTCGCTACGCCTGCGCCCTGGCCAAGCTGGCTGGTGCCGGTGAGACCATCAAGGTCCCAAGCGTCGGCGACCGTCCACCGCGCGAGCTTTCGCGTCAGGCCCTGGCCGAAGTGGTCGAGCCGCGTTACGACGAACTGTTCACGCTGATCCAGGCCGAATTGCGCCGCAGCGGCTACGAAGACCTGATCCCGGCCGGCATCGTGCTGACCGGTGGTACGTCGAAAATGGAAGGCGCGGTCGAACTGGCCGAAGAGATCTTCCACATGCCGGTCCGCCTGGGCGTGCCTCACGGCGTCAAGGGCCTGGATGACGTGGTCCGCAACCCGATTTATTCCACTGGCGTTGGCCTGTTGATGTACGGCCTGCAAAAGCAGTCCGACGGGATTTCGTTCTCGGGTATCAGCAGCCGCGACAGCTACAGCAATGAAGAACCGAAAGCCGCCTTGCTCGATCGCATCAAGAGCTGGGTTCAAGGCAACTTCTAAAGATTTACCGCAGCACCGTTGTAGATACAGGCAGTAGGCGAAAAAACTAGAGAACGTAAAGGAGAGGGAAAATGTTCGAACTCGTAGACAACATCCCCGCAAGCCCGGTTATTAAAGTTATCGGTGTTGGCGGAGGCGGCGGCAACGCTGTCAACCACATGGTCAAGAGCAACATTGAAGGCGTTGAATTCATCTGCGCCAACACTGATGCCCAGGCGCTGAAATCCATCGGCGCGCGGACCATCCTGCAACTGGGTACCGGCGTGACCAAAGGTCTGGGCGCTGGTGCCAACCCTGAAGTAGGTCGTCAGGCCGCTCTCGAAGACCGTGAGCGCATTGCCGAAGTCCTGCAGGGCACCAACATGGTGTTCATCACCACTGGCATGGGCGGTGGTACCGGTACCGGTGCTGCGCCGATCATTGCTGAAGTGGCCAAGGAAATGGGGATTCTCACCGTTGCGGTGGTGACTCGTCCGTTCCCGTTCGAAGGCCGCAAGCGCATGCAGATCGCCGACGAAGGTATCCGTCTGCTGTCTGAAAGCGTTGACTCGTTGATCACCATTCCCAACGAGAAACTGCTGACCATCCTCGGTAAGGACGCAAGCCTCTTGTCGGCTTTCGCCAAGGCTGACGATGTACTGGCCGGTGCCGTTCGCGGTATCTCCGACATCATCAAGCGTCCGGGCATGATCAACGTCGACTTTGCCGACGTACGCACCGTAATGAGCGAAATGGGCATGGCGATGATGGGCACTGGCTGCGCCAGCGGTCCGAACCGTGCACGCGAAGCCACCGAAGCGGCCATTCGCAACCCGTTGCTCGAAGACGTGAACCTGCAAGGTGCACGCGGCATCCTGGTGAACATCACCGCCGGTCCTGACCTGTCTCTGGGTGAGTACTCCGACGTGGGTAGCATCATCGAAGCCTTCGCTTCCGAGCACGCAATGGTCAAGGTCGGTACCGTTATCGATCCGGACATGCGCGACGAACTGCACGTGACCGTGGTTGCTACCGGTCTGGGCGCTAAAATCGAGAAGCCTGTAAAGGTCATCGACAATACCGTTCACACCTCGATGGCTTCCCAGCCGCAACAATCGGCTCCCGCTCGTCAGGAACAACCAGCGGTAAACTACCGTGACCTGGACCGTCCGACCGTCATGCGCAACCAGGCTCAGGCCGGTGCTGCGACTGCCGCGAAGATGAATCCGCAAGATGACCTGGACTACCTGGACATCCCGGCTTTCCTGCGTCGTCAGGCTGATTGATGGAATGTATCAGGGCTATGAAGGTGATTGGTGTTCAGCAAAGGTCTGGTCTGCTATTATCGCCAGCCTTTGTTGATACCAGTTCGCAATTTGCGCTGAAGCGGCCCAAGCCATGATTAAACAACGCACACTGAAAAATATTATCCGTGCCACAGGTGTAGGCCTGCACTCGGGGGAGAAGGTTTACCTGACCCTCAAGCCAGCACCTATCGACACCGGCATTGTGTTTTGTCGTGCCGATCTCGATCCGGTCGTGCAAATCCCTGCCCGCGCGGAAAACGTTGGTGAAACCACGATGTCGACCACATTGGTCAGTGGTGACACCAAAGTGGATACGGTGGAGCACTTGCTCTCGGCCATGGCTGGCCTGGGCATCGATAACGCCTACGTCGAGCTCTCCGCGTCTGAAGTCCCGATCATGGATGGTAGCGCTGGACCCTTCGTATTTCTGATTCAGTCGGCTGGCCTGGAAGAACAGGACGCCGCCAAGAAGTTCATCCGGATCCTGCGGGAAGTGACAGTGGAAGACGGCGACAAGCGCGCCACTTTCGTCCCTTTCGAAGGTTTCAAAGTGAGCTTCGAGATCGATTTCGATCACCCGGTTTTCCGTGACCGCACACAAAGTGCAAGCGTGGATTTTTCCAGCACTTCGTTCGTAAAAGAAGTCAGCCGCGCCCGCACCTTTGGTTTCATGAGTGACATCGAGTACCTGCGCAAGCACAACCTCGCACTCGGCGGCAGCGTTGAAAACGCTATTGTGGTCGACGCGGATGGTGTACTGAACGAAGACGGCCTTCGCTATGAAGACGAATTCGTGAAGCACAAGATCCTCGATGCAATTGGTGACCTCTACCTGCTGGGCAATAGCCTGATTGGTGAGTTCAAGGGCTTCAAGTCCGGACATGCATTGAACAACCAGCTTCTGCGCAAGTTGATTGAGCAGAAAGATGCTTGGGAAGTTGTGACTTTCGAAGACGCCAGTACTGCACCGATCTCTTACATGCGTCCCGTTGCGGCCGTGTAAGTAAAAACCTCTCTAGTTTTTAAAGGCTGCCTTCGGGTGGCCTTTTTTTATGCCTGCATGTCGATCGTTCTTCAGTCAGCAGAGACCACCCGGTTACGCCCGTTTTCCTTGGCCTGATACAGCGCCTTGTCCGCCGCGAACAGCACACTTTCCAGGCTGATATCAGTCGCTGTTGTCCAGGTGCTGATACCAATACTGACAGTGATGGGCGATTCGGCACCCTCGATGAACGGCAACTGCTCGACAGCTTTGCGAATGTTTTCGGCAATCTGCTGCGCGCCGGCGCTGTCGGTTTCCGCCAGGATCACCGAAAACTCTTCGCCACCGTAACGGGCTGCCAGATCCGCCGGTCGTCGTACGTGGGCGCTGATGACACTGGCCAGCGTGCGCAATGCCTGGTCGCCGGCCTGATGGCCATATCGATCGTTGAAATCCTTGAAGCGGTCGGCGTCAATCATCAGCACCGACAGTGGTTTGCCCGATCGTTGCGCGCGAAACCATTCATGACGCAGGGCCTGATCCAGCGTCCGGCGGTTGGCCAGGCCGGTCAAGGCATCGGTGGCCGCCAGTTGCGCCAGCCCCCGCTCGGCGTTGTGGCGCAGGCGCAGTTCCCGACAGAACAACCACGTCAGCCAGAGCAGACTGATGCACAACGCCAGGGTCGCCACGCTGACCACCAACGCCGTGCGCTTCCAGGAGGCAAACACTTCATCGCTCGATAGAGCAACGACGACGATCAGCGGCAGGTTGCCCACCTTGGAAAACGTGTACAGGCGTTTGTCCTGGTATTGGCTTGAAACGCTGGTGAAGCTGCCGTTGCCTTCTCTGACGATGCGCTGGAAATTGGGGCGGTTGCTGAAATCCTTGCCGACCAATTCTTCGGCCGGGCGCGGTTCCTGGGCCAGCAGGATGCCGTCCGAGCTGATCAGGTTGACCGAGCTGTCACGACCGATGTTCAAGCTGTTGAACAATTGATCGAAGTAACTCAGGCGCATGGCGGCTTCGGCGACACCGAGGAATTCGCCCTGTGTTCCGCTGACACGGCGACTGAAGCTGATTCGCCACTCATGTTCAGCCTGCCTGGAGCGAAAGGGGCGGCTGATGAACATGCCCGGGTCGCGATTGCTCACGTGCGACTGAAAGTATTCACGGTCGGCAAAATTGCCCTTTCTGGGATCCACCGAGGCCGAGTCGGCAATGACGTCGCCCTTGTTGTCCAGCAACAGGATATCGCCCTTGTACGGCGCGGCCGTGGCGCGGTCGAACAAGGCCAGATGACGGATGTCGGGAGAAACGTTCTTGAGGTCTTCCCGTTGCGAGGCCGCAATCAGACCGAGCAGGGACAGGTCGTAGAGCTCGACATTGCGCAGCACGTCGGCGTCGATCAACTGCACGATATTGGATGCGGCGCGCGTGGCAGACAGTTCTGCGTTGGCGCGCTCACGGACCAACAGATACGCCACGATGCTCAGTATGGCCACCACCAGCAGCAAACTGCCGAGAACCAGAAGCCGCTCCGACCGGGTCGAACGGACCGGATCTTGAGGTTGTGCACTGCTCACGCTCATGGTTCTGACTTCTGTTGACGAGGCGTCTTGAACGATTAGCTGTTTGCGTTCAGTGCGCCGGTAAAAATCCCGGATAAAAAAAAGCCAGCAAAACGTGCTGGCCTTTTGTTCGTTGCAGTTTAGAAGACATTCAGCGGGTAGTCGACGATCACCCGGTATTCGTCAGTGTCCTGGTCCAGCGCGCCGTAGCCGTTGCCGCCCCGGTTGGTCGCCCATTGCAGACGCACGGACAGGTCCTTGGCGTTGCCATCCTGGACCACGTACTTGAGATCAATGTCACGCTCCCAGTGCTTGGCATTTTTGCCGTCGGCGCTGTACCACGAGGCATATCCGCGGCTGTCCGGGTCAACCTTGGTCAGGTCCAGTTTGCCCCGTGAGTACGACAGTGCCGAAGTCAGGCCGGGCAGGCCGAGGCCAGCAAAGTCGTAGGCGTACTTGAGTTTCCACGAGCGTTCGTTCGGGCCGTTGAAGTCCGAATACTGCTGGGAATTGTCGAGAAAAATGCTGTCGCCTTGGTTGATGTAGTCGAACGGCGTGTTGCCGTTGACCCGCTGATACGCCGCGGTAACGCTGTGATAGCCCATGCCGACAGTGAAATGCAGGCTGTAGGTGTTGTTGTCGATGTTGCCTAGCAGCGCATCGCCGGTGTCTTGCGTGTGATAGAAGTGCAGGCCCGGGTTGAGGCTGACCAGATCGTTCAGCGCGTAGGTGTAATCCAGGTCGTAGTAATACTGGTTCCAGATATCCTTGAGCTCGGAAGCATAAAGGCTACTGGTCAAGCCCGGCAGGCCGCTCCAGGCCACGCCGGCCCAATTCAGGTGCTGACTTTCGTCACCCTCTGCCAGGCTGCCGTACGAGGTGCTGATTCGGGTATGGCCGCTCTGGTTGTAAGGCTTGGTGAAACTCGCCTGGCCGCCTTCGATGAGGAAACCGTCGAAACTGTGGTTGGTCAGGCTGACGCCGCGAAAGGTCTGCGGCAGCATGCGTGTCTCGCCGCCGGCAATCACCGGGTTGTTGAGGAACAGGTCGCCGGCCTTCAACTCGGTATCGAATGCACGCATTTTCAGCGTGGCGCCCGCCGTCGAGAAAGACCCCGGCGCTTTGCCGTTGCCATCGCTGACCGGCAGGATGCTCGAGTTATCCGTGCCGCCACCGCCGTCGAGCTTGAGTCCGAGCATGGCGTTGGCATCGATACCGAAACCCACCGTGCCCTGGGTGTAGCCCGATTTGAAAATGCCGAGAAAGCCTTGGCCCCATTCGATGTTGTCGTCCGCGTGCTGCAGGCGGTTGCGGTTCATGTAGTAGTTGCGAGCATTGAGGTTGAGGCTCGAACCCTGCACAAACCCTTCAGGGTGGGTGTCGTCGGCGGCGTGGGCGGTGGTGGGTATCGTTGCAGCAACTGCAATGAACAACGGGCTGAAACTAAGAGGAAAACGCACTTGCGGTAAAGCTCCTTGGGGTCAATCAAGTACTTCATTAGTTGAAGTACAGGATGTTTCTTGTAAGAGGAGACGAACAAGGCCGGTGTTAAACCACAACGAAAAAAAGCCGCTGATAGCAGCGGCTTTGAAGACAACTTTTCAAAGGGAAGAGCCGATGAAAAGTGTCGAGGGAAAGGTGCGACTACGCTGGATCAGCTGTCTTTCTCAACCCGTGACTGGGTGGCAGACGTGGACGCTTGAGGGGTTTGCGCAGCGTCTTGGGCTTTGGCCGTCATTTCACTCTGATACTGTTCGTAGGCTGCGACGCGTGCCTCGTTTTGTGCGGAGAAGGTCTGCGACTCTTCAGCCATGGCGAACGGTGACAGGAACAATGAGGACAAAACGAAAGCGCTGGCAATACCCATAGTGTTGGACATCTTTAAAACCTTCTTGCTTGGCAAGTGCTGTTTGGTGCGGCAAAGATAAGGGGGATTGCGGAGGGGAAAAAGAGCGGATTCATGAAAGGACTGTTGCTGATAAAGCAACAGTTGATCGTCAGACCGGAAGGTGGATGCCGAAGGTATTCATCCCGTGATCACTGCGCACAAACACATCCCCGCCATGCATCAGCGCAATCGCCTTGACGATCGCCAGTCCCAACCCGTGGTTGTTACCGCTATTGCTGCGAGACGCATCCACCCGGTAAAAACGCTCGAACAACCGAGGCAGATGTTCGCTGGCAATTGGCGAACCAGGGTTGGCGACACCGATGCTCACCTGATGCGCCTCAACCTCGATTTTCACCTCGATCACTTGCCCGGGCGCGGTGTGCTGCACCGCATTGCTCAACAAATTGATCAGCGCCCGGCGCAAATGCGCGATCTCGATCTGCACTTGCGCATCACCACTGACGCGTACCTGAACCTGCGCATCCTCGAGAATGAAATCCAGATATTCCAGGGTCGTCGCCACTTCATCGGCCAGCGAGGTGGACGTCAGTTTGGTGGCCTTGCTGCCCTGATCCGCGCTGGCAAGAAACAGCATGTCATTGATGATCGAACGCAGCCGCTCCAGCTCTTCAAGGTTCGATTGCAGCACTTCGAAATAGTGTTCGGCAGAACGCCCGCGAGTGAGCGCCACCTGGGTCTGGCCGATCAGGTTGGTCAAGGGCGAACGCAGTTCATGGGCGACGTCGGCGTTGAACGACTCCAAACGCGAATAGGCCTGTTCAACCCGCTCCAGTGTCGAGTTAAACGAATTGACGAACTGATTGAGTTCCGGCGGCAATGACGACATGCGCAAACGCCCGGAACGCAATGGCGGCGCCAGTCGCTGGGCTTCCTGGGACAACTTGATCAACGGTTTCAGGCCAATGCGCGCCACCCAATACCCGAGTGCCGAAGCCAATAACACGCCGATGATCGCGAGGCTGATGAGGGCGATCAGCAGGTGATGCTGAGTCTGGAAGAACGTCTCGGTGTCGATGCCGATCATGAAGCGCAACGGCGGACGTTGATCCTTGGCCGGGAACTGGCTGACCAATACTTTCAGCGGATACGGCTGGCCCGGCAGGGTCATGTCGCGCATCCCCAGCGGGCCTTCGGCAAAGGCGCGGATCTGCGGCGTCAGGTTGCCGTATTCGTAGTTCGGATCACCGCTGATGATCCAGAAACGGATGCGTTTGTCTTCTTCGCCCAGCAGATTGAGTTTGTTGTTGATCTTCACCCAATGCTCGGGCGTGCCATAACGCCCGACCGTGGATTCGAGCACGCTGTAGCGCGCGTCCAGCTCGGCTTCGGGCAACAGACCCAGGCCTTTATCGACCTGTTGGTACAGCGCCCAGCCGATCAGCAGGAACACCAGCAGCGCCACCAGCGTAAACATCCCACTGAGGCGCAGCGCAATCGAGTTACTGGACACCGCGGCTCTCCAGCACATAACCCATGCCACGGATGGTGTGCAGCAGTTTTTCGTCGAACGGCCCGTCGAGCTTGGCCCGCAGGCGCTTGATCGCGACTTCGACGACGTTGGCGTCGCTGTCGAAATTGATGTCCCAGACCATTTCGGCAATCGCCGTTTTCGAGAGGATTTCACCTTGCCGGCGGGCGAGTACGCTCAGCAGCGAGAACTCCTTGGCGGTCAGGTCCAGGCGCGTACCGGCGCGGGTCGCCTTGCGGCTGATCAAATCGATCCACAGGTCGGCGATGCTCACTTGCACCGGCTCGTGGCCGCCGCTGCGCCGGGTCAGCGCTTGCAGGCGTGCCACCAGTTCGAGGAAGGAAAACGGCTTGCCAAGGTAATCGTCGGCGCCGTCGCGCAGGCCTTTGATGCGGTCTTCGACGCGCTCGCGGGCGGTGAGCATGATCACCGGGGTTTGCTTGCGCGCACGCAAGGCGCGCAGCACGCCGAAGCCGTCGAGGCCCGGCAACATGACGTCGAGGACGATCACCGCATAGTCGCTTTCCAGCGCCAGGTGCAGGCCTTCGACGCCGTCGCGCGCCAGGTCCACGGTGTAACCCTGTTCCGTCAGGCCGCGGTGCAAATAGTCCGCGGTTTTTTCTTCGTCTTCGATAATCAGAACGCGCATGACCCCGCCTCAGTCTGTGGTCGCCAGCACCGGCAGCGGTGCGGGTTTAGGTCGATGGAATAGCCGCTCAAGCCACAAGTATATGACCGGAGTGGTGAACAACGTCAGCGCCTGACTTACCAGCAAGCCGCCG
Organism: Pseudomonas sp. JAI111; assembly: GCF_024809425.1. Lineage (NCBI taxonomy): Bacteria > Pseudomonadati > Pseudomonadota > Gammaproteobacteria > Pseudomonadales > Pseudomonadaceae > Pseudomonas > Pseudomonas sp. JAI111. Next base: position 137,063 of record NZ_JANUCB010000010.1, on the reverse strand, counting down.
ACGACCGCGATCCCCAACGGCTGGCGCAGTTCGGCGCCGGTGCCGTAGCCGAGCATCAGTGGCAACGCACCCAGCAGGGCGGCGAGGGTGGTCATGATGATCGGCCGGAACCGTGTGATACAGGCCTGGAAAATCGCCTCTTCAGGCGGCAAGCCACCATTGCGTTGGGCATCGAGTGCGAAGTCGATCATCAGGATGCCGTTTTTCTTCACGATCCCGATCAGCAACACCAGCCCGATCAGCGCCATGATTGAAAAGTCCTGGCCGCAGATCCACAGCATTATCACCGCGCCGAGCCCCGCCGATGGCAGTGTCGAGATGATGGTCAGCGGGTGCACGAAGCTCTCGTAAAGAACGCCGAGAATGATGTACACCGCCACCAGCGCGGCCAGGATCAGCCACGGCTGGCTGGCCAGCGAACTCTGGAACGCCTGCGCCGCGCCCTGGAAGTTACCGCTCATGGCCGCTGGCATGCCGATCTCGGCCTTGGCCTGGTTGAGCATGATCACGGCATCGCCCAACGCCACGCCGGGCGCCAGGTTGAACGACAGGTTGGCGGCCGGGAACATGCCGTCATGGGCAATGGACAGCGGGCCGACGGTGGGCGCATCGAATTTCGCCAGCGCCGACAGCGGCACCATTTCCCCGCTCAGGGGCGAGCGCAGGTAGAAATAGTTGAGGCTTTCGGCTTTGCCGCGTTGTTTGGTATCCAGCTCCAGAATCACGTTGTATTGGTTGATCTGGGTCTGGAACTCGTTGATCTGCCGCTGACCGAACGCGTCGTACAGCGCTTCGTCGACATCACTGGCGGTCAGGCCGAAACGCGCGGCGGCGCTGCGGTCGATGCTGATGTGGGTGATGCTGCCGCCCAATTGCAGGTCATTGGAAATGTCGCGGAATGCCGGGTTGGCGCGCAGCTTTTCCGTCAGGCGTTGGGTCCAGGTGCTGAGGGTCGCGCCGTCGTTGCTCTTGAGCACATATTGGTACTGGGCGCGACTCGGGCCGGAGCTGAGGTTGATGTCCTGGCCGGCACGCAGGTACAGCACGATGCCCGGGACTTTCATCAGTTTCGGGCGAATCCGGTCAATGAACTGACTGGCCGAGACGTCGCGGTCGCCGCGTTTTTTCAGGGAGATCCAGAAGCGGCCGTTGGCGATGGTCTGGTTACTGCCCGAGACGCCGACCGAGTGGGAAAACGCCGCGACGGCGGGGTCTGCGGCGACGATTTCGGCCATCGCCAAGTGTTTTTTCACCATGTCGCCGTAGGAAATATCGGCAGCGGCTTCGGTGGTCCCGAGGACAAAACCGGTGTCCTGCACAGGGAAAAAGCCCTTGGGGATAAAGATGTAACCGGCAATCGCCAGGCCCAGTGACAGGCAGAACACCCCGATCATCAATTTCTGGTGGGCGAGGGCGCGGCGCAGGAGTTTTTCATAGCCCGCCAGCAAGCGTTCGCCAAACGTCGGTTTGCCGTGGGCGTGATGCACCGGCGCACGCATGAACAGCGCGGCGAGCGTGGGCGCCAGTGTCAGGGAGACCACCACCGAAATCATGATGGTCGAGGTGGCGGTCAGGGCGAATTCCTTGAACAGCCGTCCGACCACGCCGCCCATGAACAGCAGCGGAATGAACGCCGCCACCAGCGAGAAGCTGATGGACACCACTGTAAAGCCAATCTCGCCGGCGCCCTTGATCGCCGCCTCGCGCATGCCGTCACCGGCCTCAAGGTGACGGTGAATGTTCTCCACCACCACAATGGCATCGTCGACCACAAACCCCACAGCCACCACGATCGCCACCAGCGTCAGGTTGTTGAGGCTGAAGCCCATGATGTACATCAGGGCGAAACTGGCAGTCAGCGAAACACCCAGCACGGCGGACACAATCATGGTCGCCGACCACTGGCGCAGGAACAGCGCCATCACCGCCACCACCAGCAGGATCGCGATCAGCAGGGTGACTTCCACTTCATGCAGCGAGGCTCGGATGGTCTGTGTGCGGTCGACCAGCACCTTGACCTGCACCGACGCCGGCAGCATGGCTTCGAGAGCGGGCAGGGCGGCCTGGATGCGATCCACCGTCTCGACAATGTTGGCCCCCGGTTGCCGGGAAATCACCAGGTTGACCCCCGGCTTGTCACCGGCCCAGGCTTGCACGTAGGCATCTTCCGAACCGTTGACGACTTTGGCGACGTCCTTGAGGTGAACCGGTGCACCGTCCTTGTAGGAAACGATGAGCTGGCTGTATTCCTCGGGGTGGAAGAGCTGGTCGTTGGTCGACAGCGTCGAGATGCTCGACTCGCCGTACAACGCACCTTTGGCCAGGTTGAGGCTGGTGTTCTGGATGGCCTGGCGAATGTCCGCCAGCGTCAGGCCGATAGCAGCGAGTTTGTCCGCCGAGGCTTGAACGCGAATCGCCGGACGTTGCTGACCGGTGATGTTGATTTGGCCTACGCCGTTGATCTGACTGATCTGACGCGAGAGCAGGGTTTCCACCAGGTCGCTGAGTTCGGTGCCGGGCATTTGTGTCGAGTTGACGCTGAGAATCAGCACCGGGCTGTCGGCCGGGTTGACCTTGCGCCACGTCGGCAGGGTCGGCATGTCTTTCGGCAGTTTGCCAGCGGCGGTGTTGATCGCTGCCTGTACTTCCTGGGCGGCGGTGTCGATGCTTTTGTCGAGGGTGAATTGCAGCGTCAGGTTGGTCGAGCCCAAGGCGCTGCTCGAGGTCATCTGGGTTACGCCGGGGATGGCGCTGAATTGCACTTCAAGCGGCGTGGCGACCGACGACGCCATGGTTTCCGGGCTGGCGCCGGGGAGTTGCGCGGCGACCTGAATGGTCGGGAATTCCGCCTCTGGCAGCGGCGCAATGGGCAGGCGCGGAAAGGCGATGACGCCCAGCAGCACCAAGGCAAACGTCAGCAGAATGGTGGCGACCGGATGATCGATGCACCAGGCCGAGATTGAGCCGTGGCCCTTCATGGCTTGGACTCCGACTGAACCACTTGCGGCGGGTCGGTCAGCACCTGAACGGTGGAACCGGGTTTGAGGCGCGATTGGCCGTCACTGACCAATATGTCGCCGGGCTTAACGCCTTTGATGATGTCCTGGCCGCTGCCCTGGGCAACCATCTGCACGGTGACGGTTTCGACTTTGTCGCCGTTGACCCGGTACACGTAATGTTGATCGAGGCCGCGTTGTACGACGGTGGGCGGCACCACCAGCGCATCTTTATCCAGCGCTGTCTGAATTTTTACCGTCACCAGCAGGCCCGGCCAGAGTTTCTGTCCGGGGTTGTTGAATTCAGCCTTGGCGCGGATGGTCCCGGTGTTGGCGCTGATCTGGTTGTCGATCAGGGTCAGGTGGCCTTCGCCCAGCAGGTTGCCGGTTTCGCCGTCGGTGTCAGCGCCGATGTAGGCTTTCACCAGCGCGTGCTCCGGGTCGTTGATCAGGCCTTGCAGGGTGGGCAGCATTTGCTGTGGCAGGGAGAATTCCACGGCAATCGGGTCGATCTGGGTCACGGTGAACAGGCCTTGGGCGTCGGCCATGCGCAGGAAGTTGCCTTCATCCACTGTGCGAATACCGACGCGGCCGGTGACCGGGGAGCGGATCTGTGTGTAGGAAAGCTGTACTTGCGCGGCGTCGATCGAGGCCTGGTTGCCTTGGGCGGTGGCTTTGAGTTGGTTGACCAGGGCTTGTTGCTGGTCGTAGGTCTGTTTGGATACGCCGTCGTCGACGCTCAGTAGTTTGTAGCGTTTGAGGTTGACTTGTGCGACTTGCAGTTGTGCCTGGCTTTCGCCGAGTTGCGCCCGGGCCTGGTCGAGGCTGGCGCGGATCGAGCGATCGTCGATGGTGGCGAGCAGGTCGCCTTTGTTCACCAGTTGGCCTTCTTTGACCATGATTTTGGTGAGGATGCCGTCGATTTGTGGGCGGACGACGACGCTGTGCAGTGATAGCACGGAGCCGATGCCGCTGACGTAGCGGGGGACGTCTTTTGCGGTGACGCTGATGACGCGGACCGGGATTGCTGTGGGCGCGGCGAGTTTGGCTGTGGCGGGTTTGGTGGCGTACCACACGCCCAGCGCTGCCATGACGATCAGAAGGGTTGCGAGCAGGGCGGGTTTTTTCTGAATTCGCATGCGTGTGGGGCGCCGGGGCTTGGGTTTGGTCGGGTTTGTATTTTCCTTTATAAACCTGTTTGGTGGTCGGGAAGGTGACTGGTAACTGACGGCGCTGTCAGTTTGGGGCGTTCTTTTGGTCTTGGCGGCCTTTGGGCCGACCATGTTCTCTTGGATGGACCTGGGCTAATTGTGGGAGCGGGCTTGCTCGCGAAGGCGGCCTGACAGCCGACCATTTTCTTTCAGGTGTACATATCCGTTGCTGCGGTAACGGCCACCTAGGGTTTCGCCCTGACGGCGAGTCCCTTTTGGCAAACGCCCCAAAAGGAACCAAAAGGTCTTGCCCCGGCGTCCGGCCCCTCGCCGGGGCTCGGTGTTCCTTCGTTCCGGCATTCATCTGGGGGCATCGCCTCCGGTCTGCTTCGCGACGACCTCCTCTCGATGTGTGCGGCTTCGCCGCACGGCGCTACGCGCCCACCCCCCAGATGAACGCCTCCACTCAGCCTGCCGACGGGGCGGGTGGGTCAAAATCAAAAGCAGGCGAGCTACCGCTCGGCCTATTGAGTGGTGAAGAGCGGGGGGACACCTCGATTTACTGTGGGAGCTGGCCTGCCGGCGATGGCGGCCTGCCAGCCGACCAATCTCCTGCAGATCTACCCCGAACCACTGTGGGAGCTGGCCTGCCGGCGATGGCGGCCTGACAGCCGACCAATCTCCTGCAGATGTACACCGAACCCTGTGGGAGCTGGCCTGCCAGCGATGACGCCCTGCCAGCCGCCCAATCTCCTGCAGATGTACACCGAACCACTGTGGGAGCTGGCCTGCCAGCGATGACGCCCTGACAGCCGACCAGTCTCTTGCAGGTGTACCCGGTCCACTGTGGGAGCTGGCTTGCCAGCGAAGGCGCCCCGCCAGCCGACCAATCTCCTGCAGGTGTACTCCGAACCCTGTGGGAGCTGGCCTGCCAGCGATGACGCCCTGCCAGCCGCCCAATCTCCTGCAGATGTACACCGAACCACTGTGGGAGCTGGCCTGCC
>NZ_JANUCB010000010.1:0-131814 GCF_024809425.1 Pseudomonas sp. JAI111 | reverse complement strand
CCAGCGATGACGCCCTGACAGCCGACCAATCTCCTGCGGGCGTACTCCGAACCCTGTGGGAGCGAGCTTGCTCCGGGCGGCGTTCCGACGATGGCGGCCTGACAGCCGACCAATCTCTCCCTGCTGCCCCATGATCGTTCCCTACGCTCCGCGTGGGAATGCAGCCCGGGACGCTCCGCGTTCCATTTTTGTGTTTAGCGATGTGTAAGAAACACAGCACTTTCCCACGCATTTTTCAGGTTGCCGGGTAGGAAGCGTGTTCTCTAACCTCTAGCTGTCGCTGCAAATTCAGCGACCGGGCGTGAGATCCCCGGCTACCAGTATGCATCTAGCGCCAATGCCACCATAATTGGCGCCAGTTTATCCGCTGCCTGTAAATGCGTTATGGCGGCTGTGTGCGGGCAGACTTCGGTCTGGCCGGGTGCCTACTACCGGTGATCTCACACTGCACATAGCTGCCACCTCTTCGCCGCTTGAGATCCGGCGAATGGTGGTACCCATTTCAGTAGGAGTTTGCATGGATAAGTTAATCCCCGACCCACCCCTCAACACCACAACCCCCAACGCCGAGTCCACCCAGGCCGAAGCGCTCATCAAAGACAGCGAAGCGATAAAACGCGCGCTCGATTACTACCTCGATCCACCCGAGCAATACACCGTAAAACCTCGTCGTCCGAGCACGATGTTCATGGTTGTCCCCGAAGTTGATTCGGAAAGTCTGTTGGCTCATGCCTGTGAGTCTTTGGCGTCGGCGAGTGTGATGGCCGGTGATTTTGCGACGAATCTGGTGGGGCCGCAGCGGCATTCGGTGTTGGCGATTCAGCAGGTGGTCATGCTGGCGGAGTTGGCGGTGAATCGGGTGTTGGACAGGGTTGAGGTTCCGGCGTAAATAGCGTCCGGTCAGGTTGACCGCGTTATCGTTCTTCGCGGGCAAGCCCGCTCCCACAGGTGCTGGGGTTGCTCGCGATTGCGGTGTGTCAGTCAACACAAAACCCGACGGACTCGCTTGCGGCGTGAAGCTTGCGGCGCTCGACACGGGTATACTGCCGCCTTTCGCGGCTCGCTGACCGGGCCCGACTCTTTTGCATCACCCGGAGCTTTCATGACTTCCCCGACACAACCGCCGGTTGCCGACGCTTTGAGCGACGACCAGGCAGACCTGCCAGACAGCGTCGACTCCAGCGCAGACAGCGAATCCAAAGCCGCGATTCCGGCGTTCAAGTTCCCGTTCAAACCGGGTGAGTTGGCTGCTGCGAAGAACGCCAGCCAGCCTTGGTACAAGAATGGCGCGAAGAATGGCCATACCAAGACGCCGGGGGCTGCGCCTCCGGGGACGCGTCGTTCGATGGGTAAGCGCTGAGTTTCAAACTCTGCGGTGCTTGATATATCGCCTTCGCGAGCAAGCCCGCTCCCACAATTGATCTGTGTACGACACGGTTCAAATGTGGGAGCGGGCTTGCTCGCGAAGGGGCCATAACAGACAGCACACCTTCTGGATCAAGCCGCCCGCAACGAAATAAACGCATAGTTCACCGGCGTATCCGTCGCCACCTGCGCCCCGGCTGCCTGTACTTGCCCGGCGATATCCTCCCCCGACACATGAAACAACCAGTCACTGCCAGACGTCTGCAGCGGTTGCGCTGAAACCTGATCAATGACCGCGGCAAACGCGTTCATGTCCGGCAGATAAGCGGTAAACCCATCCCCCTTCAGCGCTGTAGTCCGAATCCCCAGCAATCCGCAAATCGCATCCTTGGTCTGAATGTCGTCGCGATCCGCCTGACGTGAGCGCTGGATCAGTGCTGCCAGTTCCTGATCCACCAGTTTGCCGCCAATGATCAAGTCCGGGCCTTGTTCCCACGATTCCGGCGGGCATTCTTTGACGGCGGTGTTAAGCGCGATGTGTGGGTTGATTTCCATCGGGTAGATGCGGCACACCAGCGGTCGCCGTTCATAGATGCGGCAGAGGTTGTCTTCGTCAAGATTCCGGCAGGGACCGACGTTGTAGGCAGCAAAGGTGATCGCCACGTAGGCGTCAGACGCGCCGCTTCGAACCCGCGCTGAGCGGCGTTCGGCGTGTTCGCGTTGTTGCGCCGGCAGGCCCAGGCCGTTGCCCAGGAAACCTTCCACCAGCACGATCACTTGACCGCCGTCAGCCGCCCACATGCGGGCTTCGGCCAGGGTCAGCGGTACGTGATGGTCGTTGCAGCATTTGCCGCAGCCTACGCAGGAAAACGTCGTATTCATCAGGCTTCAGGTCGCAGGTAAAAGGCAGGAAGCGGCGTCAGAATCTCACCGCATAGACCTGCGTCGAAGCAAGTTATGCGCCAGTCACTGGGCTTTGGTGGCGGGGCGGATGGCGTCCCATTCGGTCACGTAGGCGGTTTTGGTTTTCTTGTTGTAGAGGCACAGTTCGGTGCCTTGCTGGCCTTTCATGTGTTTCTGCGGGTATTGGCCTTGCAACAACAACGCGGTGTAGCCGACGCGGTCGTCAAACTGGGCGGCGGTGCCGACGGGTTTGGCGTCTTTCAGGCCGCTGGCCTTGGTGCAACTGGCGAGGACGGCTTTGTCGTAGGCGGCCCAGGCGTCGGGGCTGGAGGCATGGGCCTGGGTAGCGAGGGCGGTGAGGCAGAGGAAGGTCAGGGCGGTGGCTTTCATGGGGGCAGGCATCCTTGGGCATTGAGTTGGCCGAGGGTCGGAGTATGCCTGATGGTTTTGGGGTGAATGTGTCGGCCTCATCGCGAGCAGGCTCGCTCCCACAGTTGATCGAGTAGGCCCTGCTCGCGATGGCGGTGGGTCAGGCTGGAACCAATTCCCGGCGGACCACATACATCCCGGCACTTTCATACAGGCGCTGCGCCCGAAGGTTGTCTTCCAGGACTTTCAAATCCAAAAAGCCTTCCCGGCGATCCTGAAACACTTTGAATGCATGCAGCAGCAACGCACGGCCAAGTCCGAGGCCTTGGGCCTGAGGATGCACCACCAGGTTTTTGATGTAGGCGCTGGTCCAGCACTGGCACACGCCGACGATGCGCTCGCCCTCTAGCGCAATGAAACACAGGGACGGATCGTATTCGGGATCGGTCTCGAACCGTTGCTGCCAAACGTCCAGGGCAGGCACGCGACCGCCACCTTGCTGATAACCGATTTCCATCAAGCGGTGAACGGCTTCGGCCAGTTCGGGGCGGTATTGAACAAGGTCGATTCCCTTGGGCCAGGTGATGTCGGGCACAGCCTGCGCCAGGTTGCGCCGCATCAAAAAGCAGAATTGCTCGGCCAAGACTCAGTGACCCTGTTCGGCGACAGCCTTGGCCGCTTCGATCAGGCATTTGGTCAGTTCCGGCGACGAGAACTTGGTCAGCACCGCATTGGCCCCGGCCAGGCGCGCTTTTTCGCTGTTCATCGCACTGTCCAAAGACGTGTGCAGCAATACATAAAGGTGCGAGAAGTCCGGGGTTTCGCGCAGGGTGCGAGTGAAGGCATAGCCGTCCATCTCCGACATTTCGATGTCCGAGACGATCAGGTTGATCTGCTGCGCCGTGCCTTGCAGGTCCAGCAGGCAGTCGATGGCCTCCTTGGCGCTGCGGGCGGTGTGGCATTGCAGGCCGAGGTTGCGCAGGGTGTGCACCGATTGCTGCAGGGCAACCTGGCTGTCGTCGACCACCAGAATTCGTGCGTTGCCCAGCACTTCAGCGTCTTCCATGCTCAGCTCGGTCGGGGCCATTTCGATCTGTGCCGGGGCGATGCCGTGGATGACTTTTTCGATGTCCAGCACTTGCACCAGCGTGCCGTCGACCGAGGTCACGCCGGTGATGTAGGAGCGCACACCGCCGGAGCCAAAGGGCGGCGGGCGGATGTCGGTGGTCAGGCAATGGACAATCTTGCTCACGGCCTGAACATGCAAGCCCTGTTTGGAGCGGCTGACGTCAGTGACGATCAGGCAGCCACCGTTCGGGTCTTCCAGCGGTCGCTCGCCGATGGCGCGGCTGAGGTCGATCACCGACAACGAGGCGCCGCGCAACGTGGCGATGCCTTTGACGTGGGGGTGCGACTCCGGCAGCTTGGTCAGCGGCGGGCAGGGAATGATTTCGCTGACTTTCAGCAGGTTGATTGCCATCAGCTTGCCGCTGCGCAAGGTAAACAGCAGAAGCGAAAGTGAGTCTGCGCGGGCTTTGGTGGTGGACATAAAAACCTTCTGTGGAAAAAGGTGATGGGCGAGTTAAGAATCGCCAAAATCTATTGATGCCGGGTTATCGACTTGTTAGGGGCAGGCTTTAGTAAATCGGACGGCGCTCCGACGATAGGGTCGTCACTTCATCCCCAATCGCTTGGCCATCCGCCCCAGATTCGCTCGATCCAAGCCTAGCTCACGTGCCGCACTCGCCCAGTTGTCGTGATGCCGTTCCAGGCACGCGCTGATCAATTGCCGCTGATAATTTTCGGTGGCTTCACGCAAATCCCCTGCGACCAACGCGACAGGCACGGCAGCGGGTTGTTCGGCGGGGAGTTCGACACTGCCATTGGGCAAGTCCAGATCCGCCGCACTCAAACTGAGAATCTTCGGCCGTTCCTTGCAATTGCCTAGGGCCTTTAATGCGCTGCGACCGATCAAATGCTCCAGCTCCCGCACATTCCCCGGCCAGTCGTAAGCCAACAAAGCAGCTTGCGCGTCGCTAGTCAGCCGCAGGCTATTGAGGCCCATGCGCGAGCGGTTCTGTTCCAGGAAGTAGCCGCTGAGCAACAGCACGTCCCGTCCACGATCCCGAAGCGCCGGCACCTGCAATGGATAAACACTGAGGCGATGATAGAAGTCGGCCCGGTAGCGGCCGCTGCGCACTTCCTCGGCCAGGTCACGGTTGGTCGCCGCGATCAGTCGCACGTCCACCTGATGTTCTTTGTCCGAACCCAAGCGCTGCAATTGACCGCTTTGCAGCACCCGCAACAATTTGGCCTGCACGGTCAGCGACAGTTCGCCGACTTCATCGAGAAATAGCGTGCCACCATTGGCCAGTTCGAACTTGCCGCGACGATCATTCGTCGCACCCGTGAAGGCGCCGCGCACATGGCCGAACAGTTCGCTTTCGACCAGCGTATCCGGCAGGGCGGCGCAGTTGAGGCTGATGATCGGTTTGTCCGCGCGAGGGGAGGCGGCGTGAATTGCCTGTGCCACCAATTCTTTGCCGACGCCGGTTTCGCCGGTGATCAGCACGGTCAGGTCGCTGCCGCCCACCAGATTGATTTCTTCGACCAGGCGTTTATGCGCCTTGCTCTGGCCGATCATCTCGCGGTTCTGCTGGCCGCTGGCCTGACGATAAACCTCGGCGCGCTGATGTTCGTCTTCGACACGATTGGCCAGGCGTTCTATACGCTCGGCAGCGTTGACGGTGGCGGCGGCGAGGCTGGCGAAGGCTTGCAGCGCATCCAGTTCAATCGGTTCAAATCGTTCCGGGTCGAGGGCGTCGAGGGTCAGCAAGCCCCACGGGCGCTCGTCGATAAACAGTGGGCAGCCCATGCAATCGTGAACTTCCAGGTGTTCGTCGAGGCCATCGACCAGACCGTCGTAAGGGTCGGGCAAGTCGCTGTCGGCGGCGAACCGCGTCGGGCCGTGACTGCTGAGCAGCGCTTCGAAACGCGGGTGTTCGCTGACTTTGAAGCGTCGCCCGAGGGTGTCGGTGCTCAACCCGTCCACGGCCAGCGGCACCAGCCATTCGCCATCAAGGCGCAGCAGGGCGGCGGCATCGCAGGGCAGCAGGGCGCGCATGGCTTCGAGCAAGCGCCGATAGCGCTCGCCCTCGGGCAGTTCGCGGGACAGGTCAGAGACCAGAGGCAGCAGGGCGGTGAGCAGCGATTTTGCAGTCATAGTGACTCCATGTAGTCGACATGACTATAAGTCAGTGGGTGTCGATATGACTACGTTGTTTTTAAACTATTGATTTTTAAGGTTTTAAATCTTGGCATGGAAACTGATAAGTCTAGGGTAATTCACATAAAGCTGGAGTCGACCTTATGCTTAGCGTTCAAGACCGTGCCATCGTCAAATCCACCGTGCCGCTGCTCGAAAGCGGTGGTGAAGCGTTGATCACGCACTTTTACCGCATGATGCTCTCCGAATACCCGGAAGTCCGCCCGCTGTTCAACCAGGCTCACCAGGCCAGCGGCGATCAGCCCCGCGCACTGGCCAATGGCGTGCTGATGTATGCGCGGCACATCGATCAGCTCGATCAATTGGGCGATCTGGTGGCCAAGATCATCAACAAGCACGTGGCCCTGCAAATCCTGCCTGAACATTACCCGATCGTCGGCACGTGCCTGCTGCGCGCCATCAGCGAAGTGCTGGGCGACGAAATCGCCACCCCTGAAGTGATGAGCGCCTGGGGCGCCGCGTATGGTCAATTGGCCGAGATCCTGATCGGCGCCGAAACCAGCATCTACGACCAAAAAGAACAGGCACCGGGCGGCTGGCGTGGGGCGCGTGAATTCATTGTCGCGGCCAAAGTCGAGGAAAGCGCGGAAATCACTTCGTTCTACTTCGAACCTGCGGACAAAGGCGCGATTCTGGCCGCTGAACCGGGCCAGTACATCGGCATGAAGCTTATCCTCGATGGTGAAGAGATCCGTCGCAACTATTCGTTGTCGGCGCTGGCCAACACAGGCCAGTACCGCATCAGCGTTAAACGCGAGACTGGTGGCCGCGCCTCCAATCACTTGCACGATCAGTTGCATGTCGGTGCGAGCATTCAGCTGTTCCCGCCATCGGGCGAGTTCACCCTGACCGCCAGCGACAAACCGCTGGTGCTGATCAGCGGCGGCGTCGGGATTACTCCGACCCTGGCAATGCTTGAGGCGGCGTTGGCGACCGAACGTCCGGTGCACTTTATCCACTGCGCACGCAACGGCAGCGTTCACGCCTTCCGCGACTGGATCGATGGTCTGGCCGAGCGTCACCCGCAGCTCAAGCGCTTCTATTGCTACGCCGAAGATGACGGCGTGAGCCCGGCGGCGGACAAGGTCGGGCTATTGAGTCAGGAACAGTTGGGCAAATGGCTGCCGGAGCAGCGCGATCTGGATGCTTACTTCCTGGGGCCTAAAGGTTTCATGGCAGCCATCAAACGCCACCTCAAAGCCTTGGGTGTGCCGGAGAAGCAAAGCCGTTACGAGTTCTTCGGGCCGGCTTCGGCGCTGGAATAAACCTCTGCGGCGACTCGGGAGACCGGGTCGCCTTCATCGCGAGCAGGCTCGCTCCCACATTGGATTTGCGTTTGACGCGATCAAGTGTGGGAGCGAGCCTGCTCGCGATTGGCCGCACCTCGGTCTCGATTCGTAAAAATCCTTTAAAAGTTAATCCGTTCTTAACCGGTTTATCGTTTATTCCCCGATGCTGATGATAGGCGCTCGTTCGTTTACAGAATCAGGATCGCCCCATGACTCACATCACCTTCTCCCGCCTTCTTCTGACGGCTGCTGTATTGGCCAGTCCGTCCGTGTTTGCCGAATCCGCCTTGCTCCAGCCGCAGACGCTGATCGTCGATCAGAGCTTGCCCAAGGGTCAGCGCGATGCGATGGAATTGGCTGCCCGGCGTTACGGCAGTTTCTGGAACACGGGGGAGGAGGCGTTGGCCAAGGCAGCCTTGTCGGAGCAGTTCGTCGATAAGACACCGCCCGAAGGCCGGGTCCAGGGGGCGACCGGGCCATTGCTGGCGTCGAAGTTCTTTCGCGCGGCAGTGCCGGACCTGAGCTGCGAGATCGAGCAAATGATCATTGCCGGCGACCGGGTGGTGGTGCATTTGCACTTTCGCGGTCACTTCACAGGCCCGTTCAAGGCTCTCAATGGGCAGGGCCAGCGTGTAGACTTCCGGGCAACCGATATCTATCAGATCAATAACGGTCGCATCGCGGCCAATTGGCATATCGAAGACAACATCAGCCTGATGCAGCAGCTGCAAGCGCAGCCGCCGGCGAGCTGATCCACGAGCACATAAGGGAAACGCGATGAGCGAGGAAACAATACGGTTGGGACGTGAGCGGCGTTATCTGGTGTTGCTGGGCATCATCTGCCTGGCGCTGATCGGCGGCGCGCTGTACATGCAGGTTGTGCTGGAGGAGGCGCCGTGCCCGCTGTGCATCCTGCAACGCTACGCGTTGTTGCTGATTGCGCTGTTTGCCTTCATCGGTGCAGCCATGCGCACCCGTCGCAGCATCACGGTGTTTGAAACCCTGGTGGTGATCAGCGCATTGGCCGGCGTCGCGGTAGCCGGGCATCACGTCTTTACCCAGTTCTATCCGGCGGTCAGTTGCGGCGTCGATGTGCTGCAACCGATTGTCGATGGCCTGCCGCTGGCGAAGATTTTCCCGCTGGGCTTCCAGGTCGATGGTTTCTGCTCCACGCCGTACCCGCCGATCCTCGGTCTGTCGCTGGCGCAATGGGCGCTGGTGGCGTTTGTGCTGATCGTGGTGCTGGTTCCGCTGCTGACTGTGCGTAACCGCAAAGCTCTGCGCTGAGAGACTGTCGCCGCACCGTTGCTTCAACCCGAAAACGCCCCGGCCCTCGTTGAGAGGACCGGGGCGTTTTGCATTTCAGGGCTCAAGTAGAAAGACCGTGATGTGTGACAGGGAAGGGTGCGACACGTGTGCGACATGTTGTCACAGCGCGACTGTCGCAAGGCGTTTCAACGCCGTGAATTGGTGCGTGGCTGTGCAACAACATTGGTCTTTTTGAACGTTTGGAGGCCGCTCGCCGAAAACAGCGAAGCAGGCAGTTTTAACAGGTCCCGGCGAATTGCCGGAACCCTTGTCACGTAGGGGCTTGGGCAGGGTCGGGGGCGGCGGTGATGGTCTCGAAGCTGTCTGAACTGCGCTAGGTAGACCTACTAATTTTGGTGTTTTTGTTGAGAATGAATTTCGATAAGATGCCGCACTTTTGCAAAAACCGTTAATGATTGTTGCTGGAATGGATAAAAATTATTTCGGGATGAGACATGGTTTATGAATCGTTACATATCTACAATCGCCCGCACTGAATTCCCGGCACTGCTCACCTTGAGCATGAAGTAGGGCGTCGAGGAGCATGAATGCTCCATGCGACCCCCAGGTGTCGGAGCCTTCCAACTATCCGCACCAAATGGAATTGGTCTGTAACAAGGCCTTTGACCACGAATTCGAATAAGAACTTAGCGCTAGCCCAGGATTTGTCGAACAGCGTCTGACGCGCGACGGGCAGCCACTTATTCAATCCAAGAAAATGCCAACCCTTGGCAGGGTGAAGTGTTGGCGATCAAAACCCAACTGCATTGCGCAAGCTGCTTTAGAGGTCGTGAGATGAGTAAAAACAGGTACCCCAGACTACTAGGCTTATTGCCGCTGCTCGGCACGTTGTTGCTGTCAGGCTGCAACATGACCTTGCTCGATCCAAAGGGTCAGGTCGGCCTGGACGAGCGAAACCTGATCATCACCGCAACGCTGCTGATGCTTCTGGTCGTGGTACCGGTCATCGTCATGACCTTCCTGTTTGCGTGGAAATACCGCGCCTCTAACCAGGACGCCGTGTACACGCCAAAATGGTCGCACTCCACCAAGATCGAAGTCGCTGTTTGGGCGATTCCGGTGCTGATCATCATTGCCCTGGGTTATGTCACCTACAAGTCGACCCACGCCCTGGACCCGTATCGTCCGCTGGAATCCGACGTCAAGCCGATCACCATTCAAGTGGTGTCGATGGACTGGAAGTGGCTGTTCATCTATCCCGAGCAAGGGATCGCTACGGTGAACAAGATCGTCTTCCCGGCCAACACGCCGATTAACTTCCAGATCACCTCCGACACCGTGATGAACTCGTTCTTCATCCCGGGCCTGGGTGGCCAGATCTACGCGATGGCGGGCATGCAGACCAAGCTGCACCTGATTGCCAACCAGAACGCTGAATTCGACGGTATCTCCGCCAACTACAGCGGCGCGGGTTTCACCGGCATGAAGTTCAAAGCAATCGCCACCTCTCAGGCAGATTTCGATGCCTGGGTCAGTGATGTCAAGAAGGCACCTAAACAGCTTGAAAAGGCTGAATACGAAGCCCTTTCCAAACCAAGCCAGAACAATCCAGTAGAGCTCTACTCCTCGTTCACGCCGAACCTGTTCCAGACCATCGTCGACAAGTACGAAGGCATGAAAGCAGGTCCGAAAGTGGACCACGAGAAGAAAGAGAAAGAAGTGGCCCAGATGGAAGGGATGGACATGAGTTCGCATTCAGCTGCCGGGGCAGAGGAGTAAACGATGTTTGGTAAATTAAGTTGGGAAGCGGTCCCGTTCCACGAACCGATCGTGATGGTGACCATTGCCATGATCGCGCTCGGCGGTCTGGGCGTGTTCGCTGCAATCACCTACTTCAAGAAGTGGACCTACTTGTGGACCGAGTGGCTGACGTCGGTCGACCACAAGAAAATCGGTGTGATGTACATCATCGTGGCCATGGTCATGCTGCTGCGCGGTTTTGCCGACGCCATCATGATGCGTACCCAGTTGGCCATGTCCACCGAAGGTTCGCCTGGCTACCTGCCGCCTGAACACTATGACCAGATCTTCACCGCTCACGGTGTGATCATGATCATCTTCATGGCGATGCCATTCTTCACCGGCCTGATGAACCTTGCAGTGCCGCTGCAGATCGGCGCGCGTGACGTTGCCTACCCGTTCCTGAACTCCCTGAGCTTCTGGCTGCTGATGTCCGGCGTGGTGCTGGTCAACGTGTCCCTGGGTGTCGGCGAATTCGCCCGTACCGGTTGGGTTGCGTATCCACCGCTGTCGGAACTGGGCTACAGCCCTGGCGTGGGTGTCGACTACTACATCTGGGCCCTGCAGCTATCGGGACTCGGGACGACACTGACGGGGGTCAACTTCCTGGCCACCGTGCTGAAAATGCGTACCCCGGGCATGAAACTGATGGACATGCCGATCTTCACCTGGACCTGCACCTGGGCCAACGTATTGATCGTCGCTTCCTTCCCGATCCTGACCGCTACCCTGGCTTTGCTGACGCTTGACCGTTACATGGATTTCCACATTTTCACCAATGAACTTGGTGGCAATCCAATGATGTACGTCAACCTGTTCTGGGCTTGGGGTCACCCTGAGGTTTACATCCTGATTCTGCCGGCGTTCGGGATCTTCTCCGAAGTCATCTCGGCGTTCACCGGCAAGAAACTGTTCGGCCACCACTCGATGATCTACGCCTCGGGCGCGATCTCGATCCTGGGCTTCATGGTTTGGCTGCACCACTTCTTCACCATGGGTTCGGGTGCCAACGTCAACGCCTTCTTCGGCCTGGCGACGATGCTGATTTCGATCCCAACGGGGGTGAAGCTATTCAACTGGCTGTTCACCATCTACCAAGGGCGTCTGCGTTTCACCAGCCAGGTTCTGTGGACCCTGGGCTTCATGGTGACATTCGCCATCGGCGGCATGACCGGCGTACTGCTGGCCATTCCGGGTGCGGACTTCGTCCTGCACAACAGCCTGTTCGTGATCGCTCACTTCCACAACGTGATCATCGGCGGCGCAGTGTTCGGCTACATCGCAGGCTTCGGCTTCTACTTCCCTAAAGCGTTCGGCTTCAAGCTGCACGAAGGTTGGGGCAAGGCTGCGTTCTGGTTCTGGATCTCGGGCTTCTTCGTCGCGTTCATGCCGCTCTATGCACTGGGCTTCATGGGCATGACCCGTCGTCTGAACGCCACTACCAACCCTGAGTGGGTACCGTACCTGTACGTTGCCATGTTCGGTGCGGTGATGATCGCTTGCGGTATCGCCTGCCAGTTGATCCAGCTCTACGTCAGTGTCCGTGACCGTAAGAAGCCGGAAAACATGTGCGAGCACGGTGACCCGTGGAATGCGCACACGCTGGAATGGTCGACCTCGTCGCCACCACCGTTCTACAACTTTGCCGTACTGCCAAAAGCCGACTGCATCGACCCGTTCACTGAAGCCAAGGAAGACGGTACTGCGTACCAGACTCCGGTCAAGTACGAGCCGATCCACATGCCAAACAACACCGCGACCGGTCTGGTCATGGGTGCTCTGTTGACCGTGTTCGGTTTCGCGATGATCTGGCACATCTGGTGGATGGCCATCTTCGGCCTCGCCGGCGCCGTGATCTACTTCGTGATCCACGCTGCCCGTGATGACCAGGGCTACATGGTGCCGGTCGACGTGATCGAACGCACCGAAGCCGAGCAGCGCAAACGTCTGGTAGCCGCAGGGAAACTCCCGGCCACTGCCACCCGTGTTGAAACCTCGTTGGAACAGGCTTAAACCATGTCGAACTTAGTGACCAATGCTGGACACACCCATGTCGATGGACATGGGCACGATGACCATCACCACGACTCGGGCGAGATGACCGTATTCGGTTTCTGGCTCTACCTGATGACCGACTGCATTTTGTTTGCGTCGATCTTCGCGGTGTACGCGGTACTGGTTAACAACGTAGCGGGTGGCCCGTCGGGCCACGACATCTTCGAACTGCCATACGTGCTGGGCGAAACTGCCTGCCTGTTGTTCAGTTCGATCACCTACGGCTTCGCCATGCTGGCGTTGTTCAAGGGCAACAAGAAGGCGGTACTGGGCTGGTTGGCCATCACCTTCCTGTTCGGCCTGGGCTTCATCGGCATGGAGATCAACGAGTTCCACATGCTGATCTCCGAAGGCTACGGTCCTAACCGTTCTGGCTTCCTGTCCGGGTTCTTCACCCTGGTCGGCACCCACGGTCTGCACGTGACCAGCGGTCTGATCTGGATGGCGATCATGATGTATCAGGTCCAGAAAAACGGCCTGACGGCGACCAACAAGACCCGTCTGAGCTGCCTGAGCCTGTTCTGGCACTTCCTGGACGTGGTGTGGATCTGCGTATTCACCGTTGTTTACCTGATGGGGACTCTGTAATGGCTAACGCACACTCCCATGGTCACGACAGTCACGACGCCAGCCACGGCAGCGTCAAGTCCTACGCCATCGGCTTCATCCTGTCGGTGATCCTGACGATCATTCCTTTCGGCCTGGTGATGTACCCATCGCTGCCAAAAGCCATGACCCTCTGGATCGTACTGGCGTTCGCAGTGATCCAGGTGCTGGTGCACCTGGTCTACTTCCTCCACCTGGACCGTTCGGCTGCCCAGCGTAACAACGTGATCGCGTTTGTTTTCGCCGCACTGGTAATCGTCTTGTTGGTAGGCCTGTCGCTGTGGATCATGTTCAGCATCCACACCGTCATGATGGCGCACTGAGGAAAGTCCGGATGTCCTTTAAGCACTTTATCCAAATCACCAAACCGGGGATCATTTTCGGTAACGTGCTTTCTGTGGCGGGCGGATTTTTCCTGGCCTCGAAAGGGCATGTCGATCTGGCCATTTTCCTGGCCGCCATGATCGGCACGTCCCTGGTGGTGGCTTCCGGTTGCGTGTTCAACAACTGCATCGACCGCGACATCGACCTGAAGATGGAACGCACCAAGAATCGTGTGCTGGTCCAGGGCTTGATCTCCCTGAAACTGGCACTGATCTATGCGACCGTCCTCGGCGTTGCGGGCGTTGCCTTGTTGTACAAGGTGGCCAATCCGTTGGCCGCGCTGTTCGCAGTGATCGGTTTCGTCATCTACGTCGGCTTCTACAGCCTGTACCTCAAGCGCAAGTCGGTTCACGGCACGCTAGTGGGCAGTCTGTCGGGCGCCATGCCGCCGGTGATCGGTTACGTCGCCGTGACCAACAGCTTCGACATGGCCGCACTGACGTTGCTGGTGATGTTCAGCCTGTGGCAGATGCCGCACTCTTACGCCATCGCGATTTTCCGCTTCAACGATTACCTGGCTGCATCGATTCCGGTGCTGCCTGTTAAACGCGGGATCGAAGTGGCCAAGAAGCACATCCTGCTCTACATCCTGGCGTTCCTCGTGGCGACCTTGATGCTGACCTTCAGCGGCTACGCTGGCATGAGCTACCTCGCCGTCGCCGCGGCCATGGGCATGTACTGGTTGTACATGGCCTGGACCGGTTACAAGGCAGTGGATGACACGGTCTGGGCACGCAAGCTGTTCGTGTTCTCGATCTTCACCATTACCGCGTTGAGCGTGATGATGTCCCTGGACTTCAAAGTGCCGACCGAGCTGTTGCTGACGTACGCGCCTTAAGCGTCGGACGCTGTAAAGAAAAGCCCCGCCTTCGAGAGAAGAGCGGGGCTTTTTGTTGGGTGCGATTCAGTCGGTTTGGTGTCAGTTGTGAGTAAGGCTGCTATTGAAACGCGTACGGAAGCGCAGTTGAACTCGATGCCTACTCATGCAGCAGAACCCTCCTACAAGGTTTTCAGGTTGTCGCTCGGAAGTCGCCTTTCTAACCTCGGGGGTGTGGCCAATTCAGTCGCAATAGCTGCCAGGCGTGTACCCGCGCGCTATCACCGGCATCGCTATCCCACATCAGTTTGAGGTTCGAACATGGAGTTGTCGGACGTAATTACCCCTCGCGTCAATACGAGCACGGCGTTGGGGCAGGCTTTGATTTCGATGTTCAAATCCGTCGAAGCGGAGTTGCTACTTGAATACGCAGAGACAGGGGCGGTAAAAATTATCGTTTTCGGTGGGTGCGCAGTTCACCTCTATACGAGTCACCGTGTTTCAACAGATGTCGATGCCGAAGTTTACGAAGCGAATGTCCCCAAAAGTCTTCACCTCCAAACCATGCTCGCGGAGGTTCCCGAACAATTTATCGATGAGCGGTCCGGTCGGTTGATGGAGCTGAACTATGACCTTCAATACAACACAAGCTTTGGCCCAATTCACGAGGACTATTGGGAACGGAGCCTGCCACTTGCCGAGTTCCCGACCGAGTCTCCTCTGCATGTTCACATTGCATCGCCCATCGACATAGCGATATCTAAATTGGGCAGAGCTACGGATCAAGACATTGGCGATATCATGGCGCTACTCAGGAGCGGCTTCATAATCACCACCGAACTACGTCGATTGGCGTTGCAGGCAATTGATGTATATGTTGGCAACAAAGAGCCACCAACGTCCGTTCTCGACAATATTTTGCAAAATTATCTGGAGATAACAGATGACGAAGCCCCTTAACGGCCACGTCCTCTCATCCGCTTTGGACACGCTGGTCAAAAGCCCTTTGAATCAAGCAGATGATGCTGCGCTTGTAAGCGCGGCCGAAGCTGTTTGGTACTCGGACTCGAACCTTGAAAGTGAAGTCTCGGCATTTTTGAGTCGACACTCTGATGAGATCGAAATCCGCCGTGCAGGCTACTTGCTCGAACGTTTCACTCGTTTTGCGTGCATGTCTGATAGCCGCGTGCTGGAAACCTTCAATGTCCTTGAGCTTTTTGCATACTCGACTTTCAAGCAAGACGTGAAGCCACAACCAGCCGCTCCGCTTCGCCGTCGCCGTGATGAACTTGCTGCTTCATGGGGGTTGAGTGAGGGCCTTGGCTTGAAGGCTCAAACCCTGATGCCTTTTCAGACTCGACATTACGCAGCAGAGCAACGCGCCACGTTTTCCTGAAGATTTATCAGCTATCGAGCAATCGGAAAAACCGCTCACGCACCTGCGGGCTATCGCTGTGCGCTACGTTGAAGCGCAGGAAGCTGTTGGCATCAGCCGCTTTGCTCAACAAGGTGCCGGGTGCCAGGACGAGGTCGTTTTCAAGGCCTTTATTGGCCAGCGTCTCGGCGTGCAACCCTTCCGGTAAACGGGTCCAGATGAACAGGCCTTCGCCCGGCAGCGAAGACACCGAGCATCCGGCCTCGACCAGCCAGCGCGCCACGCGGCTGCTCGATTCGTAGAGGCGATCGACGGTGCGGCGGGTGTGTTTGGCGTAGGTGCCGTTGGTGAGCATCGTGCAGATAATTTGTTCCGCCAACTCTGAGGTCACGCCGCCGCAGCTCATCTTCAAACGGATCAAGCGTGCGGCCAGTTGCGGCGAGAGCACTGCGTAGCTGACCCGGCTGTTGGCGGTCAGGGTCTTGGAAAAACCGGAGACGTAGCTGACGTTGTCCAGACCACTGGCAGCCAGTCGCGGGGTATGTTTTTGTTGGAGATCGCCATAGAGGTCATCTTCCACGATGTGGAAACCGTAACGGTGACTCAGCTCCAGCAAACGGTAAACCTGGGCGGCGGAGAACGAGTGGCCGGTCGGGTTGTGCAGTGTGCTGTTGGTCATGTACAGCACGGGGCGATGGACAATCAGCAATTGCTCGAACGCCTCCAGATCCAGGCCCTCGCAATCGCGGGCAATGGTGATGACCTTGGCGCCGTGCAACACCAGGTTGGCGTGCATGTTGAAGTAGCACGGATCGTCCAGCAGCACTGTGTCGCCGGGTTTTATCAACAGGCGCATTAGCTGGTCGATGGCTTGCACGGTGTTGGCGGTGGTGATGATCTGCTCCACCGGCACGTCGATGCCGACGGTCGACAACTTTACCCGCAACGCCTCGCGCAGCGGCAGGTAACCGCCCACCTCACCGTATTCGCCCATGCGCAGCGCGGTCGCACGAAGGGTGCCGCGCACGGCTTTTAGGAGTTCTTCAGCGGGCAGCCACGAACCCGGCAAGAATCCGCATCCGGGGCGCAACGCGCCATTGTTCAACAGGATTGCGCGGCGGACCCGACTGAGTATGTCCTGGGGTTGCAGGTCCGGGCCTGGCGCAGCCGGTGGCTGGTTGATGGCCCGTTGGACGTAGTGCCCCGAGCCCTGGCGTGAAACCACCAGTCCCTTGGCGCGCAATCGGTCCAAGGCATCGACCACCGTGGATTTGCCCACGTTCATCAATTCGGACAGTTCGCGAATCGGTGGCAACTTGGCCCCGTGAGGCAAGCCACCCTGGCTGATTGCCACAGACAGCTGATCGACGATCTGCTGCACCAGCGGAACTCCCGGCTGGAATTCGATGGCGGCGATCACTGCGCGCTGAGCCTGCATTTTACTGGTCTCCCTGGCAGTAAAGTTCGCTGGATTCTATACGAACTTGCCCTGATCAACGCAAACGACTGCCTCTACCATCATCTGCGCGGTTCGCATGATTGACCAAGGGGGTCCAGTAGATGATTCAGCAGATAACCCGCGATGAACGTTTCCTCGCGATGGCCAAAGAACACGGCTTTGACATCTACGACGAGAACGCAGCCGGCGGGCACTACGCGCCGCTGCTTCGGCACGGTGACGAGGTGTACGTCAGTGGCCTGGTGCCGCGCATGAACGGCAAAGTCCAGTACCCTGGGCGCGTCGGACTGGAACTCAACATGGCCGATGCCCAAGAGGCTGCCAGCATCAGCGCGATACGCGGGTTGGCGCTGATCCGCGAGGCCATTGGTTCACTGGATAACGTCAAGGCGCTCCTTCGCATCACGGTGTATGTGAAGTCCACATTCGATTTTGTCGACCTGAGCGAAGTGGCCAACGGTGCATCGGACGTGCTCACGCATGTATTGGGCGATGCCGGTCGACATACGCGAACGACTGTCGGTGTTTACCAGTTGCCGAAAAACGCCCCCGTCGAAATCGACATGATCGCGGCGCTGCATCCGTCGGTGTAATCAATCCAGCGGGCAATAAAAAGCCCCGCATGCGAGGGCGGGGCTTTGAGGTGTGGCAGTGTTACTGCGCGGCGATGCTGTAGCCGTCGAACGCGGTTTGCTGCTGAAGGGCGGTGATGATGTTCTTGCGGTTGACCGCTTGTTCGGCCCCGGTGTTGTCCAGGAACGTCTCGCTCTCGATCTCTGCGTCATCGCCTTCGCCGACGAAGGTGAAACCGAGGAATTCCAGCGCTTTGCGATCAACGTTCAGGCTCGAACGGGGAGTGCGCAGCGGCAGCGTGACGCTTACGCCGTCCTTGCTGATGGTGAACACTTCAAGATCTTTCTTGGCGCGAGCCGCTTTGCTCTTGCCGCTGCTCGGGTTGCTGATGGCCTGATGCGTCTGGTTCAGCACCTTCAATGCCAGGCCATAAACGATTTCCTGAAAGGCCGGATCGTCCTTGAAACTGGACAGAATGCGGCTGATCGGGAATTTGCTGCTCAAGTCTTCCAACGCGGCAATGTCAGCGGCTTCGGCATCTTTGAGTTGCTTGAGCTCGCCCATCAATTCGTAGGCTTTATCGTCGTCGAAGCTGTCGTGGGCCTGGCGGATCGCGGTGCGCAGCTCGCGGATCTGGTCGCTTTCCCGAGTGGACTGAAACGCGTCCAGGACCATCTCGCTGATGGTCTTGGCTTGTGGAACATGCTGTGAAAGATTGATGGAGTTTTCGTATTCCGCTTTGGACGACAAGGTGACTACGGATTCAGCGGTATTGGAATCGGACATTGAAATTTCACTACTTCTTTTAACTTGGGTTTAGGCGAGAAAGCACAGGGCCTTTTCAGGCCGCCTAATCTATTGGACCCAGCCTGAGTTGTCACGGATGAACAGGCCGCTGGTCATCATTTTTGCCGTGGAGGCTTTAGCCTGGGGCCACCATTTGTTGAAGCTCCAGCGCATTGGCGGTCGCCGCGCCACTGGCGGTGTTGTCGAAAATGCACCAGATGGGCCTGTCTTGAGCTTGGGGTTGCAGCGTTATGGCCAGTTCTTCCAGCCATGGCGTCTCGTAGCTTGAGTAGTAGATTCTCGGTGAGCCGTGCAACCGGAAATAGCGGATACCCTGCCATCCGCCGGGCACGTCACCTTCGGGGATCGGCGAAGGATCGGCTGCCACTTGCCCGATTCGATGTTCAATCAGCAATGCCTGCGCCTGCGGTGTCTGCCAGCTGACATGCCTGGGTTCCAACACCGCAAATCCGTCGTAGCGTGAACGAAATACGCTGAAAAAGCCTTGAGCCGTCTTGTCTTCAAACGCCAGGGAAGGTGGCAGCTGGATGAGCAGGCAACCAAGCTTCTGGCCCAAATGGGAGCATTGCCCGATGAACTCATCGATCAGCTTTGCACAGTCCAGCAAACGCGCTTCGTGGGTAATCTGCTTGGGGACTTTGACCGAAAACCGAAAGCCCTCCGGCACGCTCTCGGCCCACCGGGCATACGTTGCCGGGCGGTGGGGTCGATAGAAGGAGCTGTTGATTTCCACGCACGTCATCCGTGCGGCATACCGCTGCAGGTGAGTGCCTACGGTGGGAAATGCCTCCCAATGATCACGGGGCAGGCTCCAGCCGGCGCAACCGATGTACAAGGGCGTCGTGGCAGTCATCAAGGGCTACTTGCCTCAGCGTCAGGTCGGGTTCAAAGCTGTGACCGCTGAAACGAGGCTATTTCCCCATCGAGTTCAGGTTCATCGAGCGAACGGCCCATTGTTCAGCGGTTTGCTCATCCACCGGCAAGGAGAAACGGAAAGTCGCGCCGCGTCCTGGCACATCGACCAACTGGATCTCGATACCGTGTAGCTGCAGGATCCGATGCACGATGCGCAATCCCAATCCGCCATCGCGTCGGGCACCACCAATGTTGAATGGACGCAGGAACAAGCCTTCGCGCAGTTGTGGGGCTATGCCCGGTCCGGTGTCGCTGACGGTGACCTCAATGAACGACCCGTGAGGACGCAGGCTCAACTCGATTTCGCCGCCTTGTGGTGTATCGCGCAGGGCATTGTCGAACAGATTGGTCAGCACTCGCTCGATCAGCCCCAGATCGGCGCAAGCCGTCGAAATGTTCGGTGCGAAGCTCGCCTTGAGTTCGATCTGGCGTGCCTCGGCGGTGAGTTCGAATTTCTGGAAGATGTCCTGCACCAGATCGGTCAGGGAGAAGCGTTCGAGCACGGGTTGTACAAATCCGTGCTCCAGCCGCACCAGTTCCAGCAGTGATTGCGCCAGGCCACCGACCTTGCGGCTTTGATCCAGCGCGATGCCTAGGTAGCGCCGACGGTCAGCGGGGGACAGCGTGGTGTCCTTGAGCGACAGCGTTTCCAGATAACCGTGCAGCGAAGCCAGCGGTGTGCGCAGGTCGTGGGAGATGTTGGCCACCAGTTCGCGGCGCTCCTGATCCTGGCGGGTCAGCGAACGCCATTGTTCGCTGAGGCGGGTTTGCATCTGGCGGAAGGCGGCGTCGAGCACGGCGATTTCATCGTGGCTGGCCGCCTTTTCAACCGGTTCCGGGGTGGGCGGTGTAGTGGGGACGGCGTCGATGTCGAACTGGCTGACTCTTTCGGTCAAGCGCCGCAGCGGCCGGGTGATCAGGGCAAATGCCGTGAGACCGGCGATCAGGCACAACAACGCCACCAGACCAATGGACAACAGGGCGGTATTGAGCGCAGCGCTGGTGGCGCCGCGCTCGGCGAAGCGGTCGTGTTCTTCGCTGAGCAACACCACATAGAGATAACCCGCGGGTTTACCGTTGACCTGCAACGGCGCGGCGCTGAATACCTTGCGGCCCTCGGTGCTGCGCGGGTCGTCACCGAGAATTGGCAGCGCGTCGCCCTTGAGCAAACGCTGGATCGGCGTCAGATCAATGCGCTCGCGATGTATCCGGCCCTCCGGCGCGGCACTGCCGACAATGCGGCCTTCGGTGTCCAGCAGGTACACCTCGACACTGGGGTTGACCAGCATCAGTTTGCTGAACAGTTCGCGCACGGCATCGG
This sequence comes from Pseudomonas sp. JAI111, assembly GCF_024809425.1. NCBI lineage: Bacteria > Pseudomonadati > Pseudomonadota > Gammaproteobacteria > Pseudomonadales > Pseudomonadaceae > Pseudomonas > Pseudomonas sp. JAI111. The sequence continues at coordinate 111,221 of NZ_JANUCB010000010.1, read as the reverse complement.
GCATCAGGCCATTGCTGTCCATCAGCACCGTGTCGCGGGCAATGTGCTGCGCCAGGTCCCGGGACAATCCTTGCACCACTTCCAGTTCATGCATCTGGTTGGAGCGCACTTGCATCCAGGCCGATGTGCCGCAGCACACCAGCAACAGAACGGCGAACACCAGGGACAGGCGTTGTGTCAGGGTCAGCCTCATGGCTGCTCCTCCCTGGCCGCGAATTTATAACCGCGACCCCACACCGTGAGGATCCGCGCGGGTTGCGCCGGATCGGTCTCGATCTTGGCCCGCAGGCGGTTGATGTGCGTGTTGACCGTGTGCTCGTAGCCTTCGTGGCTGTAGCCCCAGACGGCGTTGAGCAAGTCCATGCGCGAGAACACCTTGCCCGGCTGGCGGACGAAGAAATACAACAGGTCGAATTCCCGTGGCGTGAGGTCCAGGCGCCGACCGTCGAGCGTGACGTCGCGAGTGATCGGATCGATGGAAAGACCGTCGGCGAGCAGGCTGCCGGCATCCATTTTCAGGTTGCGCGCCATCGCGTCGACGCGTCGCAGCAGGGCTTTGACCCGGGCAACCAGTTCAAGCATGGAAAAAGGCTTGGCCAGATAATCGTCGGCACCGAGCTCCAACCCCAAAATGCGGTGCACTTCGCTGGAGCGTGCGCTGGTGATGATGATCGGTGTGTAGCGAGCCATTGCCCGCGCTCGACGGCAGATTTCCAGGCCGTCGACGCCGGGCAACATCAGGTCGAGGATCAGGGCGTCCCAGCTTCCTTGCTGCAGCAGTTGCATGCCCTCGTTACCGTCGGCGCAGTGCACCACCTCGAACTGCTCATCGCGCAGATGCAGGCAGATAAGGTCGGCGATGTGCAGGTCGTCTTCGACCACCAGGACACGTTTGGTCTGTTCCATAAAGCTCAATCCTTTGTAGCGCAATGGGCACATTGTGCGGGTTTTCCTCGGGTCGAGTTATCACGAATTGTTTAACTCCCCGTGAGGATTTGGCGATCAACCCAAGCCTAGGCTGTGTTCCATGTCAGGCACCTGGAATTTTGGAGAAGGCCATGTTTTCACGGCGACAGTTTCTTGTAGCGGGCGGCGGGCTGGGGGCTGCAGCGTTGGTGATCGGTGTATTGCCAAAATTTTCCGCCAGCACGGCGCTGGTCAGCGATGCCAGTGCGGCGGAAGCTTTCGAGGTGACTCACAGCGACAGCGAATGGCGCGCCATGCTCAGCCCCGAGCAATACGAAATCCTGCGAGCAGAGGGCACGGAGCGGGCGTACAGCAGCCCGCTGAACAATGAGCACCGCGAGGGTCTGTTCGTCTGTGCCGGTTGTAATCTGCCGCTGTTTTCCTCCAAAACCAAATTCGACAGCGGCACCGGTTGGCCGAGTTTCTGGACGCCGCTGGACAACGCGGTGGCCACCCGTCAGGACCGGTCCCTCGGCGTCGTGCGTGAAGAAGTGCATTGCCGACGGTGCGGTGGTCACCTGGGCCATGTCTTCGATGACGGGCCAAAACCCACCGGCCTGCGCTACTGCATGAACGGGCTGGCGCTGACCTTCGTGCCCCAGGCGGCTTGATCCGTGGGCCCGTCCTTCCACTCACTTCATGCAGGTCGATGCTATGTGGCTTCTGGTTCTCGCTTATCTCGGTGGTGTGCTGACGATCGTCAGTCCGTGCATCCTGCCGGTACTGCCTTTTGTCTTCGCGCGCACCGGGCAGCCATTTATGAAAAGTGGTTTGCCGCTGTTGGCGGGCATGGCACTGACCTTCGCGCTCGTCGCCTCGTTGGCGGCGGTGGGCGGCGGCTGGGTGGTGCAAGTCAATCAGTACGGTCGCTGGCTCGCGTTGCTGTTCGTGGCACTGTTCGGTCTGACGCTGTTGCTGCCTCGGCTGGCCGAGCGTCTGACCCGGCCACTGGTGGCAGCCGGCAGTCGACTGTCGGAAGCGGCGGGCGCCGACCCCAAACCACGTCCCGGCGCTTCGTTCCTGATCGGCGTCGCCACGGGCCTGCTCTGGGCTCCCTGCGCCGGGCCGATTCTGGGCCTGCTGCTGACCGGGGCCGCGCTGCAAGGGGCAAGCATCGCAACCACCTTGTTGTTGCTGGCCTACGCCGCGGGTGCCGCTACCTCCCTCGCCGTGGCGCTGTTGCTGGGCGGTAAAGTCTTCGCGGCGATGAAGCGTTCGATTGGTGCTGGCGAGTGGCTGCGTCGCGGACTGGGCGCGGCAATGCTGGCCGGTGTGGCGGCGATTGCCCTGGGGCTGGATACCGGGATTCTGGCGCGGTTCTCGACCGCTTCCACTGGCGGCATCGAGCAAGCGCTGGTTGGCCGGTTGGCGGGGCAATCACCGAGTAACGGCGGGGTAATGATGGCCGCTGGCGGGGCGATGAAAGTGTCGGCGAAAGCGCCGGATGCATTGCCAGTCGAAGGCAACCTCCCGCCGCTTGACGGTGCTGTCCAATGGCTCAATTCGCCGCCTCTGACCGCACAGGCGTTGAAGGGCAAAGTCGTGTTGGTGGATTTCTGGACTTACTCCTGCATCAACTGTCTGCGCACCTTGCCGTATGTGAAAGCCTGGGCCGAAAAATACCGTGATCAGGGGCTGGTGGTCATCGGTGTCCATGCCCCCGAGTTCGCCTTCGAGCGTGATGTGGGCAATGTCACCAAAGCCATGAAGGACCTGGGGATCAACTACCCGGTTGCAGTCGATAACGACTATCGGATCTGGCGTGCTTTTAATAACGAGTACTGGCCGGCCCATTATTTTGCCGACGCTCAAGGGCGCATTCGCTATCACCACTTCGGTGAAGGCGAGTACGCCGAATCGGAACGGGTTATCCAGCAGTTGCTGCGTGAAGCGGGCGCCGCAAAAGTCGACAGCGGGTTGATCAATGCCGACGCCACGGGTGTTCAACTCGCACCGGACATGAACGAAGTGCAATCGCCGGAAACCTATGTCGGCTACCAGCGCGCGGAGCATTTCGTGCCTGAGGCCAGTCTGGCTCCTGACACAGTCGCGACGTACAGCCCGCCCTCCCAACTGGCTCTCAACGACTGGAGCCTCGGCGGTCAATGGAAAGTTGGCTCGGAACGCGCCACCTCAAGCGCGCCGGCCAGTCGAATCGTCTACCGCTTTCACGCGCGGGATCTGCATCTGGTCCTGAGTCCCAATACGGACGGTAAACCGGTGCGCTTCAAAGTGCTGATTGACGGACAAGCGCCTGGCGATGCCCACGGCACTGACGTGGCACCCGATGGTCGCGGACTCGTCACCGAACAGCGTTTGTATCAATTGGTGCGCCAGAACAGCGCTGTGACCGATCACACCTTCAGCATCGAGTTTCTTGATCCGGGTGTGTCGGCGTATGCGTTTACGTTCGGTTGATAGCCTTTCATTTACTTAGGAGTCAGACTCATGAAAACCCCGTTTACCTGGCGCCGTACCTTGTTGGGTCTGGCTGCGACGGGTGTCATCGGCCACTGTGCGGCGTTCTCTTTCGGTGGCGAAGAGGCGGTCGTCATTCCGCCGCCAGCGCTCGACGAAACCACCCAGGCCCACAGCGAAACGGCGGTTTTCGCCGGCGGCTGCTTTTGGGGCGTACAAGGCGTGTTCCAGCACGTCAAAGGTGTGAAGAAAGCCGTGTCGGGTTATGCCGGCGGTGCAGCGAACACCGCCCGCTATGAGCGCGTCAGTGAGGGCGATACCGGTCATGCGGAATCGGTCGAGGTCACGTTCGATCCTGCGCAGGTCAGTTACGGCACCTTGCTGCAAATCTATTTCTCGGTGGCGCATAACCCCACCGAACTGAACCGTCAGGGGCCCGATAGCGGCACCCAGTATCGGTCGGCAATATTCCCCGAGAACACCGAACAGCAGCGCGTGGCCAAGGCCTATATCGCGCAGCTCAACACCGCGCATTTATTCAACAAGCCGATTGTGACCACGCTGGAAACCTACAACGGTTTCTACCCGGCCGAGGAGGAACATCAGGACTTTCTGACCGAGCACCCGACGTATCCGTACATCGTGATCAACGATCTGCCGAAGGTGGCGCAGTTGAAACAACTGTATCCAGAGCGGTATCAGGAGAAACCGGTGCTGGTGAAGGCGGGGAGCAGCAGTTAGCCCGAAATCACATTCTTGCCAGCGACTTTCGACCGATACAGCGCCTGATCGGCCCTCGCCAGAAGGCCGGTCTGTTGCTCTTCCTCGAAGCGCTGGACCACGCCAAAACTCATGGTCACGTGAAACTCGCCCACAGGCGGCAGGCTCTCCAGCCCATGGCGGATGGTCTCGGCCAAGGATCGGGCGTCGGCCAGCGAAGTGTTGGGCAGGATCATGATGAACTCGTCGCCGCCCCAGCGCGCCAATAGATCGCCTTCGCGCACGTAGCGCTTCACGCTTTCGACGACCTGCACCAACGCGGCATCTCCCAGCGCATGACCGTAGTAATCGTTGATGTTCTTGAAGTCATCGATGTCCATGGCGATCAACGATAACGGTTGCCGAAAACGTTGGGCTCGCTCGCATTCCTGGGGCAGGGTTTTCTCTAGAAGATAGCGATTGGCAATCGATGTCAGCGCATCGGTTTCCGCCAGTTTGCGGTTTTCTTCCAGTTGAATCTGTAACTGCTGATTGACCCGGGACAACTCCCGAGTGCGCTCTTCGACGATGGCTTCAAGGGATTGATTGCGCCTCTCCATCTCTTCGAGGAGGCGTTTCTTATCGTCGATGCTGCGGTGAGCGCCGACCATTCGTGCGACCGATCCGTCGACATTGCGGGCCAGTATGTAGCCGCGATCTTCGATCCAGGTGTAACTGCCGTCCTGTCTGCGACAGCGATACTCGGCTTGATAACCCGGCGTCCGTTGATTCAAGTAATCATCGAACACGGCCATCACCCGCGGGAAATCGTCGGGGTGGATGACGTTCTCCCAGGTAAACACGGTGTTGTCCAGGGAGTGCGCGGCGTAGCCAAGCATCTCGTACCACGCGGGATTGCGGTAGACGAAACCGGTGTTGGCGTTCCAGTCCCAAATGCCGTCACTGACCAGTTCCAGAATGGTGTGCAACATGTCTTCGTTCAAATCCGACATATTGAATTTCAACGGCTCGATATTTGATGCCTCACCCATCACCGCTCTCCCTGCCGCACTGATATCAAAGTGACCCGTCAGTCGCGGAGAGTAAGGCATGGCCTATTGTTGCGGCTAGTGTTTGCCCCACTTCTGCATGGCAAAGTCGACGAAGCGACGTAGTTTCGGCAACCGGTAGCGATCCTGGGCATACAACAGGTTCATTGGCCGACTCAGCTGGAAATCCGGCATCAAAGCCACCAGTTTGCCGTCGCGCAAATCCTGCTCGACCAGGGCATCGGGCAACATCACGACACCCATGCCCGTGCGAGCCGCCTGATGCAGGCCTGCCGAACTGTTGATCACCATCGGCCCGCTGACCGTCACCATGACTTCGCCTTCAGGCCCGCTCATACGCCATTGTTTACCCACGGAATGCCAGTCGTCGCCGACCGGATACGCAAAGGACAGGCAGTCGTGATGTTGCAGATCTTCGGGTTTTGTCGGTGTGCCGCGACGTGCCAGATAGTCCTTCGAGGCGCACATGGTCAGGGTGTAGTCGATCAGTGGGCGGGCGATCAGGTTGGTGGGTTCGAGAGCCCCCAGGCGAAACGCCACGTCCAGACCGTTTTCGAGCAGATCAGGGCGCCCGTTGGTGAGCACCACATCCAGTTTGACTTGCGGGTACTGCAGGGTGAATTCGCTGAGCGCGGGCGCGAGTCTTTCTGTACCGAAGGTCAGGGGCGCCGTGATGCGCAAGGTGCCGGTCGGTGTGTCCTGGCTCTGTTCCGCCAGTCGCTCGGAATCTGCCACCAATCCCAGCACCTCAAGGCAACGCTGGTAGTACGCGGTGCCGAATTCGGTCAGGCGCTGGCGCCGTGTTGTCCGGTGAAGCAAGCGCACGCCAAGGCGTTGCTCAAGGGCACGAAGGTGATTGCCGACCATGGTCGTGGACATATCGCCCTGCTGGGCCGCCGCCGTCATGCTGCCGGTTTCCACCACTCTTACGTAAACCGTCATTGCCTGGAACAGATCCATTATCAAGCCCAGCTTTAAGATGATTGAAGTGTTGCAGCGTTTATCCAGCTCAGGTGGCTAACCATACTGCAAAAACACCGACAATTGATGGAGCTTGATGTCATGACCGCCGCTTGCCTGATGACCACTTACCAACCTCTGGCCCTGAGTTTCAACAAAGGCCTGGGCACCCGACTTTGGGATCAGGACGGTCGTGAGTATCTTGATGCGGTGGCCGGTGTGGCGGTGACCAATGTCGGCCACTCTCATCCCAAAATCGTCTCGGCGATCAACGAACAAGCCGGGTTGTTGTTGCACACTTCCAATCTCTACAGCATCGAATGGCAACAGCGGCTGGCGCAGACATTGACGACGTTGGCGGGCATGGAGCGGGCGTTCTTCAACAATTCCGGAGCCGAAGCCAATGAAACCGCGCTGAAACTCGCGCGGCTTTACGGCTGGCACAAAGGCGTCGAACAACCGCTGGTGGTGGTCATGGAAAACGCCTTTCATGGCCGCACCCTGGGCACCTTGTCCGCCAGCGATGGCCCGGCCGTGCGCCTGGGCTTCAATAAGCTGCCGGGCGACTTTGTCAAAGTGCCGTTTGGCGATCTACCGGCGCTGGAAAAAGTGCAGCAAGCCCATGGTCACCGCATCGTGGCGATCCTGATGGAGCCGATTCAGGGTGAAAGCGGCGTACAGATGGCGCCTCCTGGTTACCTCAAAGCCGTTCGTGAACTGTGTAACCGGCGTGGGTGGCTGATGATGCTCGACGAAATCCAGACCGGCATCGGTCGTACCGGCCAGTGGTTCGCGTTTCAGCACGAAGGCATCGTCCCGGACGTCATGACCCTGGCCAAAGGCCTCGGCAACGGCATCCCCATCGGCGCCTGCCTGGCCCGGGGCAAAGCCGCCGAGTTGTTCACCCCCGGCAGCCACGGCAGCACCTTCGGCGGCAATCCGCTGGCGTGCCGGGTCGGTTGCACCGTGCTTGAAATCATCGAAGAACAAAAGCTGCTGGAAAACGCCAGGCTCCAGGGTGATCGCTTGTTGGCCAGACTGCGTGCCGAATTGTCAGATGACCCCAACGTCCTGGCGATTCGTGGCCAGGGCTTGATGATCGGCATCGAACTGAAACAGCCTATCCGCGACCTGACCCAGATCGCCGCCCGGGACCACGGCTTACTGATCAACGTGACACGGGGCAAAACCATACGCCTGCTGCCACCGTTGACGATTGATGAGCGGGAAGTTGAGATGATTGTCAGAGGGGTTTGTCGGGCGGTGAGCGCCGCCTTGTAAGGATCGTTCCCACGTCGAGGCGTCGAACCGTCTGCGTGGGAATGCCTCAATGGACGCTCTGCGTCTGCTTTTGGGACGCGGAGCGTCCCGGGCTGCGTTCCCACGCGGAGCGTGGGAACGATCAATATTCGATATGAAATTACTCGGGTTGCAACAGGGAGTTGGCAAATGCGCTCACATCAGCCCAATCCACCAGCTTGATTTTCGAACCGCCGAACCCTTCAAATAATTGCCGGTGCGCGTTGAATCCACAGGAGTCCTCGCGCAACCGATAACTGCCAGCCCATTCCAGCAGCGCCATCAGCAAGGCGTCATCGTCCTGCCGGTTTTCCCGCTGGCGGATATTGGCGACGCAGGTGGCGTCGTCGACGCACAGCCAGACAAGCGCTGTTGCACGGTGGATAAGTTCGCTGACGATCCAGCCGTACACACCTTCGATCACCCAGCGTGGTTCATCCGCCGCGATCCGTGCCATGGCGAGTGCGTCGGCGCGGGGGCGGGCGATGCTGTATTCGTCTGACACCCAGTGGATCTGATCAAGATCGGTCCAGGGCGCATGAAGTTGTTCGGCCAATCGTTTAGCCAGCCAACTTTTGCCTGAGCCAGAGTTGCCGATGATCAGGGTTCGGGTGAGGTTCATGGCAGCTCACACGCTTAGTCGTGGTTGTCGGGCGCAATCATCCGCGTCTTTGGGGCGCCGTTGGAGTTGTGCTGATAAATAGCCTGCGGTTGTCCTTTCTCATTGAAGAACACTTGGCCGATCCCTGCCGAATTCCACAGCCGTTCGCCCGCTTTGGCATGCTCGGGGACGTGCGGGATGATGCGCATGCGGCGGCGTTTGGTGAACCAGTTCAGCGGCGAGCGTGGCGAGTAGAGCCAGCGATTGAGGCGGTCGAACCATTCGAGCAGCGCGGGTGGAAATTCGTTCTTGATGCCGCTGCTGGTGATCTGCCAGATATGTGGGCCGGCCTTGCGGTGTCGGATCAGCACTTCGTAGACGAAGGAATAATGCACATCACCCGACAGCACCACGTAGTTACCCGGTGTACGCGAGTGGCGGAAAATGTTCAGGATCACCTGGGCCGCGCCACGATGGGCCATCCAGTTTTCGGCATCCACGAGCAGTGGATAACCGCACCAGCTGAACACTTTTTGCACGGTTTCGATCAGCTTGACGCCGAAGATCGGTGCCGGCGAAACGATGATCGCCGACGGGTGATCGAGCAGTTCCTGTTGCAGTTCGCTGAGCGCTTCCCAGTCCAGCAAGCCTGAGGGTTGCTTGAGGTTCATCTCGCTGCGCCAGCGCCGGGTGCGGGTGTCGATCACCACCAGCGCCGGGGTGGTGGGCAGCACGTAATGCCAGTGCTGAAAGCCCAACAGCAGATCGATCAGGTCATCCTGCGCCTGGCTGTCGAGATAACGGTCATCCCCAGTGGCGCTCAATAAACGGGTTTTTTCCAGGACACCGCCGAACGCATCCGGGTTATTCCCCCAACCCTGGCACAGCATGTAGGCGATCAGCGCGTTGCCGATGATGCGTTTGGAGAACGGATGGCCGTAGGCCGTTTCCTCCCATTGCGCGGAAAGATTCCAGTCGTCGGTGACGTCATGGTCGTCGAAAATCATCAGGCACGGCAGGTGAGCCATTGCGCGCGCGACGCCGCCCAGGCCAGCCTTGAAGTGATCGATGCGCGTTTGTTCGAGGGCATATCGCTCGCGCCTTTCCGGCGTCAGTGCCGGTGGTTGTGGCGAGATCAGCGTCCAAGGTGTCGGTGACCAGACCAGCAAGTACATGGCCATGACTTCGGCGAACGTCACTAGATGGTTGTCGGCGCTGCTGCTGGTGAAAATCGGCTTGCGCGCGCCACCGAAAAATCGTTCGCGCAGGGTTTCGTTGCTCTCCAGCGCCGGTAACAAATCCGCACGGTGGTAGTAACTGGCCGGGTGTTCATAGAGCCTGGCGCTGTCGCTGACCACAGCGCCTTCGAGGTGTTCTTCAAACAACCCCAGTCGCTCGATCAAGGCATGGATCGCCCGCAACATCGGGCCGGCGACGTCATCCGCATACACTTGATCGCCGCTCATCATTAACAGCGCCGGGCGTTCAGTTGCGTCATGTTCGGTCGCCAACAGCTGATCAACGCAAAGCAAACCGTCTGCCGCCGGGTGGTGAGGTTTGCGGCAAGAGCCATGCAGCAATTGATCGATTCTCGAGCGCAAAACAAAGTTCGGACAGCGCGCTTCGCCGTACAACAAATGAGGCGCCCAATTGGAGATGCCTTCGTCGTCGCCATCGATCAGCAGGTCGTACTCGATCAGCGTGTCGCAGGGCAGGGCGGTTGCCAGCGGCACATCGATCAAGTGGATAAACGCGTGAGTGCCGATCGGGATGACGGTGCACTGTCCGGCGTCCAGGCGGATGTCGCTGCAGTCTTGCAGGCGCAACGTCAGTGATAGCGCCCGGGAGCCCACGAGCCACATGAGCAGCCGCGCAGGTTCCAGCCGCCGCAACAGCGGGCCGACCAGCACCGGCGGCAGTGAGTTGCAGTCATCAGGCAATGGCAGCGATGCGGACATCCGGGTTCAAGGCTCTTGGCGCACAAGTCGGCGATGATAGCGCAGAGCTCTGGCTGGACTTCATCAATTGCCCGAGGGGGTCATTTGAGGGGAAAGATCGTGACCGACACCACCAGCGCAATCAGTGCGGTCACCAGACTGCAGGCCACCGCAGCCAAATGACGATAGGCAGGAGATTGTTCCTTGTTGAATCGGGTGATCACCAAGAGCCATGTCCCGCTGAGGGCGCCCAAAAATGCCATCAACGTGTAAAGCGCGAATGCTGCCGTGGGTTGTGAGGCGTGAGTGTCCGGGGTTAGCCATCTCGAGCAAAGAATTAGCACCGCCGTCCCGACGATAAAACTTGCCACGGCACCACCGAGGTTCGCCAGCCAGATATTCAACGGGCCACGGCTCTTCACGATCCAAATCCACATCCCTGCTGATGCGACGAAGAACAGCAACATACTGATTAAAAACATTCAATCTTCCCTGTTAACCAACATCGTTGGCCTTTGATGAGGTGAGGCGATGGCATGCACGATATCAAATCAGTGGCAGGGAGTTGAAGTGAGAGGGGCGATTCAACAGGCAACGAAAGGCGAAAGATGATTGCCTGGGGTGGGCATCACAAATCTCAGGCACTCAACACAACCGAATGTGGGAGCGAGCCTGCTCGCGATGGCGTCAAAACATTCAGCATGATTGCTGGCTGAACTGACGCTATCGCGAGCAGGCTCGCTCCCACAGGTTTTTTAGCCAGTCTCAGGATCGCGAGAACCTAAGCCTCCCAACCCGCCCCGCTGACCGCCTCTTGCGCGAGCGGGAGCAAGTTGGCCCCATGATGCTCTGTCTGCCAGGCCAGCAATTCCTTGCGCATGCCGGGCGTCCAGTACAGCTGCAGATGATTACGCACACCAAGCACGGCTTTTTGATGGTCCGGTTCGATGGCGAAGTACTGGGCGATCTGGTTGACCATCTTGATCAGGTTCTCAGTGCTCATCGACGCACCTCCGCTTTTGCGCCACGACTATGCCGGCGTTCCTTGAGCAAGCGGTCCTGTTCATCACTGAAAGCCTGGTAGCGTTTTTGCCACTCGGAAGGGTGGTAGACGCGGCTGACTTCAACGGCGGTGACCTTGTACTCCGGACAGTTGGTCGCCCAGTCGGAGTTGTCGGTGGTAATGACGTTGGCCCCCGATTCCGGGAAGTGGAACGTGGTGTACACCACGCCCGGAGCGACCCGTTCAGTGACCCGCGCCCGCAATACGGTCTGGCCGGCGCGACTGCCGATGCCGACCCAATCACCTTCGTTGATGCCACGGCTCTCGGCGTCGGTCGGATGGATTTCCAGGCGATCTTCGTCGTGCCAGGCGACGTTTTCGGTACGCCGTGTCTGTGCGCCAACGTTGTACTGGCTGAGGATGCGCCCGGTGGTCAGCAGCAGCGGATAGCGACTGTTGACCTTTTCTTCGGTGGGCACGTAGCCGGTCAGCATGAAGCGCCCTTTGCCGCGCACGAACTCCTCGATGTGCATGGTCGGCGTGCCGTCCGGTGCCTCGGCGTTGCACGGCCATTGCAGGCTGCCGTGGCGGTCCAGTTCGGCGTAGCTGACGTTGGTAAAGGTCGGCGTCAGGCTGGCGATTTCATCCATGATTTCTGATGGATGTTTGTAGTTCATTGGATAGCCCAAGGCGTTGGCCAGGGCCACCGTGCCTTCCCAGTCGGCCAGGCCGCCGAGCGGTTCCATGACCTTGCGCACCCGAGAAATGCGTCGCTCGGCGTTGGTGAAGGTGCCGTCTTTTTCCAGGAACGAGGCGCCCGGCAGGAACACGTGGGCGAACTTGGCGGTTTCATTGAGGAAAATGTCCTGCACCACGATGCATTCCATCGCCGACAGGGCTGCAGTGACGTGTTGGGTATTCGGATCGCTCTGGGCGATGTCTTCGCCCTGGCAGTACAGGCCCTTGAAGCTGCCAGCCAAGGCAGATTCGAACATATTGGGAATGCGCAGGCCCGGGTCGGGTTGCAAAGAGACGTTCCACGCCTGCTCGAACTGCGCGCGAACCACCTCGTTGGAGATGTGCCGGTAGCCAGGCAACTCGTGCGGGAAGGAACCCATGTCGCAGGAACCCTGAACGTTGTTCTGCCCACGCAGCGGGTTCACGCCCACGCCTTCGCGGCCGATGTTGCCGGTGGCCATGGCCAGGTTGGCGATGCCCATGACAGCGGTACTGCCCTGGCTGTGTTCGGTGACGCCCAGGCCGTAGTAGATCGCCGCGTTGCCGCCGGTTGCGTACAGGCGCGCAGCGGCGCGGATGTCGGCAGGCTCTACACCGCAGACAGGACCCAAGGCTTCCGGTGAGTTCTCCGCGCGACTGACGAATTCGCGCCAGTGGTCGAAATCGATGTCCTCGCAACGAGCGTCGATAAAGGCCTGGTTGAGCAAGCCTTCGGTGACGATAACGTGGGCCAGGGCATTGAGCATGGCAACGTTGGTGCCTGGACGCAGGGCCAGGTGCAGTTCGGCGCGGGCGTGCACCGAGTCCACCAGATCAATGCGCCGAGGATCGATGACGATCAGCCGCGCGCCTTCGCGCAGGCGGCGTTTGAGCTGCGAGGCGAATACCGGGTGGGCATCGCTGGGGTTGGCGCCCATCACCAGAATCACGTCAGCCTGCATCACCGAGTCGAAACTCTGGGTGCCGGCGGACTCGCCCAAAGTTTGCTTCAAGCCATAACCGGTCGGCGAATGGCAAACCCGCGCACAGGTGTCGACGTTGTTGTTGCCGAACGCGGCGCGCACCAGTTTTTGCACCAGATAGGTTTCTTCGTTGGTGCAGCGGCTGGAGGTGATGCCACCAATGGAATCGCGACCGTATTTTTGCTGCAACCGGCGGAATTCGCTGGCGGCGTAGGTCACCGCTTCATCCCAGCTGACTTCCTGCCACGGGTCGTTGATGTGTTTGCGGATCATCGGCTTGGTGATGCGATCCGGGTGAGTGGCGTAGCCCCAGGCAAAGCGCCCTTTGACGCAAGAGTGGCCGTGGTTGGCTTGGCCATTCTTGTCCGGAACCATGCGCACCAACTGGTCGCCTTTCATCTCGGCGCGGAACGAGCAGCCCACGCCGCAATAGGCACAGGTGGTGATTACGCTGCGCTCGGGCTGACCCAGTTCGACCACGCTTTTTTCCATCAAGGTCGCGGTTGGGCAGGCTTGCACACAGGCGCCGCAGGACACGCATTCCGACTCAAGGAAATTATCGCCACCGGCCGCCGCCACCCGGGATTCAAAACCGCGCCCGGTAATCGTCAGGGCAAACGTGCCCTGGGTTTCTTCGCAGGCGCGCACGCAGCGGTTGCAGACGATGCACTTGCTTGGGTCATAGTCGAAGTAAGGGTTGGAGGTGTCCTTCACGTCGGCCAGATGGTTGTCGCCTTCATAGCCATAACGCACTTCCCGCAGGCCCACCTGACCGGCCACGGTTTGCAGCTCGCAGTTGCCGTTGGCCGAGCAGGTCAGGCAATCCAGCGGGTGATCGGAAATGTACAACTCCATGACGTTGCGGCGCAGGGTCGCCAGCTTTGGCGTCTGGGTGTGCACGGTCATGCCTTCGGTGACCGGCGTGGTGCAGGACGCGGGATAGCCGCGCATGCCATCGATCTCCACCAGACACATGCGGCAGGAGCCGAAGGCTTCCAGGCTGTCGGTGGCACACAGTTTGGGAATCGTGGTGCCCAGCAACGCAGCGGCGCGCATCACCGAAGTGCCTTCAGGCACGCTGATGCTGCGACCGTCGATGTTCAGGGTGACTTGCACGTCGCTGTCGCGGGCGGGTGTGCCCAGGTCGATATCGGTTTTCGGGTCGAAGAGAGTAATCATTGGTCGGCCTCCGAGGGCTGCAGACCGAAGTCGGCGGGGAAGTACTTGAGGGCGCTGGCCACCGGAAACGGGGCCATGCCGCCCAACGCACACAGCGAACCGTATTGCATCGTGTCGCACAGGTCCTTGAGGATGATCACCTGTTCTTCGCGACCGTTCTGGTCAGGCGCGGCGAGCAGGCGGTCGATCACCTCCACGCCCCGGGTCGAGCCGATGCGGCACGGCGTGCATTTGCCACAGGATTCCTCGGCGCAGAACTGCATGGCGAAACGCGCCATTTGAGCCATGTCCACCGTGTCATCCGCCACCACTACACCACCGTGACCGAGCATCGCGCCGATGGCGGTGAACGCTTCGTAATCCAGCGGCGTGTCGAATTGCGACGGCGGCACCCACGTGCCGAGAGGGCCGCCGACCTGCGCGGCTTTCAGCGGTCGGCCACTGGCGGTACCACCGCCGTAGTCTTCCACCAGTTCGCGCAAGGTCAGGCCAAACGCCCGTTCCACCAAACCGCCGTGACGAATATTGCCCGCCAACTGGAAGGGCATGGTTCCCAGCGAGCGGCCCATGCCGTAATCGCGATAGAACTGCGCACCCTTGGCCAGAATCAGCGGCACCGAGGCCAGCGTCAGCACGTTATGCACCAGCGTCGGCAGGCCGAACAGCCCTTGCAACGCAGGGATCGGCGGCTTGGCGCGAACGATCCCGCGCTTGCCTTCGAGCGAGTCGAGCAGCGCGGTTTCCTCACCGCAGATGTAAGCGCCGGCACCGACGCGCACTTCCATATCGAAAGCCAGGCCGCTACCGCCGACATTGGCGCCGAGGTAACCGTTGGTCCGGGCAATCTCCAGCGCCGCACGCAGGGTGGCCACAGCCTGTGGATATTCCGAACGCACATAGATGTAGCCATAGGTGGCGCCGACGGTAATGCCGGCAATGGCCATGCCTTCGATCAGCAGGAAGGGGTCGCCTTCCATCAACATACGGTCGGCAAAAGTGCCGGAGTCGCCTTCGTCAGCGTTGCACACGATGTATTTCTGCGCCGCCTGAGTGGCGCGCACCGTGCGCCATTTGATCCCGGCCGGGAACGCCGCGCCGCCACGGCCACGCAGGCCGGAATCGAACACTTCCGTCGCGGCCTGCTCTCCGCCAATGGTGACGGCTCTTTTCAAACCCTCGAAACCGCCGTGGGTTCGGTAATCGTCCAGCGACAGCGGTTGGGTAATGCCGGCGCGGGCGAACAACAGGCGTTGTTGCGACTTGAGATACGGCAACTCTTCCACCAGACCCAAGGCCAGTGGATGCGCGGAGGGCTCGCCTTGCAGCGCATCGAGCACGGACGGCACATCGGCAGCAGTCAGCGGACCAAAGCCGATACGGCCTTGCGGGGTGTCCACTTCCAGCAGCGGTTCCAGCCAATACAGGCCGCGAGAACTGGTGCGTTGCAGGTCCAGATCAGTCTGATTCGAAAGGGCCGAGGCCACGTCATCAGCGCCGACCGCACGGGCCAGCGAATCACACGGTAAATAGAGAGACGGCATCATGCGTCCTCCCGGCAAGCGTCGAGCAAGGCATCGAGACGCTCGGGATTCAGCCGCGCATGCACCTGGCCATCCAGCTCCAGAGCGGGCGAACAGGCACAGGCGCCGAGGCAATACACCGGACGCAGGCTGATACTGCCGTCAGCGCTGCTGCCGTGATCGTCCAGTTGCAGGCGTTCACGCAATTGCGCGGCAAGCTGCTCGGCACCACGGCTTTTGCAGGATTCGGCGCGGCACAGACGCAAAATATGGCGAGCCGGCGGCGCGGTGCGGAAGTCATGGTAAAAGCTGATCACCCCACGAATCTCCGCCTGACTCTGGTTCAGGGCGTGGGCAATCTCGGGGATGGCGGCATCAGGGATGTAACCGATGCCCTCCTGAATCTCATGGAGAATGGGCAACAGAGCGCCCGGGGAGCGTTTATGACGCTCCAGCACGCTGTTGACCATCGGCAATTGCAACATCTCATCAGGCATACAGCATTCCTCACGGTCACGGACAAACCAGGCGGTTGTCGGTCGTCCGAAAGTGTCGGCTGCGGCATTCACGCCACGTCACGGAATCGTGGCATTTTCAGGCCGTTGGCCAGGGCACCCTGAGCGGGCATCTTGTTGTGCCCGGCACGGTCTTCGCCGCACCTCATAAGGGCATTAAGGCAGCTTGCCACGCCGCTTTTGATTCATCTGCACCAAAGCGACGTGCTCAGTTCTGCCTACGACTCTCCAATAAGTCTAGAAGAGCGCAAAGCGTAGCGTTTGCTCACCAAATATCTTTCAAATACTCCTTGAGTGCGATGAGCGGCCCATCGACCTCGCTTGTGCCAAGCTGAAAGGAGGTTGAAACGCCGAGCATTCAATTGCCGGTCAGGCTAACCCCCCAAAGGGCCCATGACATGAACATCATTCATGCAGCACACGTGCGTCGAGAGTTCTACAAAGCCGTCAGGTTCTACTTTCACGTGGTCTGGCCGATTTTTTCCGTCCTGCTGTTCTTTATTGTGCTGTTCGGTCTGATCATCAGCTTTCTGGAAGGCTGGGACCCTTTCGACGGTATCTACTTCGCGTTCGTGACCGGCCTGACCATCGGTTATGGAGACTTCGTCCCGAAACTGGCCGTCTCGCGGGTGCTGGCGATTTTGCTGGGGTTTAACGGGGTGCTGATGACGGCAATATTTGCGGCGATCTGCATTCGGGCGATTGAGAATGCGGTGCGGGCGACAGAACACTTGGAGTAGGGGACGCAGCGACGTAGTACGAAATACGCTTTGACGTCATGCTCACGATATTCATTTGAAAAACAGGGAAAGACTGATGATTGATTTCAACAACAAGGGATTCTTCAAACTCAAGCAAAACGACGAATACGCCGAACGCGTTTCCGACCTTTTGATCGACGGCGAACACGTCATCGACTCCTATAAATCCATGCGCGACGGCGTGGTGTTTACCAACAAACGCATCATCGCGGTCAACGTCCAAGGCATCACCGGAAGCAAAAAAGACTTCACCTCATTGCCCTACAAAAACATCGTGGCGTACTCGGTGGAAACCTCTGGCACGTTCGACCTGGACTCCGAATTGGAGATTTACTTCTCGTCGCTGGGAAAAGTGAAATTCGAATTCACCGGCAGGACGTCGATGGTGGAAATCTCGAAGCTGATATCCCAGCACTTGCTTTGACCTAAGCACGAAAAGGCCCCGAAAAACTCGGGGCTCCAACTGACTCAATACACATCCAATGTGGGAGTGAGCCTGCTCGCGATAGCGCCAGACCGGCCAACATCAGTGCCAATGCCCGGCGACCCTCCCAGGCAGCTCACTTCCCCAAGCGTCATACCAAACAACGACAGGCATCAAAACCATCCCGCCATCGTTCAACGGCTACGCTGCAGACTTCTCCGACGTCTGCTGCTTAGTTGTCGATGCAGAAACCCGATCCCGAGTCAGCACCTTCACCGCATCATCCACCACAGCCTTACTCATCGCCGTCAAATAATGCGCGGCCCAAGAGTGGCGGTCGGTGTCCGTGGCGTAGGCGGCATCTTCGTTCAGCTTCTTGGCGAGGAAGAGAAAGTCAGAAGCCATGGATAGGGCATCACCGAGGGGGACGCCACGAGTGACGTGGAAGAGTGGTTGATCGGAGCAGTAGATGGCTGGGGTTAGGCCGATGGTTTTCATCTCTGATTGATCGGTCATTGGCCACCTCCGATGATGGGGAGGCAGTGCGAGAGGGCGGACAGTGGGGCGTTACGCAACAGGGAGTCGCGTTGAGGGAAAAGCCAGATTTTGTACGTATCCATACAGCGCATTGTGAAGCTCCTTAATTTTTAAGAGCTGCCACAATTCGTTACCAAGCGAATGGGTGGCAGCTGTGCGCAGGTTGGTAAACCGGGAAATCAAGGAAACCGGCACGTCCGAAGACGTCCCACGCACAGCCGCCATAACGCAGATCGCAGGCGAAAAAAAAGCGCCTGCGAACGCATGGCACTGTTGCGCAGTGATTTACCTCGGGTTACCAAGCCCGGCCGCTGAATTGGCAGCGACGGTGGGAGGGTAGCGTGCAGATCCCGTTCCTGCAACTTCCGAACCCCCTTTGCTCGGCCGCTGCTAGCGTCAGGCCCAAAAAAGAATAGCCCTACCGCTCTCTCGGAATGGCCTGACAACAATTCGCAGCGCTCTAATTTAGGCTGCTAACAAGCGTGTGCCATCGCCTGCAACAGATCGTCGCAAACCCGTATAAACCCGAGTGTTTGCCGCGTTTACCGTGACGTACACATTGACACGGTCATCAGGCTACGGCAGCATCAACCCCAATCGCGCCCGATCCTCTGGTGCTGGCTTAGTCCGGCATTACGTTCGGGCCTTCTTGTTTCTGGAACTTGGAAGTTGTCTAACCCAGCCCCTCCGAAGCCGTTCCGTACATACCCTGATTTGGTTGCGCTGCTTGTCAGCAGGGGTATGCAAATCCAAGACTCGTCTCGTGCAGAACGCAAGCTTGCGCAGTTAGGGTATTACCGCCTCAGCGGTTACTGGTATCCGGCGCGAGAGTTCAAAATGAACGGCCTGCAACAAGCAGCCTGCCCGTTCACGGGCAAACCTCTGCGTCTGGACACTTTCCAGGCTGCGACCTCTTTCGACTCGTCTGTAGACCTTTACAAGTTCGATAAGCAATTGAGAATGCTCATGCTGGATGCCGTCGAGCGCCTAGAGGTTCACCTTAAGACTGTAATGGCTCACGAAGTCGGGTATCACGACCCAATGGCCTACACCAATGCGAAATTCATCCTGCAAAAATGGACTCAACCGTATACGGACAGCCGCGGTAATTCGCGGAACAAGTGGACAGAGTGGAGTCAGAAGCAGCATTCGCACATTGCACGGAGTAAAGAGGACTGCATTCAGTGGCATTTCCGAGCCGGCAAGTCCATCCCCGTTTGGGTCGCGGTGGAGGCATGGGATTTTGGGGATCTATCGGAATTTTTCGAACTGCTGAGCAGCAAGTATCAGAATCTCATACTGGCGCGCCTCGGTATGAACAACGCCAAAATGCTCAGCCGGTGGATGCAGCAAATCAGCCATTTGCGCAACCGTTGTGCTCACCATGCACGTGTCTGGAATCAAGCCTCGCCTAACCCGCTGGCGGTCCCTACGGAACCGTATTTTCAGACGTTAGGGCTTGATCAACATGCACTAAAGAGACTGTATGGGTTAGTCGCAGTCATATGGTTCCTGCTGCAGAAAATCGCACCAGCCTCGACCTGGATTCACGACGTTGCGAATCTGATCGACTGCAAGCCTCCTATGCCTGGCTGCACCTTCAAGGCAATGGGGTTCCCGGATGAAATCGGATTCCCTCGGAAGCTGTTCGGGATCTAGCAGGCTGCGGCATAAGTCTCTGGCTTGAATGCATACATACTTGGCTCTTCGAAGTAATCAGCCCCTATCGTGGATTACTTTCAAATAGTCCTGAAGTGCGCAGATGAAAAAAAGGCCTTGCAAAGCAAGACCTTTTTTAATTTTGGTGCCCGAGGGAGACTGGAGCATTCCATATAAATCAAAGCGCATTTGCGGTTGTGTTTCTGGGAACTGTTGTTGGAGACGTCGCAGGCGGAACGGTAGCGGACTCGCTTGATGAGGAATTAGAGGAGTTTTCACATTGGGATATTCTTTGAGTCAATCTGAGTTGACAAAGATTAGGGTCGCGCTCTCGGATCCGTTCAATGATTTCCCGGTTGATTACGATTACATAGCGAGTCAGGTGAGAGGAGTTGATCCTCAAACCCTCTACGAGATCCTTTACTCAGAAGTCGCGCCTGTGTGCTTTACCAATATTGCGGCGGCCCTTCCAACGGTATGGACAGGCTTCGATCCTGACTCCCTCAATGCCATGATTGAAGAAAGGCGCGCCGCCCGGAAAAACAATTGGTTTCGTAGGCAGTTCGACAAACTACTTGTTCGTTGGTTGGAACATAATTACGGGTACATCTGGAAGGAAATCGTCAGCAGGCTGTGAGTTGGCAGCGATGTTTTATTTGCTTTTGAGTTTAGCGTCGTCACCAAAAAGGCATGTCAGGGCCTTTTTCATATGCAGCTTGTTTTACTTGGGCTACCAGCTTTCGACGACGCGAAGGAGGCAGATTTATTTCCATCTCAGCCAAAGCCCTACCCAGTACCGGTCGGTGTAAAAGCGGCGCCAATCTGTCCTAACCCAATCCTTCACTGTATATCTTTCAAGTAATCCTTAAGCGCAATGGCCGGCGCTTCAAGCTGCTCTATCGTCCGCGCATTTCCAAAATCAGCAGACAACCGATGCAGTTCACGCCCGAGCGACGTATCAACACCACCGATAGCCTCGAGCGCCAAACCTACACAATGCGCCACTCGAAACTGAATCCCCTCAACATCCCCCCGCCGCACCAACAACCCAAACACCTCCCGCTCATAATCACTCATGATCGGATCATCTCGCAGAATTGGACTTTCCCCCTCCCCCTCCCGCTCGTAAGCCAGCTTGAGGGCGAAAAGGGCAACGGTTTCCAGTGGCAATTCCATTGTGTGAATCCTTGATTCGTTGGCTGGGCGGGTTTGGTTTGTGGCGCCTTGAAAGCAAGATCAAAAGATCGCAGCCTTCGGCAGCTCCTACAGGTCGGTGGGGTGACGGTCACTTTTCTGTAGGCGAAAAAAAGGCCTTGCTAAGCAAGACCTTTCTTAATTTTGGTGCCCGAGGGAGACTGTCGGGTTCCATATAATACAAGGCTTGCAGCGATATCCGGCGGTTAGGGATACAAGCAGGGATACAAGCTTGTAGCTACTGAGTCATTCCTCCGCCTTAAGCAACCTGACCTGGTGCGAGTTGACCCACTCGTCCGGCACGTCTGCTTTATCGGCCACCAGTATAAATGAACCCCTTTCTTTGATGCCGTCAATTCCAGCACAAAGTGTTGGTGATGCATGGATGGCAAGGATCACATCGTGAGCGGTGTGGGGGGCAAGAGTAGCCTTGGACTCTAGAGTGATCTTCACTCCATTCATCATTACGGATTGGTTCCGATGCAGCCGGCTGAGATCTTCGCGACCGAAGACTCCTTCAAGGAAGGAACTGCTGCTCTTAACATTCACGTAAACCGTTAGCCGATTTTGGCTTTTCTTCGCTTCCTCAATCGCAAAATGAAGCGTCGACCTGATATGAATTTCGTCTGCGTGCACGGGCAAGAAAGCGATAACGGGTCCCATCGATACATCCCTGTTAGCTGTTGGTAGGCGGATGCACTCAAGCTGCTGACCGTGCAGCCGTTTGCAGTGCAGATAGTCCCGAGAATGCAGCCATTTCCATAGTGAGTGCAAGGGCTACCGAAAACGCCGGGGGCCCCTGTGACATTTGATCAGGTACGGGGTCGGAAACCCGCGTGATCTGGTTAGCAGCAGGCGCCCCAGCTTACTGAAATATCAGCGTTGAAATTGAAAGGATCTTGAAGAAAAAAGGGCATCGTTACTGTATCGGTAAAGGTAGCCTGAGACCGGCTGTTTACTAGGGCAAATGCACAGGTGAACAGGAGTTCACCGGGTTCACCTGTTCACTAAGCTGGGAGTTCTCCCGCTAAAAAGATCCGGCGGGTTTCCGACCCCGTGTCTCAATGAAAACCTCAGGGTCCCCCGGCAGACCGCGGAAGATGCACTTCCAGTTCGCTGGAGGGATTGATGCTACCGGGGAGCGGGGCTCGTATCTGTTCAAAATGCGGTGTAACTCGTGTAACTGATGTAACAACTATAGCTAAGTGATTGTATTTATTGGGTATTATTGGCGTTACACCAATTTGGCTCATATTTTTTAAGCGTGTAACTGAGTCCCGTCGTGTAACAGTTTCAAATGAATAATAATGAGAAAGGCGAGGCCATGCCTAGGAGGCTGAAGGCAGGGCGCACCAACTGCATGACAGCCTAGTGGTGATGGTTAGCCGTCGGTTATCGTCTGGCACCAGGTCGTCAGTTGTGTCAGCGATTTGCAGGCAGTTGCAACAGACTGCTTTCGGCCAAAAGAAGACTCTCAATAGGATCGTGCCAAAGCAGGTTCGTACAGGAGGGGGCTCACCTTGGAGCCAAACTGCCGTCGATCATAGACTCTTGCGCCTCGCTAATGTCATCCGATCCCTTAGCGCAAAACTGCACGTCCCGCGTGAACGTATTTCCAAGATGACCGATCCTGAAAACATCGCCGGTCGCTAACCCCTGTGTCAGTTTATTCTCGCTGATCTCATAAAAATCACTCAGGCAGACCCAAGTATTTTTCTGGAAGCAAGTGGAGTTAGCAGGAAAGAAGAAAGCAGCAAATCTGTTGGCACTTTGACATCCGAAGTCATTTCGGTAGTGATGCCCTTGCGATGTGGTTTTGGCCACCAGAACAATTCCATTTTTCAAGTTACCCAGCACAACCAAGTACTTGTCTTTGGTTGTGCCATCAGCAAACAAGAAATCTTTATGGAGATATACTGTTCCTGGGGTCACATCATTTCCTTAGTGTGGCGACCAACTCTGCTCGATCGGCGGCAAGCCTCATAACGGCGTCCTCCTCCTGCCTGCGTACAGCCATCCGGTACGGGATGTTCTCTTGCTTTCGCCCCTGAACCTCGTAGATTTGATGCCACGGCAGGTTTTCGAGGTGAGTTTCCTCCACCATTTGCTCCGCGTCAGAATTTTTAAATTGATCTGCCAAACTATGCATGATGCGAAGCTCACGCTTCGTAAAGTGAGACGAATCAAATTCGCTCAAAGCCTCAACTCGAAGCATCTGACCTTTCGCCGTAGATAGGAACTCGAACGAGCAGTTTCCATCCCAGTCTTGCTCTGGGCGCCTGAGTTCCTCAAATAGTTCGGTGGGTACAGGCCCCATAGGCCACGCAAAATACTCCAGCCCGGTGACTGGCCGGCCAGTATCTCTAAAATGCGTAAAGTCTAAGAAATACAGGAGCTTAAAAAGCTTTGTCTTTCCCAGCTTTCGCGTGTTTTGCGCAAAAAACTTGACCGCTTCGATCAGCTTTTCACGTTCATGGTTGATTAGCATAGGTGTCAGGATAGCTCAATGCGAGATCTCAGCTCTACAGCACTCGACCATTGGCACGGCAATGAGCTTGCACGCTTGCGACACGGTTATCGCAGGCTGAACGACTAAGGCCGAGCCAGGCCTAGAGATTCGAAGGCAGTCTGGTTTGTAGTAGCAAAGGCTGAGTACATCTGTGGACAGTGGATTTGCCAGATACCCATATCTGGGGTACTGTTTGGATGAACAGTATTTTGTGAGGCGACGCTAGGACATCAGTACGCCATGCATCTTAGAAGACGAAGACATTTTGCCATCATTGGAATTAGAATCAGCGACCTTCTGGTTCAGGAGGTGCGAGGCTCTAATCAGATCGTTCAGATCGTTCAGACCGTTTAGCGCGTCTACTGATCGTGCAGAAGAGAGTTTTCAGGTAGCCCTAGTGCTATTAATCATTCATGGAAGTAGGTCGCAATGCACGAGACGCTGAAGATCAAGATCGATTTTGCCAAGGAACGTCGCAGACCTGCCGAAATATTCCAGGCCATGAGCAGCTACATAGAAGCTTACCAGGCACTCGGGCAAGTTATTGCAACGAGCGTTGGCGCAACAGACGACTTTGAGCTTCGATTGGAAAATGTCGAGACGGGATCGATAGCGAGTTTGCTGAAGTCCGTTCCAGGGAAGGTAAGAACGTGGGTAGAAGATGCTGTTTTTGATGCCGGTGTGAAATTAGCGGGCGAACTTTCTGAAATCGACTCAACCAGCACAGAAGAAGACGTAGACCTCTTGGCGGCTAAGCTCGAAACTCACTTGAGCCAGTTTGATTTTGGGCAAACAGTGGATCCAATGATCGATCGAAAAGCTTTGGCAGTGGCTTTGAGTAAGCTTTCGGAAGCCAACAAACGATTGCTTCCAGAAGAGAGTGCTACGGCTACCCTGACTGAAGCTCACTGCGTAACTCCGATCAACACGCATTGGCGTTTCAATGCTAATCCCAAAGATATGTTTTTGGGAACAAAGGAAAGCCATATTGGTGTCGATAAACTTTATGTGAGGGCTCCTGTCAATATAGGCAAGGGGGCATGGGCCATGTTAAGTGTCAGCACTGGGAGTCGATACAATGCCAATATTTCTGATCTCGGCTGGCTAGAAGGGTATCAGGATGGGCTGATAAAACCTATCGGCCCAAAAGATGTTATGGAGGCTGAAGTTGCCTACGAGATTTACACGCCGCCCGCGGGGAAAGGTAAGCCTTTCATATCCAGTGCGAAAATTAAAAGGGTGATTGACATCCATCGAGATGTGGGGCTTCAGCATGAACCCAGACCTCTCCTCTAGAGACCGGAAGGCTATTTTAGCCGAACTTATGTCCGAGTACCTTTTCATCGTGATTCCCTTCACGATGCTGGTACTCATTAAGCTGTATGCTTACACATGGCAGGAAATTGTGCTTTCAGCTGATTGGTCGCTGGGGTCTTGCATAATTTTTGGACAGGTAGCAGTAAAAATGACGAGGTCGGCCATCAAGCACCGTACTACCGATGACAGGTTTCTGGCCTGGTATGCTTCCAAACGCTTCTTCATGGTAGCGGTGTCCTTGTTGTTCTATTTTGGGATGATTGCGCAGCCAACCTTGAAGCTGGGATTTGCGCAATTTATTGTGTTTGGGCTTGCCAGTTACTTTCACTTCAAAGATGGCGTGGCGGCGAGAGTCCTTGAAGCGCAAACATAAGTCTGAAAAGTTTTATAGAAAAACATTGCTGACGGATTTCACTTAACGTGGGTGTCCGAGTTTTTTTGTAACGAGCAGAGTGGCAAGGAGTATGAGGCTAAGGATGTAGTCCTCATCTTAAACTCCTCCGGTGGAGCGCACCAAGTTTGCTATTGTTACTTATGGGCGATGATGTCCGACAAATAGCATCCGACCGTGAGCGTCTGTGCTCGGCGCACAGGCGAATGCTTCATCTGAGTATTCGGTTAAAGTATAAAACTTATTTTATCGCATCGATAAACTTTGTTCGTTAAGGGTTGCGGTCGGGGTGTATTTGACTTTGTACTCAATTCGAGCTTAGCTTGTATCGACCAGACAATGATTTTAATCAAGAATTTTGTCGCATTTGCTTGCGGCAGCAAACCTCCTCTATTTATCGTTTTAACACCGCGTTGAGGACTGATTATGCTCAGTGATGACGGCCATGCAAAACTCTCTCACCCACTATTAGACACATTTAGTCAAATTGAGGCATCACAGCCTGGCCTTGCTTCTTGTCTTGATGCTTTGGGGTTATATCATCCCACGCAATATGTTCTTAGATTGAGTTATTCAGTACACAAGCTGGTCGATAGTGTCACTAAAAAAAAGAACGGGGATATAACTTGGGAAGAGTTTCAAGCTTTTTCGACATATCTCCACGAAACCGTTCACTGGTGGCAATTCATTGGCTCGACCATAGGCTTTATGTTGAGTATGGGTTATCCCGCGCAAACGCATAATAATATGGAAGCGCTGCAACACCTCGCAAAATCGAAGAAAGCCAAAAAGCCACTCATGGCGTGGGCTGAATCGGAGATGCGCAGAGGCAAAGATCATACGGATCCAGACATTGCACATGCTAACACCGTAACAAACAATACGTTGGATATAGCGTTTTACAGATCGCTAATCATGAATGCTTCGGGCATTAAACAGATAGCGACTTTAAATTATTTTGAGTCAAAGGCTCATGCTTTCAACGTTGCATACAATGCTACATTAAACATCCTAAAAAGTATGTTTGATCCTGAGTCGGAGTTTCTTCCTAATCCTGACGATTGGCACGACGATTTTGAGAGTAACAAGGTCGCCAAACTTAGCGGTTTTTTCTATGGCTCCCCTATAAAGCTATATCCTATTCGAGGGTTTGATATCATTGAAGGTCAGGCTAGGTTCATTCAGCTACAGTTTCTGTCAGCTGTAACCGAAAATAAGATAACGTTCGAGCAAATTGAAAAAGAGGGTTACCTACAAGGAGTATATGGTGAGGCGTTCAAGTTGTTTCTACAGTTAACAAATAGTGAGGCGCCTAAGCTAATCGATAGTCCTCTTGTTGCGCTGTATCTTCTTGTTTGTGATATATCACTTAATCCTTCTGAAGGTTTCCCAAAGGCAGTAACTTGCATGAAGGATTTCATTAGTGTTGCCGATTGTAATTATCGGTTTCTAGCACTTTGCAGGGCTGTGAAAGAAAACTCTCACTTAAAATTTCATATTAAGGATTACAGCAAAAAAGAATACCTCGAGGTGGCGCAAATACTGACGCATAGCAGTGGCCTCGAGCATCCATATGAAATACCTACTTTGATATCTACATGGAAAAAAGATAGAGGCTCAATCCAAGAGCTATTAAGGCAGCAAGACAGTTTTGATTATGATCCAGAAAGTATTGCCATTCGTGTCCTCTTCTCGCATTTTATAACTTTTAACTTGGATAAGCTTGAGGCTCCAGAATTTTTCTGTTGGGCAGGAAAACATTTTACGTTTGGAGAGGAGTTTAGGAAGTATCAAGATATCTGGTTGAGAAATTTATCATTGTATAGTGATCATTCTGAAGAGCAGACGATTTTACCACGTATGATTCCTGGAAAAACTGAAGCTAATATAAAAAAGACGTTCAACGCATTTTACGCTGCGAACCTTGTATATAACTTGAGTAGCCAGTGGGTAACTGGGCAGGGGGAATTTAAATATGAGTTCTCTTGGCTTACAGAGCGAGAAGATTCTGGAGTAATAAAGGATAAAACAAGTCGTTTGTTTGAAAATATTTTTAAAATTCATCCTGATGATATTAGCTGCTGAATAGCTGTAGTCGGCCCTTGATGGTGCGCTCTGATTGTATTGGCAGATGTGTAGTTTTTTGGGGTGAGGGGCTTAAGTGCGATATGGCTGGTGTGCACTGGAAGGGAATTTAGTTGGCAGACTATGTCGATAATTGCGACATTGGGTTGTTTGTGTGTGGAAGGCTCGGAATTAATAATGCTGTTCATTTAAACGGTATTTATTCCGAGATGTGATGCGCATGTTGAAATGAGCGACGCTAGGCTTGTCAAATATCGAATGTTCAATTGAGTCAAATTCAGCCTGAAGTAGACGTCAGCTATTGGCCGGTAGCAGCCTGTCACGAAAGGCTTGCTACCGGCCAGAAACAGTCGTTCTGGAAGGCCGGAACCGGCCAAAAGCGCTCGCTGGACAGCCCAGATATCAGTCGATAGGCTCAGCTTCCACGGAGCCTCAGGGGCCTACACAGACAGCATTTATCAGCCCTGCTCCAAAAAAACTCTCTAGGCCAAACAAAAAATATGGGAAGCCAGCAATCCCACCATCAAAAACGAAGGGGCTACAAGCTCATAAAAACTTCAAAAATCACTTTTAATCTGCTCAGCAGTTAACACTCTAGCAGTAATCCTCTCTACCTCGCGAGATGAAAACCTTCGGAGGTCACGCAGACTATCTAAAAAGCTAGGAAGTTCGTCTTCACTAGCTATTATAATGTACTTTATATCATCGGCATCAAAGTCTAGCCGGTAATCCTTTACACTTTCACTTGCTGTTATTAGAGTTTCTTCGGTAATGTCTTTTTCGGCATAATACATCTCGCAGGAACTACCAATTTCAGGGACATACCTCCACTCTCGCTCGTCCGAAAATCGGTACATTCCGTAAGACTCACCCTTGCGCTCCAATATCTCTTCGTAGTTTTTTGTATATCTAGCAATATCCGCAATCCTATTGAAGGCCGCAATAGCATCATCATCGTCAGCATCATCTTGCTCATAGTGCGTGATGGCATGCTCATAACTATGTGCAAGATTAGATCGTCGTTGTACATAAAGAACCGGATTTAAGCCTTTTTTGACTGCCCACTCTCTGGTCAGCCCAATACCATAAGAGCCATAACGCGAAAGGTGATCTTTGATCTGAGATAGAGGGATATCACAGAAACTTACCATGGGGACGTGAAGTGTCATGCTTTTCATGCCCCACCATATGCGTTCCCTGCAGTATTTTATTCGAAAGTTATCCGAGAGTATTCCGTCGAGAGCCGCCCGACTATCAGTCAAATGAATTAATGAGCTAGAGCTGAGCGCCATAAAACAAGTTCCAATAAAATAAATGAATATCTAAATTCTTTTTAAAAATATTAACGCTCTAGTCTCGCGACCGCTTGAGCGCATCATGTGCTCGATGCACAAGGCTAACCTCGTAGAGAATCGCACACAATCCTACCCCTGCTCAAAATAAACTGACGCCCTTTGGTTGTTCGATGCACTCCGCGAGTGGCTGCGTAGGTGGATCCCTACCAATCACCAATGACAGCTATGGGTCGATAGAAGGCGTTCGTGAAAAGATGGTATCAGCCGTACTGTGCCCCGGGTCAACCTCCAGGTTGTGCCAGTCATGCGTAGGGGGCGCTTCCTATAAGAAGGCTTGAGAAATCTGGGCAGCAAGCAAAACAGAAGCCTATGAAAAGATCAAATACATCGAGGGCGGTAGCGTCATTAGCGGAATGTTAGGTGGTGCTGCGGCAGGTGTGGTCATGCGGCGGAGCCCCATAGTGCTGCTTTCCGGCACGACAGTGATGTTTAGGTAAATCAAGAATACTAAAATGACAAAAAAGGGCCCATCTAGGCCCTTTTTCAGGTGCAGCGATCTTACTTTTTCAGCCAGCTTTCAACCACGTCGGAACCGTGTTGGGTTTTCCACTCTTTCAGGGTCTTGTGATTGCCACCTTTGGTTTCAACCACTTCACCAGTCTGCGGGTTCTTATACGTCTTCAGCTTTCGAGGTTTACGCGTGCCTGGCGTTTGAGCATGCGCTTGGCCGCGTGCTCTGCTCTGTGGGTCTAGTAGGTTGACGATGTGCTTGAGACTGAAGCCGTACTGGGCGAGCAATTCACGGAGCTTGGTTTCAAACTCGATCTCTTTTTTCAGGGCTCCGTCGTTCTTCAGTGTTTCCAACGCATGGAGCTGTTCGGCCAGATGTTTTTCAAGCTGACGGTATTCGGCAAGTTTTGACATTAGCACTTCCTAATTTATTTGTTGAAGATATCTATCTGAATAGCATTACAGCATAGAGTTCAGGCTAACTTCGACCTTTTAACTGGTTTTCGATGAGGTTCATTTCGTTCTTGATCAAGTTGACCGTTAGTGCCTGAACCTTAGAGATCTTTCCGGTGTTGATATCCACAACTTTCATCAGCGCGATCAAATGACTTTTGCGCGCCTTTAAAGTGTCAGTCCAGCTAGCACTGCTTTGTATTGGAGTAGTCATGATTTTTTCTTCCATGCGATTCTAAACGGCCCGCTTCGGCGGGCTATTTCGGGTTCACGCTGCCAGCAGATCCTCTAAAGTAATACTACGGGCCGCAGCGGCCAGTTCTGAATCACCAAGGTTCGAATGAAAAGGGCCGAATCGAGGTACATCCAGCTTGGAGAAACCGTATCCCGAGCTCCCCTTTTGGTAGCTCACGGCAAGTATCCGTGCACCTATAGCAATCAGTTGATTTGTAACGGCGTTCCACTCTTCGTCTAGCGTAAGCCCTACTGCACTGAGGGCTGCTTTTTTGGCGTCGTCTGCTCGCTGCCTGGCGTTTGAGATTTGCATTTCGAGGGAGTCGAGTTCCGCCTGTAAAGCTACGAGGATGAGCTCCTGCCTTCTAACGTGCTCATCTGTGGTTGCGAGTTGCTTGGCTGCCTTCTGAATTTCGCCGTTGGCAGCTTTTTCGCCTTCGCTGTCGCCACTGGCGAGACTTCTGGCATACAGACTTGCAGCGTCTCTTTCTGCTTGCTGCGCTTTTTCCAGGGATTGCTCCGCATCCGTCCGAATCGTCAGAAGGCGCTCATTCAAGTGCGACTGTGTCCGTTCCAACGCTTCGACCTCAGCAGCAGTTTCGGACATGGTCTGGATCGACTGCGATTTGATCTCGTCGACCTGCTCCATGCGTTCTAAGTACGCGATCTTCTTATCGATACGTTCAATTTCGGATGGGATGCCTCGTAAGCGGCTGTTGGCAGATGATAGTCGCTCCATAGCTTCACGCCCCTCAGGGCTTCCTATCATGTTGCCGTTCGGGCTGTAGTTGCTGGGGGCGTTGCGCCACTCGGCCTCCAGAACAGGAATACTGTTTTCGATGGTGTCGCGCTCAGCGACCAGAGCGGCTCGTTGCTGTTTCAATTCATTCATTTTCATGTTCATGGTCCTTGATGAGTTTTGATTACGTTGATTTGGCTGGCGAGGCCGGGAGTGAGCCGGCGTTACCTCGATCAGCTGAGATGCCCTCAGGCAGCCCGAGCCTCGCTGTCATCCGTTCCCGGAATTGCTTTCACGATGTAGCAGCGCTGTTGGCCTAAGCCGGGCAATCGCACCAGGCTTGATGCCTTGCCGTCGCTGCTCGGCTCCAGCACACCGCGTTGCAAGAGTTCCTTGTTTACTGCGGTAAGGTTCATGCCCCGGAAGATCTCCGAGCGCCAAGCCTCGGTCAGCACGTAG
The DNA here is from genome assembly GCF_024809425.1 of Pseudomonas sp. JAI111. NCBI lineage: Bacteria > Pseudomonadati > Pseudomonadota > Gammaproteobacteria > Pseudomonadales > Pseudomonadaceae > Pseudomonas > Pseudomonas sp. JAI111. The sequence continues at coordinate 80,787 of NZ_JANUCB010000010.1, read as the reverse complement.
TAGGTATTTGTGGTGTGCAGGGTGTCGCCCATGCCGTGCTCCAGCGTCTTGCGAAAGCCGAGGCGGTCGATCGTGCGTGGGCCGTGTTCGTCGATCTTGGCTGCAGTCGATTCCCAGCGGGTGAAGCGGCTTTCGCCGAAGCGCTCGATGAACTGTCGCAGCCTCGTCGATATTGCATCGCCCTCGAAATTACCGGCGCCGCCACGTTCGTTTAGCCAAGCACTCAGGCACACGCGAGCGGCCGTGGTGGCGGTCCCGTCCGGCCAGCCGGTGATACCCATCGCGGTGGCCAGCTCGCCTGCGGCTGCCGCGAGACCGAAACGAGCGGCGGCACGGTGAGCCTGCCCACTCGCGGATGCAGGAAGCGATTTGGCAATAAAGCCTTCCAGCGTGCGGCGCAGGATGACCGCCCAGCCGTGGCGTTTGGCGGGCTCGCACAGCGCCGTCAGAAATGCAGTGAGCGGGGTGCCGTAGTATTTCGCTACGCGGGCTTTGAGCGCATCGGAGAGCGCTGCCGCATCCTCGAAACCGTTGAGCGTGTCGAACATGCCGAGGCCTTTGCTGGCATCGGCCGGAACGGCGAGCATGCGCACCTCCATGCCCGCTTTCAGTTCCTTGTTGGCTTCGGCCATGTGCTGGGCCAAGGTCTTCTCGCCTGTGGAGAGGAACAGCAGGCGCCACTCTTGTACCTGTCGGCCTGCTTGGCCTCGGTCATTGGCGCGAGCCTTCCCGGTGCCGTTGCCGAGCATGTAGACCGTTTCGCCAATGATGCGCGGATCGCACATGCCGATTTCATCCAGTACCAGGAGGCCATCAGAATGCGCGGCAGCGATGGACTCCAGCGCGTTGTCAGTCGAGCGCCACGAACGCACCAAGCGCGGTCCGCCATAGATCGAGGTGGCAACTTGCAGGTGAGTGGTCTTGCCGCCGGAGCTGTCGCCGTACAGGTGGAAGCCGCCCGACTCATGGCCAAGCATGTGTAGTAGCGGACCCGCGAAGGCCACCCCGACGACGAACGCTAGGCGATGATTGCCAACGCACAATGCGCCGATCTGCTGTTGCCATTGTTCGAGCGTGCCCGCTTCGCTGATCGGTGGAAGCTGTGCACCGGCGTCATAGAAGTGCAGATGTTCGCTGTGCGTGCCAACCTGCTGCTCGGGCAACAGAAAGGCGTTGTCGTGCCACCCCAAGCGGGTTACAAGACGTGCACGTTCCGCGCTGTCAAATCCGCCGAGATAACTCTGCAAGTCATTGCGTGCGTTGCGTCCCGAGCGGCTACCGGCGAGGCGCAGGCCCATGTCTACCAGCGGCCCAAGCACGTCCTTGCCGAAGTCGCCAGTCATCGTGCGTGCCGGAATGTTCCAGCGTTTTTTGGTGCCGTCTGGATCGTCGAACTCGACCAGCAGACCCCAGTTCTGGCCCTTGTCATCACGCGTACGAGCGAGGATCGCCAGAGGTGAGCAGACCGGACGCGCCTCGCCGTCGTCACCGGCATAAAACACGCCTTCGGACGTCAGGCGAAAGCCTCCCGGCATTAGGTCGTTTTTCGATTTGGTCGGGCGCTTGGGCGCTGCTTTAGGCTTCTGTTCGGGTTCTGGTTCAACGTGTGCAACAACCGTTTTTTCCTCGATCACAGCGAACAGTTCACCGCTGCTTTCCAGCGCGACGAAGTGGGCGGCGGTCCAGCCTTTGGCGATTGCATCGGCGGCATCGTCGCCGTCGTCCCATTGACCACCTTTGGCGAAATCGGCGCGGCCATTCTTAAGCGTCGGCTTGCGCTTGAACATCTCCAGTGCGACGACCCGCACCGACGCGGCACCGATCTCGCGCAGCCTGTCTGCCACGGTTTCCATGCATGCTGTGCCGCTAACGTCATTGTCTGGCCACAACAATACGTCGCGACCTTCGAGCTGTGTCAGGTCGGCTTTGTGCCAAGAGTTGGAGCCGTTCGGCCAGCATGTGGCCACGTGGTTGGGCAGCAATTCGGCGGCGGCATCGGCAGCTTTCTCGCCTTCGCACAGAACCACCGGTGCGTCACCGCGCTGGGCCAGTTCATCAAGGCGCAACAATGGACGCGGATCTGGCAGACCCTGCCAGCGCCATTGCTTGGTTTGGCCATCGGGGCGCTCGCACCATGTAAGTGGTGCAAATACCTTCTTCGGCTTGCCGTCATCATCGGGCGTGAGGTCGAAGCGGTAGAGCGCCATAAGCGGTTGGCCTTGTGTGTCACGGTAGATCCACACCTTGGACGGTGCGCCGTGCTGCCGATGCTTGGCAGGGCACTTGTTCATAGCCTCCGCTGGGATCGGCTGAATGGCAATCCACTCAGGGGCTTTCTTATTGGCAGGCGCGATCTTCGCCTTGGCGGTGCCGGGCGCAACATTAAGCAGGTCTGCCAATTTGTTGCAGGCCTCGACGTCGGTGCCGCCGTCCAAATAGCGCACCAAATCAATCAGGTCGCCGCCCTTGTCGCCGGTGGCGAAGTCGGCCCAGGTGCCTTTGCTCAAGTTGATCTTGAGCGAACCGGCACGCTTGTCACTGCGAGTAGGGTTAGGAGCGGTGTATTCCTTGCCACCGTCGACGCGCTTGCCGTTGGGCAGCCAGTGCGACAAGACACGATCAATGTCTTTCAGCGCGGCGGCTTTCACGTCGGCAAAGCTTGGACGTTTCGTGTTGCTGTTCGGGCGCTGGCTCATGTGTCAGCCCTCGGCAGAAACAGTGCGTCGTTGATGTCGTCGATCAGCGCTTTGGCCATTTCGCCTAGGTACAGAGCAGGCCAACTGAAACGCTCACCGCTGTCGCTCATGGCGGCGTCGAAGTTGAGTTGGTTGGCGTGATGCTGCAGCAGGGAAACCATCTCCAGTGCATCCTCGACCGGTACTCCGGCATTGACCCGGAACAACTTCAAATCGGAGGCGTTCGCGCGCGTGAAGGTGGCATGCCCGAGTGTGGTGGAGGTGTTCATAGCGCACCGCCTTTCTGCGCGGCGGGCATCGAGGTGGAGTCGCCGTGCAAGGTCAGTGTTTTAATCAAACCAAGAGTGCCGCGCACGTCCCAGAGGACGGCAGCGATGACATGATTAGCGAGGCGCGAGGAGTCGTTTTCGAAGTGTTCTTCAAGCAGCGTCAGAACCGAGTCGGCACGAGCAATGGCGCAGGTGATGGCGTCGATTGGCACACCGGCTTCTACGGTCGGACTCACGCAGAGCAGGTCTTCGGGCAGGGCGAAACTCAAAGCGTTGTTCATTGGGCACCGCCTGCGGTTTCGAGTGCGCGGGCTTTGGCCATGTGAGCGTTGTAACGGGAGAGGCGTGTAGCGAGGCTGGAATTGGCGTGTAAAGCGGCGAGAGCCATTGCACGGTGTGCAGCGGCGCGAATTTTGGACGGATTGAGGGCGTGTTGCATTTGTGAAGGCTCCTTGTACTGAGGAACCGCCACCGTCTGCCGCCAAGCAGATTAGGGTGACGGATTGCGCAGGATTGGCGGACCGGCGTACAAGGAGACCGGCGCACCCGAGGGTGCTCCTACGCAACCCGCCATAACATGGGAATGCGGGCACAAAAAAAGCGCCTGCAATCGTAATGGGGGCGCTGTTGCGCCTTGTACTGTTTGGGCCGCCAAGCCCAATCGCTGAGTTTGCAGCGACTTTCAGAGAGTAACGCCCGCTTTTCGAAAGTGCAACCGTGCGTATAACTTGCGAAATTTTCAGGTGCGGCATAAATTGATCTGGCATGTAGATTTACCTCAACGCCTCCGGATCGCTCCCGGGGGCGTTTTCATTTCAGGCATGAACTTCCCAGCGCAGGGAAAGCAGGGGCAGGAAGTCACCATCGATCATGGCGCGAGCATCTTCGTAGGCGGCTGCTTGCTGGCCTTCGTCGACAGTCACTGCATTGAATTTTTCGGTGTGGAAGGTAATGGCGCACCAGGTGCCGTCAGGCCAACTGAGCACACCAACGACGCGACTTTGTTTTTCCTGCCGGCTGCGATAACGCTCAAGGCGTTGCATGTAACGCGGCGAAAAACCGACTTGGCGCAGAATTGAGAAGGGTTGCAACACTGCCCTAGTGATAGGTCTTTTTCTCATGCTGCCACCCGATCACGTGCAGCGATGCGCGCGCGAGTCCATGCTTGAATCTCTCCGAGCACCCACGCGACTGGCGCACTTCGGGCGTTGCTGTTACTCAGCTTCACCGGGAGTGGAAATCCACTCTCAGGTTGGCGCATTAGCTTGTAGATGGTCGGACGGGCAAGCCCAACGATTGATACCACCTCGGGCATACGGATGAGAGTTGTGGCGGGGTCGTGTGAAGCAAGGTGTTTTATTGCGGTAGTCATAGCGATCCAAACCTGCGTTTATTGAGACGACAGGCCATACGCTACGGAGAGGGAAGGAAGCGGACTGTGTCCGTTCCCTTTTTTATTTGAGTGGTCTAAGACCTAGCGCGGTCAAATGATCACGAATGGTTTTCTTTGTGCCGTGCACGGTCTGGTCGAAAAGGAGATTGGTTAGCTCCGCATCTGTAAGGTTTCGCTTTTCAATTCTCCGACCAGCAATAATCTTCTCAGCGGCGGCCTTTATCTTTGATCGCCGATCCATCGTCTCTGTTTGTGTTTTAGAGCTAGCATCTTGATTGCCTCTGCCAGCCTCCTGTCCGCGTTTAGATGCCTTCGCTGAGAAAGCTTCGTCTAGTAGTCGGAGCATCAGACTCGATGTGTTGAAGCCATTTTTTGATACATCTATGCTTTCCACCTGGCGATAGAGGTTTGCCATCAACAATGCCTGGTTAGCCTCACCTTTTAAGGCGGCAAATTGCTCTCTCGCTTCAATTTCAAAACCGGCGCGGCGATCTCGCTCTTTGTCGATAAGGGCAGCGTACTGGCGGGGTGAGTCATTTCTTAGCCCCTCTATCAGATCCGCATCGATATCGTAGGTAGCGACCTCGAGCTCGAAGAGCCAATTTGCTAGTGCTTCCACAGCTTGTACGCCGAGTACTAGGGCAAAAGCTGCAACGAGTTGTGAGTCTGTAGCTGGATGATCGACCCCAATAAAACTTCGAATGACGTTAGGCAGTGATGCTGCCTCCGCAGAGCTTGCACGTTCATCGATAGCATCTCGGAGTCGGAACAAGGTTCTTGTGACGGATTCTGCACTGTTCGCGTAGGAGCCATCCTCAAGCCAGAATGATGTTGCCAAGCCGATGAGGTCGAAAGCTTCTCGGAAATGTTCGCTGAAATGGGGATACAACGCTAACTCGCGCACTGCTAGTTCAACGTCATCCATGTCCCAAACCAGGCACATCACGTCGATCCCTGCGATCTCTAGTTCTTCAGCTTCAATGCCTAGTTCAATATCCATTTAGTCCACCCCTCGCCCCGAGACAGGTGTGCTGTTCCAGCGTCGTGCATTTGATAAAACTGCTGCCGACAGAAAGGACGCGAGGATATTTCTGTTACACGACTTCGCGTCGTTACACTTGAGGTATTCGAGGTGTGAACAACGTGTAACTGACGAAAAACTGTTTATTATCAATATGTTAGTCGATGTTGTTACACCCGTAACACGCGTTACACCGATTTTTGAGAGGGGGCGATATGCGCTCATACCGCCTTCCCAAACTGTCCCTGCACCACGTTACCCGCCACCAACTTCTCAAGGTGGTCGGCATACCACTGCATCATCACTACACGCTGTTCAAGGTATTGAGCCTTGTTATATACCCCTGAAATGCCTTCCTCTTTGTGGGCAAGCTGCGCCTCAACGTGTTCTTTTGGCCAGCCATGTTCTCGAAGCAACGTGCTCGCTGTGTGGCGAGTCCCGTGTCCAACGAGGCGACCTTTGTAACCTATGGTGGCGAAAACCTTGTTAATTGTGTTTTCACTGATGGTCGGATTTTTTGCTCCGACTCCGGGGAAGAGCCAGCGGCTGCGACCGGTTAAGCAGTGCAGTTCTTTCAGCGCCGCAACAGCTTGGTGGGGAAGAGGGCATACAAAATCCCGACGCATCTTCATCTTGGAGGCAGGCGTGGTCCAAATTGCTTTCTCAAGGTCGAACTCCTTCCATTCAGCCAAACGTACCATTCCCGGTCTTGATGCCGTCCATACACAAAGCCATGCCGCAGTGCGGGCTGTCAGCCTGCTTGGAGTGTTTTTCAGTGCCTGGAGGAATTCAGCCAGCTCAGGCTCCAGTAAATGTGGATGCTGCTGAGTCTTAGGGGCTTGGGCTGCAATATCGCGCAGACGGCTGCCGGGATCATTTTCAGTAAGGCCTAAGCCGATGGCTCGCCCGAAGATCTGATTTATCCAGGTGCGACACTTTTCAGCCACGTTGTGTGCGTCCCGGGCTTCGATGGATGCCTGGAGCTCTGCACAATCGGTACGCGTGATTTCATCTAGAGGCTTGTCTCCCAGTGCCGGGAGTATGTCCTTGTCGAGGTAGGTGCGGATTTTGTTGAGGGTGGAGGATGCGAGCCCTTTTTCCTCTTTTGCCTTGAGCCAGGCATCAGCAGCAGCTCGAAAGGTTCGGGTTTTGGCCGCATCGATAGCAGCTTTCGCGGATCGCTTTTGCTCAAGGGGGTCGGCACCACTGCTCACTACTTTGCGTAGATCGGCAGCTTTGTCCCGTGCCAACGCACCACTTACTTCCGGATAACCCCCGAGCCCCATCCAAGCCCAATTGCCCGCCGGACGTTTGTAGCGGAGCTGCCAGGATTTACCACCATCAGGTTTGACCCTGAAGTAGAGGCCGTTTCCGTCCAGCTCCCGGTATTCCTTTGATTCCGGCTCCAGCCCCGCAAGCGTCGTGTCTGCGAGAGGGCGGCGCTTGATATCTGCGCGCTTCATCCTTGTATCCCAAAGTTCGGTATTTTTCTCAGGATACAAGCAGGGATACAGGGATACAACGGATAAAGGGATACAGAGGTAGATAGCCAGACACAAAAAAACCGGCTCAAATGGCCGGTTTCTCTGGGTCTGAGAGTCTGGTAGAGACTTTCAGATACTGCTATATGGTGCCCCGAGGGAGACTCGAACTCCCACTCCTTTCGAAAACGGATTTTGAATCCGCCGCGTCTACCAATTCCGCCATCAGGGCTCAATGGCGGCGAAGTATAGAGATGAGATTACCGTCGGTCAATCAGGTACATAGAGAATTTTCACTATTTCGGCTAGACTTCCGGCCCCTGCTAGACGAACCCCATCATGCGCGTTGCTGACTTTACTTTCGAACTCCCTGATTCGCTGATTGCTCGCCACCCTTTGGCCGAGCGTCGCAACAGTCGCCTGTTGACCCTTGATGGGGTCAGCGGCGCCCTGGCACACCGTCAATTCACTGATTTGCTCGAGCATTTGCGTCCGGGCGATTTGATGGTGTTCAACAATACCCGGGTGATTCCGGCGCGGCTGTTTGGCCAGAAGGCTTCCGGCGGCAAGCTGGAAATCCTGGTGGAGCGAGTGCTCGACAGTCATCGCGTGCTGGCCCATGTGCGCTCCAGCAAGTCGCCCAAGCCAGGTTCGAAGATCCTGATCGATGGCGGTGGCGAGGCTGAAATGCTCGCGCGTCACGATGCGTTGTTCGAGCTGGGGTTTGCCGAAGAGGTGTTGCCGCTGCTCGACCGTGTCGGGCACATGCCGCTGCCACCTTATATAGATCGCCCGGATGAAGGCTCGGACCGCGAGCGTTATCAGACGGTGTACGCCGAGCGCCTGGGCGCGGTGGCGGCGCCGACGGCGGGGCTGCATTTCGATCAGCCGCTGATGGAGGCAATTGCCGCCAAGGGCGTCGAGACCGCGTTCGTGACCTTGCACGTCGGTGCGGGCACGTTCCAGCCAGTGCGCGTCGAGAAGATCGAAGATCACCACATGCACACTGAATGGCTGGAAGTCGGTCAGGACGTGGTCGATGCCGTGGCGGCGTGCCGCGCTCGCGGTGGTCGTGTGGTGGCGGTGGGGACCACCAGCGTGCGTTCCCTGGAAAGCGCCGCGCGTGATGGCGTGCTCAAGCCGTTCAGTGGCGACACGGACATCTTTATCTACCCGGGCCGGCCGTTTCATGTGGTCGACGCCCTGGTCACCAACTTCCATTTGCCCGAATCCACGCTGTTGATGCTGGTTTCGGCGTTCGCCGGTTATCCCGAGACCATGGCCGCCTATAAAGCCGCCGTCGACAACGAATACCGCTTTTTCAGCTACGGTGATGCGATGTTTATCACCCGTAATCCCGCACCACGTGGCCCTGAGGACAAAGAATGAGTCGCCAAAGTCGTATGTCGTTTGAGTTGCTTGCCACAGACGGCAAGGCTCGTCGCGGTCGTTTGACCTTCCCTCGCGGTACCGTCGAGACCCCGGCCTTCATGCCGGTGGGCACGTACGGCACGGTCAAGGGCATGCTGCCGCGGGATATCGTCGCCACTGGCGCGGAAATCATTCTGGGCAACACCTTCCACTTGTGGCTGCGCCCTGGCACCGAAGTGATCAAGAAGCACGGCGACCTGCACGATTTCATGCAGTGGAAAGGCCCGATTCTGACCGACTCCGGCGGTTTCCAGGTGTTCAGCCTGGGCGCCATGCGCAAGATCAAGGAGGAGGGCGTGACCTTCGCCTCTCCTGTGGACGGCGCCAAAGTCTTCATGGGCCCGGAAGAGTCGATGCAGGTCCAGCGTGACCTGGGCTCGGACATCGTGATGATTTTCGACGAATGCACGCCATACCCGGCCGACGAAGACGTCGCGCGGGTATCGATGGAGCTGTCGTTGCGCTGGGCCAAGCGTTCCAAGGAAGCTCATGGCGACAACACGGCGGCGCTGTTTGGCATCGTTCAGGGCGGCATGCACCAGGATCTGCGCATGCGCTCCCTGGAAGGCCTCGACAACATCGGCTTCGATGGCCTGGCCATTGGCGGTCTGTCGGTGGGCGAGCCCAAGCACGAAATGATCAAGGTGCTGGATTACCTGCCGGGTCAGATGCCGGCTGACAAACCTCGTTACCTTATGGGCGTTGGCAAACCGGAAGATCTGGTTGAGGGTGTGCGCCGCGGTGTGGACATGTTCGATTGCGTGATGCCAACCCGTAATGCCCGCAATGGGCATCTTTTCATTGATACCGGCGTGCTGAAGATCCGTAACGCGTTTCATCGCCATGATGATTCGCCGCTCGATCCGACCTGCGATTGCTATACCTGCCAGAACTTCTCCCGTGCTTATCTGCATCACCTGGACAAGTGCGGCGAAATGCTGGGGAGCATGCTCAATACCATCCATAACTTGCGTCATTATCAAGTGCTTATGGCTGGTTTGCGCGAGGCTATTCAACAGGGTACATTGGCCGCCTTTGTCGATGCCTTCTACGCCAAACGCGGGTTACCTGTTCCGCCTTTGGACTGAGTTTTCTGACCCCAAGATTCAACATTTGCAACTGGAGTGCTAAATGAGCTTTTTTATCTCTAATGCCATGGCTGACGCTGCTGCACCGGCAGCTGCCGGCCCAATGGGTGGCGGTTTTGAGTGGATTTTCCTGGTCGGTTTCCTGGTCATCTTCTACCTGATGATCTGGCGTCCACAGGCCAAGCGCGCCAAAGAGCAGAAGAACCTGCTGAGCAGCCTGCAGAAAGGCGACGAAGTTGTGACCACCGGTGGTATCGCCGGCAAGATCACTAAAGTAGCCGACGATTTCGTTGTTCTGGAAGTTTCCGACACTGTCGAAATGAAGTTCCAGAAGGGCGCCATTGCCGCGACGCTGCCAAAAGGCACGCTGAAAGCGATCTAAGTTTCAACTTCATATTCAATCGACGGGGCGCGCAAGGCGCCCCGCGTCATAACGGGCGGCGTGATGCTGAACAAATACCCTCTGTGGAAATACATTCTGATCCTGGCGGTGCTGGCGGTCGGTCTGATTTATTCCGCTCCCAATCTATATCCTGATGACCCGGCCATTCAGGTCAGCGGTGCAAGTACTGCGCTGTTGGTCAATCAGGCTGATCTGGACCGCGTGAGCACTGCGCTCAAGGAATCCGGGATCAGCGTCAAGGCGGCCACTCTGGCGGCAAACGGCAAGGGCGGCCTGATCCGTCTGACCAAGGCTGAAGATCAGCTGCCGGCCAAAGACGTCGTGCGCAAGGCCTTGGGTGATGACTACGTCGTTGCACTGAACCTGGCGCAAACCACCCCGCAATGGCTGCGCAGCCTGGGCGCGCACCCGATGAAGCTGGGTCTGGACTTGTCCGGTGGTGTGCACTTCCTGCTCGAAGTGGACATGGACAAAGCCCTCGACGCACGCCTGAAAGTCTACGAAGGCGACGTCAAGAGCCTGTTGCGTAAAGAGAAACTGCGCTATCGCAGCCTGCCGCAACTCAACGGTGCCATTCAGCTGGGTTTCAGTGATGAAGCTTCCCGCGAACAGGCCCGCGCGCTGGTCCGCAAGAATTTCAACGATTTCGACATTGTTCCGGCCGACCTCAATGGCCAACCGGTGCTGCGTCTGGCGATGACCCCGGCCAAGCTGGCGGAAATCCGCGAATACTCCATCAAGCAGAACTTGACCACGGTACGTAACCGCGTCAACGAGCTGGGTGTTGCCGAACCGATCGTCCAGCGTCAGGGCGCCAACCGCATCGTGGTTGAGCTGCCAGGCGTGCAGGACACCGCAGAAGCCAAGCGTATCCTCGGCAAGACGGCCAACCTCGAGTTCCGTCTGGCTGCTGAGCCGGGTGCCTCCAAAGCCACTTCCGAAACCTTCGAGTTCCGTGAAGGCAAGCGTCCGCCTGCACAGATCGAGCGTGGCCTGATCATCACTGGCGACCAGGTAACTGACGCCAAGGCTGGCTTCGGCGAGCACGGCACGCCAGAAGTGAACATCCGTCTGGATGGCCACGGTGGCGAGCTGATGAGTCGTGCGACTCGCAGCAACGTGGGTCGCAGCATGGCGGTGATCTTCATCGAGCAGCGCCCGGTGACCACTTACGTCAAGCAAATGGTCAACGGCGTCGAGAAAGACGTACCGGTACAAACGTTTAAAGAAGAGAAGAAGATCATCAGCCTGGCGACCATCCAGTCGCCGCTCGGTGCTCAATTCCGCATCACTGGCCTGAACGGCCAGGGCGAGTCGTCCGAACTGGCGCTGCTGTTGCGTGCCGGTGGTCTGGCTGCACCGATGTACTTCGCTGAAGAGCGCACCATTGGCCCGAGCCTGGGTGCTGACAACATCACCAAAGGTATCGATGCATCGTTGTGGGGCATGCTGTTTGTCTCGCTGTTCATCATCGCCATCTACCGCTTCTTCGGCATCATCGCCACCGTCGCACTGGCTGTGAACATGGTGCTGCTGCTGGCCTTGATGTCGCTGCTGGGTGCAACGCTGACCCTGCCGGGTATCGCCGGTATCGTGTTGACGATGGGTATGGCGGTCGACGCCAACGTACTGATCTTCTCGCGGATTCGTGAAGAGATCGCGGCAGGCATGACGGTACAACGGGCAATCAACGAAGGCTTCGGCCGGGCATTCACCGCGATTCTCGACGCCAACCTGACAACACTGTTGGTCGGCGGGATTCTCTTTGCGATGGGCACCGGTCCCGTCAAAGGCTTCGCAGTGACCATGTCCCTCGGGATCTTTACCTCGATGTTCACGGCCATCATGGTGACCCGCGCGATGGTCAACCTGATCTTCGGCGGTCGTGACTTCAAGAAGTTGTGGATTTAAGGGGCTGCCATGTTACGTACAATCAACTTCATGGGCGTTCGCAACTTTGCGTTCGGCGTCACATTGTTCCTCACCGCGCTGGCCATTTTCAGTGTCTTTCATAAGGGCATGAACTGGGGCCTGGACTTCACCGGCGGTACGCTCATTGAGCTGACCTACGAGCGTCCGGCCGATGTCACCAAGGTGCGTGAGCAACTGGTTACAGCGGGTTATCACGAGGCAATCGTGCAGAGCTTCGGTGCAACTACCGATTTGCTGGTGCGTATGCCGGGTGAAGACCCGCAGCTGGGTCACCAGGTTGCCGAGGCCTTGCAGAAGGTCGGTGGCGATAACCCAGCGGTGGTCAAGCGCGTTGAGTTCGTCGGTCCTCAGGTCGGTGAAGAGCTTCGCGACCAGGGCGGCCTCGGCATGCTGATGGCGTTGGGCGGCATCCTGATCTACCTGGCTTTCCGCTTTCAGTGGAAGTTCGCGATCGGTGCCATCGTTTCCCTGATCCACGACGTGATCGTGACCATCGGTATCCTGTCGTTCTTCCAGATCACCTTCGACCTGACGGTGCTGGCGGCGGTACTGGCGATCATCGGTTATTCGCTCAACGACACCATCGTGGTATTCGACCGGGTTCGTGAGAACTTCCGTGTTTTGCGCAAGGCCAGCCTGATCGAGAACATCAACATCTCGACCACGCAAACCCTGCTGCGGACCATGGCGACGTCGATCTCCACCTTGCTGGCGATTGCAGCGCTGTTGTTCTTCGGTGGCGACAACCTGTTCGGCTTCTCCATTGCGCTGTTCATCGGCGTACTGGCGGGTACTTACTCGTCGATCTACATCGCCAACGTGGTGCTGATCTGGCTGAACCTGAACAGCGAGGATCTGATTCCTCCTGCGGCAAGCGAGAAGGAAGTCGACGACCGTCCATAACGGCCATCGCTTTTCCGGTTGTCTGCCAAAAAAGGCGCGAGTTGAACTCGCGCCTTTTTTTGTGCTCCAAGGCTGGGAGAAGCGCGGACATGTTCCGCGGGTGATGGTCAGGAGGTTCATGTGAACAAGTCGTTGCTGGTTGGTGCGGTATTGGGTGCTGTCGGTGTGACTGCCGGGGGTGCTGTTGCCACCTACAGCCTGGTTAAAAGCGGCCCTGAGTATGCGCAAGTTCTAGCCGTTGAACCGGTCAAGACACAGATCAAAACGCCACGTGAAGTGTGCAAGGATGTAGCAGTAACCCGGCAAGCGCCGGTGAAAGACCAACACCAGATCCTGGGTACCGCCATTGGTGCGGTGGCAGGTGGTTTGTTGGGTAACCAGATTGGCGGCGGTACGGGCAAGAAAATTGCCACCGTTGCCGGCGCGGTTGGCGGTGGTTACGCGGGCAACAAGGTGCAGGAAGGTATGCAGAATCGCGATACCTACACCACGACCCAAACTCGCTGTAACACCGTGAATGACATCAGTGACAAGGTCGTCGGATACGACGTTCGTTACTCGCTCGATGGCAAGGAAGGCAAAGTGCGGATGGACCGTGATCCGGGCAACCAGATTCCGGTCGACAAAGAAGGCAAGCTGATCCTGTCGCAGAACAACGAACAGAATCGCTAAATACTCAGGTTTAAGAATCAAAAAGAAGCACCTTTCGGGGTGCTTTTTTTGTGCCCACCATTTATACATCGCCACCGATCCGGTGTGGGAGCGGGCTTGCCCGCGATAGCGAGGTGTCAGTCGACATTAATGGTGCAGGTGATGACGCCATCGCGGGCAAGCCCGCTCCCACAGGGATCTGTGGTGTGCCTGAGGTGGAAATTCAGGCATAAAAAAAGCACCCCGAAGGGTGCTTTTTTGTGCGCGGTCGCTTAGCGTTTCAGCGAGGCCGGCAGGTGCGGCTGGATGGCCGTCAGTACTGCTTTGAAGCACTTGGTGTTACCGGCAACGATGTGGCCTTTTTCAAGGAAATCGTGGCCGCCGGTGAAGTCGCTCACCAAACCGCCGGCTTCCTGGATCAGCAGGGCGCCTGCAGCCATGTCCCACTCGGACAGACCCGACTCCCAGAACGCATCGAAACGGCCGGCAGCTACATAGGCCAGGTCCAGGCTCGCCGAGCCAGCGCGGCGGATGCCGGCAGTCTGGCCAACCAGGGCGCGGAACATGCCGAGGTAGTTGTCGAGGTTGTCCATTTGGTCATCGCGGAACGGGAAGCCGGTACCCAGCAGGGCGCCGTCGAGGCTGGTGCGACCGCTGACGCGCAGGCGGCGACCGTTCAGTTGAGCGCCGCGACCACGGCTGGCGGTGAATTCTTCCTGGCGAACCGGGTCCAGAACAACAGCGTGTTCCAGGCGACCGCGGTATTTGCAGGCGATGCTGACAGCGAAGTGAGGAATGCCGCGCAGGAAGTTGGTGGTGCCGTCCAGCGGATCGATGATCCACAGGTATTCTTCGCCTTCGATCCCGGTGCCAGCATGCATGCCGGTTTCTTCACCCATGATCGAGTGGTTCGGGTAAGCCTTGCGCAGCGCGTCGATGATTTTCTGTTCAGCGGCGCGATCCACCTCGGATACATAATCCTTGGCGTCTTTTTCGTCGACCTTGATGGTATCCAGGCGCTCGATGGAGCGGAAGATCAATTCACTGGCGCTGCGGGCGGCGCGCAGCGCGATATTCAGCATGGGCTGCATGGATGTGTCACCTAAGGTTGTTAAAGAAAGCCGGGCATTCTATCAGAACTTTTCTACAGGTGAAGGTTGGTGTTCGCTTTCATAGCTTAACGGTAGGTTGAGCTGTAAGATTCTGCTCCCGATTATTGTGTTCGAGAGCGCCTCCCTTGCTGCAAAACATTCGTGTCGTCCTGGTCAATACCAGCCACCCCGGCAATATCGGCGGGGCTGCGCGTGCCATGAAGAACATGGGCCTGTCGCGGCTGGTGCTGGTCGAGCCACGGTTGTTCCCGCACCACGAAGCCGATGCGCGTGCATCCGGCGCCGGGGACATCCTTGAAAACGCGCAAGTCGTCGCCACCTTGGAAGATGCCTTGGTCGGCTGCAATCTGGTGCTCGGTACTAGTGCCCGTGATCGTCGCATTCCCTGGCCGCTGCTTGATCCCCGCGAATGCGGTGTGAAAGTGGTTGAAGAAGCCGGGCAGGGCGCCGAGATCGCCTTGGTCTTTGGTCGTGAAGATTCCGGCCTGACCAATGAAGAGCTGCAGCGATGTCATTATCACGTGCACATCCCATCAGACCCTGAGTTCAGTTCGCTGAACCTTGGGGCGGCGGTGCAGGTGTTGAGTTATGAAGTGCGCATGTCCTGGCTCGCGGCCCAAGGGCAACCGAGCAAGGTCGAGAAGGATGAAGTGGCGTCCACCAAAAGCGGTGAACTGGCGACCATGGATGAACTGGAGCGATTCTATGAACACCTGGAGCAAACCCTGGTGGCCATCGAATTCCTCGACCCGGAAAAACCACGGCACTTGATGGCGCGCCTGCGCCGGTTGTACGGACGCAGCTCGGTCAGCCGGGCGGAAATGAATATATTGCGTGGCATCCTCACGGAAACCCAGAAAGCGGCCCGTGGCGAGCTTCTAAAGCGGAAGGATTAAAAATGTTCGAGCGTTTGCGTGAAGATATCCAGAGTGTTTTCCATCGTGACCCGGCAGCGCGCAACGCCTTTGAAGTCCTGACCTGCTACCCCGGCATGCACGCTATCTGGATCCATCGCCTGTCGTCGGCCCTGTGGGGCATGGGCTGGAAATGGCTGGCGCGACTGGTGTCGAACTTCGGTCGCTGGTTGACCGGGATCGAGATCCATCCGGGCGCCAAGGTCGGCCGTCGCTTCTTTATTGATCATGGCATGGGCATCGTCATTGGTGAAACCGCCGAGATCGGCAACGACGTCACCCTCTACCAGGGCGTGACCCTTGGCGGCACCAGCTGGAACAAGGGCAAGCGTCACCCGACCCTCGAAGATGGCGTTGTGGTGGGGGCGGGCGCCAAGGTGCTCGGCCCGTTCACTGTTGGTGCCGGTGCCAAGGTCGGTTCCAACGCGGTGGTGACCAAGGCGGTTCCGCCGGGCGCAACAGTCGTAGGGATTCCGGGGCGGATCATCGTCAAGTCCGATGACGAGCAGGACGCCAAGCGCAAGGCCATGGCCGAGAAGATCGGCTTTGATGCCTATGGTGTTGGCGAAGACATGCCGGATCCGGTGGCGCGTGCGATTGGTCAGTTACTGGATCACTTGCAGGCAGTCGATGGTCGCCTGGAAGGGATGTGCGGGGCGTTGAAGGATCTGGGCAGTAATTACTGTGCCAAGGATCTGCCTGAGCTGCGCGAAGAAGACTTTGCCTGTGTAAAGGGCAAGGACGAAAGCAAGGCCGGTTAAGGCCATGGTGGGTCGTATTCAGGCAATGGCGCAGCGCTCGGCGGTGTGCCATTAGGCCGCAGACCCTGATATGATGCCGCCGCTATTTTGCGGGTAATCCTGACTAAAGTACTAGGTCTTATAGTTGACTTAAACACTCGGGAATTGCATACTCGCCCCATTCCGAACTCCGTGGTAATTGTCCATGCGACTGACTACAAAAGGCCGATACGCCGTGACCGCCATGCTTGACCTGGCGTTGCACGCGCAGCACGGGCCGGTGTCCCTGGCCGATATCTCCGAGCGCCAAGGCATCTCCCTGTCCTACCTCGAACAGCTTTTCGCCAAATTGCGCCGTAGCAATCTGGTTTCCAGCGTTCGTGGCCCGGGCGGCGGCTACCAGCTGTCCCGCGACATGCAGGGCATCCAGGTCGCCCAGGTGATCGATGCGGTAAACGAATCGGTCGATGCGACCAAATGCCAGGGCCAGGGTGATTGCCATCAAGGCGACACCTGCCTGACTCACCACTTGTGGTGCGATCTGAGCCTGCAGATTCACGAATTTCTGAGCGGTATCAGCTTGGCTGACCTTGTCACTCGCCGTGAGGTACAAGAAGTAGCCCAGCGTCAGGACCAGCGCCGTTGCAACAGCAAGGCGCCACGCCTGGACAAGATTGAAGCGTCCGCCGTCGAATGACAGCCAAAGAGCTAAGCGGCACGCCAGCCAGCCTGATTTAGGAGATAGTCCATGAAATTGCCGATTTACCTTGATTACTCTGCGACCACCCCGGTTGATCCGCGTGTCGCGCAAAAGATGAGTGAATGCCTGCTGGTCGACGGAAACTTCGGTAACCCGGCGTCCCGTTCCCACGTGTTCGGCTGGAAAGCTGAAGAGTCCGTCGAAAACGCTCGTCGTCAGGTCGCTGACCTGGTCAACGCCGATCCGCGTGAAATCGTCTGGACCTCCGGTGCCACCGAGTCCGACAACCTGGCTATCAAGGGTGCGGCGCATTTCTATGCCACCAAGGGCAAGCACCTGATCACCACCAAGATTGAGCACAAGGCTGTCCTCGACACCATGCGCCAACTGGAGCGTGAAGGCTTCGAAGTGACCTACATCGAGCCTCGCACCGATGGTCTGGTCACCCCTGAAATGATTGAAGCCGAGCTGCGCGACGACACCATCCTGGTCTCCGTCATGCACGTGAACAACGAAATCGGCACCATCAACGACATCGAAGCCATCGGCGAACTGACCCGTTCCAAGGGCATCCTGTTCCACGTCGACGCTGCTCAGTCCACCGGCAAGGTCGAAATCGACCTGTCGAAGCTGAAAGTCGACCTGATGTCGTTCTCGGCTCACAAAACCTACGGCCCTAAAGGCATCGGCGCGCTGTACGTCAGCCGCAAGCCGCGTGTTCGCATCGAAGCGACCATGCACGGCGGCGGTCACGAACGTGGCATGCGTTCCGGCACCCTGGCGACCCACCAGATCGTCGGCATGGGTGAAGCTTTCCGCGTAGCCAAGGAAGACATGGCTGCCGAGAACGTGCGCATCAAAGCGCTGAGCGACCGTTTCTTCAAGCAGGTCGAAGGCCTGGAAGAGCTGTACGTCAACGGCAGCATGACTGCTCGCGTACCGCACAACCTGAACCTGAGCTTCAACTACGTTGAAGGCGAGTCGCTGATCATGGCGCTCAAGGACCTGGCGGTTTCTTCCGGTTCGGCTTGCACCTCGGCATCGCTGGAGCCTTCGTACGTACTGCGCGCCCTGGGCCGCAACGACGAACTGGCACACAGCTCGATCCGCTTCACCTTCGGCCGTTTCACCACCGAAGAAGAAATCGACTACGCCGCGAAAAAAGTCTGCGAGGCCGTCACCAAGCTGCGCACCCTGTCGCCGCTGTGGGACATGTACAAAGACGGTGTCGACATCTCGAAAATCGAGTGGGCGGCACACTGATTTCAAGTCGCCGCCAACCGGCCCTGTGAACCTTCGGGAGCAGGGCTCAAGAGCGACTCTCTGATGAGTGAGGATTAAGAATCATGGCTTACAGCGAAAAGGTCATCGACCACTACGAAAACCCGCGTAACGTCGGCAAGATGGACGCGGAAGACCCGGATGTCGGCACCGGCATGGTCGGCGCGCCAGCTTGCGGCGACGTAATGCGCCTGCAAATCAAGGTCAACGAACAAGGCATCATCGAAGACGCCAAGTTCAAGACCTACGGTTGCGGTTCGGCTATCGCCTCCAGCTCCCTGGCGACCGAGTGGATGAAAGGCAAGACTCTGGATGAAGCAGAGACCATCAAGAACACTCAGCTGGCCGAAGAACTGGCACTGCCGCCGGTAAAAATTCACTGCTCCGTACTCGCAGAAGACGCTATCAAAGCGGCCGTTCGCGATTACAAGCAGAAGAAAGGCTTGATCTGACTTTCAAGATTTGGCGACGAGTAAGGAGTCACCGATGGCTATCAGCATGACAGAAGCGGCTGCTCAACACGTGCGACGCTCCCTCAACGGGCGCGGCAAAGGTGAGGGGATTCGCCTGGGTGTTCGTACCACAGGCTGTTCCGGCCTTGCCTACGTGCTGGAGTTTGTCGACGAGGTGGTTGCAGAGGATCAGGTGTTCGAAAGTCACGGCGAGAAAGTGATCATCGACCCTAAAAGCCTGGCGTACCTGGACGGCACCGAGCTCGATTTCGTCAAGGAAGGGTTGAACGAAGGCTTCAAGTTCAACAACCCCAACGTGCGCGGTGAATGTGGCTGCGGCGAAAGCTTCAACATCTGAGGCTGCTTGTGGGTACTCTTTGTCATTTCGCTTTATTTGAGCTGCAACCGAGCTTCAATCTGGATCTCGACCAGCTGGCTACGCGCTACCGTGAGTTGGCGCGCAGCGTACATCCGGACCGTTTTGCGGACGCTTCCGAGCGCGAGCAACGGCTGGCGCTAGAGCAATCCGCGAGCCTCAACGAGGCCTACCAGACGCTCAAAAGTCCCCCCAAGCGCGCGCGTTACTTGCTCGCCATGGGCGGTCGCGAGCTGCCGCTGGAGGTCACGGTGCATGATCCGGAGTTTCTTCTGCAACAGATGGAGTTGCGTGAAGAGCTCGAAGACCTGCAAGACAACGCCGACATGGCCGGTATTGCAGCGTTCAAGCGTCGCCTGAAAACGGCGCAGGATGAGCTGAACCAAAGCTTCGCAGCCTGTTGGAATGACGCAGCGCAACGTGAGCAGGCCGAACGCCTGATGCGGCGCATGCAGTTCCTCGACAAGCTCACCTACGAAGTGCGCCAGTTAGAAGAGCGCCTCGACGATTAACCCAGTGCCGCTCCGGTCGCACGCCTGATATACAGATAAGTCCTGATCACGATGGCCCTACTGCAGATCGCCGAACCCGGCCAAAGTCCTCAACCGCACCAGCGTCGTCTGGCTGTGGGGATCGACTTGGGCACTACCAATTCGCTGGTCGCTGCGTTGCGCAGTGGTCTTTCCGAGCCCCTGGCCGACGCTGACGGGCAAGTCATCCTGCCGTCCGCCGTGCGCTACCACGCCGACCACGTCGAAGTGGGCGAGTCGGCCAAGCTGGCTGCCGCTACCGATCCCTTGAACACCGTGCTGTCGGTCAAGCGCTTGATGGGTCGTGGTCTGTCCGACGTCAAGCAATTGGGTGATCAACTGCCGTACCGCTTTGTCGGCGGCGAGTCGCACATGCCGTTCATCGACACGATTCAGGGGCCGAAAAGCCCGGTCGAAGTCTCCGCCGATATCCTCAGAGTGCTGCGTCAGCGCGCCGAAGCGACGTTGGGTGGCGAGTTGGTGGGCGCGGTGATCACCGTTCCGGCCTATTTCGACGATTCCCAGCGCCAAGCCACCAAGGATGCGGCCAAGCTGGCCGGTCTGAACGTGCTGCGCTTGCTCAATGAGCCGACTGCCGCCGCCGTGGCGTACGGTCTGGATCAACACGCCGAAGGCCTGGTCGCTATTTATGACCTGGGCGGTGGTACGTTCGATATTTCGATTCTGCGCCTGACTGGCGGTGTGTTCGAAGTGCTGGCCACCGGTGGCGACAGCGCCCTGGGCGGCGACGATTTCGATCACGCGATCGCTGGCTGGATCATCGAGAGCGCTGGTTTGTCCGCCGACCTCGATCCGGGTGCGCAGCGTCATCTGTTGCAAGCCGCTTGTGCAGCCAAGGAAGCGCTGACCAACGCCGCGTCCGTTGATGTCGCTTATGGCGACTGGAAAGCCGAGCTGACCCGCGAAGCCTTCAATGCGCTGATCGAGCCGATGGTTGCTCGCAGCTTGAAAGCCTGCCGTCGCGCGGTGCGTGATTCCGGCGTCGAGCTGGAGGAAGTGCACGCCGTGGTCATGGTCGGCGGTTCGACTCGCGTGCCGCGTGTTCGCGAAGCAGTTGCCGAAGCCTTCGGTCGTCAGCCTTTGACCGAAATCGATCCGGATCAAGTGGTGGCCATTGGTGCTGCGATCCAGGCCGATACGTTGGCGGGCAACAAGCGCGACGGTGGCGAACTGCTGTTGCTCGACGTCATTCCGTTGTCCCTGGGCCTGGAAACCATGGGCGGCCTGATGGAGAAGGTGATTCCACGCAACACCACCATCCCCGTTGCCCGCGCCCAGGACTTCACCACGTACAAAGATGGCCAGTCGGCCATGGCGATTCACGTTCTGCAGGGCGAGCGCGAGCTGATCAGCGACTGCCGCTCCCTGGCACGTTTCGAATTGCGCGGCATTCCGGCGATGGTGGCCGGTGCGGCGAAAATTCGCGTGACCTTCCAGGTTGATGCCGATGGTCTGCTCAGCGTTTCCGCTCGCGAACTGGGTTCGGGCGTTGAAGCCAGCATCCAGGTCAAGCCGTCCTACGGCCTGACCGACGGCGAAATCGCCAAGATGCTCAAGGATTCGTTCCAGCATGCCAACGACGACAAAGTCGCCCGCGTGCTGCGTGAGCATCAGGTCGATGCCCAGCGTCTGATCGAAGCCGTGCAGGGTGCCCTCGATGCCGACGGCGACCGTCTGCTCGACGCCGAAGAGCGCATGGTCATCGAATTGCAGATGCAGGAACTGACCGAACTGATGAAAGGTACCGATGGTTACGCCATCGAGCAGCAGACCAAGCGTCTGTCGCAAGTGACCGACGCCTTTGCTGCCCGCCGCCTGGATTCGACGGTGAAAGCCGCGCTGGCGGGGCGCAACCTGAATGAGATTGAGGAATAACGATGCCGCAGGTCATTTTTCTGCCACACGAGAAGTTTTGCCCGGACGGCATGGTTGTAGAGGCTGAGCCCGGCATCTCCATCCTCGAACTGGCTCACGAACACCATATCGAGATGGAAAGCGCTTGCGGCGGCGTCTGTGCTTGCACAACGTGTCACTGCCTGGTCCGCGAAGGCTTTGACTCGCTGGAAGAAGCCGACGAGCTGGAAGAAGACTATCTTGATAAGGCTTGGGGGCTGGAGGCACAGTCGCGTCTGGCCTGTCAGGCGAAAGTCGGGACTGAAGACCTGACCATCGAAATTCCGAAGTATTCGCTCAACCATGCAGCCGAAGCGCCGCACTGATTCAAGGAAGTGACATGAGTCTGAAATGGGTTGATGTGCTGGAAATCGCGATCCAGCTGGCTGAATCAAAGCCGGAAGTGGACCCGCGTTACGTGAACTTCGTCGATCTGCACAAATGGGTGCTGGCATTGCCGCAGTTCAGCGATGATCCGACCCGCGGTGGCGAGAAGGTGCTTGAAGCCATTCAGGCCGCCTGGATCGAAGAAGCAGACTGAGTCTGCACCGTACGCAGTTAGGCAATACCCAAGAACCCGCGTATAATTCGCGGGTTTAATTTTTCACAAATTACCGTTTCTGGAGTTACACCATGGCTGTTCAACGTACTTTCTCCATCATCAAGCCTGACGCTGTTGCAAAAAACGTCATCGGCGAGATCACCACTCGTTTCGAAAAAGCAGGCCTGCGCGTTGTAGCTTCGAAACTGAAGCAACTGTCCAAAGCTGAAGCTGAAGGCTTCTACGCTGAGCACAGCGCTCGTGGTTTCTTCAACGACCTGGTTGCGTTCATGATCTCCGGTCCAGTTGTCGTTCAGGTTCTGGAAGGCGAAAACGCTATCGCTCTGAACCGTGAGCTGATGGGCGCTACCAACCCTAAAGAAGCTGCTGCTGGCACCATCCGTGCTGACTTCGCTGACTCCATCGATGCCAACGCTGTACACGGTTCGGACTCCGAAGCCGCTGCTGCTCGCGAAATCTCGTACTTCTTCGCAGCTACTGAAGTAACCACTCGCTAAGCATTGGCTTAAGAGTGAAGGTGAATCCATGACTACATCGACTGTAAAAACCAACCTGCTGGGTCTGACTCAACAGGAAATGGAAAAATTCTTCGACTCAATCGGGGAGAAGCGTTTCCGTGCCGGTCAGGTAATGAAATGGATTCACCACCTTGGCGTCGATGATTTCGACGCCATGACGAACGTCAGCAAGGCCTTGCGCGACAAGCTCAAGGTTATTGCCGAAGTTCGTGGTCCCGAAGTTGTCAGCGAGGACATCTCCACCGACGGCACCCGTAAGTGGGTGGTGCGCGTGGCGTCCGGTAGCTGCGTCGAGACCGTGTATATTCCCCAGGGCAAACGCGGCACGTTGTGCGTTTCGTCCCAGGCAGGCTGTGCCCTGGATTGCAGTTTCTGCTCCACCGGCAAGCAAGGTTTCAACAGCAACCTCACCGCCGCCGAAGTCATCGGCCAGGTGTGGATTGCCAATAAATCGTTCGGCAGCATCCCGGCGACCGCCGACCGTGCCATCACCAACGTGGTGATGATGGGCATGGGTGAGCCGCTGCTGAACTTCGACAACGTCGTCGCCGCCATGCATCTGATGATGGATGACCTGGGCTACGGGATCTCCAAGCGCCGCGTAACCCTGTCCACTTCGGGTGTGGTGCCGATGATCGATGAGCTGTCCAAGCACATCGACGTCTCCCTGGCGTTGTCGCTGCACGCACCAAACGACGCATTGCGTAACCAATTGGTGCCGATCAACAAGAAATATCCGCTTAAGATGCTGCTCGAGTCGTGCCAGCGCTACATGTCGTCCCTGGGCGAAAAGCGCGTGCTGACCATCGAGTACACCTTGCTCAAGGACATCAACGACAAGGTCGAGCATGCCGTTGAGATGATCGAGTTGCTCAAGAACATCCCGTGCAAGATCAACCTGATTCCGTTCAACCCGTTCCCGCATTCCGGTTACGAGCGCCCGAGCAACAACGCGATTCGCCGGTTCCAGGATCAGCTTCACCATGCCGGTTTCAATGTCACCGTACGCACCACTCGCGGTGAAGACATCGATGCCGCGTGTGGCCAATTGGTAGGGCAGGTGCTGGATCGCACCCGTCGCAGCGAACGTTATATCGCCGTGCGCGAGCTGAGCGCCGAAAACGATATCGCACAGAACGCTGCGAACAATAATTAAGAGAGGATCTCTATGTCCCTGCGCTTTGCGCTGCTGTTGCTGCTGGCCAGCCTTTGTGCTGGTTGCGTCCTGTCGGGCGATTTCAACCCGATGAAGACCAGCAAGGGCCGCGATGAAGCGCGCACCGCCTACGTGCAACTGGGGTTGGGCTACTTGCAGCAGGGCATGACCGAGCGCGCCAAGGTGCCGTTGAAGAAGGCGCTGGACCTGGATAGCTCTGACCCTGACGCCAATGCGGCCCTGGGGCTGGTGTTCCAGGCCGAGATGGAGCCGGAGCTGGCGGACGAACATTTTCGCAAGGCACTGTCTTCGCGTCCCGGCGATGCACGAATACTGAACAACTACGGCAGCTTTCTTTTCGAAGAAAAGCGTTACAAGGAAGCTTACGAGCGCTTTGAACAGGCCGCCGCCGATACCCTGTATCCTGAGCGTTCGCGGGTGTTCGAGAACCTCGGCATGACGGCTTCGAAGCTGGGGGAGCGTGATCTGGCGAAGCAGCAGCTGGAAAAAGCCCTGCGTTTGAACCGCCAACAACCACGTGCATTGCTGGAAATGGCTGAGTTGTCCTTCGAAGACAGGCATTATGTGCCCGCGCGTGACTACTACGATCGTTTTAGCCTGCTCACCGAACAAAATGCACGTAGTCTATTGCTCGGCGTTCGGCTGGCAAAAGTGTTTGAAGATCGCGACAAGGCTGCAAGTGCAGGCCTGCAATTAAAACGACTCTATCCCGGTACGCCGGAATATCAGCAATACCTGTCGGAGCAATGATGAAAGCGGCGCATCCCGAAGTTGTAGCAGCGAATCGCGTTAACCCCGGTGAGACTTTGCGCCAGGCCCGCGAAAGCAATGGCTGGTCGCTGGCCGAAGTGGCCCTCAAGCTCAACCTCACCGTCAATTCCTTGAGCAATCTGGAAGCGGGCGCTTTCGACAAGCTGCCTGGGCACACCTTTGCTCGCGGTTATATTCGCGCGTACGCCAAGCTGCTCGGCATGGACCAGACCGTTCTGGTCCAGCAGTTCGACCAATCCACCGGTACCGACTCCCAAGGCAGCAATGTCCACAGCCTGGGTCGCATCGAAGAGCCGGTTCGGGTTTCCCACACTATTTTGCGTATCGTGAGCCTGCTGTTGCTGATCGCGGTGATTGGTGGTGGTTTTGTCTGGTGGCAGGATCAAACTTCGTCGCGTACCAAGGACCTGACCACCCTGGCTCCGGAACACGTTGAAGTCGAAGGCGCCGACGGCACCACCCAGATCCATCCGCTGGACGAGCCGGAAGACCAGGCCGTCGCGCAAGGTCAGGCTGAAGGCACCACCGCACTTGCATTGCCACAAGCCGAGACATCCGCCGAAGCACCGGCAGCCGCTGAAGCGCCCGCGCCGACAGCACCTGCGCCAACGCCTGCAACCCCGGCTCATAGCACCGCACCAGTTGTCGCGGCCCCGGCTCACAGCACCGCGCCAGCTGTCACGACACCGCTCTCGCCTGCGCCGACAGCCCCTGTTGTGTCGACCCCGCCGGCAAGCGCATCGGTGACACCGACCATTCCTCCAGCCACAGCGGCTGCTCCGGTGGCCGGCCAAGGCCAGGTTCAACTGCAATTCACGGCTGATTGCTGGACGCAAGTGAGCGACGGCACCGGCAAGGTGTTGTTGAGCGGTCTCAAGCGCAAAGGCGAAAATGTTTCTGTCAGCGGCAAACCACCGTTTTCAGTGCGTCTGGGCTTCGCCCGTGGCGCTCAAGTCAGCTACAACGGTCAGGTGGTTGATGTCGCTCCGTTCACCAGTGGCGAGACTGCTCGCCTGAAGTTGGGTCAATAAGTCATGCACGGCGAATCTCCAATCAAACGTCGCGAATCCCGCAAGATCTGGGTCGGTAACGTGCCTGTGGGCGGCGATGCACCTATCGCTGTGCAGAGCATGACCAACAGCGACACCAATGACGTGGCTGCCACCGTAGCCCAGATCAATCGCCTGGAAGCAGCGGGCGTCGATATCGTGCGCATTTCGGTGCCGGATATGGATGCCGCCGAAGCTTTCGGCAAGATCAAGAAACTGGTCAAGGTGCCGTTGGTGGCCGACATTCACTTCGACTACAAGATCGCATTGCGCGTAGCCGAACTGGGCGTTGACTGCCTGCGGATCAACCCGGGCAACATCGGTCGTGAAGACCGTGTGCGCGCGGTGGTCGATGCCGCTCGAGACCGCGGGATTCCGATCCGCATCGGCGTCAACGCCGGCTCCCTGGAAAAAGACCTGCAAAAGAAATACGGCGAGCCAACGCCAGCTGCACTGGTCGAATCTGCCTTGCGTCACGTCGAGCACCTCGAACGCCTGAATTTCCAGGACTTCAAGGTCAGCGTGAAAGCCTCCGACGTGTTCATGGCCGTCGCCGCCTACCGCTTGCTGGCCAAGGAAATCGTCCAGCCGCTGCACTTGGGTATCACCGAAGCCGGTGGTTTGCGTTCAGGCACGGTGAAATCCGCCGTAGGCCTCGGTATGCTGCTCGCCGAAGGGATTGGCGATACCATCCGCATCTCGTTGGCGGCCGACCCGGTCGAGGAAGTGAAAGTCGGCTACGACATTCTCAAATCCCTGCACCTGCGTTCCCGTGGCATCAACTTCATCGCCTGCCCGAGCTGCTCGCGGCAGAACTTCGATGTGGTCAAGACCATGAACGAGCTGGAAGGGCGTCTCGAAGATCTGCTGGTGCCGCTGGATGTCGCGGTCATCGGTTGCGTGGTCAACGGGCCGGGCGAAGCCAAGGAAGCCCATATCGGCTTGACCGGCGGCACGCCAAACCTGATTTACATCGACGGCAAACCGTCGCAGAAACTGACGAATGACAATCTGGTGGATGAGCTCGAACGCTTGATCCGCCAGAAAGCGGCCGAAAAGGTCGAAGCCGACGCCGCTGTTATCGCGCGTGGCTGACCCGACTGAAGCGCTGAACGAATTTAAGGATTTATAGTGAGCAAGTCTCTGCAAGCCATACGTGGCATGAACGACATCCTGCCCGATCAGACCCCCCTGTGGCGTCATTTCGAGGGCACCGTCTCGCGTTTGCTGGATAACTACGGTTACAAGCAGATCCGCATGCCGATCGTCGAGTTCACCGAGCTGTTCAAGCGCTCCATCGGTGAAGTGACCGACATCGTCGAAAAAGAGATGTATACCTTCGACGACCGCAACGGCGACTCCCTGACCCTGCGTCCGGAAGGCACGGCAGCGTGCGTGCGTGCGGTGCTCGAGCACGGCATCACCGGCGGCGGCCAGGTGCAGAAACTCTGGTACATCGGCCCGATGTTCCGCCACGAACGTCCTCAGAAAGGCCGTTATCGTCAGTTCCACCAGATCGGTGTCGAGGTGTTCAACCTCGACGGTCCGGACATCGATGCCGAGCTGATCGTGCTGACCTGGCGCCTGTGGGGCGAGCTGGGCATCCGTGATGCGGTCAAACTCGAACTCAACAGCCTGGGCACCAGCGAGTCTCGCGGTCGTTATCGCGAAGCGCTGGTCGAATACCTTTCGGCCCGCCTGGATCAGTTGGACGAAGACAGCCAACGCCGTCTGAAAACCAACCCGCTGCGGGTGCTGGACACCAAGAACGCCGACACTCAAGCAGTCCTGGTCGATGCGCCGAAAATGGCCGACTACCTGGACGAAGAATCCCGCGTGCACTTCGAGGGCCTGAAGGCTCGCCTGGACGCCGCCGGTATTCCTTATGTGATCAACCCGAAGCTGGTTCGCGGGCTGGATTACTACAGCAAGACCGTTTTCGAATGGGTCACCGACAAGTTGGGCGCCCAGGGCACCGTATGTGCCGGTGGTCGTTACGACGGTCTGGTGGAGCAGATGGGCGGCAAGCCGACCCCGGGCGTAGGTTTCGCCATGGGTATCGAGCGCTTGGTGCTGCTGCTTGAAACCCTGGAACAGATCCCGGAAGAAATCTCCCGTCAGGTCGATGTCTACCTGTGCGCCTTCGGCGAGGCCGCCGAACTGGCTGCCCTGACGTTGAGCGAGAAGGTGCGTGATCAGTTGCCAAACCTGCGCCTGCAGATCAATGCCGGCGCCGGCAGCTTCAAAAGCCAGTTCAAGAAGGCCGACAAGAGCGGTGCGCTGTACGCGCTGATCCTCGGCGACGATGAAATGGCCCAGCAAGTGGTAGGTTTCAAACCCCTGCGTGGCCAGGGCGAACAACAAAGCATTGCCTGGGATGCGCTTGCTGCACACCTGGCCACCTGCGTCGTGCAGGGTTGAAGCTGTCAAACAGCCGAATTAGCGATTAAGGAGTATTGGGGTGTCGAGTACCGAAGACGAACAGCTGGCGGATTTGAAGGACTGGTGGACACGCAACGGCAAGCCCCTGGTCACTGGCGGCCTGTTGGCGCTGGTCATCGTGTTCGGCTGGCAGGCCTTTCACAAGTATCAGAGCAATCAGTCGCAAACTGCCTCGATTCTCTATCAGCAACTGCTGGAAACCACGCTGACGCCTGACGGCAAGCCTGACGCTGCACGTGTTTCGGATCTGGCCGGCAAGCTTAAAAGCGAGTTCGGCGGCACCGCTTATGCGCAGTACGGCAGCCTGTTCGTGGCGAAAGTCGCGGTCGACAGCGGCAAGCTGGACGATGCTGGCACCGAACTGAAAGCCATCGTCGACAAACCGGCAAACCCGGCGCTGGGCGAAATCGCCCGTCAGCGTCTGGCGCAGGTATTGGCCGCGCAAAACAAGGCCGATGAGGCCTTGAAGCTGCTCGAAGGCGACGCCGACAAGGCGTTCCTGGCTACTCGCGAAGAACTCAAGGGTGACCTGCTGGTGCAGTTGGGTCGTACCGACGAAGCAAATACGGCGTATCAAAAAGCCAAGGCGGCACTGTCGGATGAAGCGGCAGTCGGTGGCCTACAAATCAAGCTGGACGACCTGGCCAAAGGGGATGCGTGACGTGATTCGTTGGAAACATGCAGCATTGCTGGCTCTGGCCATATTGGCCGCGGGTTGCAGCAGCAACGGCAAAAAAGAATTGCCTCCGGCCGAGTTGACCGACTTCAAGGAAGAAGTGGTTCTGCACAAGCAGTGGAGTCGTTCGATCGGTAACGGTCAGGGCGAAACCTACAACATGCTGGTTCCGGCGATCGACGGCGATACCATTTATGCCGCGGACGTCACTGGTGTGGTGATGGCGATGGATCGCAGCAACGGCGACGTCAAATGGAAGAAGGATCTTGATCTGCCTGTTTCCGGCGCCGTTGGCGTGGGTTACGGTCTGGTTACGTTCGGTACGCTCAAGGGCGAAATCGTTGCCCTGGACGCGATCAACGGTGAAGAGAAATGGCGCGCTCGCGTGTCCAGCGAAGTACTCGCACCGCCGGCCAACAACGGTGACGTGGTTGTGGTTCAGACTCAGGACGACCGTCTGATCGGTCTGGATGCCGCCACCGGCAACCAGCGCTGGTTGTATGACAGCACGCCTGCGGTCCTGACCCTGCGCGGCACCAGTGCACCGATCGTGACCAACCGCCTCGCGGTGGCTGGCCTGTCGACCGGTAAAGTGGTCGCTCTCGATATTTCCAACGGCGTGCCGGTATGGGAACAACGGGTTGCGATTCCACAGGGTCGTTCGGAACTGGAGCGCGTTGTCGATATCGACGGCGGTCTGCTGTTGTCCGGCGGTACCCTGTACGTTGCCAGTTACCAGGGTCGCGTTGCGGCACTGGACCTGGAAAGCGGTCGTCAGCTCTGGCAGCGTGATGCTTCCAGCTATGCCGGTGTCGCCCAGGGTTTTGGCAACGTTTACGTGAGCCTGTCTTCGGGCACCGTTGAAGGCGTCGACGAGCGTTCCACCACAGCATTGTGGAGCAACGATTCGCTGGCCCGTCGTCAACTGTCGGCTCCGGAAGTGTTCTCCAGCTACGTTGCAGTCGGCGACATGGAAGGCTACCTGCACCTGCTGAGCCAGGTGGACGGTCGCTTCGTCGGCCGCGAGCGCATTGACAGCGACGGCCTGCGTGCCCGTCCGCTGGTGGTGGGTGACACGATTTATGTTTATGGCAACAGTGGCAAGCTGGAAGCCCTGTCCATTAAGTAAGAACTATGCTTGGGGTTAACACCCCAGGCTGCTGCACATGTGGGAGCGGGCTTGCTCGCGAAGGGCGTCAACGATGACGCGTACAGCCTGAATAAACGCGGTGCTGTTACGGTTTTTCGCGAGCAAGCCCGCTCCCACAGTGTTGCCCCGAGCACCAGCCGCTGCCTCGCAGCGGCTTTTGTATTTTCTGAAATAACGAAGTGGAGAGCCGCATGGTTCCCGTAATCGCCCTGGTGGGCCGACCGAACGTCGGCAAGTCCACCTTGTTCAACCGCCTGACCAGGACTCGTGACGCCATCGTCGGCGACTTGTCCGGTCTGACCCGTGATCGCCAATACGGTGAGGCCAAGTGGCAAGGGCGTTCCTACATTCTGGTCGACACCGGCGGTATCTCCGGTGACGAGCACGGTATGGACGAAAAAATGGCCGAGCAGTCGCTGCTGGCCATTGAAGAAGCGGATGTCGTTCTGTTCCTGGTAGATGCCAAGGCCGGTTTCACCGCCGCCGACCAGATGATCGCCGAGCATTTGCGCAAACGTAACAAGCGTTCCTACGTAGTGGCTAACAAGGTCGACAACATCGACCCTGAAATGGCCCGCGCTGAATTCGCCCCGTTGGGCATGGGCCACGCGATTCCAATCGCCGGTGCTCATGGTCGTGGCATCACCCAGATGCTGGAAATCGCCCTGAGCGACTTCCCGAAAGACGAAGACGAGCAGGAAGAAGGCGAGGAAGAGATCGTTGCCGAAGGCGAGGAAGCCAAGCGCATTCCTGGTCCAAGCGAAAAAGACGGGATCAAGATCGCAATCATCGGCCGCCCGAACGTCGGCAAGTCGACCCTGGTCAACCGCATGCTCGGTGAAGACCGGGTAATCGTCTATGACCAGCCCGGCACCACCCGCGACAGTATCTACATCCCGTTCGAGCGTAACGACGAGAAGTACACGCTGATCGACACCGCCGGTGTGCGCAAGCGCGGCAAGATTCACGAAGAAGTCGAAAAATTCTCCGTGGTCAAAACCCTGCAAGCGATCAAAGACGCCAACGTGGTGATCTTTGTGATGGACGCCCGCGAAGGCGTGGTGGACCACGACCTCAACCTGCTGGGCTTTGCCATTGAGTCGGGTCGTGCGCTGGTCATCGCGATCAACAAGTGGGACGGCATGACGCCAAGCGAGCGCGACTTCGTGAAGGTCGAGCTGCAACGTCGACTGTTCTTCGTTGACTACGCCGATATCCACTTCATCTCGGCCCTGCACGGCACTGGCGTGGGCAACCTCTACGCGTCCGTACAGAACTCGTTCAAGTCCGCGGTCACCCGCTGGCCGACCAACCGCCTGACCCAGATTCTGGAAGATGCGGTTGGCGAGCACGCGCCACCGATGGTCAACAACCGCCGGATCAAGCTGCGTTATGCCCACTTGGGTGGCGCGAACCCGCCGATCATCGTGATCCACGGTAACCAGATCGAGAAAGTGCCGAAGTCGTACGTTCGTTATCTGGAAAACACCTACCGTCGCGTGTTGAAGCTGGTCGGTACGCCAATCCGTATCGAGTTCAAGGGCGGCGAGAACCCGTTCGAAGGCAAAAAGACCACGCTAACCGACCGCCAGGTCAACAAGAAGCGTCGCATGATGTCGCACCACAAGAAAGCCGACAAAAAGCGCCGCGATAAGAAGTAGAAGCAGCTTTAAGTTTCAAGCTGCAAGCTTCAAGTCAAAGCAAAAAGGGTCCTGTGCAGGGCCCTTTTTTGTGCATGATGGTTTGAGGCTTGACCGCTTGCAGCTTGTCGCTTGAAACTTGCAGCTCACCTGCAAGGGGCTACCGATGATCACCAGTAAGCTGCCGAATGTCGGCATCACTATCTTCACTCAGATGTCTCAGCTCGCGGCGCAAACCGGGGCGATCAACCTGTCCCAGGGTTTTCCCGATTTCGATGCGCCGCAGGCCCTGTGCGATGCGGTCGGTCGGCATGTTGCCAATGGTCACAACCAGTATTCGCCAATGACCGGTCTGCCGGCCTTGCGCCAGCAAATCTCGGCCAAGATTGCTCGCAGCTACGGCGTCAACGTGGATGCCGACCATGAAGTGACAGTCACGCCCGGCGCCACTCAGGCGATCTTCTGTGCCATACAGGCGGTTATCCACAGCGGCGACGAAGTGATCGTGTTCGATCCGTGCTACGACAGCTATGAACCATCGGTGGAGCTGGCCGGTGGCCGTTGCGTGCATGTGCAACTGGGCCTCAACGATTTTGCCATCGACTTTGAAAAGCTCGCGGCGGCGATTACGCCACGCACGAAAATGATCGTTCTCAACGCTCCGCATAACCCAAGTGGCGCACTGATCAGCCGTGCGGAACTGGATCAGCTGGC
Organism: Pseudomonas sp. JAI111; assembly: GCF_024809425.1. Lineage (NCBI taxonomy): Bacteria > Pseudomonadati > Pseudomonadota > Gammaproteobacteria > Pseudomonadales > Pseudomonadaceae > Pseudomonas > Pseudomonas sp. JAI111. The sequence continues at coordinate 48,801 of NZ_JANUCB010000010.1, read as the reverse complement.
GACCTTGATTCGAGACCGCGACATCTACATCGTCAGCGACGAAGTCTACGAACACCTGGTCTTCGACGGCGTGCCTCACGTCAGCGTGCTGAATCACGAAGAGCTGTATCAACGAGCATTCGTGGTCAGTTCCTTTGGCAAGACCTATCACGTGACGGGCTGGAAAACCGGCTACGTGGTTGCACCGCCGGCACTGACTGCGGAGCTGCGCAAAGTGCACCAGTACGTCAGCTTCTGCGGCGTGACGCCGTTGCAATATGCCTTGGCCGACTTCATGGCCGAGCACCCGGAACACGTCGAGGAGCTTCCTGGTTTCTACCAGGCCAAGCGCGATTTGTTCTGCGATCTGCTGGCGCCGTCCCGATTCAGCTTCAAGCGGGTAACAGGCACTTATTTCCAGCTGGTTGATTACTCGCAGATCCGCCCGGACCTCAACGACGTCGAAATGGCGCTGTGGATGACCCGCGAACATGGTGTGGCGAGCATCCCGATTTCGGTGTTCTACCAGACCCCGCCCGAAGGCCAGCGCCTGGTGCGACTGTGCTTCGCCAAACGCGAGGAGACCCTGCGTGAAGCAGCGGCAAAACTATGCGTGATTTGAGTGCTCTGCCTAATCTGAATGTTGCGCTGATCCAGACAACCCTGACCTGGCACGACCGCCAGGCCAATCTGGAACATTTCGAGCAGTTGCTTGAACAGGCTCGCGGCGCTGACCTGATAATCCTGCCGGAGATGTTCACCACCGGTTTTTCCATGGAGTCGCAAACCCTCTGCGAGCCGGAAAACGGGCCCACCAGCAAATGGCTGCGGGTTCAGGCTGCCAAGCTCGATGCCGTGATTACCGGCAGCATCATCGTCCAGGCCGCTGACGGCAGCCATCGCAATCGTCTGCTCTGGGCGCGACCGGACGGGGAAGTGTGGCATTACGACAAACGCCACCTGTTCCGCATGGGCGGCGAGCATAACCACTACACGCCGGGTGAGCGTCAGGTGCAGTTCGAGCTCAAGGGCTGGCGTGTGCGGCCGCTGATTTGCTACGACCTGCGCTTCCCGGTCTGGAGCCGCGATGCGCAAGACACCGACCTGTTGCTGTACACCGCCAACTGGCCGGGTGCCCGGCGCCAGCACTGGAACCGTTTGCTGCCGGCGCGGGCGATTGAAAACCTTTGCTATGTGGCGGCGGTGAATCGCATCGGGACTGACGGTAAAGGGTTTGCCTATACCGGCGACAGTCAGGTGCTGGATTTCCAGGGCGAGACATTGCTCAGTGCAGGCGAGGCGGATGGGGTGTTTCAGGTGGTGCTGAATGCTGCGGATCTGCAGGCTTATCGCACGCGTTTTCCGGCGAACCTGGATGCCGATACCTTCGAATTCACCAACTGATCGTTAACAGATCGTTCCCACGCTCTGCGTGGGAATGCCTCAACGGACGCTCCGCGTTCGGCTGTTGATGGGACGCAGAGCGTCCCGGGCTGCATTCCCACGCAGAGCGTGGGAACGATCAGGCACAGGCGGCACAAAAACAGCAGGCAAACAAAAAGGCCCCGAGGTTCGCACCTCGGGGCCTTCTGCATTGCAGCGAAGGCTTACGCCGCTTTCGCTTCCGGCTGACTCAGGGATCGGTTCAGCGCGCTGAACAGGGCCTTGAAGCTGGCGGTGGTGATGTTTTCGTCGATACCGACGCCGTGCACCGCACGTTCACCGTTCACGCGCAGTTCAATGTAGGCCGCAGCCTTGGCATTGGTGCCCGCGCCGATCGCGTGTTCGTTGTAGTCCATGATCTCAACCGGAATCGGCAGACCGGCCACCAACGCTTCCAGGGCACCGTTGCCCTTGCCGCGCCAGTGCAGGTTGGTTTCGCCCTGGCCTTTGCCCGAGACTTCCACTTCGACGGCGCTGTGACCGTTTTCTTCCTGCAGGCGATGGCTGACCAGCGCGTACGGGGTGTTGGCCTGCAAGTATTCACTGTGCAGCAATGCGTGGATCTGCTGGGCGGTCATTTCCAGGCCGAGGCGATCGGTTTCACGCTGCACAACCTGGCTGAACTCGATCTGCATGCGGCGCGGCAAGCTGATGCCGTATTCCTGTTCCAGCAGGTAAGCGATCCCGCCTTTGCCCGACTGGCTGTTGACGCGGATCACCGCTTCGTAGCTGCGGCCGATGTCGGCCGGGTCGATCGGCAAGTACGGCACTTCCCACAGCGCGTCCGGTTTCTGCTGGGCGAAGCCCTTGCGGATGGCATCCTGGTGGGAGCCGGAGAACGCGGTGTGAACCAGGTCGCCAACGTAAGGGTGACGTGGATGCACCTGGATCTGGTTGCATTCTTCGACGACTTTGCGCACGCCGTCGATGTCGGAGAAGTCCAGCTCAGGGTGAATGCCCTGGGTGTAGAGGTTCAAGGCCACGGTCACGAGGTCGACGTTACCGGTGCGCTCGCCGTTGCCGAAGAGGCAGCCTTCGACGCGGTCGGCGCCGGCCATCAGGCCCAGCTCGGTGGCGGCAACGCCAGTGCCACGGTCGTTGTGGGTGTGCAGGCTGATGATCACGCTGTCACGACGGTTGATGTGACGGCCGAACCATTCGATCTGGTCGGCATAGATGTTCGGGGTCGCGCATTCCACGGTGGCTGGCAGGTTGAGAATCACCTTGTGCTCAGGCGTCGGGTTCCAGACTTCGATCACGGCGTCACAGACTTCCTTGGCGAACTCGAGCTCGGTCGCACTGAAGGTTTCCGGCGAGTACTCGAAGGTCCACTGGGTGTCCGGCTGCTGGGCAGCGTATTTGACGAACAGCTTGGCCGCGTTCACGGCAATGGCCTTGATCCCGTCCTTGTCCTGGTTGAAGACAATGCGGCGGAAGGAAGGGGAGGTCGCGTTGTACAGGTGAACGATGGCTTTCTTCGCCCCGCGCAGGGATTCGAAGGTGCGCTCGATCAAGTCTTCACGGCCCTGGGTCAGCACCTGGATGGTGGTGTCGTCCGGGATGTGGTTGCCTTCGATCAGGGTACGTACGAAGTCGAAGTCGGTTTGCGAAGCGGCCGGGAAGGAGGCTTCGATTTCTTTCACGCCGACCTGCACCAGGGTTTTCCAGAAACGCAGCTTCTTGACCGCGTCCATGGGTTCGATCAACGACTGGTTGCCGTCACGAAGGTCGGAACTGCACCAGATCGGCGCGGCGGTGATGGTCTTCGATGGCCAGGTACGGTCCGGGATATCGATGGTCGGGAACGCGCGGTATTTCGAAGACGGGTCTTTGAGCATGCTCATCGGGAAATCCTTATTGTGTGGGCCGAAAAAAGGCGGCCTGCCGGTGGATCAAATGTTCTTGGGGAAAAGCGTAGGGCGAGTCACCGCAAATTCAGCCCGGCAGTCGTGCACTGACGAGGCACAGGCTGCGGTGCTGGCGAAGCTGAATGAGGGTGTGAGAGGTTTTCATGTCTTCAACCCTAACCGCCGTTGTGGAGGATGGCAAGCAGTCGAAAAAAATTGAGAGGAATACCCGTAAAAGTCGATTTGTCGCGATTTTATTGTGCTGAATTAAAGTGATTGTCTGGATCCTTGCGCGAGGTTTGAGCGATGCGCAATCGCAGGCTTCAGCGGATGGGGCGTGTCAGTACAGCTATTATTAAAGCCTCAACAGGACGACTTGTACGCAGGAGTCAGCCATGAACGAGTCGGATTGGAAGCTATATAGCGCGTTGCGTCCATGGGCCCATGAGCGGATGTGTATCCGGATCATGGATGAGGTTGAGTGCACGGTGCTGGATAAAAGCCTGACGCCCTACGAGCGTATCGAAGCCAGTGAAGAAAGGCTCAAAGCCGGTCAGAAGGAGCTGTATTGGGCGTTTGACGTTTTCAGGCATTCACGCGATGAAGTGCCCGGTCACTTGCTGGGGCTGTGTTCGCGTGAGTTGATCACGGCCGAAGAGCTGGCGGGCTTCTCGCAGGAAACCCAGGATTGGATCAAAAAGAGCCTGGCGCACTGGGAGGTCCATGGGATTGAGGATCTGGAGGCGGAATAGCGGCGTCTGTAATGGCCCTATCGCGGGCAAGCCCGCTCCCACATTGGATCTTCAGCGACCACATTATTTGTGGCCACCAAAGATAAAATGTGGGAGCGGGCTTGCCCGCGATAAGGCCATCAGCCTCAACAATTGTTTATGGTTGAAACGCCCCGATAAAAATCGCCGGATCCACCCGCGCATCATTCAGGCTGACATTCCAGTGCATGTGCGGCCCGGTCGCGCGCCCGGTGGAGCCGACCTTGCCGACCACATCGCCGCGTGCCAGTGACTGGCCGACCTTCACATCAATCTTCGACATGTGGCAAAACATGCTGATAAAGCCCTGCCCGTGGTCGACGAACACCGTGTTGCCATTGAAGAAGTAGTTGCCGATCAGAATCACCTTGCCTGCCGCCGGAGTCTTGATCGGTGTGCCTGCGGGCACCGCGAAGTCCAGGCCCGCATGCGGATTGCGCTCCTCACCGTTGAAGAACCGGCGCACCCCGAACTTGCTCGACAGCGGCCCGTTGACCGGTTTGTCCAGCAGCAGGTTGCTTGGGGTATTGGGGCTGAAGCTGCGGTAGGCCTGGATCTGTTCGGCCAGTTCGCCCTCGATGCGCTTGAGGTTCTCCGGGTTCGGATTGACCTGCTGTGTGTTTTTCAGGGTGATGTGCTGTTCCGGGTATTTCTTGTTGCCGACCGTGAAACTCAGATTACGCCCGCCACTGCTGATCTGTTGCGTGCCCGGTTTTACCGTCAACGGCACGCCGACAATCGCCAGCCAATTGTTCTGTTCCTTGACCACCAGCACCGGTTTGCCTTGATAGCTGGCTTTCGGTGCCTGCGCAGCAGCGCCCAGATCCACCACGGCCACGCCGCCCGGCACCGGCTTGTTCAACAGGCGGGTGATGTAACTGTCGGCGTGAGCGTTGAAGGTCAGGCACAGCAACAGCAGTGAAGCGAAAAAACGCGGCATCGATTAATCCAGTAAAGAAAGGGTGACAGGCGTCAGGTGGTTGTCGTCGACCCGCACTTGCAACTCGCCGTCACCGAGTTTGGCTTTCAAGCGTTGACCGGTGTGGGTTTGCCCGGCGCTGCGGATCGCATTGCCGCGCTCATCCAGCAAAATGCTGTAGCCACGGGCGAGGGTCGCCAGCGGGCTGACCACTTGCAGCGTCTGCACCTGGCTTTGCAGTTGCAGGCGACGGGACTTGAGGCCTTCGCGCATGGCTCGGGGCAGGCGTTCGGCAAAGTTGTCGAGGCGCTGGCGCAGCAGCGCCAGTTGCCGCCCCGGGTGTTGCCCGGCGAGGCGGGTTTCCAGGCGGATCAGTCGTTCGCGACGGGTGTTGAGGCTGCGTTCGAAGGCGCGGCGCAGGCGCATGTCCAGATCATCCAGGCGTTGCGCTTGCTGGCGCAGGCGTTCGCCAGGATGACGCAGGCGGCGGGAGATGCCTTCCAGGCGCAGCCGATCACGCATCAGGCGGTCACGGATGCGCATCACCAGGCGACGATGCAGGCTTTCAACCCGACGCACCAGATCGCTGGAGTCCGGGGCGAGCAGTTCGGCGGCGGCCGATGGCGTGGGAGCGCGAACGTCGGCGACGAAGTCACTGATCGACACGTCGGTTTCATGGCCGACGGCGCTGACAATCGGCGTCACGCAGGCATCCACGGCGCGGGCCACGGCTTCTTCGTTGAAACACCAGAGGTCTTCCAGCGAACCGCCGCCCCGGGCCAGGATCAACGCATCGAAACCACGGGCGTCCGCCAGTTTCAGCGCGCGGACAATCTGCGCGGTGGCTTCGCGGCCCTGCACGGCGGTGGGGATCAACGTCAGTTGAACCTGCGGCGCGCGACGGCGGAATACGCTGATGATGTCGCGTATCACCGCCCCCGTCGGCGAGCTGATGATGCCAATGCGCTGCGGATGCGCGGGCAGCGGCACTTTCCGTTCGGCGCTGAACAGGCCTTCGGCACTGAGCTTTTCCTTCAAGGCATCGAAAGCCAAGCGCAGGGCGCCGTCACCCGCCGGCTCCACGGTGTCGAGGATCAACTGATAATCGCCGCGACCTTCGAACAGCGAAACCTTGCCGCGCACTTTCACCGCCAGGCCGTCCTTCAGCGCTTGGCGAACCCGCGCCGCGTTCTGCCGAAACAGCGCGCAACGCACCTGGGCGCCACTGTCCTTGAGGGTGAAATACACGTGGCCAGATGCCGGGCGGGCGAGGTTGGAGATTTCGCCTTCGACCCAGATATTGCTGAACACGTCTTCGAGCAACACCCGCGCGCGGCCGTTGAGCTGGCTGACAGTCAGGACTTCACGGTCCAGGCCGAGTCTTGCAAAGGGATCTTTAATCATGGGGCGCAGTTTAAAGGCAATCTCTGGCCGAATGCACGATCACTGAGCTGTGTAGGAGCTGTCGAGTGATCACCGGTATTCAAGGAAGACTTGCAGATGAACGTGCTTGAGTTGTTGCACCAATGGCCATTCGGCATGGTGGATTGGTTGGTGATCGGGCTGGGCATCGCCCTGGCTTACATCGTGTTCGGCATCGCCGGTTTTGGCACCGCGCTGGTGGCTGGGCCGGTTCTGATTCTGTTCATGCCTCTGTCGAAGATCGTGCCGCTGCTGGTGCTGCTGGATTTCGTTGCCGCGTTTGGAAATCTGCTGCCCTCGCGCCGAAATGTAGAGCGGTCCGAGTTGCTGCGACTGCTGCCATGCATGGCGGTGGGGTGCACGTTGGGGGTGATTTTTCTGCTGAACCTGAAGTCCGATGTGTTGCTGCTGTTGATGGGGCTGTTTATCAGTGCCTATGCGATTTACAGCCTGTGGGTCAAAACCCGGCCGACACAATTGTCCGCCGTTTGGGCGGTGCCGATGGGCACGGTGGGCGGGATGTTCGGGGCGCTGTTTGGCAGTGGTGGTTTTCTGTATGCGATCTATTTGAACAGTCGGTTACCCAAGGACGAGGCCCGAGCCACCCAAAGTGCGCTGATCAGTTGCAGCACGGTGGTGCGTTTGAGCCTGTTTGCCGTCGCCGGGGTGTATGCCGAGCTACCCTTGTTGATATTGGCGTTGTGTTTGTTGCCAGCGATGGCGGTGGGGCTGTGGATCGGCCGGCGATTGACCATGAAATTGTCCCGCGAGGCCTTCGTGCGGCTCGTGACCTGGTTGGTATTGGCCAGCGGGATCGCCTTGATCGGGCGTTACTTGAGTACTTGACCGGATTTCGTCAGGGATTAAGCTGCCGGCCGTCCTGACGCCTTCGCGGGCAAGCCCGCTCCCACATTGGATCTTCTGCGACCCCATTATTTGTGGCCACCCAAGATAAAATGTGAGAGCGGGCTTGCCCGCGAAGGCGCCAACTGGCGTCCCGCAGGAACATCCATTTGACGCAGTAGGCTTGCACCATGAACTCGCAAAGCATCATCGTTCCGAAAATCTCCACGCTGCCGGTTCACGAACCCCGGGCCCGGGCCGTCGTGCGGTGGCTGGTGCGCAAGAACATCGTCAAGGAAGAACTGACCACGTGCGGTCGTACCGGTAACCGCATGGCCCACGCCATTGGCGAGGGTGCCCGCGATGTGGTGTTGCGCCCCGAAGCGCTGCCATTCGGCGAGCCGATCAATGGCCTGGAGATCATCACCAAACGCTGCATCTATACACCCGCCAAGGGTTTCCTGGGGGAGGCTGGCTGCCCCGAGTGCCGCAAGGAAATCGGTGAAGCGTTGTTCGAAAGCCTGGAAGACTGGATGCCGGGACGCACCGATAATTTCACCTGCCCCGAGTGCGGGCATGAAGATGACATCAACGGGTTTCTTTTCCTGCAGGAATGCGGCTTTTCCAACCTGGGGTTCATCTTTAACAACTGGGCCGAGGCCGGGTTCAAGCAGAGCTTTATCGACGAATTTGCCGACTGGCTTGATCAGCCCGTGAGTTGGGTGAAAGTCGAGTTGTAGGAAGTGACAATCCCCGTATATCAGTAATGCTAATAATAGACAGAGTTTTACATTGAACCCGAGGGGGTGTCTGACTATAATGGCGCGCTTCCATTTTCCCGCTCGGGAGCCCCCGCGATGCTGCGTATCAGCCAAGAAGCTCTGACATTCGACGACATTCTCCTAGTGCCTGGTTATTCCGAGGTGCTTCCTAACGAAGTCAGTCTCAAGACCCGCCTAACCCGTGGCATCGAGCTGAATATTCCTCTGGTTTCTGCCGCCATGGACACCGTTACTGAAGCCCGTCTGGCAATCGCCATGGCTCAGGAAGGTGGCATCGGTATCATCCACAAGAACATGACCATCGAGCAGCAAGCTGCCGAAGTGCGCAAGGTCAAGCGTTACGAAGCCGGCGTGGTCAAGGACCCGATCACTATCGAGGCCGACGCCACGGTTCGTGAGCTGTTCGAACTGACCCGCATGCACAACATCTCCGGTGTTCCGGTCTTGCACGATGGCGACCTGGTCGGCATCGTCACTTCCCGTGACGTGCGCTTCGAAAATCGTCTGGACGCCACCGTCCGTGAAGTGATGACGCCTAAAGAGCGTCTGGTCACGGTCAAGGAAGGCGCTGACAAGAACGACGTCCGCGAGCTGTTGCACAAGCACCGCATCGAACGCGTCCTGATCGTCGACGACAAATTCGCCCTCAAAGGCATGATGACCGTCAACGACATCGAAAAAGCCAAGGCATACCCGCTGGCCAGCAAGGACGATCAAGGTCGTCTGCGCGTGGGTGCTGCGGTCGGCACCGGTAAAGACACCGGTGATCGCGTCGCGGCCTTGGTCAATGCCGGTGTTGACGTGGTGGTGGTCGACACCGCACACGGTCACTCCAAAGGCGTGATCGACCGCGTTCGCTGGGTCAAACAGAATTTCCCTGAAGTACAGGTCATCGGCGGCAACATTGCCACCGGCGCTGCCGCCAAGGCCCTGGCCGAAGCCGGCGCCGATGCAGTCAAGGTCGGTATCGGCCCTGGCTCGATCTGCACCACCCGTATCGTCGCCGGTGTCGGCGTCCCGCAAATCAGTGCCATCGCCAACGTCGCCGCTGCCCTTGAAGGCACAGGCGTGCCGTTGATCGCCGACGGCGGCATCCGCTTCTCCGGTGACCTGTCCAAGGCCATCGTAGCCGGTGCTTCCTGCGTGATGATGGGCTCGATGTTCGCCGGTACTGAAGAAGCTCCGGGCGAGATCGAACTGTTCCAGGGCCGTTCGTACAAGGCTTATCGCGGCATGGGTTCGCTGGGCGCCATGTCCCAGGCTCAAGGTTCTTCCGACCGTTACTTCCAGGACTCCTCGGCAGGCGCCGAGAAGCTCGTACCGGAAGGCATCGAAGGTCGTGTGCCGTACAAGGGCAGCCTGAGCGCCATCATTCATCAACTGATGGGTGGCCTGCGTTCCTCGATGGGTTACACCGGCAGTGCCGACATCGAAGAAATGCGCACCAAGCCTGAGTTCGTGCGGATCACCGGCGCTGGTATGGCCGAGTCCCACGTTCACGACGTGCAGATCACCAAAGAAGCGCCAAACTACCGAGTCGGCTGATGCCGACAGCTAAAAGCCACAAGCTATAAGCTGCAAGCGGTACTGCATTCATGCAGCTACCGCGCAGCTTCCGATAACTTGCAGCTTGCAGCTTGAAGCTTGCAACTGCTTTTCAGAGCTCTCCCATGGCCCTCGACATTCACGCTCACCGCATCCTGATCCTCGACTTCGGTTCCCAGTACACCCAGCTGATTGCCCGCCGCGTGCGTGAAATCGGCGTGTACTGCGAACTGCATCCGTTCGACATGGATGAAGAAGCGATTCGCGAATTCGCTCCAAAAGGCGTCATTCTCGCCGGCGGCCCCGAGTCCGTGCACGAAGCCAACAGCCCTCGTTGCCCGCAAGCGGTGTTTGACCTGGGCGTGCCGGTCTTCGGTATCTGCTACGGCATGCAAACCATGGCCGAACAACTGGGCGGCAAGGTTGAAGGCTCCGATCTGCGTGAGTTCGGTTACGCCCGTGTCGACGTGGTCGGCAAGAGTCGCCTGCTCGACGGCATTGAAGACCACATCGACGCCGATGGCCTCTTCGGCCTCGACGTATGGATGAGCCACGGTGACAAAGTCACCAAGATGCCGCAGGAATTCCACATCCTGGCCAGCACCCCGAGCTGCCCGATTGCCGGCATGTTCGACGATGCTCGCGGCTACTACGGCGTGCAGTTCCACCCGGAAGTGACCCACACCAAGCAGGGCGGTCGCATCCTGTCGCGCTTCATCCTCGACATCTGCGGCTGTGAAGCCCTGTGGACGCCGTCGAAGATTGCCGAAGACGCCATCGCCCAGGTTCGCGCCCAGGTCGGCACGGACAACGTACTGCTCGGCTTGTCCGGCGGCGTTGACTCCTCGGTAGTTGCCGCGCTGCTGCACAAAGCCATCGGCGACCAACTGACCTGCGTCTTTGTCGACAACGGCCTGCTGCGTCTGCACGAAGGCGAGCAAGTGATGGCCATGTTCGCCGAGAACATGGGCGTCAAAGTAATCCGCGCCAACGCCGAAGAGCAGTTCCTGAATAACCTGGCCGGCGAGTCCGACCCAGAGAAAAAACGCAAGATCATCGGCCGTACCTTCATCGACGTATTCGATGCCCAGTCCAACAAACTGGATAACATCAAATACCTCGCCCAAGGCACTATCTACCCGGACGTGATCGAGTCGGCTGGCGCCAAAAGCGGCAAGGCTCACGTAATCAAGTCGCACCACAACGTGGGCGGCCTGCCGGAAGAAATGAACCTCAAGCTGGTTGAACCCCTGCGCGAGCTGTTCAAGGACGAAGTCCGTCGTCTGGGCCTGGAACTCGGCCTGCCGTACGACATGGTCTACCGTCACCCGTTCCCGGGCCCGGGCCTGGGCGTGCGGATCCTCGGTGAAGTGAAGAAGGAATACGCCGACCTGCTGCGTCGTGCCGACCACATCTTCATCGAAGAACTGCGCAAGGCCGACTGGTACCACAAGGTCAGCCAGGCATTCGTGGTGTTCCAGCCAGTGAAATCGGTTGGCGTGGTTGGCGATGGCCGTCGTTACGCCTGGGTAGTTGCCCTACGTGCCGTTGAAACCATCGACTTCATGACTGCACGTTGGGCACACCTGCCTTACGAACTGCTGGAAACCGTCAGCGGCCGGATCATCAACGAAATCGAAGGCATCTCCCGCGTCACTTACGACGTGTCGAGCAAGCCGCCAGCGACGATTGAGTGGGAATAATCCCGCGCTGACAGATCGTCCGTAACACCTTAAAAGCCCCGTGAACGCGAGTTCACGGGGCTTTTTTGTCTATCAGGATCCGGCTACTTTCACCGGTCTCAGGCCGATGAGCCTTAACGCTGTCGAGAGGTCCGTGATGTTGGGGAAACGTCGGCCGGTGAGGGACGGCCAACTTGGCCGCTCAATGTAGAACGAACCGGAGTCGCGCTGGATCACTGTGCGAACGATGGTGCCGTCGCTGCTGCGGTGAATGAGTGTGGCCGTGTTATCGATGTTCATTACCGCGCAATCACCCGTATTGCGCAGGCTCTTTTCCAGTGTTTCGGCCAGCACAACACTGGGCGGTGTATCCAGTTGCAGACGCAGATCACCTTTGACGCTGGCCAGCGGCCGGCCGAAGTTATCGGTAGGAATGCGTCCCGGGTCCACTTCGATGCCTCGTGCCGTTCCGGCGTCGGTGCTTTCTATGCGCAAGCTGATGCCGCCCTCCAGTTCGCTGACACCGGGCACGCCGCCCCATGTGCTGGCGTGACTGTCGCCCATTAGCGCGACCCAACGATGAGCACCTCGGGCAGCCTGGTCGGCGCTGATGACCTGATGGGCAAAAAAATTCATCATTCTTTGCCGGAAATCAGGTTCGACACCGGTCATTCCCGTGCTCCGGTAGCTGGCCATGCAATCGATGGCCTGTATCCGGATATGGTTTCGGCGGGCCGCCTTGACCACTTCCAGAAACGTGAACTGACCGCTGGGGTCGGTGCTGTGCCCTTGATCCAGAATTTTCAGGTAATTCTCGAGATTTTCCGACATCGCTCCCGTTCGATTGAACACATCCAGATCAGCCTGATGAAAGTCGGTCAGCAAGTGCTCCATGTAGAGCGTTTTGATCTTTTGCTTGCTCAGGACCTCCATGTTTTCGATCAGGAACTGTTTGCTGGCAACGCTTGAATGGTTCTCACCGACCACCAGCCCTGATACCAGACGAAACAGCTTCTTGATGATGTCTTTGTAGGGCAGACGCGCTGGCAGCGTAGGGATTTCGGGCCTGGCTGGAAGGGTGTTTGATTCGAAGAATGCTGTGGCATCGCGGTACAGGGTTTTGCGCATGTCCTTGAAGTCGGCAACGGGATTGCTGCCGTCAGGCTTGGGCAGGCTGGCGGTGTAGTCTTTGAGGTCGTATTTGCTGCCACCTCCTTGGGCTAGGTTTTTGAGCTGTTCGCGCGAGGCCTGCGGCATATCGTATGCGCTGGGCGGGCTGTCGATGTCAGGTAGCGCGGTGCTGTCACGGCCCCACGGCCATAGTCCGTCGAACTTGCCGCCACCGAACAGACCCGGACGGTTGATGGGTTGCCATTCTCCCGCTGCATCCAGTCGGACCGGCAGGCTGCGATAAAACGAATAGGGATTGGCCGGGTCGATGATGACCCAGGTTTTCAGTGCCTCGGCGTAGCGTACAAGGTAGTAACTGTCGTTGATCAGCACATAATTGCCGCCGTTCGGCGGCTGATAGATGCCAGCGAATTTGCCTTCGTCGCTGACGGGCCACAAGCCATCCAGCACTTCATTGGTTTCAAAGGATGACAGCAGCTCCGCACCTTGCTCGGCATACGCCGGGCCGGGGGCGAATCGGGCGATGGGTGGGAGCCCTGAAGGGCTTGTGGGGCGTTCATTGACAGGTTCAGTGATGCTGTCCTGTGGCGTGAAGGTTTCGCTGGCTTCACTGACTTCGGCGAGCTCCGTTGCGCCGCGCAGGAAAGGCAGGTTGAACAGGGTTTCGATACCGCTGAAGATGGCACCCACGACCCCCGCCTTGCGCTCGGCCTTGGTGCTGCCATTGATTGCCTGGTCAATGTTCAAACCCATATCGGCAATGCCGGCGCCAACGGCGGCCAGCGCCACGGGCCATCCAAGGCCCGCCATCGAACTGAAGAGGTGGACGAACGCGTTCAAATAGCCGATCCACATCTTTTTTCGCAGTTGTCCGTTGGAGTGAAGGGACAGGTCCGCATCGCTGTACATGCGCGCCTTCACCGAGTCGCGCAACCAGGTGAAAACATCGCCGGTGATCGGCTCGGCGTTTTGATTGATCAGGTGATGGTCGTAGGCGCCCCACGTTGTATAGAGCAGGTCGATCGTAGCGTTCAAGCCGATTTTGCCGTCGTCCTGCTGTTGGGCGGACAACGGGAAATGACTCATGAATCGCGCCCGATTCTCTGCATAGTTGTTTTGCAGCAACAGCCACCAATGGAAATCGAGCAGGGTGGTAAAGATGTGGAACGTCTGGGTTTCACCCGGTGTGTAAAGGATGTTCACGCCGTTGCGATCGGTGATGCACAGGATATCGGTCGCCTGATAACCGCCGATATCCAGCGCGCACACGCGTAATCCGTCCACGGTTGGTGCCTGCGCTCGCAGCATGTCGAGGCTGACCGGCCAGCTCACATTGCCGGCCACGGCTTTGATCACCGTCTTGAGGTTTTCGTTGTTCAGTCGGGCGCCGTCGTGTTCGTCCAGTGCCTGCACCAGGAAGTTGAGTTTGGCGAGTGTTCGAAAATCGTCCGAATGGAGTGGCCAGAAGCGCTCCATTTTTTCTCGGTAGGATTGAGCGAAATTGAGGGCCCAGAAGTCCTTCAGAACATCCCTTGGGTACATCCTGATTTCGTTGGTTTGGTTAAAAATCGAGGCGTGAGGGCCTTGGTTGTAGAAGCCGCCATCGCCATCAGGCATGCCAGGGTCTTCCTGATCGCTGAGGCGGAATCGCTGGCCCACCAGTTGCGGCAAGGTCAGCGACTCGCAAGGCTTCGGATAACGTTCCCAGCCGAGAAAAGCCTTGGTGCTGCTGACCGACACGTTATCGAAACGGTGCCACCAGACCTTGTCCGGGTCGATGCCTTTGATTCCGTGTTTATCGAGTATGCCTTTTGCGACGTCGTAGGCCATCGCATGCATGTCGGGGCAGGCCTCGGTAAAAGGCTGCACCAGCGCTTTCAGGGATTGCTCGTCCGTGGGATTGGGCAAAAGGGATGGGGCAACTGATTCAGGTAAGTTCATTTCTCGCTCCTTGAGAAAATGGGGCGGTGAGGATCGCCCATTTGCTCAGGAGGAGTGCACTACATAGATATGCCCACACGGGATGCGCAATCGTGTAGGGGCGGTGACGCGGTGCGGCCATCCGCCGCGCTGCCCTTACTGTTTCTCATCCGCAGGTGTATCGTATTCGCCTTTTGCGGGCCTGCGGGCCTGTCGCTGATACGTGAGGTAGTTGAGTTCATGTCCTTTACCCGTCGACAAATACTCGGTGGTCTGGCCGGTCTTGTGGTGGTTGGCGTGGGGGCCGGTGGTGCGTCGCGCTACTGGTTGGGCAAGATGGCTGACGCTGACGCCGGCCATGACTATGAGCTGATCGCCGCGCCGCTGGACGTCGAACTGGTCGCCGGGCACAAGACTCAAGCCTGGGCGTTTGGCCCGTCGGCGCCTGGCACTGAGTTGCGCGTGCGTCAGGGCGAATGGCTGCGGGTGCGGTTCATCAACCACTTGCCGGTGGCGACCACCATCCACTGGCATGGCATCCGCCTGCTGCTTGAGATGGACGGTGTGCCGTACGTTTCGCAATTGCCGGTGCTACCCGGCGAATACTTCGATTACAAATTCCGCGTGCCCGACGCTGGCAGCTACTGGTATCACCCGCACGTGAACAGCAGCGAAGAACTTGGCCGCGGCCTGGTCGGCCCGCTGATCATCGAAGAGCGCGAGCCCACCGGTTTCAAGTACGAGAAAACCCTGAGCCTCAAGAGCTGGCACGTCGATGAAGAGGGCGCTTTCGTGGCCTTCAGCGTTCCTCGCGAAGCCGCCCGTGGTGGCACCGCCGGGCGCCTGTCGACCATCAATGGTGAGTCGCAAGCGGTGATCGACTTGCCCGCCGGGCAAATCACCCGCGTACGCTTGCTCAACCTCGATAACACGCTGACGTATCGCCTCAACATTCCCGGCGTCGAAGCGCAGATCTACGCGCTGGACGGCAACCCGATAGAACCGCGCCCGTTGGGCAAGGAATACTGGCTTGGCCCGGGCATGCGCATTTGTCTGGCGATCAAGGCGCCGCCGGCCGGTGAGGAGTTGTCCCTGCGCAACGGCCCGGTTCGCCTCGGCACGTTTCGTTCGGTGGCGAACACCGATGCTCCCACCGCGTGGCCGCCCGCGCTGCCCGCCAACCCGGTGGCCGAGCCGGACCTGGCCAATGCCGAGAAACTCAACTTCAATTTCGAATGGGTGGGCTCGGTCTCGGTGAACGTCGACAACGGCAAGCCACCCAGCTTGTGGCAGATTAACGGCAAGGCCTGGGACATCACCGACAAGACCTGCGCCGACCGCCCGATTGCCAAGCTCGAGAAGGGCAAGAGCTACATTTTCGAATTGAAGAACATGACTCAGTATCAACACCCGATTCACCTGCATGGCATGAGCTTCAAAGTCATCGCCTCGAACCGGCACAAGGTCATTCCGTATTTCACCGACACTTATTTGCTGGGCAAGAACGAGCGTGCGCAAGTGGCCTTGGTGGCGGATAACCCGGGGGTGTGGATGTTCCATTGCCATGTGATCGACCACATGGAAACCGGCCTGATGGCCGCAATCGAGGTGGCCTGATGCGTCAGATTCGTCCCGCCGCAATCATTGACCGCAGCCGCGACCGCGACTTCATGCGCGAAGCCCTGGCTCTTGCGGCTGAAGGTGCAACCCTTGGCGAGGTTCCGGTCGGCGCGGTGCTGGTGCAGGACGGTGAAATCATCGGGCGCGGCTTCAATTGTCCGATCAGCCGCCACGACCCGAGTGCCCATGCCGAGATGGTCGCGATCCGCGCTGCGGCGTTGGCGGCCAGCAACTATCGCCTGCCGGGCAGCACGCTCTACGTGACGCTTGAACCGTGCAGCATGTGCGCCGGGCTGATCGTGCATTCGCGGATTGCGCGGGTGGTGTACGGCGCCCTGGAACCGAAAGCCGGGATTGTGCAGAGTCAGGGGCAGTTTTTTACCCAGGGCTTTTTGAATCACCGGGTGCTGTATGAAGGCGGGGTGTTGGCGGAAGAATGCGGTGCTGTTCTCAGCGAGTTTTTCAAGGCCCGAAGAGCTAAACCAGCAGACTAAACACTGAACCCATGTGGGAGCGAGCTTGCTCGCGATAGCGGTGTGTCAGTCGACATAACTAGTGACTGATACTCCGCCATCGCGAGCAGGCTCGCTCCCACAGGGGATCCATGATCGTTCCCACGCTCTGCGTGGGAATGCCGCCCGGGACGCTCCGCGTCCCTTTACAAGCGTGACGCAGAGCGTCACCGGATGCATTCCCACGCAGAGCGTGGGAACGATCGAAATCCGGCAGGGAGATCGGGTGTTTACTTGCGGGCGACGATGACGGCCCGCATCGGCGCCGGCAGTCCTTCAATGGTCTTGCTGTGATCCTCGGGATCAAGGAAGTCGCTCAACGACTGGTACTTCATCCACTCCGTCCCGCGTTGTTCCTCAACCGTGGTCACGCTCACGTCGACGCAGCGAACATCGGTGAACCCGGCGCGGCGCAACCATAATTCCAGCGCCGGCACCGACGGCAGGAACCAGACGTTACGCATCTGCGCATAACGGTCTTCCGGCACCAGCACCTGTTGCTGATCGCCTTCGATCACCAGCGTTTCCAGGACCAGCTCACCGCCCTTGACCAGGCAATCCTTCAGCGCCAGCAAGTGCTCGATCGGCGAGCGACGGTGATAGAACACGCCCATGGAAAACACAGTGTCGAAGCCTTCCATGTTCGGCGGCAGGTCTTCGAACGGGAATGGCAGGTGCCAGGCATTGGGTTCGGACAGGTAGCGCTGCACCGCCTGGAACTGGCAGAAGAACAGCCAGTTCGGATCGACGCCAATCACGCTGTCGGCCCCGGCGCCGAGCATGCGCCACATGTAGTAGCCGTTGCCGCAGCCGACATCGAGGATGCGTTTGCCCTTGAGGTCCAGGTGCGGCGCGACCCGCGACCACTTCCAGTCCGAGCGCCATTCGGTGTCGACGTGCACGCCAAACAAGTCGAACGGCCCTTTGCGCCACGGCGACAGCCCCATCAGCGCTGTGCGCATTTGCGCACGGGTTTCGTCGTCGCAATCGGTGTCCAGCGTCAGGCCATTTAGCAGGTCGACTTCACTCGGCTGGATTTTAGGCAAGGCGTCCAGCGCACTTTGCCAACGTTCCAGGTCGCCGTGACCTTTCTCCATTTTCTTGTCGAGTTGCGCTTGCAGGGTATTGGCCCATTCGGCCAGCGGAGTGCCAGCCAGACGGCGGGCGAGGGGGGACAGATCAATCATGGCAAGGCAATCAACGAGGCAAAGTTAAGACACTGGAACCACGGCACGACTTTCGAGAACCCGGCCGCCATCAGGCGTTCGCGGTGTTCTTCGAGACTGTCGGGCTTCATGACGTTTTCGATGGCGCTGCGTTTCTGGGCGATTTCCAGTTCGCTGTAGCCGTTGGCGCGCTTGAACGCGACGTGCAGATCGGTGAGAAGCGCATGTTCTTCAGGATCGTTGAAGCGCAGTTTCTCCGACAGAATCAGCGCGCCGCCGGGCAGCAGCGATTGACGGATGCGCGAGAGCAAGGCTGTGCGCTGGTCGGGGGCGATGAATTGCAGGGTGAAATTCAGCGCCACCACCGAGGCGGGCTGGAACTCAAGGGCGAGGATGTCGCCCTCGATCACTTCCACCGGCAGCAACTCCTGGAACATCGAGTCCTGACCGTTGAGGTATTCGCGGCAACGCTCGACCATCGCTGCGGAGTTATCCACAGCGATAACGCGGCAACCGTCGGTGCGCACGTGGCGACGCAACGCTTGAGTCACGGCCCCCAAAGATGAACCGAGGTCGTAGAGCACGCTGTTGGGTTGGGCGAATTGCGCGGCGAGCACGCCGAGGTTTTCAACGATGGTCGGATAACCTGGCACCGAGCGCTTGATCATGTCCGGGAACACCCGCACCACGTCCTCGTTAAAGGCGAAGTCGGGCACCTGGGCCAAAGGCTGGGCGAAAAGGCGATCGGGTTCTTTGCTCACGGCGGTTCCAGCAGCTTCGGTTGAAAAGGCTGGCATTTTAGCCAAATTGACGGGGGGATGCGCGGGTTGTCTGATAAAGCGCCGGGCAGGCGCCGAGGTCCGCGTCTTCAGTGATACCGCAATCGCGAGCAGGCTCGCTCCCACAGGGACAGTGATAAACCTGTGGGAGCGAGCTTGCTCGCGATGAATTCAGCGCGGTTTCTGAGTGAACGCCGACGCAGTGATCCCCCATTGCCCCACCCAGTAACTGAGGATGATCACGTAAGGCGCTGCCTCGAACGGCACGACGAATCGGCTAATACCAATCACGCTGTCGGAGAACACAAACGCCACCGCACCGGCCGCCGCCAGCAGGGCCGAACGTTGAGGCACATCGCTGCCCAAACGAGCCAGCGCGCGCCAGAGCATCGCGCTGATGGCCAGGCCGTAAACGATCACCGGAATCAGCAACGGGCCCAGTCCGTGGGAAATCAGGATCCCCAGCAGCACCGCGCCAACCGCCAGGGCAATCACCAAAGGCAGCAACGCCAACCGCCGGCAATCGCTCAAATAAGCCTTCAGGTACGCCAGATGCGCGACCAAAAACGCACCGAGGCCAAACACAAACAGATCCCCTGGCCACGCCAGCAACACATCGCCGAGCAAGGAGAAAATCAGTCCAAGGCTGATCCAGCGCCGGTATTCGCTGGGCGGTGCATCGTGCAGCCAGCCGAGCAGGGCCAGCACCGGCAGCGGCTTGACCAGCAGGCATAACAACGCGGCATGTACGCTCAGCCCATAGAGGAACGTCACCGCACCCATCAGCGCCAGGATCAGCCAACCCATGATCAGTTAACCGAGATCGCGCAGTCGAAGGTGTCCACCGGCAGCACTTCCGGCGCCCAAGGTTGTTGGGAGGTCAGGCGCAGACGACCGTTGCCGGAGGCGAACGCCTGAAAGCGCCAGGTCGAAATACCGGCGCTGCCGACAATCCCGGCATCTTCGGGGTTGCTGTAGACCTCGGGGCCGAGTGCCTGCAACACGCCGCCGGCCGAGTCTTGAATCGCCCAGCGATATCCGGTGGTCGGGTTGCTGGGCAGGGTCAGGATCAGGTTTTGCCCGCTGCGCAGTTGCACGGGGCATTCGCTTTGTTTTTCCACGGTCACGTTCTGTTTCGGTTGCGTGGCGCAAGCCGCCAACAGGGAAAGGGCGAGGGGGACGAACAGGCGAGTGGGGGACATGGGGACAGGGGCTCCGGCGTTCACGACGAACGGCGAGCATAACTGAAGATGAGACAAAGTGTGACGGTGCAGCGGGCGATGATCGTTCCCACGCTCTGCGTGGGAATGCATCCGGTGACGCTCTGCGTCACGCTTGTGAAGGGACGCGGAGCGTCCCGGGCGGCATTCCCACGCAGAGCGTGGGAACGATCAGTACGATCAGGTGGTGGGGTCAGAACAGAATCTTTGCCACATCGGCAAAGCGTTTGGCGAAGTGCACGGTAATCCCTTCCTTCAGATAGTCCGGCAGTTCTTCAAAGCTTCCACGGTTCGGCTCGGGCAGGATCAATTCAAAGATCTTCTGCCGGCGCGCCGCAATGACCTTCTCACGCACCCCGCCAATCGGCAGAACATGCCCGGTCAGCGTCAGTTCACCGGTCATGGCCACGCCTTTTTTCGGCGGCTGGTTGCGGGCGAGCGAGAGCAGGGCGCTGGCCATGGTCACGCCGGCGCTTGGGCCGTCTTTCGGGGTGGCGCCTTCCGGGACGTGCAGGTGGACGAAGGCTTCGTCGAAGAACTTCGGATCGCCGCCAAATGACTTCAAATTCGAGCTGACGTAGCTGTAGGCGATTTCCGCCGACTCTTTCATCACATCACCCAGTTGCCCGGTGAGTTTGAAGCCGCGGTTCAAGGTGTGGATTCGCGTGGCTTCGATCGGCAGGGTCGCGCCGCCCATGCTGGTCCAGGCCAGGCCGGTGATGACACCGATGCCGGACAGCACTTGTTCGTTGCGGAACACTGGATGGCCGAGGGAGGCTTCGAGGTCTTTCGGCCCGAGCTTGATTACTGCCTTGGGTTCGTCGATCAGCTTGACCACGGCCTTGCGCACCAGTTTGCCCAGTTGTTTTTCCAACTGGCGCACCCCGGCTTCACGGGCGTAGCCGTCGATCAAGGCTTTCAACGCGCTGTCGCTGATGCTCAGGCTGCCTTTGGACACGCCGGCCTTTTCCAGCTGCTTGGGCCACAAGTGGCGCTTGGCGATGGCGATTTTCTCTTCGGTGATGTAACCCGACAGGCGAATCACTTCCATCCGGTCCAGTAACGGGCCGGGAATCGAGTCCAGGGTGTTGGCCGTGCAGATGAACAGCACTTTGGACAAGTCCAGGCGCAGATCCAGATAGTGGTCGAGGAATTCGACGTTCTGTTCCGGGTCGAGAGTTTCCAGCAAAGCCGATGCCGGGTCGCCCTGGTAGCTTTGGCCCATCTTGTCGATTTCGTCGAGCATGATCACCGGGTTCATCACTTCGACGTCTTTTAACGCGTGGACGAGTTTGCCCGGTTGCGCGCCGATGTAGGTGCGGCGGTGGCCCTTGATTTCGGCTTCGTCGCGCATGCCGCCGAGGCTGAAGCGATAGAACGGTCGGCCGAGGGATTCGGCGATGGATTTGCCGACGCTGGTTTTACCCACGCCTGGCGGGCCGACCAGCAGCACGATGGAACCGCTGATCTCGCCTTTGTAGGCGCCGACGGCGAGGAATTCGAGGATGCGGTCCTTGATGTCGTCGAGGCCGGCGTGGTGTTTATCCAGCACCTTGCGCGCGTGCTTGAGGTCGAGTTTGTCCTCGCCGTACACGCCCCACGGCACCGAGGTCGCCCAGTCGAGGTAGTTGCGGGTGACTGCGTATTCCGGGGAGCCGGTTTCGAGGATCGACAGCTTGTTCATTTCCTCTTCGATGCGTTTTTGCGCCTGGTTGGGCAACACTTTGCCTTCCAGGCGTTGCTCGAACTGTTCGATGTCGGCGCTGCGGTCGTCCTTGGTCAGGCCCAGCTCTTGCTGGATGACCTTGAGTTGTTCCTTGAGGAAGAATTCGCGCTGATGTTCGCCGATCTTGCGGTTAACTTCGGCTGAAATCTCTTTCTGCAGGCGTGCGACTTCGACTTCCTTGCGCAGCATCGGCAGGACTTTTTCCATGCGCTTGAGCATTGGCACGCAGTCGAGCACTTCTTGCAGTTCGCTGCCGGTGGCCGAGGTCAGGGCTGCGGCGAAGTCGGTCAGCGGCGAGGGATCGTTGGGGCTGAAGCGGTTGAGGTAGTTTTTCAGTTCTTCGCTGTACAGCGGGTTGAGCGGCAGCAGTTCCTTGATCGCGTTGATCAGCGCCATGCCGTAGGCCTTGACCTCGTCGGTCGGCTCGGTGGGCTGGTGCGGGTATTCGACTTCGACGAGGTACGGCGGGCGATGGTGTTTGAGCCAGGTGCGGATGCGCACGCGGGTCAGGCCTTGGGCGACGAATTGCAGTTTGCCGTTTTCGCGGCTGGCGTGGTGGACCTTGACCAGGGTGCCGTAGAGCGGCAGGGCCGAGGTGTCGAAGTGGCGTGGGTCTTCCTGGGGGGTGTCCATGTAGAACAGGGCCAGGGAGTGGTGGTCGGATTTGCTGACGAGGTCGAGGGTTTCGGCCCAGGGTTCTTCGTTGACGATGACCGGCAGGACTTGGGCCGGGAAGAATGGGCGGTTGTGGATCGGGATGATGTAGACCTTGTCCGGCAGGTTTTGGCCGGGCAGGGCCAGGCCTTTGCTGGTGGCAGGGTGTTCGGCGTTTTCTGGGTCGGCGTATTCGCTCGGGTCTTCGGGGAATTCTTGCTGGTCGCTCATGGGGCACCTGCGCAATGGGGTATGGGTCTTAGATGGGGCGGGTTGGCTGTGGTTTCAATGGCTCTGGATATTTCTAGGTGTGTTCAGGGGTTTGACAGGTGCTTGGTGACTTGGCGGCCTTTGGGCCGACCATGTTCTTATGGTGGGGTGTACATATCCGTTGCTGCGGTAACGGCGGCTTAGGGTTTCGCCCTGACGGCGACTCACTTTTTTTGACAAACGCCTCAAAAAAAGTAAGCAAAAAAAAGGCTCGCCCCGGCGTCCGGCCCCTCGCTGGGGCTCGGTGTTCCTTCGCTCCGGCATTCATCTGGGGGCATCGCCTCCGGTCTGCTTCGCGACGACCTCCTCTCGATGTGTGCGGCTTCGCCGCACGGCGCTACGCGCCTACCCCCAGATGAACGCCTCCACTCAGCCTCCCGAAGGGGCGGGTGGGTCAAAATCAAAAGCAGGCGAGCTACCGCTCGGCCTGTTGAGTGGTGAAGAGCGGGCGGTACGCCTCGATTTTTGATGATCGTTCCCACGCTCTGCGTGGGAATGCCGCCGGGGACGCTCCGCGTTCCGCTCTTGAATGTGACGCAGAGCGTCACGGGATGCATTACCACGCGGAGCGTGGGAACGATCAATGTACCCGGTCCACTGTGGGAGCTGGCCTGCCGGCGATGGCGGCCTGACAGCCGACGAGTCACTTTCAGGTGTACCCGGTCCACTGTGGGAGCTGGCCAGCGATGGCGGTGGGGCCGTCGATGTAAATGTTGTCTGATGCACTGCCATCGCGGGCAAGCCCGCTCCCACAGGTGATCGCCAGTGAATACAACATCTGTGTCCGACAACGATCCGGTGTGGGAGCGAGCTTGCTCGCGATAGCGGTGGGTCGGTTGAAATCCATGTGACTGTCAGGCCGCCATCGTCGGAACGCCGCCCGGAGCAAGCCCGACTCCCACAGGCGATTAGCGGTGTGGCGCGGGTTTCGGCAATTCAACGTTATCCAGCATCCGGTTCACCGCCAGCTCGGCCAGCATCACTATCTGCTGAATCGCCATTGCCGTGTGTCGGTGCGGGCCTTCCAGATAGCCGGCGAAGTCGCTGGCCATGACACTGGCTTGAGCCAACGATTCACAGGTGTGGGCCAGCAGGTCTTCATCTTTGATGTCCGGCGCAATCAGGAACATGGTGCTTGGTTTGCGGTTAGCTGGTGATTTGAGGGCTGCGGGGTTGAGGTAGTGGTCCAAGGCGCGTTCGGCGGCGTCGTTGAATTTTTTGGAGTCGGCGGATTCGTAGGGGGAAACGTCGTCGGCTTTCGGGGGATTGGGTGTTTCTTTGATCATGGTGAGGCTCCAAGTCAGTAATGGAGCTGCCACTAATCGCCGCGATGCGATGGAGGGTGGCAGCTGTACGCAGGTTCGCGGACCGAGCACTTGGTAAACCCGGCATACCCGAAGGTATCCCGCGCACAGCCACCATGAAATCAATCGACAAACTATGAAGGAGAGTCGGTTGAGGCGGTGATTATGCACCAAGTAAGCTAACTCAGGCCGCGATGCCCGGCCGCTGATGTGCAGCGACCCTCAAAGCCTATCTCCCAGCCTTCCGACATAACAACCGACACAACCTGTCGGAATCCCCCTCAAAAACCGCCACGGCTGTAGGACCTCCACAGATTTTTCAGGCCCACCTTGATCAAAATGTGGGAGCGAGCCTGCTCGCGATGGCTGTTTAACATTCAACATCTAAGTTGTCTGATACACCGCTATCGCGAGCAGGCTCGCTCCCACATTTTTTGATTTGCAGCGATGTAAAAAAAGGCGACCCCCTCACAGGAGTCGCCTTTGCTTTAACCGCCGCTACGTCTTACTCGGACAGTTTGTACGCCATCACGTAGTCACCTTGCTTGGTGCCCAACGAACCATGGCCGCCAGCGACGACGAGCACGTATTGCTTGCCGTCCTTGCCGGTGTAGGTCATCGGCGTGGTTTGCGCGCCGGCAGGCAGGCGGCCTTCCCACAGTTGCTTGCCGTTTTTCATGTCGTAGGCACGCAGGTACTGGTCGAGGGTGCCGCTCAGGAAGCCTACGCCACCGGCGGTGGTGAAGGTGCCGCCCAGGCTAGGCACGCCCATGCTCAGCGGGATTGGAACCGGTGAGCTGTCGCGCACGGTGCCGTTTTTGTGTTTCCAGATGATTTTGGTGGTGGTCAGGTCGACCGCTGTCACGTAACCCCAGGCTGGTGCCTGGCACGGCAGGCCCAGAGGCGAGAGCAGGGGTTCAAGGATGACGCCGTATGGCGCGCCTTTGTTCGGCTGCACGCCTTGGGTTTCGCTTTTACGCGGGCCTTGGGCGGCGATTTCGGCGGCCGGGATCAGTTTCGATTTGAACGCCATGTAGTCCGGGTTCATGAAAGCGATTTGACGCACCGGATCAACCGAGATGCCGCCCCAGTCGAACACGCCGAAGTTGCCTGGATAAACGATCGAACCTTGTAGCGATGGCGGCGTGAACGGGCCGTCGTAGCGCATGGATTTGAAGTCGATCCGGCAGATCAGTTGGTCGAATGGAGTCACGCCCCACATGTCGCGCTCTTTGAGGGGCGGCGGCATCAGGTTGAGGTCGGATTTCGGTTGGGTCGGCGAGGTGTGATCACCTTCGACAGCGCCTTGTGGAACCGGCACTTCGTTGATCGGCACGATCGCTTTACCAGTGCTGCGGTCCAGCACGTAGATGCTGCCTTGCTTGGTGGACGCGAGCACGGCCGGTTTCACACCGTCCGCGGTTTTCAGGTCCATCAGGGTTGGCTGGCCGCCGACGTCCATGTCCCACAGGTCGTGGTGGGTGAACTGGAAGTGCCAGCGCACTTTACCGGTGCCAATGTCCAGGGCGGTCAGGCCGGCGGCGTGCAGTTCCGATTCCGGGGTGCGAGCGCCACCGAACTGGTCGGGGGTCTGGTTGCCCATCGGCAGGTAGAGCATGCCGAGTTTTTCGTCGACGGCGAACATGGACCACATGTTCGGCGAGTTACGGGTGTAGGTTTTGCCTTCGGCAATCGGCGTGGTGTCGTCCGGGTTGCCGCTGTCCCAGTTCCACACCAGTTTGCCGGTGTGCACGTCGAACGCGCGGATCACGCCGCTTGGCTCGTCGGTGGAGACGTTATCGGTGACGTGGCCGCCGATCACGACCAGGTCTTTGGTGACGGCTGGCGGCGAAGTCGAGTAGTAACCGCCGGCGTTGAAGCCGCCGATGTTGGCGCTCAGGTCGACCTGGCCTTTGTTGCCAAAGTCTTCGCACATCTTGCCGGTGTCGGCGTTCAGGGCGATCAGACGGGTGTCGGCGGTCGGCAGGAAGATCCGGCGTGGGCAGGCGCTGGCAACTGGCGCGCTGGCGCTGCCGGTCGGGCTTTGTTCGGAGGCGTAAGCGGCGTCATCGTGATACGACACGCCACGGCAGGTCATGTGCGCCCAGCCCTTGAAGTTCGCCGCGTTCTGCGTGGAGAGCTTCGGATCGAAACGCCAGATTTCCTTGCCGGTGTCCGGGTCCAGCGCGATCACCTTGCTGTGCGGCGTGCAGACATACAGCATGCCGTTGACTTTCAGCGGGGTATTTTCGGCCGTGGTTTCGCCGGGGTCGTTCGGCCCTGGCAGATCGCCAGTGCGAAAGGTCCAGGCCGGGACCAGTTTGTTCACGTTTTGCGGGGTGATCTGCGCCAGTGGCGAGTAACGATCGCCATGGGCGCTGCGGCCGTAGGAGTTCCAGTCACCGTCGGGCATGGCCGGGGCGGTGTTGGTCATGCCCGGCACGCTGTCGCGGTCCAGCTGGCCTTTGATTTCTCCGGGGTTGGTGAACTGGCTGGCCAGTGCGGCAACGCCTGCCAGCACCACGGCGACGCTCAGCGCGCCAGTGCCCATCGGCGCGGGGCCGGTGATCAGCAGCGGACGACGGAACCACGGCAACAACATGACGATACCCAGCGCAAACAACATCGCCAGACGCGGCACCAGTTGCCACCAGTCGAGGCCGACTTCCCACAAGGCCCAAACCGTACTGGCGAACAGCACCAGTGCGTAGAGGCCCAGCGCAGCGCGGCGAGCCATGATCAGCAGCACGCCGGTCAGCGTCAGACCGATACCGGCCAGCAAGTAATACAGCGAGCCGCCGAGCATGCTCAGCTTGATCCCGCCTGCCAGCATGGCCAGGCCCATTAGCAGAAGCAGGATGCCGAGCAGGCTCGGCAGCAAACGGCTTCGACTCAAAGCACCATCAGTGCTCATAGTGTGGTTCTCCGTGACGTTTTAAGTAGTCCCGCGCAAGTTCACTGTAGATGACGATCTGGCGTGGGCATGGTTCAGTTATAAAAGTGAAACTTGATCCTTGTGGGAGCGGGCTTGCTCGCGAAGAGGCCATCAGCCTCAACATCAATGTTGACTGACCCACCGCTTTCGCGAGCAAGCCCGCTCCCACAAGGGTTTTGTGGTGTCGGTCAGAACGATGACTGGATTTTTATCCCGCCAATCAACGCGTCATCGACCTTGTCCACGCCACCGGGGTGGCGGATGTATTGCAGGTTCGGGCGCACGGTCAGCCAGTTCGTGACGTGCACGCCGTAATAGAGTTCGGCGCTGTATTCGGTGTCCTGCGGCGGCAGGAACGACGGGTCGTCGTAGTCGAAGACGGCGTGGGCCTGATTGGTCGCCTCGGCGTTCTTGCGAAAGGCCGGATTGACGTGAACCCGCGCCAGGGCGAAACCGATATCGTCTTTGGCGCGCGCATCGAACAAGCCTTTGTAGACGACGCCGGCCTGGACATAGTTGTCGATGGCGTTGGTCTTCTTGTCGTGCATCGTGCCGTTGGCGAACACGCTCAAGCCGCGCGAGTTGTCGCTGGCACGGCTGGTGATCTGCTGCTGCACACCAAGCCACACGCCGTGTTTGCTCGATGCGCTGCGGTAAGCCTCGCCGCTGAGCGCGGCGGGCTGGCCGTTGCTGTCCTTGTAGACATCGGTGGCGTTGGCGCTGCTGTAGTAATAACCGGCGCGGTATTCACCCGGCAGGCCATTGAGCTTGGGCGACCACACCAGTTCCACCGGCAGGATCGCGCCTTGGGTGCCGCTGCCGCTGAGTTTGAAGCCGTTGCCGCGATCGAGGTTCGACGGGTTCTGCTCGTACGCGCCGATTTGCGCGTACAGCTCTGGCGTCAGGTGATATTTGACGCGCATCGCCCACTGGCTGACCGGCCAGTTGTACCAGATGCCACCGACCCAGTTGCCGACCTGAGAGCCGCAGAACGCCAGGTTCTGGAAGTCGCAGGGGAAGCTGTTGAAGTCTTCGCCTTCGCCGAAACGACCGACTTTGATGTCGAGCTTCTGATCGAAGAATTTCTGCTGATACCACATCTGCGTCAGGCGCCAGGTTTGCCCACGGCCCCAGACTTCCTGGGCCGAGGTGAAACCACCGACGCGGGGATCGTTGATCCGGTCATTGCTGATGTTATTGCCGTTGCGCTCGGTGACGGTCAGCTGAAATTCAGCGGCGTTCCAGCCCAGAATCTTCTGCAAGTCCAGGTGAGTGCCGAGGCCGAATTGATCGCTGTAGCGTGCGGTGCGGTCATGGTCGTAGCCGCCGTGCAGATTGCTGCCCATCTCGCCGGTGTAATCGACTTTGAAGTCGTAGCCTTTTTCCGAGAGTTCGCTGCGCGTGCCATTCCAGTCGCCGAGCATCCAGGGTGATTCGCTATCAAAGGCTGGAGCGGCCTGGGTGTAAGTGGCGAGGCCGAGCGCGGTGAAGCCGCCGATCAGGTTCAGTGCTTTTCGGCTGGCAACAGCGATACGGACAGCGCTGTCTCGCGAAGTTTGAAAATCAGGCATAAAGGAGAAGTTCTGGGTCTTTTTCTAAGGGGGTGAACTGAACGCAGCAGGGGTGAAGGGGGGCAGCGGAAGCGTTTCAGCTTGACGGGCGCAAGGATAATGTCCTGTTACAAATAGAGAAAGCGCTTTTAGTGACATGAATTATTTCGTATTTGGTAACAGTGTCCGGCGCCGATCCGGTAAAGGTCACCTACATTTAGGGGATAGCGCACAGAGCGCTTCCACCCAGCCACACCGTCGGCTAAGGTGCGCGGCTTCCCAACCTGACATCGCTCGAAGGCCCGGCATGACCGAACAGAACAACGACCCGCTGCATGGCGTGACGCTGGAACAAATCCTCAACGCCCTGGTTGAACACTATGAATGGTCGGGGCTGGCCGAGCGCATCGATATCCGCTGCTTCAAGAGCGACCCGAGCATCAAGTCGAGCCTGACGTTCCTGCGTAAAACCCCGTGGGCCCGGGAGAAGGTCGAGCGCTTGTACGTGAAGTTGATGCGCACCAAGCGTCCGGTCTGAACATGGTCAAGCTGTTGGCGCCTGGTGCTGTCGCAAGGCGTCGTTGTGTGGCGGTGGCGGCGGTGCTCGGGTGGGCAGGTTTGAGCATCCAGCTCTACCTGATTTTCTATTCGCGCTGGACCTTGGCGGCCAGTCTGCTGGGCGGGCTGTTAAGTTTTTTCAGTTATTTCACGGTGCTGACCAATACGCTGGTGGCGACCGTCCTGACCTGCGAATGGACGTCCCGCGAATCGGCGGCGCGCCGCTGGTTTTTGCAGCCGTGGGTGAGCAGTGGGATAGCTGTCAGCATTACCGTGGTTGGTCTGGCGTACAGCCTGTTGCTGCGCCATCTGTGGCATCCCGAAGGCTGGCAGTTCCTGGCCGATGAGCTGATGCATGACGTCATGCCGCTGCTGTTTCTGGCGTATTGGGGGTTCTGTGTGCCCAAGGGCACGTTGCGGGTGCGGCATATCGGCCGGTGGGTGATTTACCCATTGGTGTATTTCGCCTATTTACTGCTGCGTGGGCATGAGTTGGCGGTCTATCCCTATCCATTCATTGATGTGGACAAGCTGGGTTATCCACAGGTGTTTTTGAATGCCGCAGGGTTGCTGGCGGGGTTTGTGCTGATTGCGCTTGGGTTGATCGGTTTGGATCGGTGGCTTGGGCGTCGTGCAAAGGATCGGGATTTTTAGTGGGTGAGCCATCGCCATCGCGAGCAAGCTCGCTCCCACATTGGATCGATTGTGAGCAAATGATCTGTGAACAACCGAGCCCTCTGTGGGAGCGAGCTTGCTCGCGATGGCGCCCTGGAGTCGATCACTCCTCGTCGCTGTCATCCGCACGCCAGTAGCCGACTGCCTTGACGAATTGCTCGTTCAGGCCGTGCTCATCAAGCAGCACCCGACGGATCTGCCGCGACACTTTGGTCTCGGTGGCCACCCACGCATACAGGCTGCCGCCAGGAATGTGCAGTTGCTTCACGGTGGTCAACAGGTTGTTCCTGCCGCCCTCGCGCAGGACCCAGATCACGTTGACCTGAGCCGGGCTGTCGAGTTTTTGCTGCTCGGCGCCGTTTTCCACTTCAATGACCACCAACGCACGCCGATTGGCCGCCAGGCCTTCGAGACGTCGGGCTATAGCGGGCAGGGCGGTTTCATCGCCGATCAACAGGTAGCTGTCGAACATGTCCGGCACGATCATCGAGCCGCGTGGCCCGCCGATGTGCAGGAACTGGCCGGGTTGCGCCTGCTCGGCCCAGGTCGAGGCAGGGCCGTCACCGTGCAACACAAAGTCGATGTCCAGTTCCAGCGTGTCGAGGTCGTACCGACGTGGCGTGTAATCGCGCATTGCCGGCAGGGGGCCGTTGTCCTTGCCAGCACCGAGCACCAGGGTTTCCAGTGCCGCTTGTTCCGCTGCGTTTTGCGGAAACATCAGTTTGACGTGGTCATCCGTGCCGAGGCTGACGAAGCCGGCCAGCTCCGGCCCGCCCAACGTAATCCGGCGCATCCGCGGCGTCAGGTCAACCACCCGCAATACTTGCAGGCGACGGCGTTTGATTTCATGCATGACACGGTGAATGGATTGCACGATCACTTCAGTCATTCGGCTTTCTCCTGAACGGGTTGAACGGCTGGGCCGTCGACGATGGCTTTGGCGGTGTTGTTGAGCAGGTCGCGCACCCGCAGGATTTCTTCCGGGCTCCAGCGGCCGTGGTGCATTTGCAAGGCGTGACGCAAGTTATGCACAGCCTCGTGGATCTCGGCGGGCCGATCCTGGCCACGCAATGAGCGCTTGCTGACTTCAATGCGCATCCGCACGCCGTCCAGCGCAATGGCCTGGTCGGTCAATGACTGACGACCGGCGTCGGTGATGCTGTAGCGCTTTTTGCCGCCCTCGGCATCGCCCAGGATCATTTCGCTTTCTTCAAGGAAAGTCAGGGTCGGGTAGATCACGCCGGGACTGGGGCTGTAGGCACCGTCGAACATGCTTTCGATCTGGCGGATCAGGTCATAGCCGTGGCAGGGCTGTTCGGCGATCAACGCCAGCAGCAGCAGTTTCAGGTCGCCGGGGGCAAATACGCGTGGGCCACGACCGCCGCGTTCGCGGCCGGGGCCAGGACGTTTTTCGAAGCCGTCGCGGACGTCGCCGTGGTCTCGATGGGAATGATGGTCTCTCATTTTTGCGTCTTCTCTCGTCGTGTTTAGATACAACTTAAGATATATCTTATGGTTTGCGCAAGCGTTCAGGACCAACGGTCGCCCTTGGGCGGCGCTCAAAGACCATGGGCAATGGATGATGAGTCGATTGATTTTTTAGAGTAATTGAACTAATTGTAAGTGGGTCTGCTTATCATTAATTGCCTGGCAGTAGTTAAGTAGTACCGGTCTTGCAGGGGCGGGGTTAGTTTATATCTGTGTGCTTTTTTAGTTAGAACTGTGTGTAGTATTTCTCTGAGGGTAAAGAAGTGCTGTTAGTGTTTTTTCAACTTTTTTCCTGCTGCTCGAAAGTCGTTGTTACTACATGTTCTTAGGAAGTTACGTACTTACTTTCTCAACGGATTTGACGATCATTCTCTGGCGTCGAAAGTTAAGCGAAATCGCCATCTCCGTGTTGAGTGGTATTCGCGTTTCAAGACTTTTCTCGGCCCAATCCTTTGAAATTGACAGGTACTTAATAATGTTCAAGAAGCTTGCAATCGCCGTTCCGATGTCCCTCCTGGCCCTGAGCTCTTCGATGGCGTTCGCTGCGGAAGAAATACGCTCGTCCATCAACATCAGCGCTAATATCCCCACCTTTGCATTCCACGCCCAACCGGTGGATCCTAACTTCGGTAAAGATGAAAAAATGGCCTACAACGTGTTGACTGAGAGCTTGAGCCCGCTGCGTGCGGCTTACGATATCCGCCACACTAACGGTTCGGTCAATGCTTATGTGGAAGGTGGTCCGAAACCCCTGTTCAACGGCAACACCTTCATCCCGCTGACCTACGTCTTCAACGGCGTAACTTTGACCGGTGCTTCTCAAGAAGTGGTCGGCGATACCGAATCAAACGCGGGCATGCGAGCTGATCTGGTAATTACCGCGGGCCTGCCGACGAGCAAACAGACAGGTCTTTACACGGCCAATCCAGTCGTGATCTTCGATGCCGTTCCGCGCATCTAAGTCAGCGATGACTTAAGGCTCAGCCTTATTCGTTAGCACTTACCGGTCGATGGGTCCACTGCCTGTCGATCGGGTTTCAACGCATTTATCTTCAGAGTATTTCGTTCATGTTCCCGATGACTCCCATCGCGACGGTGCTTGCCCTATGTTTTTGTGCAACCGCCCTGGCCGCGCCAGCGGACAACGGCCACACACCTCGAAGTTTGCTTGCGCAAGCCAAGGGTTTACCAAGCGACTTCGAAGAGCACTTCTTTGATGTACCGCTGGCGGTGCGCGTGGAACTTGATCAACAGTTTCTCGGTGAGGCGATGGTCGTGTTGACCCGCGATGATCGAATCACCTTGGTTGACTTCAATGATGTCAGCGACAGCACTATCAAACCCAGCGAACGCGACATCTGGGCCAACCATCTGAAACAAGGCGTGGCGCTGGGCGCCTGCCAGGCCAACTGCCCCGAACAACTGTTGGCCGTGCACTACAGCCTCGAAAACTCACTGGTGTCGATCCTCACGGAAAACGCCGAACGTGGCGATCAGGTGCAGGAGTATTACAACCTGCCCGAAGGCGGCAGCACTGGCTTGATCGTGCGCAACCAATTGAACCTCAATGGTGGCCAGAACCAGGACCTCGGTGGTCGTTACGGTCTGGAAGCCAGCAGCAGCCTGGGCAACTGGACCCAAGCGGTCAATATGCAGCTGTCGCGCCTGGGCGGTGTCGACAACCAGACCTATCACGCGGTACATGAGCTGTTCACCCAGCGTGAATTGCAGGGCAATTTTGTGCGCCTGGGCTATTTCACGCCCAACTCTGAAGGCCTGACCCGTCAGCCGCGTACGTTTGGCGCCAGCCCAGATACCGCGTTGGGTGTCATGTATGGCAGTTCCGACAGCCTGGCGATCAACAATCCGAAACCGGCGGTTTATCCGATCTATGTCACGGCCAATCGACAGGGTTCTGTGGAGATATATCGCGACGGTTTGCTGATCAACACTCAGGCCGTCCCGGCAGGGTTGCAGACCCTCGATACGCGTCCGTTGCCCGGCGGAATTTATGAAGTGGAAGTGCGCCTGATCGAAGACGGCCAGATCACTTCCAGCACCCTGGAGCTGGTCTACAAACCGAACAATTGGCGCAATCATGACGAGCGCTGGCGCTACAACCTGTTCGCCGGTCGCGAATCCAAATTGCTCAGCAATTGGGAAGAGCAGGCCGACGGCGACATGACCGCCGGTGCCGCCTTCAACTTCCTGTGGCACCCGCGTGTGATCCTCGGCCTGACAGCGCGGCAGGTGCGCGAGTCGCTGCAATACGGCACGTCGATTGACTGGGCAATCGTCAACAGCGCCAGCCTTTTCGCCAACGTCTACAAAACCGAAGACTACGGCACCGGCCTCGATGTGCAGGGACTCTATTCCTATGGCAGCGGCAGCCTCGTCGCCAGCCATAACCGCAGCTGGCTCGACACCACTCGGCTGTACGACACCCTGCCGGACGGCACGCGGGTGCAGCAGCGCAACGTATTCATCGGGCAAACCAGTAACTCGTCGTTATCGGTAAACCACCGGATTACCAGCAAGAGTTCGGCTAATGTCCGGGTGTCCCACA
Source organism: Pseudomonas sp. JAI111 (assembly GCF_024809425.1). Taxonomy (NCBI): domain Bacteria; kingdom Pseudomonadati; phylum Pseudomonadota; class Gammaproteobacteria; order Pseudomonadales; family Pseudomonadaceae; genus Pseudomonas; species Pseudomonas sp. JAI111. Next base: position 15,495 of record NZ_JANUCB010000010.1, on the reverse strand, counting down.
GCGAAGGCAACACCAATGGCACGGGCGTGGATCTGGGATGGACCCAACGTTCTCAGCTGTTTGGCAGTGATGCCAATTGGCGCCTGTCGCTGTTTGATCGTCCGGGCAGCGTGAGCTCGGGAGACGACCGTAATCGTGGCATCGACTTGAGTGTGAACATTGCGTTGGGCGGCCCCGGTGAGCAGATCTCCGGCAGCATCGGCACGCGCACCGCCCGTGACGGTGGCCGCGATAACAATGCCTCGCTCACTTACCGCAAAGACTTGCAGGATCATCTGCTGCAAAACGTCTCGGCCACGGTCATCAGCGACACCTACGGCATCGGTTTGAACGCGATGGCGTCGATGCAATCGGGCGTGGCCAGCGGCGACGGGTTTATCCAGCGTTCCTCGTTCAACAACGACCTCACTGGCGGTTTGAACCTGGACAGCACCGTGGCCGTCGGCGGTAAAAAAATGGTCGTGACCAGTCAATACCACCGCAATGGTGCCGGGATGATCATCGATGTCGAATCGGACATCGACGGTATCGCCTTGCGTGCCGACGATTTGAGCGGTGGCAGTGCGGTGCTCAAACCCGGGCGCAATTTTGTACCGATCACGGCTTACAAAAGCAGCTCGGTCAGTTTCGATTTCGAGGGCACCGACGTCCCCGCCGCGACCATTCAACCGTCCCGATCCAGTTATCACCTGAACAAGGGCGGCGTGGGTTATCGGCAGATTCGCGTGATGCAAACCCTCACCGTGCTCGGTCGCCTGATCGACCCTCAGGGCAATCCGCTCAAGGGCCACCACATCATCAACCACGCCAGTCGCGGGGTGAGTGAAGTGGACGGGTTCTTCTCCATGGAAATGAACGCCGGCTCACCGACCCTGGAAGTGCGCCACGGCAATCAGTTGCTGTGTCAGTTCCGGCTGGACCCGAGCCAGGGGCGAACTGAAAACAATGTGTTGATGATCGGGGATTTGCGCTGCAGCCCGGACACGCTGGCGGACGTTGGTGATGCTGCGCAGAGCGCCGGTTGATGAAAGCCGATCAATGTCTGGAGTTCACAAAATGATGAGTTTATTGACTGTGCCATGGCGCACGGCAAGAACGTTTTTCATTGCGGCCTGCCTGGTTGTCACGCCGTCGCAAGCGGGAGCGGTGGTTAAACAGATCACCGCCACTTTCAACCCGGATCCGAGCAATCCGCAGAAAAACGAATTCAGGAATACGACGCGTAATGAAGGATTCTGCATTAGTCAATCAGCCACCTGTAAGGCTCACAATATTTTCAGTCTGCGCTCGCATATGGCAGGTGTTGAGTCCATCGGCCCCATCCAGCCCAACCATCCAGACGTACGACAGGGCGCGATGATCAAGACGCCAGCCGCGTGGCGTTCATTGATGGTCACCAACCGTGAAACGGGCGAAGTGACCACAGTGGAAGTTCGTATTGCAGGGATGGGCGCTGTTTATCAGCTTAGCGACGATGTGAGGGAGATCACGGGCGAGTCGAATTTGTTCTTTTCCCATCGGGTGTTGTGGGCAACCGATCATTGGCAACTTGCGCCCAGTCCCTGCGTGGCAATCGGACCTATTAGCCATCACGGCTTCACGGGCTTCGAATTTTTCTGGCTGACCCCTACAGAAGCGGTGTGTCCCAAACAGGCCAAATTTCTTATTCCCGGTTTCAGTTATCGGTATCTGGATTTCACCTACGAATTGCGCACGCCGGATCCGCTGAAGATGTCCTCGGGCGTCTACCAGGGCACGCAGGTCTACACCATCGGCCCCGGTGGCGACTTCGATCTTGGCGATGTCGTCGTGGCCTCGGACAACACTATTCAACTCGACTTCACCCTGACCGTCGAACACACCCTCAAAGTCGAGATACCCCCCGGTGGCAATCGGGTCGAGCTGTTGCCACAAGGCGGCTGGCAAGCCTGGTTGCAGCAGGGGCGCAGACCCACGCGCCTGTTCCGCGACCAGACTTTCAATATCTCGGCCAGTTCGCGCTTCAAGATGAATATGGAGTGTGAATACACCCAGGACGGCAAGACCTGCTCGTTACGCGAACCGGTGTCCGGTCACATCGTGCCCCTGAACGTCAGCGTCAGCCTGCCTCGGGGTTTGAATGACGCCAACGGCCTCGCTGTCGAACGGCGCCCCCTGCTGCGTGACGGCAGCGGCACCGGATTATTTCAACCGGCTTTCTATGTGGAGCGAAGACCGGGAACGCTGCACTTCGAGATTCCTCCCGACGAAGTCGCGCAAATGATAAGGCCCGAGCGACAACGCCAGTACTCCGGGAATGTGACGGTGATCTGGGATTCAGACATCTAGCGGGCCGCACTTTGCAGCATTCAATTCAATGAGGTTCAGTACGATGAAACACCTGTTGGCACTGTTTGGTTTTTATCTTTTCGCGCAACTGGCGCACGCCGCGCCGAGCATCAATATCGGGACCGTTTACGACTATCTGGACGGCGACAAAAGTACCTACTTGAAGCGCGTGTTCAATGGCGGCGACAGCACGGCCTTCGTCAAGGTCAACATCCTTGAAATCCTCTATGAAGCCGATGGCACCTCGCGCGAAGTGCCGCTCAAGACCCAGGCTGACGGCAGTGCCCGGGATGGCTTGATGGCCAGTCCCGCACGCTTGATCGTACCGGCCAATGGCATGCAGGGCACACGGTTGCTGTACATGGGTGAGCGCGAGCGGGAACGCTACTTCCGGGTGCGTTTCATACCGGTGGTTCCAGAGAAGGAAGACGAGTTCGCCGTTTCCAGCGAAGAGCGCGAAGACTACAAAAAATCATTGTCCGCCGGGGTCACCGTGCTGGCAGGTTACGGCGCGGTGTTTTTCGTGCGGCCCAAGGACGCGCGTTTCGACAGCGCGATCGAGAACGAGTCGGGCAACTACCGGATCCGCAACAACGGCAACACGGTGGTGGTGATCGACGAGTTCAAGGATTGCTCGATCAAGAACGAGCAGGACTGCCAGCCAACGACCAAGCATCACATTCTGGCCGGTCGCACGTTTCAGTTCGAGAAGCAGGCCGGCCGCGAGTACCGCTTCACCTTGGTCGAAGGTGAGAGCAGCAAAAAAATCGACGTGAAGGGCTGACCCCGGGTGGTGACCATGTTCAAGAAACTGACTGTCATGCCCATGTTGGCTGCCGCCTTGTTGGCAAGCTCGTGGTCCTATGCGGCCAGGGAAAGGCACACGTTCGACGTGTTCGTGACGATTCCAACCCTGGCGTTCTACGTGATCCCCTCCGACCCTGGGTGGATTCATCGTGAACAACGCCTGCCGTGGAACCTCACGGCGTCGACACTGGGCAGTCTGCGCAAGTACTTCGATGTGAAAAATGAGGCCGGCTCGATTGAAGCAAAGCTTGAGGGGCGACCTTATCTGTCGAACGGCACTGACGCCCATGACATTGGCTTGCGAGTGCTGTTCAACGGCGTTCTGTTGAGTGAGTTGAATAACCGCGAAGTGCTGCCGATGAGCGAAGCGGCGCCGGGTAAACGGTTGCTGCTGGAGATCGTGCCATTTCCACCGGTCGACGGCGTTTACAAGCCTGGAAATTACTTTGGCAGCGTCAATCTGATTTTCAATGCGGTGTTGCCTGGAGCGTGATGCGCACCCATCGGCTTTGCACAGAAGCACCCAAAAGGACTGTATGAATCATGGACAAAATCAGAATAACGAGCCAGTTGAGTGCGCTGTTATTGACGGGGGGATTTACTGCGTCGGCAGGCGCGGTGTCTGTGGATTTGACGGCCGTGTTTCGGCCAGACCCGGCAAAGCCCATGCACAACGAATTCAAGAACACGACCCCGCAAGGGGGGTATTGCAAGGATCATCCGGCTTATTGCGCCGATGGGATCTTCAGCATCGCTCTACCGATTCGATTCAGGTCCATCGCACCTATCCTGCCTGGGCATGCCGAACGTCAAGGCGCGATGTTCCGGACACCGTCGTACTGGAAGGAAGTCACGGTCATCCATGACGGCACCGGAAAAGCCGAGACGTTAAAAATGCGCGTCAACGGCATAGGGGCGTCATACACCATCAAGGAAGCGCTTCCTGTCGGCGTTTGGGACGCCTCTTGGGTCAATGCGCCTGCACCGTGCAATTATGGCGGCGTGGGTTACGGGACTACCTATTACTACGCGTTTTTCTGGCGAGTGCCGGCCAATGCGGGGACCTGTGCGAAACGGGCTTTCCAACCGATTCCCGAGACGCTTGGATTTGCCTATCAGGATGTCGGTTTTTCATATGAGCTGGTCACACCCGATCCGCTGAAAATGTCGACAGGCACTTACCGGGGCGTCATGAACTACACCGTAGGGCCGCAGCAGGATTTTGATATGGGTGATGTCATGTTGCCCGACGACGATTTGATCAACCTCAACTTCACGCTGACGGTTGAACACACCTTGAAAGTGGATATACCTCCTGGCGGTGATCGTGTGGAGCTGGTCCCGGAAGGTGGCTGGCAGTCCTGGCTGACTCAGGGGCGTAAACCGACCCGGTTGTTTCGTGATCAGACGTTCAATATCTCGTCATCGAGCCGCTTCAAGATGCATCTGGAGTGCAACATTCCGGGATTGTTCGATTGCATGATTCGCGACCCCGTTTCGCAACGCGCGGCGGTGGTGCAACTCAGCATCAGCTTGCCGAACGGCTTGACGGATACCAACGGGCAACCGGTCAAGCGTCGGCCATTGCATGTCGGGCACGTGAATGCACAAGAATTCAAACCCGGTTTTTACCTGGATCGTGCGCCGGGCATCCTGCATTTCGAGATTGCACCTTATTACGTGAACTACATGTTGAAGCCGGGCGAGGCCTCCAAATACTCCGGAAACTTCACCGTGGTTTGGGATTCGGATATCGGATAAGCGCCGCATGCCCTGAAGGCGTTTGTTTGCCTTCAGGGCACTGGCGGTTAGCCGGCGTTGAGCAGCGCCTGTCGGGTCAACCGCCGGCTCAGCTGTTTCTCCTCGTAGCCGATGTCGTTCAGCAATCCGCCGTAGACCTCGTCGGTCATTTCTTCATCGGTGAGCACACGGTTTTCCTGGACGTTCAGTTGATGGGCAAGGTCCAGCAGTCGCTTCTTGATCGCTTGTCTTTGCGCAATCACCTGTCCTTTGGAATTCGCCCAGGAACGCTGGGCCTCGCGCAATTCATCCAATTGATCGGTTCTGATTTCATACGTTCGGGCATTGCGCCTGAACTCCGTGGGATAAGTGTCATGCAGGTATTTTTCCCAGAAGGGCTGCTCGATCATGTGATTGATCAAACCGTCGCCGTCTTCCATCGAAATCACGGTATCGAAGGCCGTATCGAGCGTTTTGGCACTCACGCCGGCAATGGGTCGATAGAGCATGGTCTGCGATTGCCAGGGTAAGCCGAGACGCTGGGCAAGGCCGGTCTCGTAAGCGAGGAACACCTGGACTTCATCGGGATTACCTTTGCGGCTGGAGAAATCCGCCCGGGCGATGTCATCCACCCGTTCGAGACGCGCAGCGCCTTTGGCCAGGATCACCAGCTTGCTTTCCAGAATCGCGGCCGATGTCGACTGGGCATAGGCCTCGCTGACCAGGACTTTGATGCCCATGTTGTTGAATACCTGGGCACCGGCGTCGGCGCAGGTGGTCGGTGCGGTCGCCATCTCGAACAACTCTTTGCGCAATGTCGTGTCCAGGTCGATGGCCTCGATCATTCGCCATACGCGATCACTCAGTTGTTTGCGCCGCTCGCCATCGGCGCGGTAATCCGCCGACTCGGTCTGCTTCTGGATCAAGCGGAAGAACCCTCGCGAATGTGGCTCGGTCATCAGGTCATGCCAGGCTTCCACCCTGAAGATTCCCAGGCCCGCAGACTTGTGGCTCCACCACTGGGAATCGTCGGACATAGGCCACTGATCGATCGCACGATCGGCGATAGCCGAGTACAGATTATCCGGGCTGATGCCGACTGACATCCGGTAGTCCGTATAGACAATCTGGTTGGTATCCGAAAGATCGGTCGGAAACAGTCGCGTGCGTGCCACGAGGCGCGCGGCGTCCGAGCCGGGAACGACCGAGGGGATGTCGCGCAACGGGTTTTGCATCAGGTCCAGATAAAACCCTCGCGGGCGATGCCTTGCGAACAGGCCGTCAGGCCAGGCAGTTGCGCCGGTGTTGCTCAAACTCAGAATCTTCAGTTTCGGCATGCGTTCGACGTTCGGCAGCAGACCCAACTGTGGGTTGTCATCGAGCCTGAGCGTTTCCATGTGCGTCAAATGGCGCAGTTGCTCGACGGCCGAGCGGGTCAGCCGGATCCGGTTGTTCATCAAGCGCAGCGTGCGAAGGAAGTGCATTTTGCCAATCGTTACCGGCAGTTTTTCCAATCCAGAGCCTCGGGCACTTAGTTGCCGAAGATTAGGGAAATCCTTCAACAGCCCTGTGGCGCTGGTGGAAAAACCGGTGCGGTCCAGATTCAGCGTACTGACCTGGTCGAGGTAATACTTGAGATCAGGCAGTTCGCGCCACCACAGTTCAAGATCAAGGGTGTTGAACTCCGTTGACAGGTCCAGCACATACCCGCCTTCGAGTGTGGCGCTGCGTTCGCCAAAAGCCATCGATTTTCTTTGAAAACAGGCGATGAGCCGCTCGTAAATGTGCAGCCCGCCACCGTTCATGAACCCGCTATGATTCGGGCCCCAGGCTTCTGGTTGGCGATACCGCCATTTGTTGAGCGTGACTTGAAGATCGTACAGTTCGCGGTCAAGCCTATCGACGGTCTTGCGCGCCTGAGGTTCTTCGCCCAGCGAGCGGACAAAGGTGCTAATCTCGCGCTCGTTCAAGTGCGGGTAAATGCCCTGAACCCGTTCCGCGAGGGTGGCCCTTTGTATGGAAAAGCCCGGGCCACGCAACAGCAACAAGGTGTCCGGGTCACCGATAGGGCGAATCGGCGGCTCTGCCAGCGCGATCCGGCGCTCGGCGGGCGCTTGGGTTTTGACCAGCACCCATTGTCTGAACAAGGCGCCCTGGCCGGGTCGATACCCCAGTTGCCGGCGTTTGCCATCCGGTAGGGCGTTGAGTACCGATTCGTAAAAGTCGTCGGCGTCATGCAGTTTGTGGTCGTCGGCGTCCCACACTTCGTAGCGTGCCCCGGCGTCCTTGATCAATACCCGGATGACCGACGCGTCTTCTGCTCCGACGCTGCATCGCAGCGGCCCGATGTCGGTGCCCTGGCGAACGTCGATACGCAAATCGCCGAACGTGTCGGTGTGAATCCTGAGTGCGTTGAGCACCAGTCGCTCGGTCTCCGGCACCCAGCGCGCTTCATCGGTGAAACCTTCATAGGCGTGGTTGGCCCGGGTTTCGAAGGCCGCTTCACGCGCCTGGTTTTTCAGGTCCAGTGGCAGGCGTTTGTCCTGTGTCATGCGTTTGAGCTCGGTGCCGCTGGCATTGTTGAGCAGTACCGTTGCCGCTCGGGTCGGCAGCTCTGGAGCCACCTCGCGCAGCCGTTGGACCTGCGGGTTGGTGCTCGCTTGTGCGGCTTGATAGCGCTGATTGAAGATGTCGGTTTGCAGGCGGTCTGCCTCGTCAGCCAGTTGATTGCGCAGTGCCTGGAGTTGTTCTTCCCTGGCGACACCCGGGCCGAGCACCGCTTGAAGTTCTTCTTCGCTCAGGAACTCGACGAGCTGCTGTGGCAGGTCACCCTGCATGAGACGCGACAGACTGATGGCAAGCGTCTGTTCGTCGCTTGCCGAGTCATTACCGTAGGTGCGAAAGCGGCCCCTCAGTTCGGCGTTTTCGTAGACCCTCAGGGCCTTGTCCGAGGGCCAGCCCTCGAGGTAGGTCGCCAGCGGTTCGAACCAGTAAGAAGCGGGATCGATTGGCCTTCCGTAGCGAATGTCATCAATTGCCTGCACGGTTTGCTGCTGGATGTCTGCGCGATCAAGGCCGTCGGTGAGCAACGGCGGCGGTGCGCTGTTGTCGACGTACATTTGGCGCAATGCCGCCGCCTCGGTGCCGCTGGCAATGCGAATCTGCTCCAGTTGCGCATCGTTGAAAGCGTCGACGCGATCACCGAGACGCCGCATCAGTGTCGGGTGGTCCCAGTCTCGCGGGTTTTCCGCTTCATGTGTCCAGGCACCCAGACCGTTGTGTTTCAGCTCGGGTAAATAGGCCTCGCTGCGATGGGGATGTCGGACACGGTAGGTGCCCGTTTTCGGGTCTTTTTGCACGGCGTAATGTTTGTTGTCCAGCGGCAGAATTTTCTGACTTCCATGGGTATGCAAACCCAATGCGTCAGGCACGGAGTCGGCCGGCAACTCGACGTTCGGCTGCTCGTAGGGCGTGAGGTCGGGATGCCACAGGCGTTGCTGGCCACTGGGCAGTTCCACTGGTTTCATGCCTTCGATCAGCGGCGAGAGTTTGAGGCGGGCGATCTGGCCGATCTGCGCTCCAGCGGCGAAGGCGGCCAACTGAATGACATCCGTCACAACCCCGACAATATGTTCGGTGGCCTCGATCCACAGGCCGAGCGTCAGGTCCACGACGGCTTCGATCACGTCGGTGGTGATCTGGTAGGCGGTGTACGCCATCATCACTTCACCCAGCCCCGGAACGAATGGCGTGAAGACCAGCAGCGCGACGTTGAAAATGTCCGAGACGACTTTCTTGAAGTTTTCCCACCAGGCCCATCGGGCATTGCGATCGGTATCGGCGGTGGACACGGCGATATTCCGCGCATCATTGAGGATCTTGTTCAGCTTCTGCTGATAGAGGTGCTCCCAGACGTCACCGCTGATCGGTTCGGCGCTGAACTGCAGACTGGGGCTGCTGACCGGCTCTTCACGCCAGCTTGGACGTGGGTCCAGCGGTTCTTTGGGATGCCATTTGACCTCGAACAGGCGTTGCTGCAATCCGCCGAAAAAGTGCCCGCGCGCGGATTGGTCGACGAACCGGCTGAAGTATTGGCGATAAGTCATGGTGGTCGACGAGATGACCTTGTTGTCACGCAGCTGGCGCGTCAGCTCATTCATGAACGCGACGGTTGACGGATATTCTTTGAGGGGGTGTTCGGGGTCTTGCGGGACGTAGGCAAAAATCGGCACGACGTCGCGGGTAAGTTCCAGGTCCGGGGTGATCAACACGATCCCGGTCAGCAGGCTGTCCTGCATGAACAGTTGAGTGAATTGCATCACCCGGCCCTTGCGGGTGAGGTTGCGCTGACCCTCGAGCATTTTCAGGATCAGGTCGCAAGCGTCGGCGTCGATGTCATGGGTCATCACGGCCTGTTGCGCTGCCGCTTTGAACGCGGCTTTCTCGTGCTCGACGACGTTACGTTTCAAAAAAATCCGCGCCAGCCCGTCACTGGGCAGCAGCTGTTCATTGAGGTATCGGGAGTAGCGCGCGCCGATGTCCAGTTCGCGGCATAACGCCTGGAACTGTGCGATGGACATTTTCTGTTTGATGGGCTGAATGTCGAAGTGCCCGCGTGCATCGGGCTGGCTGATGAAGTCCGAATCGGCTTCGCAGGTTTCGTTCAGCGCGAAGTTGTGCAGCGCCGCATCCAGCAGTGAAACCGCGCGGGTCACCGCACCGCCGGAGAGGTCAACCACATACCATGGGCGCTCCTTGGGCAAGTAAAGGTGTAGATACGTGGTCTTGACGTCCACCTCGACGCCGTACTGTTTACTTAATGCGTCGGAGAGTAACGGCTCGGCGAACTTATAGATGTTTTGTAACTTATCGATAAAACGATCCACCCTGTTTTGAGTGGACCAGAGTTTGAGATTGGCTTCTTGTAAGCGGTCATGATCGAAGTCGCTGGCGCCCTTTATCCATTGCCCGTTTGCCTTCTGAGTGAGGCTCAGCTCTCGGGCCCTTCGCAATGACGCGCTGGTGAAAGTGGGGTGGATCAGGTTCTTTATTAAGGGGTAATGGCGGCCTTTGGTATCGTCGGCCCCCTGCAAGGGGCCGTTGAATATACTTCCTTGTATTTCAGGCATCTTTTTAAACCTTGAGCGTTGAAGAGAGGCATCAGCCTAACGTCCGAGGCTCAAAGTAAAAGTCTGAATTCCTGCTGTTGAATACAGCTGGATACGTGTCGACGCATTGAGATTATCAATGCCGAAAATATTTAATTACCGCCCGTATTACCGCCGGGCAACTTCAACCGGCAGGCATCCTGTGTGACTCCCTGGTTGCAGATACGGCGTCAGGATCGGCGCCATGCCCTTGAGCACTTGTACCGGCAACGCCGAGGTGAATTTAAAGGCTTCGGCGGAGCGCCCGGGAACAAAGGCTGTCAGGGTGCCGAAATGGTTGTCGCCGATGTAGAACACGAAGGTCGCCGTGCGGTTGATCGACTTCGAACTGAGAATCCGCCCGCCCGAACCAATGGCTTCAATGCGGTTATCGCCGGTCCCGGTCTTGCCGCCCATGGCCAGTGGTTTGCCATCGGGGCTCACGAAACTGCCGGAAACACGTTTGGCTGTACCGGCGTCCACCACTTGCGACAAGGCTTCACGCATCGCAGCCGCCACTTCGGAAGGCATTACCCGTTTGCCGACATCCGGGTCGTTGATCAGCTTGGTTTCATACGGTGTGTTGGCGGCGAAGTGCAGGGTGTCGATACGCAGCGTCGGCATGCGCACGCCATCGTTGAGGATGGTGCCGATCAGCTCGCCCAGCGCTGCGGGACGGTCGCCGGAGCTGCCGATGGCGGTAGCCAGCGATGGCACGAGGTGATCGAACGGATAGCCGACTTTCTGCCAGCGTTGATGAATGTCGAGAAACGCCTCGATCTCCAGCATGGTGCGAATGCGGCTGTCGCGGGCGCCTTTGTGACGGCTCTTGAACAGCCAGCTATACACTTCCTGGCGTTCGAACTGGCTGGCTTTGACGATCTGGCTCCACTTGGCATCCGGGTTGTTCAACAGATAGCCCATCAGCCACAGGTCCAGCGGGTGAACCTTGGCGATAAAGCCCTGATCCGGCAGGTCATAGGCGCCGGGGCTGTAATTTTCGTACAGGCGTTGCAGGCGCTCGTCGGTGAGTTTTTCAGTGAGCTTGGCGCCTTTGAGGTGCGAGCGCACGAAGGTGTTGAAGCTTTCCTGACTGGCTTGCGGCAGCAGATAACGGTGCACCGCCGCCATCCGAATCGGAGTCGGGCGCATGCTGTCGAGGAAGGTGTCGAGTCGTGCCTGGGTGTCCTTGTTCTTGTACTTCTTCCAGAACTTCAGCAGGAACGATGTGCCTTCGCGGTCGGCGAAATCGGCCAGGTATTCCTGACGCCGAGGGTCGCGGTCGTCCCCGAGCAATTCGGCGCTGTTGTTAGGCCCAGAGTAGGTGGCATAGCGCACCAGATCACGCATCAACCGAATGAACGGCAGGTTGATCGATTCGCGCAGGGCATCGCGCAGGGTCGGCATGCGGCCGTTGTCTTCCTTGCGGAAGTTATGGAACACGTGCAGTCCGCCACCGGTGAAAAACGCTTCGCCGGGGCTGGCCGAGTATTTGCGATCCAGTGCGGCGCCGAGCATGGCCGGCAGGTTGCGATCCTTGTTCTGGATCAGGTAATCGACGGCCCAGCGGCTCAGGCGATCCTGTTCCGGGACGTTGACTTTCTTCAATTCCGGAACCGTCATGCCGGCGTATTTGTCGTGCAGCTCGGCCATGATTTGCAGGTAGGTGGTGAGCACGCGCATTTTCGCGGTGGAGCCCAGCTCCAGCTTGCTGCCTTCGTTGATATCGAACGGCTGATCGGTGCTGTCGGTCTGCACGCGCACCCGGGCGCCGTCCGGTGTCAATTCGAACAGCGTGAAGCTGTAGCGCACCTGGGTGGTGCTGGTGGGGGTGAGCAAGCGTTCACCCATCAAGCCGATCTGCGTAGCAAACGCCGGGTCCGCCAGGTGCTTGAGGTATTCGGTGGCCTTCGATTGCAGGTCGCCTTGCAAGGTGCTGGTGGCGGACAAGTCGAGGCGGTCGAGGTCGTACAGCGGACGGTTGAGCAACCCGCCCAGGCGGCTGCGTGCCACGCTGATGCCTTTGTTGGTTTCGATGGGCTGGATGGTGGGCTGGGTTTGCCAGTCGCGATACGTCACTTTACTGGCCAGCGCGGCGGCGGCGAACTGCGCATCGATCACGCCGTTCTGTGCCAGCAGACGAATGTGGCTGTCAGTGAGGTCAGCCAGTTCATCACGACCCTTGGTCAGGTAATGGGAAGGGCGACGCTGAGCGATCATCAACGACAGCATCTCGCGCAGTGCCAGGCCTTTTTCGGCCATGGTCTTGGGATCGGTGGCGTTGCTGTTCAGCCGTTCGTTGGCCGCGTTGAAATCGGCGCCGTACCAGACGCGCAAGCCTTCGGCCATGCCGTGCACTTCACCGTGGCCCGGTACCGCCGACAGCGGCACGCTGTTGAGGTAGTCGCGAACCACATTTTGCCGGACTTGCAGGGTTTCGGGGCCGGATTGATAAGCCCGCACCGTGGCGGAAATCATCTGCCGGATCTTTTCAGCGCCTGATACCGTCAGGCCATCGGGCGAGTGCCGGTATTTCTCAAGCTGCGTCGCCAGCGTACTGCCGCCCGCCGACTGCCCCGGCAGGTGGATCAGTTTGGCGATCTGAGACCAGATCGCCATGCCGAATCGCGGCCAGTCCACCGCCGGGTTGGCCATTGGCTGGCGAGGGTCGAGCAAAAAGCGGTTTTCAATAAACAACAGGCTGTTGACCACCACGGGCGGGATGGCCTCAAAGCTCGAATACAGCTGTTGTGGGTATTTGTACTGGTAGAGCGGTTCCGCACGGCAATCGGTAATCGACAGACCTGCCTGTATTTTCTCCGCGTAGGGTACGAAAAAACCCCTGTCGGTGTAGTCCATCAGTTTTTGCGAGAAGCGGGTTTGTGACGCCACGACGTAGTTGCGTTTGATCAAGCGTGGCAGGAATTCACCCAGAGAACTGTAGCCCAGACGCAGGTCGAAAGGACCCGCGCCGGGATAGTGAATGGCATTGCTCGGACCGGGTTGCAAGTCGTAGCTCAGGGACGCGGCAAATTTGCTGACCTCCCGGGATTGAAAACTGGACGTGCGCATTTCCTTGGCGGCGGCGAGGCCCAGCACCAACAGGATAATCAACAGCAGCAACCAGAACGCACCCCAGCCGTGTTTGATGCGACTGCGAGGCGGTTTTTCAGGTATAGGCGCTTCATCCACACGCTCAGTCGGGACCACAGTTTCACTCGTATCGGTTTGCCACAAAGCGCCCATAGTCGATTGATCCATTCACGCAGATTGATCGGACTTGTCTGAAGCTTAGACGGTGGTTGGCGATGGTGAAAAAATTGTGGGCCGCGATGGCGTGATTTTTTCTGGATCCAGCATGCATCCCGGTAGGAGCTGTCGAGTGAAACGAGGCTGCGATCTTTTGACTTTGATTTTTACAAAACAAGATCAAAAGATCGCAGCCTCGTTTTACTCGACAGCTCCTACATGGCTCCTGCAGGTAAGGCGGAAGGAGTGTTCTTGTTCGAAAGGCTTGAGATAGAGCCATCCGGTAGCAAGCATTGCTTTGGGCGTTGGCATGACGATGCACCATTGTTGTGCAATACTCGACGCCGTTTCAGTCGCGAGCAAACGCGGAAAATCCAGGTAATGCCCCTCCGCAAACCGCGCTTTTGCCAAGAGTTCTGGCTGAATGTTGTGGTTTATAGAGTGAAAACTCCTGCCTTAAGCTTTTTATACTGCACGCCCCGCTGATCCTGGAGGTTTTGTCCTACAGGACGGTTCTGCCCACGAAGCAGGCCCGGTTTTTCACAAGCACTGGCTTACCGGTCAGCGCTTCGACACTCGGTGGTCATATCCAATAACAAGACGAGGTTGTACCCCATGCCAGTTGGCAATCATCTGCCCCACGGCGAGACCGCTCAGGGCGGCCCGCTTAAACGCGAACTCGGCGAACGGCATATTCGCTTGATGGCGCTGGGCGCCTGTATCGGCGTCGGCCTGTTCCTCGGTTCGGCCAAGGCCATCGAAATGGCCGGGCCGGCCATCATGCTGTCTTACATCATCGGCGGTCTGGCGATCCTGGTGATCATGCGCGCCCTCGGCGAAATGGCTGTGCACAATCCGGTGGCGGGCTCCTTCAGCCGTTACGCTCAAGACTACCTTGGGCCGTTGGCCGGCTTTCTGACGGGCTGGAATTACTGGTTCCTGTGGCTGGTGACCTGCGTCGCGGAAATCACCGCGGTGGCGGTGTACATGGGCGTCTGGTTCCCCGATGTGCCGCGCTGGATCTGGGCGCTGTCGGCGTTGGTCAGCATGGGCACCATCAACCTGATCGCGGTCAAGGCCTTCGGTGAGTTCGAGTTCTGGTTCGCCTTGATCAAGATCGTCACCATCATTGCGATGGTGATCGGCGGCATCGGCGTGATTGCTTTCGGCTTCGGTAACGATGGCGTGGCCTTGGGGATTTCCAATCTCTGGGCCCATGGCGGCTTCATGCCCAACGGCGTGCAAGGCGTGTTGATGTCCTTGCAAATGGTGATGTTCGCCTACCTCGGGGTCGAGATGATCGGCCTGACCGCCGGTGAAGCGAAGAACCCGCAGAAGACCATTCCCAATGCGATCGGCTCGGTGTTCTGGCGGATTCTGTTGTTCTACGTCGGCGCGTTGTTCGTGATTCTGTCGATCTACCCGTGGAACGAGATCGGCACTCAGGGCAGTCCGTTCGTGATGACCTTCGAGCGTCTGGGCATCAAGACTGCTGCCGGTATCATCAACTTCGTGGTGATCACTGCGGCGCTGTCGTCTTGCAACGGTGGCATCTTCAGCACCGGGCGCATGCTCTACAGTCTGGCGCAGAACGGCCAGGCCCCGGCCGGTTTCGCCAAGACTTCGAGCAACGGCGTGCCGCGTCGCGCATTGCTGCTGTCGATGGGGGCGTTGTTGCTGGGTGTGCTGCTCAACTATCTGGTGCCTGAGAAGGTGTTTGTCTGGGTGACCGCGATTGCCACTTTCGGCGCGATCTGGACCTGGGTGATGATTTTGCTGGCCCAGCTGAAGTTCCGCAAAGGACTGAGCGCCAGTGAGCGTGCCGGTTTGAAATACCGTATGTGGTTGTACCCGGTCAGTTCGTATCTGGCGCTGGCATTTTTGGTGTTGGTGGTGGGGTTGATGGCGTACTTTCCGGATACCCGTGTGGCGTTGTATGTCGGACCGGCGTTTCTGGTGCTGCTGACGGTGTTGTTTTATGTGTTCAAGTTGCAGCCGACGGGTGTTTCTCAAGGGGTGGTGGGGTCGGCTTCTTAAGTTGTGGGGTTTGGTTTGGTTTGCTTGCTTGCTTGCTGGTTGGGCGGGGGGCATATCCGTTTCTTCGGTAACGGCTTCTATTGGTTCCGCCTTTATGTATGGACTCGCCCACACTGACTACCTGCTTTTCAAACACTGCTACCCGGTTGCATTTATGTATAAGGCCTGTCCGAGGAAGCTGTCTTGA
>NZ_JANUCB010000009.1:279228-295338 GCF_024809425.1 Pseudomonas sp. JAI111 | reverse complement strand
TCAAGCGGATGGCTTACGGTTACCGGGACAGCGAGTTCTTTTTCATGAAGATCAAGAGCGTCTTTCCCGGTAATCCGTGAAGAACCAAAAAAAAGCGCCAGTTCCGTTCGGGAACTGGCGCTTTTTCATGCCGGCGGCGCCATTAGCTGCTTTGTGGCATCTCGCCATTGGCCAGGCGTTTGTTGATGTCGGCGATCACCAGCGGCAAGTCGGTGATGGTGTCGATCATGTAGTGCGGCCGCGAACCTTCGAACAGCGCGTGAATCCGCTTGCGCTCGCTGGCCAGTTGCTCGCTGCCGAGGGCGCGATAGCCTTCATAGTCCAGGCCCAGCGCATTGCCCGAGCAGATCAGCGCAACGGTCCACATGCCGGCGCGACGACCTTCGAGGATGCCCGGCACGGTGTCATCGATCTTCACGCAGGCGCCGACATCATCGATGCCCAGCGCAATGACGTTGGCCAGGGCCTGGGCCGGCCACGGGCGACCGTTGGGGACTTCGTCGGTGGCGACCACATGGTCGGCCACGTAACCATTGGTGGCCGCCAGCTCGACCACTTTGTCCATGACCTGCTTTGGATAACCGGAGCAGGAGCCAATCTTGATGCCTTGTTCGCGCAACTTGGCAATGGTGTCCAGCGCGCCGGGAATCAATGCCGAGTGCTCGGCGATTTTCTCGATTTGCAGCGGCATGAAGCGTTGGTAGATGGCGGTGACATCATCGTCGGTCGGCGTGCGTCCGAACACTTTGCGATAACGCTCGGCGACTTCCGGCTGATCGCACAGGGTGCGAATGTGGTCCCACTTGCCCATGCCCATCGGCCCGCGCGCTTCTTCGATGGAGACCTGGACGTCGAATTCGGCGAACGCTTCGACAAAAATCTGCGTGGGCGCGAACGAACCGAAGTCGACCACGGTGCCGGCCCAGTCGAGGATGGCGGCCTGGAGTTTGCTTGGGTTGGTGTAGTTCATGGTGATCAAATTCCTGTAATAGCTGGCTAATCGGCTCTTTGTGGGAGTGAGCCTGCTCGCGATGCGGCCCTGTCAGTCGACATCAATGGTGAATGTCAAACCGCTATCGCGAGCAAGCTCGCTCCCACAGGGATTGTTGTGTGATTCAGATTTCGAGGACTTCCATCTCGCGCAGCACCTCAGCCACCGCCGCCACGGCCGCGTGCATCTCGGCCTGGTTGACGTGGCCGATGCAGCCGACGCGGAAGGTTTCGACCTGGGTCAATTTGCCGGGGTAGAGGATGAAACCCTTGGCCTTGACGCGTTCGTAGAATTCCTTGAACTGGTAGCGCGGGTCTTTCGGCGCATGGAACGTGACGATGATCGGCGCCTGGATTTCAGCAGGCAGAAAACTGCGCAGCCCCAGCTTGGCCATGTCCTCCAGTAGCACCTGACAGTTGTTGGCGTAGCGCTGATGCCGCGCCGGCAAGCCGCCTTCTTCGTTGTATTGCAGCAGGGCTTCATGCAGCGCGGCGACCACGTGGGTCGGCGGGGTGAAGCGCCATTGGCCGGTCTTGGCCATGTAGGTGTGCTGGTCGAAAAGGTCCATGGCCAATGAGTGCGAGTTGCCGGCCGCGTTGGCCAATGCGTCTTTGCGGGCGAAGACGAAACCCATTCCCGGTACACCTTCCAGACACTTGCCCGAAGCGGCGATCAATGCGTCGAACGGCACCTGCTGCGCGTCAATCGGCAGGGCACCAAACGAGCTCATGGCATCGATGATCAGGCGTTTGCCGTGCTGCGCGATGACGTCGGCGATTTGCGGCAGCGGGTTGAGGATACCGGTGCTGGTTTCGCAGTGGATCAGTGCGACGTGGGTAATGCTGGCGTCGGCGTGCAACAGGCGGTCGACGTCGGCGGCGGTGGTCGGTTCGTCTTCGGCGGTTTCGAAGGTGCTGAACGAGCGGCCGAGCACCTCGCAGATTTTCGCCAGGCGTTTGCCGTAGGCGCCATTGATCAGCACCAGCACTTTGCCGTCACGCGGCACCAGGGTGCCGATGGCCGCTTCGACGGCGAAGGTGCCGCTGCCTTGCAACGGCACGCAGTGGTGGCTGTCGCCGCCGTTGATGATTGCCAGCAATTGCTCGCAGAGGCTGGCGGTCAGTTGATTGAAGCGGTCATCCCATGAACCCCAGTCGACCATCATCGCCTGGCGGGTGCGGCTGGCGGTGGTCAGTGGGCCGGGGGTGAGCAGGATTGGCTCGGCAATACTCATTCTTGTGTCCTCGCAAAAGCTCTCTGTGGGATGAAGCTACGGGACATAAATTGCAATTCGGCGTGCTATCAATCAAATTGTTTGTTGTTATGCCAGCCATCAGTGAGAGTTATTCATGAACCTGTTCCAGCTTCGCGCCTTCGACGCCGTGGCCCGCGAAGGCAGCTTCACCCGTGCGGCCGAGCGCCTGTTCATCAGCCAGCCAGCGGTGACCGGGCACATAAAAGCATTGGAAGAGCACTACCAAATCACTCTGCTGCGCCGCACCGCACGGCGCGTGGAGCTGACGGAGGAGGGCACCAAACTGGCGGCGATCACCCGGGCGATGTTTGGACTGGCCGAAGAGGCGCAGGTGATGCTGGAAGCGAACCGGCAGTTGCTGACCGGGCGCCTGGAGGTCGCGGCGGATGGGCCGCACATGGTCATGCCAATGCTGGCCAGTCTGCGTGCGCGGTATCCGGGGATCACGGTGAACCTGCGCTTGGGCAACGCTCAGGAAACCTTGGCCGCGCTGTTGTCCGAGCATGCCGACGTGGCGGTGTTGACCGAGGTCGAGCCGCGCAATGGGTTGCATCTGCAAGCATTGAGCGAATCACGGATTTGTGCGCTGGTGCCCGACAGTCATCCCTGGGCAACCGCAAGCAGCGTGAAGCTCAAGGCGCTGGATCAGGTGATCATGGTGTTGCGTGAGCCGAGTTCGATCACCCGGCGCACGTTTGATCAGGCGTGCGCGACGGCGTCGGTCCATCCGCGGGTGTTGCTGGAGCTGGACAGCCGCGAAGCGGTGACCGAGGCGGTGGCGGCCGAGTTGGGCGTTGGCGTGGTGTCGTCAGTGGAAGTCAGCCACGATCCGCGGGTGGTGGCGGTGCCGATTGTGGGTGAGGGGTTGGTGAACCGGCACATGATCGGGTGCATGGAGCGGCGGCGGGATTTGCGTTTGATCCGGGCGTTTTTTGATTTGGCGCCAGTCAGATAGACCGCGGCGCGGCCATCGCGAGCAGGCTCACTCCCACAGGGATTTGTGCTGGTCGCAGATGGTGTGTACGACGCAAAAACTGTGGGAGCGGGCTTGCCCGCGAAGGGGCCGGACCTGTTTACACCAGACTCTCGCGAACCATCTCCAGAAACGTCGCCACCACCCGCCGCGAACTCTGCTCGCGCAAGCACACCAGTGTCTCGGTCAGGCGCCGGGTGCAATCGGTAATGGGCAAGGCGCAGACCCGTGAATCCGCGCCAAACTCCGCAGCCGAGACCACGCCAACGCCAATCCCCACGACCACCGCCTCACGCGCCGCTTCCCGCCCTTCAACTTCAATCGCCGGACGAATCCGAAACCCGGCCCGGGCCATTTCCTCTTCCAGGGTTTGACGCGTGACCGAGCCGATTTCCCGCAGCACCAGCGGCGTGTCGTCCAGGTCAGCGAGGCAGATCGACTCGCGATCCGCCCATGGATGATTGCGCGACACGAACGCCACCATCGGATCGTTGCGCAGCGGTAGAGAAATCAATCGTTCGTCACTGACATCCCGGCCCAACAGCGCTAGATCGGCCTGATAGTTGAACAGGCGAAACAGTGATTCATCGGTGTTGCCGGTTTCGATCTTCACGCTGATGCCGGGGTAGCGCTCACAGAAGCGCGCAATTTGCGGCAGCACGTGCACCGGTGCATCCACCGCGAGAATCAGGCTGCCGGTCTGCAAGGCCCGGGAGTCATGCAAGAGCTCCTGCGCCTCGGCCTCGATCACGAACAACCGCTGGGTAATGCTCAGCAAACGCTCGCCCAGGTCGGTCAGGCGCACCGAGCGTTTATTGCGATGGAACAGCAACACACCGAAGCGCTCTTCGAGTTTGCGCACCTGATCGGAAATTGCCGGTTGCGTGAGAAAAAGCCGCTCGGCGGCTTTGGTGAAGCTTCCGTGGACGGCCACGGCATGGAAGGCTTTGAGCTGGGCGTGGGAAACCGACATCGAAACCTCCAGTAACAAGCTGAGCTTATATTGGAAATACGATAAATCGATTTCACTTATTAATCAGTAATTGTTTTTATCGGCCTCAGCCCCGGTGACTGATCAGTCGAACAGCCTCGGTGGCCATGAGCCTATGCGAGCAACAACAGGCTCATCTGACCGGTGTCGCCTCAGGGAAGCGGCGATATCGAAGTGCTTAACAATAAAAAACACAGGCGTTTTCTTCCAATTCTGCCGGCACACTCACACCTGAGGTCAGAACCACAATGAACAATCCCATCGGCACCATCAAGCGTTGGCGCGTACAGATCTTCGCGATCACCTGGCTCGCCTACGCCGCTTTCTATTTCACTCGCAAAGCGTTTTCCGTGGCCAAATTGGGGATCGCCGAAGACCCCACCTTCATGCTCGACAAAATGGCCATGGCCAACCTCGACGCCATCTACCTGACGGCCTACGCCATCGGGCAATTCACCTGGGGCATCCTCGCCGACCGCTTTGGTCCACGGGTTGTGGTTCTCGGCGGGTTGCTGATTTCTGCGGCAGCCGCCCTGGTGATGGGCAGTTTCGCGACGTTACCGATTTTTGCCACCTGCATGTTGATCCAGGGCCTGGCCCAGTCGACCGGATGGTCGGGGTTGTGCAAGAACATTGGCAGTTTCTTCCCCGCCGAGCAGCGCGGCAGGGTGCTTGGACTATGGAGCTCCTGCTACGCCTTTGGCGGGCTGGTGGCCTCGCCGTTTGCCGGTTGGTGGGCATACACGCTCATCGGCACCTGGCACGCGGCGTTCTTTTCCAGTGCGGCGGTGGTTGGGCTGGTCGCCGTGCTGTTTTTTATTTTTCAACGCAACAAACCGCAAGACGTCGGCTTGCCGGCGGTGGAACCGGAGCCGGAACTCACGGCTGAAGAATCCTATGCGCAGAGCAAGATCAGCGCTCTGGAGCCGTTAAAGGAAATCCTGCGCAATCGCACGGTGCTGATTCTCGGCCTTGCGTACTTCCTGTTGAAACCGGCGCGCTACGCGATTCTGCTGTGGGGGCCGGTGATTGTTTTCGAGCAGATGCCGTCGGTGGGCAAGGTCGGTGCGGCGATCATTCCCACCTCGTTCGAACTGGCCGGGCTGTTGGGGCCGATCCTGCTGGGTCTGGCGTCGGACAAACTGTTTGGCGCCCGACGCATGCCGGCCTGCGTGCTCAGTTTGTTGGCGCTGACCGTGTCCTTGGCGCTGTTCATGGGCGCCTTGCACACCGGCAGCGTCATGCTGGTGGTGGCGTTGCTGTTCGTCATGGGCCTGACGCTGTACGGACCGGACTCGATGATCAGCGGCGCGGCGGCGATTGATTTCGGCACAGCCAAGGCGGGCGCCACGGCGGCCGGGTTCGTCAACGGTTGCGGTTCGGTCGGGGCGATTCTCGGTGGCTTGCTGCCAGGCTATTTCGACTCGGTCACGGTGTTCATTGTCTTCGCCGGCTGCGCGATGTTCTCCGCCCTGGTCCTGATCCCGCACTGGAACAGCCGTCCGGCTGGCCTGCGTACCGACAGCGCCTTTGTGCCCAACCAGGCGATGCCTGTCAAACCCCTGCGTACCTGAGGAAAACAACCGATGAGACCTTTCTGGCTGGAACAGGCGCTGGAGGCCGAGACCTGCGCGCCGTGCGAACCTTTGTCGGGCGACACCCCCGCCGATGTGTGCATCGTCGGCGGTGGTTACACCGGGTTATGGACCGCAATCATGCTCAAGGAGCAGAACCCCGAACTGGATGTGCTGCTGATCGAGGCAGACATCTGCGGTGCTGGCGCGAGCGGTCGAAATGGTGGTTGCGCGCTGTCGTGGTCAGCCAAGTTTTTCACGCTGGAAAGGTTGTTCGGCGTCGAGGAGGCGGTGCGTCTGGTCAAGGAGTCGGAGCGCAGCATTTATGCGATCGGCGCCTTCTGCGAACGGTATGGCGTCGATGCCGACTACCGTCTCGATGGCACGCTCTACACCGCGACTAATCGCGCGCAATGCGGTTCGACCGATGCTGTGATTGCCGCATTGGAGCGCAACGGCATCAACTCTTTTACCCAACGACCGGTCGCCGACGTGCAGCGCATGGCCGGCTCCAGCAAACACCTGGAAGGCTGGTTTTCGCCCGCCGCCGCGAGTGTGCAGCCGGGCAAACTGGTGCGCGGTCTGCGCCGGGTCGCCTTGCAACTGGGCGTGCGAATTCACGAGCACACCGCGATGACCGGGCTGGAGGAGGGCAAGCCTGCCGGGGTTAAAACCCCCGGCGGCACCATCCGCGCCGACCGTGTGGTGCTGGCCATGAACGCCTGGATGGCCCGTGCATTTCCCCAGTTCGAACGCAGCGTGGCGATCGTTTCCAGCGACATGCTGATCACCGAACCGCGGCCCGATCTGCTCAACGACATCGGTTTGACCAGCGGTGTCACGGTGCTCGATTCGCGGATATTCGTGCACTACTACCACAACACCCCGGACGGTCGAATCATGCTCGGCAAGGGTGGCAACACCTTTGCGTACGGCGGGCGGATGTTGCCGGTGTTCGATCAACCGTCGCCTTATGCCGGTTTGTTGCGGCACAGCCTGAGCGAGTTTTTCCCGGCGTTCGCCCAGGTCAAGGTCGAGGCCACCTGGAACGGTCCTTCGGATCGCTCGGTCACCGGTTTGCCGTTTTTCGGCCAGATGAGTGCCTGCGGCAATGTGTTTTATGGTTTCGGTTATTCCGGCAGCGGCGTCGGCCCGTGCCATATGGGCGGGCAGATTCTGTCCTCGCTGGTTCAGGGGCTGGACAACGTCTGGACCCTTTCACCCTTGGTGAATGGCCCCTTGGGGTATTTCCCGCCAGAGCCGATTCGATACCTTGGCTCCCTGATGGTGCGCAACGCCATCCGCCGCAAGGAGCGCGCCGAGGATCACGGACGCCGGCCACGGCATCTGGACGTGCGCCTGGCCAAATTCGCAGCGGCAGCGGGCAAGGCCGACAAGGGATGAGCGCGTTTATCGATTGACCAGCCAATCAAGCAGCAAACGGCCATCGCTGCGTGGCGGGTAAGCGCTTCGAGGCGTTGGCGGATTGCCTGCGGTGGCGCACAGCACCGGACGGTCCGGGTCGCTGTCGAGAAAGCTGATGAGCACCTCGGTGCCGGCGAGTGGCAGCCTGGACGGGTCAATTTGCCCGTCCGGCGTTGCCAGGGCCAGGGGTATCCACAGTCCGGCGGTTTCATCGGCCTGCGGCGTTGGCCATAAGCTAACGTGTATCCGTCCTTGATCATCCAGCACCGCCGGTTGCCCGACCGGGCCCAGCACGCGCGCCGGTTGCAAACCGGCAATGACGGGGCGGGTCCGTGTCAACGCGGGCCGGAACGCTGTCGACCAGGGAATGGCGCTGAACTGATTGCTGTAGTGCCAGGCCCTGTCGGGTGCGGCCTCGGAGAGCATCGACGGCTGCTGGCACTGATGCTGAATGTCGGTCAGCAGCCATTGATCGTTGAAGTTCGTTATCGGATGTTCCGACACTTGCACGATGCACCCACTGCGCAGATCACGGTGGTTGCTTTGACCCTCTATCTGCCGATGCTTGCAGCGCAGGCGTTCGAGGATTCGGCGACTGACCTGTGCACGGTCGAGGAATGGCGCGGCCGGGTGAGCGCCCAGCGTTGGCGAGGTGTGGCGCTGGAACAACTCGCGGATCACCGGGCCGTTAGCTGAGTCGGCCGTCTCGCCGTGAAACGGCATCAACCGCGGCGCCTGGGGAAAGCTCAGGCTGTCATCCGCCAGCACCAGCACATGGTCGGCGCGCTGATGTTCGAAGTGAAAGTGGATGCCTTCTTCCTCGCAGAGGCGTTGCAGGAATGCCAGGTCGCTCTCCTCGAACTGTATGCAGAATGGCCGGACGGGGTAGCGCGGGCTCGGCAGTTCAAAGCGGTAGCTGTCGGCGGGTAACGCGTTTTCTGCCAGCAGCTGACGCAGGATGTCGGGCACGCTGAGCTGATGAAACACCCGTCGATGAGGTTGTCCGTCCAGGTGTTGAAGGCGCGGTACCAGCACCAGGTTGTAGCCGATCCCGTGCGGGCCACGATGTTCACGCCGGGCACTGTGCAGCAGGCCGTGAATGCCGGTTTCACCACCCAGGCTCAGGAACGCGGGCTGATGCAGCAAGTGCTCGAGTTTTATCGCCGGCGTCAGACCGATCACTTCGATGTCGAAACGATAAGGCTGGTTGAGGCTTTCACGGCCACTGAACTGCGACACCTGCACATTCAAACCGTCGTTCAGGAGTGCCAGGGTGTAGGGACTTTCCTTGTCGTTGTGCATCGAACACGCTTCTGCCATGGGAGATGGGCGCAGAGGGTACGAAACCACGGCCATGAATGGTCAGCGTAAATCGACTTTTGGGAATTGCCCTACAAGCAGTGGTGAAGATGTCGATACGTCATGGGCATGAACGGGTGAATTTTTTTTGGTCGATTGCCTTCTTTAGGCCGTATAAACTTGCGCCATGCGTCGGCCAATAGATGTCTCGGCGCCACAGATCAAGAGAGTGAGTAATGGGCGCACAGTGGAAGGTTAAACACAAAGAAGCGGCATCTAACGCCAAGGGCAAGATCTTCGGCAAACTGGTGAAAGAAATCACCATTGCTGCGCGTAACGGTGCCGATACTGCCACCAACGCTCACCTGCGCCTGGTGGTCGAGCAGGCCAAAAAAGCCTCGATGCCCAAGGAAACCCTGGATCGCGCGATCAAGAAAGGCGCGGGCCTGTTGGGCGAAACCGTGCAATACCATCGCGTGACGTATGAAGGCTTCGCACCGCATCAGGTGCCGCTGATCGTTGAATGCGTGACTGACAACATCAACCGCACCGTGGCTGAAATCCGCGTTGCGTTCCGCAAGGGCCAACTGGGTGCTTCCGGTTCGGTGTCGTGGGATTTCAACCATGTGGGCATGATCGAAGCGTCCCCGGACAGCCCGGATGCCGATCCGGAAATGGCCGCGATCGAAGCCGGTGCCCAGGATTTCGAGCCCGGTGAAGAAGAGGGCACGACCCTGTTCCTGACTGAGCCTGCAGACCTGGACGCGGTTCAGAAAGCCCTGCCAGAGCAAGGCTTCACGGTATTGTCGGCCAAGTTGGGCTACCAGCCGAAAAACCCGGTCAGCGGTTTGAGCGACGAGCAGATGGCTGAAGTCGAGGCGTTCCTGGAAGGCCTCGATAACCATGATGATGTGCAGGACATGTTTGTGGGTCTGGCGGGTTAAGCATTCCAGCGTTGACGGTTTTGTCGCCTGACAGGCCGTCTTCGCGGGCAAGCCCGCTCCCACAGGGATTTTGTGTTGTTCACTTATTCTGTGATCAACACAGTCCCCTATGGGAGCGGGTAAGCCCGCGATTGACCGCGCAGCGGTCACTGGATATCAAGTAATCCCACAATCTCACTGAACCCGGGCCGCGCCAGCACATCAGGCTGACAGCAACGCTGCTGCAACGCTTCCAGTCGGACACGTTCTGCATCGCTCAGCCCTGAGTCGATCCGCTCCAGCAATTCCCCCAGCAACACCCCGAATGCCCGCACTTCGATCCGTTGCAGCGCACGGCTTTCCAGGCTGTCGGAGGTCGCATGGAACGACGCCGCGCCAAAGTCCCCCAGCAGACAATCCCCGTGCTCGTTCCACAAAATATTGTGGCCGTAGAGATCGCCGTGGGTGATGCCCTGGTCGTGCAGATGCTCGGCCACCGAGGCGATGCCGCGGGCCATGCGCAACGCGACGTCGGCACTGAAGCGGGTGTCTTCGGTGTACACGTCACGGGTACAGGATGCCAGGCTCGGCAGCGCAGCCAGGTTGCGATAGCTCGGATCGATCAGTTGCATCACCAGCCCGGCTTGCTGCTCGGGATGATCAACGATGCGACCTTCGACCCGGATCAGATTGGGATGAAGGCCGGCCGTGATGCAGGCGTTCATTTCGTGCAGTGGCGAGCCATCGCTGGTCATTTCGCCTTTGTAGAGTTTCACCGCGACGGGGGTGGCCGCTTGGCCTGGCCGTGTCCAGGTGGCGCGATGAATCACCCCTGATGCGCCTTCGCCCAGTTGCTGTTCCAGGCGCAACTCGGTCCATGCAATGCTCGTCGTGGCATCCAGCGCCGCGACATCCGCTTCGGTTTCCAGCGGATTACCGGCATATGCCAGCCAGGTCAGGCTTGGCAGGGTCAGTAGCCACTCGGGAAGTTCGGTCAGCTGGTTGGCGGCGATGCGAATCAGCTCGAGTCGATGGCACTGGCTCAAGCGCTCGGGCAGGCGCTGCAAGCGATTGCCGGCGAGCATGAGTTTTTGCAGGTATGGCCGATCGCCCAGCTCATCGGGCAGTTCGCCGATGTGGTTATCGGTCAGGATCAGCCAGCGCAGCAACGGCGGCAGCGCTTCGGCGGGCACCTTTTCAATCGTATTGGCCTTGAAACCGATCATCGTCAGCGCGGCGCATTGACCGATGCAGGCCGGCAGTTCGGTGAACAGGTTGTCCGAACAAAACAGCACACGCAAACGGGTCAGGCGATGCAGATCGTCGGGCAGGCTGCTCAACGCGTTGCCGCTGAGATTGAGCACTTCCAGCGATTCGGCGAGGTCGAAGATCTCTCGTGGAAATTCAGTCAGGCCGCAGGCCAGATCCAGACGGGTGATGCCTGTCAGTTGACCGGCGCGCAGTTGGGCGAGGGTATCCATGGGCGGGTTCGCTATTGATCGAGGAAAGGGCGCGGGCGGCATGATACCGGTAAATCCGTTCGGCCTGTGAGGCCGCTATCGCGAGCAGGCTCGCTCCCACAGTTGACCGCGTTGCTTTGGCTGGCGCCGACCTGGGGTGTGAGCGAGCCTGCTCGCGAAGGGGCCGGGGGCGGCAGCACAAAAACTATGGCTCCCGCACTTCCACCAACTGTCCCAACCGGCTGCGCGTGCGCGCCAGGTCTATGGCATCGCCGGCCAGGCTCTCGCACAACGACTGCTGGCCAAGCAACGTCAGGTGTTTGTCCTGATCGTACAAAACGTCGATCAAATTGATGAAACGCTGCTGCGCTGCGATCGAGCAGTCTGCAAGCGAGGGCAGGGCGTCGATGATCCAGTGGTCGAAACGCCGGCACAACTCCAGATAATCCATAACCGCCGTGGGGTGTTCGCACAGGTCGGCGAAGGTAAAACCGATGGTGCGTTCGTTGCAATATCGCGCGGGGAGGTGGCGGGTGCCGACCGGCAACTGCAGGGGTGACGTGTCACGTTCGGGCAAGTCCAGCGCCTGACGTTGCGCCACCGAGCCCGGCCAGACGTACCGGCCCTGGGTAAACAGCTGATGCGCGTGGGTTCTCATCTGGCTGCGGTAGTCGTGTGGCCCACCGACCTCCATGACCTGCATGCGCGCATGGATCAAGTCGATTACCGGTTTGAACCGCGCATGGTAGAGCGGGTTGGGCAACAAACCTTCCGGCGGGTAATTGGAGGTCACCAACAGCAGGATGCCGCGACGAAACAGGGCCTTGAACAGCCGCGTGATGAGCATCGCATCGCCGATGTCGTGGACATGGAACTCGTCGAAACACAGCACGCGGCAGTCGCTTAGCAGCGTATCGAGGGTGATGTCCAGCGCATCGGGATGATCACGATGGGTGAACATGCCTTGATGCAGGCGGGCAAAAAACTCATGAAAGTGCAGGCGCTGTTTTCCGGCAATCGGGATGGCCTGGAAAAAGCCGTCGAGCAGCCAGCTCTTGCCGCGACCGACCGCACCATGCAAATACAGGCCAGGAAGGGTTTTTTCCGAGGTGCCGAGCAGCGCCGAAGCGTGCTGCGCCATGCAGTCGATTACCCGTAGCTGACTGTGGCTGAGGGTGTAGCCCTGAGTATGGGCGCGGTGACGGAAGTAGTCGTGAACCACTTGACCTGTCGCGGTGCTGCCGGCAGGTGCAGCAAACGCCTTGCCGAACAGGCGGCGCAACATCGGCCAGCGTGGCGGGCGTCGCGAATGGTTGGGCGGTCGAATGGCCACTGTGAGGTTACCTCGTCGTCGTCAGGCAGACTCCCTCGAGCTGCCGCGGCGTAGTTTAACCAAACGGTGAATAAATCGACCACTGCGACGCGTACTCCTGCAGCAGCGTTGGTCAGCTACTGCAGAGAGGGCGTCATGCCTGATGATCTAGCGTTCGATGCTGCGATTCCAGCGCGCATTCCACGCCGGACGCTGTTCGTTGACCTGGTCCCAATCGATCGCAATCGCAGTGGTCAGATACTGCTTCATTGCCTCGACCTGACCACGGGTCTTGTCGGTGGTCGGGGTATTGGGGTTGGACGGGATCTGGTCGCCATCTTCAAGCGCGGCG
This sequence comes from Pseudomonas sp. JAI111, assembly GCF_024809425.1. NCBI lineage: Bacteria > Pseudomonadati > Pseudomonadota > Gammaproteobacteria > Pseudomonadales > Pseudomonadaceae > Pseudomonas > Pseudomonas sp. JAI111. The sequence continues at coordinate 282,783 of NZ_JANUCB010000009.1, read as the reverse complement.
GCTTGTGCTTCGGGTGTCAGCAGGAAAGCGGCGAGCTTCTGCGCCAGTTCCGGTTGAGTGTTGTTGGCGATGGCGCACTCGGCCACGTTGAGCACCACGGCGCCTTCTTTAGGCTGCGCGTATTCCACCGGCATGCCTTTGAGTTTGAGCGCGGTGACCTGGGTCGGGGTCAACGGGAACAGCGCGGCTTCGTCGGTCTGGAGCATTTCGGAAATCTTCGCCGAGCTCGGAATGTATTCCAGCACGTTGCGCCCGACGGTGTTCGGCCATGCCTTGAAGCCCGGCTCGACGTCGGTTTCGCTGCCGCCCTGAATCCGGTTGAACATCAGGAAACCGTGCAAACCGAAGGTCGAAGACGCCATCGACTGGAACACCACTTTGTCCTTGAAGCGCGGATCGGCCATGTCCATCCACGAGGTCGGCGCCGCCCAGCCTTTTTCCTTGAACAGACGCGTGTTGTACGCCAGCCCGGTCACCCCGAGGCTGACCGCCACGGCTTGATCCTTGATCCGTCCTTTTGCCGGAATCTGCGCCAGTGGCGCGCTGTCCTGGAGTTTGTCGCACAAGCCCATGGCGATGGCGCGGTACATGATGCCGTCGTCGAGGAACATCACGTGCATCTGTGGGTTGCCTTTACTGGCCTGGACCTTGGCCAGGATATCGGCGGAAGTCCCCGGCACGATCACCACTTTGACGTTGTTGGCTTTCTCGAAAACCGGCAGCACCTTGTCGGCGTAGAGCCGCTCCATGGTCCCGCCGTTCATGCCCAGATAAAGCGTGGGTTCGGCCTGTGCCTGGGTGACCGTGAGCAGGGCGGTCAGACAGGAGAAACCGAGCAGTGCACTACGTTTGACGTTATTCATTGGCGCGACCTTCCTCTATCAAGCTACGGAGATGGAGTGAAACCGGGTGATGGAAAACGCATCCAGCGACGTCTTTGCGGCGCCGCTGCAGATGATCTCGGTGAGCGCCTGGCCCACCGCAGGACCGATCTGGAAGCCCGCGCCGGCAAAGCCGAATGCGTGCAACAGACCCGGTCGGGTGCTGCTATGGCCGATCACCGGCTGGCGATCGGGCAGGTAACCTTCGGTGCCGCTCCAGGTGCGAATCGCCTGGGCGCCTTGCAGAAACGGGTAAAGCTCAACGGCCTGGCGCAGGATCTCGATTACGGCGTGTTGGCCGGGTCGGGCGCGCGCCTCGTCGAGGGCAAAACCCTGGCCGCCGCCCAACACACAATTGCCCCGTGCGACCTGACGGGCGTAGATGCCGCCACCCTCGACGCCGGTGCTGGCGTTCATCACCAGCGGCAACGGTTCGGTGACCAGCATGGCCGGATGGCCGGCGTGCATGGGCACCGCTTCGCCGAAGTGTTCGGCCAGGCTGCCAGCCCAGGCACCGGCGCAATTGAGCAGCCAGGGCGCGTGCAATTCCAGGCCGGTTTGCGTGCTGACACGAAAGCGCTGGCCGTCGTGTTCCACCGCCGTGACCGGGCATTGTTCATGGATCTGCGCACCGTGGCGCCGCGCGGTCTGGGCGAAGGCCGGGGACACCAGTCGTGGGTTGGCGTGGCCGTCGTCTGGGCAAAACGATGCGCCGACGGCGACGTCGCCGACCCAGGGAAAACGTGCGCGCAGTTCAGTGCGATCGAGTACCTGCAAATCGAGGCCGAAGCCCTGGCTGCTGGCGGCATAATCCTGCAAGGCCTGCAGATCGTTATGACTGCGGGCCAGTTTCAGGTGGCCGCTGCGCTGATATTCGCCGTCGATGCCGATCAGTTGCGGCAGCTGTCCCCACAGCGCGTGGGCCTGTTGCGACAACGGCAGTTGCGACAGCGGACGCCCCTGGCGCCGCACGCCGCCGTAGTTCACGCCGCTGGAATGCGAGCCGCAAAAGTCTCGCTCAAGAAGGGCCACGCGGCGACCGGCCTTGCTCAGAAACAGCGCAGCCGAGGCACCGACTATGCCGCCGCCAATGATGATTGCATCGACTTCGATCATGGCTCGATCTCCAGACCGAACGGCAGGGGTTTGATCGGTGCCTGAGCGCGCAATCGACCGATCTGCGAGATCGGGCGCCCACTTTCCCAGGCAATGACTTCTGCCGCTGCGGCACCGCACATCCGTCCCTGGCAGCGACCCATGCCCACGCGGCAATGCGCCTTGACCCGGTTGATCTCCCAATGGCCTTCGCGCACCACTTCGCGGATATCTGCGGCCCGTACTTCCTCGCAGCGGCAGACCATCACCTCGTCAGGCGTATCGGCGGCCCAGTGTTCGGGAAACATGAAGGCGCGTTCCAGGCCGTGGCGAAAGGTCTCGATGCGGCCCAGTGCCTGCTCCAGTTGCGCGCCACGGTGTGGCGCGATCAGGTAACCGATGTCTTCGAGCAGTGCCAGCGCTGCGCGCTCACCGGCCATTTCCGCGGCGTCGGCGCCCATGATGCCGGCGCCGTCACCGGCCAGATAAACCTCGGCGACACTGCTGCGACCGGTGCTGTCACGCTGCGGCAGCCAGGCGCGGTTGAGCGGGTTCCAGGTGAATTGGCAGCCGAGCAAGTCAGCGAGTTGGGTTTCACTGCGCAGACCGTGGGCGAAGGCAACGGCGTCGCACTCAAGCGATTGTTCTCCGTTGGCGTTGGACCAATCCAGCGATTGCACGCGTTGTTCGCCATTGATGCGTTTCAGGGTTGCCGCTTGATGCACCGGGATGCCGTGGGCGGTCAGCCAGCTGCGGTAATAAATGCCTTTGGCCAGCGTGGACGGTTGCGACAGCAGGCCGGGGAGGGCGCGGGCCTGGGCGCTGAACGGCGAGCTGTCGAGCACCGCGAGCACTTTCGCGCCGGCTTTGGCGTATTGATACGCCACCAGATAGAGCAACGGTCCGCTGCCGGCAAACACCACGCGCTCACCGATGGCGCAGCCCTGGAATTTCAGGGCGATCTGCGCCGCGCCGAGGCTGTAGACACCCGGCAAGGTCCAGCCTGGCACCGGCAGAATCCGGTCGGTGGCACCGGTGGCGACTATCACACGGGAGAATTCCAGTCGTGTGGCCCGCGTCTCATGCACGGTGTCCAGTGCGCCGGCTTCGGCGTTCCAGACCAGCGTCTCGGGGCGATAATCCAGTTGTTCGCGCAGCGCATCGATTGTCTGATGCAACGCATTGGCCTTGCGCGCTTCAAAGCCGTACAGCTTGACCGCTGAACGCTTGAAGTTCGCCGGCTGACGCCGATAAATCTGCCCGCCACCGCGCGCCGCTTCATCCAGCAACACCGGACGAACGCCATGCGCCACCAACGTCTGCGCCGCACGAATCCCGGCCGGCCCGGCACCGACAATGATTACAGGCTTCATACCTGGCTCCCCTGAGATCGCAACCAAACTCCAGGGGGAGTTGCAACCGGTTTTTGTGTCCACCGCAGTCCCCCTGTGGGAGTGGGCTTGCTCGCGATGAGGGCGTTAAATTCAACGAATGCGCTGGCAGACAGACCGCTATCGCGAGCAGGCTTGCTCCCACAGTTGATGGGGGTGGCAGCTGATTTTTGTGCCCGCCGCAGACC
>NZ_JANUCB010000009.1:0-279130 GCF_024809425.1 Pseudomonas sp. JAI111 | reverse complement strand
CCCCTTGTGGGAGTGAGCCTGCTCGCGATGAGGGCGTTAAATTCAACGAATGCGCTGGCAGACAGACCGCTATCGCGAGCAGGCTCGCTCCCACAGTTGATGGGGGTGGCAGCTGATTTTTGTGCCCGCCGCAGACCCCTTGTGGGAGTGAGCCTGCTCGCGATGAGGGCGTTAAATTCAACGAATGCGCTGGCAGACAGACCGCTATCGCGAGCAGGCTCGCTCCCACAGGGGATCCGGTTTCTGCAGATGGAATGTTTGTTCATAAGGTACGTCCCGGTTCGCGGGTGATGTGCTGGCCGGGTTCGAGCTGCGTCGAGCAGGCGCGCACGCGTCGGCCATCGCCCAGTCGAACCCAGCAGTCCTGACAGGCGCCCATCAGGCAGAAACCGGCCCGGGGCTGGGCGCTGAAATCGCTGCCGCGCAGGTGTTCGCTGCTGGTCAGCACCGCCGTCAGCAGTGTGTCACCGAGCAACCCGCTGGCCGGTTGGCCGTCGAGGGTAAAGGTCACGGCCGGGCGGTCGCCTTCGGCCAGTCGTTTCAGCAGAGCCATGGCGCCCTCATTGTTTACCCACCAGAACCCGATCCAGGCCGTAGACCCGATCAAGCAAAATCATGGTCAGCGCAGTCAGCGCAATCACCAGGGCCGACACCGCCGCCATCATCGGATCGATGGATTCGGTGGCGTACACATACATGCGCACCGGCAGGGTTTGCGTGGCTGGCGAGGTGACGAAAATCGACAGCGTGACCTCGTCAAAACTGTTGATGAACGCCAGCAGCCAGCCTCCGGCAACCCCCGGCAGAATCATCGGCAAGGTGATTTCCCGAAACAGCGTGAAGCGTCCGGCACCCAGCGATTGCGCGGCGTGTTCGGCGCTGCGGTCCAGGCCGATGGCCGAGGCCAGCACCAGGCGCAACACGTACGGTGTAATCACCAGCACATGGGCGAAGATCAGCCAGGCAAAACTGCCGTTGACGCCCATCAGTGCAAACAAACGCAGCAATGCAACGCCCAGCACCAGGTGCGGAATGATGATCGGTGACAGGAACAGCCCGTTGAAAAAATCCCGTCCGGGAAACTCGAAGCGGGTGATCGCCAATGCCGCCGGCACCGCGATCAACGTCGCCAGGCTGGCGGCGCAGAACGCCAGGATCAGGCTGTTGTAAAACGCATCGATAAAGTCGGCACGCTCGAACACCGCACGGAACCAGCGCAAGGAAAACTCGGTGGTCGGCAGGCTCAGGGTATTTTCCGGGGTGAAGGCCACCAGGCACACCACCACCAGTGGCGCCAGCATGAACAGCACCACCAGGGTATGGAACAGCAGGGCGAAAGGACCGTTCTTGGACATGATGAGTTATCCCAATGACTTCTTGTAGCGGCCTTCGATCATCCGGTTCCACGACAGCATGATCAGCAGGTTGAGCAGCAACAGCGCGACAGCGATGGCAGCGCCCATCGGCCAGTTGAGCTCCGACAGGTATTGGTCGTAGATCAGCGTGGCGACCATCTTGATTCGACGCCCGCCCAGCAAGCCGGGAATGGCAAACGAGCTGGCCGCCAGCCCGAACACGATCAAGGTGCCGGACAACACGCCGGGCATGATCTGCGGCAACACCACCTGGCGCATCACGGTGAAGTGGCTGGCGCCCAACGACATCGCGGCCTGTTCCGCGGCGGGGTCGAGTTTCTGCAGCGAGGTCCAGACCGGAATGATCATGAACGGCAGCATCACGTGAACCAGTGCAATCACCACCGCGAACGGCGTGTACAACAGCTTCATCGGTGAGCCGCCGAACGCTTGCAAGGTCTGGTTGACCAGGCCGTCGGCACCGAGCAAAAGACTCCAGCCGAAGGCGCGCACCACCACCGAAATCAGCAGCGGGGTGAGGATCAGAATCAGGAAGATCGAGCGCCACGGCGCGCCCATGCGGCTGAGGATGTAGGCCTCGGGCACGCCGATCACCACGCAAAGAAAGGTGGTCAGGGCGCTGATCCACATCGTGCGCAGGAAGATTTCGTAGAAGTACGGATCGCCCAGCAAGCTGCTGTAGTGACCCAAGGTATAGGCGTCGCCGTTGATGCCCGAGCTGTAGTCGAAGACGTTGAATGACAGCACCAGCGTCAACAGCAGCGGGATGGCCAGCAGACTGATGTACAACGCCAGGGCTGGTGCCGACAACAGATAGCCTTGGCGTCCCTGGCGAATGGCGGCGAGCGTGCTCATGCCGGCACCTCGTCGACGGTCAGCACCCGCAGCAGTGTCGCATCCCAGTCGAGCCCGACGGCCGTGCCTTCGTTCAAGGGCGCCGAACCATCGTTGCGGCGCACCACGCTGAGTTCGCCCAGGGGCGTGGAAACGCCATACAACCATTGGCTGCCGAGAAAGAAGCGGCTGACGATGTGGCCTTGCAAACGGCCTTGGCCTTTTTCCCGCAAATCGATTTTTTCGGGGCGCAGACTCAAGGTCAGTTCGCCGCCGCTGTTCACTTGAACCACGCCAGCGCCGTCACGTTCGCCAGGCAGCAGATTGGCCTTGCCGACGAACCCGGAAATGAACTCGGTGCGCGGGTGCTCATACAGCGTGTAGGGCGCGTCGATCTGGGTGATGCGCCCGGCCTGCATCACCACCACGCGGTCGCTGATCGACAACGCTTCGGACTGGTCGTGGGTGACCATCAGCGTGGTGATCCCGACTTCACGTTGGATGCGGCGGATCTCGAATTGCATCTCTTCGCGCAGGTTGGCGTCGAGGTTCGACAGCGGCTCATCGAGCAGCAGCACCGGTGGCTCGATCACCAGCGCTCGGGCCAGGGCCACACGCTGGCGCTGGCCGCCGGAAAGCTCGCGCGGGTAACGCTCGGCATGCTGGTTCAGGCGCACCAGTTTCAATACCCGATCCACCCGCTGCTGCAACTCGGCCGTGGGCACTTTGCGCATCCGCAGGCCGAAGGCGACGTTGTCCTTGACGGTCATGTGCGGGAACAGCGCGTAGCTCTGGAACACCACCCCCAAGCCACGGCTGGCGGGTTTGGCATGGGTGATGTCGCGGCCGTCCAGGATGATGCGTCCGCTGCTGACTTCGACGAAGCCGGCGATCATCTGCAAGGTGGTGGTTTTGCCACAGCCGGAGGGGCCGAGCAGGGAGACGAACTCGCCTTTCTCGACCGAGAGGTTGGTGGCGACGACGGCGTCGATCTCGCCGTAACGTTTGCCGAGTCCTTCAAGTTGCACAAAAGCCATAACTGCGCTCCACCTGAGATTGTTATGCGTCGCCCGAAGGCGCGCTTTTTTGTATGGGCAGATACGAAAAGATCTTGCTGGGTGCGTTGGCGCTCGACTTCAGTCGGCTGCCGCTGTTGTTCGAATCGCCCCTGTCTGGACGCAGAGTAGGACGAAGACTAGGATGGCTCAATGGCCTATTTCACTGAAGCGATGACTATTTTCAGTTTCATTCAGTGAGTAAATTTATTGTCGAGAAATTCCATGACTGATTCCGATGAACGGAATGAAAACAAAAATGAAGTCGGTGTCGGCGCTGTCTCCAGATTGTTTGCGGTGCTGCGCAGCCTGGGTGACTCCGTCGAGGGCGGGGAGCGAGTGACGCAGCTCGCGCAGCGCATCGGTTTGTCGCAACCGACGACGCACCGTTTGCTGCGCAGCCTGATGGATGAGGGCATGGTCGAGCAGGATGCGCGCAGCAAACGCTATCGCCTGAGCCTGGAGTTCTTTGCCTTGGCCGCCCGCGCCGGCAACACCGGTAATCTGCGCGAACTGGTGCGCCCATCGTTGCTGCGGCTGTCGGCGTCTTTGGGGGATTCGTTGTTTTTACTGGCGCGCAGCGGTTTTGATGCGATCTGCCTGGACCGCAGCGAAGGACCGTTTCCGATTCGCACGTTTACCGGCGATATCGGCGGTCGGGTGGCGCTGGGTGTGGGGCAGGGCAGCCTGGCGATCCTGGCGTTTCTGCCGCAGGAGGAGCGCGAGACGGTGATTCACTACAACTTGCCGCGGCTCAAGGATTTTCACCTGTACGACGAGGTGTTCCTGCGCTCGGAGGTCGAAAATGTGCGCACGCTGGGTTACGCCGGGCGTAACACGGGCGTGCTGCAAGGCATGGCTGGGGTGGCGGTGCCGATTCTGGATCGCGAAGGGCGGGCGGTGGCCGCGTTGAGTGTGGCCACGGTCAGTGACCGATTGGGGCCGGATCGTCTGCCGACCGTGGTCGAGATGCTCAAGCGCGAAGCGGCGCTGATCGGGCCGCGAATCAACCCGTTTGATCCGCTGCTGCGCAGGCCTTCGCAGGTGTTTGGGCAGGGGTGAACACGGTGACAAGTTGATCGTTCCCACGCTCTGCGTGGGAATGCCTCACTGGACGCTCCGCGTCCAATGCGGGGGACGCAGAGCGTCCTGGGCTGCATTCCCACGCGGAGCGTGGGAACGATCAGTATCTGGAGTCAGAACTGGACAGTTTGTTTGAGCCTCTGCGCCGCCGGCAGGTTACTCGGGCTGACCATCGCGTAGTTGTAACCGGCGCCAGACCAGTACTCGGCCTGCAATTCGCCATCGCTGCGACTGCCCCGAGGCAGCAGGTTGTTCTTCGGTCCGGGCGGACGCACGTAGAAGCTGATCTTGTGGCCGCTCTGATCCTCATAAACAACCATCGCCGCCGGCCCTTGCTCGGTGCTGAGCAACCGGCCACTGACCGGTCTGAAACCTGAGTCCGACAGATCCGGCAGGCGATTGGCTCGAGAGAAATAACGGTCGAGCCAACCTTGCATGTCACCGTCGTCGCTGACCTTATAGTCCGCTGGCAGGATGCCTTGCTGGGCAATCAAGCGATAGGCTTGCATCGCATCGGTCATCGGCGCCGAAGCGCTGACCAGCGTCATTTCCCGCGCCTGCCACCCACTCAATCCGCCCACACCAACCGCGATCAACAGCACGGCAGCGCTGGCCAGATGTCGGCGTGTCTGACGTTTGAGGCGCTGGCGTATCAGCGCCGGGTCGAGTTCGGGGTTGGCTGTGTGATGCAAGGCGCCGCTCATGGCCGCGCGCAGTTGTTGGGCGTCCTGCTGCCAGGCGCGCACTTGCGCGGCCACTTCAGGGCTGCTGGCCAGGTAAGTCTCGACCAGGCGCCGGTCAGCGTCGTTGAGTTGGTGGTCGACGTAGGCGTGCAGGTCACGCTCGCTCGGGGGCATGCTGATCATTTGAGTATCCGCAGAGAAGGGCTGGTGATTTCGCCGTCGCTGAGTTGGCGCAAGGCCTGGCGGGCGCGGGACAGGCGGGACATCACGGTGCCGGTGGGGACGTCGAGAATGACAGCGACCTCTTTATAACTCAATCCTTCCACCGACACCCAGAGCAACAGCGCGCGCTGCTCGGTGGTGAGTTGATCGAAGGCTTGCAGCGTTGATTGGGCCATCACGGTGCGTTCGACTGAGGGCTGCGCATCGTCACGGCCAGTGAAGAATTCGAGCATGCGCGCGTAACGCCGGGAGCGCCGGTGGGCGTCGAGAAACTGTCGATAAAGGATCGAAAACAGCCAGGCGCGCAAGTCGCCTTCGGGACGCTTGTCGCCCCAACTCGAGAGGGCTCGTTCCAGGCTCGACTGCACCAGATCGTCAGCGCTGCTGGGGTTGCGCGTCAACGACACGGCGAAGCGCCGAAGCCTTGGAATTATTTCGCGCAACTGTTCGTCGATTTCGTTCATGAAAAGGGGCGTGTCTCTGTCTGTGAAGGGCGGCAGTGACAAGGAAGACGCCGGTCACAGCAGATTATTCCCTCTGCCGGAAAAGAAAATCCCATCGTGAGTTCCTGTAGGACTTTTCTCCGATGGTTGTCATCCCTGTAATGGCATCACGCGTCGCGGCTCAACCCTCACAGCAAGCGCAAACGGCACTCGGCCAGCCTGATCAACAGGCCCGACAGCATCGCCGGATGTGCGCTTTCACATTGAGCCCGATGAGATTTTCGATATGCAAGAACATGCAAAAACACTGAAGCCGGCATTGGCTTGTACCCCTTTGCTGATGTCACCTGTTGATCAGGATCGCTGGCAGCCATTCGGTCATGGGCCGACGGTTACGCCAGCGTTTTCCTTGATCCATCACGCCATTGAAGCGCAAGCCGCGACCAGCCCCCAAGCGATTGCTGCCCATTGGCAGGGGGAAACCATTACCTACAACGAGTTGAACAGGCAGGCCAATCGACTGGCTGGGTTGTTGATCAGCCAAGGTGTCAAACCAGGCGATCACGTTGCGTTGTTTGTAGAGCGCTCGATCCCCATGCTGGTGGGGATGTTGGCCGTATTGAAAGCGGGCGCGGCCTACATCCCTCAGCATGTGGGCATTACACCCGCGCCACAACTGCGCCACATCATGCAGGTTGCCGATTCACGTGTGGTGCTGACGCTGTCGAGTCTTCAATCACGGCTTCCCCTGACGCCAACGCAGCACTGCATTTGCCTCGATGAGTTCATGAGGTTGCCGTCAATCCTCTCAGACGAAGTGAACGTGGCCGGTTCGCTGTCGTCGACCCCGGATCAACTTTGCTTCGTTCTGTTTACTTCCGGTACCACCGGATTGCCCAACGGGGTTCGGGTCACCCACCGCAATGTCTGCAATATCCTGCTGACCGAACCTGGCAACCTCGGCATGAAGCCTGGGATGAAAGTCGGGCAGATTCTGAACATCGCTTTCGATATGGCCGCTTGGGAGACGCTCGGTTGCCTGGCCCACGGCGCGACATTGATGATCCGTGGCAAGGACATTGATCAGACCGCCGAGCAATGCGATGTGCTGATCGCCACGCCATCGATTCTCGGCACCCTCGATCCGGCGCGCTGCCAGCAGGTCAAAGTCGTGGCGGTTGCCGGGGAGCCATGCCCGCAACCCCTGGCTGATCGCTGGTCGTCGTTCTGCACATTCTTCAATGCCTGCGGCCCGACCGAGACCACCATCGTCAATACCATGCAGTGCTATCGGGTTGGAGAGGCACTGACCATTGGCAAACCTACGCCGAACAATACCGTGTACGTACTCGATGAAGCCGGTCAACCCTGTGCGGTCGGGGAACAAGGGGAAATGTGGGCTGGCGGCGTCTGTGTGACGGCGGGCTATCTGGGCAATGCCGCACTGACTGCCGAACGGTATCGCCCCGATCCATTTCTCGGTCAGGGCCGTATGATGTTTCGCACGCGCGACTTGGGACGCTGGACAGCACAAGGCGATCTTGAGCACTTGGGGCGCGTCGATGATCAGGTCAAGGTGCGCGGCTTTCGCGTTGAGCTCGACAGTGTTTCCGCGGTGCTGGAGTCGTGCGACGCCTGCGAGCGGGCGGTGACGCTAAAACTCGACCATCGCCATCTGGTGGCCTTTGTCAGTCCAGCGACGACGAATATCGATGAGGCCAGACGTCTCTGCGAGGAGCGGCTTGCCTACTATTGCGTACCTTCGTTGATCATCGCCCTGGACGTTATTCCGCTGACATCACGGGGCAAAGTCGACAAGCGACTGCTGCTGGACATGGCATTGGCGCATCAGGCCGGGTCTGACACCAGCACAGCCCCTGTGGTGAGCGCATGAGCGCCGCTCGCGGTTTACCCGCCAAGCGAGCACTGTGGCGACGGCTTGGAACGCTGCCGATGTTTTCCCATTACAACCGTCTTGTGGCGTTGGTACTGGGACTCAATGGTGCCGCGCTGCTGCACGGGCTGAATGCCGGGCAATGGTGGACACGCTCCGGTGTTGAACTGGAAACATTAGCCGGGCTGGTATTGGCGAACCTGTCGATGGCCATTCTGATTCGCCAGCAATACATCATCAATCTGCTGTTCTGGCTGGCAACCCGGGCTCCCACCTCGTGGCCGCTGGCGGTTCGTCGCTCGCTGGCCAAGGTGTATCACTTCGGTGGACTGCACAGTGGCGCAGCGTTGGCGGCCATTGGTTGGTTCGTGGCGTTACTCGGCTCATTGAGTTGGCATTGGATGGAGAGCCTGGGCGGTGTTTCACCCGCGCTTCTGTGGGTGAACGGCGGGCTGCTGGGCGTTTTGTTGGCGGTGGCGATCATGGCTCATCCACGGATTCGCGCGCGCTTTCACAATGGGTTCGAACGCACACACCGCTTCGGTGGCTGGACAGCGCTCGTGCTGTTCTGGGTCTCGACGCTGCTGTTTGCCCAGGATCAGAACCCGCAATCGCCGTTGCCGGAAGTGCTGGTGGCGTCGGTGCCATTCTGGATGCTGGTGGGGCTGACCTTCAGTATTGCCCTGCCGTGGATGCGTTTGCGCAAAGTGCCGGTGCAATTGATCAGAACTTCACCTCATGCAGTGATTGCCCGGTTCGGGCATGTCACGCCATTTGCAGGTTCGTCCAATGCCATCAGTCTCAATCCGCTTCTGGAATGGCACTCGTTCGCCAACATTCCCACCCCGGGAGAGGCCGGTTTCCGCCTGATTATTTCCCGAGCAGGAGACTGGACCGGCGAGTTTATCGAACAGCTGCCGACCCACGTCTGGGTCAAGGGCATCACCACCGCCGGCGTTGCGCACATCGAAACCTTGTTCAAATCGGTGGTGTACATCGCCACCGGCAGTGGCATCGGCCCGGTGCTTCCCCATCTGCTGGCCAGACAAGTTCCGATACGTCTGATCTGGTCGACCCGCAGTCCACGAAAAACCTACGGTAACGAACTGGTCGAGGAAATCCTGCGGGCCGAGCCCGATGCCTTGATCTGGGACACCGACCTGCTCGGCAAACCTGACCTGGTGCAACTGGCCTATGACGCGGTTCAAACGTTCGGAGCAGAGGCGGTGATCTGCATTTCCAATCAGGCGCTGACTCAGCGGGTGGTCGAGGAAATGGAAGGACGGGGCATTGCGGCCTACGGCGCTATCTGGGACTCCTGAGGCGTACGTGAGCGCCCGCCATCCAAGTATTCGACATTATTTAATGAGGTCACCATGTACACACTGATCGAACGTCATGATCGAGTCGTCCTGATTCGTCTCAATCGTCCGCAAGCGCGCAATGCACTGAGTTACGAGGTCATGCGCGAACTGCTGGACCACCTGCAACGCCTGGACAGGGATCCGTCGGTGGGGTGTTTTGTCATTACCGGAACGGCGGATTTTTTCGCGGCCGGCGCCGACATCAAGGAGATGAGCGAAAAGTCCTACCTGGACATGGTCCATGAAGACTTCTTTGCCGAGTGGGAAGCCTTTGCTGCTTTACGGACGCCCAAGCTGGCGGTTGTCGCCGGTTATGCCTTTGGCGGCGGTTGTGAGTTAGCCATGATGTGCGATTTGATCTTTGCTGCCGATACCGCGCGATTTGGCCAACCGGAAATCAAGTTGGGTGTGATGCCCGGGATGGGCGGCACCCAGCGCCTGACGCGCCTGATCGGTAAATCGAAAGCCATGGACATGATCCTGACGGGGCGCTCGATGTCGGCCCATGAGGCTGAGCGGGCAGGGCTGGTATCCAGAGTGATAGACGCAGCTGATCTGCTCGAACAATCCATGGCGGCGGCGCACACCATCGCCGGGTTCGCCAAAAGCGCCACCGTGGCCGCTCGCGAAGCCGTTGATCGCGCGCTGGAACTCGGGTTGCGCGAAGGCTTGTTGTTCGAGCGAAGGAGCTTTCATGGATTGTTTTCCACTCCCGGGCAAAAAGAAGGCATGGAGGCTTTTCTGGATAAGCGTGAGGCGTGTTTTAACCAGGTCTGACGGGGTTAGGGCATTCGTCGCACGCGTTGCTTTGAAAGAAACTACAGTTCAGAGGGAATAATCCTACGTGACGTTCGTCTCATAGCTCCTTCCCCCTGCGGCCTACGGCCCTGGAGTTTTTCATGGTTGATCGCTCAACACCGCCAACCGGGCCCTCCCGGCCACCGCTGAGTGCCGCGAGCCTGACGTTGCGACTGACTGGCATTGCTGTGGTGGTCGCCGCCATCGCCGGGGCATTTGCTTACGTCAACGGCACACTCGACCCACAGCGCCTGACGCCGAAAAAGCTGATCAATGTGCTGGAAACCAACAATGGCGTGCACCCCGGCTTCCGACGGAACCACTCCAAAGGCGTGTGCGTGATCGGGCATTTCGAGAGCAGTGGCGAGGCCCGCAGCTATTCGAGTGCTCAGGTGTTCAATGAAGCCCGAACCCCGGTGGTGGGGCGATTCGCGCTGCCGGCCGGCAATCCTTACGCGCCGGACAACAGCGTGCCGATTCGAAGCATGGCGCTGCGCTTCACCCAGGCCAATGGTCAGCAGTGGCGCACCGGGATGAACAGCATGCCGGTGTTCCCGGTGGGCACGCCCGAAGCGTTCTACCAATTGCAGCAGGCGCAGTCACCCGATCCGGCCACCGGCAAGCCCAATCCTGCCGCTGTGCCGGCGTTCTTCGGTGCGCATCCGGAAGCCGCACCCTTTCTGGCGTGGATCAAGACGGCCAAACCGTCAGCCAGTTACGTGACGGAAACCTATAACAGCGTCAATGCGTTTTACCTGGTGAACGCCGCCGGACAGCGGCAAGCGGTGCGCTGGAGCATGGTGCCGGTGGCGAAGGATGCAGCCGGCGCAACGGCGCCGGAGGGCGGCGACTTTCTGGAGAAAGACCTGGTGCAGCGCATTGCCGCGGGCCCATTGCGTTGGCAATTGAACATCACCCTGGCCAACCCCGGGGACCCGGTCAACGACGCCAGCAAGGCCTGGCCCGATGGCCGCAAGGTCCTGAACGCCGGCACCCTGGTTCTGGAAAGCACCCAGCCGCAACTCAATGGTGAGTGCCGAGATATCAATTACGACCCGCTCGTGCTGCCTGCCGGTATAGAAGGGTCCGACGACCCGCTGCTCGCAGCTCGTTCAGCCGGTTACGCCAGTTCCTACTTGCGTCGTACCAGTGAAGTCAACCAGTTGCCTGCCGCTAAACAGGAGGCTCAACAATGAGCGCTCAACCGAATCATTTCGCTCCTTTGGCGCGACTGCTGCACTGGCTGATGGCGTTGATGATCATTGCCATGCTGTTTATCGGTGCGGGCATGGTGGCCTCGGTGTCCGAACGACATGAATGGCTGATCCATCTGCACAAGCCTTTGGGTGTCGCGATTCTATTGTTGGTGATTGTGCGGCTGGTGGTGCGTTTCTCCACGCAGCAACCGCCGCTGCCGGCGGACCTGCCAGGCTGGCAAGTGTTGGCGGCGAAGGCCTCGCATGTCTTGTTGTACGCCCTGATGCTGATTTTGCCGCTGCTGGGCTGGGCGATGATTTCAGCCGCCGGCGACCCGGTGATGCTGAGCAGTTCGATCCAGTTGCCGTCGATCCTGCCCGCCAATGCGCAGGTGTTTGCGTTTCTGCGCAAGTCTCACCGGTATCTGGCATATCTGCTGTTTCTGACGGTGCTGGTGCATCTGGCGGCCGCGTTGTTTCACGGCTGGGTGCGTCGCGACGATGTGCTGGACAGCATGTTGAGAGGAAAGGATCGCGTCTGAGTGAGTCATGGCTGCATGCCCGGCATGCAGCCATCGAGGTCGATCAGCGCAGGGTGTCGACCATCTCGGCAACGGTCGTCAGTACGTCCTTGCCCAGTTGCTTCGAGCGCTTGCCCGACCAGCCGGTGAGCGCATTTGGCGCGTCATCGTTGTCCTTGAAAGGCATTTCCAGGGTTAGCGAGAGGCAATCGAATTTCTGGCCGACGCTGTTGCAGGCCAGCGTCATGTTGGCTTTGCCCGGCTCGTCACGGGTGTAACCGTGCTTGGTCTGGAAGTCCTTGGTCTGATGTTTCAGGTGATTGCGGAAATGCTCTTCGAGTTTTTCAATCCGCGGCGTATAGCCCGGGTTGCCTTCACAACCAGCGGTGAACACATAAGGGATTTCTTCGTCGCCGTGAATGTCGAGGAACAGATCGACGCCGTATTTTTCCATTTGTTGCTGAACAAACCACACTTCCGGGCTGATTTCCGGGCTAGCGCTCTGCCACGCACGGTTCAGGTCCTGGCCCATCGCATTGGTGCGCAGGTGG
The DNA here is from genome assembly GCF_024809425.1 of Pseudomonas sp. JAI111. Lineage (NCBI taxonomy): Bacteria > Pseudomonadati > Pseudomonadota > Gammaproteobacteria > Pseudomonadales > Pseudomonadaceae > Pseudomonas > Pseudomonas sp. JAI111. Next base: position 267,110 of record NZ_JANUCB010000009.1, on the reverse strand, counting down.
CCGTGGAAGGCGCCGTCGGGGTTCATGTTCGGCACCAGATACAGATCGGCGCTGGCCAGGAGTTTGTTCAGCACAGCATCGTCTTGCCGTTCCAGGCGTTCGATCACGCCCTCCATGAACCATTCGGCCATGTGTTCGCCGGGGTGTTGCTGGGCGATCATCCAGATCTTGCGCCGACCTTCGGTGCCGGTGCCTTTGCGCAATAACTGAATGTCTCGACCTTCTACGCTTTTGCCTGTGGCCAGCAGTTCCATGCCGGCCTTGGTCAGCGCCTGTTCGATCAGCCAGTCGTGACGGCCTCGGCTGTAAGGTTCGAAGTAAGCGAACCAGGCGTGGGTGGCCGTGGCTTCAAGGCTGAAACGCAGGCAGTCGCCTTCAAAGATGGTCGGCACGCGGAACCAGTTGACGTGGTCGTAGGACGCTACCGCCTGATAACCATCCCAAGCCTTGTTGTACGAAGACTTGCTGGCATTGTTCAGGCGAAACCAGTGCTCTTGACCGACGTGCAGACCGCTGGCCTTGAAGTGAAACCATTGGAAGTGTTGGCTGCGGGTGTCCGGCTTGATGGCCAGCAATGCTTGCAACGGGTTGCTGATGTCCAGCACTTCAATGTTGCCACTGTCGAAGTTGGCGCTGATGTCGAAGGAAGATTTGGCCACGCTCATAGTCGATTCCTGAATATGATTTATGGCTGATACTTTACACGCTGGGAAGGGAAATACCGGGGAAATTGTGGGGCGCAAAAGGGGGGGCGTCTTCCTTGACGCTGACGCAGCTTAGAGACTGTGTAATCGATTCTCAAGTGCTATTTTTCATAAGTTTCGGTCAATGATACCGGGCTTATTTCGCTGATGTGTGTTCTTTCGCTATCAATCGCCCATTCGAATTTACTGCACGTAACGTCTTCATTTAACTGAAGCCAACGTCAAAATAACGGGCAAAAAAAAACCCGGCAAAAGAGCCGGGTCAAAAACCGTGATTAGCCTGATGAGGAGATAGTCCAGAAGACCGACCTAAGGTCTCTTGACCATCCACTGATCTCGCGACCAGCTGCATGCAATAATAATCATTCTCGTTTGCAAGTCAAATGATTTTATCTGCTCGATTGGAAAATTCTTTCCCGCCTCTGATCAGGCAAGTCCGTCTCATAGCGCCTGAGCGCCTTGCAGAGACCGATCTATCATCGCCTTGGCCATGTCGATCATGTGCACCGTTGAAAACGCCAGGTCACGGCTCGCGCCATTCAGGTTGTTGGCTGATTCGTACGCGGTGGCCGCTGCGCATCGCAACAGGTCCGAGGCATGAACCAGTGCTTCTTCTGCGCTGATGTCCGGTTTCACGTCGAAGAAACGCTCCTCGACGGCCGCCTCTGACACAGCTGGTTTCAAGTAATAGTCCAACGCTCGCTGCGCTGCGGCATAGCCTTTGGTGGAGGTTAGGGTGGTGTCGATTTGCAGGTCCGACAAGTCGTTGCTGGGGTTGGTCATGACGATGGCAAGCTCCGTGAAAGATTCAGATCCGTGAATCAATCCTAGTACGATCTGTATTTGTGACCGGAATTTAAATACTACAATTTGTGTTTTGTTGGTCGGAGTACCCCACGTATCGTGCCGCACATGGATAAATGGATTGAGTTGGTCAAAGCCAAGATGAGTGAGCTCAAAGTCACTCAGGAAGTACTCGCCGACCGCCTGGGGATGTCCCAGGGTGGCGTGGGTCATTGGCTGAATAAACGCCGTCAACCGAGCATCGAAGACATGAACCGTGTCTTGCGGGCGCTCGGGATGGAATTTCTGGAAGTGGCGATGGTGATCCGCGAGCCTGTGGTCCTGCTGGACGATGAGGTCTCGCTGACACACAAGTACAACCCGTACTTCCGATACCCGGTCAGCGGCTGGCGAGAGCCTGCCCGATTGCATGAGGGTGAGCTGCCGGAATACGGCAAGCCACGGTTTGAACTCACGGATTACCATGCGCAGGGCAAGGCGTTCTGGCTGGTGGTGGTCGGCGACGCGATGACTGCACCCACCGGCATCAGCATCGCCGAAGGCATGATGATTCTGGTGGACCCGGCCATCGTGCCGGAACCTGGAAAACTGGTCATCGCCCAATGGCCAGACAGCGACGAGGCGACCTTTCGCAAGCTGATCGAAGAGGGCGGGCAGCGTTATCTGGTCCCGCTCAATCCGACGTATCCGAAAGCCCTGTACACCGAGGAATGCAGAATCCTTGGCGTGGTGGTTCAGGCAACGGCCAGATTCTAATCAGATCGGTCCTCGCAGAGCGTAGGACCGATCTTCATTTCAAGCTTCTTCCAGCTCGACCAATGCACTGCCTTCGCTGACCATCTCGCCTTCCTGGCAATACAGCGCCTTGATCACCCCGGCGTGTGGCGCACGAATGCTGTGCTCCATCTTCATCGCTTCCAGCACCACCAGTTGCGCCCCGGCTTCAACGGTTTGCCCGGCCTCTACCAGCACGCGCACGATGCTGCCGTTCATGGGCGCGCTCAGCCCGCCCTGATGGCTGTGGCTGGCTTCGACGGCGCTGATCGGGTCGTAGGACTCGATACGACGCAACTCCCCGTTCCATTGCAAATACACCACATCGCCCCGGCGGATTGCCCGATGCTGGCGGCGTACGCCGTCATGCTCGGTCAGCAGTTGCTCGCCCTTGAGTTGTGCGGTGTGGGCATCAACGTTACCCAGTGTCAGCGCCCGGTCCTGGCCCTCGCAGGTTAAATGCAAGGTGATTTCTCGCGGCAGACCGGCACGCAGACCGTTGCTGATGCTCCACGGCGAACTCACATCATCGGCGCGCACAGAGCGCGGCAGGCTCTGGGCAAACGCTTGAGCGGCGGCTTGCCAGAATTCGTCGCCCAGATCCGCAGGTGCCGGCAGCAATTGCTCCTGATAACGCGGGATGAACCCGGTATCCAGCTCTGCCGCAGCGAACGCCGGGTGAGCGATGATCCGACGCAGGAAGTTGATGTTGGTCTTGAGCCCGCCGATGGCAAACTCATCAAGCATGCTCAACAAGCGCAAGCGCGCCTGCTCACGGTCCTCGCCCCAGGCAATCAGCTTGCCGAGCATCGGATCGTAGAACGGCGACACCTCGTCGCCTTCTTCAACACCGCTGTCGACCCGACGTCCCGGTCCTGGCGCAGATTCGCGGTACAGCTCCAGGCGTCCGGTCGCCGGCAGGAAATCGTTGCCCGGGTCTTCGGCATACAGGCGAACTTCGATGGCGTGTCCGATCAGCGGAACCTGCTCTTGCGTCATCGGTAACGGTTCGCCGCGTGCCACGCGAATTTGCCAGGCCACCAGGTCGAGGCCGGTGATGGCTTCGGTGACCGGGTGCTCGACCTGCAGGCGCGTGTTCATCTCCATGAAGAAAAACTCGCCGCGCGAATCCAGCAAAAACTCCACGGTGCCGGCACCGACATAACCGATGGCCTGTGCCGAACGCACCGCCGCTTCACCCATCGCACGACGCAACTCCGGGCTCAAGCCTGGTGCGGGTGCTTCTTCAACGACTTTCTGGTGCCGACGCTGGATCGAGCAGTCTCGCTCATTGAGGTACAAACAGTTGCCATGCTGATCGGCGAAGACCTGGATTTCCACGTGACGCGGTTTGAGCAAATATTTCTCGACCAGCATCCGCGAATCGCCAAACGAGGATTTAGCTTCACGCTGGGCCGAGGCAAGGGCTTCGGCCAGTTGGCTGACGTCCTCGACGACTTTCATGCCCTTGCCGCCGCCACCGGCCGTGGCTTTGAGCAACACCGGGTAACCGATGCGTTCGCAAGCATCGCGGAAGGTGTCGAAATCCTGAGCTTCGCCGTGGTAGCCAGGCACCAACGGCACACCGGCGGTTTCCATCAAGGCTTTGGCGGCGGACTTGCTGCCCATCGCATCGATGGCGGAGGCTGGCGGGCCGAGGAAAATCAGGCCTGCTTCTTCAATCGCACGGGCGAACCCGGCGTTCTCCGACAAGAAGCCATAACCCGGATGAATCGCCTGGGCGCCGCTGGCTTTGGCGGCAGCAATCAGTTTGTCGATTTGCAGGTAACTGTCGGCGGCTTTGCTGCCACCGAGGTCGACGCGGATATCCGCTTCGCGGCTGTGTCGGGCATCGCGGTCGGTGGCGCTGTGCACGGCCACGGTGGTCAGGCCCAGGGCCTTGGCGGTACGCATCACCCGGCAGGCAATCTCGCCGCGGTTGGCCACCAGCAGGGAAGTAATGACAGGTGCGCTCATCAACGCGGCTCCTTGGTGGTGGTTGCTTGCCAACTCGGCGGACGCTTTTGCAGAAAGGCACGCAAGCCTTCCTGACCTTCGGGGCTGACGCGGATTCTGGCGATGGCGTTTTCGGTATAGCGGCGCAGCGCCGGGGTCAGTGCGCCGTTGCCGACTTCACGCAGCAGGTCCTTGCTGACCCGCATGGCGGCGGGGCTGTTGAGCAGCAAGTTGTCGATCCACTGTTCGACGTTCTGTTCCAGCTCGACGGCCGGAAAGCTCTCCGACAACAGGCCGATTTCCCGTGCCCGTTGACCGCCGAAGCGCTCGGCGGTCAGCGCATAACGGCGCGCGGCTCGTTCGCCGATGGCTTGCACCACGAACGGACTGATGACGGCCGGCGCCAGGCCGATGCGCACTTCCGACAGGCAAAACTGTGCCTCGTCCGTGCCGATTGCCATGTCGCAGCAACTGATCAGACCCAGTGCGCCGCCGAATGCCGCGCCTTGGACCACGGCCAATGTCGGGATCTTCAGCTTGGCGAGGTTGTACATCAACTCCGCCAGTTCCCGCGCGTCGTCGAGGTTGGTGTGGTAATCGAGCTCGGCCGATTGCTGCATCCAGGCCAGGTCGGCGCCGGCACTGAAATGCTTGCCGCGCCCCCGCACCAGCAAGAACCGCAGGCTGGCATCGGTCGCAACCTTGTCTAGCGCGAGGATCAGTTCACGGATCATCTCGGCGTTGAAGGCGTTGTTCTTTTCTTCGCGGCTGAGCCACAGGGTCGCGAAACCCCGCGGGTCGGTCAGCAGCTCAAGGGTGTTGAAGTCGCTCATGGTTTTCTCCCGATCACATCCGGAACACGCCGAAGCGGCTCGGTTCGATTGGCGCGTTCAACGACGCGGACAAGGCCAGGGCCAGCACGTCGCGGGTTTGCGCCGGGTCGATGACGCCGTCGTCCCACAACCGTGCGCTGGAATAGTAAGGGTGGCCCTGTTCTTCATATTGATCGAGGATCGGTTGTTTGATTTCGGCTTCCTGTTCGGCGCTGAAACCCTGGCCACTGCGCTCGGCCTGCTCGCGTTTGACCTGCACCAATACGCCGGCCGCTTGCTCGGCGCCCATCACGCCGATGCGTGCGTTCGGCCACATCCACAGGAAGCGCGGGTCGTAGGCACGCCCGCACATGCCGTAGTTGCCGGCACCAAAACTGCCGCCGATGATCACGGTGAATTTCGGCACCTTGGCGCACGCCACGGCAGTCACCAGTTTCGCGCCGTGCTTGGCGATGCCGCCGGCCTCGTATTTCTGGCCGACCATGAAGCCGGTGATGTTTTGCAGGAACAGCAACGGAATGCCGCGCTGACAGGCCAGCTCGATGAAGTGCGCGCCTTTCTGCGCGGCTTCGGCGAACAGGATGCCGTTGTTGGCGAGGATCGCGATCGGGTAGCCGTGCAGGTGGGCAAAGCCGCACACCAGCGTGGTTCCGAACAGCGCTTTGAATTCGTCGAACACCGAACCGTCGACCAGCCGCGAGATGACTTCGCGCACGTCGAACGGTTGCTTGGCGTCCGCCGAGACCACGCCGTATAACTCGTCGCTGCTGTAGAGCGGGGCGATGGGCGTACGTTGTTGCAGTTCACCGAGCTTGCGCCAGTTGAGGTTGGCAACACTGCGTCGGGCAATGGCCAGGGCGTGTTCGTCGCTTTCGGCATAGTGATCGGCGACCCCGGAAATCTTGCAGTGCACATCGGCTCCGCCGAGGTCTTCGGCGCTGACCACTTCACCGGTCGCGGCTTTCACCAGCGGTGGGCCGGCGAGGAAAATCGTTGCTTGCTGGCGCACCATGATCGCTTCGTCCGCCATGGCCGGCACGTAGGCGCCACCGGCGGTGCACGAACCCATCACCACCGCGATCTGTGGGATGCCCATGGCGCTCATGTTGGCCTGGTTGAAGAAGATCCGGCCGAAGTGTTCGCGGTCCGGAAACACCTCGTCCTGACGCGGCAGGTTGGCGCCGCCGGAATCCACCAGATAGATGCACGGCAAGCGATTCTGTTGGGCAATGGTCTGGGCGCGCAGGTGTTTTTTCACGGTCAGCGGGTAATACGAGCCGCCTTTTACCGTAGCGTCGTTGGCGACGATCATGCACTCGACGCCTTCCACGCGGCCGATCCCGGCAATCACGCCAGCGGCCGGAACGTCTTCGCCGTAGACCGCATAGGCCGCCAGTTGGCTGATTTCGAGGAATGGCGAGCCTGGATCGAGCAGGCGATTGATCCGCTCACGGGGCAGCAATTTGCCCCGCGAGGTGTGGCGTTCTTGCGCCTTCGGGCCGCCACCTTGCTGCACTTGGGCGAGCAGGGTGTGCAGGGCGTCGACCTGTTTGAGCATCGCCGCGCTGTTGGCCGCGAACTCCGCTGAACGAGGGTTGAGCTGGGTATGCAGAATCATGGCTTACTCCGTAAGCAGCTGTAAGCGGCAAGTTACAAGCGGCAAGTCAAAGCTGTTCTCTTGCAGCTTGAAACTTGCCATTTGCAGCTGACGAAATTCATTTCGTCTCGTTGAACAGTTCGCGACCGATCAGCATGCGACGGATTTCACTGGTGCCGGCACCGATTTCATACAGCTTGGCGTCACGCAGCAGACGTCCGGCCGGGAATTCGTTGATGTAGCCGTTGCCACCGAGAATCTGGATCGCGTCGAGGGCCATTTGCGTGGCGCGTTCGGCGCTATAGAGGATCACGCCAGCGGCGTCCTTGCGGGTGGTTTCGCCGCGCTCGCACGCCTGGGCCACGGCATACAGGTAGGCGCGGCTGGCGTTGAGTTGGGTGTACATGTCGGCGACCTTGCCCTGGATCAGCTGGAATTCGCCGATGCTCTGGCCGAACTGCTTGCGGTCGTGGATGTACGGGACGATCAGGTCCATGCAAGCCTGCATGATCCCGGTCGGGCCGCCGGACAGCACGACGCGCTCGTAGTCGAGGCCGCTCATCAGCACTTTCACGCCGCCGTTGAGGATGCCGAGGATGTTTTCTTCCGGTACTTCGACGTCGTCGAAGAACAATTCGCAGGTGTTGGAGCCGCGCATGCCCAGCTTGTCGAACTTGTTGCTGCGGCTGAAGCCTTTCCAGTCACGTTCGACGATAAACGCAGTGATGCCGTGCGGGCCTTTTTCCAGGTCGGTCTTGGCGTAGATCACGTAGGTATTGGCGTCCGGACCGTTGGTGATCCAGGTTTTGCTGCCGTTGAGCACGTAGTGATCGCCGCGTTTATCGGCACGCAATTTCATCGACACCACGTCGGATCCGGCATTCGGCTCACTCATGGCCAGGGCGCCGATGTGCTCGCCGCTGATCAGTTTTGGCAGGTACTTGGTTTTCTGTTCGTGATTGCCGTTGCGGTTGATCTGGTTCACGCACAGGTTGGAGTGGGCGCCGTAGGACAGGGCGACCGAGGCTGAGCCACGGCTGATTTCTTCCATGGCCACGACGTGGGCCAGATAGCCCAGGCCAGCGCCGCCGTATTCTTCCGCCACGGTGATGCCCAGCAGGCCCATGTCGCCAAATTTGCGCCACAAGTCGGCGGGGAACAGGTTGTCGATGTCGATCTGGGCCGCGCGCGGCGCGATCTCTTTGGCGACAAAGGACTGAACCTGATCGCGCAGCATGTCGATGGTTTCACCGAGGGCAAAGTTCAGGGATGGGTAGCTCATGGGTCACCTTTTGGCTTTTTTGTAGGGTGGGGAGGGCAGTTATTCAGCTCTCACCTTTACGTTAACGTAAGTCTGTGACGAATGGCTGTCAATCACCCTTTACGTTAACGTCAACTTGAGCGAGAGTAGAGGCACATTTTCTGTATCAACCCACTAATAAAGACAATAGGGGTCGTCATGGATCAACCCAGTGCAAACCCGCAGCGCAGCTACACCCGTGGATCCCAGGATAAAGCCTTGCTGGCGATGACCATCGGCGAGAAGTTCGACCAGACCGTCGCGCAGTATCCGACCGGGGAGGCGCTGGTCGTGCGCCACCAACAGTTGCGCTACACCTGGCAGCAGCTCGCTGAAGCCGTCGACCTGCACGCCAAGGCTCTGTTGGCGCTGGGGTTGCAGGCCGGTGACAGGCTCGGCATCTGGGCACCGAACTGCGCGCAGTGGTGCATCAGCCAGTTCGCCAGCGCGAAAATCGGCGTGATCCTGGTCAACATCAACCCGGCGTATCGCAGCTCCGAACTCGAATATGTGTTGAAGCAATCCGGCTGCCAATGGCTGGTCTGCGCGGGTTCGTTCAAGACCTCCAATTATCACGGCATGCTCCAGGGCCTGGTGCCGGAGCTGGCTGAGCAATCCATCGGAAAATTGCACAGCGAGCGCCTGCCCGAGTTGCGCGGTCTCATCAGTCTGGACGCACAGCCGCCATCGGGCTTCCTGCCGTGGTCGCAACTGGCCGATCTGGCGAGCAGTGTGTCGACAGAGCAATTGCACGCGCGTCAGGACAGTTTGCATTTCGACCAGCCGGTGAACATCCAATACACCTCCGGCACCACGGGCTTCCCGAAAGGCGCGACCCTCAGTCACTACAATATTCTCAACAACGGTTACATGGTCGGCGAAAGCCTCGGCTTGACGGCCAGCGATCGACTGGTGATTCCGGTGCCGCTGTATCACTGCTTCGGCATGGTCATGGGCAACCTCGGTTGCATCACCCACGGCAGCACCATGATTTACCCCAACGACGCGTTCGATCCGCTGCTGACCCTGACGACAGTGGCGGAAGAAAAGGCCACGGCGCTCTACGGCGTGCCGACCATGTTCATCGCCATGCTCGATCAGCCGCAGCGTGCCGAGTTTGATCTGTCGAGCCTGCGCACCGGGATCATGGCTGGAGCGACGTGTCCGATTGAGGTGATGCGCCGGGTCATCAGCGAAATGCACATGAGCGAAGTGCAGATTGCCTACGGCATGACAGAGACCAGTCCGGTGTCATTGCAGACCGGGCCGTCTGACGATCTGGAATTGCGCGTCACCACGGTCGGCCGCACCCAGCCGCAACTGGAAAGCAAGATCATCGACGAAGCGGGCAATCTGGTGCCGCGCGGCACCATCGGTGAACTGTGCACACGCGGCTACAGCGTGATGCTCGGCTACTGGAACAACCCGCAAGGCACCGTCGAAGCCATCGATCAGGCCGGCTGGATGCACACCGGCGACCTGGCGAGCATGAACGAGGAAGGCTACGTCTGCATTGCCGGGCGCAACAAGGACATGATCATTCGCGGCGGTGAGAATATTTACCCGCGTGAGCTGGAAGAGTTTTTCTTTACCCACCCGGCGGTGGCCGATGTGCAGGTGATCGGGATTCCGTGCTCGCGCTATGGCGAGGAGATTGTTGCCTGGATCAAGTTCCACCCGGGCCACAGCGCCACGGAACAAGAGCTGCAGGCCTGGTGCAAAGAGCGCATCGCGCACTTCAAGACGCCGCGTTACTTCAAGTTCGTGGAAGAGTTTCCGATGACGGTAACCGGCAAGATCCAGAAATTCCGCATGCGCGAGATCAGTATCGAGGAGTTACGCGAAAAGCAGGCCTGACAATTTCGTCCCTGTGGGAGCCAGCCTGCTGGCTCCCACAGGGACGGTGGTGAAAGCCCGAATCGCAGAAAGCACAAAGGGGAGCCGAAGCTCCCCTTTAATTTTGTCGTTGCGCATGCTCTTTTTTTATTATTGAGGGGCGGTCTGTTGTTGTTTTTAGGGACCGTGACCCTTTACCGCTGTTTTTGTCGATCCCCATCCGGGATCAAGAGCAAACGTATTTTTTTGAGCGCTGATCTACTTTTTCGCTGAGCGATCCAACCAGTTCGGGAGCTACCTGAAGGTAGTTTTATTGTTCTCTGCCCGGTTGCGGGTTACTCCGAAAAGCACCCTGAAAAGCACATCCTCTCCAAAAAAATCTGTTAGCTGCGTCTCTGCCGTGTTGTTTTTGTTATGTCAGAGTCGTTACGTCTTATTTTTATTAGGTTTGCTGCTTTTTTTGTTCTTGTTATGCCATAGAGATAGCAGAAGCCGTGCCAACTTTTTAAAAGCCTTTAAAATCAAGGCTTTGAATTTTTTGTAGGGATTCTCCCTCAGGCAAACCCCTACAATTTGTTTCCGTGTTACTCGCTTATCCCCCACATTTCAGATGAAGCGGTAACACCTGGACACATCACTGGGCGCTGCGAGCCTTGGCCACGCGCGAACCGGTCGGACGTCCCAGTACGGAGCAAATCTGCTGGCCGGCCAGAATCAAGGCGTCCAGGTCTATTCCGGTGTCGATGCCCAGACCGTTGAGCAGGTAAACCACGTCTTCGGTGGCGACGTTACCGCTGGCGCCCTTGGCGTACGGGCAGCCGCCGAGGCCGGCGATGGAGCTGTCGAACACTGCGATGCCTTCCAGCAGGCTGGCGTAGATGTTGGCCATGGCCTGGCCATAGGTGTCGTGGAAATGTCCGGCCAGTTTTTCCCGCGGCACCTGGGCCGAGACCACTTCGAACATCTTGCGGGTCGCGCCAGCGGTGCCGGTGCCGATGGTGTCGCCCAGGGAGACCTCATAGCAGCCCATGGCGTAGAGCTCGCGGGCGACCCGGGCGACTTGCTCAGGCGCAACGTTACCTTCGTAAGGACAGCCCAACACGCAGGACACATAACCGCGCACGCTCACGCCGTGTTGTTTCGCCGCGTCCATGATTGGCACGAACCGCTCAAGACTTTCGCTGATCGAGCAGTTGATATTGCGTTGGGAAAACGCTTCGGAGGCCGCCGCGAACACCGCGACTTCCTTGACCCCCGCCGCAATCGCATCTTCAAACCCGCGCAGGTTGGGGGCGAGTGCGCCATAGGTCACGCCGGGCTTGCGCTGGATCTGCGCGAAAACTTCGGCGGAACCGGCCATTTGCGGCACCCACTTGGGCGAGACGAAACTGCCGACTTCAATGTAGCCAAGGCCTGCGGCGGTCAGTGCGTCGACCAGTTGCACCTTGTCGGCAACGCTGATCGGTTGGGCTTCGTTTTGCAGGCCGTCGCGGGGACCGACTTCGACCAGGCGTACGTGGGTGGGTAGAGACATGGGATTCGACCTGTGCTGATTGTCTGAATGTTCAGAAAACCCTGTGGGAGCGAGCCTGCTCGCGATGAGGGCGTGACATTCAACATTGATGTTGGCTGACAGTCCGCCATCGCGAGCAGGCTCGCTCCCACAGGGGACTGTGTTGATCTACTGAACCACTTGCTGGCTCTTGATCGTTTGCTCCAGCGCCTGGGTGCAGCGCTCTTGCGCGGTGTCCAGTTCCAGCTTCATCTGCTCGATATCAAGCATCTGCTGCTCCAGCTGTTCGCGGCGCTCGGCGATCTTGCTCAACATGGTTTGCAATTGTTTCTGATTGCCGCCGGTGGGGTCGTAGAGTTCGATCAGCTCGCGGCATTCAGCCAGGGAGAAGCCAATGCGCTTGCCCCGCAGGATCAGCTTCAGGCTGACCTTGTCGCGCGGGGTATAAACGCGCTCCTGGCCACGACGCTCAGGGCTGAGCAGGCCTTGCTCTTCATAAAAGCGAATGGCCCGCGTGGTGATGTCGAGCTCGCGGGCGAGGTCGGAAATGCTATAGGTCTGGCTGCTCATGGAAGCGCTCGAAAAAGGTCATGGCGCTAAGCTAATGTCAGGTTGACGTTTACGTCAAGGGGCTTGGATCTTTGGTGTTGCCGTTGGCCTCATCGCGGGCAAGCCCGCTCCCACAGGGATCGCGCTATACCTGTGGGAGCGGGCTTGCCCGCGAAGAACGATAACGCCGTGCAAAGTCCTACACCTTATCGAGCTTCTTCTCATGCGCCGTCACTTGTTGGCACAACTCGATCATCTGTTCGCGCATCCAGCGGTTGGCCGGGTCCTGGTCGGTGCTTTCGTGCCAGTAAAGGTGGGTTTCCACCGGCGGAACGTCGTTGACCGGCAGGTTCACCGAATACAGCTCATGGCGACGAGCGAAACGCTCGGGCACGGTCATGACCATGTCGGTCTGCTGCAACACCTGTGAGGCCATCAGGTAATGCTGGGAACGCAGGGCGATCTTGCGCTGGATGCCCATTTTCCCAAGGGCCAGGTCAACGTGGCCCAATCCGCTGCGACGGCTGGAAATATGAATGTGGGTCAGTGACAGATAGTCGTCGAGGGTGAATTTTTCCTTGCCTGCCAGCGGATGGCCCTTGCGCATGGCGCACACGTAACGGTCCTCCATCAGCTTGACGTGGCGCACCTGCGGGTCGGTGTTGAGTGGTGCATCGACGGCAAAGTCGAGCCGTCCGGCCGCCAGCTCCTTGGTGGTCTCGCGGCGTTTCGACAGGAAACTCTCGATGATCACTGTCGGCGCCAGGCGGCGCAGGCGCTGGAACAGCGGCGGCAGAATCACCGCCTCGGTGAGGTCCGTCATGCTGATGCGATACGTCTTGACCGCCTGCAGCGGGTTGAAAATCCGGCTTTCCTGCACGGACACGCGCAGCAGCGAGAGGGCGTTACGCACCGGCCCGATGATGTTCTGGGCCATTGGTGTGGGCACCATGCCTTGCGCGGTGCGCACGAACAACGGGTCGTTGAAGGTCTCGCGCAGGCGGGCCAGGGCGTTCGATACCGCAGGCTGAGTAATGCCGACAATCTGCCCGGCACGGGTCAGATTGGCTTCGGTGTAGATCGCGTCGAAGACGATGAAAAGGTTGAGGTCGACCTTGCTCAGATTCATTGCGCGGCACTCTTATTGTTTGGGGCTTTTTGTTGTGGCCGGAGGCCTTTGCGATCACCCGATCATATATCGGTGATGAATGTTAATACACGCCGAGAATAGGCTAGGTAAATTTTCGTAGCTGTTCTAGCATCGATTGCATGACCTAAACAACCTCTTCCCAAGAAGGTAATTGCTCATGGATTTCGCTTATTCGCCCAAGGTTCAGGAACTGCGTGAGCGCGTGACCGCGTTCATGGACACTTACGTTTATCCCGCCGAAGCGGTGTTCGAGCGCCAGGTTGCCGAAGGCGATCGCTGGCAGCCGACCGCGATCATGGAAGAGCTCAAACTCAAGGCCAAGGCTGAAGGCCTGTGGAATTTGTTTCTGCCTGAGTCCGAACTCGGTGCAGGCCTGACCAACCTCGAATACGCGCCACTGGCGGAGATCATGGGCCGCTCGCTGCTTGGTCCAGAGCCGTTCAACTGCTCCGCGCCAGACACCGGCAACATGGAAGTCCTGGTGCGTTACGCCAATGAAGAACAGAAACAACGCTGGCTCGAGCCGCTGTTGCGCGGTGAGATCCGCTCGGCGTTCGCCATGACCGAACCGGACGTGGCATCGTCCGACGCTACCAACATGGCTGCCCGCGCCGTGCGTGATGGCGACGAGTGGGTGATCAACGGCAAGAAATGGTGGACCTCAGGCGCTTGCGATCCGCGCTGCAAGATCCTGATCTTCATGGGCCTGAGCAATCCGGATGCACCGCGCCACGCCCAGCACTCGATGATTCTGGTGCCGGTGGATACCCCGGGCGTGAAGATCGTTCGTCCGTTGCCAGTGTTCGGTTACGACGATGCACCGCACGGTCACGCTGAAGTGCTGTTTGAAAATGTGCGCGTGCCGTACGAAAACGTCCTGTTGGGTGAAGGACGCGGCTTCGAAATCGCTCAGGGTCGTCTTGGCCCAGGCCGTATTCACCACTGCATGCGCTCGATCGGCATGGCTGAGCGTGCGCTGGAATTGATGTGCAAACGTGCGGTGAACCGCACCGCATTCGGTAAACCGCTGGCCCGTCTGGGCGGCAACATCGACAAGATCGCCGACTCTCGCATGGAGATCGACATGGCGCGTCTGCTGACGTTGAAAGCGGCTTACATGATGGACACTGTCGGCAACAAGATTGCGAAAAGCGAAATTGCGCAGATCAAAGTGGTCGCGCCGAACGTCGCCTTGCGGGTTATCGACCGGTCGATCCAGATGCATGGCGGGGCAGGGGTGTCCAACGATTTCCCGCTGGCCTACATGTACGCGATGCAACGCACCCTGCGCCTGGCCGACGGCCCGGACGAAGTGCACCGCGCGGCGATTGGCAAGTTCGAGATCGGCAAGTACGTGCCCAAAGAGATGATGCGTAGCGGGCAGTAAGACCGCGCTATCGTTTATCGTCGGAACGCCGCCCGGAGCCGGTTCGCCCGCACATTTGATCTCCAGCATTCACTCGATCAATGTGGGAGCGAGCCTGCTCGCGATGGCGTCCGCCTGTTCAACACACCAACATCTGACTCAATACACCCAAACCTCAACCCGCCGATTCTTGATCCGCCCCTCATCCGCGTTGTTTGTCGCCACCGGCATCTCGGCGCCAAAACCGCGTATCTCGCGAAACACCACGCCGCCTTTCACCAGTTCGCGCCGCACCGCCATGGCCCGCAATTTCGACAACAGATCGGCGCGCGCCGGGTCACTCTTTGCATCGCCAAATCCCACCAGCGTCACTTGCCGAGCGGTCTTGTCGTGCTGCTTTATATAGTCGAGTACCCGCGACAAGTCCTGTCGGGCCTTGTTGTCGAGGGTCGCGCTGCCTTCCTCAAAGCGAAAATTCACCGACAGGCGTTGTGCATGACGACTGAGCGCCTGGTAGGCCTCGGGCATCAGGGCGTTTGGTGTCACGGTCATGGCCTGCACGGTCTGGGCAATGAAGCCGTTGGCCGCGACAATCGCCTGGCCTTCGCTGCTTTGCGCAAACGTCACCAGCGCTTGGGCCCAGGGATTTTTCCCCTGCGGCGGCAAGTAAAAGAACAGCCGCCGGGACAGCGGATAGTCTTCCGTGGCAATCAGGTTATTTAGCGGCAGCATGGCCTGGGATTGCCCATCGGCAATCGCCACGGCTTTGGCCTTGAGCACATAAGGCAAACCGATGAAGCCAATGCCTTGTGGGTCCTGGCTGACCGCGTCGGATAACTGCTCGCTGGATTCGAAGCGTTTCGCGGCGCTATTCAGGGTTTTCCCACGACGACTGAGGACCAACTCCTTGAAGGTGTCGTAGGTGCCCGATTGGTCATCGCGCGCGTACAGATGAATCGTCCCGCCACGACCGCCCAACTCTTCCCAGGTTTTAGCCTCGCCGCTGAAGATGCGCGCCAGTTGTTCGGTGTCGAGTTGATTCAGCGGGTTTTGCGGATGGAGGATGATTGCCAGGCCATCGATGGCAATGACTTGCTCGGCGTCGGGGCTTTTAAAGTCGCCGAGCGTTTCGAGTTCCAGGCGTTCGCTGTCCTTGATCGGACGCGACGAGGCGGCGAGATCGGCCGAGGCGTTTTTCAGGGCGCTGAACCCGGTGCTCGAACCATGGGCCGCGACATCCACCGCCACCCGTTGTCCTTGAACGGTTTCGCCGACGACACGCAGTTCGTTGGCTTTGTCCAGGACTTCGCGATGAACCTTGAGCAGGCCCTGTTCGCGCATTAACCCCTCGACCAGCGCCGGCCCCAGCGCCGCACCGATGGTGTTGGAGCCCTGGATGCGCAAGACCGGACCATTGTCGGAGACCGGCAAATCGCTAGCCGAAGTCGTCAATGGCAAACCGGCGCACAGCATCAACAGGAACAAAACGCGCAGCGTCATGCCGGCACCTTATATAGCCAAGGAAAGTGCCGGGAGAATAAGTCAGTAAAGCTTCCGAAAGATGACAGTGATCGTTCCCACGCTCTGCGTGGGAATGCCTCCAGGGACGCTCCGCGTCCAGTGACGCGGAGCGTCACGGGCTACATTCCCACGCAGAGCGTGGGAACGATCATTTGAAGGCGGGGGGGATCAGCTCAACTCAAGCCAGATCGGCGCGTGATCCGAGGGCTTTTCCATGCCGCGCAATTCGTAATCCACACCCGCATCCTTCACCCGTGGCAACAAGCCATGAGACGCCATGATCAGGTCAATCCGCAGTCCGCGCTTGGGCTCGTCTTCGAAGCCGCGGCTGCGATAGTCGAACCAGCTGAAACGGTCGGCCACGTCTGGGTTCAAGTGGCGGAAACTGTCCACCAGGCCCCAGTTCTTCAGGCGGGCCATCCACTCGCGTTCTTCCGGCAGGAAGCTGCATTTGCCGGTCTTGAGCCAGCGTTTCATGTTGTCCGGGCCGATGCCGATGTCGCAGTCTTCCGGGGAAATGTTCACATCGCCCATCACCACTACCGGCTGTTCATTGGTGAACTGCGATTCCAGCAACAGTTGCAGGTCGCTGTAGAAACGCTCCTTGGCCGGGAACTTGGTGGGGTGATCGCGGCTTTCGCCCTGTGGGAAATAGCCGTTCATGATGGTCACCGGCACGCCATCGGCATCGGCGAACGTGCCCCAGATGAAGCGCCGTTGAGCGTCTTCTTCATCGGTGGCGAAACCCTTGTGCAGCGAGAGCGGTTCTTTACGCGAGAGCAGGGCGACGCCGTAATGGCCTTTCTGCCCGTGGAAATACACGTGATAGCCCAGCGCCTGAACCTCGGCCAGCGGGAACTGGTCGTCGTGAACCTTGGTTTCCTGCAGCCCGATGACGTCCGGCTGATGCTTTTCGATCAGCGCCGCCAGCTGATGCGGACGAGCGCGCAGCCCGTTGATGTTGAAGGAGACGATCTTCATGGTCGGCAGTCCTGGCAAAAGGGCGATGCTAGCTGACCTGTAGGAATCGGGCCAGTGTTGCGGCA
Organism: Pseudomonas sp. JAI111; assembly: GCF_024809425.1. Taxonomy (NCBI): domain Bacteria; kingdom Pseudomonadati; phylum Pseudomonadota; class Gammaproteobacteria; order Pseudomonadales; family Pseudomonadaceae; genus Pseudomonas; species Pseudomonas sp. JAI111. The sequence goes on along the minus strand of NZ_JANUCB010000009.1, from coordinate 250,161 downwards.
GGGGAGTTACCTTGTTCTGTCAGACATGTGGCGTCTTTACTGGGCTGACTGATTTCTCAAGTCTGGTCTATACCTTGTGGGAGCGAGCTTGCTCGCGATGACGGCTTACGCAACGGCACTGATTTGGATCAGCAAGGAACTGTGCCGGCGCTATAGGCTCGTAACCAGAAGAGCGCAGTCATTTGAACAGCGCCCCGGGGAGAAATACCGTTATGCCCGAAACCTCGACCGCCATTGCCGATATCCACATGCTCGACAGCGGCTACGCCCACGAAGCACGCTCCCTTCTTTACCACGCCTACCGACACGAGCCGACTTTCGGTTACCTGTTCGAAGCCGAACGCCCCGGCTATGAACATCGTGTGCGAGCGACCGTGCGCGAGCTGGTCAAACAACATTTTCTGCAGGATTTGCCGGCCATCGGCCTGCTGGTCAACGACCGGCTGATCGGCATCGCCCTGATTGCACCGCCGCAACGCCGGCTGGGCATTACCGAAAGTTGGGCGTGGCGCCTGCGCATGGTGCTCAGCACCGGGTTTCGGTGCACCCGTCGCTACCTCGATTACCACGCCGCGGTGGCCGCCTGTGTGCCGACTGACTCGGTACACGTCCTGCCGTTGCTGGGGATCCATCCGCAGTTCCAGGGCCAGCATTTCGGCGAGCAACTGCTGCAAGCGGTGCACAACTGGTGCGCGGTGGATGAAAACTCCCAGGGCGTGATCCTCGACACCGGGAATCCTCGTTATCTGGAGTTCTATAAGCGTCAGGGCTATGAGGAAATCGGCGAGGTCGCCGTAGGACCGGTTCGCGAGCACGTGTTTTTCCACGCCAATCCCCAGGTGTTACAAACAGCAACGGCATAAAGGTAGAACTTTGACTCCACGCCAGGCTCTATCACGCTCCCAAGCTCGTGATAGCATCCGCGCCTATGAAGTTTCCAGGAAGATTCACCAGTGGCGTGCTGATGCTGTTAACCAGCTGCGCGGCGCTGGCGCAAAGTGAATTGGATGTGCGGATCAAACCGTCCAACGATGAACTGAAGGCCAATATAGAGGGCTATATCGGCAGCCTCGGCGATCGTGACGAGCAAGCGTTGCTGCGCTTCAGTCGCGGCGCCGAGGAGCAGGCGCGCAAGGCTGCCCAGGCCTTGGGTTATTACCAGCCGCACATCGACAGTGACGTGAAGGGCGGCAAGAACCCACGCCTGGTGCTCAATATCGATCCCGGCGAGCCGGTGCATTTACGCAATGTAACGATTCGCATCGACGGCCCTGCCGCGTCCCTCAAGGCCTTTCGTGTCCCCCGAAGCCATGCGTTGCAAACCGGCGCGGTGCTCAACCACGGTAACTATGAAGACGCCAAGCGGCTGATTCAGAACCAGGCGTCGCGCTACGGCTTTTTTAGCGGTCATTTCACCCGCCAGACACTGTCAGTGGACCCGCGAGCGGGCGTCGCCGACATCGAGCTGATTTTTGACAGCGGCCCGCGTTATGCCCTGGGCAAGGTCAGTTTCGAAGGTGACACGCCTTTCCACGAAGACCTGCTGCAGCGTATGGTGCCGTTCAAGCAAGGCGCACCTTACGATTCCGAACTGATCGCCGAACTCAATCAGGCCATGCAGGCCAGCGGCTATTTCGAGAGCGTGCGGGTGGATGCGGCACCCACGGCGGCCAAGGACGATGTGATTCCGGTCGACGTCAAAATTGAAACCCGCAAGCCGCGGACCATGGGCCTGGGGCTGGGTTTTTCCACTGACGTCGGCCCACGGGTCAAGGCTAACTGGACCCGGCACTGGGTCAATCCGCAGGGGCACAGCTATGGCTGGGAGACAGAAATCTCGGCGCCGCGGCAGAACGTTGGTGTGTTCTACGACATTCCCCTGGACCCGCCGCTGACCGACAAACTGCGCTTCGCCGGGGGTTATCAGAACGAAGAAATCGCCGACAAGGACTCTCTGAGCAAACTGCTGACACTCGGGCCGGAGTGGCACAGCAAGTTGCCCAGTGGCTGGCAGCGCGTGGTCTCGCTCAAATGGCAGCGTGAGGAATACCGGCTCGGCGACGATTCGGGGCTCAGCACCTTGCTGATGCCGGGCATCACCTATTCGTATTTGAAAAGCGACAACCGCATCGATCCGCACAACGGCTATCGCCTGCAGTTCGAGACCAAAGTGGCCAAGGAAGGCCTGGGTTCGGACACCAACCTGGTGTACGGCACCGCGCTGGTGAAAGGTCTGACCACGGTCTTCGATAAACACCGTTTCCTTGGTCGGGTGCAGGTCGGCGGTAGCGCCACCAACGGCTACAAATCGGTGCCGCCGTCGTTGCGCTTCTTCGCCGGTGGTGATCAGAGTGTGCGCGGATACGACTATCAGAGCTTGTCTCCGGAAAACTCCGACGGCGACCGTATCGGTGGCCGCTACATGGTCGCCGGCAGCGTCGAGTATCAGTATTCCATCGCCGAAAAATGGCGGGTCGCGACCTTTGTTGACCAGGGCAACTCCTTTAATACACTCGACCTGCCGAACCTCAAGACCGGCGTTGGTGTCGGCGTTCGCTGGGTTTCGCCAGTGGGGCCGATTCGTCTCGACCTGGCCCACGCGCTAGACGACGACGGCGGCATTCGCTTGCACTTTTCCATGGGGCCTGAGCTGTGAAGCGTGGTTTGAAAATAACGCTGCTGGCGATTCTGGCGCTGCTGATGCTGGTCGTCCTGGCGGTGAGCACAGTATTGGGCACGGCGACGGGCAGCCGTTGGGCGCTCGGTTTTGTGCCGGGTTTGACCGTCGAGAATTTCCAGGGCCGTTTGGGCGGACAGTGGAGTGCAGATCATCTGTTGTGGCAGCAGGACAGCAGCCAGGTTGAGCTCAGCAAGCCGATTTTCGCCTGGTCGCCGCTGTGCCTGATGCGCATGACGTTGTGCATCGAGCAATTGAAGGCCGATCAGGTCAGCCTGCAATTGCCGCCGGGCACCGAAGAAGCCAGCAGTGGACCCATCGCACTGCCGGATCTGAAATTGCCACTGACCATCGAACTGGGCGATGTGCAGGTCGGCAGCCTGCTGTTCAATGGCAGCGAAGAACTCAAAGGCTTGCAACTGGCTGCACACTGGACCGCGCAAGGCTTGCAGATTGATTCGGTGAAGTTGCAACGTGACGAACTCAGCCTGAATCTGTCCGGCCTGTTGCAACCCAGCGGCAATTGGCCGCTGAAGGCCGAAGGCACACTGGCCCTGCCGGCCCCCCAGCCCTGGAGCCTGGCCCTGAAGGTCGACGGTGACTTGCTGAAAACCCTCAACCTGAAAGCTGACAGCCGCGGTTACCTCAACGGGCAATTGAGCGGCGAAGTACAACCGCTGACCGAGAATCTGCCCGCAAAAGTGCACATCACCGCCGACGGCTTCAAGCCCAGCGCTGATCTGCCGGACACCTTGCAACTCAATCAACTGGAACTCACCGGCGACGGTGACCTGAAAAACGGTTACCAATTGCTCGGCAAAGCGACATTGCCTGCAGAAAAAGGCCCGGTCGCCTTGTTGCTGCAAGGCAAGGTCGACGCCCAGGGCGCACAGATTGCCGCGCTCGACCTGACCGCCAACGACAAGCAAAGCCTCAAGCTCACCGGGCAACTGGATTGGAGCAAAGGCCTGAGCGCCGACGCGAAAATAGACTGGCAGGATTTCCCGTGGCATCGCCTCTATCCGTTGATCGATGAGCCAGAAGTTGCGTTGCGCAGCTTCAACGGACAAGTCTCCTACACCGATGGCAAATACCTGGGCAGCTTCAAAGCGGCGCTGGATGGGCCGGCGGGCGCGTTCAATCTGAGCAGCCCGTTCAGCGGCGACCTGACAAAAATCTATCTGCAACAAATCCAGCTCGAAGCCGGGCAGGGCAAGGCCGAGGGGCATCTGAACCTGCAATTTGCCGATGGCATTGCCTGGGACACCGCCCTGGATCTGTCGGCGATCAACCCGGCGTACTGGGTCGCGGAGTTGCCGGGCACACTGGCCGGACCGCTGCGCAGCAAAGGCGAGATGAAGAATGACAAGCTAACCCTGAACGCCGACCTCGACCTCAAAGGCAAACTGCGCGGCCAGCCGGCGGTGATTCAGGCCAAGGCCGATGGCGGCGGCGATCAATGGAACCTCAACGCGCTGCAAATCCGCCTCGGCGACAACAGCATTAGCGGCAAGGGCAGCCTGCAGCAGAAACTGGCCGGCCAGCTAGATATCAAGCTGCCGCGCCTGGCCCAACTCTGGCCACAACTGCGCGGCCAGATCAACGGTCGCCTGGATGTCGCCGGCACGCTCAAGGCACCGCAAGGCAAACTCGGGCTGCAAGGCACGCAACTGGCCTTCAAGGACAATCGCCTGCAAAGCCTCAACGTGGACGCGAACCTCGACAGCGCGCAACGAGCGAAAATCGACCTCAAGGGCAGTGGCATTCAGGCCGGCGACACCGCACTGGGAACGCTGACCGCCAGCGGTCAGGGCGATATCAAAAACCAGAAACTCACCCTCGATCTGCAAGGGCCGAAACTGAAACTGGCGCTCGGCCTCGACGGTGCGCTGGACAAGGGCAACTGGCGCGGTCGCCTGGCCAGTGGTGATATCCAGGCCGGTGGTCAGGACTGGAAGCTGCAAGGCCCGGCCAGGCTCGAACGATTGGTCGACGGCAAAATCAATATTGGCGCCCATTGCTGGATGTCCGGCCCGGCCAGCCTGTGCGGTGAAGACCAGCGCCTGATGCCTGAACCGAAGCTGCGTTACCACCTCAAGCAATTCCCGATCGAAAGCCTCGCGCAGTGGTTGCCAAAGGATTTCGCCTGGAACGGCAAGCTCAACGCCGACCTGCAACTGGACTTGCCGGCCAGCGGCCCGAACGGCCAGATCAGCATCGATGCCAGCGGCGGCACCTTGCGCATGAAGGAAAAGGATCAGTGGCTGGACTTCCCTTACCAGACCCTGCTGCTGACCAGCAAACTCACGCCCAAACGCATCGACACCGACCTCAATTTCGTCGGCGGCAAGCTCGGCGAATTGCGGGTGCAGGCGCAGATCAATCCGTTGCCCGCTAACAAACCGCTGACCGGCTCGTTCCGCCTCAGTGGCCTGGACCTGTCCGTCGCGCGGCCGTTTGTGCCGATGGTCGAGAAACTCACCGGCCGCCTCAATGGCAGCGGCACGCTCTCCGGCACGCTGCTGGCGCCCCTGGTCAATGGCAACCTGCTGCTCAGCGACGGTGAAGTGTCCGGGCCGGAACTGCCGATGGAGTTGCAAGCCTTGCAACTACAAGCGGTGATTGCCGGCGAGACCGTGCAACTGAACGGCGGCTGGAAAAGCGGCAAGACCGGGCAGGGCACTCTCAATGGCAACGTCGCCTGGGGCCAAGCGCTGGTGGTGGACCTGGCTCTCAAAGGCACACAGATGCCGGTCAGCGTCGAGCCATACGCCAAGCTCGAAGTGGCGCCGGACCTGAAAATCTCGATGAAGGGCGACGAACTGGCGATTGCCGGCAAAGTGCTGGTGCCAAGGGGCGATATCACCGTGCGCGAACTGCCTCCGTCGACGGTCAAGCTGTCCGGGGACACGGTGATCGTTGGCCAGCAGACCGAAGAGGGCAAACCGCCGCTGGCGATGAAAATGGACATCGACGTGGCGGTCGGTCAGGACAAACTCAGCTTTGCCGGGTTTGGCCTGACTGCCAACCTGCAAGGTCATGTGCACATTGGTGACAACATGGATACTCGCGGCGAGCTCTGGCTCAACGATGGCCGTTATCGCGCCTACGGCCAGCGACTGACGGTACGCCGGGCGCGTTTGCTGTTTGCCGGCCCCATCGATCAGCCGTACCTGGACATCGAAGCGATTCGCCAGACCGACGACATCATCGCCGGCATTCGCCTCAGCGGCAGCGCCGAGCAGCCCACCACGCAGATTTTCTCCGAACCGGCCATGAGCCAGGAACAGGCCTTGTCCTATCTGGTATTGGGGCGTCCGTTGAGCAGCAACGGTGAAGACAACAACATGCTGGCCCAGGCGGCGCTTGGGCTGGGCCTGATGGGCAGTTCCGGGGTGACCAGCGGGCTGGCAAAGAATCTGGGGATTCAGGACTTCCAGCTCGATACCGAGGGCAGCGGCAACACCACCAGCGTCGTGGCCAGCGGCAACCTCTCGGAAAAACTCAGCCTGCGCTATGGCGTCGGCGTGTTCGAGCCGGCCAACACGATTGCCTTGCGCTACAAGCTGAGCAAAAAGGTCTACCTCGAAGCCGCCGGCGGCGTGGCCAGTTCGCTGGACATCTTCTACAAGCGGGATTTCTGACACCTCGATCCTTTCAGATAGACCGGGTCGCTGCCATCGTCCTGCGCCAGATCCTGGGTCTGAATGGTCAGTGCCAGGCGCTTGCCCATGGCGTTCACGACCCCGTCGGCCCCGCGTTACGCCTGTGCTCAAATCCGTTGAGCGGGAGGGGCGTAATCGGATGCCGCAATTGACATAAAAATGTCATTTTTTAATCGCATGAACGCCATGTTCGCTGAGTAATGTTCTCGCCAATGAGATCGATCTCAAGCGAGCGACAATGACTGATTTGAAAGAAGTTGCACGACTGGCAGGTGTATCGCGGGCGACTGCCGCGCGGACCTTCGCCTCCCCTGAAGTGGTGCGTCCGGCGACCCGCGAGCAAGTGTTCGCCGCTGCCCGCGAACTGGGTTTTCGGCCCAATCGCCTCGGCCGTCAACTGCGTTTGCAAACCACCAACCTGATCGGGGTGGTGGTCCCCAATCTCCTCAATCCGGTGTTCGCCGAGCAATTCCAGGCAATGGAGCGGGCCGCGCGTTTGCGTGGCTACAATTTGTTGCTGGCGACCACCGATTACAACAGCGAGCGTGAAAGCGCGGTGGTCGAGGAGTTGTTGCGCCAGCGGGTTGACGGGCTGGTGCTGACCGTCACCGATGCCGAAAGCAACCGCGTGCTGCAAAGCCTCGCCAGCGAGGACACGCCGTTTGTGTTGGCTTATCACCAACCGAGCAATCCCGATTACAGCGCGGTGTCGGTCGACAACCGCGCCGGGATGGCACTGGCCACGCGTTACTTGCTGGACGCGGGGCATCGGCGCATTGGCATGGTCGCCGGCCCGGCCTTGCAGTCTGACCGTGCCCGTCTGCGTTACGCCGGTTATGGCGACGCGATGCGTGAACACGGCCTCGACAGCTTGCCGGTGATCGAAATGCCCGCCCATACCCAAGCCGATTTCGCCGCCCTTGAACCTTTTTTGTCCGGACCACAGGCGCCCAGCGCGTTGGTTTGTTCCAACGATTTGCTGGCGATCAGCCTGATCGCCGAACTGCGCCGACACGGCTGGAATGTGCCTGGGCAACTGTCAGTGATCGGTTTCGACGGTATCGCCCTGGGCACGCAAATGCATCCCACGCTGTGCAGCGTGGTGCAGCCAATTGCAACGCTGGCCAGCACGGTCATTGACCAATTGCTGGCACAAATTGCTGGCGCTGCCCCGGTTTCCCATTGCCTGCCTTGCCATGTCCGGCCAGGCGAAAGTACTCAACCCTACGAGGAGAAACTCGATGACCCGCTTCACTAAAACCCTGGCAGCGTTATGGCTGTGCGGTGTGGCCAGCCTGGCCCAGGCCACTGAAACGGCGATTTGCTACAACTGTCCACCGGAATGGGCAGATTGGGGCACTCAACTCAAGGCCATTGCCGACACCACAGGTGTGCAGGTACCGCTGGACAATAAAAACTCTGGCCAGGCCCTGGCGCAGTTGGTTGCCGAGCACGCCGCGCCAGTGGCGGACGTGGTGTATTACGGCGTGACATTCGGTCTACAGGCACAAAAAGCCGGAGTCGTCGGGACTTATAAACCCAAAGGCTGGGAGCAGATTCCGACGGGGTTGAAAGACCCGCAGGGGCACTGGTTTGCAATTCATTCCGGCACGTTGGGAATCATGGTCAACGTCGATGCGCTGGGTGGCTTGCCGGTTCCGCAGAGCTGGGCTGATCTGCTCAAGCCTGAGTACAAAGGCATGGTCGGCTACCTCGACCCATCCAGTGCATTCGTCGGTTACGTGTCCGCGGTCGCCATTAATCAGGCGATGGGAGGAACCCTGGATAACTTTGCGCCGGCCATTGATTACTTCCAGAAACTGGCGAAAAACGCGCCCATCGTGCCGAAACAAACCGCGTATGCGCGGGTGCTTTCCGGTGAGCTGCCGATTCTGGTCGACTACGACTTCAACGCTTACCGTGCGCGCTACAAAGACAAGGCGAACGTCGCTTTCGTGATCCCCAGGGAAGGCAGCATCAGCGTGCCTTACGTGATGAGCGTGGTCGACAACGCACCGCATCGCGCCAACGCCGAAAAGGTCCTGGATTTTGTGCTGTCCGACCAGGGGCAGGCGTTGTGGGCGAAGGCATATCTGCGTCCGGTTCGTGAGATGAAGATGCCGGCCGACGTCGCCGCGCAGTTCCTTCCGGACAGTGACTATGCCCGCGCCGGCGTGGTCGATTACGAAAAAATGGCGGCGGTGCAGGAAGCCTTTGCTGCGCGCTATCTGAGTGAGGTCAAGTAAGTGACGACTGTGCCGCTCAACGTGCAGGACGTCTCGTCCCGCCACGATGTTTTGCAGCGCTTGCGCCCAACGGCTGTCTGGGCGCTGGCCCCGGCGGCAGCGGTTCTGCTCGCGTTCTGGCTGTTGCCGCTGGCGCATTTGATTGTGCTGGGTGGGCAGGGGCGCGAGGGCAGCGACAGTGGCTATTGGCAAGTGCTCAGTAGTGTGCAATACCTTGGCAGCCTGGTGCAGACCTGTCTCCTTGCGGCGTTGGTGACACTGGCGGCGTTGTTGGTCGGTGGCATCAGCGGGGTGTTTCTCGCTCGCCAACAGTTCTTCGGGCGCTCGGCGTTGGTTGCGCTGCTGACGTTTCCGCTGGCGTTTCCCGGGGTGGTGGTCGGCTTTCTGGTGATTCTGCTGGCCGGTCGACAAGGCCTGTTCGCTTCGCTCGGTCTGGAGCTGGCGGGCGAGCGCTGGATTTTCGCTTACTCGCTGACGGGGCTGTTCATCGGTTATCTGTACTTCTCGATTCCGCGGGTGATTCTCACAGTGATGGCCGCGTGTGAAAGCCTGGATCGCAGTCTGGAAGAAGCCGCGCACTCACTCGGCGCCGGACATTGGCGGGTGGTGTGCGACGTGATCGTGCCGGGGTTGGCCCCCGCGCTGGTGTCCTGCGGCGCTATTTGTTTCGCGACGTCGATGGGCGCTTTCGGCACTGCGTTCACCTTGGGCACGCGGCTGAACGTGACCCCCGTGGCCATCTATAACGTGTTCACCAACTACGCCAATTTCACCGTGGCCGCTGCGCTGTCGGTCATCCTCGGAGCAGTCACCTGGGCGGTGCTGTTGCTGGCACGGCGCGTGGCTAAACAGTCGGGGACGGTTTTGTGAAACGAACAACGCTGTTTATCGCACAGCTGGTTTTTACCCTGCTGGTCTGTGCCTTCATGTTGGTGCCGGTGCTGATGTCGTTGCTGGCGGGGCTGACGCGCAATTACTTCGTCGGGGTGTCCAGTGGCCTGACGTTCGACTGGTTGATTCAGGTCTGGCAAAGCTACTCGCCGACGGTCTGGTTATCACTGCGGTTGGCGGTTGCCTGTGCCGTGTGTGTTTGCGTGATCGGCGTGCCGGCGGCTTATGCCCTGGTGCGGATGAACAACCGCTTCAGCCGTGCATTCGAAGAGCTGATGGTGTTACCCGTGGCCATGCCGGGCTTGGCCAGTGCCTTGGCGTTGCTGCTGACCTATGGGCAATTCGGCGAGTTTCGCAGCAGTTGGCTGTTTATCCTGGTGGGTCATGTGCTGTTTACCTTGCCATTTCTGGTGCGCCCAGTAATGGCGGTGATGCAGCGCCAGCAATTGCCGACGCTCGAAGAGGCGGCGGCGAGCCTCGGTGCCGGGCCGATCAAGCGTTTCTTCAGTGTGGTGGTGCCCAATTGTCGGGCCGGGATACTGGCCGGAGTGCTGATGGTCGTCACCCTGTCGCTGGGTGAGTTCAACCTGACCTGGATGCTCCACACACCGATGACCAAGACCTTGCCGGTGGGCCTGGCCGACAGCTATGCCTCGGCGCGGCTGGAAGTGGCCAGCGCCTACACCCTCATATTTCTGTTGATGATCGTGCCGCTGCTGATTGCGTTGCAGGCCATCAGCGCCCGTCTTTCTCGTGGAGAGCGTCGATGACTGGAACCACTATTCGCCTGCAGGGTTGCCGCAAGGCGTTCTCTGACGGCACCGTAGCTGTAGACGATTTGAACCTGACGATCGAGGCCGGGGAAACCTTGGCGATCCTTGGCCCGTCCGGTTGCGGTAAAACCACCACGTTGCGCATGATCGCCGGCCTTGAGCGCCCGGATGTCGGGCAGATTTTCTTTGCCAACAGTGACGTCACACACCTACCCATCGAGCGCCGCGACGTGGGCATGGTGTTTCAGAATTACGCGTTGTTTCCGAACCTGGACGTGGCCGGCAATATTGTTTACGGCCTGAAGATAAGAGGCCTGTCGCCCGCCGAACGCAACAAGCGTTGCGCCGAGTTACTGGAACTGGTCGGCCTGCAGGATCACGGCAAACGCCGCATTCACGAGTTGTCCGGCGGCCAGCGTCAGCGGGTGGCACTCGCCCGTGCGTTGGCCCCCCGGCCTCGGGTGTTGCTGCTTGATGAGCCGTTGGCAGCGCTGGATGCGCAGTTGCGCGAACGGCTGCGCAGCGAGCTGGATCAACTGCTGCGCAGCTTGCGCATTACCTCGGTGTTTGTGACGCACGACCAGGGCGAGGCCATGGCGCTGGGGGACCGGATCCTGGTCATGGAGCGCGGACGCATCGCACAACTGGCCACGCCACGAGCCATCTATCAGCAACCCGCCAACGCGTTTGTCGCCAGTTTCGTCGGCAACCTCAATGCGTTCCCGGTGATCGAACCGACCGCCCATGGCTTGAAGGTCAGCGGTGGCGAGTTGCCCTGGAAGGGCATCCCTGTGCCGACGACGGTTTACTGCCGTCCTGAGCATTTGCGGGTGATGGACGGTGCAGGGCATGTGCGCGGTCGTCTGGTCGGGCAGTTTTTCCAGGGGGCGCAAAGTCGCCTGTTGGTGGACGTCGGGGCCGGGCAGCCATTGCTGGTCGACAGCGCTGACGGCGTCATTCATGCCACCGGCGCGCTGATTGCCCTGGCCATCGAGCCACACGTGTTGTTCACCCTGCATTCGTGATGTTTTTTGTTTAAGAGCACTTATTTTGAACAGTCCGTTTCTTATTGCGCAGATCAGCGATTTGCACCTTAAAGCCGATCAAAAGCTGACCTACGGTGTGGTCGATTGTCTGGGCGCGTTGCGGCGCGCGGTGGATCATTTGAATGCCAGCCAACCGCGCCCTGACATCGTGGTCATCAGCGGCGACCTGGTGGATTTCGGCCGTGCCGATGAATACGCGGTGCTCAAGCGCGAACTGGCGCGATTGCACATGCCTGTCTATCTGGTTCCCGGCAATCACGATGATCGCGAGCAGCTATTGGTGGGATTTACCCATCACACTTATTTGCCGACTAACGCCAACGCGCCGCTCGATTGGGTGGTCGAGGAGCACCCGGTACGCCTGATCGGTCTGGACTCGACCCGGCCGGGCGCCCATGGCGGTCAATTGCTGGACAGCCAGTTGCGCTGGCTCGAAGAGCAATTGTCCCGTCGCCCCCATGTACCGACGCTGTTGATTCTCCATCATCCACCCTTTATCACCGGCATCGGCCACATGGACCACGAGCCGTTTATCAATACCGCCGCGTTGGAAGCGCTCGTCGCTCGCCATCCGCAGGTAGAGCGCTTGCTTTGTGGGCATCTGCATCGGCCGATGCAGCGCCGCTTCGGCGGCTCGCTGAGTTGTGTGTGCCCCGGCACTTCCCACCAGATCGTGCTGGATCTGGAGGCATTCGCGCCCGCACATTTCAATCTGGAGCCGGCGGGGTACCTGGTGCATCGCTGGCATCCGCAACAAGGTCTGGTGACCCACAACGCCGTGTTCGGTGAATACGCCGGGCCTTATCCGTTTTATGACGTTCATGGATTGATCGACTGATAAGACCAGGACGATGACGATGCTGTCCTTATTTAGCTTGGGGAGGTTTTAACGACGGCCACTTAGCACTGTTTACACGACGTTTATGTCAATGATGACTTAATGCTCGGGCTTATCCATTGGTGGGCCCGTTGCTTCCTGCTGTCTTTTTACTGCGCACAGAACATGGTTTCTGCGCTGGAGTTCGCCCTGATGAAAGCCTCGTTTCAAGTATTAAGTTTTTTGACCGGCGGTTTGGGCATGGCCCTGAGTCCCTTGGCGTCTGCTGATTTCATTAATGACAGCAAAGCCAACTTGAACTTGCGTAACTTCTATTTCAATAACGATAACCGCGACGGTGCCGCCGCGCCGTCGAAAACCGAAGAATGGGGCCAAGGCTTCATGCTCAACTATCAGTCGGGGTTCACCGACGGGACGGTGGGTTTCGGTCTGGATGCGATCGGTTTGCTTGGGATCAAGCTCGACAGCGGTGAAGGACGGCATGTCGGCAGTTCAATGATTCCCAGTGATGGCGATAAGGCCGCGGATCAATGGGCGCGTGCCGGCGCGACGGCAAAGATGCGGTTCTCCAAGACCGAGTTGCGCTACGGCACCTTGCAGCCAAAGTTGCCGATTCTGGTGGCGAACGATGGTCGACTGCTGCCGCAAACCTTTGAAGGCGGTCAGGTCACCAGCAACGAACTCGATAATCTGACCTTTACCGCCGGCCAACTTGAGCATGCCACTGGCCGCGGTTCCAGCGACAGTGCCGGCCTGGCGGTAGCGGGTGCCAACCAGGAAAGCAACAAGTTCACCTTCGCCGGCGCTGATTACAAACTGACTAAAGACCTGACTGCCCAGTATTACTACGCCAACCTTGAAGACTATTACCAACAGCATTTCGCCGGTGTATTGCATGTACTGCCGTTGGGTGAGTACGGCTCGCTGAAAACCGACTTGCGATATTTCAAGACCACTTCCGATGGCAAGAACAGCAGTGCCGCCGGGCGTGCCAGTGGTTACAAGTTAGGTGGTTATACCAAAGGCGGGACGGGTGAAATCGACAACGATACCTGGAGTGCGGCATTCATTTACTCGTTAGGCGGCCATGCCATTACAGCGGGTTATCAAAGCGTCTCCGATGACAGCAACTTTGCTCAACTCAATCAAGGCGGTCTGGTCGACAAAGGCGAGGGCGGCGCCAGTCTTTATCTGTACACCGACCGCACCATTCAAACCTTCATCCAGGCCGGCGAACGGACCGCTTTCGCGCAATATGCCTACGACTTCGCCGCCGCGGGAGTTCCGGGTCTGAAGGCGTCGGTCATGTATCTCAAGGGCAACAACATCCAGACGACAAGCGGCCAGGACGCGAGCGAATGGGAGCGAGATATCTCCCTGGATTATGTGATTCAAAGTGGCGCATTGAAGAACGTCGGTTTCGGCTGGCGCAACGCGATGTCACGCAGCGATATCGCCCGCAATCAGGATCAGAATCGCCTGATCGTGAGCTATTCCATTCCCCTGATGTAAGCCCGCCTTCAAGCCCATCGGCGAACAGGTTCACGATCATGTGGGTGAACCTGTTCCTGCCGACGATTGACCCCTCTATCCCCCCGCCGCCGATCAGCTAAATACAAAGCAACCTAACTATTACGTTGACATTCGCTGCCTAGGCAGTAACATCTCGTCATACATTCTCTGCCTAGGCAGCTAATTGGTGGTCAGATGAAACATTTCACGCCAGACGAATTCCAGAATTGCCATCTCGGCCTCCTGCTCGGGCGCGCTGCGCTGCTCAAGGACCGGATCATCGACACGCACATGGAGCCCCACGGCATCACTGCCGCGCAGTTCAAAGTGCTGATCATCATGGCCCAGTTCGGTGTCGATACGCCGGCCGAGCTGTGCCGGCACCTGTCGCTGGACAGCGGTTCGATGACCCGCATGCTCGATCGTCTGGAACAGAAAGGTTTCCTCGCTCGCCAGCGTTCCGAGGCGGATCGCCGTCAAGTGCAACTGGTGCTGACCGAAGACGGCCAGAAGCTCGCCGACCGGCTGCCCCACATCGGTGCCGACGCCATGAATGAACTGGCTGGCGCGATCACACCGGATGAGCTGAAAACCCTGGAACAGATCCTCAAGAAAATATTGGTGGCGGCGGGTGACTCGATCACCTTGCTGCGGGTAGGTGACAAATGAGCAGTAAAACCCTGCGTGCCGGTTTGAGCCTGGTGCTGGTGGCCATGACCCTGGCCGGATGCGCCAGCTATAGCGGCCTGACCACCGAGGGCGTCAGCCTCGATGCGAAAAACCTCAAGGCCGGACAATCCCTCACCGGCGTAACCCTGTCGCCGGCGGCCTGGCCGAAAAGCGACTGGTGGACCAGCCTGGGCGATCCGCAACTCGATGGTCTGATCCGCGAAGCCCTGCACGACAGCCCCGACATGCAAATCGCCGACGCCCGTGCGCATCAGGCCAGCGCCGCTGCCTATGCCGCCGACGCTGCGCGCATGCCGACCCTCGACGCCAGCGCCGGTGTCAGCCGTTCGCGTCTGTCCCGCGATCAAGACCCGAGCGGGCAGGGCGGCACTTACTCCACCGTGCGCAATATCGGCGCCAGTTTCAATTACAACTTCGACCTCTGGGGCGGTCAGCGTGACGCCTGGGAAGCGGCGCTGGGCCAGGCCCGTGCGGCCGAAGTCGATCAGCAGGCCGCGCAGCTGACGTTGTCGGCCGATGTGGCCCGTGCCTATAGCGATCTGGGCCAGGCGCACATCATTTATGACCTGGCCAATGAAGACCTCAAACGTACTCGGCAAATGCTCGACCTGAGCCAGCGTCGCTTGAGTTCGGGGATCGACAGTCAGTACCAGTTCCAGCAAACCGAAAGCCTGGAAGCGAGCTCCGAAGCCAGCCTGATCGACGCCGAAAAACGCCTGCAAAGCGCGAAAATTGCCCTGGCCGTGCTGCTGGGCAAAGGCCCTGACCGCGGTAACGAAATTGCCCGGCCGAAAGTCCTTCAGGCCAGCGCCGTTGCGTTGCCGTCGGTGTTGCCGGCCGAATTGCTCGGTCGTCGCCCTGATCTGGTGGCTGCACGCTGGCGGGTCGAAGCCGCGAGCAAGAACATCGCCGCAGGCAAAACCCAGTTCTATCCCAACTTGAACTTGAGCGCGGCGGCGGGTGCCGAATCTTTACTGGGCGATGCGATGTTTGGTTCGGCGAGCCGTTTCTTCAACATCGCGCCAACCATTTCCGTGCCGATTTTCGATGGCGGCCGCCTGCGCGCCAACCTCGACTCCCGCGACGCCGATTACGACCTCGCTGTGGCGCAGTACAACAAAAGCCTGGTGAAAGCGCTGGGTGATGTCAGCGACACCATCAACCAGTTGCGCGATATCGGCCGGCAGATCGGGGCACAGCAACACGCCACCGACATTGCCCAGGATTCTTACAACACCGTGGTCCAGCGGTACGGTTCCGGCATCGGCAACTACCTGGACGTGCTCAGCATCGAGCAGCAATTGCTCCAGGCCCAGCGTCAGCTGGCCAACCTGAATGCCGAGCAGATCGACTTATCGATCCAACTGATGCAAGCGCTGGGCGGCGGCTTCCAAGGCGAAACCCTGACCGCAGCCAACGCAACCCCAGCCACGCAGCACAACTAATTCAAGGTATTTGTCATGGCCACTGCCGATACATCTCAAGCCCCGGACAATGCTCAAGACACGAGCAATCCGCGCAAACGCAAAATCATGCTGGTGGTGCTCGCCATCGTGGTAATCCTCGCCGGTATCGGTGTCTGGGGTTATCACGAGTTCTACGGGCGCTGGAATGAAAGCACCGACGACGCCTATGTGAACGGCAACGTGGTGGAAATCACCCCGCTGGTCACCGGCACCGTTGTCAGCATCGGTGCTGACGACGGCGACCTGGTCCATGAAGGCCAGGTGCTGATCAACTTTGACCCGAACGATGCCCAAGTCGGTCTGCAAAGTGCACAGGCCAACCTGGCCCGCACCGTGCGTCAGGTTCGCGGCCTCTACAGCAACGTCGACGGCATGAAAGCCCAGGTCAACGCCCAACAAGCAGAAGTGCAAAAGGCGCAAGACAACTTCAATCGGCGGAAAAACCTTGCCGCTGGCGGGGCGATTTCCCAGGAAGAACTGTCCCACGCTCGCGACGACCTGACCTCGGCACAAAACGCCCTGGCCAACGCCAAGCAACAACTGAAAACCACCAGCGCGTTGGTGGACGACACCGTGGTGTCGTCGCATCCAGACGTGATGGCGGCTGCCGCGCAGCTGCGTCAGGCTTACCTGAACAATTCGCGCAGCACCTTGATCGCGCCGGTCACCGGTTATGTGGCCAAGCGCTCCGTGCAACTGGGCCAGCGGGTTCAGCCAGGCACTGCGCTGATGGCGGTGATTCCGCTGGATCAGCTGTGGATCGACGCCAACTTCAAGGAAACCCAACTGCGTGACATGCGCATCGGCCAGCCTGTGGACATTGAGACCGACCTGTACGGCAGCGACGTCAAGTTCAGCGGCACCATCGACAGCCTCGGCGCCGGGACCGGCAGCGCGTTCGCCTTGCTGCCAGCGCAGAACGCCACCGGCAACTGGATCAAGATCGTCCAGCGCGTACCGGTGCGGATCCACATCAATGCCGAAGAACTGGCCAAGCATCCGCTGCGGGTCGGCCTCTCGACTCAGGTCGATGTGAACCTGCATGACCAGAGCGGCCCGGTGCTGGCGCAACAGCCGCCGCAAAAGGCTTCGTTCAGCACCAACGTGTATGACCGTCAGTTGGCCGAGGCCGACACGATGATCACTCAGTTGATCCACGACAACAGCGCAGCGGTCAGCAAAACCGTTCAACGCTGATTCGCCATGACACCGCCCTTGTGGGAGCGAGCTTGCTCGCGATAGCGGTGTGTCAGTTAACAACGATGTCGACTGATCCACCGCTATCGCGAGCAGGCTCGCTCCCACAGGGTCAGCTGCGTCTGTAACAGACGTAGCTCCAACCAGGTTTCAAAGGATTCGCGATGAGCAATAACGCGTCTTTCACCCCGCCCAGCCTGCTGCTCAGTACCATCGGCCTGTCGCTGGCGACCTTCATGCAAGTGCTCGACACCACCATCGCCAACGTGGCGCTGCCGACCATTTCCGGAAACCTGGGCGTGAGCTCGGAGCAGGGCACTTGGGTGATCACCTCATTTGCCGTGAGCAACGCCATTGCCTTGCCGCTGACCGGTTGGCTGAGTCGGCGTTTCGGTGAGGTGAAGCTGTTTCTCTGGGCGACCATCCTGTTCGTACTGGCTTCGTTTCTGTGCGGTATCTCGACTTCAATGCCGGAGCTGATCGGGTTTCGGGTGCTGCAAGGTCTGGTTGCCGGGCCGTTGTACCCGATGACCCAGACGTTGCTGATCGCGGTCTATCCGCCCGCCAGACGCGGCATGGCCCTGGCGTTGCTGGCGATGGTCACGGTGGTGGCGCCGATTGCCGGGCCGATCCTTGGCGGCTGGATCACCGACAGTTACAGCTGGCCGTGGATTTTCTTTATCAACGTGCCGATCGGGATCTTTGCGGCAATGGTAGTGCGCCAGCAACTGAAAACGCGCCCGGTGGAAACCAGCCGTCAACCGATGGACTACGTCGGCTTGATCACGCTGATCATTGGCGTCGGCGCGTTGCAGGTGATCCTCGACAAGGGCAACGACCTGGATTGGTTCGAGTCGAACTTCATCCTCATCGGCGCGGCGATTTCGGTGATTGCCCTGGCGGTGTTTATCATCTGGGAAATGACCGACAAACACCCGGTGGTCAACCTGCGCCTGTTTGCCTATCGCAACTTCCGCATCGGCACGCTGGTGCTGGTGTTGGGCTACGCCGGCTTCTTCGGCATTAACCTGATTCTGCCGCAATGGTTGCAAACGCAAATGGGCTACACAGCGACATGGGCCGGTCTGGCAGTAGCGCCCATCGGGATTCTGCCGGTGCTGATGTCTCCGTTTGTCGGCAAATACGCGCACAAATTCGATCTGCGGTTGCTGGCCGGGCTGGCCTTCCTGGCGATTGGCCTTAGCTGCTTCATGCGTGCCGGGTTCACCAACGAGGTGGACTTCCAGCACATCGCGTTGGTGCAACTGTTCATGGGTATTGGCGTGGCGCTGTTCTTCATGCCGACCTTGAGCATTCTGATGTCGGACTTGCCTCCGAGCCAGATCGCCGATGGTGCAGGCCTGGCGACGTTCCTGCGAACACTGGGCGGCAGCTTCGCGGCGTCGTTGACGACGTGGATCTGGATTCGCCGGGCGAACCAGCATCATGCGTATTTGAGTGAAAGTATCAGCACCTATGAGCCGGCGACCCGCGAGGCGCTGAACAATCTGGGCGGCGCGGGCAATCCGGCGTACGCGCAGCTCGATCACGTGCTGACCAGTCAGGCGTACATGTTGTCGACGGTGGATTACTTCACGTTGCTGGGGTGGGCATTCATGGGGTTGATCGTGATTGTCTGGCTGGCAAAACCACCGTTCGCCGCTAAAGCAGGCCCGGCCGCCAGCGGTCACTGATTCAGCAAGATCGTTCCCACGCTCCGCGTGGGAATGCAGCCCGGGACGCTCTGCGTCCCTTCCGAAGCCGAACGCGGAGCGTCCGTTGAGGCATTCCCACGCAGAGCGTGGGAACGATCGGGTCTATCAGGTCTATCAGGTCGACGGTGCTGCCAGTTGCGGCGGCGGGGCGAAATCGAAAGGCGCCAGTGCAAACCCTTGCTCATCCACCTGCAATGCCCACCCCTGGCGGTCCCAATCTCCCAGCACAATGCGCTTGGCCGCTTGTTCGCCAATCTGCAACTTGTGAATCGCCGGGCGATGGGTGTGCCCGTGAATCAAGGTCTTTACGCCATATTCCTGCATGATCCGCGGCACTTCCTGTGGCGTGACATCGACAATGTCATTGGCTTTCATCCGCGTCTGCGCACGGCTTTCACTGCGCAGCTTGCGCGCCAGTTTATGCCGGGTGCCCAAGGGCAGGTGGCGCAGGATGAACAGGGTGACGGGGTTGCGCAGGTAGCGACGCAGCTTCATATAGGCTTCGTCGCGGGTGCAGAGGCTGTCGCCGTGCATCAGGAGCACTGGCTCGCCGTAAAGCTGTACGACGCTCGGGTCTTTCAACAACGTGCAGCCGGCCTGTTTGCAAAAGGCCTTGCCGAGCAAGAAGTCGCGATTGCCGTGCATCAGAAAAATGGCCGTGCCGCTGTCGCTGAGATCGCGCAGGGCCTGGCAGATGGAACGCTGAAAGGGCGTCATGGCATCGTCGCCAATCCACACTTCGAAAAAGTCGCCCAGGATGTACAACGCACTCGCCGAGCGGGCACGTCCGGCGAGCAAATCCAGAAACGCCCGGGTAATGTCCGGGCGCTCCTCTTCCAGATGCAAGTCTGAAATCAGCAGTATCACGCTTCGATGATCTCGGCTTTCTCGATGATCACGTCGTCTGCAGGTACGTCTTGGTGGCCAGCTTTGGAGGTGGTGGAAACGCCTTTGATCTTGTCGACAACGTCGGTGCCTTCAACGACTTTGGCGAATACGGCGTAGCCCCAGCCCTGAGTGGTCTTGGCGCTGTGGTTCAGGAAGCTGTTGTCAGCCACGTTGATGAAGAACTGGGCGGAAGCCGAATGCGGCTCCATGGTACGGGCCATGGCAACGCTGTATTTCACGTTCGGCAGGCCGTTGTCGGCTTCGTTCTGGATGCTTGGGCGCTTGTCTTTCTTTTCTTTCATGCCTGGCTCAAAACCGCCGCCCTGGATCATGAAGTTACCGATGACGCGGTGGAAAACGGTGTTTTCGTAGTGACCGGCTTTGACGTACTCGATGAAGTTGGCAACGGTCAGCGGTGCCTTTTCAGCGTTCAGTTCCAGGACGATGTCGCCATGGTTGGTGGTCAGTTTGACTTGGGTCATGATCGGTACTCTATCAATGAATTCGTGGGTTTCGAGGCATTGAAGCCCTCAACCGGTCCGGCCAGATTCGGCCAAGGTGCGCAGTTTAGCGTGCCGGGCGCGAATTTCGAGGCTGTTTTTCATTTGCATCCGATTAAATGCAGCCGTTTTCGGGCCTGCTCTGTCAGCGACTTGACGGCATCGGCTATGATAAGCCCCTTTGATTTAACAGCCGCTTTGATTTGGCCAACTGGCCGCGCACTTGTACGTTCAAGGATCCTATGAGCAAGCCCACTGTCGACCCTACCTCGAATTCCAAGACCGGCCCTGCCGTGCCGGTCAATTTCCTGCGCCCGATCATCCAGGCGGACCTGGACTCGGGTAAGCACACGCAGATCGTCACTCGTTTCCCGCCTGAGCCCAACGGTTACCTGCACATCGGTCACGCCAAGTCGATTTGCGTGAACTTCGGCCTGGCCCAGGAATTTGGCGGCGTCACGCACCTGCGTTTCGACGACACCAACCCGGCCAAGGAAGACCAGGAATACATCGACGCGATCGAAAGCGACGTCAAATGGCTGGGCTTTGAATGGTCCGGTGAAGTGCGCTACGCCTCGCAGTATTTCGACCAGTTGCACGACTGGGCCGTCGAGCTGATCAAGGCCGGCAAGGCCTACGTCGACGACCTGAGCCCTGAACAGGCCAAGGAATACCGTGGCAGCCTGACCGAGCCGGGCAAGAACAGCCCGTTCCGTGACCGCTCCGTGGAAGAAAACCTCGACTGGTTCGCCCGCATGCGTGCCGGCGAATTCCCGGACGGCGCTCGTGTGCTGCGGGCCAAGATCGACATGGCGTCGCCGAACATGAACCTGCGCGATCCGATCATGTATCGCATCCGTCACGCGCATCACCACCAGACCGGCGACAAATGGTGCATCTACCCGAACTATGACTTCACCCACGGTCAGTCGGACGCCATCGAAGGCATCACCCACTCGATCTGCACCCTGGAATTCGAAAGCCACCGTCCGTTGTACGACTGGTTCCTCGACAGCCTGCCGGTGCCGGCGCACCCGCGCCAGTACGAGTTCAGCCGTCTGAACCTGAACTACACGATCACCAGCAAGCGCAAGCTCAAGCAACTGGTCGATGAAAAGCACGTCAATGGCTGGGACGATCCGCGCATGTCCACGCTGTCGGGCTTCCGCCGCCGTGGCTACACCCCGGCATCGATCCGCAACTTCTGCGACATGATCGGCACCAACCGTTCCGACGGCGTCGTCGACTTCGGCATGCTCGAATTCAGCATCCGTCAGGACCTGGACGCGAACGCCCCGCGCGCCATGTGCGTGCTGCGTCCGTTGAAAGTCGTGATCACCAACTACCCGCAAGACCAGGTCGAGAACCTCGAACTGCCACGTCATCCGCAGAAAGAAGAACTAGGCGTGCGCAAGCTGCCGTTCGCCCGTGAAATCTACATCGACCGCGATGACTTCATGGAAGAGCCGCCAAAAGGCTACAAGCGCCTGGAGCCGAACGGCGAAGTGCGTCTGCGCGGCAGCTACGTGATCCGTGCCGACGAAGCGATCAAGGACGCCGATGGCAACATCGTCGAACTGCGTTGCACCTACGACCCGGAAACCCTCGGCAAGAACCCTGAAGGCCGCAAGGTCAAAGGCGTGGTGCACTGGGTGCCGGCAGCTGCAAGCGTCGAGTGCGAAGTGCGTCTGTACGATCGTCTGTTCCGCTCTGCGAACCCGGAGAAGGCCGAAGACAGCGCCAGTTTCCTGGACAACATCAACCCTGACTCACTGCAGGTCCTCACCGGTTGTCGTGCTGAACCCTCGCTGGGCAATGCACAGCCGGAAGACCGTTTCCAGTTCGAGCGCGAAGGCTACTTCGTCGCGGATATCAAGGACTCGAAACCGGGCGCACCGGTATTCAACCGTACCGTGACCCTGCGTGATTCGTGGGGCCAGTGATTCAAGGAACCTAAAGTGCTGACGATCTACAACACGCTCACCAAGAGCAAAGAAGTCTTCAAGCCCCTGGATGGCAACAAGGTGCGCATGTACGTGTGCGGGATGACCGTGTACGACTACTGCCACCTGGGCCACGGCCGCAGCATGGTTGCGTTCGACCTGGTGACCCGCTGGTTGCGGTTTAGCGGCTATGACCTGACTTATGTGCGCAACATCACCGACATTGACGACAAGATCATCAATCGGGCCAACGAGAACGGCGAGTCGTTCGAAGCCTTGACCGAGCGCATGATCGCGGCGATGCACGAAGACGAAGCGCGCCTGAACATCAAGAAGCCGGACATGGAACCGCGCGCCACCGGGCATATTCCTGGCATGCACGCGATGATCCAGACCCTGATCGACAAGGGTTACGCCTACGCACCGGGCAATGGCGACGTGTACTACCGCGTCGCCAAGTTCATGGGCTACGGCAAGCTGTCGCGCAAGAAGATCGAAGACCTGCGCATTGGCGCGCGGATCGAAGTCGACGAGTCCAAACAGGATCCGCTGGACTTCGTGCTGTGGAAAGGCGCCAAGCCGGGTGAGCCAAGCTGGCCATCGCCGTGGGGCGACGGTCGTCCGGGCTGGCACATTGAATGCTCGGTGATGTCGACCTGCTGCCTGGGCGAGACCTTCGACATTCATGGCGGCGGCAGCGACCTGGAGTTTCCGCACCACGAAAACGAAATCGCCCAGAGCGAAGCGGCGACCGGCAAGACCTACGCCAACGCGTGGATGCATTGCGGCATGATTCGCATCAATGGCGAGAAGATGTCCAAGTCCTTGAACAACTTCTTCACCATTCGCGACGTGCTGGAAAAGTACCACCCGGAAGTCGTGCGTTACCTGCTGGTGTCGAGCCATTACCGCAGCGCGATCAACTATTCGGAAGACAACCTCAAGGACGCCAAAGGCGCACTCGAGCGTTTCTACCACGCCTTGAAAGGCCTGCCGAACGTGGCGCCTGCTGGTGGCGAAGCCTTTGTCGAGCGTTTCACCCAGGTGATGAACGACGACTTCGGCACACCGGAAGCCTGCGCGGTGCTGTTCGAGATGGTTCGCGAGATCAACCGTCTGCGCGAGAGCGATCTTGAGGCGGCGGCCGGTCTGGCGGCGCGCTTGAAAGAGCTGGCCAGCGTGCTGGGTGTGTTGCAGCTTGAGGCGGATGACTTCCTGCAGGCCGGTGCCGAAGGGCGGGTCGATGCGGCTGAAGTCGATGCACTGATTCAGGCTCGCCTGAATGCGCGCGCCAACAAGGACTGGGCCGAATCCGACCGCATCCGCGACCAGCTCACCGCGATGGGCGTGGTGCTGGAAGACGGCAAGGGCGGCACGACCTGGCGTCTGGCTGACTGATTGTCCGATCCGTAAAAAACAAAACCCGCCTTGTGCGGGTTTTGTTTTTTCTGGGGGGGGTCAGCTCAGCAGACCGGTGCTGACCGCGACAATCAGGAAGATCCCGAGCACTGCGCGGTAGATGACAAACGGCCAAGTGGAGAACTTCTCCAGAAAACGCATCAGGCCCCAGATGGCGAAAAATGCCGAAATGCTGGCGATCACCAGGCCGAAAATCAGATGCGCCCAGGCTTGCGCGGGCAGATCGGCATGGAACAACACCCACAGCTCCTTCAAACCGGCCAGGGCGATGGCGGGCAGCCCCAGCAAAAAGGAGAACCGTGCAGCCTCTTCTCGTTTGAAGTTGAGGAACAGCGCGGCTGTGAGTGTAGAGCCCGAACGCGACACCCCGGGAATCAGCGCGCCGATCTGCGCAATACCGACGATCAGCGCATCGCGCAGGCGCATTTCGCCTACGGTGCGGCGATGCTGGCAACTGAGTTCGGCGGCCGCCAACAACACCGCCATGACCACGCAGGAAATCCCGATCACCATCAGCCCGCGCAACGGCGAGTTGCACGCGTTGAGCGTCGAAGACAACGCGATGCCGGCAATGCCGATAGGAATGGTCGCCAGTACGATGGCCACCGCCAGGACAAACCACTGGTTGCTGTAATCGCGTTGGCGTACGGCGCCGATACTGCCGCTAACGAGTTGGCTGACATCACGCCAGAAATAACTGACCACCGCCGCCAGTGCGGCCAACTGCATGGCCGCGGAAAACGCCGAGCCGGGATCCGGCCAGCCGAGCAGGGCGGGCACGATGCGCATGTGCGCGGTGGAGGACACGGGCAACAACTCAGTGATGCCCTGAACGATGCCCAGGAAGCCGATTTGCAGGTAATCCAGTGAGGCGAAGCCGATATCGAGGCCGGTAGAACAGATGTTGGTCAAAGCGCTTATCCTGTGAGGATCAGGAGGAGGGAAGTTCTGAATCAAAGACATGAGGTAAAAAGCTGAAACATTTCGTCACAGAGTAGTCTGTTCGGTCAATGGTTTAGTTGATGGTTTTGCGGTGATTGAACTGGCGTCTTTGCGAGCAAGCCCGCTCCCACAGGGGAATGGTGTTATCCATAAAGATCAAATCGACGAAAATCCAGTGTGGGAGCGGGCTTGCTCGCGAAGAGGCCCGCCAAGCCAACCCGTCACTCAGCCTGACGCAACCGCTTGTATAGGGTATTTCGGCTCACCCCCAACCGCCGCGCCAGATGGGAAATATTCCCCCCGGCCGCCTGCAACAACCGATTCAAATCCTCGGCATCATTCAAGTCAGCCGCCAGCGGCTCCGTTGTTTCAACCGGCTCCATCTCCAGATCCACAAAGAAATCATCCGGCAAATGCTCCGGCCGCACCGGCTGTTCCTCGGCCATGGCCAGCGCTACCTGCATCACGCTGCTGACCTGGCGTAAATTCCCCGGCCACGGATGACGACCGAACAATTCCATCACCTCGCGACTCAACCCGGCCCATTGCGAGGGTTCTCGGTGTTGCTCCCACAAGCGTTTGAACAGCGCCTGCTTGTCACTGCGTTCCCGTAGCGGCGGCAACTCCAGGGTCAAGCCGCCGATGCGGTAATACAGGTCTTCGCGAAAGCGCCCCAGTTGCACTTGCTCGCGCAACGAGCGGTTAGTCGCCGAGATGATCCGTAGATCCACCGGGAACAACTCGCTGCTGCCCACCGGTTGCACGCAACGTTCCTGCAACACCCTCAACAGCCGTGCCTGGGTCGGCAGCGGCATGTCGCCGATTTCATCGAGGAACAACGTTCCTTTGTCGGCCTTGCGGATCAGTCCGATGCTGCCTTTCTGGTTGGCGCCGGTGAATGCGCCTTTCTCGTAGCCAAACAGCTCGGACTCCACCAGTTCGGCGGGGATCGCGGCACAGTTCACGGCAATGAACGCCTGTTTGCTGCGAGAGCTGGCGTGATGCAAAGCTTTGACGAACACTTCCTTGCCGACCCCGGTTTCACCGTGAATCAACAGCGGAATGTCCTTCTCCAGCAAACGCTCGGCCTGCCGTACGGCTTTTTCCACGCGGCTGTCGCCGAAGTGCAGGGTGTTGAGGCTGATCGCGGCAGGCGCTGTTTCGGCAGGTTCGGTGCGCGCGGGTTCAGTGCTCTTCATTTCAGAGAAAAGCCGCGCCTGGATCGGTGCCTGCTTCGGCCGTTTCAGCACGCACTGAAAGCGGTTGCGACCGGCTGCTTGCAGGGAAAAAGGCAGGCCTTCGGGCTGGTTCAGCAGTTCCAGTAGCGAGACTTTGAACAGGCTTTCAACGCTGACCCGCGACAGGCTGATGCCCAGCAAGTTATCGGCACGGCGGTTGGCCGAGAGCACTTGACCGGTTTCATCGAAAATCAACAACCCGGCCCATTGGCTGTCGAGGTTGTTCAACCCGGTATTGAAGGTCAATTGAAAGTGCTGGCCATGGAACAGGTTGAGGATCAGCCGGTTCTCCACGGTCTGGCTCATCATCTTGACCATGCCAAGGGTGTGGGACGGTGGCAGGTAGCTGTCGCTGGACACGTCCAGCACCGCGATCACCTTGCGCTCGGCGTCGAAAATCGGCGCGGCGGACCCGGTCATGAAACGGTTGGCCTTGAGGAAGTGCTCATCGTGCTCGATGTGCACCGCTTGCTCGCAGGCCAGCGCGGTGCCGATGGCATTGGTCCCGCTGCAACGCTCCATCCAGCTGGCGCCAGCGTTGAAACCGCGGGTCAGGCTCGGCTCGATGAAGCGCTGAGTGCCCCATGAGGTCAGCACCTGGCCCTGTTTGTCAGCGAGCATGATCAGGCAATTGGAGTTGCTCAGAATGTTTTCGTAATACGGCAGGACTTCCTGATGCGTGGTCTGCACCAGTGAATGCTGGCTCTCCAGCAAGTGCGCGATGTCTGCCGCCGGTAACTGATCGAACGCCGGGGCACTCTGATGATTGAGGCCAAACGCGCGGCAACGGGACCAGGAGTCCTGGATGATGGCGTCGTGGGATAAACCGGGGGCAGGTGCGGCCATGAAGGTCAGCCTCTGAGAAACACTTTTATTGTTGTTATAGGTATTCCCCTGTGGGAGCGGGCTTGCTCGCGAAAGCGGTGGGGCAGTCGATATCAACATTGACTGGTCGACCGCTTTCGCGAGCAAGCCCGCTCCCACAGGTTCTGTAATTCTGGCCTTGCTTAAAGGGAGGCACAAAACATCCGTAGAGTGTTGTTCACTATTGTTCATTGTCAACGGTTCGATTGTTCAGTTGTTCAATCGTGACTGTTCATTTCTGTTCAGCAACGAAAGCCGGCTTGCCGCTGTTTCGAAGTTTTTCAAGGCGGATCAACGGTTTGCATTTTCTGGCATGAAACTCGCTCTGTGCCTGGTGTCGCTTGACTCCAAATAATAAAAAAGGCCGAGCCATGTCATTAACCCTGGAGCACGTCAGCCGCACCGTCGAGGGCCAGACCTGGATCGACGATGCGAACCTGAGTTTCGAACCCGGATCCTTCAACGTTTTGCTCGGGCGCACGCTGTCCGGCAAAACCAGTCTCATGCGCCTGATGGCCGGTCTGGACAAGCCCGACAGCGGCCGCATCCTGATGAACGGCGTCGACGTCACGCAGCGCCCGGTGCGTTTGCGCAACGTGTCGATGGTGTATCAGCAGTTCATCAATTACCCGACCATGACGGTCTTCGAGAACATCGCCTCACCCTTGCGCCAGGGCGGTGTTTCCAACGAGCTGATCCAGAGCAAAGTGCTGGAAACTGCGAAGATGCTGCGCATCGAGAAATTCCTCCAGCGCCATCCCCTCGAACTGTCCGGCGGCCAGCAACAGCGCACGGCGATGGCCCGGGCGCTGGTCAAGGATGCCGAACTGATCCTGTTTGATGAACCGCTGGTCAACCTGGACTACAAACTGCGCGAGGAACTGCGCCAGGAAATGCGCGAGCTGTTCAAGGCTCGCCACACCATCGCCATTTACGCCACCACCGAACCCAACGAAGCGCTGGCGCTGGGTGGCACCACGACCATTCTTCACGAAGGCCGGGTAATTCAGAGCGGCAAGTCTTCGCAGGTCTATCACCAGCCGCAAACAGTGCTGGCGGCGGAGTTGTTCTCCGAGCCGCCGATCAACCTTATGCCGGGCCGTATCGCCGGCAACGAGGTCAGTTTCGCCAACTTCGTGCACTTTCCGTTGAATGTGGATTTGCGCCCGGTGGGCGAGGGCGAGTTCCGCTTCGGCGTGCGCCCCAGCCACATTTCGCTGGTGCCGAGCAACGACGATGACCTGGAACTGGCGGTGACCGTCGAGGTGGCCGAGATCAGCGGCTCTGAAACGTTCTTGCACGTGCGCAACGAACATTTCCTGTTGGTGCTGCACCTGCCCGGCGTGCACGAGTACGACGTCGATGCACCGATCCGCATCTACATCCCGACCCATAAACTGTTTGTGTTCGATGCGCAGGGGCGGCTGGTCCAGGCGCCCGGTCGCCGTATCGCGAGGGTTGCCTGATGGCCGAAATACGCTTGCAGAATCTCGCCCACAGCTACACCCGCACGCCGACCGGCCCCGAGGATTACGCGATTCGCGAGATGGACCACATCTGGGAGCAGGGTGGGGCCTACGCGTTGCTCGGTCCTTCGGGCTGCGGCAAATCGACGTTGCTCAATATCATTTCCGGGTTGCTCAGTCCGTCCCAGGGCCATGTCCTGTTCGACGGCAAAGCGGTCAATGATCTGACCCCGGAGAAACGCAACATCGCCCAGGTTTTCCAGTTCCCGGTGGTCTACGACACCATGACGGTGTTCGACAACCTGGCCTTCCCGCTGCGCAACCAAGGCATGGCCGAGGCGAAAATTCACAGCAAGGTGCAGGAAATTGCCGAGGTCCTCGACCTCCAGGCGCTGCTGAGCAAGAAGGCGCGCAACCTCACCGCCGATGAAAAGCAGAAAGTCTCCATGGGCCGCGGGCTGGTGCGCGATGACGTCTCGGCGATCCTCTTCGATGAGCCGCTGACGGTGATCGACCCGCACCTGAAATGGAAGCTGCGGCGCAAGCTCAAGCAGATCCACGAGCAGTTCAACATCACCATGGTCTACGTCACCCACGATCAGCTGGAGGCTTCGACGTTCGCCGACAAGATTGCGGTGATGTACGGCGGGCAAATCGTGCAGTTCGGTACGCCGCGCGAATTGTTCGAGCGGCCAAGTCACACCTTTGTCGGCTATTTCATCGGCAGCCCTGGCATGAACCTGATTCAGGTGCAGCCACAACCGGGCGGTGTCGGTTTTGCTTCGACGCATTTGCCGTTGTCTGACGCGCAACAAAAACGCATCGCCGAATCGCAATGGAAAACCTTGAAGGTCGGCATCCGTCCCGAGTTCGTGCATGTGTGGGACGAACCGGTAGATGACGCGATGCAGGCACACGTCGTACACGTCGAAGACCTCGGCACCTACAAGATCATGACCCTGAACCTCGACGGTGCGCCGCTGAAGGTGCGCCTGGCCGAAGACAAGCCCGTGCCTGAAGGCACGGCTTACATCAGCTTTCCGGCGCAGTGGCTGATGGTCTATGCCGACGATTACCTGCTGGAGACTCAGCCATGAACAAGGTGCAAAACAACAAGGCCTGGTGGCTGGTCCTGCCGGTGTTCCTGCTGGTGGCGTTCAGTGCGGTGATCCCGATGATGACCGTGGTCAACTATTCGGTGCAGGACATCTTCGACCAGTCCAGCCGCTACTTCGTCGGTGCCGACTGGTACAAGCAGGTGCTGCTGGACCCACGGCTGCACGAGTCACTGCTGCGCCAGTTCATCTATTCGGGCTGCGTGTTGCTGATCGAAATCCCGCTGGGCATCGCCATCGCCCTGACCATGCCGACCAAGGGCCGCTGGTCTTCGCTGGTGCTGATTATCCTGGCGATTCCGCTGCTGATTCCATGGAACGTGGTTGGCACCATCTGGCAGATTTTCGGTCGCGCCGATATCGGCTTGCTGGGGTCGAGCCTCAACGCCATGGGCATCAGCTACAACTATGCGGCAAACACCATGGACGCCTGGGTCACGGTGCTGGTGATGGACGTCTGGCACTGGACCTCGCTGGTGGCGCTGTTGTGTTTCTCCGGGTTGCGGGCCATTCCCGACGTGTATTACCAGGCGGCGCGGATCGATCGGGCCTCGGCCTGGGCCGTGTTCCGCCACATCCAGTTGCCCAAGCTCAAGAGTGTGCTGCTGATCGCGGTGATGCTGCGGTTCATGGACAGTTTCATGATCTACACCGAGCCGTTCGTGCTCACCGGCGGCGGCCCGGGCAATGCCACCACCTTCCTCAGTCAGACCCTGACCCAGATGGCTGTAGGGCAATTCGACCTGGGGCCGGCCGCCGCGTTCTCGCTGGTGTACTTCCTGATCATCCTGTTGGTGTCCTGGCTGTTCTACACCGCCATGACTCACTCTGACGCCAACCGCTGAGGTCTGCCATGAGCAAAAGAAAGCTGATCCCGCTGCTGATCTACATCCTGTTCCTGCTGGTGCCGATCTACTGGTTGCTGAACATGTCCTTCAAGAGCAACACCGAGATCCTCGGCGGGCTGACACTGTTTCCGCAGGATTTCACCTTCGCCAACTACAAGGTGATCTTCACCGACCCGAGTTGGTACACCGGTTATCTCAACTCGCTGTACTACGTGAGCCTCAACACGGTGATCTCCCTGAGCGTGGCGCTGCCGGCGGCTTATGCGTTTTCGCGTTATCGCTTCCTGGGCGACAAGCACCTGTTCTTCTGGCTGCTGACCAATCGCATGGCGCCGCCTGCGGTGTTTCTGCTGCCGTTCTTCCAGCTGTATTCCTCGATCGGCCTGTTTGACACGCACATCGCCGTGGCCTTGGCGCACTGCCTGTTCAACGTGCCGTTGGCGGTGTGGATCCTCGAGGGCTTCATGTCTGGCGTTCCGAAGGAGATCGACGAAACGGCCTACATCGACGGCTACAGTTTTCCCAAGTTCTTCATAAAGATTTTCGTCCCGCTGATCGGCTCCGGGATCGGCGTCACGGCGTTCTTCTGCTTCATGTTCTCCTGGGTCGAGCTGCTGCTGGCCCGGACGCTGACGTCGGTGAACGCCAAGCCAATTGCTGCGGTGATGACCCGAACGGTCTCGGCGTCCGGCATTGACTGGGGCGTACTGGCGGCGGCGGGGGTGTTGACCATCCTGCCGGGCATGCTGGTGATCTGGTTTGTTCGCAACCACGTGGCCAAGGGCTTTGCCCTGGGCCGGGTCTGAGGAACTGATGATGGAATGGATGAGTTGGACCGGCCCCACGGCGGCGTTCTTCGGCGTCATTGCCTTGATGCTGGTCGGCATGACGACCTGGGAATTACGCTCGCCGAGTGTTCCTCGGCGTGGCTTTTTGCCGATTGCCACGACCCGTGGCGACCGGCTGTTTATCGGTCTTCTCGGCAGCGCCTACCTGCATTTGCTGGTAATTGGCGTCACCGACTGGAGCATCTGGGTTGCGTTCGCGTTGTCCCTGGTGTGGCTGTTGGCTGTGATGCGGTGGGGCTAGTCGAATCGCTCGGCAATCGTGCTCCAAAACCTAAACAGGAGGTCTCTATGTTCGACAAAAACAATAAGCTGCGACATAGCATTTCATTGGCAGCCATGCTGGCACTCAGCGGTTTGAGCGCATCGGCCTGGGCCGACGCCTATGAAGACGCTGCGAAGAAATGGATTGGCAGCGAGTTCAAACCGTCTACCCTGACGGCGGATCAACAGCTTGAAGAACTGAAGTGGTTTATCAAGGCGGCAGAGCCGTTTCGCGGGATGGACATCAAGGTTGTTTCCGAAACCCTGACCACCCACGAGTATGAATCCAAGGTCTTGGCCAAGGCCTTTACCGAGATCACCGGGATCAAAGTCACCCACGACCTGCTGCAAGAAGGCGACGTGGTGGAAAAACTGCAGACCGTGATGCAGTCGGACAAGAGCATCTATGACGGCTGGGTCAACGACTCGGACCTGATCGGTACCCATTTCCGTTACGGCAAGACCGAAGCCATTACCGACCTGATGGCCAATGAAGGTAAAAACTTCACCTCGCCGACCCTGGACCTCAAGGATTTCATCGGCACCTCCTTCACCACCGCGCCCGATGGCAAGCTCTATCAATTGCCCGATCAACAGTTCGCCAACCTCTACTGGTTCCGCGCCGACTGGTTCGAGCGCCCGGAGCTGAAAGCCAAGTTCAAGGAAAAATACGGTTACGAGTTGGGCGTGCCAGTGAACTGGTCGGCCTATGAAGACATCGCCAAGTTCTTCAGCGAAGACATCAAGGAAATCGACGGCAAGCGTATCTACGGGCACATGGACTACGGCAAGAAAGACCCGTCCCTGGGCTGGCGCTTTACCGATGCCTGGTTCTCCATGGCCGGCGGCGGTGACAAGGGCTTGCCCAACGGTTTGCCGGTGGATGAGTGGGGCATTCGTGTTGAAGACTGCCACCCGGTCGGCTCCAGCGTGACCCGCGGCGGTGACACCAACGGCCCGGCAGCGGTTTTCGCCACCACCAAATACGTCGATTGGATGAAGAAATACGCGCCACCGGAAGCGGCGGGCATGACCTTCTCCGAATCCGGCCCGGTGCCGTCCCAAGGCAACATCGCCCAGCAAATTTTCTGGTACACCGCGTTCACCGCAGACATGACCAAACCGGGCCTGCCGGTGGTGAATGCCGACGGCACGCCAAAATGGCGCATGGCGCCATCGCCACGCGGACCGTATTGGGAGGAGGGCATGAAGCTTGGATATCAGGACGTGGGTTCGTGGACGTTCATGAAATCCACGCCTGAGAAACAGAAACTGGCGGCCTGGCTGTACGCGCAGTTTGTGACCTCGAAAACCGTATCGCTGAAGAAAACCATCGTCGGCCTGACACCCATCCGCGAGTCGGACATCAACTCGCAAGCAATGACCGACCTGGCACCGAAACTCGGCGGCCTGGTGGAGTTCTACCGCAGCCCGGCCCGCGTGCAATGGACCCCGACCGGGACCAACGTGCCGGACTATCCACGTCTGGCTCAACTGTGGTGGAGTCACATCGCCGAAGCCGCCAGCGGCGACAAAACCCCGCAACAGGCGCTGGATGGCCTGGCCAAGGATCAGGACGCGATCATGACGCGCCTGGAACGCTCGAAAGCGCAAGCCGTGTGCGCGCCGAAAATGAACGCCGAGCGCGATGCGCAGTACTGGTTCGATCAGCCGGGTGCACCGAAGCCGAAACTGGCGAACGAGAAACCTAAAGGCGAAACCGTGAGCTACAACGAACTGCTCAAATCGTGGGCGGATGCACGCAAGTAAGAGGCTGTAATGTGAAACGCGAACGGCACCGAAAGGTGCCGTTTTGCTTTGTGCCTGTTCCGCCGCCATCGCGGGCAAGCCCGCTCCCACAGGTATTGCGCAGTGCCGGCAAATGTTGTGTACACCGCTAAACCTGTGGGAGTGGGCTTGCCCGCGATAGCGGTGGAACAGCCAATGAAGAGGCTGGATGGGCCGGATTTTTCGTGGGTAAGCCAGAACTGGCCTGATAATTCCGTGCACCACAGTTCGTATTTCAATGCTGGATGTTTAAGCGTTTAAGTGGATGAGCAGAACCTTCCCACAATGTTTTCAGGTTGTCCGTCGGACGTCAGCTCTCTAGCCTGTGGACGTCGCTGCCAAATCAGCGATCGGGATTGGAACCCCGAGGGCAGTACAGCGCCAAGGCGCCTTTCATAACGTATGCTTGCACACCTTCAATGTGTGCATTCCGTTTATGGCGGCTGTGCGCGGGAGACCTTCGGGTCTGCCGGGTTCTTTGCCCCCGGGTTCCAACCTGCGTACAGCTGCCACCCTTCGCGTGGAACCGAAAGGGGCAGCTACAACTTTCATGCAAAGGAAATACCCTATGAAAAAACCAACCCCCAACCCTCCCGAAGCAGATACCGCTACGGACGCCGACCCAACATCCCCCTACGTCTGCGTGGACACCCGAAAACTCCACGAAGCCGCCGACCGCGCCCTCGACTACTACCTCAACCCCTCCGCCCAAATCATGGCCACGCCATACACCCCCAACGCAATGTTCTTCGTCAATCCCGAAGCGGACACCGAATCCTTGCTGGCCAATGCCTGTGAATCCCTGGCCTCGGCCTCGGTCATGCTCGGTGATTTTGCTGCGCTACTGGAAGGCACGCATCGCAGAACGCTGTTGGGGATCGCGCAGGTGGTGATGCTCGGCGAATTGGCAGTGAATAAGGCGCTGGATAACGTCGACCCTGCGGGCTGATCAACGGGACTGAGCAGACACAAAAAAACGCGGCGCTAGAAGGGCCGCGTTTTTATTGAATGGCTGGCAATCGGCTTCTTTGCTGTCAGGCAAATTCCAGTCGCCGTTGCTAACAGCCTCGATCAGTTTTCGCTGGTTGGCTCCTTGCATGTAGTTGGATCGACTGAGCCCCAATGCGTTTTGCAAATCGTCGAAGCCTGGTAAATCGTCCGGGCGGTTCAGCGCCTCTCGAAAATTTTCCATGGCTTGGTAGGTGTCGAGTACATGACCATGTTGGCCATGGACTTCTCTTC
This sequence comes from Pseudomonas sp. JAI111, assembly GCF_024809425.1. Classification (NCBI taxonomy): domain Bacteria; kingdom Pseudomonadati; phylum Pseudomonadota; class Gammaproteobacteria; order Pseudomonadales; family Pseudomonadaceae; genus Pseudomonas; species Pseudomonas sp. JAI111. Next base: position 216,083 of record NZ_JANUCB010000009.1, on the reverse strand, counting down.
GGGGGATGAGTCTGGTCACGTCCGTGTCCCTTTCCGCAAAACGGGGACTTTGGCGAGTAGCCTCAAATGTGAATGTCGGGTGATTCCGGTTTGGCAGTAGGGTAAATCCGATTTACCTGCGAGCCGAAGCCGAAGGCAAAAAAAGGCGCCCTGATGGATACCCAAAAGACTCACCTCTTACCCAAGGAGCGCCAAGGTTTAAGCCCACTCCCACAGGTATTGCAGCGTCACCTGTGCCTGCCCATCAACTTGCTGATCGGCGTGCGCAGCTCATCGGCCAGGTCATCGCAGAACTGCGACAACTGCTGCACGCCCTGCGGCTACATAACGGATATGTAATTTGCGCGCCACCTTCATGAAAGGTTCGGATTGTTACCTTGATCTCGTTAGTTAATTAAACGAGGAATCAAACATGAAACTTGCACAACTGAGTGCGTTTGCAGCAGCGTTGCAGATGTCTTCTGTGGTTTTGGCTGAAGGTGGTGGCGACAGAGCCTTTGAAAAAATGATGGCGGCCAATGAACGCTCGATGGAGGTGTTTGTTGCCAAAGAACAGGCGCGTAACCCCGTCGTGTTGACTGAGAAGAAGGACGACAAGACCCAAGATTTGTAAGCGTGTCGAGTGACCCTTCCTTGTCGCTCATCTGCGAGATCTTCCATGCCTCCCATCAGTTCGGAAAAATGTCACGTTCCATAGTGCGATCTCTTGTCAGCGCAGATGTTCACGTTTCAACGACTGGCGCACGGTTTTCAGAATCGCCAGCTCGAAGGCGTTGTGTCCGGCGTTGAGTAGCCGGCATCGCAGCGGCTGGCGCCGCCGAAGCCAGCGAACGCTGGCCATGCCGAAGGTATCGCTGATGCCTTGGATCACTTCAGTCTGGGCATTAAGCGAAGGCGCTTCATCCGCGGTTGTGAAGAAGTACTGGTTTACGTGGTAATGCAACTCCAGGCGGATAGCGCGCACGGCTTCGTCGTCAACGAATGCTTCGAGTGCGCTCGGCTGCATCGATTGTCCGCTCAATTGCAGTGTTGCCCTTAACCAGTGGAGGGCCGCCTGGCGCTGCTGGATTGCGCAGCCATTGTTCAAGACTTGGTAGATCGCACCGGCACTGACGGCGCATGCCCCATGGGTAATGGCCGAGAGACCGCCATTCAAGGTTTGATCGTAGGCACTTACGTTGGCTGAAAACGGCACGAAGACTGAGACCAGTGTGGTTTTCAGAACGGCCTCTGGGTAGCGTTGCTGGTATTGAATGGCCAGCCAGCTGCCCCATGAGACGCCGAGCATACTGATCGTTTCGAACCCCAGATGCTGCCGCAGGGCTTCGATGTCTTCGACGCAAAGCCCGGTGTCGTTGTGTCGGAGTTCGCCGTGGGGAACGGAGCGCCCGCAGCCACGCTGATCGAACAGGATAATGTCGAAACAGCGCTCATCGAAGAACTCCAGATGACGTCTGTCGCTGCAACCCCCAGGTCCGCCATGCAGGAAAAATATCGGTTCGCGACCTGGGGTGCCGTGTCGCTCCCAATAGAGTTGGTGACCGTCGCCGGTCGAGAGGTAGCCACTGTTCACCATTAGGCGGGCGTCCTCAGCCTGTAGAACTGAAACAGTTCCGTGTGGCCGGGACGGGCCGCTACGCTGGATATCAGTTCAAGCTTCAGCACCTGCGCCATATAGGCCACGGCGATCAGCACCGGCGTATGGCCGAAAAGGAGAATAGTGCCTCCCGGTTTAACGCCGGCTGCCATATCGAGGAACGCTCGCTGCGCGTCCTTGCGCGTCATCACTTCGGCATTGAGGAAACGCAGGATCAGCACATCGCATTGAATGCCTGTTGTCGCGATGTGGCGGGCGTCGGCCAGGTAGAACCGGGCGGCTGAAGTGCCATGATGCTTTTTGGCATATTCGATCATCGACGCTGAGCGATCAGATCCCAGGCATTGGCGATCCGGGAGTTCCCCAGCGAGGTGCGCGATGAACTCGCCCGTCGAACACGCCGGGTCATGGATCACCGCGCCGGGAGATGACAGGGAATTGATCAGGCTCGTGCAATGCTGGCGAAAATGCAGTTCGTCAGCATCCAGCTGCGTGGCGAGCAACTCAGTACATTGCCAGTACTCGGGCGGGCAGACGCACTCTCGGCCGCTGTCATCCATGGCAGGAAACGGAAATCGCACTTCGCTGCCCGACTGCGTCAATGCGTTATGGAACGCGGTTTCTTTCTCCTGTGCAGATACAGCATGGAAATAGATCACGGCGCCTTGATTGCCCCACTGCCACTCCGCCAGCGGTCCGAGCAACATCCAGGGTTGGAGCACGCTGCTGATGTGCCAGCCGACCGTCTCGCTGTGTTGCAGGACTTTGCGGCCGACCCATTCGCCGCCGCCGACACGAAGGACAAACAAATGATGCAGGCCCGAGCCGAAGGGTTCGATGAAGCTATCGAGCTCGCCCGGCGATGCCTTGTGCCGGGGGAATGATTGAGCAAGGTGGTGTTCTCGATGAAGGGTAGGGGTCATGTTGCCACTCCCTGGTTCCTTTGCAGGCGCCGTCCTCGTGCCTGCGGTATCACCACGTTGCCACTGGACACCACAAAAAACCGCTCCAGCCCCGGAATGACGACGTTGACCAGCGTGGTCCCCAACGGCGTCTGATGTAGTTGGGTGACCCCCAGCGCGCGCCCATGCCGGTGGAGATCTTCTGCCAGCAAGTTGATTTGCTCGGCCAATGGTCGCTCATTGATTGTTTCGGGTAATTCGACGGTGAATTGCTCGCACAGGGTAAGCAGTGGATACAGATCGAATCGCAGGCAGCGGAGCAGGCGAGGAAATTTGCTCAGGTGCCGTTGCGCATTACTCAGGTAGTGTTGCAGTTCTGGCTCCGAGGCCCCGTGATGCAGTTGGACGAGTTCGGTCAGCGCCCGCCACGCGCCATGTCGGGCGCTGATCGAGCTACCGCTGCCGAACACGCGAGGATGGGGACCAGGTTCGGTTGTGAACGCCAGAAACGTGCGAGGCAGGAATTCGGTGCTGATGTCGATCAGGATGATTTCCGCTCCGATCTCCGCTTCGGCGTCCGACCACAGTTGACCCAATTCTTCGTGATCTGCCACGCGCCCAACCAGGCGCAAAACAGGCCGGTTCTCGTAGTAAAAATGCTCCAGCAAAAACAACGAGACCGCATCGCGCTCGATGCATTCATTTGCCGCATGCAAGACCGCTTCGTCGTAACTCGCGCCAATGGCCGTTCCACTGTTAGAGGCGTATCGCCGTAATACTCCGTAGTTTGTAGTGTCTTGTTCCAGTGGTTGGCGCGAATAGTCGGGAGTGCATAACGCAACGGGGTAAGAGAATAAAATTTTTTTGAAAATGTCCGTATAAGTTCTGCAGGCTGTCAAGGCATCGGGTTGGTCGATGAGAGTCGAAAGAACAGTGTCGTCGATAAATAGTGGCGAGTCGGAAAAATAATGCGGGGCCATGCAGTGAATATCGCAGGAGCTGTAGTGATCACTTAGATAATGTTCCAGTGTTTCGTAAAGTGCACCCACCTGGGCGTGATGGAGGTAACCTTTTCCCGCTCCCCTGGCGATGCCCTGTTGATTGCCAACACTCGCCGAGACATGCACCGCGACAATCTTTTGCCCGAGTGTGCGGGGTTCTGCGCGAATCCCCAGGGTTTCCAGTTCGGCGTGAATCCTCTTTTCAGCCTGAGCGAGGGTGAGTTCTCGTTCTGCACGTGTAAAGTTATCCATTGTTCCCTCCCTTGAAAAACGGGGGGCATTTGCCCCCCGCTTTCTTAAACGGCTTCCAGTTCTGCCTGTTCATCCTCGGTCAGTTGCAGTTGTTCAATTTGCTCTGCTGTGGGGGTGTCCTGTTGTTGCAGGTCGATAACTTTGTTTGCGTTCCAGCTGACAAGGTAACCCATAGGTAGACTCTCTTTTTTGTTGGATAGTGGCGTGCTTAATCAAGCACGGAGCAACTGTATAAGTTGGAAGTTGGTCGGTCAAAAATGACGGGAAGTTACAGTGTCGTTATTTTTGGTGTAAGGAAACACATACACATTAATCCGCGATTGACGACTTTTATTCGTAAACAGGAGAGGACGCCGAGTAAACACCGCATTCGCTGCAGCGATGGGGGAAATGGGGTGTGGGAAAATTCAGATAGTTGGGTAGCCAAATCGCAATGATGAGTCTGTTTTCGTTCCTTTACAGGTAGTACGCGGAGATTTTTCCTATCGCGTTTGAAGTTTCTTCAGACGGCGGCGCGGATTTACCCCTCGAATTCAACCGGCAGAAGTCTTTGCTTTCTGCACAAATGAAAACGCCCCGAACAAGTCGGGGCGTTTGCTTGGAACCACCATCAGTGCGTTTTCACTCAGTCTTGAGAGGTGCCGTTTTTGTTTGTGCCAGTTCCAGCGCTTTAGCGAGCAGGTCCGTCACTGCGGGCAACGATCCAATGAAGGAGCAATTAAAATGGTGCAGACAATTCAAGTCAGTGCCGCCAGTTGCGCGACTGTCTCCGGAAAACGCTCAACCAGGCGGATCAGTGTCGTGGCTTGGGCATTGGGAATTGCCCGTCCCTGCTCCCAATTCTCGAGGGTTCGGGTGTTGGTGCGCAGATACATGGCGAACACGGACCGGGAGAGGTTGAGCTGTTGGCGGATGGCTACTACTTCCTCGGCAGTGATGGGCACCAGTTTTGGCAACTGAACCTTGTGGGTTCGCAACGTGATTTTGCCTTGGCGCTCATCCGCCAGGGCCTCGAGGCCATCCATCAGTTCGGAAAAAATATCACGTTTCATAGTGGGATCTCGTGTTGATTTCTCTATCTAGCGCTTGTCTGAAAACGTTTTTCTGGGAGGGCGACAGGTCGTCTTGCTCGTTTTTGCTGTACACGGTGAACAGCCAGAATTGATCGAAGCCTGACCACCAGTAATAAATCACCCGCAATCCGCTACGTTTGCCCTTGCCTCGTCGTTGATCGCAGAAGCGGATTTTGCGCAGCCCACCGGTGCCCTCAATGAGATCGCCCGCTTCCGGATTCTTAAGCAACTCCAGTTGAAAGCTGCGAAACAGATCGTCATCCATGTACTCGTCTCGATGTTTCTGAAACATACGTAATTCGATAAAAAGAGCATCCATGTTCTGTACGCTACCTACGTATAGTGTTGTCTTGATAATCGAATCGGTCAAGGCATCGAAGCCATCCTTTTCGTTCCCGTTTCCAACGGTAGACCCGGGTTGAAAAAACACCTGTAGGACAAATCAACCCGTGCGGTGAGAGCATTCGATCAAAGAGAGGGGATACTTCGCAGTGGGACTGACCCGGGAGGCGGTGCATAAATCGATGCTTGAAAATCACGATCCCACAAACGCAAAAACGGCACCCGAAGGTGCCGTTTCTGTTTTCTACCGAGTATCGACTAAACGATCAACCCGCCAGGCCCGCCTGCTGAACCAGCACCAGCAATGGCTGCGGATACAGACCCAGGAAGAACGCCAGTGCGGCGATGGCCAGCAGCATCACGCCGCCTGCACGTTGTTCCCAATGCAGTTGCGCATCGTGACGACGCAGGTTTGGCTCGATCAGGTACAGGGTGACCATGACGCGCAGGTAGTAGAAGACGCCGATGGCGCTGCCCAGTACCAGGGAGCCGACCAGCCACCATTGATGCGATTCGACACCGGTGGCGATGATGTAGAACTTGCCGATGAAGCCCGCGGTCAGCGGGATACCGGCCAGGGACAGCATCATCACGGTCAGTACGGCGGTCAGGTACGGACGACGCCAGAACAGGCCGCGGTACTCGTACAGGGCATCGGCGTCACGACCGTTGTACGGCGAGGACATCAGCGTGATCACGCCGAACGCGCCGAGGCTGGTGATGACGTAGGTGACCAGGTACACACCGATGGCTTCAACGGCCAGACCCTTGCTCGCCACCAGGGCGATCAGCAGGTAACCGAAGTGAGCGATGGACGAGTAACCCAGCAGACGCTTGAGGTTGCTTTGGGTCAGTGCCAGCAGGTTACCGAACAGGATCGACGCGATGGCGATGATGGTCAGTACGTCGCTCAGTACACCGCTGCTTGCCGCCGGGGAGATCTGGAACAGACGCACCATCACCGCGAACACCGCGACTTTGGAGGCGGTGGCCAGGAACGCCGCCACCGGAGCCGGGGCCCCTTCGTAAACGTCCGGGGTCCAGAGGTGGAACGGCACCAGCGACAGCTTGAACGCCAGACCGATCAGCATCATGCCCAGGCCCAGTTGCGCCAGCGAGCTTGGCAGGCCGGTGGCCGCGAGGGCCTGGCCGATGCCAACGAAGCTCAGGCTACCGGAGTCGGCATACAGCAGCGCCATACCGAACAACAGGAACGCGGAACCGGCGGCCGACAGCACCATGTACTTGATACCGGCTTCCAGCGAATGCTTGTTGAAGAAGGCGTAAGCCACCAGACCGTAGACCGGTACCGAGAGCAGCTCCAGACCGACGAACAACCCGGCCAGGTGTTGCGCGCTGACCAGTACCAGGCCGCCAGCGGCGGACATCAGGATCAGCAGGTAAAGTTCTTCACGGTTGCCCGGGTAACCCGAACCGCCATCGCCGAGGTAGGCGTGGGCGAGGGTGACACAGGCGAGGGTGGCGACCAGGATCAGCGCCATGTACAAGCAGGCGAAGGTGTCGATCTGCAGCAAAGGCGTCACGGCCAGAGGCGCGACTTTCAGGGCCGGCAGGATCGACAGCAATGCCAGGTTCAGACCCGCCACGGAAATCAGGAAGGTCTGCGAGTGGTTGCGGCGCCAGGCGATTGCCAGCATCACCACGATGATCGTGGCGCTGGTGATCAACAACGGCGCAAGCGCGATAAAGTGTTGAGTCGTGAATTCCATAGCGCTCTTACCGGGCCGAAGCGAGTTGAGTGAAGGCGGAGCCAAGCCACTGCTGCACGCCATGCATCGTCGCGGCAGAAGTGTCGAGGAACGGCTGCGGGTACACGCCGATGTAAATCAGCAGCGCCGCCAGGCCGACCACCATGATCAGTTCGCGACCGTCCATGCCATGCAGCACCGCGTCCGATTTGGACGGGCCGAAGTAGGCACGGTGGATCATGATCAGCGAGTAGACCGAACCGAACACCAGGCCCGACGTTGCGATCGCGGTGATCCACGGCGCAGCGGCGAAGGTGCCGATCAGGATCAGGAACTCACCGACGAAGTTACCGGTACCCGGCAAGCCCAGGGACGCCGCCGCGAAGAACAGGCTGATGGCGGGCAGGTAAGCGATCTTCGACCACAGGCCACCCATTTCACGCATGTCGCGGGTGTGAGTGCGCTCGTACAGCTGACCACTTAGGATAAAGAGTGCCGCCGCCGACAGACCGTGCGCCAGCATCTGCATCACCGCGCCCTGCAGCGCCAGTTGGCTGCCGGAGTAGATGCCGATCAGCACGAAGCCCATGTGGGAAACCGAGGAGTAGGCGATCAGACGCTTGATGTCGGTTTGCGCGAACGCCAGGAAAGCACCGTAGAAGATCCCGATCAGACCCAGGGTCATGGCGATCGGCGCGAACTCGGCCGAGGCATTCGGGAACAGCGGCAGGGCGAAACGCAGCAGACCGTAAGCCGCAGTCTTCAACAAGATACCGGCCAGGTCGACGGAACCCGCGGTCGGTGCCTGGGCGTGAGCGTCAGGCAGCCAGGAGTGGAACGGCACCACTGGCAGCTTCACCGCGAACGCGATGAAGAAGCCGAGCATCAGGATGTACTCGGTGGTGAGCGACATCTTGGTTTTCAACAGATCGGAGTAATTGAAGGTAATCACACCGGTGCTGTTGAAGTTGACCAGCACCAGACCCAGGATCGCCACCAACATGATCAGGCCGGAAGCCTGGGTGAAGATGAAGAACTTGGTCGCCGCGTAGATCCGGGTTTTCTTGCCGTCCGAAGAACTGTGACCCCAGAGCGCGATGAGGAAGTACATCGGCACCAGCATCATTTCCCAGAAGAAGAAGAACATGAACAGGTCGAGGGCGAGGAACACGCCGACGACACCGCCCAGGATCCACATCAGGTTCAGGTGGAAGAAGCCAACGTGACGCTGGATCTCTTTCCACGAGCAGAGCACCGAGAGGATACCCAGCAGACCGGTCAGCAGGATCATCAGCAGCGACAGGCCGTCGAGGGCCAGGTGCACGCTGATGCCGAAGCGCTGGATCCAGATGTGCTTGAACTCAAGCGCCCAGACCGGATCGGCGCCAGGCGCCGGAGCAAATGAATAATTACCGTGGGCCCACAGCCAGAGGCCGAGCGCGAGTTCCAGGGTCATGGTCAACAGCGCAATCCAGCGGGGGAGGGTAGCGCCGAAGCGCTCACCCATCCAGCACAGCAGGCCGCCGATGAAGGGGATCAGGATTAGCCAAGGCAGAATCATGACGGGCTCAATTCCTTTCGCAAGTTCGCAAGGTTCATATTCAGACCGCTACCAGCACGATGGCGCCGATGACCAGCACGGAGCCGGCTGCCATCGATGCCGCGTACCAACGCAGTTGACCGGTTTCGGTACGGCTCAGGGCGGTGTGACCGCCTTTGGCCATACGCGGGATCAGACCGATGGTCTGGTCGAGCGGGTCTTTGCGCAGTGCGTGGCTGATCGCAAGGTATGGCTTGACGAACAGTTTGTCGTAGATCCAGTCGAAGCCCCAGGCAGCGAACCACCAGGCCGAAAGGAAGCGGCCGATGCCGCTGTTGGCGATTGCAGTGACGAAACGACGCTTGCCAAGGAACAGCAGCGCGGCCAGCAGGATACCGGACAGGGCGATGGCGCCCGAGGCGATTTCCAGACTGTGCTTAGCTTCGCCGCCGGCATGGCCAACGCTTTCCGGCAGCACGCCGTGCAGCGGTGGAACGATCATGGCGCCGACGAAGGTCGACAGCACGATCAGCACCGACAGTGGCAACCAGTGAGCGATGCCGTGACCGGCGTGCGCTTCGGTCTTCGCTTCACCGTGGAACGTGATGAAGATCAGGCGGAAGGTGTACAGCGATGTCATGAACGCGCCGACCAGACCTGCATACAGCAGACCATGGTTGCCGCTGGCGAACGCTTCCCAGAGGATTTCGTCCTTGGAGTAGAAGCCTGCGGTCACCAGAGGCAGGGCAGACAATGCCGCGCCGCCGACGATGAAGCTGGCGTAGGCCAGCGGCAGTTTCTTCCACAGGCCGCCCATCTTGAAGATGTTCTGCTCGTGGTGGCAGGCAACGATCACCGCACCGGAGGCAAGGAACAACAGCGCCTTGAAGAAGGCGTGGGTCATCAGGTGGAAAATCGCGCCATCCCATGCGCCAACGCCCAGGGCCAGGAACATGTAGCCGATCTGGCTCATGGTCGAGTAGGCGAGGATACGTTTGATGTCGGTCTGCACCAGCGCGGCAAAACCGGCCAGCACCAGAGTCACGCCACCGACGACGCCGACGAGGTGCAGGATGTCCGGCGCCAACGCAAACAGGCCGTGGGTACGGGCGATCAGGTAGACACCGGCGGTCACCATGGTTGCAGCGTGGATCAGTGCCGAAACCGGGGTAGGGCCGGCCATCGCATCCGCCAGCCAGGTTTGCAGTGGCAGTTGCGCGGATTTACCAACAGCGCCGCCCAGCAGCATCAGGGTCGCCAGAACGATCCAGAAGTCACCGGACTGGAAGTGCTGAGGTGCCTTGACCAGCAGCTCCTGAATGTTCAGCGTGCCCAACTGCTGGAACAGGATGAACAGGCCGATGGCCATGAACACGTCGCCGATACGGGTGACGATAAAGGCTTTGAGTGCCGCGTTACCGTTGTTGCGGTTGCTGTAGTAGAAACCGATCAACAGGTACGAGCACAGGCCCACGCCTTCCCAACCGAAGTACAGGAACAACAGGTTATCGCCCAGCACCAGGAACAGCATGCTGGCGATAAACAGGTTGGTGTAGGCGAAGAAGCGCGAGTAACCGGCTTCACCGCGCATGTACCAGGACGCGAACAGGTGGATCAGGAAGCCGACGCCGACGACCACACCGAGCATGGTCACGGACAGGCCGTCCAGATACAGCGCGAAGTTAGGCGTGAAGCCTTCCACCGCCATCCACTGCCACAACACCTGGGTGTAGTGGCCGCCTTCCGGCGGGGCGACGTTGAATTGCCAGATCACGTAGGCCGCGACGATGGCAGACAGGCCGATGGAACCGACGCCGATCAGCGCCGACAGGTTTTCCGAAAAGCGACCGCGTGAGAACGCCAGCAGCAGAAAACCTATGAGAGGGAATACGAAAGTCAGATAGAGAAGATTCATCCGCGCATCTCGCTGGCAGCGTCGATATCGAGAGTGTGGAAGCGGCGATACAGCTGCAACAGAATCGCCAGGCCAATACTGGCCTCGGCGGCTGCAAGGCTGATCACCAGGATGAACATGATCTGTCCATCCGGCTGCGCCCAGCGGCTACCGGCAACGATGAACGCCAACGCGGAGGCATTCATCATGACCTCCAGGCTCATCAACACGAAAAGAATGTTGCGCCGGACCATCAGGCCGACCAGACCGAGGCAGAACAGGATGCCGGCGACCGCCAGACCATGCTCCATAGGGATAGCAGGCATCGTCATTGCTCCTTGGCTTCGTTGCGGCCCAAGTGGAACGCCGTGACGGCTGCCGCAAGCAGCAACATCGAGGCGAGTTCGACCACCAGCAGATAAGGACCGAACAGGCTGATGCCCACGGCCTTCGCGTCTACGGTGGTGTGGCCGACGGCCTGACCGGTCTGGTGGCTGAACAGCACGTACAGCAACTCGGCCAGCAGCAGGGCACCGAGAATCACCGGGCCGAGCCAGATGCCGGGCTTGAGCCAGACGCGCTCTTGCTGAACCGAGGCGGGCCCCAGGTTCAGCATCATCACCACAAACACGAACAGCACCATGATGGCGCCAGCGTAGGCGATCACTTCCAGCACACCGGCAAACGGTGCGCCGAGGGCGAAGAACGTCATCGCCACGGCAATCAGCGAAATGATCAGGTAGAGCAGGGCGTGCACAGGGTTGGTGTGGGTGACCACGCGAAGCGTGGAAACCACAGCGATACCCGATGCGAAATAGAAAGCGAATTCCATCTTTCTTCCTTAAGGCAGCAAGCTCTTCACGTTGATCGGTTCGGCTTCATTTTGCGCGGCGCCTTTTGGCTTACCGGCAATCGCCATACCTGCAACACGATAGAAGTTGTAATCAGGGTTTTTGCCGGGGCCGGAGATCAGCAGATCTTCTTTCTCGTAAACCAGGTCCTGACGTTTGAACTCGGCCATCTCGAAATCCGGTGTCAGCTGGATCGCGGTGGTCGGGCAGGCTTCCTCGCAGAGGCCGCAGAAAATGCAGCGCGAGAAGTTGATGCGGAAGAAGTCCGGGTACCAGCGACCGTCTTCGGTTTCGGCTTTCTGCAGCGAGATGCAACCGACCGGGCATGCCACGGCGCACAGGTTGCAGGCTACACAACGCTCTTCGCCATCAGGGTCGCGGGTCAGGACGATACGGCCACGGTAGCGCGGCGGCAGGTACACGGCTTCTTCCGGGTACTGCAGCGTGTCGCGCTTGCGGAAGGCGTGGCCGAAAATCATCACCAGGCTGCGAAGCTGGGTGAAGAAGCCATGCACGATGTCAAATATGTACTTCATGATTCTCTATCCTCACTGAGCCGCGACGGCGGGCGTGTTGAGCAACACGATCGCAGCGGTCACCAGCATGTTGACGAGGGTCAGCGGCAGGCAGAACTTCCAGCTGAAGTCCATCACTTGGTCATACCGTGGGCGCGGAATCGAGGCGCGCAGCAGGATGAAGATCATGATGAAGAACGCGGTTTTGAGCGCGAACCAGATGAAAGGGATCTGCGGCAGAATGTCGAACGGACCGTGCCAGCCACCGAAGAACAAGGTCACCAGCAGCGCCGAAATCAACACGATGCCGATGTACTCGCCGACGAAGAACATGCCCCATTTCATGCCGGCGTATTCAATGTGGTAACCGTCGGCCAGTTCCTGTTCCGCTTCCGGCTGGTCGAACGGGTGACGGTGAGTCACGGCGACGCCAGCGATGAAGAAGGTCAGGAAACCGAAGATCTGCGGAATGATGAACCACAGGTGCTGCGCTTGATAATCAACGATGTCGCGCATGTTGAACGAGCCAACCTGGATCACGATGCCCATCAGCGACAGGCCCATGAACACTTCGTACGACACGGTCTGTGCCGAGGCCCGCAAGCTGCCCAGCAGGGCGAACTTGTTGTTACTCGACCAGCCGGCGAACAACACCGCGTAGACCGACAGACCGGCCATGGCGAAGAAGAACAGGATGCCGATGTTCAGGTCCGCCACGCCCCAGGTCGGGGTGATCGGGATGATCGCGAAGGCAATCAGCAGGGCGCTCATGGCCACGACCGGTGCCAGGGTGAAGATCATCTTGTCGGCGAACGGCGGTGTCCAGTCTTCCTTGAAGAACATCTTGATCATGTCGGCCGCGATCTGGAACGCGCCGAACGGACCGACGCGGTTCGGACCGTAACGGTCCTGCCAGAGGGCGAGCAGACGACGCTCGACCCAGCTCAGCAGCGCGCCGCAGACCACCACGGCGAGCAGAATCACGATGGCCTGGATGACCGAGATGATCACGGCGATCACTTCAGGAGTGAACCAAGTCATTGCGCTGCCTCCTGCAGACCGTCAACGGTTTTGCCAAAGATCGCGGGCGGAATGCCGGCGATACCGGCCGGCAATGCCACCAGGCCAGCACCCAGCTCTTCGTTGATGCGCAGCGGCAGACGCAAGGTCTGGCCAGCGACGCTCAAGCTGAGCATGGCGCCGTCATTGACACCCAGGCGGTCGGCTTCGGACTTGGCCAGCGACACGTAAGCGGCCGGAATGCGCTCTTGAACCGGTGCGGCTTTGGAAGAGTTTTCTTCGCTGCCGAACAGGTGGAAGAACGGCACGACCTGCCAGGTGCCCGGCGCCGGGTTGAATGCACGTGGAACAGCGGCGAACCAGTTCAGCGAATCACCGGTGCTTTCGATCAGGCGGGTGCCCGGGTCGCCAGCGCGGATGTGACCACCGACTTCGTCCTGGAACTTGTTCCAGGCTTGCGGCGAGTTCCAGCCCGGAGACCAGGCGAATGGCACTTGCTGACGCGGTTCGACCGAGCCCGAGTAGCCTTCCATGGAGAACGAGAACGCAGTGTCGTTGTCCTGGGAAGTACGCGGTTCGTGCACGCTGATGTCGGCGCGCATGGCGGTACGACCAGAGTAGCGCAGCGGTTCGCGCGCCAGTTTCAGGCCTTTGATGCGGAACGCGGCGGACGGCGCGGCGTCGACGATACGCGCCAGTTGCGGCGTGCTTGCAGCCACAGCGGCGGTGACGTGGTCCAGTTGGGTCCAGTCGATCGGCTGGTTCAACAGGGTCGCGCGCAGGGCATGCAGCCAGCGCCAGCCTTCGTGAACCAGGATGCTCGCATCGAGGTAAGTCGGGTCGAACACCTGGAAGAAGCGCTGGGCGCGGCCTTCCTGGCTGACCAGCGTACCGTCGCCTTCAGCGAAGCTGGCGGCCGGCAGAACCAGGTGCGCGCGATCGCTGGTGGCAGTCTTCTGATGGTCCGCGACGATCACCACTTTCGCGGCGTTCAGGGCGGCATCAACCTTGGCTTTGTCGGTGCGGGTGTACAGATCGTTTTCCAGCACGACGAGAGCGTCGGCACGGCCGTCGATCACCGCTTGCAGGGCGTCGTCGACCGAGTCGCCACCGAGCATGGCCAGGCCGAGGCTGTTGGCCTCTGGCACGATCAGGCTGATGGAACCGTTCTTCTCACGCAGCTTCAAGGCTTTGGCGATGTTCGCGGCGGCTTCGATCAGCGCCTTGGAACCCAACGAGGTGCCGGCGATGATCAATGGACGCTTGGCCGCGAGCAGGGCGTCGGCGATGCGCTTGGCCAGATCAAGGGCTTCAGCATCCAGGCCTTCGACGGCCGGAGCGCTGGCGTCGAGGGCGTGAGCCACGGCGAAACCGATGCGGGCCAGATCGTCCGGTGCTGCGTGAACGCATTCTTCAGCGACGTCGTCGAGCTTGGTTTCAGCCAGGCTGGCGATGAACAACGGGTTCAGCGCGTGCTGACCGATGTTCTTCACGGCGGCGTCGAGCCACGGCTGAACGCGCATGGCGTCGGCCATGTCTTCGGCTTTGCCCTTGACCGATTGGCGCAGGGACAGGGCCATGCGCGCAGCGGTCTGGGTCAGGTCTTCGCCAAGAACGAAAATCGCGTCGTGGTCTTCGATGTCGCGCATGTTCGGGATCGGCAGCGGGCTGTCTTTGAGCACCTGCATGACCAGACGAATGCGCTCCAGCTCAGCGGCTTCGATACCGGAGTAGAAGTGCTCGGCACCGACCAGCTCGCGCAACGCGTAGTTGCTTTCGAGGCTGGCGCGCGGCGAACCGATACCGACGATGTTGCGACCGCGCAGCAGGTCAGCGGCTTTATCCAGCGCTTCGTCCAGGGTCAGCTTGGCGCCGTTGGCCAGCAATGGCTGACGCGGACGATCCGTGCGGTTGACGTAGCCATAGCCGAAACGGCCACGGTCGCACAGGAAGTACTGGTTGACCGAACCGTTGAAGCGGTTTTCGATACGACGCAGTTCACCGTAGCGTTCGCCCGGGGAGATGTTGCAACCGCTGGAGCAGCCATGGCAGATGCTCGGCGAGAACTGCATGTCCCACTTGCGGTTGTAGCGCTCGGAGTGAGTCTTGTCGGTGAACACACCGGTCGGGCAGACCTCGGTGAGGTTGCCGGAGAACTCGCTTTCCAGGGTGCCGTCTTCAACGCGACCGAAGTACACGTTGTCGTGGGCGCCGAACACACCGAGATCGGTGCCGCCAGCGTAATCCTTATAGAAGCGCACGCAGCGATAGCAAGCGATGCAGCGGTTCATTTCGTGGGAAATGAACGGGCCCAGTTGCTGGTTCTGGTGGGTGCGCTTGGTGAAGCGATAACGGCGCTCGTTGTGGCCGGTCATCACGGTCATGTCTTGCAGGTGGCAGTGACCGCCTTCTTCACAGACCGGGCAGTCGTGAGGGTGGTTGGTCATCAGCCATTCAACGACGCTGGCGCGAAACACTTTCGCTTCTTCGTCGTCGATGGAGATCCAGCTGCCGTCGGTGGCGGGGGTCATGCAGGACATGACGATCCGACCACGCTTGTCGTTCTCGTCGGTGTACTGCTTGACCGCGCACTGGCGGCAAGCGCCAACGCTGCCAAGGGCTGGGTGCCAGCAGAAATAAGGGATATCGAGGCCTAGCGACAGACATGCCTGTAACAGGTTGTCTGCCCCATCGACTTCGAGCTCTTTGCCGTCTACGTGGATAGTGGCCATGGTTCAAAGTTCTTCGTTGGCCCGGTGTCAGCGGGCGTGGCTAATGGAATCTTGTTGTTCGCGTGAATCAAAACAGCCGCTTGCGGCGTCATCACACGAGAAGGCGAAGGGCACGGACCCTTCGCCTTTTTTAAGCGTTTACGCGCCGACTACGATCGGCCTTGCCAGAGGCGGGACGACGGCGCTGGTGGGCGCGATGCCGGCTTCGAACTCATGGCGGAAGTATTTGATTGCGCTGCCCAATGGCTCCACGGCGCCCGGTGCGTGAGCACAGAAGGTCTTGCCCGGGCCGAGGAAACCGACCAGACCCAGCAGGGTCTCGATGTCGCCGGCTTGCCCTTCACCGTTTTCGATTGCACGTAGCAGCTTGACGCTCCACGGCAGACCGTCACGGCACGGGGTGCAGAAGCCGCAGGATTCACGGGAGAAGAACTCTTCCATGTTGCGCAGCAGGGAAACCATGTTGACGCTGTCGTCCACCGCCATGGCCAGGCCAGTACCCATACGGGTGCCCACTTTGGCGATGCCGCCGGCGTACATTTGTGCGTCGAGGTGTTCCGGCAACAGGAAACCGGTACCGGCGCCGCCTGGCTGCCAGCACTTGAGCGTGTAACCGTCGCGCATGCCACCGGCGTAGTCTTCGAACAACTCGCGACCAGTGACGCCGAATGGCAATTCCCACAGGCCCGGGTTCTTGACCTTGCCGGAGAAGCCCATGAGCTTGGTGCCCATGTCTTCACTGCCCGGGCGCGCCAACGATTTGTACCAGTCCACGCCGTCGGCAATGATCGCCGGGACGTTGCACAGGGTTTCAACGTTGTTCACGCACGTCGGCTTGCCCCACACGCCAACGGCGGCAGGGAAGGGCGGCTTGGAACGCGGATTGGCGCGGCGGCCTTCGAGGGAGTTGATCAGTGCGGTTTCTTCACCGCAGATGTAACGCCCGGCGCCGGTGTGGACGAACAGCTCGAAATCGAAGCCGCTGCCCAGGATGTTCTTGCCCAGAAGGCCTGCGGCCTTGGCTTCTTCCACGGCACGGTTCAAGTGCTTGGCGGCGGTGGTGTATTCGCCACGCAGGAAGATGTAGCCACGGTAGGTTTTCAGCGCGCGAGCACTGATCAGCATGCCTTCGATCAGCAGATGGGGCAGTTGCTCCATCAGCATGCGGTCTTTCCAGGTGTTCGGTTCCATCTCGTCCGCGTTGCACAGCAGGTAGCGGATGTTGATGGATTCGTCTTTGGGCATCAGGCCCCACTTAACGCCAGTGGGGAAGCCTGCGCCGCCGCGACCTTTCAAGCCCGAATCCTTCACGGTCTGGACGATGTCGTCCTGAGCCATGTCGGCAAAGGCCTTGCGGGCAGCGGCGTAACCGTTCTTGGCCTGGTACTCGTCGAGCCAGACGGCTTCGCCGTCATCACGCAGACGCCAGGTGAGCGGGTGGGTCTCGGCCGAACGCTTGATGCGGTTGGCTGGACCGAAGGAAGTCAGGGTCATACGTAGCCCTCGAGCAATTTGGCAACGCCGGCAGGCTGCACATCACCGAAAGTGTCGTCGTCGATCATCAACGCCGGCGCCTTGTCACAGTTGCCGAGGCAGCAGACCGGCAGCAGGGTGAATCGACCGTCGGCAGTGGTCTGCCCCAGGCCGATGCCCAGATTGCTCTGGATTTCGCTGACAACCGATTCGTGGCCGCCGATGTAGCAGACCATGCTGTCGCAGACGCGAATGATGTGGCGACCGACTGGCTGACGGAAGATCTGGCTATAGAACGTCGCCACCCCTTCAACGTCGCTCGCCGGAATGCCGAGGATCTCGCCGATGGCGTAGAGCGCGCCGTCAGGCACCCAGCCACGTTCCTTCTGGACGATCTTCAGGGCTTCGATCGACGCCGCGCGCGGGTCTTCGTAGTGATGCAGCTCGTGCTCGATGGCCGAGCGCTCGGTTTCACTCAAGGTGAAACGGTCTGTCTGGATAAGCGTGCTATTCATGCTTAGCGGTCCACGTCGGCCATAACGAAATCGATACTACCCAGGTACGCAATCAAGTCCGCGACCATGCTGCCTTTGATCACCGAAGGGATCTGCTGCAGGTGCGGGAAGCTTGGCGTACGAATCCGGGTGCGGTAGCTCATGGTGCCGCCATCGCTCGTCAGGTAATAACTGTTGATGCCCTTGGTCGCTTCGATCATCTGGAAGGATTCGTTGGCCGGCATGACCGGGCCCCACGAAACTTGCAGGAAGTGCGTGATCAGGGTCTCGATGTGCTGCAGCGTGCGCTCTTTTGGCGGCGGCGTGGTCAGCGGGTGATCCGCCTTATACGGGCCTTCCGGCATGTTGCGCATGCACTGCTCGATGATCTTGATGCTCTGGCGCATTTCTTCGACGCGCACGATGCAACGGTCGTAGGCGTCGCCATTGGCGGCCAGCGGCACTTCGAATTCGAAGTTCTCGTAACCGGAGTACGGGCGTGCCTTACGCAGGTCGAAGTCGCAACCGGTCGAACGCAGACCGGCACCAGTGACGCCCCATTCGAAGGCTTCCTTGGTGTTGTAGGCGGCGACGCCGATGGTCCGGCCACGCAGGATGCTGTTGTCCAGTGCGGCTTTCTGGTATTCGTCCAGGCGCTTTGGCATCCACTCGACGAAGTCTTTCACCAGCTTTTCCCAGCCGCGCGGCAGGTCGTGGGCGACGCCACCGATGCGGTACCAGGCCGGGTGCAGACGGAAACCGGTAATGGCTTCGATCACCGTGTACGCCTTCTGACGGTCGGTGAACGTGAAGAACACCGGGGTCATGGCGCCGACGTCCTGGATGTAGGTACCCAGGAACAGCAGGTGGCTGGTGATCCGGAAGAACTCGGCCATCATGATGCGGATGACGTCGACCTTCTCGGGCACCTTGATGCCGGCCAGCTTCTCGACCGAGAGCACGTACGGCAGGTTGTTCATCACGCCGCCGAGGTAGTCGATACGGTCGGTGTACGGAATGAAACTGTGCCAGGACTGACGCTCGGCCATCTTCTCGGCACCACGGTGGTGGTAACCGACGTCAGGCACGCAGTCGACGATCTCTTCACCGTCCAGCTGCAGGATGATGCGGAACGCACCGTGCGCCGAAGGGTGGTTGGGGCCGAGGTTGAGGAACATGTAGTCCTCGTTCGCGCCGGAACGTTTCATGCCCCAGTCTTCAGGCTTGAAGCGCGCGGCTTCTTCCTCAAGCTGTTGCTTGGCCAGGGTCAGGCTGAACGGATCGAACTCGGTGGCGCGGGCCGGGAAGTCCTTGCGCAGCGGGTGACCTTCCCAGGTCGGCGGCATCATGATGCGGGTCAGGTGCGGGTGGCCGGCAAAGTTGATGCCGTACATGTCCCACACTTCACGCTCGTACCAGTTGGCGTTCGGCCAGATACCGGTCACGGTCGGCACGCTAAGGTCGCTCTCGGACAAGGCGACCTTGATCATTACGTCACTATTACGTTCGATCGACATCAAGTGATAGAACACAGTGAAGTCGGCGCCGCTTGGCAGCCCTTGACGCTTGGTGCGCAGACGCTCGTCCACGCCGTGCAGGTCATAGAGCATGACGTACGGCTTGGGCAGGTTGCGCAGGAAAGTCAGGACTTCGACGAGTTTGGCCCGGGCAACCCAAAGCACCGGCATGCCGGTGCGGGTAGGCTGGGCGGTGAACGCCTCGGGGCCAAAACGGTTGTTCAGTTCGACGACCACATCCTGGTCGTCTGCCTTATAAGGCGGGATGTACAGAGCACTGCCTGTAGTCATGGTTATTTATCGCTTTCGGTCAACGTAAAGAATGAAGCCAGTGTCTTGTTCTTTTAAAGAAGCAGATCTGGATCAGACTTCGTCGGGGCTGCGCAGGTTGGTGACTGCGATTCGCTGTTCGCGGCGCTTTTCCTTTTCGGAAGGCATCTCGGCGCGGTACACGCCTTGATCACCGACGACCCAGGAAAGCGGACGACGCTCCTGTCCAATCGACTCTTGCAAGAGCATCAAGCCTTGCAGGAAAGCTTCAGGACGGGGCGGGCAGCCAGGCACGTAGACGTCCACGGGCAGGAACTTGTCCACCCCTTGAACGACTGAGTAGATGTCGTACATGCCACCGGAGTTGGCGCACGAACCCATGGAAATAACCCATTTAGGTTCGAGCATTTGCTCGTAGAGACGCTGAATGATCGGCGCCATCTTGATGAAGCAGGTACCGGCGATAACCATGAAGTCCGCCTGACGCGGCGATGCCCGGATAACCTCGGCGCCAAAGCGCGCGATGTCGTGGGGCGCCGTGAAGGCGGTAGTCATTTCCACGTAGCAGCACGAAAGACCGAAGTTATACGGCCACAGGGAGTTCTTGCGCCCCCAGTTGATCGTGCCGTTAAGCACGTCTTCGAGCTTGCCCATGAAGATGTTTTTGTGGACTTGATCTTCTAACGGATCGGAAACGGTTTCCCGTTCGCCAATCGGATACTGCTCGTTAGGAGCATCGGGGTCGATCCTGGTGAGATTGTATTGCATTGCCAAAGCCTCATTGTTTCAGCTTCGCCTGCCGCTTGCGACGAGCTTCCGGAGCCCAGTCAAGGGCGCCCACTCGGAACAGGTAGACAAGACCTGCCAACAGAATTGCTATGAAAACGAGAGCTTCGACGAATCCGGTCCAGCCGCTTTCGCGGACGGACACAGACCAGGCAAAGAGAAAGAGGGCTTCGATATCGAAGATCACGAAGAGCATCGCGACCAGATAGAATTTGGCTGAGAGCCGCAAGCGGGCGCCACCTGTAGGTAGCATGCCGGACTCGAACGGTTCGTTTTTGCTGCGACCCCAGGCTTTTGACCCGAGAAGGCTGGAGACGCCGAGCATGAAGGCGCAGAGGCCGACAACGCCCAGAAGGAAAATGGCAAAGCCCCAGTTGTGGGCCATGAGTCCTGTCGCTTCGGGCATGCTGGTAATCCTTAACAGAGAGCAAAGGTCTCTGAGCTTGATAAAGAAACAAAGCAGTGACGATAT
Organism: Pseudomonas sp. JAI111; assembly: GCF_024809425.1. NCBI lineage: Bacteria > Pseudomonadati > Pseudomonadota > Gammaproteobacteria > Pseudomonadales > Pseudomonadaceae > Pseudomonas > Pseudomonas sp. JAI111. The sequence goes on along the minus strand of NZ_JANUCB010000009.1, from coordinate 195,643 downwards.
GTCGCAGCAATCAATCCCGCTGATTTTATGGCACAACACTCTGCAAGTAAAATTCCTATAGCGAAATTATTTATAGGAATAAGGACATAGCGCACCTCCGAAAGCCCGCGGCCCATGCGTTGCGGGCATTAGCCGGCATTTCATCAATATTGTTTTGTCGGAAATGTAACGAACATAGTTGTCGCTAAATGATAATCAATATTGTTTGAGTCGGTTTTTAAACTGTTTAACGGGATGATGACCGGGAAGTTGTCTTATATGCGCATTACTGCAAGTAGCAGGCGGGGTCGTTTTACCGTGTTTTTCTGATGGGGAGACTGCTCTGGATCAAGATTTTTCAGATGGTTTTGCGCCATGGCGCGTTCTCTGTGGGAGCGGGCTTGCCCGCGATGAGGGTGTGTCAGGTGCTGCCGAATTGACTGACAGACTGCCATCGCGGGCAAGCCCGCTCCCACAGGGAGTAGCAGTATTTGCTAAATCGCAGGCAAAAAAACGCCCCGAACCAGTCGGGGCGTCAGATGTGCGGCGTTGCGGTTAGCTTTCTACTCGATCCGCAACGGCCGTTTGCTCAGGCGAAGCAGATCAGTGGAACTGTTCTTCTTCGGTCGAACCGGTCAGTGCGGTTACCGAGGACGTGCCACCTTGAATCACAGTGGTCATGTCGTCGAAGTAGCCGGTGCCCACTTCCTGCTGGTGAGCCACGAAGGTGTAACCCTTGGCGGCGTCAGCGAACTCTTGCTCTTGCAGCTTCACGTAGGCAGTCATGTCGTTGCGGGCGTAGTCGTGCGCCAGGTTGAACATGCTGTGCCACATGTTGTGAATGCCGGCCAGGGTGATGAACTGGTGCTTGTAACCCATGGCGGACAGTTCGCGCTGGAACTTGGCGATGGTCGCGTCGTCCAGGTTTTTCTTCCAGTTGAAGGAAGGCGAGCAGTTGTACGACAGCAGTTGGTCCGGGTATTCCTTTTTGATCGCTTCAGCGAAGCGACGAGCCTCGTCCAGATCCGGCTTGGCGGTTTCGCACCAGATCAGGTCGGCGTACGGCGCGTAGGCCAGGCCGCGAGCGATCGCCTGGTCGAGACCGGCGCGCACTTTGTAGAAGCCTTCCTGGGTGCGTTCGCCAGTCACGAATGGCTGGTCGTACGGGTCGCAGTCCGACGTCAGCAGGTCAGCAGCGTTTGCGTCGGTACGGGCCAGGATGATGGTCGGCGTGCCGGCAACGTCAGCTGCCAAACGAGCAGCGGTCAGCTTCTGTACAGCTTCCTGGGTAGGAACCAGTACCTTGCCGCCCATGTGGCCGCATTTTTTCACGGAAGCCAGTTGGTCTTCGAAGTGAACGCCGGCGGCGCCTGCTTCGATCATGCTCTTCATCAGCTCGTAAGCGTTCAGAACGCCGCCGAAACCGGCTTCAGCGTCAGCCACGATTGGTGCGAAGTAGTCGATGTAGCCTTCGTCGCCCGGGTTCTTGCCGGCTTTCCACTGGATCTGGTCAGCACGACGGAACGAGTTGTTGATGCGCTTGACCACGGTTGGAACCGAATCCACCGGGTACAGCGACTGGTCCGGGTACATCGATTCTGCGGAGTTGTTGTCCGCAGCAACCTGCCAGCCCGACAGGTAGATCGCCTGGATACCGGCTTTGACTTGTTGTACAGCCTGGCCGCCGGTCAGGGCGCCCATGCAGTTGACGAAATCTTTCTCAGGACGGAAGGACGGCTTGGCGCCCTGGGTGACCAGGTTCCACAGCTTCTCGGCGCCCATTCTTGCAAGGGTGTGCTCAGGTTGAACCGAGCCACGCAGGCGGACGACGTCAGCAGCGGAGTAAGCGCGTGTCACGCCTTTCCAGCGTGGGTTTTCAGCCCAATCTTTTTCGAGGGCTGCAATTTGCTGTTCGCGTGTCAGTGCCATGGAGATAAACCTCGTCGCATAGGTCTGGGGTGGAAAATTCCTGCTCCTGCCCACTACGCAAATCAGGCGTAAGAGGCTGCTCGCTGACCAGAAGCTTAGGTGGTCAAGTCGGATTCGGCGGGGATGGCGACGGGATGAACGATGGGCTCGAGGGGAAGTGAGCAGGTAAGGGCGAACTGGCGAGCGGATTCGGGCGTCGTGGGCCTTTATACGAACTTCAGTGTGGAGCCGGGTTACCTAATTACGCTTCCGTCCCTCGGGACAACTTCGTTCCAGTCGGCAACCTCGTCAAACACACCTTGTGGGCGGTACAGACACGAAACGGCTCGCGGGGTAGTTGCGAGCGACGCTTCGAAGGCCCTTGCCAGGGCCCCTGATTAGCGGGAGCGAGGCCATCATGCCTTTGCTTTTTTCGATCGTCAAACGTTTTGTAGTGCTTTTTTTGTGGCACTACATCTTTGGTCTAATACGACTAATCAGTCAGTTTTCGGTGGTTTAGTCCAAAGTGTCGACTTTCACCCGCAGGGTCATGTCATCCCGGCCCTGAGTCGAGTAGCTGCGGCCCAGACCCTGTTTGTCAGCTTGAGTCTCGCGGTTCACACCGGCCAGGGTGATCCATTCGCCGAGGCGCCCGGTGACAGTTGTGTCGGTGCTTTGCACATTCACTACATCGGGACGTTCCTGGCTCATGCGGTCACGGTTGGTACTGATCGCCAGGTGAACGATGTCGCCGGTGACGCTGGCAGTGACATAGAACCCTTGGGTGACGTTTCGGTATTCAGTCTGGCTGCGCAGATCGCCGTAGGAATCGGTCTGTGCGCTGGTCAGCGGTACGCTTTGGCCGACCTGAATCAGTGCTGGAGCACCTTCGCTGGCCTGGATTTGCTGGATGCCGCCATCACGGCTGTCGGTGCTGCGATTGATGATGCGCGTCTGGCTCGGTTTGGCACCGTTGACTGAGTAACCCTGATCGCCCTGGAAGTTGTTTTCGTTGGTGTCGACGGTAATCAGCAAGCGCTTGGCCGCAACGTCGAGTTGGGAGATCAGGGCCTTAAGTTCGTCGATCTTGCGCTGATCAGCATTGACAATGAGTTGGTTGCCGTAGGCGCTGACCTGGCCGTCCTTGCCGATGAAATTTTGTGCCATCGGCAGCATATCGTCACTCGTGCGGTAGTTCAGGGGCACGATCTCGGTGGCTGCCATGGCCGAAAAACTGCAGCTCAGCAGCAGCGTGGTGAGCAGGGTGCGTAGGGACATATCCGTTATCTCCGCCATCTTGAAGTGTTGATATTGCCAGTTTGTCGGCCCGGGGTGGGGCAAGTTGAATCGCAGACAGCAAAACGCCCCGGTATCCGAAGATAGCCGGGGCGTTTTGGGGTGTTCTTCAAGGCTCTTCGCGAGCAAGCCCGCTCCCACAGGGAAATGCATTCCAATTGTGGGAGCGGGCTTGCTCGCGAAGGGTGCGACTCGGTATCAGGCCGAGTGCCGCACCATGTCCACATGCGGAATCCCGGCTTCCAGGAATTCCTCACTGACCATGCTGAAGCCCAGGCGTTCGTAGAACGCCGTGGCCTGCACTTGCGCACTCAGCATCTGCTGCTTCAGCCCGCGCTTCTCTGCTTCACCGATCACCGCGTGCATCAGTGCATCGCCGACTTTCAAACCGCGCCAGTCTTTGAGCACCGATACCCGGCCGACATGACCGTCAGGCAACAGGCGTGCTGTGCCAATCGGAAAGTCGCCCTCGTAGGCCAGGAAATGCACCGCTGTTGCGTCATCAGCATCCCATTCCAGTTCAGGTGGAACGGATTGCTCGGCGATGAACACCGTCTCACGAATGCGCCGGATCTCGGCGATATCCTTCTGCCAGTCTGCGACACGTACGTGAATTTTATTCATCGGCAAACCCCAGGCTTCCTTGCTTGATCAGTTCGCACAGCAGGCCGCGGCCATCTTCGTCGCTCAGCCACTCGCCGAGATTGTCGATGTGCAGGGCGTCGGCGGCGCAAATCAATTTCAACAGATCGCGCAGTTTGCCCGGCAGGTAACGGCTCTGGCCACTGGCGAACAACAGCAGATCGTCATCCACTTCGGACCATGCCAGACGCGCACTCGGGTTGCGGATCATTACGGCGCCTTGCTCGAGGCTGGCGAGCAGATCGTCTTCTTCGACTTCTTCCGGACCAACCACCAGTTCCGGGTAGCGCGGCTCGGTCATGAACTGGCCGAACCAGGTCAGCAGCAGGCGCTCGTCGCTCATGTGCTCGGCCAGCAAGGCTTTCAGGCGATCAAGAGCGTCGTGCTGAATCTGATGCGGGTCTACCGCTGGCAGGGCGTCGGCGTCGGTGTAGCGCTCTTCGTCAGACAGGAACTGGCTGAGGAAGTCAGTGAAGTGGGTCAGCACTTCAGCAGCGCTAGGTGCGCGGAAACCGACCGAATACGTCAGGCAGTCATCGACGGCCACGCCGCAATGGGCCAGGCGTGGCGGCAGGTAAAGCATGTCGCCCGGTTCCAGCACCCATTCATCGGTGGCTTCGAAATCAGCCAGGATGCGCAGGTCGGCATGTTTCAGCATCGGGCTCTCGGCATCGCACATCTGGCCGATTTTCCAATTGCGCTTGCCGTGGCCTTGCAGCAGGAACACGTCGTAGTTGTCGAAGTGCGGACCGACGCTGCCACCCGGGGCGGCGAAGCTGATCATCACGTCGTCGATGCGCCAGCTCGGCAGAAAACGGAAGTTCTCCAGCAGTTCGGCGACTTCCGGCACGAACTGGTCAACGGCTTGAACCAGCAGGGTCCAGTCGCGTTCCGGCAGCTTGCTGAATTCGTCTTCGGCGAAGGGGCCGCGACGCAACTCCCAAGGACGCTCGCCGTTTTCGATGATCAGGCGCGACTCAACTTCTTCTTCCAGCGCCAGGCCGGCCAGTTCGTCGGCATCGATCGGGCTTTCGAATTCAGGAATCGCCTGGCGGATCAGCAGAGGTTTTTTCTGCCAGTAGTCGCGCATGAATTCGCGCGCCGTGATGCCACCCAGAAGTTGAAGAGGAATATCAGGATTCATGTGTAACCTATTGAAAAAAAGCACTTTTCAGACGGGAATAAAAACGCCCGGCGCTGCCGGGCGTCTCAAACGGGTACAGCGGTCGATCAGATGCGTCTGGCTTGCTCTACAGCGTTACCGATGTAGTTCGCCGGGGTGAGCAATTTCAGCTCGGCCTTGGCGGCGGCTGGCATGTCCAGGCCGTCGATGAAAGTTTGCAGCGCTTCAGGGCTGATGCCCTTGCCGCGGGTCAACTCTTTCAGCTTCTCGTACGGGTTTTCGATGTTGTAGCGGCGCATCACGGTCTGGATCGGCTCGGCCAACACTTCCCAGCATGCGTCCAGGTCAGCAGCGATCTTCTGGGCGTTGAGCTCCAGTTTGCTGATGCCTTTGAGGCTGGCTTCGTATGCGATCACGCTGTGGGCGAAGCCGACACCGAGGTTGCGCAGTACGGTGGAGTCGGTCAGGTCGCGCTGCCAGCGGGAGATTGGCAGTTTGCTCGCCAGGTGCTGGAACAGTGCGTTGGCGATGCCCAGGTTGCCTTCGGAGTTTTCGAAGTCGATCGGGTTGACCTTGTGCGGCATGGTCGAGGAACCGATTTCGCCAGCGATGGTGCGCTGTTTGAAATAACCCAGGGAGATATAGCCCCAGATGTCACGGTCGAAGTCGATCAGGATGGTGTTGAAGCGAGCGATCGCGTCGAACAGCTCGGCGATGTAGTCGTGCGGTTCGATCTGCGTGGTGTACGGGTTGAAGCCCAGGCCCAGTTCGTCTTCGATGAAGGCGCGGGCGTTTTCTTCCCAGTCGATCTCAGGGTAGGCCGACAGGTGAGCGTTGTAATTGCCGACAGCGCCGTTGATCTTGCCCAGCAGCGGAACGGCGGCGACCTGGGCGATTTGACGCTCCAGACGGTAAACCACGTTCGCCAGCTCTTTGCCCAGGGTGGTCGGCGAAGCCGGCTGACCGTGGGTGCGCGACAGCATTGGCACGTCGGCGAAACGGATGGCCAGTTCGCGGATGGCTTCAGCAGTCTGGCGCATCAGCGGCAGCATCACGTCATCACGGCCTTCGCGCAGCATCAGGGCGTGGGACAGGTTGTTGATGTCCTCGCTGGTGCAGGCAAAGTGGATGAATTCGCTGACCTTGGCCAGTTCCGGCAGCTTGGCCGCTTGCTCTTTGAGCAGGTATTCGATGGCTTTGACGTCGTGGTTGGTGGTGCGCTCGATCTCTTTGACACGCTCGGCGTGCTCCAGAGCGAAGTTGTCCGCCAGGGTGTTCAGTACAGCGTTGGCTTCGGCGGAGAACGCCGGCACTTCGCTGATGCCTGGGTGAGCGGCCAGGCGCTGGAGCCAGCGCACTTCAACCAGGACGCGAGCACGGATCAGACCGTATTCGCTGAAAATTGGGCGCAGGGCCTGGGTTTTGCCGGCGTAGCGGCCGTCAACAGGGGAAACCGCAGTGAGCGAAGAAAGCTGCATGGGGTGTTCTCGGACAGTCGGGCAACGAAATGGGGCGCGTATCATACATGAAAAAATCCGCCGGTCCGTTGCCAACTGACCGGCGTATTACGCGTTACAGATTTGAAGCTGTGTTGCGGGCGCGGTTCAGCTGCTGCGCATCAGCGGGTAAAGCTCTTTGAGCAACTTGCGACGGCTGATCACCAACTGCCAGCGATGACCGCCCAACTGCCGCCACAGGCGCGCCGAACGAATGCCGGCCAGCAACAGGGCGCGGATTTTCGAGGCGTTGCTCGGTTGCTGCAGGTTGCGCATGTCGCCGTGGACCTGAATCCGTTGGCGCAGGGTGCTCAGCGTGTCCTGGTACAGCGCGCCGCAGGCGGCGATCACGTTTTCGTGCGCCGGGCCGAAGTGCTCGACCTGGGATTGAATCTGCGGCAGGCGCTTGCCGATCGCGTCGAGCATGTCGCCGCGCTTGGCCAGTTGGCGCTCAAGGCCCAGCATGGCCAGGGCGTAGCGCAGCGGCTCGCGCTGCAGGGTGCTCGGGTCGCGTTCCAGGGCGCCGATCAAGGCGCGATAGCCTTCACGCAGGTTGAGATCGTCGCCGCCGTACACTTCGAGGGTGTCCTTGGGGTCACGAATCAGCAGGCTGCCGAGCATGCAGGTCAGGCCGGCTTCGCTGGTCTGGCCAGTCTTGGCAATCTTGTCGACGAGGACGGCGGCGAGAAACACGCCGCCCAGCGCCGTCAGTTGCTCCTGAGTGGGGCTCATGCCTTGCTGCTCCAGGGTTCTGCAATTTCAATCACGCCACCGCCGAGGCAGATTTCACCGTCATAGAACACCACCGACTGGCCCGGGGTGACCGCGCGTTGCGGGTCATCGAAGGTTGCGCGGTAACCGGTGGCGGTCTTTTCCAGCGTGCAAGGTTGATCGCTCTGGCGATAACGGACCTTGGCGGTCAGCTTGCGCGGCTCGCTCAGATCGATCGGGTTGACCCAATAGATGTCCGAGGCGAGCAGGGCGCGGGAGAACAGGTAAGGGTGGTCATTGCCTTGGCCAACGATCAGCTCGTTGTGTTCCAGGTCCTTGATCAGCACGTACCACGGCTCGTCACCGGCGTCCTTCAAACCGCCAATGCCCAGGCCCTGACGCTGGCCGATGGTGTGATACATCAAGCCGTGGTGGCGGCCGATGACTTCACCTTCGGTGGTCTTGATCTCGCCTGGCTGGGCTGGCAGGTATTGCTTGAGGAAGTCGCTGAAGCGGCGTTCGCCGATAAAGCAGATCCCGGTGGAGTCCTTTTTCTTCGCGGTTGCCAGCTCGTGTTTCTCGGCAATCGCGCGCACTTCGGGCTTTTCCAGCTCGCCGACCGGGAACAGGGTCTTGGCGATCTGTTCGCCGCCGACAGCGTGCAGGAAGTAACTCTGGTCCTTGTTCGGGTCCAGGCCCTTGAGCAGTTCGGTGCGGCCATCGATGTCACGGCGGCGCACGTAGTGGCCGGTGGCAATCAGGTCGGCGCCGAGCATCATGGCGTAGTCGAGGAACGCCTTGAACTTGATCTCGCGGTTACACAGGATGTCCGGATTTGGCGTGCGCCCGGCCTTGTATTCGGCCAGGAAGTGCTCGAAGACGTTGTCCCAGTACTCGGCGGCGAAGTTGGCGGTGTGCAGCTTGATGCCAATCTTGTCGCACACGGCCTGGGCGTCCGCCAGGTCATCCATGGCGGTGCAGTATTCCGTTCCATCGTCTTCTTCCCAGTTCTTCATGAACAGGCCTTCCACCTCATAACCCTGCTCGATCAGCAGGAGAGCGGAAACGGAAGAGTCCACGCCGCCGGACATGCCGACAATGACGCGCTTCTTTTTTGTGTCAGAAGGGGCTGGATCACGCATAGGGATTCAATGAGTGTCTTGAAAAAGGACGCGATTCTAGCAGGCCGAAGCCCGCAAGGCTAAAGAGAAGGGCGGATCAGTTCGAGACTGAAGTGTTTACCGTCCAGATAATCATCGATACAGCGGATGATCAGCTCACTGCGCCAGTTTGCGCGCTGTGCCAGCAGTTCGTCACGCGTCAGCCACTTAGCGCCGACGATACCGTCGTCCAGTTGATAGTCCGGGTGGTGTTTGAGCGGTTTTGCGGTAAAGCAGACGCGCTGGTAGGTCACGCCGTTGCTTGGGGCGGTGTAGAGGTAAATGCCCACCACGCCAGTCGGTTCCACGTCCCAGCCGGTTTCTTCAAGGGTTTCACGCACGGCGGCGTCGATCAGGGTTTCGTCCGGGTCGAGGTGGCCGGCGGGTTGGTTGAGCACCGTTCGTCCGTGCTTGGTTTCTTCGACCATCAGGAAGCGGCCGTTGTCTTCAACGATGGTGGCGACGGTGATGTGGGGTAGCCAATCCATAGAGCTTCCTCAAATTCTGAATAGTGAAACACGGGCCCTGTGGGAGCGGGCTTGCTCGCGAAAGCGGTCGGTCAGTCAATAAAAGTGTTGAATGATAAACCGCATTCGCGAGCAAGCCCGCTCCCACATTTGTACGGTGTTCACATTGAAGTGTGGGGCAGAAACAGAAACCCCGGCACTGGGCCGGGGCTTCTTTGCATCCTTACAACCTTAAACCAGCGCTGCGATCGCGGCGTTGAAAGTGTTGCTTGGGCGCATGGCCTTGCTGATCAGCTCGGCATTGGCGTGGTAGTAACCGCCGATGTCCACTGGCTTGCCCTGAACGGCGTTGAGCTCGGCAACGATGGTCGCCTCGTTCTCGGTCAGGGTCTTGGCCAGTTGGCTGAACTGGGCTTGCAGAGCAGCGTCTTCAGTCTGGGCAGCCAGGGCTTGAGCCCAGTACAGCGCCAGGTAGAAGTGGCTGCCGCGGTTGTCGATGTTGCCGACTTTGCGCGATGGCGACTTGTTGTTGTCCAGGAACTGGCCAGTGGCCTGATCCAGGGTCTTGGCCAGCACCAGCGCTTTAGGGTTGTTGTAAGTAACACCCAGGTGCTCGAGGGAGGCGGCCAGGGCCAGGAACTCGCCCAGGGAATCCCAGCGCAGGAAGTTTTCTTCCAGCAGCTGCTGAACGTGCTTCGGTGCCGAACCGCCAGCGCCGGTTTCGAACAGGCCACCGCCATTCATCAGCGGCACGATCGACAGCATCTTGGCGCTGGTGCCCAGTTCCATGATCGGGAACAGGTCAGTCAGGTAGTCGCGCAGAACGTTGCCGGTCACCGAGATGGTGTCCTTGCCTTCGCGGGTGCGGCCCAGAGTGAAGGCCATCGCGTCGACAGGCGACATGATGCGGATGTCCAGGCCCGAAGTGTCGTGATCCTTCAGGTAAGCCTGAACTTTCTCGATCACTACGCCGTCGTGGGCGCGCATCGGGTCCAGCCAGAAAATGGCCGGGGTTGCGCTTGCGCGAGCACGGTTGACGGCCAGTTTGACCCAGTCCTGAATCGGCGCGTCTTTGGTCTGGCACATGCGGAAGATGTCGCCGGCTTCAACCGACTGTTCCAGCAGAGTGCGGCCAGCGCTGTCGGAAACCCGAACCACGCCGTTGCTCTTGATCTGGAAAGTCTTGTCGTGCGAGCCGTACTCTTCGGCTTTTTTCGCCATCAGGCCAACGTTTGGCACGCTGCCCATGGTGGTTGGATCGAAAGCGCCGTGCAGCTTGCAGTCTTCGATCACCGCCTGGTAGATGGTGGCGTAGCAGCGATCCGGGATCACGGCCTTGGTGTCGTGCAGTTGACCGTCAGTGCCCCACATCTTGCCGGAGTCACGGATCATCGCTGGCATCGAGGCGTCGACGATGACGTCGCTCGGCACGTGCAGGTTGGTGATGCCTTTGTCGGAGTTGACCATGGCCAACGACGGACGAACGGCGTAGACCGCCTGGATGTCCGCTTCGATCTGCGCTTGCTGCTCGGCAGGCAAGGCCTTGATGCGAGCGTACAGGTCGCCGATGCCGTTGTTCAGGTTGAAGCCGATCTGTGCCAGCACGTCAGCGTGCTTGGCCAGTGCGTCTTTATAGAACTCGGCAACGATCTGGCCGAACATGATCGGGTCGGAGACCTTCATCATGGTGGCTTTCAAGTGAACCGACAGCAGCACGCCTTTTTGTTTGGCGTCTTCGATCTCGGCGGCAATGAAGCTGCGCAGTGCGTTTTTGCTCATGACGGCGCAATCGAGGATCTCACCGGCTTGCACGGTGGTCTTTTCTTTCAGGACGGTGGTGGTGCCGTCTTGAGCGATCAGTTCGATTTTGACCGCGTCAGCGGCGTCGATCAGGGCGGCTTTTTCGCTGCCGTAGAAATCGCCGGTGCTCATGTGCGCGACGTGGGACTTGGAGTCTTTGGCCCAGGCGCCCATTTTGTGCGGGTGCTTGCGAGCGTAGTTCTTGACCGACAGTGGCGCACGACGATCGGAGTTGCCTTCGCGCAGAACCGGGTTTACGGCGCTGCCCTTGATCTTGTCGTAACGGGATTTGGCGAGCTTGTCGGCGTCGCTGGTCACGGTTTCCGGGTAGTCCGGCAGTGCGAAGCCCTGGGCTTGCAGCTCTTTGATCGCGGCTTGCAGCTGCGGAACCGAAGCGCTGATGTTCGGCAACTTGATGATGTTGGCTTCAGGCGTAACGGCCAGGTCGCCCAGTTCGGCGAGGTGGTCGGCTACGGCTTTATCACCCAATTGCTCGGGGAAGCTGGCCAGGATGCGCCCTGCAAGAGAGATATCGCGGGTTTCAACGGCGATATCAGCCGAGGCGGTGAACGCCTCTACGATAGGCAACAGTGAATAGGTGGCGAGGGCGGGAGCTTCGTCGGTGAAGGTATAGATGATCTTCGAGCGGGTGGGCATATTCGGATTAACTCTCTCTTCTTTGCTAAAGCGTGCGCAGAAACTCGAGGGGCGCCGGGTAAAGCGCGTTCGTTCAAAGTCATCCATGAGCCGAATGTCGAGGTTTCTTTGCGGTGATGTTGGGTGCATCGGTCGAGCGTCAAGCGGGTGGGTTGCGGTAACAACCCTGCTTTTTCAGGCCCCAAGCCTCGGCTACTTGTTCAGTTGCAGGAGAGGTCGGCCGTTGTGACTCTGTGGTCAGCGGGCGGCATTATACATAGGTAGCTGGCAATCTGCCGATGGTTCATACGTAACGATGCACGTCCATTGGTCTAAAGGTCGCAGGGACCCGTGGGGCGTAGAGTCTTGCACCGTGCTTGAGTTTGGCGCTTTTCCCTTTGCTTTCAGGCTTGTACGTCGCGAACTGCGCAGCTTTGCGGCAGATGGTTGGAACATAGGGTTTGCGTGCCGATTTAACTGGGGTACGCTCGAACGAAGCCAGATGTTCAATCCAAACAATGGAGTTCAGCATGGGATACAAGAAGATTCAGGTTCCAGCAGTCGGCGACAAAATCACCGTCAACGCGGACCATTCTCTCAATGTTCCTAACAACCCGATCATCCCCTTCATCGAAGGCGATGGTATTGGCGTTGATATCAGCCCGGTCATGATCAAGGTTGTCGATGCTGCTGTTAAGAAGGCTTACGGCGGCGAGCGCAAAATTTCCTGGATGGAAGTCTACGCCGGGGAGAAAGCGACTCAGGTTTACGATCAGGATACCTGGCTACCTCAGGAAACCCTGGACGCAGTCAAGGATTACGTGGTTTCCATCAAGGGCCCTCTGACCACCCCGGTCGGTGGCGGCATCCGTTCGCTGAACGTGGCCCTGCGTCAGCAGCTCGACCTGTATGTCTGCCTGCGTCCGGTACGCTGGTTCGAAGGCGTGCCGAGCCCGGTCAAGAAGCCAGGCGATGTCGACATGACGATCTTCCGCGAGAACTCGGAAGACATCTATGCCGGTATCGAATGGAAAGCCGGTTCGCCGGAAGCGACCAAGGTCATCAAGTTCCTGAAAGATGAAATGGGCGTCACCAAGATCCGTTTCGACGAAAACTGCGGTATCGGCATCAAGCCGGTTTCCCTGCAAGGCACCAAGCGCCTGGCGCGCAAGGCTCTGCAATATGTGGTCGACAACGACCGCGATTCGCTGACCATCGTGCACAAAGGCAACATCATGAAGTTCACCGAAGGTGCCTTCAAGGAATGGGCCTACGAAGTGGCGGCTGAAGAGTTCGGCGCGACCCTGCTCGACGGCGGTCCGTGGATGCAGTTCAAGAACCCGAAAACCGGCAAGAACGTTATCGTCAAGGACGCCATCGCCGACGCCATGCTCCAGCAGATCCTGCTGCGCCCGGCCGAGTACGATGTGATCGCGACCCTGAACCTGAACGGCGACTACCTCTCCGACGCCCTGGCGGCCGAAGTGGGCGGTATCGGTATCGCGCCGGGTGCCAACCTGTCCGACACCATTGCGATGTTCGAAGCGACCCACGGTACCGCGCCTAAATACGCCGGCAAGGACCAGGTCAACCCGGGCTCGCTGATCCTGTCCGCAGAGATGATGCTGCGCCACATGGGCTGGACCGAAGCGGCTGACCTGATCATCAAGGGCACCAACGGCGCGATTTCCGCCAAGACCGTGACCTATGACTTCCACCGTTTGATGGAAGGCGCGAAGCTGCTGTCTTCGTCCGCGTTCGGTGATGCGCTCATCTCGCACATGTAAGCGAACCGCTATAAAAAAAACCGCCTTCGGGCGGTTTTTTCATGACTGGATGATCTGTTGCGTCAGCTCGACACCGACTCCTGTTTAACGGAAGGTGTCGTTTTTTCGGTGGCAGGGATGGCAGCCGTGATTTTCACGGCGTGCAAGCCTTTGGGCCCCTGGACGATATCGAAGTTGACGATTTGTCCGGCCTTGAGGGTCTTGTAGCCGCCCATCTCAATGGCAGAGTAGTGGGCAAAGAAATCGATGTCCTTGCCGTCCTCGTCGCGTCCTTCTCTGGCGTCGGTGTTAATGAAACCGAATCCCTTGGCATTGTTGAACCACTTCACCTTACCGACTGGCATACCCATATCCCTCTGCAACAGACTCCATCACTGGAGTATCATCCAGTACATCCGCAGTCAGTCTCTATAATTAAGATTGACTCCGCGGACCTTTTTTACCCACTGTGGGCTCTATTGGTTGTAACACTGATTTCCCGATAGTCAAGGTGACCAGGCAGTCGGAGTTGAAATCGACGTTGGCCGCCCCCACCACTGTATTTGAACAACTGACGAACCTTTCTTTCCATGCATGCAATCAGCCAGATTCGACTAACATTCAATCAGGATCGCCCGGCTCTCCAAAAAGAACACCCGGGAGCTCAAGACGACGATTCCGCAGGCATTGCTGTTCAGGAGGCAAAGCCTGCACTACAGGCGCCGCCGATGTACAAGGTGGTTTTGTTCAATGATGACTACACACCGATGGATTTCGTCGTCGAAGTGCTCGAGGTGTTTTTTAACCTGAATCGGGAGCTGGCGACCAAGGTCATGCTGGCCGTCCACACAGAAGGACGGGCAGTATGTGGAGTGTTTACCCGCGACATCGCCGAGACTAAGGCCATGCAGGTCAACCAGTACGCCAGGGAAAGCCAGCATCCGCTACTCTGTGAAATCGAGAAGGACGGTTAATCGCCGACCACTTGGGTATGAGGTGAAGCTATGTTAAACCGCGAGCTCGAAGTCACCCTCAATTTAGCCTTCAAGGAGGCTCGATCGAAGCGTCATGAATTCATGACCGTCGAACACCTCCTGCTGGCCCTATTGGATAATGAGGCTGCCGCCACCGTTTTGCGTGCCTGCGGCGCAAACCTCGACAAACTCAAGCATGATCTGCAGGAGTTCATCGACTCCACCACGCCATTGATTCCTATCCATGACGAGGATCGCGAAACCCAGCCAACCCTGGGCTTCCAGCGTGTCCTGCAGCGTGCTGTTTTCCACGTACAGAGCTCGGGCAAACGCGAAGTGACTGGCGCCAACGTGCTGGTCGCAATCTTCAGTGAGCAAGAGAGTCAGGCAGTGTTCCTGCTGAAACAGCAGAGCGTTGCGCGCATTGATGTCGTCAACTACATCGCTCATGGCATTTCCAAAGTGCCTGGGCATGGCGATCACTCTGAAGGTGAGCAAGATATGCAGGACGACGAGGGCGGTGAGTCTTCTTCTTCAGGCAATCCTCTGGATGCTTATGCCAGCAACCTCAACGAACTCGCGCGCCAGGGTCGTATCGATCCGTTGGTCGGCCGTGAGCTGGAAGTCGAGCGTGTCGCGCAGATCCTGGCGCGTCGTCGCAAAAACAATCCGCTGTTGGTTGGCGAGGCAGGCGTAGGTAAGACCGCGATTGCCGAAGGCCTGGCCAAGCGTATTGTCGACAACCAGGTGCCGGACCTGCTGGCCAACAGCGTGGTGTATTCCCTCGATCTGGGAGCGCTGCTGGCCGGGACCAAATACCGCGGTGATTTCGAGAAGCGCTTCAAGGCGTTGCTCAATGAGCTGAAAAAACGTCCGCAGGCGATCCTGTTCATCGACGAAATCCACACCATTATCGGTGCGGGTGCTGCGTCCGGTGGCGTCATGGATGCCTCGAACCTGCTCAAGCCACTGCTGTCGTCGGGCGATATCCGTTGCATCGGTTCGACCACGTTCCAGGAATTCCGCGGGATCTTCGAGAAGGACCGGGCCCTGGCTCGGCGCTTCCAGAAGGTCGATGTGTCGGAGCCGTCGGTGGAAGACACCATCGGCATCCTGCGTGGCCTGAAAGGTCGTTTCGAAGCGCACCACAACATCGAATACAGCGATGAGGCGTTGCGTGCCGCTGCAGAACTGGCGTCGCGCTACATCAATGACCGGCACATGCCGGACAAAGCCATCGATGTCATCGACGAGGCGGGCGCCTATCAGCGTCTGCAGCCGATCGAGAAGCGCGTGAAACGCATCGAAGTGCCTCAGGTCGAGGACATCGTTGCGAAAATCGCACGGATTCCGCCAAAACACGTCACCAGCTCCGACAAAGAGCTGCTGCGTAACCTTGAGCGTGACCTGAAGCTGACCGTATTCGGCCAGGATGCCGCGATCGACTCGCTGTCGACTGCGATCAAACTGTCCCGCGCCGGTCTCAAGTCGCCTGACAAGCCTGTCGGTTCGTTCCTGTTCGCAGGGCCGACCGGTGTCGGTAAAACCGAAGCGGCGCGTCAGCTGGCCAAGGCCTTGGGGATCGAGCTGGTTCGCTTCGACATGTCCGAGTACATGGAGCGCCACACCGTATCGCGTCTGATCGGTGCACCTCCAGGCTATGTCGGGTTCGATCAGGGCGGTCTGCTGACCGAAGCCATCACCAAGCAGCCTCATTGCGTGCTGTTGCTCGATGAGATCGAGAAGGCGCATCCGGAAGTCTTCAACCTGCTGCTGCAGGTCATGGACCACGGTACGCTGACCGATAACAACGGGCGCAAGGCGGACTTCCGTAACGTGATCGTCATCATGACGACCAACGCCGGTGCCGAAACAGCGGCTCGCGCTTCGATCGGTTTCACCCATCAGGACCACTCGTCCGATGCGATGGAAGTGATCAAGAAGAGCTTCACGCCGGAGTTCCGTAACCGTCTGGACACCATTATCCAGTTTGGTCGTCTCAGTCATGAGGTCATCAAAAGTGTGGTGGACAAGTTCCTTACCGAGCTTCAGGCGCAGTTGGAAGACAAGCGCGTGCAGTTGGAAGTGACCGACGCTGCGCGGGGCTGGCTGGCGGCAAGTGGCTACGACACGGCGATGGGCGCTCGTCCAATGGCGCGTTTGATCCAGGACAAGATCAAGCGTCCGCTGGCTGAGGAGATTCTGTTTGGCGAGTTGGCTGACCATGGTGGTGTGGTTCATATCGATTTGAAGGATGGCGAGCTGACCTTCGATTTCGAGACCACGGCTGAGATGGCCTGACGGTTGTTGATCTGTTGTAAAGCTAGAGGCGCCTTCGGGCGCCTTTTTGCTGTTGGGGGCTTTGGGTTTGGGTGTATATCCGTTGGTGCGGTAACGGCGGCTGGCGGTTTCGCCCTGACGGCGACTCACTTTTTTTACAAACGCCTAAAAAAAGTAAGCAAAAAAACGCTTGCTCCTACGTTCGGCCCACTCGCTGGGGCTCGGGGTTCCTTCGCTCCGGGATCCATCCGGGGGGCATCGCCTCCGGTTTGCTTCGCTGCACCTCCTCTCGATGTGTTCGACTTCGTCGAACGGTCGCTGCGCTCCCACCCCGGATGAATCCCTCCCCTCAGCCTTCCGATGTCGCACGTGGATCAAGATCAAGAGCTGCAGCCGAGCTAACGCTCATCCTGTTGAGTGGTGAGAAGCACATGCACACCCATCCCCTGTAGGAGCTGTCGAGTGAAACGAGGCTGCGATCTTTTAATCTTTTGATCTTTTAATCTTTTAATCTTTTAATTTTTTGATCTGCTGTGGCTGTGGCTGTGGCTGTGGCTGTGGCTGTGGCTGTGGCTGTGGCTTTTGATCTTGATCTGCTTTTGATCTTTCGCCCCTTCGGCAGGCCGAGCGTAGGTGTTCATCAGGGGGTTAGGCGCGTAGCGCCGTGCGGCGCAGCCGCACACATCGAGAGGAGGTCGTCGCGAAGCAGACCGGAGGCGATGCCCCCTGATGGACACCGTAGCGAGGGTACGCGGAGCCTCAGCGAGGCGCCGTACGTCGGGGCGAAGACTTTTTGGTTACTTTTGAGGCGTTTGTCAAAAGTGACTCGCTGTAAGAGCGAAACCGCCAGCAGCCGTTACCGCAGCAACGGATATACACACAAACCCCAAACCCCACCAAATCGCAGACAAACAAAAACGCCCGGCATAAACCGGGCGTTTTGTATTGACTTGATTAGCGAGCGCGGTAAGTGATGCGCCCTTTGCTCAAGTCATAGGGCGTCAGCTCGACGCGCACTTTGTCACCGGTAAGAATACGAATGTAGTTCTTGCGCATCTTGCCGGAGATATGCGCGGTTACGACGTGCCCATTTTCCAACTCCACACGAAACATGGTGTTGGGCAGGGTGTCGACGACAGTGCCTTCCATTTCGAAGCTGTCTTCTTTCGACATGCAGTAAAGCCCTCGGTGTCCAATGAATGGCCCGGTGCAACTGCGCCAGGCAAAAGCGGCGTGCATTGTGCCCGAAAAATGGGGTTTAAGCCAAGGGGTTCTAGTTCAGGATGACCCAACGTTGATTAATCAGCAGTTCGATAGGGCGATATTGGGTCTTGTAGCTCATTTTTTTGCAGTTCTTGATCCAGTAGCCGAGGTAGACGGCTTCCAGGCCAAGACGTTTGGCCTCGGCAATCTGCCACAGGATCGCGTAGCGCCCCAGGCTGCGGCGTTCTTCTTCGGGTTCGTAGAAGGTGTAGACCGCCGACAAACCGTTTGGCAGTAAGTCAGTGACAGCTACCGCCACTAACCGGCCTTCGAGGCGAAACTCGTAAAAGCGTGAAAACGGCAGGTCACGCACCAGGAAGGTCGAAAATTGGTCACGGCTCGGCGGATACATATCGCCGTCGGCGTGCCGCTGTTCGATGTAGCGCTGGTAGAGGTCGAAGTACTCTTCGCTGTATTGCGGTCTGGCAGGACGCACTTGCAGGTCGACGTTGCGCTTGAAAATGCGTTTCTGCTGACGGTTGGGCGTAAATTGCGCCACGGGGATGCGCGCCGGAACGCACGCATTGCAATTCTGGCAATGAGGCCGGTAGAGATGATCGCCGCTGCGACGAAAACCCATTTCAGACAGATCTGCGTAGACATGCACATCCATGGGCTGACTAGGGTCGAGGAACAGCGTGGTGGCCTGCTCCTCGGGCAGATAACTGCAAGAGTGGGGCTGAGTGGCATAGAACTTCAAACGCGCCAACTCGGTCATGATCAACCCTCGGGGATAAGCTTTGCATTAAGTGTAAGCCACGCGCGCAAATGTCGCTCAGCAAACCCAGGTGGCACGGCTGGGTTGATCCAGATGCTGCGCAAGGTAGCCGGCAAACTCGCGGCGGGGAATGGCCCTGGCCCCCAGACTGTGCAGATGGTCGGTCGGCATCTGGCAATCGATCAGCACAAAACCTGAGTCTTTCAGATGTCGCACCAGTGTGGCAAAACCAAATTTCGAGGCATTGTCGGCGCGGCTGAACATGGACTCGCCGAAAAACAGCTGACCCATCGCCAGGCCATAGAGCCCGCCAACCAATACGCCATTGTCCCAGACCTCCACGGAATGCGCGTAGCCGCGCCTGTGCAACTCGAGGTAGGCGGTCTGCATCGCGTCGGTGATCCAGGTGCCGTCGGCGTAATCGCGTGGTGCGGCGCAGGCGGCAATGACCGAGGCGAAATCGTGATCAAAGGTCACTTGGTAGCGTTGCTGGCGCAGCAATTTGTTCAGGCTGCGCGAGACATGCAGTTCGTCGGGAAACAGCACCGTGCGTGGATCCGGCGACCACCAGAGAATCGGCTGTCCCTCCGAGAACCACGGAAAGCAGCCGTGGCGATACGCCTGAATCAGACGATCGGCAGACAGGTCGCCGCCTGCGGCCAGCAGACCGTTGGGGTCGCGCATGGCTTTTTCCAGCGGCGGAAAGGTCAGGGTATTGCGTTGTAACCAAGTCAGCATGGTATCCGGGCTTGCAGAAGGGGAGGGTGGTGGCGGGCCATTGGGCCCGCCGTCAAGTTTGCCGTCAAACGACGGGAATGTCGTCGAGGTATTTCTCTGCATCCAGTGCGGCCATGCAGCCAGCCCCTGCGGAAGTCACTGCCTGGCGGTACACGTGATCGGCTACGTCGCCTGCGGCAAAGACGCCGGGAATCTCGGTGGCGGTGGCATCGCCCTCGTTGCCGCCCTTGACCAGCAGGTAGCCGTCGCGCATGGGCAGTTGGCCGATAAACAAGTCGGTATTGGGCTTGTGGCCGATGGCGATGAACACGCCGGCCACAGGCAACTCGCTGGTCTCGCCGGTGTGGCTGTCGCGCAGGCGGGCGCCGGTCACGCCGCTGGCATCGCCCAGAATTTCATCAAGATGCTGATTCCAGTGCAGGCGGATATTGCCGGTGGCGGCCTTTTCGAAAAGCTTGTCCTGAAGGATTTTCTCCGAGCGCAACTTGTCGCGCCGGTGAATCAGGTGGACTTCCTTGGCGATGTTCGACAGGTACAGGGCTTCTTCGACCGCGGTGTTGCCGCCGCCGACGACCGCGACCACTTGATTGCGATAGAAGAACCCGTCGCACGTGGCACAAGCTGAAACGCCACGGCCGGCAAAGGTCTCTTCCGACGCCAGCCCCAGGTATTGCGCTGAAGCGCCGGTCGCAATGATCAGGGCGTCGCACGTATAGGTGCCGCCGTCGCCAATCAGCTCGAAGGGGCGCTGCTGCAACTTGGCGGTATGAATGTGGTCGTAAACGATCTGTGTGTCGAAGCGTTCGGCGTGTTTTTGCATGCGTTCCATCAGCACCGGGCCGGTAAGGCCTTCGACGTCGCCGGGCCAGTTATCGACTTCGACGGTAGTGGTTAGCTGGCCACCTGCCTGTATGCCGGTAATGACAACGGGTTTGAGGTTGGCACGAGCGGCGTAAACGGCTGCGCTGTAACCGGCAGGGCCAGAACCCAGAATGATCAGGCGGGAATGCTTCGCTTCGCTCATAAAAACACCTCATAAGCCTTTGTCACAAAAGAGAATGCATGCTCAAATTGAATCGCGCGTAACCTGCCTTTGGCTATGCTACATCCAAGGGCTTGAAGCATGGCATCGGGCGAACAAACCCGTACAATGCCTGCCTGAAACGGTGTTTGTAACAAAATAAGCAGTGCGTGCCGTGTTTAAAAAAACCAGGGCGCAGTGTTAAAAGTAGTCTCAGTTGCGCCTGTTAACTTTTTTACCTGCCTGGATTGGGCAGTTTTTTATAGTCAATCAACAGATGGACGCGCCACGGGCGCAGGAAAAGAAGCGTTTTGAAGAAATCCACCGCAGCACCCAAGACAGTCGTTCCGCTCTGGCGCCAGCATTTGCACTACCGGCTCAAGGAAGGTGCATTGATCGCCATCGGCGGCCTGTGCCTGTTCCTGATGATGGCCTTGTTGACGTATGGCAAGGACGACCCGGGCTGGAGCCACAACAGCAAGATCGAGGATGTGCAGAACTTCGGCGGACCGGTCGGTTCCTACAGCGCCGATATCCTGTTCATGGTGCTGGGTTACTTCGCCTATATTTTCCCGCTGCTGCTGGCGATCAAGGCGTATCAGATCTTCCGTCAGCGCCACGAGGCGTGGGAGTGGAGCGGCTGGCTGTTCTCCTGGCGCCTGATTGGCCTGGTGTTTCTGGTTCTGTCTGGCGCCGCCCTGGCGCATATCCATTTTCACGCGGCGACCGGTCTGCCGGCCGGCGCTGGCGGTGCGTTGGGCGAAAGCCTTGGCGATCTGGCCAGGAACGCCCTGAACATTCAGGGCAGCACGTTGTTGTTCATCGCGCTGTTCCTGTTCGGCCTGACCGTGTTCACCGACCTGTCATGGTTCAAGGTGATGGACGTCACCGGCAAGATTACCCTCGACCTGCTGGAGCTGTTCCAGGGCGCGGCCAATCGCTGGTGGGCCGCCCGTGTCGAGCGCAAGCAACTGGTTGCGCAGTTGCGTGAAGTCGACGATCGCGTTCATGACGTGGTTGCGCCGACTGTCACCGACAAACGCGAGCAGGCCAAGGTCAAGGAACGCCTGATCGAGCGCGAACAAGCGTTGAGCAAACACATGTCGGACCGCGAGAAGCAGGTGCCGCCTGTGATCGCGCCCGCGCCGCCAAAACCGGCAGCGCCAAGCAAGCGTGTGGAAAAAGAGAAGCAGGCGCCGCTGTTCGTCGACAGCGCCGTCGAAGGCACCTTGCCGCCGATCTCGATCCTCGACCCAGCAGAAAAGAAACAACTCAATTATTCCCCGGAATCCCTGGCGGCCGTCGGCCATTTGCTGGAAATCAAGCTCAAGGAATTCGGCGTCGAAGTCTCGGTGGATTCGATTCACCCGGGCCCGGTGATTACGCGTTACGAAATCCAGCCCGCTGCTGGCGTCAAAGTCAGCCGCATTTCCAACCTGGCAAAAGACCTGGCGCGCTCCCTGGCCGTGACCAGCGTGCGGGTGGTGGAAGTGATTCCCGGCAAGACCACCGTCGGTATCGAGATCCCGAACGAAGATCGTCAGATCGTGCGCTTCTCCGAAGTACTGTCGACGCCCGAATACGACAACTTCAAATCGCCCGTCACCCTGGCCCTGGGTCACGACATCGGCGGCAAGCCGGTCATCACCGACCTGGCGAAAATGCCTCACTTGCTGGTGGCCGGTACGACCGGTTCCGGTAAGTCGGTGGGGGTGAACGCGATGATCCTGTCGATCCTGTTCAAGTCCGGCCCGGAAGACGCCAAGCTGATCATGATCGACCCGAAAATGCTTGAACTGTCGATCTACGAAGGCATTCCGCACCTGCTGTGCCCGGTGGTCACCGATATGAAGGATGCGGCCAACGCCCTGCGCTGGAGCGTGGCGGAGATGGAGCGTCGCTACAAACTGATGGCGAAGATGGGAGTGCGAAACCTGTCGGGCTTCAACGCCAAGGTCAAGGAAGCCCAGGACGCCGGCACACCGCTGACCGATCCGTTGTACAAGCGCGAAAGCATTCACGACGAAGCACCGCTGCTGACCAAGCTGCCAACCATCGTCGTAGTGGTCGACGAATTCGCCGACATGATGATGATCGTCGGCAAGAAGGTTGAAGAACTGATCGCCCGTATTGCCCAGAAGGCCCGTGCGGCCGGTATCCACTTGATTCTCGCGACCCAGCGTCCGTCGGTTGACGTGATCACCGGTCTGATCAAGGCGAACATCCCGACGCGCATGGCGTTCCAGGTGTCGAGCAAGATCGACTCGCGGACCATCATCGACCAGGGCGGCGCCGAGCAATTGCTGGGTCACGGTGACATGCTCTACATGCCGCCGGGCACCAGCCTGCCGATTCGTGTTCACGGCGCGTTCGTGTCCGATGACGAGGTTCACCGGGTGGTTGAAGCCTGGAAGCTGCGTGGCGCGCCGGAATACAACGACGAGATCCTGGCCGGTGTCGAAGAGGCCGGCAGTGGCTTTGAAAATGGCGGCGGTGGCGGTGACGACGATGCTGAAACCGATGCCTTGTACGACGAAGCCGTCCAGTTCGTTCTGGAAAGCCGCCGTGCCTCCATCTCTGCAGTTCAGCGCAAGCTGAAAATCGGCTACAACCGCGCCGCGCGCATGATCGAAGCCATGGAAATGGCCGGGGTCGTGACGTCCATGAATACCAACGGTTCGCGTGAAGTCCTGGCCCCGGGCCCGGTACGCGACTGATTTGAATTGAAAGGGCATCGCGACATGCGATGCCCGTACTCCCACGAATTTTATGAGGACTCCCATGCGTCTTATCCGCATGCTGTTGCTGCCGGTACTGGCTTTGACCACGCTCTCGGCTCACGCCGATGACAAGGACGTGGCGCGTCTGACCCAATTGCTGGAAACATCCAAGACCCTGACTGCACGCTTTTCGCAACTGACCCTCGATGGCAGCGGCACCCAATTGCAGGAAACCGCCGGTGACATGTCGCTGCAACGTCCCGGGCTGTTTTACTGGCACACCAATGCGCCCGCTGAACAAACGATGGTTTCCGACGGCAAGAAGGTCACCCTGTGGGACCCGGATCTTGAACAGGTCACCATCAAGACCCTCGACCTGCGCCTGACCCAGACTCCAGCTCTGTTGTTGTCGGGTGACGTGTCCAAGATCAGCCAGAGCTTCGACATCAGCGCCAAGGAAGCCGGCGGCGTGATCGACTTCACCTTGAAGCCGAAAACCAAAGACACGCTGTTTGACAGCCTGCGCCTGTCGTTCCGCAACGGTCTGGTCAATGACATGCAACTGATCGACAGTGTCGGCCAGCGCACCAACATCCTGTTCACCGGCGTGAAGGCCAACGAGCCGATCCCGGCTTCCAAGTTCAAGTTCGACATCCCCAAGGGTGCGGACGTGATCCAGGAATAAAACGCAGTCCCCAGTGAGGTTTCATAAGTAGTGATGGACCTGTTTCGCAGTGCCCCGATAGCTCAGCCCCTGGCCGCTCGCCTGCGTGCGGCCAATCTGGACGAGTACGTCGGTCAGGAACACCTGCTCGCTCGCGGCAAGCCTTTGCGCGAAGCCCTGGAGCAGGGTGCCCTGCACTCGATGATTTTCTGGGGACCACCGGGTGTGGGCAAGACCACCCTGGCGCGGTTGTTGGCGGAAGTCTCGGATGCGCACTTCGAAACGGTCTCGGCGGTGCTGGCTGGCGTGAAAGAGATCCGTCAGGCGGTGGAAATCGCCAAGCAGCAGGCCGGGCAATACGGCAAGCGGACCATCCTGTTCGTCGATGAAGTGCATCGCTTCAACAAATCGCAGCAGGATGCGTTTCTGCCCTACGTTGAAGACGGCACGCTGATTTTCATCGGCGCGACCACTGAAAACCCCTCGTTCGAACTCAATAACGCCTTGCTCTCACGGGCGCGTGTCTATGTGCTCAAAAGCCTCGACGAAGCGGCTTTGCGCAAATTGGTGCATCGCGCGCTGACCGAAGAGCGTGGCCTGGGCAAGCGGCAACTGACCCTCAGCGATGAAGGCTTTCAGATGCTGCTGTCCGCCGCCGATGGCGATGGCCGCCGTTTGCTCAACCTGCTGGAAAACGCCTCGGACCTGGCGGAAGACAACAGCGAGATCGGCATCGACCTGCTGCAAAGCCTGCTCGGCGATACCCGGCGCCGTTTCGATAAGGGCGGCGAGGCGTTCTACGACCAGATATCGGCGCTGCATAAATCGGTACGCGGCTCCAATCCAGATGGCGCGTTGTACTGGTTCGCTCGGATGATCGATGGTGGTTGCGATCCGTTGTACCTGGCCCGGCGCGTGGTGCGCATGGCCAGCGAAGACATCGGCAATGCCGACCCGCGTGCCCTGAGCCTGTGCCTGGCAGCGTGGGAAGTGCAGGAGCGCCTCGGCAGTCCTGAAGGCGAGTTGGCAGTGGCTCAGGCCATCACTTATCTGGCGTGCGCGCCGAAAAGCAACGCGGTGTACATGGGCTTCAAAGCCGCGATGCGCAGCGCCACCGAACACGGCTCGCTCGAAGTGCCGCTGCACCTGCGCAACGCGCCGACCAAGCTGATGAAGCAATTGGGTTATGGCGATGAATACCGTTATGCCCACGATGAGCCAGACGCGTACGCCGCGGGCGAAGACTATTTCCCGGAAGAACTCGAGCCACAACCGTTCTATCAACCGGTGCCGCGCGGCCTGGAGCTGAAGATCGGCGAGAAGCTCAACCACCTTGCACACCTGGACCGTCTAAGCCCCCGGCAGCGGAGAAAATAGTGATCCCTCTGGTTATAGCGGTCTCCATCGGCGGTGTTGCCGGCACATTGTTGCGCTTTGCCACCGGCAATTGGGTCAACGCAAATTGGCCGCGACACTTCTATACCGCGACGCTCGCCGTTAATATCGTGGGCTGTCTGCTGATCGGCGTTCTATACGGTCTGTTTTTGATTCGTCCGGAGGTGCCTTTCGAGGTGCGTGCCGGGCTCATTGTCGGCTTCCTCGGGGGGCTGACGACTTTTTCATCCTTTTCACTGGATACGGTGCGCCTGCTTGAAAGCGGGCAGGTGCCGCTGGCCCTGGGCTATGCTGCGATCAGCGTATTCGGCGGTCTGCTCGCCACCTGGGCCGGCCTGTCCTTGACCAAACTTTGATAAACGAGAAACCGACATGCTCGATTCCAAACTGTTACGTAGCAACCTTCAGGACGTAGCGGACCGCCTGGCATCCCGTGGCTACACGCTGGATGTGGCGCGCATCGAAGCGCTGGAAGAACAGCGCAAGACCGTCCAGACCCGTACCGAAGCACTGCAGGCTGAGCGTAATGCGCGTTCCAAATCCATCGGCCAGGCCAAACAGCGCGGCGAAGATATCGCGCCCTTGATGGCTGCTGTGGAACGCATGGCAAGCGAGTTGAGCATCGGTAAAGTCGAGCTGGACGCGATCCAGACCGAGCTGGATTCGATCCTGCTGGGTATCCCGAACCTGCCACACGAATCCGTGCCGATTGGCGCCGATGAAGATGGCAACGTTGAAGTCCGTCGCTGGGGCACCCCGACGGCGTTCGACTTCCCGGTCCTGGACCACGTTGCGCTGGGCGAGAAGTTCGGCTGGCTGGATTTCGAAACCGCCGCCAAGCTGTCCGGTGCCCGTTTCGCTCTGTTGCGCGGTCCGATTGCTCGCATGCACCGCGCTCTGGCGCAGTTCATGATCAACCTGCACACCAGCGAACACGGTTACGAAGAGGCTTACACGCCGTATCTGGTCCAGGCGCCTGCGCTGCAAGGCACCGGCCAGCTGCCGAAATTCGAAGAAGACCTGTTCAAGATCAGCCGCGAAGGCGAAGCCGATCTGTACCTGATCCCGACCGCGGAAGTGTCGCTGACCAACATCGTCGCCGGCGAGATCGTTGATTCGAAACTGCTGCCGATCAAGTTCGTGGCTCACACGCCGTGCTTCCGTAGTGAGGCCGGTGCGTCGGGTCGCGATACGCGCGGCATGATCCGTCAACACCAGTTCGACAAGGTCGAAATGGTCCAGATCGTTGAGCCGTCGACGTCGATGGACGCGCTGGAAGGCCTGACCGCCAACGCCGAGAAAGTCCTGCAACTGCTGCAACTGCCGTATCGCACGATTGCCTTGTGCACCGGCGACATGGGCTTCAGCGCGGTCAAGACCTACGACCTGGAAGTGTGGATCCCGAGCCAGGACAAGTACCGTGAAATTTCGTCGTGCTCCAACTGCGGCGACTTCCAGGCCCGTCGTATGCAAGCGCGTTTCCGCAACCCGGAAACCGGCAAGCCTGAGCTGGTTCACACCCTCAACGGTTCCGGCCTGGCGGTCGGTCGTACTCTGGTGGCGGTGCTGGAAAACTACCAGCAGGCCGACGGTTCGATCCGTGTACCGGACGTGCTGAAGCCGTACATGGGTGGCCTCGAGGTCATCGGCTAAATGGACTATCTGCCGCTGTTTCACAACCTTCGCGGCAGTCGTGTGTTGGTCGTCGGCGGGGGGGAAATTGCCTTGCGCAAATCCCGCCTGCTGGCCGAAGCCGGTGCGCTGCTGCGGGTAGTTGCACCTGAAATCGAACCGCAACTGCGCGAGCTGGTGGTCGGCAGCGGTGGCGAGTGCCTGGTACGGGGTTACGTCGAGTCGGACCTTGACGGTTGCGGGCTGATCATTGCCGCCACCGACGACGAGCCGCTCAACGCGCAAGTCTCCGCCGATGCCCATCGGCGTTGCGTGCCGGTCAACGTGGTGGATGCGCCTGCCTTGTGCAGCGTGATCTTCCCGGCGATCGTCGACCGATCCCCATTGATCATTGCGGTGTCCAGTGGCGGTGACGCACCGGTGCTGGCGCGGTTGATCCGCGCCAAGCTGGAAACCTGGATACCGTCCACCTACGGTCAACTGGCCGGCCTGGCGGCGCGTTTTCGCACTCAGGTCAAAGGCTTGTTTCCGGATGTGCAGCAGCGTCGGGCGTTCTGGGAAGATGTGTTCCAGGGCCCGATTGCCGACCGACAACTGGCCGGGCAGGGTGCCGAAGCCGAGCGCCTGATGCTGGCGAAAATCAGCGGTGAAGCGCCTGTCGCTACCGGTGAAGTGTATTTGGTGGGCGCGGGGCCGGGAGATCCTGATCTGCTGACCTTCCGGGCCTTGCGCCTGATGCAGCAAGCCGATGTGGTGCTGTATGACCGTCTGGTTGCACCGGCCATCCTCGATTTGTGTCGTCGTGATGCCGAGCGGGTTTATGTTGGCAAGCGCCGCTCCGATCACGCTGTGCCTCAGGATCAGATCAACCAGCAATTGGTCGATCTGGCCAAGCAAGGCAAGCGCGTGGTGCGACTGAAGGGCGGTGATCCGTTCATCTTCGGACGCGGCGGTGAAGAGATCGAAGAACTGGCGGCCCACGGCATCCCGTTCCAGGTCGTACCGGGTATCACGGCGGCCAGCGGTTGCGCGGCGTATGCCGGGATTCCGCTGACGCACCGTGATTACGCGCAGTCAGTGCGGTTTGTCACCGGGCACCTCAAGGATGGCTCTACCGATTTGCCGTGGGGCGACCTGGTCGCACCGGCACAAACCCTGGTGTTTTACATGGGGTTGGTGGGCTTGCCGATCATTTGCGAGCAGTTAATCAAGCATGGTCGCGCAGCCGATACCCCGGCGGCGTTGATCCAGCAGGGCACCACGGTCAACCAGCGAGTGTTTACCGGCACCCTGGCCGATCTTCCACGGCTGGTGGCGGAGCACGAAGTGCATGCGCCGACCTTGGTGATCGTTGGGGAAGTGGTGCAACTGCGCGAGAAGCTGGCGTGGTTCGAAGGGGCTCAGGCGCAGGTCTGACCCCCGTAACTGATCGTTCCCACGCTCTGCGTGGGAATGCCGCCAGGGACGCTCCGCGTTCCGCTTCGGATGTGACGCAGAGCGTCACGGGATGCATTCCCACGCGGAGCGTGGGAACGATCATCAGTTTCAGGCTTTACGCCAAACCCCTTTCCCGCTCAACCGTTCCCGATCATGGGGCGCGGTGAAATCCTGCGCCGGTCCCTTGGGCACGACACCCGTCGGGTTAATGGTCTTGTGGCTGCCGTAGTAGTGATTCTTGATGTGCTGGAAATCCACCGTCTCGGCAATCCCCGGCCACTGATACATCTCCCGCAGCCAGTTCGACAGATTCGGATAATCGGCAATCCGCCGCAGATTGCACTTGAAGTGCCCGTGGTACACCGCATCAAAACGAATCAGCGTGGAGAACAACCGGATGTCGGCTTCCGTCAGGTATTCGCCGACGAGATAACGGTTCTCGCTCAACAGCAGTTCGAGCCGATCCAGCTCGGCGAACACATCATCAAAGGCTTCTTCATAAGCACCCTGAGAGGTGGCAAACCCTGCGCGGTAGACGCCATTGTTCACGGCCGGATAAATCCGCTCGTTCAGCGCATCGATCTCACCGCGCAGAGGCGCCGGATAGAAATCCAGGTCATTGCCGGTCAGTTCATCGAAGGCGCCATTGAACATGCGGATGATTTCCGCCGATTCATTGTTGACGATGCGGTTTTGCTGCTTGTCCCACAGCACCGGTACGGTGACACGGCCGGTGTAGTCGGCGGTATCGGCGGTGTAACGCTGATGCATGAATTCGAAATGATCGAGTTTGTCGCCGGTTGAGCCGAGGTTCTGATCGAAGGTCCAGCCGTTTTCCAGCATCAGCCAACTGACCACCGACACGTCGATCAGGTTTTCAAGGCCTTTGAGTTTGCGCAGGATCAGCGTGCGATGCGCCCAGGGACAGGCGAGGGACACATAAAGGTGATAGCGCCCAGCCTCGGCGGCAAAGCCACCGACACCGGTCGGGCCGGGTTTGCCGTCGGCGGTCAGCCAGTTGCGGCGTTGCGCCTGTTCACGCTGGAACGCGCCGTCCTTGCTGCTTTCGTACCACTGGTCATGCCAGCGACCTTCAACTAACAAACCCATATTCAAGACTCCTTAACCGATAAGCGTTGGAGAGGAGTCTATTCGGATAGGTTCGATAAAAAAGCGCAAAGGTTAACGGGTTATGATCGGTTAAATAGATCTATCCCGTGCGTCCCAATACTGTTGTGCGGTTTCGAAGGCTTGCTCGCGGGATTGACCAAGGCCGCGCAGCGCCAGGGCCATCGTCGAAATCAGGGCCATTTGCGGATAGCTGTCGACCACATCGCCGCGCCACACGGCTTTCAAGTGCTCGGGATCGAGCGAGGCGGGTTTGACGTGGCGCTGGGTTGACATCTGCGGCCATTCCTCATCCCAGCTTTCGCCGCCGGTGGTGCCGTACAAGTGGCTGTCGGCGTCCGGGTTGATCTCGATTTCGCCGCCATCGCCCTTGACCACGATTGCGGTATCGCCGAGCAAGCCGCTGGCATCGCGATGCACGGCCTGATAGCCAGGATGGAAAATGCTTTGCAGGCCACAGCGGGCGCCGAGCGGATTGAGAATCCGCGTCAGCGAATGAATCGGCGAACGCAGGCCCAGCGTGTTGCGCAGGTCGATCATGCGTTGCAGTTGCGGTGCCCAATCCACCAGCGGCATGAAGGCCAGACCGCCCTGATCCAGTGCTTCGCCGACCTGCTGCCAGTTGCGGCACAGCGGGATGTTCAACTGATCCAGCAATTGTTCGCTGTACAGCCGACCGGCCGTGTGTGCGCCACCGCCATGCATGAAGATGCGCACGCCGTTCTGCGCCAGGCACTTGGCCGCCAGCAGATACCACGGCAGGTGGCGCTTCTTGCCCGCATACGTTGGCCAGTCCAGATCGACCGCCAGCGCCGGCGGGTTCAGCCGTTCACGCAAGGCTTCGGCGAACCCGGCCATTTCCTCGGCGCTTTCTTCCTTGTGCCGCAGCAACATCAGAAACGCACCTAGCTGTGTGTCTTCGACCTTGTCGTCGAGCACCATGCCCATGGCTTCGCGGGCTTCGATCCGGGTCAGGTCGCGAGCGCCGCGCTTGCCCTTGCCGAGGATTCGCACGAACTGGGCGAAAGGGTGTTCGGCAGGTGTTTCGAGGGTCAGCGCTGGAAAGTCGGTCATAAACAATTCGTCGGTTTGGGCAGGCCCGCCAGTTTCGCGGCGAGTTTGGCAGGGGTGCCTTTGAACAGTCGGTTCAGGTGCAGGCTGTTGCCTTTTTCCGGGCCCAGCTTCAGTGCGGTGTACTTGATCAACGGACGGGTCGCAGGCGACAGCTGGAATTCGTCGTAGAAACCGCGCAGCAGTTCGAGGACTTCCCAATGTTCCGGGCTCAACTCGATGTCTTCGGCGGCGGCGAGGGCGGCAGCCACCTCGTTGGACCAGTCGCTCAGGTCGATCAGGAAGCCGTCCTTGTCCAGCTCGATGGCGCGGGCGCCGACTGTCAGGGAATTCATAGCCAACTGTTGACCTTGTCATAGTGAATCGACAGCTCGACGAAGGCCGGGTAATCGATGGCCTGGACCGCGTCAGGAATCTCCAGCGCACGAGCCTGGACGTCCTCGGCCAGTGCGAACAGTTTCAACTGGCGAGCACTCAGCGCGTTGAACGGCGATGTGCCAGGCTGCAACGCATACACCGCATCACCGGTCAGCAGCAGCGCGTCGTTCGCGCCAATCACCCGCAGGCAACTGGTCAGGCGGTCGTCGCCGAATGGGGAATGAGACAACACATGCAAAGTCGACATCAGAGGGTGATCACCTGGTCGTAACGGTCAATAAGCGCAGTGATTTGCTCGGCAGCCAGCACCTGGGCTTCTTCGAGCGAGAAACGGCTCGGGTCCAGGCCGCGTTCCGCCGCGCTGTCGGCACAGACGAACAGCTCTTCAACGCCGAACATCGGCAACGCTTGCAGGTTGGCGCTCAGGTCTTTTTGCTGCAGGGCCTTGGCGTCCTGTTTGGCGGCGAGCTGGAACACGCCGTCATCGAGAAACAACAAACCGATCGGCAGATCGAAAGCACCGCCGGCCAGCACGATGTCCAGTGCTTCGCGCGCATTCGGCCCGGACCATGGGGCTTGGCGGCTGATGATCAACAAGGATCTGGGCATCTCACGCGCCTCCGAAACAGATCAGGCGGTCGGCGTCCTGCACGGCGTCATGCAACTGACCCAGGCCGGACAATTCCCACGGTGCGCCGACCGATACGGCCTCGCGCTGATAACGCCCGGCTTCTTCTGCGTCCAGCACACCACGGCGCAGGGCGGCGGCAATGCAAACAACGCCGTCCAGTTGATGCTCGGTGACAAAGGCGCGCCATTGCTTGGGCAAGTCCAGCTCATCCTGGGGCGTGACCACGCTGCCGGAAGCGTTATAAACGCCGTCCTGATAGAAAAACAGCCGGACAATTTCATGCCCGCCCGCCAATGCGGCCTGGGCGAACAGCAAGGCGCGGCGCGAGGAGGGCGCATGGGCGGCGGAAAACAGCGCGATGGCGAACTTCATGACGGACTCGATCAGCAAAACTGTGGCCATGATAAAGCTTTATCGGCGAGGCGGCGAAGTGCGTTTGATCATGGACCGAGTCGCCGCCATCGCGAGCAGGCTCGCTCCCACAGGGGTTTTGTGGCAAATATCGATTTCGTGTACGACATTAATCCCTTGTGGGAGCGAGCCTGCTCGCGATGCCGGTCTGGCAGGCACCGCTCAGCGCGGCATATAACCCAACTGCCAACGCCTCGGAATGCTTAACGACAGCCCCCCCAACGCCGCGGCCAGCAATCCGCTGGCAAACAATGCCTTGAGCCCCAGGTGATGTTCCAGCACGGCACCCAGCACGGCGCCGGCAAACATTCCCGTCCAGGGAATCAACTGAACCCGCCAGCCATTGCGCCGTTCGCCGAGCATCCAGCGCCCCAGACCACGCCCGAAGCGCGACAGGGCGCCGGTCACGTAAGTGAGGCCGACCGGCAGACCGTTCACTTCTTCCACCGCCGCATTGAGCATGCCCATGGCGATGATGGCTGAGAGCAACGCCGGCAATTGTTCGTCATAAGGCCAGGCAGCGGCGCCACAAAGCAGCATGGCGATGCACAGTAATAACGGCAGTGCCCGTCGCCCGCCCAGACGACTGATCACAATGCCCAAGGCGTTGCCGACGACAAAGGTGGCCACAAGGATCAACAGGCGCAAGGTCAACCCGAGATTGCCGTCGCTGATGGCGACCGCAAGGCGGGTGGTGTTGCCGCTCATGAAGGAAACAAAGTCACCGCTGGCCATGAAGCCGATGGCATCGGTCATGCCGGCGAGCACCGAGAGTGCGGCGACCAGCGACATGCCGATGCGGCCGCGCCATTTGCGGGCGTGCAGATGGCCCGGGCTGGCGCGGGTACTTGAAGGCGACGGTAGCATCGGTTGAGCATCCTTGAGCGGTGGCGGTTACTTGCTCAACCCATATAACTCACAATATTCCAGCCAGTCCAGACCCGCCATCTCAGCCACTTCCTTGTGCACTTCCCTGCGCTGAGTCTCGTAGTCCTCAGGCGTGTCGACAGTCAGTTTCAGCGTCAGCTCCCAGGCAAACAACCCCAGGCGCTCGGCTTCGGCTTCGAACGCTTCATGCAAGCGCTCGTCACGGTATTGTGCTGTCGTCTCGCCTTTGGCCTGGGCCAACAGCGGATTGAGGTTGTCGAGTTCGTGGCGCAGCTCGGGGCGCTCGTCGAGAAATTTCTCCAGCGCCTTTTCATGTTGCTGTTCGGTTGCCGCCATGGTCACTCCTTGAGGCTGCTCTTATGAAGATTGCTTCTTGCTGGCCTTGGCCGCAGCGGCCAGGCACTCGAGTGCAAACTGCTCGGGGTACGTCATCTGGATCGGCGTGGTTTCGCCTTTGACGGTCCGTTCGCCGTCGAGGATGTAGCGAATCCGTTTGTCGGTGACGCCAATTCGCTTGGCGATCCAGGAAGGGGTCTGGCCGATCTGGCTGATCAGCTTGTCAGCGTATTCAGCGGTCGGTTTGTAATACTCGGCGTTGGGTGTCATGGACGTTCCAGAAAAATGAGCCCGAAAAAAGCGGCGATGTGACGGTAATGGCGCGACAGGGTGCGCGAATCGTCAGTCGATGTCGCGCTATAAATGAAGTAAAGCAGAACGATACGCCGTGCCACGGTGATACAGTCCGCTTTTTCTTGATGAGCGAACACGATGCGAATTCTGATGGTGGCGCTGGCCGTAACGTTGCTGGCCGGATGTGCCGGTTCGGTGATGAACGATGCCCGCACCAAAGCCCCTTATAAAACCCTGAAATCGGACAAGCCGGAAAAAGTCGTCGCGCAGTGCGTGCAGTTTTCCTGGCAGGACGAGGCGGTGTTCGGTGTCGATGCCGCTGCTTACCTGCAATCGGGTGAGAAGGGTGGGACCACGGTCTACACGCGCTCGGCGGAGTCGTTTGTCGACGTCACCACCGATGCTTCCGGAACGGTGCTGAGTTACTACGCGCAGCATGACGACTTTGTCGCCAAGCGCCGTCTGGCGGCGTTGGCAACCTGCCTCTGATATCGACGCAGTACCCCAGTGGGAGCGAGCCTGCTCGCGATAGCGGTTTATCATTCAACATTGATATCGATTGACAGGCCGCCATCGCGAGCAGGCTCACTCCCACAGGAGTTTGCGCGATTTCATCACAGGCGCTTCTGGAAAAACAGGCGCTTGTGGCCCGGCGGATAGTCGACAATCTGGCCCAGCTCGCTGTAGCCCAGCTTCTGGTAGAACCCCGGCGCCTGAAAGTCGAACGTGTCGAGCCAGACCCCAACGCACTCCTTCTCTCGCGCCACGTCTTCGGCCATACGCATCAGCTTCGAGCCCAGGCCTTGTCCCCGGGCCTGTTCCGGCACCGACAGCAATTCGATGAACATCCACTGGTAAAACACCCGAGCATAGAGTCCGCCGAGGATCTCGCCGCTTTCGTCACGCACCAGTAACGCAATGGGTTCCTGCATCGAGACGCCGGCCTTTGAGGCGTTATAGGCGCGCAATGGCAAAAGGATCGCTTGCCGCTCTTCATCTGTGGGGGTTTGCGAGCGTTCAATTCGCAGGGGCATCAGCTACATCCTTATGGCTTTGGGAATAACGATCTCCAAGCCTATCCCGGCAAGTGGTCGTTGTTCCAGCCCTTCAGGTGGAACCCTCGCTCGCGCCCGGCTGTCTAGGCTAAACAGCGTCATCCCAGAACGCAGCCGATGAGGATCCTCCGTGAATATTTTTGAAGCCTTGCGTGAAAGCCATGACCGTCAACGCACCTATGCCGACGCGCTGATCAAGACCAGTGGCGACACCCCGGAGCGGGTCGAGGCTTACAAACAGCTCAAGTCCGAATTGCAGGCCCACGAAACTGCGGAAGAGCGGCATTTCTACATCCCGCTGATGGAGTTCGACAACGGCGTTGACCTGAGCCGTCATGCCATCTCCGAGCACCACGAGATGGACGAAATGATGGAAGAGCTGGATGAGACAGAGATGTCCAGCCCGGCCTGGCTGGCGACTGCCAAGAAGCTTTGCGAGAAGGTTCATCACCACCTCAAAGAGGAAGAGCAGAAGTTCTTCCAGATGGCCGGAAAACTGCTCGATGACAAACAGAAAGAGACGCTGGCTGGCCAGTACGTAAAGGAATACAAGGCTCAGCTTTCCTGATCGAAGCAGTGCACCCGGTTGGCACTTTGGGGCGTAGTCCTTTTGCTATGCCGCGAGTAAGCGCTAGCCCAGATAACTGGTTATACATCCAGTATTTGTTCTGTGTTGGTTTGAGACGTCATGCAGCCACGGGTTTTGGTCCCATGGACAAAAAAACTGGCTCCGTTAGTTTGAAGGCCTCTCCTCGGGAAGGAGAGTTCTCAAATCAACGGAGTGAAAACATGAACCAACCACACGCTCAAACCCAACTGCGGCACGGCCGCGTCACTTCCCCTGCAAGCCGTGGCTCGGTCGCTGTGGAGCTGGGGCTGCTGGGGAACTGGCAAGTCAATGAAATGGAAGGCGGCAAGAATTTCCCGGCATTGATGGCCGGGCCTTTCCCGGTGCCTTACGAGACAGACAGCGTCAGCGTCGTTCCGCCTGGCGATGGTCATATCCTCAGCGGTGGCAAGGTCGATGCTCGTGACTGCCTTAATTTCACCAATGAGGAAATGAGCCTCAAGCTCAACCGACCGTTTACCTGGCCGATGCTGAGCGTCGATCCGGGCCAGACCTTTAACGTCACTTGGGAATACACCGCGGCCCACGTCACTCGTGGCTACAGCTGGTTCATCACCCGGGATGGCTGGAACCCGAAACAGCGGATCAGCCGTGCGCAGTTGGAGCCGACATCGTTTTTCGATGACTTCTACACCCAGGTGCCTTACTACAGTCATTCCGCCGAGATGAAAGCCAAGGTCAACCATGAAGTGACTTTGCCGGGTAACAAGAAGGGCCACCATGTCATTGTGCTGATGTGGATTGTGGCCAATACCGGGAATGCGTTTTATCAAGCGTTTGATGTGGACTTTAAGTAGGCAATAAGGTCCGGCAGTGATGCCGTTTACTTATGACGTTTTGGGGTTGGGGCTTATCCGTTTCTGCGGTCACGGCGGCTATTGGTTCCGCCCTGACGGCGGGTCACTTGGAGAAGCGCCAAGTAACCAAGCGCTAGCGCCCCTGACGTACGGTGCCTCGCCTAGGCTCGGCATTCCCTCACTCCGGTCCTGCTCCGTGGGCCCGCCGCCATCGGCCATCCATGGCCGGGGGCGGCTAACCCGGCATCCATGCCGGGTTGCCCACTACGCAGAACCTGCGTTCGGCCTTCCGATGGGGCAGATCAAGATCAAAAGCTAAAGGCGAGCTAACGCTCGACCTGATGAGTGGTGAGGAGCCACAACGGTGCGCCGATCTGCTTTGTGTGGGAGTGAGCCTGCTCGCGATGCTGTTGCTGTTGCCATTGATCGTTCCCACGCTCCGCGTGGGAATGCCGCCGGGGACGCTCTGCGTTCCGCTGTCGACACCAGGCATGAGTCTTGCGCAAGGTGACGCGGAGCGTCACGGGATGCATTCCCACGCGGAGCGTGGGAACGAGCACTACGCGCAAGTGTTGAGCAAACAGGTCGGCCCGTAGGCCGCCTCGCTTTGCTTTGGCACTGCACGCCCCCTCGTGAGGCCGAGCGCAGGTTCTGCGCAGTGGGCAACCCGGCATGGATGCCGGGTTAGCCGCCCCCGGCCATGGATGGCCGATGGCGGCGGGCCCACGGAGCAGGACCGGAGCGAGGGCATGCCGAGCCCTAGCGAGGCACCGAACGTCAGGGGCAAAAGCGCTTGGTTACTTGGCGCTTCTCCAAGTGACCCGCCGTCAGGGCGGAACCCTAAGCCGCCGTTACCGCAGCAACGGATATGTACCCAACCCCAAAATTTCTTAAGTGAACAGGTCATGCCGGGCTTTTAAGTTTTCGCCTACCATGTGCACCTCCCGACAAAAAAAGGATGAATTGTGATGTCGAACACCGCCGAGCGAGTCAACATCATCGAATCACAGGTGTTGTCCCACGACTGGTACCTGCTGAGAAAAATCAGCTTCGACTACCTGCGCAACAACGGTGAATGGCAACGCCAGACTCGCGAGGTCTACGACCGTGGCAATGGCGCCGCCATTCTGCTGTTCAACCGCGAGAAGAGAACGGTCGTGCTGACCCGCCAGTTCCGGCTGCCAGTGTTCGTCAACGGCCACGATGGCTTACTGATCGAGGTTGCAGCCGGATTGCTTGAAGGCGCCGATCCCGAAGAGCGCATCCGGGCCGAGGCCGAAGAAGAAACCGGCTATCGCGTTCACCATGTGCAAAAGGTCTTCGAGTCCTACATGAGCCCCGGCTCGGTGACCGAAAAACTGCACTTCTTCATCGCCGAATACGACAGCGCATCGAAAGTCAGTGATGGCGGTGGGCTGGAAGAAGAGACCGAAGAACTGGAAGTGTTGGAGTGGGCATTCGAGGAGGCGCTCGAGGCGTTTTATCGCGGGGAGATCTGCGATGCGAAGACCATTATGTTGCTGCAGTATGCGGCGATGAAGGATCTCTTCGGCCCCTCAAAATAAATCATCCATCCGGCTGGCGCCTGACCATTCGCATCCTTCCAGTGTCAGCAATCGCTCTTTGGCCGCAAGCCCACCGGCAAACCCGGTGAGCTTCCCGGATGCACCGATCACCCGATGGCACGGTGCAACAATCGAAATCGGATTCTTGCCATTCGCCGCACCCACTGCGCGCACCGCGCTCGGATGGCCAATCTGCTCGGCAATCTGGCTGTAGCTGCGGGTCTGGCCAAACGGAATGGTCAACAGCGCCTGCCAGACCTTCTTCTGAAATTCGGTGCCGGCAAAATCCAGTTCCAGCTCAAACCGGTTGCGCGTTCCGGTGAAGTATTCCTCTAACTGCTGAACAGCGCGCACGAGGATCGGGCTATCCGGCGCTTCGTGCATCGGCCCCAGTCTTACCCGATTCGGCTTGTCGTTTTCCCAGAGGATGGCCGCCAGTCTTGAATCTTTCGCGACCAGCTTCAACTCGCCAACCGGGGAGGCCAGGGTGGTGAAGGTGTAAGGCATGCCGGCGGACTCCGCAACAGGGCTGAACAGGGGCTCAGCATACTGACTCGACGGGGAGGCGCAATACGCAATCCCAGCCATACTTGCCTCTGCTCTTGACGCGTTTTCTCAGATTTTTTACACAAACCATAAAAAGAAGAGACCGACTCATGAAGTTCGAACCTTTTGCCAAATCGCTGATTGCGACCTCGTTGGCGCTCAGCTGCCTCAGCACGTACGCCGCCTCGGTGGCCCCGGTCGCTGCCGAAAACGGTATGGTCGTGACGGCACAGCATCTGGCGTCCCATGTGGGCGTCGATGTGCTCAAGAATGGTGGCAACGCCGTCGATGCCGCGGTCGCGGTGGGTTATGCGCTGGCGGTGGTTTATCCCGCAGCCGGTAACCTGGGTGGCGGCGGCTTCATGACCATTCAGCTGGCGGACGGGCGCAAAACCTTCCTCGATTTCCGCGAAAAAGCACCGCTGGCCGCCAAAGCCGACATGTACCTCGACAAAGAGGGCAATGTCGTCCCGGACCTCAGCACCCGCGGGCACCTGGCCGTTGGCGTGCCGGGCACCGTGTCCGGCATGGAACTGGCCCTGCAGAAGTACGGCACCAAACCGCGCAAGGATGTGATCGCGCCGGCGATCAAACTGGCCGAAGACGGTTTCGTGCTGGAGCAGGGCGATGTCGATTTGCTGGACTATGCCACCGACGTGTTCAAGAAGGACATCAAGGATTCCGGCTCGATCTTCCTCAGCAACGGCGAACCGATGCAGGTCGGGCAAAAACTGGTGCAGAAAGATCTGGCCAAGACCCTGCGGGAAATTTCCGAGAAGGGCGCCGACGGTTTCTATAAAGGCTGGGTGGCCGACGCTATCGTCACCTCCAGTCAGGCCAACAAGGGCATCATCACCCAGGCCGACCTCGACAAATACAAGACCCGTGAGCTGGCGCCGATCGAGTGCGATTACCGGGGCTATCATGTGGTATCGGCACCGCCACCAAGCTCCGGTGGGGTAGTGATCTGCGAGATCATGAACATCCTTGAAGGCTACCCGATGAAAGACCTGGGCTACCACTCGGCCCAAGGCATGCACTACCAGATCGAAGCGATGCGCCACGCGTATGTGGACCGCAACAGCTACCTGGGCGACCCGGACTTCGTGAAAAATCCGATCGCGCACCTGCTGGATAAAAACTACGCGACCAAACTGCGCGAAGCCATCAATCCGCAAAAGGCCGGCATATCCCGCGACCTCAAACCCGGTGTCGCGCCACATGAAGGCAACAACACCACGCATTACTCCATCGTCGACAAATGGGGCAACGCGGTATCGGTGACCTACACCCTCAACGACTGGTTCGGCGCCGGCGTCATGGCCAGCAAAACCGGGGTCATTCTTAACGACGAAATGGACGACTTCACTTCGAAAATCGGCGTACCGAACATGTACGGCCTGGTCCAGGGCGAAGCCAATGCCATTGCTCCGGGCAAGGCGCCGCTGTCATCGATGAGCCCGACCATCGTCACCAAGGACGGCAAAGTCGTCATGGTTGTCGGCACCCCCGGCGGCAGTCGCATCATCACGGCAACCTTGCTGACCATGCTCAACGTGATCGATTACGGCATGAACATCCAGGAAGCGGTCGATGCGCCACGTTTCCACCAGCAGTGGCTGCCAGAGGAGACCAATCTGGAAGCCTTCACCACCAGCCCGGATACAGTGAAGATGCTGGAAAGCTGGGGGCATAAATTTGCCGGACCACAGGACGCCAACCACCTGGCGGCGATTCTGGTAGGCGCGCCTTCGCTGGGAGGCAAACCGGTCGGCAAGAACCGCTTCTACGGCGCCAACGACCCACGTCGCAACACCGGGCTGTCGCTCGGTTACTGAGGATTGTTTTTCAAAGTCAAAGGGGACGGATCTATTTTCTGTCCCCTGTTTTGCCAAGACATCAAGGAAGGCACCATGACAACTGCATTACTGATCATCGACGTCCAGCAGGCCCTGTGCTCTGGCGAGTACGAATGCTTCGGGATCAAGCGCGTCATCGACAACATCAACGACCTGAGCGCCGCGGCCCGTGACGCTGGCGTTCGGGTCATCCTGATTCAGCACGAAGAAGAGGGCAGCCCCTTGGCGCATAACGCCCAAGGCTGGCAACTGGCCGAAGGGCTGGAAACCTCGCCCAAGGATCTGCGTGTGCGCAAAACCACGGCGGATTCGTTTTACCAGACCAACTTGCAAAAGCTGGTGCCGAAGGAAGACTTCGAACGCCTGATCATCTGCGGCTTGCAAACCGACTACTGTGTCAACGCTACTGTGCGCCAGGCCTTGAAGCTGGGTTACGACGTGGTGCTCGCAGGCGACGCTCATTCCACCGTCGCCAACGCCAGCATGACCGCCGAAGACATCATCGCCGAACACAACAAGGATCTGGCGCACCTGACCGGTTCGGTGGCACGGATCGACGTCACTCGCACCAGCGATATACGCTTTTAAGCGGCAAAAATCTCGATCAACTCAGTCAGGAACGCACTTACCAGATCCCGCTGCCGCGACGAATGCCGAACCGCCGCATGAAAGCCCACTTCATAGCGCAGCAGTCGAGGATTCAACGGATGCAGTTGCCCCAGCTGTTCATGCTTGGCCGCATAGTGCTGAGGCAAGAAGCCCAGGTGCTGGCCCGACAGGATGAGCAGGGCGGCGCCATCCATGCTGTCAGTGAGCACGGTCAAGCGTTCGATCGAAGTGGGCGCCGGCATTTCCGGCAAGGGGTGGCTAGGCCAAACCCAGTCGTAGCCGCTGACGTCCTCGCGGGTCAGATCACCTACTTGCCCGGACAACGGGTGAGCCGGGGCGCAATAGGCGATCTGGGTTTCCTTGAACAGAGGAAAGTAATCAATGCTGGGCAAGCGGTGCCAAAAGTAACCAATCGCCAGATCGATATGGCCGTTGATGATTTTTTCTTCCAGCAGTGATGACGACAGCTCAGTGAAGTGGAAATAAAGTCCCTCATGGCGAGACCGCAAACGTGCAATGGCCAGGGCGATTTTCTTGTTGGCCACGGGATCGATTTGGCCGAGCAAGCCAATGTTGATGTTGCCCGACACTTTGCGATTGATGTGCTGGACCTCCACCCGGAAGCCTTCGGCCGCCGCCAGCAGGCGTCGGGCCGCCTCGACAAACTGACTGCCCTTTGGTGTCACCGAAAACCCGCCGCGTCCGCGCTCGCAAAGACGAAACCCGACCCGCGCTTCGAGCGTGGCCAGTTGTGCGCTGATGGTCGGTTGCGTGGTGTTGAGCGCGGTTTGCGCGGCCGAGATACCGCCGGCCTCGACGACGGTCAAAAATACCCGGATCAAGCGCAGATCCAGCTCCGATACAGTTCCCAGCATGTGTGTCCCCCAAAGCTCAGTCACATAGATGCGGATCTATGTAAACAGTGTGCCTGCGATATTTAACCGCCCTGATCCAGGCCCTACATTGCAATGAAACCGGCGCTTTGCCCATAAAAACAACAAACACCAGCATAGGAACAGTCGTATGTCAGGGTCCCCTCATTCTGTGCGCGCCGTCGAGGCGAACAGCGGACTGGCCATCGAAGGCCATTCGATCGATTACATCCCACACAGTGAACGTCACGCCAAGCTCAGCAGCCAAGGGCCTTTCTGGTTTTTGGGCAACTTCCACTTCTTCACCATTTCCATTGGATTTGTCGGCCCGAGCCTCGGATTGTCGGCGCTGTGGACGATGCTGGCCGGTGCGCTAGGCATTATGTTCGGCACCATCTTCATGGCTTTCCACGGCTCGCAAGGTCCGGAGATGGGCCTGCCGCAAATGATCCAGTCCCGTGCCCAGTTCGGTTATCGCGGAGTGATCCTGGCCTTGATGGCGACGATGTTTGTGTTCGTCGGCTTCAACGTGGTCAACGTCTCGCTGATCATGAACGGCCTGGAGCACGTGTTCGGTATCGACCCGACCATCGTGGCGGTGACTGTGGTGCTGATCGGTGCGCTGCTGTCGATCTACGGCCACGACCTGATGCACAAAGCCTTCAAGTGGGCATTATTGGCGACCTTGCCGCTGTATGCGCTGGTCACCATCGCCTTGATGTTCGGCGCCGGCCAGGAGGGCGTCGCCCCCGCGACCGATCTGGGGTTCAACTGGGTAGCCTTTGCCACGCTGTTTGCCATCGGCGCCAGCTACAACATTTCCTACGCGCCTTATGTCTCCGACTATTCCCGCTACCTGCCGAAAAACACCAGCCGGCCGAAACTGATCGCGGCGATCTTCATCGGCGCCTCGTTGTCAGGGAGTTGGATGATCGGCCTCGGTGCCTGGCTCGCGCAGCAGTTGAAAGCGACGGACGCATTGGTCGCCCTTAACCAGGTCGGTTCATCGATGATTCCGGGCCTGGGCAACGTGTTGGTGATTGTCTCGGTGGCGGGCTTTTTGCCGATCATCGCCCTCAACACCTATAGCGCCATGCTCACGTTGCTGACAGGCGTCGACTCGATCAAAAAAATCACGCCGACGCCCCGCGCCCGAGTGATGTCGATCAGCGCGATCAGCCTCATCCTGCTGACCTGCGTACTCTCGATCAAAGGCGATGGCATCGCGTTGTTGAACACCTTCCTCGTCCTGCTTCTGTACTTCCTCGTGCCTTGGACCGCGGTCAATCTGGTCGACTACTTTTTCGTGCGCAAAGGGCGCTACGCCATCCCGCATTTCTTCACGCCGAAGGGCATTTACGGCGCCTGGCAGTTTCGCGGCATCGCCTCATACCTGATCGGATTCGCTGCGATGGTGCCGTTTTTCTACATCTTCGATGCGGCGGCCGGCAAAGAAGTGTTCGTCGGTCCGCTGGCGCGCATGCTCGAAGGCGTGGACATTGCCTGGCTCGTGGGCCTGGTGGTGTCGGGCCTGACGTATTACCTGCTCAGCCGTTCGATCGACCTTAAGCACGAGCACCGGATCATTGACGCAATCACCGAGCACGACATTGTCGCCTTGGCCCATCAACCGCTGGAGGAGGTGCATTGAACAGCGTAAAAAAAACCGTGGTCGCCTGCTGCCAGGTGGCGCCGAAAATTGGCGACCTCGCTTACAACCGCACGCTGTCCGAACGTGTGATTCGTTCGGCGGCGCTCCAGGGCGCTCATGTGGTGGTGTTGCCCGAACTGGTCCAGAGCGGTTACGTATTCGCGGACCGCAACGAAGCGCTGTCGTTGTCCGAAACCGCAGACGGCCAGGCCCTGACGCTGTGGAAGGCGCTGGCGAAGGAACTGAATATCATCGTGGTCGGCGGATTCTGCGAGCGGTTGGAAGGCGATGAACTGGCCAACAGCGCCGCGATGATCGATGCCCAAGGACTGCGCGCCGTGTATCGCAAGGCGCACCTCTGGGATGCCGAGAAAGACATCTTCAGCCCCGGCAACGACGCGCCGCCTGTCATCGAAACAGTCCATGGCCGGATCGGCATGCTGATTTGCTACGACCTGGAATTCCCCGAATGGGTGAGACTGCCGGCGCTGGCCGGTGCCGATTTGCTCTGCGCGCCAGTCAACTGGCCCGACGGTCCACGGCCATTAACCGAGCGTCCGGCTGAAGTCGTGCGGGTGCAGGCCAATGCCTCGATCAACCGGATGTTCATCGCCGCCTGTGATCGGCATGGCCACGAGCGCGGTGTTGGTTGGGTGCAGGGGTCGGTGATCGTCGATGCTGATGGTTATCCGCTGGCAGGGCCGGCGGAGCAGGGTGGGGAGCAGCTTTTGCTGGCGACACTCAACCTTGCCGAGGCGCGGAACAAGCGCATTAGTGCACGTAATGATTTGCATGGGGATCGGCGGTTGGGGTTGTATGGGGGCGTCGAGGAGTGAAGCGGTAGGCTATAGATCACTTTTGGCCGAATGTTGCCCGTTACGAAGGACAGCAATTGGCCAAAAGTGGACGGTGGACACGGTCATGGCGAATGGGTAGCTTCATTCGCGGGCAGCAGTCCTTGCCGTGACCCATGTTGCGTTTCTCCCTGAGCAATGTCGTATTTGCCGTGAGCACTTCTAAGCCAACCTTCCCGTTGCGGAGCATATAAGACATGTCCAACATCGTCGCATGGACCCTGTTCGCCTTGGGCGTCCTCCATATTCCATTCGGTATTATCAAGTTCAAAACAGCATTCGCCGCCGCTGTAGACTCTGGCTTCATTGACCAATTCAAAGCGCACGAAGATCGGCGAACTGCCCTCTGGTTTACCATGCTGGGACCGCTTTTTATGCTCGCAGGGCAGACAGCAATTCACGCCGTAGCTGTTGGCGATGTCGCGCTACTTAAAATTGTCGGCATCTATGTGCTTATGATCTCGATCATTTGCGTCATTGCTGTTCCAAAATCGGGGTTCTGGGCAACGCTTCTGGTATCTCCGCTGATCATCGCGGCAGGGTATGGCCTGTACGCCTAATAAACGGCTCATCCTTCACGATAGGCAACAATGGGCCAGCAGCAGCCAGTCAGATGTGTCTAGATAGTTTGGGGTGATCCAGTCAAAAAGGGGACGGAATTATTTCCAGGAAAATAAATCTGTCGCCTTTTTTGCTATGACTTAGGCCCGCCACGGTGGAAGAGCCCCTTCGAAAAGTGAAAAGGCTCGATGCAGGAAACTGTTGAAGCGAGCGGCATCTCGCCGCAGCCCTGCCTGTTGACCACCAATCAGGCACAGGTGGGCCACCTGACCAATCACTTCTGCTTGGCCTGGCACATGGACCAAGCGGCGGCACGTCCGTATCGCGAAGTCCAGTCGTCTTGTGTCAACACGCTGCTGAAACTCGCCTACCAACGGGTCGTGCAGCGACCAGGCTCGGATGGAAACTTCCCGCCC
Source organism: Pseudomonas sp. JAI111 (assembly GCF_024809425.1). Classification (NCBI taxonomy): domain Bacteria; kingdom Pseudomonadati; phylum Pseudomonadota; class Gammaproteobacteria; order Pseudomonadales; family Pseudomonadaceae; genus Pseudomonas; species Pseudomonas sp. JAI111. Next base: position 151,267 of record NZ_JANUCB010000009.1, on the reverse strand, counting down.
AGGTTGTTTCTCAGCGGCAATACTCAAGTAGCGTGTCAAGGTTTCGCCCGCGCTACGACCCTGCGCGGCATAAGCGAGCATGCGCTCCGTGTAGTCTTCTTCCCAAGCGGCCAGCAAGGCGCGGACAAAGTCTTCGCGATTGCGGAAATGGTGATAGAACGATCCGCGGGTCACATTCAATCGGCGAGATAGACTCTCAGCCGAAACGCCAATATGCCCCATTTGGTCGAGGGCCTCAAAACCAGCCGCGATCCAATGGCTACGAGTTAGTTTTCTCACCAGTTATTTCGCTCCATATTTAGCGCCATACAGACTGTGTATGGTGCGCAACCGATTGATACGCTGCGGACACCAACAAAGATGGCCGTTGCGTTTTGCGCGCCAGCACCTTTTATGGAGCTCGCCTTGAAGAACATCGTTCTGGTTGCTTTCGACCAATTCACTGATATCGACCTATTCCTGATGTGGGACATCTTAGGCCGCAATACTGAGGACTGGCACGTCCGAATATTGGGTTCTAGCTCTATCGTGCGTTCGGCGAACGGCCTGCCTGTTTCAGTGCACGGTCCGCTTTCGGAGGCCAATAGTGCAGACGCGGTGTTGTTCGTCAGCGGCAAGGAAGGGATACCCGCTGCACTTGCCGCTCCAGATTTCCTGCCGTCGTTTGAGCTTGACTCCAGACGCCAGCGAATTGGCTCCATATGCGCCGGAGCGTTCATTCTCGAACGGCTTGGGCTGCTCAGCGGCCAAGCAACTACTCACCCGGATGCACGATCGAGCTTGCAAGCTCTGGGACTTGAGCCCGTGGACCAGCCTCTTGTATGCCAGGGGAACGTTGCAACCGCTGGAGGATGCCTTTCGGCGCTCTATCTGGTGGGATGGTTGGTTGAATCCTTGTTCGATATCGACAAGCGCCGTGCGACGTTGCTCCCTGTTCTGCCTGCAGGGCAGCAAGAGCTCTATGATGCCTTGATCGGGCTCAGTATCCGACAAGGAGAAGTTGGCGCGGTTGTCCCTGTCCGGCTTGAAAGTCGGTAACCGTCACTTCTAAGCTAGATAAGCACGACAGGGCGACAAGGAGCGTTATACGACAAACCATCGCAACAAGAAACGCGATATGGCGTGTCGTCTAATTAGTAGTTAGAACTCAGGAGAGATCCCCGATGCCCCGAGAATTTGAGCTCATAATGTCCGTGCCAGTCCCATCGAGGTCCGGCATCACCCACCTCTACAAGTCGATGGACCTAGCGGACGCTTTTGCGATTCGGCTCCCTGCGGGCACATCTACCAATCCAGACTTGCTAGCTCGATTCATCCTTTCCCACCAACCATCCTGGATCGGATGGCTCATGAAAGTTCGAGACACTATCGTTGCCTGTTTTGGTCTCAAGACAGCCAAACATTTGGCATCACTTGCTAATCGGATCGGAGTTTTCAAAGTCTACAGCACGAAGAAGACTGAAATCGTGATGGGAGAGGACGACAAGCACCTCGACTTCCGGATATCGATCCTGTGTTCTGGAGAGGCAGAGCCAGAAGGCAGTCGCCAACTCGTTTTTTCAACCGTGGTCCATTGCCACAACCGTCTAGGCCGGGCCTACATTTTCGTTATTGCCCCATTTCACCGCTTGGTTGTTAAGGCCAGTCTCCTCCGTGCAGCGCGCGTCGGTTGGCCTCTGGCTACCTGCACCTAACGCTGAGAGCGGAAAAAGGGGACGGATTTATTTTTAGCGGAAAAAGGTTTACACCTATTTCAGGACTAGACACACATTAACCGCTCATGACACTAGTTAGAGAAGCGGAATGCTATAGCTTACAAAAACTCGATTCTGATCTACGTTACGAGACGCTTCGCTGTTGGACTTACCGTTACGCCAGCCGAACCCGACACCTTTGAGCGCTCCCGACTGAAGGACGTAGTCCAGGCTAATGTCTCTTTCCCATTCTTTTTGGTTGTCGCCTGACGTAGTTTTAATATTATCGCCGGAGAGGTACATGACCGAGCCTTTCAGGCCAGGGACACCCAGAGCGGCGAAGTCGTAAGCATATTGACCGAAAGCTGTGCGCTCGCCTGCGTGGGTGAAAGTTTGGATCAGGCGGTCTGTATACAGATACAGGCTTGCTCCACCGGCACCCTTGTCTACCAGGCTACCCTGATTGAGTTGAGTGAAGTTGCTGCCATCCGACACACTTTGGTACCCCGCGGTAATTGCGTGGCCACCCAGCGTGTAAATCAACGCGGCACTCCAGGTACGGTTGTCGATCTCTCCATCACCGTTTTTGGTGTAGCCACTCATTCTGTAGCCTGACGTACCGGAGCTATTTGCACCTGACGAGTCAGTTTTGAAGTAGCGCAGGTCGGTTTTAAGGGACTGATTGTCCGAGAGGGCAAGGGTGTGAATTAATCCAAAAAAATGCTGCGTATAGTAGTTATCGAGGTTGGCGTAATAGTACTGAGCTGTCAGATCCTTGGTGACGCTCCAATCGCCCCCGGCGAAGTCAAACTGATTGCTTTCACGCGTACCACCAGCAACGGCCAACCCCGTCTGATCGCTCGAACCACGTCCTGTCGCATGTTCGATCCGACCTCCAGTCAAGGTCAGCCCCTTGAACTCGCTCGAGGTGATTTGACCGCCCTCGAAGGTTTGTGGAAGCACGCGCCCATCGTTGGCGACCAGAATGGGGAGTTTCGGAATCAAGGTGCCGTAGCGAAGTTCGGTTTTCGACATTTTGACTTTTCCGGTCAGCCCCAGCCGGCTCCACTCGTCGACGGCACGGTTGTCACTGTCAGAAGGCATCATGGTGCTGCCAGCGTGCCGTCCTTTGCCGCTGTCCAGGGTAACCCCCAGCAACCCCAGGCCATCGACACCAAAGCCAACCATGCCATCGGTATAGCCCGATTTGAAGTCCAACATGAAACCCTGCGCCCATTCTTCGGTTTTGGAAGGGGCGGCAATGCCATCGCGGTTGTCGTTATTGAAGTAGAAGTTTCTCATTCCCAAAGTGGCTTTGCTATCACTCAGGAACTCAGCATGCGCTTGGGCACTCAGGGTGAGACCAAGAAACACCGAACTTGCAGCAAATTTTTTTCTAATCACTTATATAGCGCTCCATTTGTTATTTTCAAGTAATAGAAGCAACACAAAATCTTCCCGCTCATCGCAACTATGCGATGAAGGCGCTGAACAGCTAATTAACTTATTTATTTAAATAGGTTAGACGGTGCTCAAGGCATATTTAGATAAATGATCTAGTGGCCCAGCGGTTAGTTCGTCAATCAAAAATAGCCAGAAACAGGCGCAGCCGAGGCCACGCAACAATGCGGCGTCCTCGACACGGGTCTGACGGGCGCCGATATGGCCTGTCTGGCTTTCGATAGCAGATGGGAAACTGGTCATTTTTTCGCGGCTCTTGTTGTTATGCAGCGCGATAGCGTTAGAGCCGAGTGTGTGAGAAAGGCGCAGGGAGCGCCTTGCCAGGGGAGATGGAGTTCTGCGTTGGGGTCTGAAAATTTATCTTATCGTCTGATTTTCAGGACTGGGACCCGACACTATTGCCGGTCACGCCGCAATGATCGAGATCCGCTGCCGCTCAAAGGGTATGGCAAGAAATGCGGGTTTTTCGACCTATGCAGTCAAATCCGCCGAGCTAGGATGCATGGCACCAACAGTCCGAGTGCACGGTAGATAACCAGCACCGGTCAAGCCGTCCCCTCACCAACTAATCTCATCGAGACAGGAACAATCATGACTATTGAAACGCAGAACAAATCCATCGTGCTTGAAGCTTTTGATACGTTGTTCAATAAACGCGACTACGTTGCTGCCGAAGCGTACTGGTCTCCTGCCTACATTCAGCACAGTGCCCTTATCGCGCCTGGGCGTCAGGGGCTGTTTGATCTGGTCAAAAGCCTGCCCGATACATTGACTTACGAACCTGGCGTCATCATGGCGGAAGGGGACAAAGTTATGGTTCACGGTCGTTTCTCTGGCAATGGTCATCCTTCCGCGCTCATCGCAGTCGATATCGTGCGTCTGGAAAATGGCATTCTGGTCGAGCACTGGGACGTTCTCCAGGACGAGGTCACCGCCGTCAGTTCAGCCAGCGGCCTGCCAATGTTCGGCGCACGTTTCCCGGATTCGGTTGAGTAAGAGACGGTTCTGCGATGAACCAATAATGCCCCCTGAGATTAAATGGCGCTGCGGGGCGAGTCTGTATCCGCCCCGGTTGCGCCAACGAAGTCTCATACTCGATAGTTCAATATCGAGCGGTTTCACAAGCATCAGTCATTACGCGATCCAATTGAGGGGAGTTTGAGTCCCGCTCTTTGCCGCATCCAGCAACTGATGCAGGCGCAATGCATCGTTGAACGTCGCCGCCGCGTGGGTGCCTTCGGCAATATCCTGCGCATACACGTGATACAGCTCTGCCAGTTCAAGCACTGCGGACGGCAATGACGAGGCCGGCAGGCGCTGATAATTGTCAGGCACCGGCAACACTTCCAGCGTCAGGTTATCGCCATGCGCGCCCTCGATGACATAGTCGTCGCCCACATCGCCAAACGCCGAACGGTTGCTGATTTTCAGGTCGCCCTGATCACCGGTGATGTCGATTTGCACGCCGGAGCCATTCCGCTTGCCGCCTTCAATGTGGATCGAGATAACGCCACCATCCTCCAGCATGCCGCTGAGCACCAGTTGGTCAGGCGCGGTACTTGGCAGTACTTCGCCGGTTTCCTTGATGGTCACCTGCGGGAACTGGCTGACCATCAGGCCTGACACGCTGAGCGGCCAGCCAGTCGCCGTGAAGAGCATGTCGAGGAAGTGGCCGGCATAGATTGCAATCACGCTGGAGAAGTTTTCCTCCGGTGCGGTCCAGCGCAGCGCATTGGGTCGCACGGCCTGGAAGTAATTCATGCTGACATGCATCCGCACTGAACGCACTTTGCCGACGTAACCTTGCTGCAGCAGATCTTGCAGGTAACGGTTGTGCGGTGCATGGCGGCGCTGCAGACCGACGATGTGACGCACGCCTGCCTGGTTGGCCAGTTGCAGCAGTTCCTGGGAGTCAGCGGTGGTCGTCGTCAATGGCCATTCGCAATAAACATCCTTGCCGGCAGCAATGGCAGCACGTACGGTTTTTTCGTGCTGGGGCGCGGTGTTGAGCACCACGACCAAATCAACTTCGGGGTTATTGACCAGAGCGTCAACCGAGTCGGCAACCTCGGAGATTGAATACTCGCCGGCCGCTGCTTCAGCACGTTCACGCCGTTCGCTGTAGACCGCCTGCAAATGATACTGCGGCAAAAGATTAAGCACGCGCAGGTGGCCATGGCGTGCCCAGTTGCCTACGCCAATAATGCCGACGCGAATCGGTGAGTGTTTGGTTGTCATGGGAAAGTCCTCGCAAGGTAATGAATGTTTGTCGAGGTGGAGTCTATGGAGTGAACGCTTGGGGAAAAACCGGCCAGAGGGCAGAACACTTTGGACACGGATGGCGCTAATGGACGGTGTGAATCGTTTGATTGTGGAGTGATTGATCCGCAGTGATTGGAGCTGCGCCCTGTTTTTCGCCGACTGATCGATACCTAACATGGCGCCACTCATTTCTGTGGAGCTATCCCATGAACGATTCACACGCAATACCTGCTGCTTCTGCGCAGCCTCAGGAGCAAGCGTCTTCCTCACGCGATTGGTTGTCGGTGTATTCCGTTGCCCTTGGCGCATTTGCCTTTGTCACTACTGAATATCTACCGGTAGGCGTTTTGCCGCAGATCGCCAACAGCCTCAGCGTCACCGAAGGTGTTGCAGGGCTGATGGTTACCGTGCCGGGTGTGGTCGCCGCGGTGTCGGCGCCGGCGATCATGCTGGGCGCGGGCCGTATGAACCGGCGTCACTTATTGCTGTTGCTGACGCTGGTGCTGGTGGCTTCCAATGTGGTGTCGGCATTGGCTCCTTCACTGGCCGTCATGTTGTTGGGGCGCGGGCTTCTCGGTGTTGCGCTGGGGGGATTTTGGGCTGTGGCCATTGCGGCGGCGGGGCGGTTGGTCAGCCAGTCGAAGGCAGCCAAGGCCACGGCTTTGATCTTCGCAGGGATCACCCTGGCAACGGTGTTCGGAGTGCCTTTCGGGACGTTTGTCAGCACGCTGTTTTCATGGCGCATGTCCTTTGCCGTGACAGCAGGGCTCGCGTTGCTGGCGCTGATTGCGCAAGCGTTGACCTTGCCGTCATTGCCTTCCAGCGAAGGCCTGAAGTGGCGCGCGCTCGTGGCATTTTTGTCGCGCAGTAATGCCCGCCGCAGCATGTTGTTATTGGGCACTGTGGTGGCGGCACATTTTACGGCTTACACCTACATTGCACCGTTCCTTGGCCATGACGCTGGCTTCTCACCAACGGCCATCACCGCCATCCTGTTGGGTTTCGGCCTGGTCGGCATGCTGGCGAATTTTGCGATGGCCGGGACCATCACCACCCATTTACGTGCCTCATTGGGCGCCGTGGTATTGCTGATGGTGGCAGCGCAGTTGGCCTTGCCTGAGTTGCAGGGGATGGCTGTGTCGCTGGCGGTATTGGTGTGGGGCATCGCATACGGTGCGATCCCTCTGGGCGTGAGCAGCTGGATGCAACTGACATCACCCCAACTGCCAGAAGCGAGTTCGGCAATGCTGGTCACGACCTTTCAGATTGCCATTGCCTCAGGTTCACTTTTCGGTGGTTTGATGGTCGATCATGCCGGTGTGCCGTCGGCTCTCTGGCTGGGCGCTGGCATCGGTTTGCTCGGGCTGGCGGTGATGCTCAGTTTCGGCATCCAGAAGACTCCGATAGCCCAATCACTGCAACGCTGATTTCAGCCTTTCAGAATGTTGTCTTTGAAAAAGTCGATCAACACTCGCAACCTCGGTGCTGTCTGCTTCGATGCAGGCCAGAGCATCCACAGGTTGCCGGTGTGGTCGGTGTAATCCTCCAGCACCACCTTGAGCCTGCCGTCGGCCAACGGTTCACGGATCGAAAAATCCGGCAGACAGGCAATCCCCACCCCATCGATCGCCAGGTATGTCAGCGGGTCCATCGTGGTGCAAGTCAAGGCCCGCGTCAGGTTCGGCTCGATGTGCGTGTCGCCGACGCGCAGCGGCCAGCGCTCGATCATTCCCGTGGCTGGAAACTTGTGCAGCAGGCACACGTGGCGGATCAAATCGTCCGGGTGCGTCGGGTCGCCATGGCGTTCCAGATACGCCGGCGATGCCACCAACTGCAATTGGTAGCCGCCCAACTTGCGCGCCATCAGCCGCGAGTCCTGCGGTGCGCCTGTGCGGATCACCGCGTCGAAACCTTCCTCGATCACATCGACCATGCGGTCGGACATGTCCACGTCCAGTTCGATGTCCGGGTAGGCGCGCATGAATCCGGCCAGCACCGGCATGATCAACACGTTCTGAATCGGCACGCTGATACGCACCTTGCCGCGCGGTGTGGCGGACAACTCCAGCAGCTCCATTTCTGCCGCTTCCACTTCGCTGAGGATACGTTTGCAGCGGTCCAGGAACAGCTCGCCTTCGGTGGTCAGGGTGACGCTGCGGGTGCTGCGATGGAACAGCCGCACACCCAGGCGTTCTTCCATGCGCGCCACGCTCTTGCCCACTGCTGATGAGGAGATTTCCAACAGTCGACCGGCTTCGGTAAAGCTGCGGGTTTCGGCCACATGAATGAAGGCCGTAATGCCGCTGAGGCTGTCCATCATTTGAAGTGTGCTCGGTGCGGAGGGAGGGTTGATGCAGAGTAGAGGCGGGCGGGGAGATTGTGAAGGGACATCGGCTATTCATGGGTGCCGTTAACTTTCATGAACCTGACGTGACGTCCCAGTCTGGCTGCACGCTCTGCATTTGAGTTTGCCAATCGTGCAGCCGTCGAATGGCCTGAAACGTCGGTATTTCGACCCATGCGCTTTTTTGTTCGCGCCTAGCATAGCCCCTGTATTCACAGCACGGGCAACCCGCCCTTTTCCTCAATTATTCACGTTTTGCATTTCCGCAATCTCAGAGGACTTACCCATGAAACTTACTCAAAACACCATCTTCATCACCGGCGGCGGTTCTGGCATTGGCCGTGGGCTGGCCGAAGCACTGCACAAACTGGGCAACCAGGTGATTATTTCAGGTCGGCGCAAAGGCCATCTGGAAGCCGTCGTTGGGGCCAACCCGGGGATGCACGCAGTCGAACTGGATATTACCGATCCGGCCAGTATTACCGCGGTCGCGAAACAGTTGATCAGCGAATTCCCGCAGCTCAACGTGCTGATCAATAACGCCGGGATCATGTTGCCGGACACAGCGGCCGGCCAGGTCGATGACGAATTGCTGGCGTCGACCGTTACCACCAATCTGATGGGCCCCATTCGCATGACATCGGCGCTGATCGAGCACCTCAAGAAGGCCGATGACGCTTATGTGGCGTACACCTCTTCAGTACTCGGATTCGTGCCCATGGCGCTGACGGCGGTTTACAGCGCCACCAAGGCGGCGCTGCATTCTTACGCATTGTCACAGCGCTTCATGCTGCGCGATACCTCGGTCAAGGTGCTGGAAATCGCGCCACCATGGGTACGTACCGAGTTGATGAACAGCTCCGAAGTGGAGCTGGCGATGCCATTGGATGAGTTCATTGCCGAGACGATAGCGGTGCTGGGCACGGACGCGGTGGAAATCCTGGTCGAGCGGGCCAAGCCAATGCGCGCTAATGCCGGGGCGGATGAACACGCCTTTGTCACTGAGTTCAACACACAGGTATCGGAACTCTACGCCTGATAAGGACCCTACGGCGCTTGCATGAGTGCGGGCGCCGTTGTCCGGACATCGACAGTTCGATCTCCATGATCGCCAGCATTACAGCCAAAAAGTCCGAAGTGTTGGGAAACACGGCCCATTTATCCACTCCGGAAAATCACCTTTACTGATGCCACGCGCCCCAACCCCGAAAGCCCACATGGCTATCGACCCGGGCAGATATCCAATGGCTCTACACATACACTTCAATCGAGGCAACCATGTCCAAACTTCATTCCCCAGTTAAAGTCGGGCGGTTCACCTTCGCCCACCGCATTGTATTGGCACCACTGACCCGCATGCGTGCCGAAGAGGGCGCTCGTCCTGGCGCCTTGATGGCCGAGTACTACGCCCAGCGCACGTCCGAAGGCGGTTTCCTGATCGGTGAAGCCACCATCGCCGCGCCAAACGGCAACGGCTATCTCGGCGCACCTGGCCTGTTCGACGACAGCCAGATCGCGGGCTGGAAACATGTCACTGACGCCGTGCACGCTAAAGGCGGCAAGATCTTTCTGCAGCTTTATCATGCCGGTCGCCAATCCAATGTCGACGTGCAGCCTGCAAACAGCATCCCCGTCGGCCCATCGGAAGTCCTGCACGGCGGCGTTGCCTACACCACCGAAGGTTGGGTACCCAATACCCCGAACCGCGCCCTGACCATCGAAGAGATTGCAGACCTGGTAGAAAACTTCCGCACCGCTGCCGAGCGTGGCGTGAAAGCCGGTTTTGACGGCGTGGAACTGCATGGTGCCAACGGCTATTTGATCGACCAGTTCCTGCAGGACAACAGCAACAAGCGCACCGACATGTACGGCGGCTCGTTCGAAAACCGCGCACGCTTTCTGCTGGAAGTGACCAACGCGCTGATTTCGGTGTGGGGCAGTGATCGGGTGGCAGTACGTGTCGGCCCGAGCGGCACCTGGGGTGACATGGGCGACAGCGATCCAGAAGGCCTGTTCACCTACGTCGCGCAACAACTGGCGCCGCTGAACCTGGCTTACCTGCACCTGATCGAACCGCGCATCCTGGGCAACATCGAGGACGAGAATGCCGACCCGGCGCCGGTCGCTGCCCAGCTGATGCGCAAACACTACAAAGGCGTGATCATCGCCGCTGGTGGCTTTGACGGCGAATCCGCCGAGGCCATCCTTCAGGCTGGCGACGCCGATCTGGTGGCTTTCGGTCGCCACTTCATTGCCAACCCGGACTTGCCGGAACGCCTGCGTCACAACCTGCCGCTGAACGCGTATGACCGTCCGACCTTCTTTGGCGGTACCGAAGTGGGTTACACCGACTACGAGTTCTATAAAGAAGAAGCGACTGCGTAACCTCTTTCGCCGAGCGCGAACGGCTGTAGCCGAGAGCCCAAACGAAGCCCCCTCATGGGGGCTTTTTTGTTTGTACACGAGCTCTGGTGAACCCGGCAAAAAAGGACAAAACATGGCTCGAAATGCCGGTATTTCGTCCTGTGAGCCTTGCTCCCGCTCCCTAATATGGACCCATGGCACAGCAACAAAGAACCTGAGTTTCGGTGGCGTTTATCTTCAGCTTCATCGCTCGACGCGCCGCCGTGAACAAGCACGCTACATCTTTAACCCACACTTGATAAAAGGAAGCATCGATGAAGTTTTTATCCGCTGCACTGTTAATGGCAACTTCCACCGTTGCGTCTTGCTACGCCATGGCGGCTACGCCGGCGACCGCGATCCACAACGTTGTGCTGGTACACGGCTCCTTCGCCGACGGCTCCGGGTGGCGTGGTGTCACGGAGATTTTGGAAAAGGACGGCTTTCATGTATCGGTCGTGCAAGAGCCGGAAACCTCGCTGGATGACGACGTAAAAGCGGTCCAGCGTACGCTGGCCTTGCAGGATGGCCCGGCGGTATTGGTCGGACACAGTTATGGCGGTGTGGTGATCACCCAGGCCGGTACCGATCCGAAGGTTGCCTCGTTGGTATACGTCGCGGGTATCGCTCCGGACGCGGGTGAAGCGGCGGGCGAATTGCTGCACAAAATGCCGGCGGCCTCGACGGCGATTACCCCGACGGCGGACGGTTTCGTTTACCTGGCGCCGGACAAGTTTCGCGCCGACTTTGCCGCCGACCTGCCGGAAAAGCTCACCCACTTTATGGCGTTGTCTCAGGTGTTGACCAACGGCGCCAACTTCGGCCAGAAGATTACCTCGCCGGCTTGGAAGTCGAAGCCGAGCTGGGCCATCGTCGCCACCCAGGACCGGGCTATAAATCCTGATCTGGAACGCTTCATGTACACCCGTGCCGCGGCTCAGGTGACAGAAGTCAAATCCAGCCACGCGGTGTATATCTCGCACCCGAAAGAAGTGGCTGCGGTGATCGAAAAAGCGGCGTTGGCAGCCCTGCCAAAGTAACAGGCCCACGTCACTCCCGGGATGACCCTTCAAGGCCCTGTTGCAAACGCAGCAGGGCATTATTACCGTGCGGCAGACCGCTGGCCCTCATGGCCCCCGGCGCACTTGCAAGACATCTTGCTCCTGCGAGGCACCGGGAAGAGGAGGGTAGGGAAATGGCGCGGCCAACACCGGTCAATGCGCCGGGGAAGTCCGGTGCCGATACCGATCATGGACAACAGACAGCAGGAGCTAACCGATGACCACTCATCTTCAGAATAACGACGCCCTACACGCTGGTCAGCAGACCCAGGCGAGTCACCTCATCGTTGTTGAGCTGCGGCGCGCAAGCCCGTCCGACCTCGCCCAACAGATCAGCGGTTTTATCGACAGCATGGCTGTACTACCGAACTGCTCTCGTTATGCACTCGCCCTGGATCCCGCCGACCGTCACACCCTGCTGATTCAGGGTGATTGGAGTTGTCCTCTGGCGATGGCCGAGCACTTTGAATCGGCCACCTTGCAGGCGCTGATCGGTTATCTGCGCTCATCGTTTGTCTACCGGATGGAATTCAGCTGTCAGGGCCTTACCGTCTGAAGCTGCGTCACAGTAGCGTTAGTCTCCATCCCTTTCTACCCTCTCGTTTCAGCGACACTTGTGGTCGCTGCGGGGCTTTGGCTCGCGCCCAAAAAAGCGACTTTTTCGGTCAACGCACAATGGCTTGAAATGACGGTTTTTCGACCGATGCCCCAAACCTATAAAGCCCAAGATACTTCCCATGAGCAGCGCAGAGCAGTTGAAGTTCCGCACTCCTCACGGTGAGCCTCGGCCAGAAGTTATTACTGACTGTTGCTTCGCGCCGCACGCTGAGTCGCCGGTCCGGCGCAACCCTTGCGCATCGATATAAAACTTCTTTTCGGAGCACGCCTGATGAATGATCTACTCGCTTTCGCCGTTGAGGCCCACGGTGGCCTGGATCGCTGGAATAGCTTCGCAAAACTGCGGGCCAACGTTTCGATCGATGGTGCTATCTGGCACCTCAAGCAGCAGCCGGGTCAGCTGTTCGATAAAGAATTGGATATCGAGACCCAGACCCAGCGCCTGAGCATTACGCCCTTCGCCGGATCGAACCAACGCAGTGTGTTCCTGCCAGGTCAACTGACCCTGGAAACCCTCGATGGAATCATCGTCGAACAACGCGACCAGCCCGCCGACTCCTTCGTGGGCCATACCCTGGAAAGCCCTTGGGACCCGCTGCATGTGGCCTATTTTGCCAGCGAAGCGTTGTGGACCTACCTGACTTCACCTTTTCTCTACACCTACCCCGGCTTCGAATCCAGGGAGATCGAGCCATGGAAGGAGAACGGCGAAGTATGGCGGCGTCTGGAAGTCACCTTTCCTGATCATATCGAGAGCCATACCCGCAAGCAGATCACCCACTTCGGTCCGGATGGCCTGATGCGTCGCCATGATTACACCGTCGACATTCTTGGCGGAGCGACCGGCGCTAACTACGTCAGTGATTACTGCGAAGTACAGGGGCTGATGATGCCGACCAAACGCCGTATCTACGCCTACGACGAAGCGGGGCAAAAAATCCCCGAGCCTTTGCTTGTGTCGCTGGACTTCAGCAAGCTCATTTTCAGCTAATCGAATACCATGAACTCAACTCAATTCATCAAAAGCAACCGGCCGCTGTATTGGCTGGCCTTAGGCACGTTTGCCGTCGGTACCGAAAGCTTCATGATCGCGGGCCTGCTTCCCGGCATGGCCAAGGATCTTGACGTCAGCGTTGCCACGGCGGGCCAGTTGGTCACTGTATTTGCGCTGGCCTATGCACTGAGCTCTCCAGTGCTGGCGGCGCTGACCGGGAACCTGAACCGGCGCAGGCTGCTGATCGGTGCCATGGCGCTCTTTGCAGTGGCCAATCTGCTGGCCTTCACGGCCAGTGGATATTGGTCGTTGATGGCCGCGAGACTGGTGCTGGCGCTCGCAGCGGCAGTGTATGTACCTGGTGCGAACGCACTGGCCAGCGTGGTCGTGCCGCCTGAACAGCGAGGCCGCGCCATCGCTATCGTCAACGGTGGCCTGTCGCTCGCCATTGCCCTGGGTGTTCCGGCGGGCACCGTGCTGGGGGCGGCAATGGGTTGGCGCGCCACGTTCGGCAGCGTCGCGATCATTGCCGCGCTGGCCGTTGCCGGTTTGCTGATAGGCCTTCCACGCGAGATAGGAACCGGACTCGCTACTGCCAGCCTGCGCCAGCGCATTTCAACTGCGGCTCAACCTGCGGTTTTGCATACGCTATTGATCACTACGTTGTGGGCGATGGCGAGCTACACCACTTACACCTACCTCGCTCCGCTGTTGGAGGCCACCACCCTGATAAATGGCCCGGCGATAGGCTTCGTGCTATTTGGCTGGGGTGTTTCAGCCGCAATCGGCCTGGCCATCAGCGGCCGAACGGTAGACCGCAAAGGTCCGCGCGCAGTGATCCTGCCCGCGTTGGCGACATCCACTACCGCGTTCGTCGTCCTGTCGCTGGCGCCGCACTTTATCGACAAACAGTTTGTAATTGTGCCGATTGTTCTCGCCATCGCTGCCTGGGGCGTGGCGCACTGGGCTTTTTATCCTGCCCAACAAACCACGCTGGTCGGCGTGGCTGGCGTTGCGAGCGCGCCGGTGGTGTTGTCGCTCAACGCTTCCTTCATGTACCTCGGTTTCTCACTGGGTGCGGGTCTTGGCTCCCTGACATTGCACTACAGCTCGTTGACCAACCTAGGCTTTGTCAGTGCCCTCTGCACAGCAACGGCCTTGATCCTGGCCTACACATCCGGTCGCCGACCTGCACCGCAACTTCAGCCTTCAAATTAAATAGTCTGCACGCTCAAAAAGTTGTGTTCCAAGAATGAATAACGGCGACCAATGGCCGCCGTTGTTCTGCTGCGAAAAAATAGACGCTTATACGTCGGCGTTAGAACCGAAGGTCCGGCGCAACGATTGCGGGGATTGGCCATATACGCGCAGGAAGGCCCGGCGCATACGTTCGCGGTCGCCAAAGCCGGTCTCCGAAGCCACTGCTTCGAGCGTTAGACGGCCCTGTTCGATCATCAAGCGGGCGGCCTCCAGTCGCAGGTTTTCGATGGCCTTGGCGGGGGAGCTTCCGGTCTGCTCGCGAAAGCTTCGACTGAACTGCCGAGGGCTCAAGCACGCCGCATCCGCCAGGTCTTCTACGGAAAGGTCGCGACGCAGGTTTTTTCGAGCGAAATCCAGCGACTGCTGAATGCGGTCGGAGCTCGGACTCAGTTCCAGCATCGCCGAATGCTGGGACTGCCCACCCGCACGGCGATGGTAAAGCACCAGCCGCTGCGAGACGGTTCGGGCCAGCGCGGCACCGTAATCCTTCTCGACCATACCGATGGTTAAATCGAGCGCAGCGGTCATGCCCGCCGAGGTCCAGATCTTGCCATCGATGATGAAAATGCGATCTTCTTCAACCTTGATTGCGGGGAATCTGTCGCGCATTTCCTTGGCGCGAGCCCAGTGCACTGTGGCGCGACGCCCATCGAGCAATCCGGACTCGGCAAGCGCGAAAGCGCCGACGCACAAAGCGCCTACCCGCCGTGAATTGGCATTGGCTTCAATCAGAAAGGAGTGAATACCGTTCGACGCCGAACTGCGATCCATTGCGCCGCTGATCAAGATGGTATCGAACTCAGTCTTGTTGAACTGCTGCGTATCAACCGAGGTGAACAGCGAACTGGCGACCAGGCCGCCATGCTCGGAGAGCACGCTGATGTCATAGAGTTTTTCACCCGCAGCCAGGTTGGCAAACTCGAAAGCCGAAAGCGCAGCCAGGCTCATCACCTGAAAATCGGGCCGTACGATCAACGCCACACTTTGCATAAAGACTCCCGTTCGCCCAGTTGAACGCTGGTTTGAGGCATGGATTCTGCTGACATGCGAAACGCAAGCATGCGCGAAAATCGCGGGACTGCAAGCAGAACCGCGATTTCGCCAGGGGGTTAGCGTTTTGTGCCGGGTAAATCAGTCAGGCCGGCGCACGTGAAGGCCGAAAACGATGGTTTTACGGCCTTTACCCACACTAAGGCGCTCTCTACTCTGACCGTATTCCATGCACCCGCCTTTGGAGCAAACCGCATGTCTCATAAAGGCACGGCCGTTATAACCGGCGCAGATACCGCAATAGGCACAGCGTTCGCCCATCGACTGGCACAGCGGGGTTACGACTTGATTTTGATTGCGGCAGATCGGCCGCGATTAATGACACTCGCTGCATCGCTCACTGACTCCAGCGGTCGGTCGATTGAAGTGTTGAACGCGGATTTGGCAGTGTCTGCCGAAGTGGTCCGCATTGAGGGCGTGTTAAGCCAGGACGCCAGCATCACGTTGCTGATCAACCATCACGACATCACGGAGGAACATGAGATAGGGGCGACAATCGCCTTGGGAGTGACGGCGCCCGTGTGCTTGTCGTATGCCTTGGCAAATGGTTTTGTAAAACGTGACATCGGAACAGTGATCAACCTGGTGCCGGTGTTCGAAGCGAGTTCCGGCGCTGCCATTGAATCGGCGAGTAGCGCTTTTCTGCTCTCGCTATCCGACACGCTGCAACAGCGCTTCAATAATGTCGCCGTGCGTGTCCAAGCCGTTTTGTATGCGGGGTTACCGCCGATCCGATACCAGAGCGCAGTGGCCATCGTCGACGCAGCGCTGGAGGATTTTGATTCTGGAGTAGCCATCTCGCTACCGACCTTTGCCCATCGGGTGGCATGGAATGCCTTCGTGGCCGCCCGGATGGAATTGTTCAGCGGGGTAGGGGGCGGGTCCAGCAACGTGGCGCCTGCACACCTGCTCCATTGAACGTGGTCGTCACTGCCACATTCCCCGCGACGTTCGAGCCCGCAACCGCGGCGTCACAAAATCAAAGAACGCGCGCAGCTTCAACGGCAGCGGCGTTTGTCCTTTGTGCACGAGGTTGATGGGCAAGGGCGCCGATTCAAATTCATCGAGCACGATGCTCAGTTGCTTGTTTCGTACTGCGTCTGCGACCTGATAGGACAGCACACGGATCACGCCCACCCCAAGAATCGCTGCGGCGATAGCCGCTTCGGCGGCGTTGACGGTGAGCCGTGAATGCATCGGCACGGACAGCTCTGACTTGCCAGCGCCAAACACCCAGGCGCGCATGGACGCGAGGACTTCGAAAGTGATGCAGTCATGCCCGGCGAGATCTTGTGGTGTGGTCGGCACGCCATGGCTTGCCAGGTAGGCCGGACTCGCGCAGACGACCCGGCGCACGGTTCCGACTTCCGTCGCCATGAGCATGCTGTCGGGCAGTTCGCCAATTCGCACGGCGACATCGGCGTGTTCGTCCATCAAATGCACGACGCGATCGGTCAGCACCAGGTTGATGTCGATCTCTGGATAGTGCGCGAGAAATTCCGCCACCACTGGCACCACATGCAAGCGCCCGAACACGACCGGGGCGGTGACCACCAGTTCGCCTTTAGGGCTGGCGTATTCACCCGTCGCCGCGCGTTCGGCTTCGCCAATCTCTTCGAGAATGCGTCGGCAGGCCGCCACGTAGGAGTCGCCGGCCTCGGTTAACGAAAGCTGTCGCGTCGTCCGATGCAGCAGGCGTGTATGCAGATGCGCTTCCAGTTCTGCCACCTTGCGGCTGACGGTGGTCAGGGGCATGCCGAGATGACGTGCGGCCGCCGACAGACTGCCCGCATCAACGACGGCGATGAGGATGGACATGGATTCAAGACGGTTCATCAAACTCTACCAAATACTGGAAGGATGCTTCCCGATCCTATGGGATTCTCTTGATAAATGCGAGTCGGTAAGGTTCAAGCCTAACCTCCGGCCCGCGGCGTCCCGCTGCACATACTGGGGAGATTGAAAGGAGAGCGCCGTGAGCGGCCAGCCCGATACATCTGCTAGTTCCCCTGCGCCCGCGATAGCGTCGCGCGGCAAGATCATCATGATGGCGATCATCGCCGGCGCGGTGATCACCAACATCTACGCCACCCAGCCGATCCTGCCGTTGATCTCGTCGGGCCTGGGGCTCGACCTGACGACGGTCGATCTGGTCGCCGGCGCAGCGCTGCTCGGCTTCGCCTTCGGGCTCGCTTTTCTGTTGCCGCTGGGTGACCGTTTTGATCGACGCAAGCTGGTGCTTGGGCAGATCGCGGTGGCCTTTTTATTCGGTCTCGCGGCGGCGTTTGCGCCCGGCATCTGGGCGCTGATTGCGGCGTCCTTTGGCCTTGGCGTCGTCAGTTGCGTGCCCCAGCAACTCGTCCCCTTCGCGGCGGTGATGTCGCGGCCGGAAGAACGCGGGCGCTCGGTCGGCACCGTGGTCAGCGGCATCATGGTTGGCATTCTGCTTGGCCGCACGATCAGCGGCGTGGTGGGAGCGGCCTGGGGTTGGCGCGCGGTCTACGGCGTGGAAGCTGCGTTCATGATCCCGGTGTTTATCGCCGCGGCGATGCTCCTGCCGCGCGGCGTGCCCACCACTAACCTGTCCTATGCAAAGCTGCTCGCGTCGCTCTGGCCATTGGTGCGCGACAATCGGCCGATCCGTGAATCAATGATTGTCCAGGCGCTGTTGTGGGCGTGTTTCAACGCCTTTTGGGTCAACCTCGCTGCGCTCCTGAGCGATGGTCCCTGGCACCTTGGCAGCGCGTGGGCAGGCAGCTTCGGCATCATCGGGGCAGCCGGTGCGCTTGCCGCTTCACTGGGTGGTCGCGCCACTGACCGGATGGGTTCGCGAACGGTGATCGGCGCCAGTATTGGCATCGTTACCCTGGCGTTCCTGCTGCTCGCCGGGGCGCAGACCTCGATTATTTTCCTGGTGATCGGCGTCATCGTTCTCGATATCGGCGTGCAGTCGGGACTGGTGTCCAACCAGACTCGCGCCTTTGCAGTCGATCCCAAAGCACAGGGCCGCATCAACAGCCTCTACATGACGGCCACCTTCCTCGGCGGCGCGCTGGGCGTGACCATCAGCGGCTGGCTGATGAGCCGCTACGGCTGGTCGGGCATCGTGGTCTTTGGCATTGCGCTTGGGCTGATCGCGTTGGCCATCCACTGGCTCGGCGCGCCACGCCGCCAGGCAAGCGCGGATGTCGGGGTGCGGTAAGGCCAATCAGATATCTGCAGGAGCAGACCTCTCTGCTCCTGCATCCGTCCCTTTTTTCCTACTGTCCTCGGCTAAATCCCTGCTGAAACAGAACCAGGTGCAGCGCGCTTTGCTGGAGCATGCGAGTGCCGCGCTGGCACGAAAAAAGGGCACGGATTTATTTTTAGGATCGGACGAGGTAGGCGGCAATGTCCGCTCCGCGTTGCAACCGATCGATAAAAACGAGAAGTTCATCAAAATGAACCTCGCTATACTCATGGCATCGGAGTAGGTATTGAAGGGAAGCAATTGGCCAAAACAGACGATATAACCTTGGAGTAGTCGGATGCGCGAGACTACGGAGAAGCTTCTAGTCGCAGTCGAACTATTGGATCGAGCCCTGCGCATGTACTACGAGGGAAGCTCCTACTTTGCGGCGCTGCATCTTGCAGGCGGTGCTGAGGAAATTCTTGGCGTTTATGTTGAGCGCAGGGAGGGAGAGTCATCCTTGAAAAGCCTGGTGTCCGGTGCAGTGGAGTTTTCCAAGCTTTTAAACGACGGAGTGGCGTCAAATCCCAAAAACATCAGAGATGCCATCAATCACCCGAAGAATCAAACGAAGCACATGGACAAGGGGAATGGCGAATATGTAACCTTCGATCCAAAGATGGAGGCTCGCAATTTGTTGGAGCGAGCGGTCTCAAACTACTACACATTAATCAGAGACAATAATCGCTATAATCTGCCGGAAACTGGGCTTCTCAGTAGATTTAACTTGGAAATTATTGGGCTTCCATCGGCCAGTGTCGATCGATGCTCCTTCAGTCTACGTTGGATACCTGCTCGATATAGCTAAGAAGGTCGTCAGTTATGTCGAACCATTCGCCATGCATGCGCGAATTTGAAAACATAGTCTGTATTTCTGCTTCTCTCTGTTTTGCTAAAACTGAAAATTCTATTCTGCCGGGCGTAATAAGTCCTGTAGCCTTCCTTAAATCTATAGCGCCGACCAACTTCAGTTTGCGGTGATTTGCAGTTTGTAATTGAAGAATACGTTTTTCTAATGGCTCTATAGTCGTACCTATTTTTATAGCCAAATCATCTCCAGCCTGGAGGAAGTAGACATATCCTGTGGTGTAATGATCTTTCATAAATAACCTAAATTATAATTGTTGATGGTGATGATTTTATGTGCGTAGCACATTGAAAAAGGGGGGGCGGATTTATTTTTAGGATAATAAATCTGTCCCCTTTTTTGTCCGTATTTTTAGGAAAATAAATCTGGCCCCTTTTTTTATTCAGCTAAAGAACTCAACCTCTCCACCCACAAGCTTATAGATAGCGCCTACGATTTTTATTTTTCCATCCTGCTCGAGCTTGTTCAGGGTAGGGCTGTGTTTACGGATATCGGCCAGCGTCATCTTGATGTTGGTGCGTGCAACGGAATCGACAAATTCATAGTTGTCAGCCGTACGTTTACCTGCATATACCGTTTCATCAATTGCTGGTTTGATTTTGTTCAGCAATCCAGTCAAGTTTCCAAGTTCGGCATTGGCGATGGCACCCTTCACCGCACCACAGGAGGTATGCCCCATCACCACTACGACCTTGGCTCCTGCCAGAGCACAGGCAAATTCCATACTGCCGAGAATGTCTTCGTTTTGCACATTGCCAGCCACGCGGCAGTTAAAAGTTTCACCAATCCCTGCATCTAGAAGAATTTCCGCCGGGGCACGCGAATCAATACAGCTTAAAATTACCGCTGACGGATACTGTCCTTCTTGACTGGCGCGCTTTTGCGCCAAATAGTCATGCTGCTGCATTTTGCCTTTACGGAAACGCAGGTTGCCAGATTTCAGGCTTTCAATGACCTCATCCGGCGTCATTTTATCCCGCTCTTCTTTGCTAAGCGCTGCGGCAAAAGACACTGAAGGCACGGTTAACCCGGCCATTCCAATGCCAGTAATCGTTAATGCAGAAAGGGCAGCTCCGCGCTTGAGCAGCATGCGGCGGGATGGGAGCTGCGGGTTAGAATTTTTCATTCTTCAACTCCTGGATCGTGGCATTGGAACCATTAACTGTAGAAGCCCTGGAAAGACTCGCAAGCAAAGCGGACAAGTTGGAGCCTCCTTATTTTGTCTTTTACGGTATTCACTGCGATCATCGTCATTGTTTCGCAACAAGGAGTAGGGAAATGAGGCTGCTGCCCTAGGTGAAGATGCCAGCGCTTTGGATTAAAAAAATGTAAAAAAAGGGACGGTGTCGAGAAGTGGGACCGAAAACTGAAGAACTTATCTGCGTTCTTGATCAGCTTGTATTCGTGCTTCAAAGCGATGGAGATACCCACTGGAGCTTTTGGATGCATAAGGCAAGAGCCCGATTGTTGGCCTCTGATTTCTCTGGGATTGCGTATCTACTGTCAGCCTATGGGGGAATGGGCTCACTAAATGATCTCATTCTTGGTCAAAGCTATGAAGATGGCGTCCTTTTCTGGAAGCCAGGTCACGTCGAGCTAAACGAAAAATTCATTGAATTGCGCAATAGAGCCGAGCAGCTCGCCAACGCAATAAAGCGTTCTCAAGCTTAATCAGGCACCTGACAATTGCCACCGCAGCCGAGCTTGTATTCCCTTCGCATCACACCTTGGATGGCGATAAATGAACCCAACTCTCCACACGGCAGCAGTGTGCCGAGTTTAACCTTGCAGCCGGCTGGGACAATTGGTCTGGACATTACTTACTTTCAGAATCTGTGGCCGGCGACGTATTTCTGCAAAAGCTATTCAACCAATTTCGTGCCTGACATGCGTGTAAGTCATTCGCTGCGCTGATTGGGAGTGCGCACCTGAACGTTCGCGAATGGCTGCAATGGGTTGTGGACGCACATGACCCAGTATTGATTGCGAGAGAAGCAAAACAGGCATGCTTGCCGGCATAAGCTGGATGTCACTCGGTTCTATGCCCGATCTCTTCCCGGGTTGGCATCGTCCAATCCGAGGCTCTTCGTTCGTAAATCGAATCGGCGTGATTATCTACTTCATAGGTAAATGTCAGCAGGTAAAACGCAAACGCGGTTGCAGCTAATGCCGCTCTCCCCAAGGGGTTCGCATCTTTGGACAAACCACCTGGACCAATGGCAACCCAGCCCCCTCGCAGGTACGCGAAGACCGCTTGCATGAACCACGTGTACTGCCAGAGCCCCCCAGAAATGACTCCAGTCCCCGGTGAAGCGCACAAAAGCGTTTACCAATGAGGCCGTTACCATCAATGCCAGTATCAAATATCGAAAGCGCTTCAAAAATTTGAGGACGTTATGTTCCGATTCCATCAACCTTTTTTCCTTTCACCCCCAAGTTTCTTTCAGCACAGAGCGAAACAGTTCGGAGAGTAACGGCTCGACTTCTTTGCGTTCGCTACGGGTCGGCTTGATGGTTTCAAGTCGATGCAGTTCACGCTCAATAAATTGCTGGATGGGTATGATCTGGGGCGATAGACCCATCTCCGGAGACGCGCGCTTAATCGCAAGTAAGTCATCAATGGCTTGCTGGAGCTCGGGCTCTCTTTCGATAACACTGCGCAACTTGTCAAACTCGATGGGAGCGGGCGTATCAAACTGTTCCAGCCACCGCACCGATAACAAGGGACGCAGGACGTAAAAGTATTTTTTCAGCGGTACCTGAGGGGTCTGCAAATATCCCCTATAGTTGGTTTTGGCCATGCTGCGATAGTGGTAGATGCCACTCTCTACCGAATACACGTGCGGCAGTAACTCTTTAGCCCGCTCGTGGAAGGATCCAGAGTGTTCGTAAATGATGGTCGACTGCACCCACTCCACAAAGCCTGGGTTTGACTTCCAGAATAGCCTAAGCGCTTTTCGTAGATCCCAGCCATTGATATCCATGTAGTCAATGATTGGATACTCGATGACGTCGCGTTGCTCCTCAAGGCCGACCGAGAGATACCACTCAGGTTTATTTACGTAGATGAAGCGCGCATCGTAGTCGCTATTGGGAGAGGCGAATCCCCAGGCGCGACTGCCAGATTCAACCGCTAAAAGCATTTTCACGTCATGCTCGTCCTCAGCGCGGCGTAGGCGGCCTCGAACCTCTTCCTGAACAGCCATAGAAACCATGAGCTAACTCTAATTAGATAATATTCGATTGCACGCTACTCATTCGGAGGCGGACTGTCCAGTGGCCGTTCTGGCCTATTTCTGCCTGTCGCTTAGGGCAGTAGAGATTAAAAAGGGGACGGATTTATTTTTAGGAAAATAGATCCATCCCCTTTTTCCTTGATAGCCGACTAATTCAAGAGACTACGTTGCCAACATATTTGCGTCGGTCACATTTAAATACGTCAGTGACTTCCTAAATGCTTCCGAAGCTTTCATCTCCCGTAGGAAGTGCGCGTCAGCTTTTTCAACAGCTACTGAGAGCGCGTGTTTAAACATCCTCAAGGTTACGTCCTGAAAGCTACAAAACCTTGCGCCGTTGCCTACGACTCCACCAGAATCCGCCGGCTTGTGCGCTTTGGAGCCGCTCGGTAACTTGATTCGTGTCACTGCCCTTCAGTGATCGGGTTTCGCAGCCCGGGTAAACTCTAGACGCACAACGTCTACCGCTCGTGAGCAGACGAATCATAGTCTGTCATTCATGTCATGGCGGCTGTGCGTGGGAGACCTTCGGGTCTGCCGGGTTCCTAGAGTCCTGGTCTGCGAACCCGCGTACAGTTGCCACCTCTTTTTCGTTTCGCAGCGAATGGTGGTAACTCCATTTCTCTAGGAGTTTTGCCATGTTCAAAGTAACGCCCAACCCACCAGACACCGATCCCGCATCCCCATACGAACCCGATTCAAAGAAATTCCACGAAGCCGCCGAACGCGCCCTCGACTTCCACTTCCCATCTAACGCCGACATCAAAGCCACCCCGCGAATCCGCAGCACGCTGTTTTCCGTTGACCCAGAGGCCACTGCCGAAACCCTGGCGGTTTTTCTGGTCGAGACGCTGGCGTCGGTCGATGTGATGGTTCATCAGTTGGTGGATCATCTGGAGGGTGAGTCGCGCTATGCCTTGTTGGGCATTTCAAACAGCATCATGGTGGCGGAGATCACGGCGAACCGAGTGCTGGACAGGATTGAGCCACCTGTTTAACCGCTGTCCCTCGTCACAGATTTCTCATCGTTCGATCTATCTGTTTTCATAAAATCGGGGCGCTCAGCGCCCCGTTTTTTATGGCGCAAGTATCAGCTTCCAAACAGAAGAGGGGCGACACCGTCGGGTCGACTGGTGCTAGTCTCCTTATCCGAGTTCATCTGCCGAAGGCCCTTTCATGAGCGACGTCCACGGCACCGCAAAAGAACCAGCACGTTCCAAGCCCAGGGTCATGATCTACGGGGTCGGGTATTACGGAATGGAGGCTGTGCGCATTCTCGTCAAAAAAGGCTGGCCTATCGTTGCGGCGGTGAACCGGGCAGGTCCCAAGATCGGCGAGGACCTGGGGCGGCTTGCCGGGCTGAACGAAGACTTGGGCGTCATCGTTCAGGACTGTGAAACCGCCGACTACGCGACCATGAATGCGGACATCGCGTTGGTTGTGCAAACCGAGAGGCTGAGCCTCAACTTTGCCGCATATCAACGCCTTTTGGGCGCCGGCATCAATGTGATCTGCCACGGCTCGGAGTCCTATTTTCCGCAAGGCGCCAATCCCGACCTGGCCGAAAAAATCGATGCCTTGGCCAAGAGCAACGCTGTTACTTTCACCGGGACTGGCATTTGGGATTTTTCCCGCATCTGGGCGGGAATTCTGATTGCGGGACCGTGCACCGAGCTTCGCTCGCTCACGCATCACAGCGTGACAAACGCCGAGCTGGCGAACGAACGCATGATGCGCGCCTATGGCGTCGACATGACGCAAGCCGAGTTTTTGGAAAAGGTCACCAAGGTGCCCGGTCAATTGGGCGAGCTGTATAAAGGCATACCGGCGCACGTGATGCATGCGCTTGGCTTTACGCTCAAAAACGTGACCGAGCTCCGCGAGCCGGTACTGTCCGATCAACCGATGTGGTGTCGTACCCTCAACAGGTTTTTACAGCCCGGCACTTCGCTCGGTCTTCGGATCATCGTGTCGGTCGAAACCGTAGAAGGGCCTACGGCAAGCGCGCACATCGAGCTGCGTCTGCTGGCGGAAGGGGAGTCCGAAAACATGACGTGGGACGTTGATGGAAGGCCACCCTCCAAAATCCGGATCGACCGCGCCGATGGTGTACACACCTCGGCGTCCTGCATGGTGAACCGCATTCAAGATGTCATCGCTGCTGCGCCTGGGATCAGGTTGATTTCGCAGCTTGGTCCATTGCGACCGTCGCTGACGTAAATACCAGATACCCCGATCGCCACGGGTGAAATGCTCACCAGCGTTGCCGAGCACGCCGAGTTCATCAAGCTGCGCGGCGCTGACTTCCTGATGCCCGATGCAAAAGCGTTGCTGTTGATCGTTCCCATGCTCCGCGTGGGAATGCCGCCGGGGACGCTCTGCGTTCCGCTGTCGACACCAGGCTTGAGTCTTGCGCAAGGGTGACGCGGAGCGTCACGGGATGCATTCCCACGCAGAGCGTGGGAACGATCACTAAACCGTGGACAGCGCAAGAAGCTGAGGTTGCCAAAGACAAAAAAGCCCGCTCAATGGCGGGCTTCGTCAACGGTTTTTCTTATGGCGCATTGCCAAAACTCTTGCGTAATTCGTCCTCCAGTTTTCGACACGAATCAGCGATTACGCTTTTACCTGCTGCCGGGCCGGAGTAGCTGTCTACTTCTTGACGGCATAGTTCGACGGCATCTTGAGCTTGTATTCTTCCCTGGTCTTCTGGCGTGTCTCTGACATAAAAACCGAAAGCCCAGTACAAGGTTGTGGCAATAATAATTGCGACGAAGACCTTGCTGACAGGGCCTATTTTCCTTTCTGACGATAGTGGCCCCTGCGGCGCAATCCGTATTTTCTGCCTGAGGTCGGATCGGCAGTGCTTGCATAAAATGGCTTCAGCCATGATGACTTCCGCACAATAGGGGCAACTCTTTTTTCCAGCCTCCACGGATGAAACTCCTTTTTCAAAACGGAATTCTATCATTGGGCCTGAAGGGTGGTGAGAGGGGGCGTGAGCTACCTATCCTTACAGATCGCTTTTGGCCGATTCTATGAAGCAGATTTGACCTACGAACTGCTGCTCGCAAAGCCCAATTCGCGATGACTAAGCTTGAAAGTAAGCGTCTGGCCAGCGAGAGTGGGCCGTTGAGGGAGGGCAAATGGCCGTTCTCTACCAGTCATAACCGACATCAATCGACTGTGGATTCAACCGGTCGACGCAACAGATTGGTTAAATCGATCAGTCCTTTTAACCATTGCAACTGGTGGGCGGCACAGTAGAGGCAGTAATGTCCCACGTCAGCATTATCTGGGTGATGGCCGCATCAATGACCCCATGCAGCATGTTATCCCGAGCAAGGATGGAAATACCCTGCAAGAAACTGTCGAACACCGTAGCCATCGCAGGCGCGTAAATATTGCCCGGCAACTGACCGGCACTGACACCCCGCTCAACACACGCCAAAATCCCCGCGCGAGTGCGGGCGCGAGATTGGGTCAGGGCATCGACCACCCGCGCATTCTCTGGGCTGGGCGCGCTCATCGTGCCGAGGGTCACCATGCAGCCCTTGGGATGGCCTTCTTCACACTGCATTCGCGCTGACTGGCGCAACGCTGTCTCGATGGCATGGCGTGGCGGCAGACTCTCGTCCCACAGGCATTCGGTGCACCGTGCGAAGGTCGCCAGGTAGCGCTGCACACACTCATCAAACAACGCTTCCTTGGAGCCAAACGCCGCGTAAAAACTCGGCGCGGAGATCCCGCCACCGAGTTCGGCTTTCAACTGCGCGAGGGAGGTCGCGTCGTAGCCGTGTTGCCAAAACAGGTGCAAGGCCTGCTCCACGGCGTGGTCGCGGTCGAAGGTACGGGGGCGGCCCATTTGCGCCATTTCAAGGCTCCTCTGAATGTCGAGATAAATACTAGTCGATACATAAGTCGTTGACAACAAACGCTGACTACCCTCAACATTTGTATCGATCAGTATTTAAATCTGAAATTCTCGCTCAAGGAGTCTCCCGTGACGCCCTCAATCACCTCATCGGCAGCACCCGACCGCCTGCCTATCGGCGCGTTGCTCGCTCTGGCCATGACTGGCTTCATCTGCATCGTCACCGAAACGCTTCCCGCAGGCCTGTTACCGCTGATCAGTGAAGGCCTGGCGATTTCCCCCTCCATGGCCGGCCAAATGGTCACCGCTTACGCTCTGGGCTCGGTGCTGGCGGTCATCCCCATGACCATCGCCACCCGCGGTTGGCGCCGCCGTAACGTGCTGCTGCTGACCATCGTCGGTTTCTTGCTGTTCAATTCCATCACCGCGCTGTCATCCCATTACGGCGTGACTCTGGTAGCGCGCTTCTTCGCCGGTGTCGCGGCGGGGTTGGCCTGGAGCCTGCTGGCCGGCTACGCACGCCGCATGGTTGCGCCCCATCAACAGGGCAAGGCGCTGGCGCTGGCCATGGTCGGCACACCGATTGCTCTGTCCCTGGGCGTTCCCCTCGGCACCTGGCTCGGCGGCCTCGTGGGTTGGCGCACCACCTTCGGCATCATGTCGGCCCTGACTCTGGTGCTGATCGCCTGGGTACTTGTGAAAGTCCCTGACTACCCTCCCCAAGCTGCACACCAGCGCATGTCGCTGCGCACTGTGCTGACCACGCCGGGCGTACAACCTGTGCTAGCGGTGGTGATCAGCTGGATGCTGGCACACAACATTCTCTACACCTACATCGCACCGTTTGTGGCGCCGGCGGGGTTGGGGGATCAAGTGGATTTGGTGTTGTTGGTGTTTGGTATTGCTGCGTTGGTGGGGATTTGGGTGACTGCCAAATTGGTTGAGCCATTGTTGCGCAAGACTGTGTTGGTGAGCTTGGCAGCGTTTGCGGCTGTTTGCGTGATGTTAGGTTTTTTGGGTAGCGTGCCTGAGGTGATCTACATCGGTATGGTGGTTTGGGGGGTGAGCTTCGGTGGGGCGGCGACGTTGCTGCAAACGGCACTGGCGGATGCGGCCGGGGATGGGGCTGATGTGGCGTTGTCGTTGAATGTGGTGGCCTGGAATAGCGCGATTGCGGGAAGTGGGGTGATGGGTGGGGTGTTGTTGGATAGATGGGGCGTCGCCTCTTTTCCATGGGCAATGGTGGTGTTGGTGGGTGTGGGGTTTGCAATTGTCTGGAGCGCTCGGGTTCACGGCTTCAAATCGGGCCCGCGTGCGGCTGGCAGACCTGCGGTTGCGGGGCACTGAACCACATGACAAAGCGGCAATCCGAGGGGGCGACCTTAAGTCGATAGCGGCTTTTTTTGATCAATTCTGACATCTGTAAAGGGTCGTTATCGACCCTATATAAGACGTAGCGAGAGATCACCCTCCATCAGATTGCGATTACACACATTGGACGGGCTCCAGGCAAGACGAGAGAGCTTCAGGCGATGGTCAAGACTACGCGAGCGACATAGTCAAAAGTCGAGATCGGTGATCTCAGTGTCGAGAAAAAATTCTGCGCGGCCGATTTATCGGCCAGTGACTCTTGGCAGGAACTCTGCTATTCCCACTGACCCGCCAGCGGCTTCGTTCAACCTGGCGTGTTTGGTCGTCGTTGAATTTGAATGAAGACACCTGACGCTGCCAGAATGGTTGCTCAGCCGAGATGAGTGTTCTAAATGCCGCTACCCGATATTGTGACCGCCGAAGCCGTTGCACTGCACGCAGGCGTATCCCGTTCTGCGGTGTCGAGAACCTTTACCCCTGGCGCCAGCGTGTCGGCGCGCACACGAGAGAAGGTACTTCGGTCCGCTGAGGCATTGGGGTATCAGGTCAACTTCATTGCGCGAACGATGAACAAGGGCAGCAGCAATTTCGTTGGCGTGATCACGGCAGGATTCGAGAACCCGTTTCTGGCGAGCCTGCTGGGGCCATTGACTCACCATTTGAATGTCCACGGGCTGATGCCATTGTTGATGAACGCCAACGACCCCGAACAACTTGAGCGCTCGATGCATGACTTGCTTAGCTATCAGGTCGTGGGCGTCATTCTCACTTCTTCGGCGGCCTCGGTGGAACAGGTCGAGCGCTATCTGCATCGGCAAGTGCCACTGACCATGATCAACAGCGCCATCTCGGTCAGTGGCGCCAATGCGGTCACCAGTGATCACGTGGAGGGCGGCCGTCTTGCGGCTAAAGAACTGTTGCGAAGCGGTGCGAAACGTCTGGCATTTGTTGGGCAAAGTGAAAGTCATTACAGCTCTCGGCAACGCCTTCTGGGGTTCCGACAGGAGTTGCTTGTGAACGGCATGGAGGCGTTCGTAGAGCATTACGAAAGTGCGGGTGGCTACGAGGGCGGACGTCGGGCGGCACTCGCGTTGTGGAGCAGGGCTGACAGGCCAGACGGTATTTTTTGCGCGACAGACATGCTGGCGCTGGGCGTGTTGGACGTTCTGCGAGTGCATAAGCAAGTTCGCGTTCCTCAAGACGTAGCCGTCGTCGGGTTCGACGATATCCCCCAGGCGGCGCAGGATGCGTATGGCTTGACGACTATTCGCCAAGACCCGGATGCTCTGGCGCGTTTAGCGGTTCGAGCCACTTTGGAAGGATGCGACGCACCTTTGGTGGCGCCGGTCGCCCTGACGAAACGTTCCACTACCGTGGAATAAATAGTTTAAAAATCTGTTGAAAAGAAATTTTATTTCATGTTTTATGAGGATGACGTTTTTCCTGAAACTCGTCGAAGTGACCTTGTCACTTTTTTTTAATCCCGCGTTGCACACGTGTGCAATGCGCTCCGAAAGCGAGGTAGAGAGGTTATGCAGCCACATCGGCAGGCGTCCTGTTTCCTGGATGACCAAGCGCTGCAAGCGCGCTATGCATGTGCGAAAGCGTTGGCCATGGAGGCGGCGCAACGGGCTCTGGGGCCATACCACCAGCGCGATCAACTTGTTGTCGGTCACAAGGGTGATGAGCTTCAGGATCTGGTCAGCGCTGTAGACAAGGATGTAGAAGCATTCATCAAAACGCGCCTGGCAGAGCTTTTTCCCGAAGATGGTTTTCTGGGAGAAGAAACCGGCGGTGCGGCGCTGAATGCCCGTTGCATCTGGGTCGTGGATCCTGTCGACGGCACAAGTTGCTTCGTCAACGGGCTACATAGCTGGTGCGTCTCCATCGGTCTGTTGGTGGATGGCCAGCCCTGGCTTGGCGCAGTCGCCGACGCGGTGCATGACGAGTTGTTTCATGCCCTTGTCGGGCAGGGTGCCTGGGTCAATGATCAGCGTCTTTGCGTGCACAGTGCGGTGGATGTCCGGCACGGTGTCATGGGCGTCGGTACTTCGCATCGTCGTGGCAAGGAGCATTTCATCCCGTTCGTTTCACAGTTGCTGGAGCAGGGAGGCACCTTCATTCGAAATGGATCAGGGGCATTGATGATTGCCTACGTCGCAGCCGGACGGCTTATCGGTTACTACGAAACGCACATCAATAGCTGGGATTGTCTGGCGGGGTTGGTCCTGGTGAGCGAGGCGGGTGGCGTCGCCAACGATTTCCTGCGCAACGACGGCCTGGTCAATGGCAACTCGCTTTTGGTGGCCGCCCCTCGAATCTACGAGCAGGTGGCCTCAATGATAGGTGTATCGCTGGAAGATTAATTAACCCACCCTCTCACCAAGCACGTACAGCAAGCACAATAACAATAGGAACTGTCGGCTATGAAATCACTACTCAGTCTGCTCAAGGCAGCGCCTGCGCGTGCGCAGGACCCCACACTGGATTCCAAAGCGTTCAAGCGCTTGCGTCTGCAAACCCTGCTCTCAATGTCGCTGAGCTATGCCCTGTTTTATGTTTGTCGTTTGTCCTTCAACGTTGTCAAACCGGCGCTGGTGTCGCAGGACATCCTTAGTCCCAGCGAACTCGGCGTGATCGGCTCGGCGCTTTTTTTCACCTATGCGGTCGGTAAGCTGGTCAACGGCTTTCTGGCCGACTACGCGAACGTTCGTCGCTGCATGATGCTGGGGCTGGCACTCAGTGCGCTGGTCAACGTTTGCATGGGGCTGACCACCAATGCGGTGGTGCTGACGCTGGCCTGGGGTATCAATGGCTGGGCTCAATCGATGGGGGTGGGGCCTTGTGTGGTCTCGCTGGCCAGGTGGTACAGCGATCGCGAGCGCGGCACTTACTATGGCTTCTGGTCTATCGCTCATAACCTGGGTGAGGCGCTGACCTACATCGCCGTGGCGGCGGTGGTGGTTTCCTGGGGCTGGCAGTACGGCTACTGGCTCGCGACGGCCATGGGCATCCTGGGGATCATCCTGGTATTCGGCTTCATGCGGGATTCTCCTGAGAGCGAGGGTTTTGCGCCGGTCAATTCCAAGCCTCAACTCAAGGCCGCCGAAGGCGTGTCCAGCGTCACCT
Organism: Pseudomonas sp. JAI111; assembly: GCF_024809425.1. Lineage (NCBI taxonomy): Bacteria > Pseudomonadati > Pseudomonadota > Gammaproteobacteria > Pseudomonadales > Pseudomonadaceae > Pseudomonas > Pseudomonas sp. JAI111. Next base: position 120,413 of record NZ_JANUCB010000009.1, on the reverse strand, counting down.
CCACGCAGTGGCTGCTGCTCAAGAGTCCGGCTCTGTGGCTGCTCGCCCTGGCATCCTGCCTGATGTACATCGGTCGCTATGCCATCAATTCCTGGGGCGTGTTCTTTCTGGAGAACGCCAAGCACTACGACACCCTGAGTGCCTCGACGCTGATATCGATCACCAGTGTCTGCGGGATAGTCGGCACCGGCTTGAGCGGCTTTGTCTCCGACCGCTTTTTCTCGGGTCGCCGCCATGGCATGGCCATTGCCCTTGGCCTCATGAACGCTGCAGGTCTGGCGCTGATCCTGTACGTGCCGGCTGATCATTACTGGCTGGACGTTCTGGGCATGATGATTTTCGGCAGTTCACTCGGGGCCTTGCTGTGCTTTCTCGGAGGGTTGATGGCGGTGGACATTGCGGGCAAGGCAGCCGCAGGCGCAGCGTTGGGCATGATTGGTATCGTCAGTTACACAGGTGCCGCCGCCGGTGAAATGCTGACAGGAATCATCATTCAACACAGCACCACCCTCACAGCCTCAGGCACCAAACTCTACGACTTTCATACCCTCTCGCAGTTCTGGGTAGGTGCATCGCTTGCATCGGTCTTGTTCACCTGCCTGCTCGCAAGAGTTTCTGCAACGCGACGCGGCAACGCTCAGCACTCGCCCCTGCACACACACTCCTGACGCCCTGTAGTTGACGCCTCCCGGCGCCAGTCGCCGGGATGGGCAAACTCATGCCTGAAAAACGAGAACAACAAAATGAAACGCACGTTAATCGGGGTTTCCCGTTCCAGTCTGGTTGCAGCATTGAGCACTATCATCCTGCTGCCCACCGCTTATGCCGAAGGGTTTGTCGACGATGCAAAGGTTGGGCTTACCTTGCGCAACTTTTACATGAGTCGAGATTTTGTCGACAACGGCGCGTCCAAGGTACTTCCTGGTCCCACCAAAAGGGGAGCCGCGATCGAATGGACTCAGAGCTTCATCCTCGATGCCCGATCCGGCTTTACTGCCGGTACTGTGGGATTCGGTGTGGATGCGCTGGGCATGTATGCGCTCAAGCTGGATGGGGGGCGTGGCACCTATGGCACCCAACTGCTACCCACTCATGATGGTTATCGACCTGCTGATGATTTCGGCCGCCTGGCGATTGCTGGCAAGGCGCGCTTTTCAAGCACTGAGTTGAAGGTGGGGGAGTGGATGCCCGTGCTGCCCATCTTGCGTGCCGACGATGGCCGGTCCCTGCCACAGACGCTGGAAGGTGCTCAGCTCACCTCAAAGGACATCCCCAACATGACCTTGTATGCGGGACAGTTTCAGGGCAACAGTCAGCGCAACGACGCCAGCATGGAAAAGCTGTCGCAAAACGGTGTTGGCGTATCGCTCCATGGCAAGAACAGCATCGAGTCTGACCATTTCAATTTTGTCGGGGCGGAATACGGATTCAACGAAAAACGCACGATGGTTGGTGCCTGGTATGCCCAACTCGAAGATATCTACCATCAACAATTCTTCCAGCTCATTCACTCTCAACCCATTGGCGGTGTCGTTCTGGGTGCCAATCTCGTGTATTTCAATGGGCAAGAAGACGGCTCGGCGCGGGCCGGCAATCAGGACAATCGCACGATGTCGGGTCTGTTCTCGCTCAAGGCAGGCGCCAATGTGTTTTATGTGGGGCTGCAACGACTGACGGGAGACAGTGCCTGGCAACGGGTGGCGGGCGCCAGTGGCGCCACGGTCGCCAATGACAGCTATGGGTCAAGCTACGACAACGCCGGTGAGCGGTCCTGGCAAGTACGGCATGACTACGATTTCGCTGCGCAGGGCGTGCCCGGGCTTACGCTGATGAATCGCTATATCAAGGGCACTCATGCTCATACCGGCAGTGTGACCGACGGCAAGGAGGCTGGTCGAGAATCGGAAGTCGGCTACGTGGTGCAGAGTGGCAGCTTCAAATCGTTGTACGTACGCTGGCGCAATGCGACGGTGCGCCGGGATTACGGAAACACCAACAGCTTCAACGAGAACCGGTTGATCATTTCCTACCCGTTGTCGATTTTTTAGCGCTTCAAGGGCCCTTGCCGAGCAGCAACATGGTTGGGGCCGGTAGCGAATCCCAAGCTTCCGCCTATTCAGTACCCGTGCTTCGATACCTTTTGAGCCGTCCTCGTTTTTCACGCGATGGAGCTTAAGGGGCAGCTTGATATAGGACATAAGGCCAACACGTACCGAAAAGGTCAGGAATTGCACTCGGTTTTTGCGACCGCCCCCCCAAGCTTGACGCCTATTCCCGGCCACCCGTTCGCTTATCCGTTAGTTTCCTTCTACATTAAAGAGGTGCACACGGAGCCAACAGCAAATGAAGACTTTGAAGTATTATGAGAAAAATCGACACGCCACATGGTTGGAGTTGTTTTTTGACCTGATCTTTGTTGTTGTAATTGGCAAGGTGACGCATATTCTCGGAGATGTTCATCAAGGCCACTTTGAGCATGAGCAATTATGGACATTTGTACTGCTTTTTGTTCCATTATGGTGGGTCTGGTCTAGTCACACGATTTACGCCAACAGGTTTGATACAGACAGTAATTCTCACCGTTTGGCAACATTATTTGTAATGTTGCTGCTCATTGTGCTGTCTGCGCTGATAGGGGATGAACCAGAAGTAAACTATCCGCTTATTATTGCCTGTTATTTTGGTATACGTGTCGTCATCAGTATTATGTACATTTCATCCAGACGTAAACTTAATGGCCGTGGCGAATTCTCCTCCAGGCTTGGCTTTGCCCTGTTAGTTAGCGCAGTTGTTACTCTTTCATCTATTCTTTTTGACCCGCCTATGCGTTACCTTGTCGCTTACTTTGGGATTTTTCTCGATATTCTCCTCCCTGTATTTGTTGGGAGTAAACTAAAGCCGTTGCCAGCACATACAGACCACTTGGTTGAACGACTGGGCTTGCTCACCCTCATCTTATTGGGCGAGTCAGTATTTAGTCTTTCTGCAGGGTTATCTAACATTCAATGGGGTCTTTATAATGTGATGACGGCAATCACCGGATTTATCATGATTTGCAGTATCTGGTGGATATATTTCGACAGCTTTTACCTGCTGAGCAAAAATGAAAGCAGTATGACTGGACACTCCTTAATCTACTCGCACCTTTTTCTATTTATGGGGCTAGCACTCCTCGCCAATTTGATCAGGCATGCGATCCTGAATGACATTGCGATACGCGATTTCCAGATTATGTCAATCATCGGCATGGCCTTGTTTTTCCTGGGCAAGCAATATGGCTATTTCATAGCCGTGCCTAAAATAAGGAAATATATAATACAAAACACTTTGATCGTGTTCTCTTTGGGTGCGTTGGTTATATTCCTACCCCGCGTCGAGTACATATTGGTCGGCCTGACAGCAACCATGATCTGTTATGTTTTCCTGAATTTCAGATATCGTGGAATGTTTATTAGGCCATAAGTTGGGGGCGCCCGCGAAACCCCGCAGACAAAATCGAACAACCCGCCCGCGAGCATGGAAAAGGGGATTGATCAATTTTCCAATCCAATTGCCCTAAAAAGTGATCAGGCAGCTGACCTGCGGCTTACGCGCTGCCCACTACGTCATTCTCAGTGTCCGTGGGCCACTCGCCGCTACCCTTTGTCTCTTTGGGTTTGTAATCCTGGGATCGACGACCATAGTTAAGAGTCCGGTGTCCCTTGTGGCTATCGCGATCTGACAGCACTGGATAGCGGCACAGACAACCACGATTACGCTTGCCACCGGTCCGATAGTGCTAACCGTGCGCTACCGCTGCACACCGCCAAGGCATCGATCGAACAGCTCTCGGGCGGGCGGCTAATGCTTGGTGTCTCCTCGGGCGACAGACCAGATTGCCGCCAGCCTCGGGGCACACGTCATCGCGACGACAAGGCGGCGCAACCACGACTTCGAGCATGACCCTACGGTGCTCGACTACACATCTGAGGATGTGGTCAAAGCCATCAAGCGGTGCAGCAGGTTAACCCTCCTCACCAACAGCTTATGCGTGAGGAGCGAGGCGCAAGGATCCGCTTAATCCACTGAAGGAAATCGAAAATGATGCTCGATTGGAACACCTACCATCAACAGCTGCTCGCCACGATTGGCGACATGGCCAAGCTCAGCCCAGACACCGTTCACGGTTATGGCCAGTTAAGCGAAGCCGGCACGAAAACCGGACGACTGGATGCCAAGACACGCGAGTTGATAGCGCTCGCCGTGTCTGTCACTCGTCAATGCGACGGCTGTATCACCGTGCACACGGAAGCGGCGATCAAACATGGGGCAACCCGGGAAGAAATCATGGAGGCGCTGGGCGTGGCCATCACCGTGAATGCCGGTGCCACCCTGGTTTACTCAGCGCGAGTCCTGGATGCCTACACCGCTAAAACAACCTAGCAGCGGCAGCACACTCAACGGCGGCAGGCAATGGCTACTGACTGAGGGCGAGGCCGGGCGGCTGAAGCCGATCATTGACAAGACCTTCCCCTTCGAGCAGATCGTCGAGGCGCACCGTTACGTGGAATCGAACCAGCAGTTCGGCAAGATCGTCGTCACCGTATCCCGGTAGAGGCAGTTCGTGAAAGACCAGGGGAGGGCAGAGTCGCCTTTCCCAAGATTACGGAAATGACTCGGCTCTGATCTCTCGGATAATTTCGATAGGAGGTAAACCTCATGCCCGTATCCACCGAATCTGCAGCGCAACAAGGCGCTATGCCGCAAACGTCCAGGGAGTTGCTGTTTCAACCCGTCAAACTAGGGCGCTACGAGCTTCCGCACCGGATGGTCATGGCTCCCTTGACCCGCTCGCGCGCCGGCCAGCCGGGCAATGTCCCGACGCCACTCAATGCCTGCTATTACGCGCAACGGGCTTCAGCCGCCCTGATCATCAGCGAGGCGACCCAGGTCTCGATGCAGGGCCAGGGCTACGCCTGGACCCCGGGTATCCATAGCCGCGAACAGGTCGAGGGCTGGCGACGGGTCAGCGACGCCGTGCACGAAGCCGGCGGTTTGATTTTTATGCAGCTCTGGCATGTCGGCCGCATTTCTCATCCGGCGCTGCAACCCGATGGCATGCTGCCGGTCGCGCCCTCGGCGCTCAAACCGAGCGGTGAGGCGTTTATCGAGAACGAGAACGGCGAGGGCGAGCTGGTGCCCTTCGTCACCCCGCGGGCTTTGCAGATCGAGGAGATGCCCTACCTCGTTCGGCAATTCGAGCGCGCGGCCAGGAATGCGCTGAGCGCCGGCGTCGACGGCATCGAGGTGCACGGCGCCAACGGCTACCTGCTCGACCAGTTCATCAATTCCGGCACCAACCAGCGCAGCGACTGCTACGGTGGGCAGATCGAAAACCGCGCACGGCTGCTCCTGGAAGTGGTCGAGGCGGCCTGCGAAATCTGTGGGCCGGACCGCGTCGGCGTGCGCCTATCGCCGCTCGGCACCTTCAACGACATCAGCGACGACAATCGGGAGGCGACCTTCGGTTACCTCGCCGAAAAGCTGAGCGACTACAAGCTCGCCTATCTGCACCTGGTCAACCCGGCAATCGCCGCGCTTGAGCAGGGCCTTCCTCCCACCCCTGAGGCCATGCGGATGCTGGCGCTGATGCGGGAAAAATACCGTGGCACGCTGATCCTCGCCGGCGGCTTCGACCACGACACGGCTGAGGCCTGGCTGCAACGGGGCAAGGCAGACTTGATCGCCTTCGGCCGCAAGTTCCTGGCTAATCCCGACCTGCCGGAACGCTTTCGCACGCGCGTGTCCCTCAATGCCGAGGATCAATCCACCTTCTACGGCGGCGGCGCCAAGGGCTATACCGACTACCCATCCCTGACCAAGGAGCGCTGCGAGGAAGCGAAACCCTGCGTCGATGAGAGTTGGCGCTAGTCCGCAAGCCGCTCGAGAACCAAGGAGCAGCCAGAATGATGCTCGAATGGAACGGGAACGATTACACGCTGTTCGAGCTGACCGGTGACCCGCACCGCTGGAGCTGGGCGGCAAATCGGCGAATATCGCGTCGTGCTTACTGGAAAGCATGGCGCATGATGATGTAGGCGTAACAACAGGAGGCACGTCATGGTCAAAGTAGCGTTGTTCGTTCGTCTGGAAGCAAAACCCGGGAAAGAGAAAGAGGTAGAGAGCTTTCTCTTGAGTGGCCTTCCAATGGTAGAGGAAGAGCCGGCCACTACGGCTTGGTTTGGAATCCGCTTGGGCCCGTCCACCTTTGGCATCTTTGATGCCTTCCCGGATGAAGCAGGCCGGCAGGCTCATCTTTCGGGCAAGGTCGCAGCGGCGCTTATGGCGAAGGCTGGCGAGCTGTTTGCCAAACCGCCGTCAATCGAGAAGGTTGACGTCCTTGCGGCCAAGCTACCCGGCTAAGCAAGCCCAACAAGGCCCCCAATCAACGTCACCGGTATGGAGCCGGACGCAGCACCGAAACCCACCAAAGCGCTGACCCCGGTGTCGCTGGACGATCACAGCCAGATGTTCAGCAGTTGGCTGTGGCAGGGCACCGGCAGCCTGAACGTTAAACGGTTGCGCGCATGGCTCAACGCATTGCCCAGTCAGTCGCCCGGCCGCGTCATGCGGCAGGACTGACGACCGCGCGGTAGCCGGCTCCTCGGTTGCGCACCATCAGCAGCGCCAATCCCAGTACCGAGACGAGGGCACCGACCAGCCCCATGTAGGAAACGCCAACGGTACTGATGGTCACCCCACCCAATACCGAGCCCAAGGCGATGCCGAAGTTGAAACCGGCGATGTTCAGGCCGGCCGCCACGCCATAGGCGTGCGGCGCATGCTGTTCGGCGATGCCGATCAGGCGGGCCTGCAAGGCCGGCACGGCAGCGAAGGTGAATAGGCCCAGCAACGCGACAAGTACGCCCATGGCAAGCGCCGAGGAGGCGAAAGCCCACACGCCCAGCGCAACGAAGGCGATACCGCTGATCACGATCACGCTTGAACGATCCACTCCGATCCGGTCGGTCATCTTGCCGCCAATCACGTTGCCAATCGCGGCGAGCACGCCATAGATCAGCATGAAGATGCTGACCGTGGCGCCACTGACGTGGGTGACGTCCGTGAGCAGCGGCGCGATGTAGGTATACGCGGTGAATGAGCCGGCATAGCCCAGCACCGTGACGAGCGCAGCAACCAGCAAGGTCGGATGGAAGATCGCCTTCACCGCCTGCCCGACCGAGTCGGCTCCAATGTGCCCTTGTTGCTTGGGCGGCTCCTTCATGCCCAGCAGCAGTCCCAGGAAGCCCAGTGCGCCGAACGCCGCGATCGCGCCGAGCACCGAATGCCAGGAGATCACGCCCCCAAGGTAGGTGCTGATCGGCACGCCAATCGCCATGGCAATGGTGAACCCGCCAAACACCACAGCCACGGCACTGCCGGCCTTCTTCGGCCCTACGAGACGTGCCGCGGTGCTCGAAGCCACGGCGAGGAACAGGCCGTGGCCCATACCGGCCACAAAGCGCGCAATCAGCAGTGTTGACAGGTTGGTGGCGATTGCCGCGAGCAGGCTGCCGACAGTGAAGACCAATACTGTCACCAGCATGACTTGCTTGCGTGACCATCCGGCGGTCAAGGCTGTCAGGACGGGCGCCGCGAAGGTCGCCCCCAATGCGTACAGGGTCACGGCGCTACCGGCCTGTTCGATGCTGATGTCCAAGCTTTGCGCCATGACCTCGGTCAGGCCTATGGGCACAAACTCGGCAAGGCCCAGCGCGAAGGCACTGAGCGTAAAGATGTACACGATGAGTGGCATGAGAATCGCTCTCGATCTTCGGGAAAGAACAGCCTTGGGCCGCAGTGCCGTGAATCGTAAAGAAGGTCTATGGATATGAGGAATTATCATTTAATGGTCTATGGATAAAAAATTTTATGGCTGACATACTTTTTTCATGCAGATCGACTTGCGAACGGCGGTCCGGAGCCGAACAGGTCGCTATCTCCACCAGAACCTTCCGGAGGACGTCGCCAGCAGCGGCGTGACACTATCCATGAGCCATCTTGATCATCTGCGCACATTTATCGAGGCTTACCGGCTGCAGTCGTTCTCACGGGCGGCAGAATCTCTTGGCATGACACAACCTGCGGCATCCCTGCACATCCAGGCGCTGGAAGCCTTTGTGGCCAAGCCGTTATTCGTACGTCGTGCCCGTGGCGTCACGCCGACGGAAGCGGCTGACGAGCTGGCGCGAGCGATCGGCCCGATGATCGACGGGCTGGAGATGAGGATGGCCTCATACCGTCTGGGCGGTGAGATGGGTGGCACCGTGCATATCGCCGGGCCTTCCGACTTCATTTATTCCAAGATCGCGGCGGGATTGGCACCGCTGATGGCGCAGGGATTTCAGATCCGCGTGCACACGGGAAACCGCGACCGCATCTACAGCCTCCTCAATGCCTCGACTGCGGACCTGGCCATCACCGCCTCCATGCCGAATGAGCATTCGCACGGATTCGCCAGGCTGTGGACCGAGCGTTTTTTGCTTGTCCTCGCTCCGGAGATGGCCAAGCAATTGGGCAAGCGTCCTACTGCGCAAAGGCTGGCGAAGCTCCCGCTTATCGCGTTCGATGAAGACCTGCCGCTGATTCGGCCGGTGTGGACCGCGCTGTTTCAGTTTGCGCCAACACTGCAGGCCGCGCTCACAATCGCCGACCTGCGCATCATTCAAGACCTGGTCGTGAAGGGGCACGGATGGAGCGTTTTACCGGATTACCAGTGCGCCGAGGCGCTGGAATCAGGACTGTTGGTGTCGATCACTTCGCGTCAAGACGCCCCCACCAACAACCTGTATCTGGTTTGGCAAAAAACCGTTATGCGCAATCCACGCATCGTCCATGTGCGCGACTTCATTCTGGGAATGTTCGGTAGCGACACATAAGAGCGTATTGTCGGCCGCTGCTCAAACAACAAGTAAGCGGACTGGCCTGTTAGACCCCATTGTGTGTCCGGGGCCGAGCGGCCAGTTGCGAGCGGGGCGTCAAGGTGGCCAAGGCAACCGCCACGATGAAGAGCGCCGGCACGTCACCTGCCAAGTGCCCCATTTGCCCCGGCTGGGTCACCGCCTGGACGGTCATGATTCCTGCGTGTACGGCGCTAGACCACGCGGTGAACCAGATCAGGCTCAGATTGGCTAATGGATCACGTGCGGCCAGGATCAAGAACACGCCAAGTGTGGCGTAGATGCCAACGATCATCATCGGGTAGTCCGAGTGACCGACGTGCCAGGCCCAGCCGGACGGCCAGAACAACATAAGTGGGTAGAGAGCAAGGCTCGCGAGCCCAGCCAACACTAGAACGACACGCAAATACCTGAGGCGATCGACTACGGTCATGGCGGACTCCTCTTTGGGCCTGACTCTAATTTGACCTCAAGTGGGGTGATAACACCCTCACGGGCTTGGTGGATAACATTCCTTGTTCTGTCGTCTAGCCCTGACTAGACCGGGCATTGACAGTCGGGTGTCTGCTGAAGGGGGTTATACGCCATCGACGCAAAAGCCCAATCTGCTCAAATAGTTCCGGCAGCAGACCAAGCATAGCTACTCATTAGCTATCGCTCCGTCCACCGGCTGCTTTTGGCCGTTTTCTGCCTGTAGCGAAGGGCAGTTACCGACCCATAGTGGCCAGTCGGCAGCTAGCAGGTGAAATCCACTGAGAGGACGCTAGAGAGCATCCGTCATCAAGCTATTTTCAATATGCCTCACCTTCATCTCCTTCAATACTGCCTGCGAGTGCTTTCGCAATTTCCTTGGCCTTAATGATTGCCGCATCGCTGTAGACGAAGGAAATCATCCCCCTGCGATAATCAAAGAGATACTGTTGCTGTGTTAGTGGAGACGTCCAAGTTGCTGAGTTTTTCCCGCTGGAAACAATGGATTCACCGGTGACGGGATTTTTGCGAGCAAACTCGTTTTCAAGCTTCATTGATGGATCACTTGCGCAAAGTGATTGCCATTCTTCAAGAGCTATTTCCATTGGTCTGACAATATGAAGTTCGTAGGCCATAGGTGTACCGGCTCCTGACTTTTGGCTGTATGTGACGAGTTTGTGAGACACCTGAATGTCAGTGATGGCTGAGGCTAGCGACTGACGGCAGAGGTGTCCAGTGACTCTTCTTGGCCGTTTTTGGCTGTCACCAAGGACAGCCATCAACCCACAGCCGCGCGCAACCGGTTGACCGTTATGTTCTGTGGCATTAACAATCGTAACTTTCATACTGAATGCGTAAGACTTATGCGTTACGACGAACTAGCCTGTTTGACGGAAATTTACCTCGAAGATAGCTACGTGCTCGCAATCGAAGAGGGACAGTCAACCTTGGTATTTAACATGGATTTGGTGCTTCTAGAGTCGCACCCGTTTTACAAAAAACCAAGCGCAGGTGAACACTACTGCTATCAAAGGGCCGACATTCTGTTCCGTGAAACGGAGTGCGTGAGCTGGCAGAAGAGAAGCGATCTCGTTTCAGTAGATGAAGACGGCGAGGTTGATTTCGGGAACATAGATACGTTCGTGGCGGACGGTCGCAACTACATGCTTTCCGGAGATTGGGGGGCTGTATCGGTGACGTGCGACGCGCTCATGGTGAAATTCCACCTTGATTGATGCTTAAGGCTGTTGTCACTAAGGTGAATGAGTGCTTGCGACCCAAAGGAGACGGTGGTGGCCATGTGGGCTGTGGACACGGTCTCAGCTCCAATGTAAGCAATGAGGCTAGCGCGCAGGCCCTGCAAATGTGGTGTCCATCGTGTGTCGGTCGTAATCCAGCAGGTATGTATGATGCAGACGATACAGCTGTGAAAGCAGATCTTTGTTGGGGCCGACCACATCCATACCTCTGTCGTCGTAGGGAAAAACCATGACGTGCTTCTTCAAATTGAAGAGATATAAAACACAGTTGGGTTTAGGCTGAATTTCGGCAAAGTCTCTAGCCAAAGCACACCAAAGAAATGCTTGAAGCAGAGTCGCAGGCGCTTCAAATGCGATGTTGATCCAATACTCCGGCTCACTTTCGCAAAACCATTCCTCCGGATCTATCTCCTCACTCCAGACTGAGAATTCCGTGGGTATGTCAATGCCGGCAGATCGAAGAGCGTGAATCAGAGGCCGATGAGCAAATCGGTTGCTGCCAGAATGAGCAGACAAGCAACAAGCGTCGCGTCATCAAGAAAGATATCACTGCAGATCTTTGTTGATTTTCGTATTGCTGTTAGAAATTGCTCAATCACTCCACCAGTCTCAGAGAGCTCAAAACGCAGACCTCCTGGATAGGAATAGAAAAGTGGCCTGGCAAATGCTTTACCCCCAAAGATCCTCTCAATTTCAAGTTGTAGATTCATTTGATCCCTTCATGGCAGGTTTCAGTCAGCCCTATCAGATTGCTCAAGCCCTTGCACCAGTGTCGTAAAAATGTTGGACGCAATATGCTCGCCCTTTGAGTGCGTTTAGCTTGCAGTTCTTAGCTATACAAAAAGACGCATCTAATCCGCCGTGATTCTCAACCATACGCTCTATTATCAAGGATTTTATACCGACCGACTCCCAGCCCTTTGGCGAACTCAACTTCAACGCATACAGGGTTTGGTATTTGTCCCATTCATCCGTTCGCCAAAACTGACCACAATCAAGGCACTGCAATAGTTTGATCCATTGGCCTATCTCAAGGCAGCGTAAACCAGCGACAAACTCCGCATAGTTATGACCAATCTCTACGAGGTCGCCCCGACTGCCACAACTGCAATGCATTGCTTCACTCCTAATACTGAGCTTTTTACTAGACTCGATCGTCCGTGCCTGGCCGATCTCTGCGTGTTGCGAGGGGTAGTAAACGACCCAAGGCGCCCTTGTTACATCATTGGCGGAAGAAGAATGGTACTTGTTATCTGATCTGAAATATTTCAGAAATTGCATTCATGGCCTTCTTGCCGTCAGATTCATAAAGGCCATGTAGTAACTTCTGATCGCTGAGACGGTGCAGACGGAAATGGTTGTAAAAAGCCTGACCCAACCGCTGGTTCTCGAATGCACCTCTGTCCCAAAGCGCTAAGAACTCATCGTAGGTCGCTCTCTCAATTTCCGGTCTTATTCTACTTTCCAATGCAAACCTCAATTGATTGTGAGTGCTGGCAGGATCCTACAAAACCAAAACTGCTGGTGCAAGGCACCTCAATCTGGGTGACCGCTCCTGGCCGTTTCCGTCCATTGGCAACCGGCTGAAATCGACCCGATGGCAGCCTGTCACTCGGAACTGCACAAAATTCAGGTCAGGTTTCAGCGCGCGCTGAGCCACTCGCTTCGTGTGATCTCCCAGACTTCGACCTGCATGGGCCCCGAGACAAAATGCCCGTCCCGCGTCCCTATCATCCGCATGCCTTCATGTTGGGATACCTTGCGCGAAGCGTGGTTGGCGACAGCCTTGGGCACCTGCATGACTGGACGTAACAATGTCGCGAACCAGTACGCGTTGACGACCTCGCAAGCTTCGCGCATATAGCCGTTGCCCTGCCACAGAGGCGCGAGCCAGAACCCCCTATGGTTACCTGGCTGGTCATACAGGCTGATGCTTCCGATGCTGCGCTCAGGTTGCGCGCGCGTGCGAATCATCCAGTGCCACTCTTCTCCCCTGGCCATGGCGGGAAGAGCGACATCGCGCACGTAAACCAGCGCACCATCCTGCGGGTAGGGCCATGGCACACGGCTGTCAAGGTAGCGGACCACTTCCCATTGGGGAAACAGCTGTTGTATAGCGGCTGCATCAGTCATTCGCAGCGGCGTGAGGATAAGACGGCTGGTGTATAGCGTCGGGGGGCAATCCATCGCATGAAATCCTTGGCAAGAGTTGTTGCAGATTGGATCAGCACTTTCCTAAAGCAATCGTGCCTTTGTCGCGTGTCTACACTTGGCCGATTTCTGCCTGCCGTGGGGGCAGCAGCCACCCAAAGCGGACAGATCGACCCAGAACTTGAGTCGATCTATCAATGCCGGTCAGAAACGCCAGTCCTCAGCGTGAACGACACGACAGAATGGGCCCGCCAGGGTTGCATTGTGATGAGCGACGATACTTTCAGCCTTCAATGCGGGAGTGTCGGTGCAGGTATGACCATCGGCGATCAGCACTGCGTCGAATCCAAGATCTCGTGCGGCGCGGCAGGTGCTGTCGACACAATACTGGGTCTTCATTCCCGCAATAACCACGCCTCGAGATCCACAAGCCTTTAGTCGATCGGCCAGATCAGTCATGGCGAAAGCGTTAGGTCGGCTTTTGTTGAAAATCACTTCGTCGCCTTGCAGCAACAGTTCCTGCACCAGTTGCGCCAACGGGCTTCCAGGTTCGATAGGCGAGCCGGGCGGCCCCACGTGGCGAGCAAGAAAAATTGGCGCGCCTGCCCTGCGGGCTTTATTCAACAGACTATTCAACGTATTCAGCAGCGCCTCACCAGCCCATGGTTCATCCGGGCCATGAAACAATCCAACCTGCATATCGAGAATCAACAGTGCATGCATAGTGCTTTTCCTTGCGTTTGGACCAGCGACACAAGGGCAAAAGAAAAGGCCCTTTCCATCACTGGCGGGCCTTTGAAGTTCGTGCGTTATTAGCTCACGACACCTCTCACGACCCGCCTCGGGCGGTCGTAGTCGTGGTGGTGGTCGTGGCAATGCGTAGCTGATTCATAAGCGGACAGTATCTGCACGGTGCCTGGTTGGCAAGGGGACAAGATCTACGCGATGGCTACTTCTTGTATTGCTCATTGAGGTCCGCTTCTGGCCGTTTTCTGCCTATCACGACAAGCCGAAACCGACCAGAAGCTGCCGGTAGCGCAGGAAAATAAATGAGTCCCCTTTTCTGGTTCGAAGGCATACGATTAAAAGTAAGGCAGTCTACATACAAGCTACAGCGCCGCCACGGTGACACCACGCCGGATGCGGTCATCAGACCGGGAGGTGTTACTTGAAGTGCACAACTGATATGCCCGCTAGCGTCATCACGACACTTACCTACCTGGTCAAGCACGATGCGAAGCCCTATGTGCATACCGAGGCTCTGACCGGTAACAGTGAACCGCACTACTTTGCTGAGCAGGAGGAGCGCGAGGTCACGATACACAACGGTCGTCCGTTGGCAGACAGCCTTTCTCTGGACAAGCAGGGGTTTGAACTCCATCGGCGGGATACGGTGGTCGACGACCTCTACGACGATACCTCAGTGGAAAGCGTCTACTATGACGAGGTCAAGGCCTTGATCAAGGAGTTGACGGGCGCGAGCCGGGTCGTCATCTTCGACCACACTAGGCGCAGCGACGCCGAGCGGCGGGATATTCGCGGCCCAGCCAGCCGTGTGCATAATGACTACACCGAGCGCTCGGGGCCTGAGCGTATCCGCGACGTGCTGGGCAGCGATCAGGCCGCCGCACTGGCAGCGGTGTCGATGGCCCAGATCAACCTCTGGCGCCCGATGAGTGGACCCGTCAAGCGCTCGCCGCTGGCCGTGCTGGACGCCTCGACGCTCGACCCCAATGACCTGCTGGCCACCGACCTGGTCTATCCGGATCGTATCGGTGAGATCTACCACCTGGCCTACAATCCGCACCAGCGCTGGTACTATTTTCCGGACATGCGCCGTGACGAAGTCTTGCTGATCAAGGGGTATGACTCGCGTCATGACGGCCGTGCCCGCTTCACGCCCCATACCGCCTTCCAGGACCCCAATACGCCGCCGGGAGCCCCGCCGCGCGAGAGTATCGAAGTTCGCACCCTGGCCTTCTTTGATTAGGTTGTGGCCACCTGGCGTGGGCCTCACCCGTGCGGCGCTTGACCTCTCCCGCGTTCTACCAGGCGACCATCCGTTCCCAGTCGATTCCAGCCCCACTGATGGATCTGTAGCCGTTACGAGTGATGGCTGCTCGCAAACGTAAAAACAGCGAAGTTGCGAAGTGGCGACCCCTGATGAAGTCGCCACGTTTCGTCTGCCTGATCAGTTACCCACTGGCATCGGCAGGTTGATACCCTCTTTTTTCAGGACGTCACGCACGTACTGGAATTTCTGGTATTGCGACAGCTCGATCGGCCCGTCATAACCCATGCTTTGCAGTTTGCGCGGTGGGTAATCCGCGTAGGTTTTCATCAATTTGATGATTGCGCTCGTGATCGGCACCATCGTCCAGGTACGCTCGGTGAAGTTGTTCATGAAGAGGTCATAACGTTCCTGCGGGTCTTGCCACAAGTCAAAGACTTGCGGAACAGTGGCCACATACTTTTCTGCGCCTTTCCATCCCAGGTTGGAGTCGACAGCCAGACCACCGGTTTGTGCACCATCATCGCCGCGCAGGTTGAACACGGCTTTGTAGTTTCCAACTCGGGCCGCACCCGGGGATAACTCGTTCTCGGTAAAGTAGAACCACTCCTTACGTGGAGACGGGCCAGTTCCAGTGAGCACTGGAGTCATATCGTAACTGTCGAAGATGATCGGCTGACCCTCGCGGTCTTTTTCCGGCAGCTTCACGCCAGCAACAGAGGCGAAGGTTGCCATCAAATCCAGGCCACCGAGAATCTCGTGATTTTTTGTGTCCGGCTTGATCTTGTCTGGCCAGACGGCAATGGCCGGTACCCGGTTACCCCCCTCACGCACGGTACCTTTGGTTCCCCGGAACGGCGTGTAGCCAGCATCCGGGTAAACATCCTGCCAGGCTCCGTTGTCAGTGGTGTAAACCACCAGAGTGTTCTTATCCAGCCCGAGCGCCTTGAGCTTGTCCATGATGCGTCCGATGTGGGTATCGAGTTCGACTATAGAATCGGCGTACTTGGACTTGGACATGGACTTATGAACGAACTCCGGGGCCGGCATGTTCGGCTGGTGGACTTTCATGAAGTTGACGTTGATGAAAAACGGCTTGTCCGATTTGGCCGCCGTGTCGAGAAACTCCAGTGCAGCTTTCTCAACGTAGTTGTCAAAGAACGGAATGCCGACCACGCCGGGTTTGCCGTCTACAACCGGCGTGTCCACGTACTGACCATTGACCTTGAATTCCTCGACCGGTTTTTCACCCGCCTTGCCGGACAATGCGCCCTTGGTCACCCGCTGAAACATCTCGCGGGTTTCCGGGTCCATGTCCGGGAACCAGGTCGGGTCAGCGTAGGTGTAGGCGTTGAGATGGTATAGCCCGACGTATTTCATCACGTCATAACCTTGCGCATTGGGCAGCGCATAATCGGCTTCGCCCAAATGCCATTTCCCGGTGAAATAGGTGTCATAGCCACCGGTTTTCAACACCGATGCCAATGTCCACTCGGCTGCAGGCAAGCCGCCGCCCTGGCCCTGGAACGCCACAGTGGTCATGCCGCTACGGTTGGGAATACGCCCGGTTTGCATGGCCGCCCGACCAGGTGTGCAGCTTGGCTGAGCATAAAAAGAGTAAAAAGTGACCCCTTCTGCCGCCAGCTGATCGATGCTGGGCGTCGGCATGCCTCGACCGACCCCACCGCCGTAAGGGCCCAGGTCGCCATAGCCGGTATCATCGGAGACGATAAACAGAATATTGGTTTTTTCCGTTTGAGCCGCGTGGGCGAGTCCGTTCAAAGACAAAAGCGCAGCAAACACTATAGACAGTTTGAAACGATCCGATAGCTGTTCCATATCAGAATTCCTCGTTGTTTCATGGTGTTGGCAACCGGGTGATGAGTGCACATCAATGTTGACCCATGGTGCATTGACCACCGAGCAATTAGCCTAGGTACTGCGTACAGAATCATTTCCCTCCCCCCTGTTACATGATCGTGCACTGTTTAAGGCGCAAGAAGGAGTCTAGTGCTGTTTTGGCAAGTGGACGGGGCGATTGCACTGTTCTGCCGGTATATGTAACGCCAGAATTACAACCGGATAAATACCCTTGGATACAATCGCCACCTATAACGCGACTTGATTCAAACTGACCGCGGGAAGTTCATCGAGTCGCGTGTGCAATATCGCCGCAGAAAATATCAGCGCTGCCATCCTCGGGTGAAGTACGCACGACAACTGAGTACTTGCCGGAAAGCAGGTCTGGCAAGGTTATTGGTGCGCTCCTGTAAAAGGTCCATCCACCGGTGCCTGCATTGGGCTCAGTGTTGACCTTATCGTTCATTGCGAACGCGGCTGGCCCGGGTTGCTGGCAGCTGCCCTTGTTGATGAAGGTGTAGAGGCGCGGCGGCAAGATGGTTCCGTCTGGAACGCCGGTTATGTAGAAATCAAAATTGGTTTGATTGCCTTCGCCAGTCAATGTAGTCGTGGCTGTATGACCAGGGTTTTTATGGGTCGCTGCCAAAGGAAGATTCATTGACTGGTGTGATGAACTGGAGCAGCCGAAGAGAGTAGCGGTAATGACGAGTGCCGACAGGGGGATACAGGGTTTCATTGCCAACCTCCAATAATGGAAGAAGTGCGGTGGGGGGACTATTGGGTATAGCTCAATAACATCGCATTGTTTTCTTGGGCCTCTATTTTTTTATTACCCCTTGAATCCCTGATCCTACGGTTTATGTATAAGCCATTGTGATTACCAATGCTCACGCGCTTGAGAACCAGTAAGTAAGTAGAGGGTTACGTCACTCGAATGCGAAAATCTTCTTCCAGTCTTTTTTATGCTGATCACCGTCCAGCCTTGTTGCTTGGGTATATAACGATTCGAACTTGATCCGTGTAAAAAACGGGACGCTCAGTGCCCCGTTTTTTATGGCGCAAGTATCAGCTTCCAGCGCGCCTGTTCAGCGCCTCTTCCTCTGCGACAATCTCTGCCTGGCGCCTGACGATCAAATCGCCCTTTGGCGGTCCCTGGAAGCGGCGGGCTTCGAAGCCGAACCAGACGATGGCGGTCAGCACCAGGAAGCCGATGGTGATGTACAACGCCCATTCGTTGGGTGGCTGGATGCCGATGACGAAGATGATCACCATCGAGAGGACCGAGAGCAGGGCGAACACCGTGTACCAGAATCGCCCCATGTTCCACGGCCCCATGGTGGGCCACTTCGAGGTGCCGTAGGTGAACAGGCCGAGCACGATGGGGATGATGAAGGAGAAGAACAGGAAGATCACCGTACAGGATACGACGATGGTGTAGACCGGCGTTTCACCGATCGATATCACCGACGATCCCCAGTCGAACAATACCGCGAGCGTGGCGCCGGTCCAGATCGCTGCGACCGGGCTGCGCAGGGTTGGCGAAACCGAGGACAGTGCCTTGGAGAAGGGCAGGCCGCCGTCACGGGAGAACGCGAAGATCATGCGCGAGACCGAGGTTACGGTCGCCAGTCCGCAAAGCACTTGCGAGATGAAAATGGCCACGTACAGCACCGTTTTTACGGTCGGGTTGACTTGGGTGTCCATCGCCCAGAAGAACACGGTCCAGCCATGCTTGGCTGCCTCGTCCATGCTCGGCAGCATCAGGACAAACGAGCAGAGCATGAGCCAGCCGAACAGCAGCGACCAGACCACTGAGGTGACCATGCCGCGTGGCACCGACATCGTCGCGTTATGTGTCTCTTCCGAGGTGTGCGCGGAGGCGTCGTAGCCGGTGATGGTGTAGATCGGCAACAGCAGGCCGAGCATGAACACCCAGCTGTTCGACACCTGCGGCCAGACGTTGCCGCCTGCCTCGCCGGAATAGTTGCTGAAGGTCCATAACCGGGCGAACTCATAACTGGGCGCCGATATCAGGCAAACGATGGTTAGCGCGAGCGCGGTGGCGAATATCAGGTACCCCGAGAAGTCGGTGAGTTTCGCAGTCAGGCCAATGCCCAGGTGGTTGCACAAGGCCTGGAGGCCCGTGAGGATCGCCAGGAAAATCACCCGTGTCGTGATGGTGTCTTCCATACCCAATGCCGGTCCGAAGGCGCCGAAAAAGAAGTAATACGTCCCGACGTTGATCGCGCCAAGCACGGTGATCAGACCCAACAGGTTGAACCAGGCCGTCAGCCAGCCGGTGAAGCGGTTACCAAGAATCGAGCCCCAGTGATAGAGGCCGCCAGCGGTGGGGTAGGCCGAGGAGATCTGCGCCATCGCCATGGCGAAGACCCCGGAGATCAGGCAACCGATTGGCCAGCCAATGCCGATGGACGCGCCGCCCGCGCCCGAGGTGCCTTGGGCAAGTGAGTTGATGCCACCCGAGAGGATGCAGATGATCGAAAAGGAAATGGCGAAGTTGGAGAAAACGCCCATGCGTCGCGAGAGCTGCTGGGCATAGCCCATGCTGTGCAGCACCTTGACGTCATCGTCGTGCGGGCTTGCTGGCTTCATGTCGTGTGCCCCTTCAGGTTTTGATACGCATCCATCCGGGGTCCCGGATGGCCTGGTCTTCAACCCCTTGTCGTACTGCTCCTTTTTGCAACCCTGTCCGCACGGCGACGGCTCTAGAGACGGCCGTGATACGCCGCGTCGAAAATCTGTGCGGCACCGGCCCGCGTCAATGGCAGCGGGTTGCCGCCGGCAGACGGATCGACAATCGCCATGTCCGCGATCAAGTCGGCTTGTC
This sequence comes from Pseudomonas sp. JAI111, assembly GCF_024809425.1. Lineage (NCBI taxonomy): Bacteria > Pseudomonadati > Pseudomonadota > Gammaproteobacteria > Pseudomonadales > Pseudomonadaceae > Pseudomonas > Pseudomonas sp. JAI111. The sequence goes on along the minus strand of NZ_JANUCB010000009.1, from coordinate 100,874 downwards.
GATCATCCACGCCCAGTTCTATCAACGTGTGCGGCACACCGATGTCCTTGCGCAGCTTGAGAATGAAGGCCAGGAAGCTGTCGAAGCCGGGCGAGGGTAATCGCAGATAAGCCGCCAGGCGCGTGATGCGCTCTTCGATGGCCGGGCGATTGAACTTCAAGACATAGGGCATGAACGTGGCGTTGGTCATGCCGTGATGGGTGTCGTACAGCGCACCCACCGGATGCGACAGGGCATGCATCCCGCCCAGACCTTTCTGGAAAGCGGTGGCGCCCATCGCCGCGGCGGCGAGCATTTGCGCGCGTGCATCAAGGTCGGACGGCGTAAGAACCGCTCGCACCAGGGCATTGGCCACCAGACGTATGCCTTCCACCGCGATGCCGTCGGCCATCGGATGAAAACCCGGGGCGCAGTAGGATTCCAGGCAGTGCGCCAACGCATCCATGCCTGTGCCGGCGGTGACTTTTGCCGGCATGCCGACGGTCAGGGCCGGGTCGCTGATGACCACGCGCGGCATCATTTTCGGGTGAAAGATGATGCGCTTGGTGTGGGTTTGCTCGTCGATGATCACCGCCGCACGGCCCACTTCGGAACCGGTGCCCGCCGTCGTTGGCACGGCGATGACCGGGGCGATCCGGCTTTCGTCGGCGCGGGTCCAGTAGTCGCCGATGTCTTCGAAATCCCAGACCGGCCGGGTCTGGCCGCTCATGAAGGCGATGAGTTTGCCCATGTCCAGGCCGCTGCCCCCGCCGAACGCGACCACGCCATCGTGTTTGCCCGCGCGCCAGGCATCGAGCCCACCGGCCAGGTTGGCTTCGACGGGATTGGGCTTGAGGTCGCAAAACAGCGCGACACCCAGGCCGGCCGCGCGCAAGGCGTCGACCGCCGCGATGGTGATCGGAGCGCGTGCCAGACCGCTGTCGGTGACCAGCAACGGTCGCTGGATACCCTGGCTGCGACAGACTTCGGCCAGTTCGGCGATGCGGCCGACGCCGAAACGAATGCTCGTGGGGTAGTTCCAGTTTCCGGTCAGGCTCATGGCTCAGGTCTCGTGGCGAAGATGGAAGGATTTCGCTCGGGTCAGGTGTTCGTAGCCCAGGGACGACAGCGTGACGCCGCGCCCGCTGTGCTTCACCCCGGTCCAGGCGAGGGCCGGGTCCAGGTAATCGCAGCGGTTCATGAACACGGTGCCGGTGTCGATCTGGTCACCCAGGCGTTCGGCGGCAGCGAGGTCTTGGGTCCAGATGGACGCGCTCAGGCCGAATTCACTGTCGTTCATCAAGGCAATGGCTTCGTCGTCGCTGGCCACCGGCATGATGCCGACCACCGGACCAAAGCTTTCCTCGCGCATCACCGACATGTCATGGCTGACGTCGACCAATACCTGAGGCGCCATGTAGGCGCTGCCCGGCGCATCAAGGGGGAAGGCTTTCGGATCGATCAGGGCCTTGGCGCCTTTTGCCAGCGCATCGACGATCTGGCCACGGACGAATTCGGCGGCGCCCGGGTTCACCAGCGGACCGAGGGTGGTGGCTTGATCCAGTGGATTGCCCAGCACGTATTGATTGGTCAGGGCGACGAATCGCTCGACAAAGGCCGGGTAGATTTTCTGATCAACATAGATGCGTTCAACGGCGCAGCAGCTTTGCCCGGAGTTGAAGAAGCTGCCATCCACCAGGTTTTCTACTGCGTGTTCAAGGTTCGCGTCTGCGCGAACGTAGGCCGGGTCTTTGCCGCCGAGTTCCAGGCCGACGCCGATGAATCGCCCCGTGGCGGCGTTTTCCATGGCCTTACCGGCGGCAACCGAGCCGGTGAAGTTCACTTGCTGCACGCGTCCAGAGGCAATCATCGACGCGGTCTGCTGATGATCGAGCAGTAAATTTTGAAACAGGCCTTCGGGCAGATTGGCGCGGCGAAAGGCTTCGGCGAACCGTTCGCCCACCAGCAGCGTTTGCGAGGCGTGTTTGAGGATGACGCTGTTGCCGGCCATCAGCGCCGGAATGATCGTATTCACCGCCGTCAGGTAGGGGTAATTCCAGGGGGCGACGACCAACACCGTACCCAGCGGATCACGTTTGATATAGCGGCGAAACCCCGCGATCGGCGTGGGCTCTATCGTTGCCAGGACTTTGGGTGCGATGGCAATCATGTGCCGGGCGCGTTCTTCGAAACCGCGCAGTTCACCGGCGCCAAAACGCACCGGGCGACCCATCTGCCAGGCCAGCTCCGGCACGATCTCGTCCTTCATCGCCAGCATGGCGTCCGTGGCGGCGCTGCAAAACGCCGCGCGTTCGTTCAGTGGCCTGCGTTTCCATTGCGCCTGGGCGGCTGCGGCAGCCGTCAACGCCTGCTCGATCTGTACGGTATCGGCGCAATGGCGCTCGGCATAGACCCGGCCATCGACCGGTGAGATGAGTTGAATCATCGAAGTCATGATCGCCTCAATAGCGCTCGAAGCCGCGCTGCAATTCCCAGTCGGTGATACGCCGGTCGTATTCCTTCTGCTCCCATTCGGCGGTGTGCACATAGTGGTCGACCACTTCATCGCCGAACGCTTCGCGCAACATCGTCGAGCCCTTGAGCGCGGCGCAGGCTTCGCGCAAGGTCTTCGACACTTCGGGCAAGTGTTCGTCGACGTAGGCATCGCCTTCAAAGGGCGGCGCGAGATTGAGCTTCTCGTCGATACCGGCCAGGCCCGCCGCGATCAATGCGGCGAAGGCCAGGTAAGGGTTGAGGTCGGCGCCACCGATGCGGCATTCAATGCGGATGGACTTGCTGCTTTCTGCGCACAGGCGAAAGCCTGCGGTGCGATTGTCGCGGCTCCAGACTGCCCGCGTCGGCGCAAAGGTGCCGGCCTGGAAGCGCTTATAGGAGTTGATGTACGGCGCGAGAAAACAGGTGATGTCGTTGGCATATTTGAGCTGCCCGGCGACCCAGGCGCGCATCAGTTTCGACATGCCGAACTCAGCCTTGGCGTCGAAGAACAGCGGCTTCTTGCCGTTCTTGTCCCACAGTGAATTGTGGATATGGCTGCTGGAACCGGCGGCGTCATAACGCCACTTGGCCATGAAGGTGATCGCCTTGCCTTGCAGTTGCGCGATTTCCTTGCAGGCGTGCTTGATGATGACGTGGTGATCGGCCATCGTCAGCGCATCGGCATAGCGAATGTTGATTTCTTCCTGCCCCGGCCCCCATTCACCCTTGGAGTTTTCCACGGGGATGCCGCTGGCTTGCAGGTGCTTGCGAATCGCCCGCAGCACCGGCTCTTCGCGGGTGGTCTGGAGGATGTTGTAATCCTCGATGTAGTGGCCGGCGGTCTTGGGCTTGTGGTAGTTGCGTTTGTGGATGGCCTCGTAGCTTTCGTCGAACAGGTAGAACTCCAGTTCCGAGGCGAACATGCCGGTATAGCCGCGCTCACGCAGGCGCTCGATCTGCTTTTTCAGGATGGCCCGCGGGCTGTGGGGCAAGTCCTTTCGATGGTAATGATCGAGCACATCACACAAGACCAATGCCGTGCATTCGAGCCAGGGCACTCGGCGCAACGTGGCCATGTCGGGCTTGAGCACGAAGTCGCCGTAGCCTTTGCTCCAACTGGCGGCGGCGTAGCCCGGCACGGGCTCCATGTCGATGTCGTCGGCCAGCAGGTAATTGCAGCAGTGGGTTTCTTCATGTCCGCTGTCGATGAAAAACTCGACCTGGAATCGCTTGCCGACCAGTCGGCCTTGCATGTCGACCATGCACACCAGAACGGTATCGATTTCGCCGGCGGCAGCAGCGCGCTTGAGTTGCTCGAAAGTGAGGAAGGGCTCGGTCATCACGTAATCCTGCGTGAATAGGTTGGGCCTGTCTGAGATAGCTGTTGCAGACGCTCTCCAGAACAAACCAAAACCTGCAGACGCGAGCATCGTGAGCAATAAGCTGCTCTTAGCTTAGCCTACCTCCGCTGAATGCAAGTTTTGCGCGGTGGTCATTCGCGGCCCCGGCTAACCCATCGCACCGCGGAGTTGGCGGTAAGCATCCACCAGTTGATCCTGCGTGAACGCGCGATTTCGCCCACTCGGATTGGGCAGGACCCAGACCGACGCGTTGCCAAAAGTTTGGGATTGTCGCCCCCAGTTGATTTGCCGCTGGCCGGATAGCGCGCAATAAGCGGCTTTGCCGAGAAACGCCACACAGCGCGGTGCGTAGCGTTCGATCTTGCGTTCGAAATCCGCCGCTGCTGCGGTGAATTCATGCGCAGACAACTGATCCGCCCGAGCGGTCGGCCGCTCAACCACGGCCGTCAGCCCACACTGATACTGCAAGATCGTCCGATCGTTTTCCGGGCGCACTTCCTCAGGTGTAAAACCGGCGAGGTGCAGCGTGCGCCAGAAGCGATTGCCCCTGCCGGCAAAGTGATGCCCTTGAGCGGCGGCGGTCAGGCCCGGATTGATCCCACAAAAAATCACCGCCAGCTGCTCGGCCAGAATGTCTTCAAGTCCTTCACTCACGATCAACCTCACACACCGCAGATCACACTGACCGCGTTGCGCGCCAGTTCCGTCAGTTCTTCGCGGGATTTACCTGCCCGCGCGCGGATCGAGATGCTGTGCAGCAGGGAGGAGGCGAGGACGGCGAGGGCGGCGGCGTCGACATCGCTTTTCAGTTCGCCGGACTCGATGGCCGTTCGCAGGCGCACTTCAAGATCGGTGTCGAGCCTGCTGAGCCGGTCTGAAAGTACCTCACGAATTTCCGGGTCCTCGACGGCTTCGGTGGTTGCCGTGCCGATCGCAAAGCAGCCGCGCGGTTGGCCATCACCCGAGAAATAGATCGACAGCTGCCCTTCGTAGAAACGCATCAACGCATCGCGAAGGGGCAGCTGGGTGTCGGTCAGCGCCTCGTGCATCGCTGCTGCGGCAAATTCCCAGTATTGCTCAAGCGCTTTGATGTACAGCGCGTGTTTATCACCGAATGCCGCGTAAAGGCTCGGGCGATTCATCCCGGCTGCGGTGGCAATGCTATCCAGCGAGGCGCCTGAATAACCGGTGCTCCAGAATACACCAAGCGCTTGCTGCAGGGCGGTTTGCGGGTCGTAGGCGCGAGGGCGGCCACGGCCTTTTCCCTCGCTAATCTTTTTTTGTGCCATGTCGTACAAAATCCTTGGTGGAAGGTGGGTGTGGGGATATTCTTACATCATCGCACAAAATTAAGGAACCAGAAATTCCTTGGTTTACGGTTTGTTGAAGCGGAGCTCGAACTGAGTGTTGCGGCGACGAAACAGGTGCGGCGGAGCGATCCTCCAGTCCGTGCTCGGGCTTGATTCCTCACAGCAACTATTGATGTCCGGCCCGGCACAGTGTTGGCCGGCCTGATTTCCCGGTTAAAGGTGTATTCGATCATGACTAAACAGTTCGACATCCCGGCGTCACAGAGCTTCGAGCACCCAGGCGTGAACCCTGGCCAGGCGCCCATCAAGAAACCGTTCAAACAGAAACTGCGACCGTGGCTGATGGTCGGCTTGCCGGTGATCTTCGCCGCGCTGGGATACGCCCGCTATCATGCCGGCGCCGCTTTCATTTCGACGGATAACGCCTACGCCCGAGTGGCGAAAGCGTCGATCAACGCGCGCATTTCCGGGCAAGTGGTGGAAATCGCGGTCGAGGACAATCAGCGGGTACACAAAGGCCAGGTGTTGTTCCGGATCGATCCGAAACCGCTGCAGATCGCCGTTGACCGCGCCGAAGCGCAGCTGAATGTGGCGCGCCTGCGCATCGATGGGCTCAAGGCCAGCTACCGCCAGCAGCAGGCTGAGCTGCAATCGGCCAAAGAGTCGGCCGATTTCGATCAGCGCGAATTTGCCCGCAAGAAGGCGCTGGTCGCGACCGAGTTCGTCTCCCGCGCCATTTACGAACGTGCCGACACCGACCTTAAAGTAGCCCGGCAACGGATCGCGTCTGTCGAACAACAGATCGCCAGCACCGTGGTTGCCCTGAACGGCAATCCGACGATTGAAGTCGACACCCATCCGACGGTTCGCGAAGCCAAGGCGCAACTCGACGAGGCGCAGCTCTACCTTTCGTACGCGACGGTGTATGCGCCTGACGACGGCACTGTCGCCAAGGTCGACGACTTGCAGGTGGGCAACTACGTCAACAGCGGCGCGCCAGCCTTTGCGTTGTTGTCCGATCACGAGATCTGGGTCGAGGCCAACTTTCGCGAAACGGACGTCACCCATATGCGCCCCGGCCAGGAAGCGACCGTCAGTATCGACACCTATCCCGATCACGTTTTCAAGGCCCACGTGACCAGCATGAGCCCGGGGGCCGGCTCCGACTTCGCCCTGCTGCCACCGGAAAATGCCACCGGCAACTGGGTCAAGGTGGTCCAGCGTGTTCCGGTACGGCTCGAACTCGATGAAACCGATCCCGCCTTGCCGCTGTTCTCGGGCACCAGCGCCACGGTCAAGGTCGATACCGGCTTTCGCACACCTTGGTGGCATCCGCTCAAGGCATTGTTGACCGCGGGTAACTTCTGATGAACGCCAACCATGCCGGACCTCAAGGTGCGGGAGCGTTAAGGTTCGCCGCGCTGCTTGCGACGTATATGCAGTCGGCGAGCCTGCCACTTCCCAACGCTGTACTCAGGTTGATTCAGGGCAGCCTGTCGATGACCGACGACCAGGCGGGGTGGATCTTCACCTCGTACCTGGCGGCCAGCGCCATCACCCTGCCGATTGCGCAATGGCTCGCCGGACGCTTTGGTCTCAAGCGTGTTTATCAAACCGCGCTGGCCTTTTTCGTCCTGGGGTTGCTGCTTGCCACCCAGGCCTCAACGCCGCTGGAGTTCATTGGCGCGCGGATTATCCAGGGCCTGGCGAGTGGGGTGCTGGCGCCGCTGTCGATGGCGATTGCCATGGAGACGTTGGCGCTGGAAAAACGCGCGAAATTTGGCGCGACCTGGACCGCCATCGTGCTGTTCGGCATCGTCAGCGGCCCGAGTATCGGTGGCTGGATTGGCGAGCATTTCGGATGGCGCCCGATCTTCTACATCAGCGTTCCGTTGTCGGCGTTTATCGGCCTGGTGATCGCGCTGTTGCAGGTCGAGAAAAAGGCCGAGAAGCGTCCGTCGTTCGACTTCTTCGGCTTCGGCAGCTTCACGCTGGGCTTGATCTGCCTGCAAATGCTGCTCGATCGTGGCGAACGTCTGGACTGGTTCGCCTCGACCGAAATCTGGCTGGAGGCCATCGGCTGCGCCCTGGGGCTCTACCTGTTCGCGGTGCATGTGTTGACCACGAAGGTGCATTTCCTCAACAAGCGCTTGTTCCAGGACCGTAACTTCGTGTTGTCGACGACGATCTTCTTCGCCGTGGGTTTTGTACTGTTGTCGACCATGGCCCTGACGTCGCCGATGCTCGACGAGATTCTCGGTTACCCGCCGGATACCACCGGGTCCCTGACGATCCCGCGTGGCATTGGACTGGTCGGCGCGTTTCTGCTGATGGGGCGTGTGCCAGAGCGCTTTGACCGGCGGTTTTTCGTGGCGGTGGGTGTGGCGCTGGTGGTTTACGCCAACTGGCTGATGCTCGGTTACTCGCCGCTGATGGACTGGTCGCCTGTGGCTGTGGCGGGTGCGATCCAGGGCGTCGGCATCGGCATGTTGATGCCGTCGCTGACGAAAGTCGCGTTCAGCACGCTCGACCCTGCGTTACGCCCGGAAGGCACCGGCATTTTCAATCTGTTCCGGGTCTACGGCAGCACGCTGGGCGTGGCGATTGTGCAGCTGTTTTTCTTCAACAACACGCAAGCGATGCACTTGGCGCTGGCCAGCAACCTGACGCCGTATCGCCCGGCGCCGACATCCCTGCAAGCACTGGCGGGGCTCAACGAAATGATCACAGGGCAAGCGGCGTTCATCGCGGTGATCGATCAATTCAAGATTTTGATGGTGGCGATGCTGGTGGTGAGTCCACTGGTTGTCTTTCTTCGCAAGCCGGTTTCGGCCCAATAGTTTTCGTGGAGTATGCCCAATGAAATCCTCTGCACGCTTCATCAACAGACAGACCTTCAGAACCACGTTCGGCGCGATGGCGGCCCTTGCATTCCTGACCGCCTGCACCGTCGGCCCTGACTATCAAATGCAACCGCCGAGCCAGTCGCAGCACTACGACCAACAGGCCGAGCAGCGCCTTGGTCCGCGCGGCAACACGCCGGGTGAACAGCACATTGCCCTTGGCCAGAAGGTCAGTGGCAACTGGTGGACGGCTTTCCAGTCGCCGAAGCTCGACAAGGTTGTGCGCCGCGCCATCGAAGGCAATCTTGAGCTGGTGGCCGCGGACGCAACCATCCGCCAAGCGTCGTCTTCGGTAGCCGCGGCGCAAGGTGCGCTGTATCCGCAAGTCGATTTTGGCGGCCAGGCGGGTCGCCAACGGGTGCATAACGCGAAGGAGCCAACCACCACCAATTTCTATGCGATCGGCCCACGGGTTGGCTTCGACCTCGATGTATTCGGCGGTAACAAACGCCTGGTCGAACAGCAAGAAGCGTTTACCGATCTGCAGAAGCATCGCTACGAAGCGGCCTATTTGACCTTGACGGGCAACGTCGCGAGTCAGGCGTTGCTGGTCGCGTCCGCCAACGCACAGATGGCGGCAGTCGAGAAGTTGCTGGCCAATGACACGAAAAACCTCGAGCTGGTACGCAGGGCACACGCCAGCGGCGCCACCACGCAGATCGACGTTTCGCTGGCCGAAACTCGGCTTGCCCAGGACCGCACGCTGTTGCCGCCGCTCGCCCAGCAGCGCGATGCCGCTCGCCACGCGTTGTCGATTCTCACCGGCAAAGGCCCTGGCGACTGGATCGCGCCGGACTTCGATTTTGCCGAGTTCGTGTTGCCGGCAAACGTGCCCGTCAACGTTCCTTCGGAAATGGCCCACGGCCGGCCGGACGTATTGCAAGCGGAGGCCGAGTTGCACATGGCCAGCGCGGCAGTAGGCGTTGCAACCGCTAATCTCTATCCACATGTCACGCTGTCGGCGTCGCTGGTACAGGCCGCTTCAGGCAATGGTGGGGCGGCGCTCTGGGGTTTCGCGGCCGGGATCGCGGGTCCGCTGTTCGATGGCGGAACGCTCAAGGCAGAACGTCAGGCGGCCGTCGACGGGTACAAGGCGACGCTTGCCGGCTACCAGCAAACGGTCATTCAGTCGTTCGGCCAGGTCGCTGACTCGTTGCAGGCCATCAACCACGACGCGGAGGAAAACCTGGCGCAGGCAGACGCGTTACGCGCGGCCGAAAGCAGTTTTCAGTTGAACCAGCAAGCGTACGCGCAGGGCGAGAACAGCGTTCTCCAGGTGTTGGAAGCGGAGCGTGCTTATGAGCAGGCATTGCTGGGTCAAATCAAGGTGAAAACCGCGCAATACCTCGACACGGTGCAGCTCTACGTAGCGCTCGGCGGTAATTCGGTCGGTGCGTTCGAGCAGCGCGTTGCCAGTCGTGATGAACCGAAACCTGCGTATCAATAGCGCCGGATTTTTTGGCAGCACATGATCCAGGGGCGGCCTGACAACAGGTTCGCCCCGTTTCTCTATTTTCCCGAGGTGAAAACGATGGACGTTTTCCAGACCATGCGCTTTTTCGTTGCGGTGGCCCAAAGTGGCAGTTTTACCGCCGCAGCTGAAGTGTTGGACACCACCACGACGAACGTTTCCAAAGCAATCTCCAGCCTGGAAGCGAGGCTGCAAACACGGTTGATCAACCGCACCACCCGGCGCCTGGCATTGACCGAAGCAGGCCTGCGTTATTTGCAACGCTGCGAGAGGATTCTGGAAGAGATACGTGACGCGGAACAGGAAGCGGGCACGGCGCATACGCTGCCGGTGGGGCGGCTGAAAATCCATGCGATGTCGGCGGTGGGCAATCACTACGTGATCGATGCGATTGCCAAATACAGAGAGACGCACCCCTCGGTGATGTTTGACCTGACGCTGACCAACCGGCTGCCGGATCTGCTGGAAGAGGGCTATGACATGTCGATTGTGTTGGCTCGGGACCTGCCCGACTCAGGGTTTGTCGCGCAGCGGCTTGGCATTACGTACAGCATTCTCTGCGCGTCGCCGACTTACTTGAGGAAACGCGGATACCCTGACACACCGCAGGCGCTGGCCGCCCATGACTGTTTGAAAATCGTCAACACGGTGATGCCGGTTGAAAGCTGGGTACTGGAAGGGCCCGAAGGCGTGGAGACGGTCAACGTGTCGTCATCACCGTTTCACATCAATACCGCCGACGGCATGACCGTGGCGATTGCCAATGGCATGGGCATCGGCATTCAGCCTATTGCTTCTGCGGTCGATGGCTTGAGAGCGGGCACGTTGATGCGTGTGTTGCCCGAACACCATCTGGAAGAGCTGAATTTGTATGCGATCTACCCGTCACGAAAGTTCGTGGATGCAAAAATAAAGACCTGGGTGGAGTTTCTTAAACATTCCATCCCGGACGTGTTGGCCAGCGACGAAAAAATCGTCGGTTCGGCGAAAAAAAATCAACTTCACTGACAGCGCAGGCATGGAGTGTCGACCCTCCATCATCCTGACTGTATTCAACCATTTGAACATCCGGTGCCCATCACTTGGTACTGAAGGGTGTGACGCTGTCCCTGAGAGTCTTCATACGTCATTTGCGCTGGAACCGGCCCGCATTCGTTGGGAATGTCTGAGATCACGATGATTTTCTTGATGTCCAGCGTCGTGCCATACACGTAACTTTCAACCGCTGTTTTGTCGGCTTCGGCCGTTGAGTGGCCGCTGTCTGCAAAAGCCTGTGCGCCTAAACCGCCCAGCGCCAGGAACAGCGCAATTTTCAAAGCTTTCATGTCATTCACCTTCTCGTCTTGGGTTGATCCAGTGGGCCGCTTGAGAGTGACTCTTTTGGCTCTCTGGTTAGACGCAATGCTAGGTGTTTGGCCATCCCTCAAACAGCCGCCTCCCGGACAAACACTGTTGCCGGATTTCGTATAAATAGGGGTATCGACACACGTGACAAAGGTGAATGTCCGGGTCACCGCCTTGTCTTGAACCATCTCCTATACTGATTCGCGTTAACGGGTTTAACCCAACCTTAATACCGTCTAAGCAGCATTTCGCGTTCTGACGGCTTCCCTGCGAACTCACTGTAAGGAGAACGATCATGACCATCCGTATTGGCGACGAAGCCCCGGACTTTACCGCCGAGAGCACCGAAGGCACGCTGCATTTCCATGAGTGGATCGGCGATAAGTGGGCGATCCTGTTCTCGCATCCCAAGGACTTCACCCCGGTGTGCACCACTGAGCTCGGTTACATGGCAGGGCTCAAGCCGGAGTTCGATAAACGCAACACCAAGATCGTCGGGCTCAGTGTCGACCCGGTCAGTAATCATGCGAGCTGGGCCAAGGACATCGAAGAGACCCAGGGGCATGCGGTCAACTACCCCATGATCGGCGACGATAACCTGGTGGTGGCCAAGCTCTACGACATGATCCATCCCAATGCCAGTGGCGGCGCGCGCACGGCCGTGGACAACGCCACGGTGCGTTCGGTGTTCATCATCGGGCCGGATAAAAAGGTCAAGGCAATGCTGGTCTACCCGATGAGTGCCGGGCGCAACTTCGATGAGGTACTGCGCTTGCTCGATGCGCTGCAATTGAACGCCAAGCACACCGTTGCCACCCCGGTGAACTGGCGTCCGGGCGAGGACGTGATCATTCCGACGTCAGTGTCCGACGAGGACGCGAAGAAGAAATACCCGGATGGCTTCAAAACCGTGAAACCGTATTTGCGCACCGTGGCGCAACCGAAATAACCCACTCGTTTGGAGACCCGCATGGCTGTTCAAATCGTTCGCGCCGAAGCGATTCATGTCGACAAGATTGCCGGCCTCTTCGATGCGTATCGAGGTTTTTACGGCCAGCCCTCCAACCTGGCGCAGTCCCGGGATTTCATTGCCGAACGCCTTGCCCTGAACGAATCGGCGATCTTTTTCGCCGAGGACGCCACCGGCAAGGCGCTGGGCTTTGTCCAGTTGTATCCGACGTTTTCCTCCATCGACGCCTATCGCACCTGGCTGCTAAGCGACCTGTTCACCGCTCCCGAAGCCCGGGGGCGGGGAGTGGGGCGATCACTGATGAACGCTGCGCGAGCCTTCGCGGTGTCGACCGGCGCCAAGGGCATGGTGCTGGAAACGGCCACGTACAACCTGCCGGCGCAACGGTTGTATGAGTCGTTGGGTTATGTGCGTGATAGCGGTTATTACACCTACTGCCTGGATTTGAAAAAGGGCTGAGCAAATCCTGGTCGGTGGCCCATCAACGCGGCGGCAACTTCCAGGCTTCACGCAATTGCTCGTATTGCGCCTCGGGCATTTGCACCAGCAACGGCGATTCACCCGGGTCCAGCCAGTCGAACAACCGCGAAATATCCGCCGGGTCCATCGCTGTGCAGCCCAGCGTCGGGGAGGTGGGCCCGCGCCAGATATGGAGAAAGATGCACGACCCCGAGGCCGGGGACGCTGGCGTGTTGTGCTCGATGAAAATGCCCTGGCGATAGCCGGACTCACTGCGCATGTGTTCGGAGCTGTTCCAGTCCTTTGCCGTCGCCGCGCCGTCGACCAGTGCGTTGTAATGCCTGGAGGCGCTGTCATCCACGCATTCGGTGGTGGGCGTCAGTGCGAGGTAAGGCAGTTTTGTCGCGGCCGTCGTGTCATAGCCGAAGGCCGTTCCGAGCCTGAATATCCCGGCCGGTGCCTTGCCGTCGCCTTCGCGTTTGACCGGTCCTGCGACAGGCTCGACGTTACCCGGACCCTTGCCCCAGGCCAGGCCGTTTTTGCCGACCACCACTGCAAACCCGTCACCGACTTTTCGAAAGGAGTTCCCGTCCCGTTCATAACGCTGGGCGCTGCCCTGGATGTCGTCCCAGTTCTTGGTGGTGACCACGATCAATTGATGACTGCTGTCGAGCACATCACGGGACGTCAGCGGTGTGATGGGGAAATCCATCACGGTTTTGGGCGCGCCCTCTGCGCTGTAAGTGAAGTGCCACCATTCTTTGGAGTATCCGGCAAAGCCCTCTTTTTCCATGGCGCTGCCGAGCCGTTGGCGGTTTTCTTTGGCGAGCGCATTGATCGTCGGGTTGGCGGTATGCGCGCGCTCATCGAAACAATCGAACCCGGTGCCCATATCGAGTGCGCCGTCGTGCCAGCGCTGGCCGTAGGGCGCGGTGCAATCGACTTGCGCGGCCGAGGGCGTCCAGGTGTCGGCAGGCAGCGCGTTCGGGCCGGTCAGTGTCAGGTCCACGGTCGAACCTCTGGAGTGATTCGACACCCGCGCCACATAGCCCAGGTGCCAGAAATCCTGCTTGTCCACGCGCGGGTAGAACTCGGCCTTGCGCGGATCACCGGGTTCAGTGGCGAAGCGAGCCATATCGGCCACGGCACGGCTGGGCCGATAGCAGTCGAACACCTTCAAGCCGTAACCTTGTTTTTGCAGGGCGGTTTGTACCCGGGACAGGGCTTTGGCGGTGTCCAGCGAAAGCATGCATTCCGGCGCGGCATAGCCGTCAAGCGGGTGCCCGGTGAAGTTGTGAGCGCCTGCGTAGCGAATGTCCTGCTCGATACTCGGATCAATCGCACGCAGATACACCATGTTGTCCGGCCTTGGCTCGGCGCCGGCCATGGCGGGCATGACGATACTCAGCAACAGGAGAGGGCGTGCGAACAGGCGGCGCAGTTGAGCCGCCATCGGCAGTGAAGCGGGCATGGAAACGTTCAGGTTTAAGCGCATGAAATGATCGTCGAGTCCGCAGGAGGCTTCGAATGATCTTAAACCATGCCACCCGCTTCTGGCCGATTCATGTCTGGCCGGTTTGGCGATTTTTTGAGGCACGTCATGGTTACCGCCGGTTGCGCTCGCCAGACGCCTCGGGCAATGGATGGCGAATCGAACGCCATCACTTTTTCGAGGATTTGCCGCTGGCGGGCATGTGCAGGTAAGCCATCACGCTTTCAGTCAGCTCGGTCGCCAGCTTGACGGCTTCTTTGTTGCGCGCCATCACACCGGCCACCAAGCCTTCGATCAAGGCGAGCACCGCGATGTTGGAACTGGTCAACACCGGATGGTCGGCGGGGGCAAACAGCGTGTGTTCGGCAATGCTGGTGAGCGGCGAGGCGGGTGAATCGGTGATGGCCAGTACCGAGGCACCACGTTCGTTGGCGAAACGGGCGAGTTGCAGGGTGTCGAGGGAGTAGCGCGGCAGGGAAATCGCCAGCAACACATCCTGATCGGTGATCGCGGCCAGGCGGTACGCGGCGTTTTCGTTGCCGCCCTCCATGCTGATGGCGGTGGCGTCCGCACAGAAGGGCATCAGGGTCGAGGCGGCGAGACCGGCGAAGTACACACTGTTGCCAAAGCCCAGGATGTAGATTTTGCGGGCGGTGGTCAGCCGGGTGACGAACGCTTCAAAGGTGTCTTCGTGGTTATTGGTCGCCGCGGTGGCAAGGTTGCTGCTGGCGCTCTGGATTTGCTCATGCAGGCCAAACGCACCGTCGGGGCGATGGGCCAGTTCATTGCGCAGCTTGTCGACCGGCGACACCATCTGCTGCAAGGTCGCGACCAGCTCGGCCTTCATGCCGGTGTAGCCGCCCAGGTTCAGCGCCTTGGCCAGCCGGTTGACCGCGGCAGGCGAGGTGGATGTTTCGTGCGCCATCTCCTCGATCGTCAGCGTCGCGGCCTTGAGCGGGTGACGCAGGATAAAGTCCGCCACCTTGCGCAGGGACGGCTGCAAATCGGCAACGATTTCCGCCAGTTTGCGCATCACCGGCGCGGCATAGACCGTGGTGTTTTTCGAGGGGGTCGGCATATCCGGCTCAACATTTCCTGAGGGCATAAGGTTGGCTGGAGTGTATCCGAAGCCAACCGTCGGTGAGCGGGGCGGCCGGATTATTTCAAGCTGCCGGCCAGGAATTGCTGGAGGCGCTCGGACTGTGGGTTGGCCAGCACCTCACGCGGGTTGCCGCGCTCTTCGACCTGGCCCTGGTGCAGAAACACCAGTTGATTGGAGACTTCCCGGGCAAAGCCCATCTCATGGGTCACGACCACCATGGTGCGGCCTTCGAGGGCGAGGTCCTGCATGACTTTGAGGACTTCGCCGACCAGTTCGGGATCGAGGGCCGAGGTCGGTTCGTCGAACAGCATCACTTCCGGTTCCATGGCCAACGCACGGGCAATCGCCACTCGCTGCTGCTCGCCGCCCGACATATGCGCCGGCCAAGCGTCCATGCGATGGGCGACGCCGACTTTGTTCAGGTAGTGTTCAGCCTTTTCGCGCGCCTCTTTTTTGGACATTCCCAGCACGTGCACCGGGGCTTCCATGACATTTTCAAGGGCGCTCATGTGCGACCACAGGTTGAAGTGTTGAAACACCATCGACAGGCGCGAACGCATGCGTTGCAACTGCCTGGGTTCGGCAGCCTTGAGACCGCCGAGCTTGTTGGGCATCAACTTGAGCGGTTCGCCATTGAGCACGATAGTGCCCGCGTTCGGTTGTTCCAGCAGGTTGATGCAGCGCAGGAAGGTGCTTTTGCCGGAGCCGCTGGAGCCGATAAGGCTGATCACGTCACCGGCTTTCGCCTCCAGGGACACACCTTTGAGCACTTGGTGGGTGCCGTAGCTTTTATGCAGGTTCTGGATTTCAAGTTTGTACATGCTGGTCACTCTCTGGAGTCAGTCGCTGAGCAAGCGACCCTGGCGAATTAGGCGGGTGCCGGCGACTTTGGCCAGCCACAAACCGGGTTGGGCAAAACGCAGGCGTTCGCGGGCATAGAGGATGCCGTCGGTGCTGGCGCGCACGATGCTGTGCTGGTCTGTCAGCGGATCCAGTACTTCGAACAGTGGATCACCGACCCGGACCTGGGCACCCAACGGTTGCAGAAAACTCACCACGCCGGGGTGCGGCGCATAGGCGTACTGCGTACCGGCGAAGGGCGTTGCTTCGCAGCAGGTCAAGGGCGCTTCGGGCCAGTCACCGCTGATCAGGCCCTGCTCGGCGAGGTAACCCAGAATGGCGTCGGCGCTGTCGCTGCATTGCTCGCGCTCGGTGTCGGCCATGCCGCGCAATTCGATGGTGGTGGCGGCGCACGCCAACGGGATAGCGGCTTCAGGAAACCGCTCGGCCAAACGCAACCACGGGGCCGCGCAGGCTTCATCGAAGGCATTGCCACCGGCACCTTCGGCGAGGAGCGTTGCGCCGGCACCCAGGCGCGCGGCCAATGAACGCAAGCGCGGCCAGTGTTGCGGCATGGCGTAAAGCAGCATGATCGACTCGAAGTCGCAATGCAGGTCCAGCACCAGATCGGCGTCGCAGGCATGCTGCAACAGCACGCGACGCAGGCCATCGAGCTCCGAGTTTGCTGGCGGCATGTCGGCGAGGACATCGCTCATGGCGCGGCGGATCAGCGCGGTGTTGAGGTCGGCGTTGTCGCCCAGTCGACCTTTCACCAACGCCGCCACGGCTTCGGTCAGTTCCGGGAAGTCGCGGTTGAAATTCTTGCCGCTGTTGAATTCGAAACGCCCCTGGTGGGTGGCCTGGAACATCTGCGCGATACCAATCGGATTGGCCATTGGCACCAATTCGATCACCCCGTTCAGCCGACCTTGTTCTTCCAGCAGCCGCAGCTGCCGCTTGAGTTCCACCGCCACGCGCATCCCCGGCAGTTCGTCGGCATGCAAGGAAGCCTGGATGTAGGCTTTGCGCGGCCCGCTGCCAAAACGAAACAGCGACAACCGCCGTTCCGTGCCCGAAGCACTCCACGGCAACAGGTATTCAATGTGTTCCATAAGCGCTCCTTAGTGCTTGCGCGGTGCCAGGTATGCCAGCCAGCGGCGCTCGGCCAGCTTGAACAGACGGACCAGGATGAAGGTCAGGGCAAGGTAGATGAGGCCGGCGGTGATGAACGCTTCGAACGGCAGATAGAACCGTGAGCTCACCGTCCGCGCCGCGCCGGTGATGTCCACCAGCGTGACGATCGAGGCCAGGCTGGTGGTTTGCAGCATCATCAATACTTCGTTGCTGTACTGCGGCAGTGCCCGGCGCAAGGCCGACGGCAAGAGAATCCGGCGGTACAACGTGAAGCGCGACATGCCCATGGCCTTGGCCGCTTCGATTTCGCCATGGGCGGTGGCCTTCAAACTGCCGGCCAACAGTTCCGCGCTGTAGGCACTGGTATTGATCGCAAAGGCCAGGCAGGCGCAAAACGTTGCGCTGGAAAGGTACGGCCAGAGCGCACTGTCACGGACCGCTGCGAACTGCGCCAGGCCGTAATAGATCAGGAACAATTGCACCAGCATCGGCGTGCCGCGAATCACGTAGGTGTAGAGCCAGGCAGGGAAGTTGATCAGTGGCGAGCGGGACACCCGCATCAGCGCCAAGGGGATCGCCAGCACCATGCCAAAAGCCAGGGAAATCAGCAGCACTTTGAGGGTCAACAAGGCGCCATTGAAATACAGCGGCAGGTTTTCCCAGATCAGGTTGTAGTCGAGAATCATGGGGGTTGCTCCCAATCACAATTCGGCGGCTTTAATGCCGACCGAGTAGTGTTTTTCCAGATAGCGCAGCACAAGCAATGAAAGGCTGGTCAGCATCAGGTACAGCGCCGCCACCGCAAGGAAAAACGTGAACGGTTCATGGGTGGCGTCCGCCGCGTTTTTGGCCTTGAACATCATGTCCTGCAAGCCGATCACCGAGATCAGCGCGGTGGATTTGGTCAGCACCAGCCAGTTGTTGGTGAAGCCGGGGATGGCGAAACGAATCATCTGCGGCACCAGAATCCGCCAGAAAACCTGCGCGCCACTCATGCCATACGCCATGCCGGCCTCGCCCTGGCCTTTGGGAATCGCCATAAAGGCGCCGCGAAAGGTTTCCGAGAGATAGGCACCAAAAATAAAGCCCATGGTGCAGACGCCGGCGACAAAGGGATTGATGTCGATGTATCGGGTGTAGCCGAGTGCCAGGGCAATGCGGTTCACCAGGTCCTGGCCGCCATAGAAAATCAGCAGGATCAACATCAGGTCAGGGATCCCGCGAATCAGCGTGGTATAGCCTTCGCCGAGCATCGCCAGCCATTTAAGCGGCGACAAACGAAAGGCGGCGCCAATCAGACCCAAGGCAATCGCCATGCTCATGGAGGTCAGGGCCAGGTTAATGGTCAGCCAGGCGCCATCGAGAATGCTCGATCCGTAGCCGTGAAGCATGATGAAGTTCCTCAAGCAAGCGCCGTGAAGCGCGCAAGACAAGTCCCAAGCGCCCGCGATGAGCGGGCGCCCGCATGACAGATAAAGGTTTATTCGCCGTAGATATCGAAGGCGAAATACTTGGCCATCACTTGCTGGTACTTGCCATTGGCGCGGATCGCGTCAATCGCCGCACTGAGGCGTGCAGCGTTCGCGCTGTCGCCTTTACGCACCGCAATCCCGGCGCCCCGACCGAAATATTTCGGGTCATTGATGTCCGGCCCGGTCAGCGCGAAACCCTTGCCCGCCGGGGTTTTGATAAAGCTTTCGTCGGTGGCGACGATGTCGGCGAGCGTGGCGTCCAGTCGACCCGACGCCAGGTCAAGGAAGGCTTCGTTTTGTGAGCCGTAGCGCACCACTTCGACGCCGGCTTTTTCAAGTTGCTCGGTGGCGAAACGGTCGTAAGTCGAGGCGCGTTGCACACCGACTTTCTTGCCCTTGAGATCCACCAGCGGGTCGTTGATCACGTTGCCGACCTTCATCGCGAACTTGCCCGGCGTGTGGTAGTACTTTTTGCTGAAGTCGACCGACTTCATGCGGTCTTCAGTGATTGACATCGACGACAGCACCGCATCGATCTTGCGCACTTTGAGCGACGGGATCATGCCGTCGAACTCCTGAATGACCCACTCGCATTTCACTTTCATCTCTTCGCACAGTGCGTTGCCGATGTCGTAGTCGAAGCCACTGACGTTGCCCTCGGGCGTCTTGAAAGAGAAGGGCGGGTAGGCGGCTTCGATACCGATACGCAGGCTGTCTTCCTCGGCGTGTGCCAGAAAGCTTGCTGCGCACAGTGCCAGAGCGCCGAGAAGTGCTGTCTTGTTCATTTTGTTGACTCCTGGGGGGCATTGGGAGGGTGCTGGTTTGGTGCCGTCCGGGCTGGCGGTGGATCAGTCCTGATGAATTTTGTGAGGCTATAAATGACACGTATTGTTTCATAAATCAATATCGTGAAAATAAACGTATCAAAACGAGGCGCGCGGATTTATTGATCAATCGATGCCGGCCCGGTTTATCCGGTCGATCCTCAAGGCGCAGAAAAGGCAAACTGCTGGCCCCCAAGTCGCCAAACTATCGCCAAAATCACTTCACTTTCAGGTGGTTAGGTGAATGGAATTGCGAAGTGTATTTGTCACGATGATCTCGTTCGCCCTGGCGAGCGTTGCACTCTCTGCCCAGGCTAAAGAGCTGGCGTCCAATGACCGGTTTATGTGCAGTTGGGGCGCAGGAACGGCGGCGAGGGCCCAGGAACTCAAGCTGGCCGGGGTTTCGCTGTATGCCGCTCGTCAGAAGATACAGGCCTACAAATTCGACAAGGCGTGGATGCGGATGATGGCGATGGGCATCACCGAGCAAACCTACGACAGCAAATCGCGGTACAAGCCAGCGGACGTGCGGAAAAATTTTTATGAGGATTGCGTGCGGTTCAAATTGGCGCGCAAGTGAAAAAAGGCCCGCGAATTTAACTCTCTAGTCCCCTGTGGGAGCGAGCTTGCTCGCGATAGCGGACTGTCATTGAGCAATGATGTCGACTGATCCACCGCTATCGCGAGCAGGCTCACTCCTACAGGGTCTGCTTTTGCCTCAGTTCAGGCATTGCGGCTTCGACCAGTTCGATCCAGTGCCGCACAGGGGGGCGGCCCTCACCGTCGAGGTGGGACTGCATGGGCGTTACGCGAAAAGGCCGTCGCATTCGTACGGACTGGGGTTGATCTCTTTTTCAGTGGTGGCCTTTTAATATTGCCTGCAACTCTCTAAAATCCGCGACCCGCTCTCCGGTATGGAGGCGCTGTGCCATTATTAAAGGGAGTCGTCATGCAGTTTGGGAAATGTCTAGGGTTGGCCTTGGTACTCGGCCTAAGTGGTTGCGCCAGCTTCACCAAAGATGAAGTTGCTCCGGTCAGCCTGCCGTCAATGTCCAGCTATTCGAACAAACCGAACGTCTATGTGGACTTCGATTTCTATCAAGGCGAGCCAAAAAGCGCTTCGGCCGTTGAAATGCCGCAAGCACGCGACATGTTGAAGCCTGAACTGCAAAAAGTGCTGACCGATTCCGGTCTTTTCGGCCGCGTCACGCTGGACGAGTTCCAGAAACAGCCAGGTGACTACAAACTGCGTTTGAAGGTTTATAACCATCCACCGGGTGGTGGTCAGATGGTCATGGCATTTATCAGTGGTTTGACGTTCACCGTTATCCCGGCGCTGGCGACGGACCAATACACCATGAGCCTCGAGACGCTCGATTCGCAGGGGCAGACCCTGACTAACACGAGCAACCATGACGGGATCAATACCTGGATTGGCATCTGGTTCGTGCCGTTGATGGCTAACACCCCGAAAGAGGCAATCAACGACACCTTCAGCCGTCAGGTCAATTCCCTGCTCAAGCAGATGGTCGATAGCAAAAGCCTGAAATATTCGGCTCTTGATGCCTACGTGCCTCGGGCCTGATCACGACATCACGACAGGAGCCGCAAAAGCGGCTCCTGTTTTGCCCTTACTTGAGGGCTTGAATGAACTTCGGGTCGCTGTACAACGCCTTCAGCAAATCACGAACCATCGGGTTGTAAGCGTTAGCGGCATTCGGGATCGCAATGGCACCGAAAAAGCTACTGTCCCACTGGCGGCTGACATCTTTGGTCGCGTCATAAACCACCTCATTGTCCTTGAGCAGCGTAAAACGCGCCGCCAGCTGGCCCGTGCCCGTTCCCATGCCTGCGGTCAGCTCATTCTTGACCACCAATACATCCAGATGCCGCTGCGCATGAGCATTCAACAGTCCCGCCCGACCCAGTTCTTCGGTAATCGCATCCTGAATATGCTGCGTGATGCTGCCGCTCGGTGAGCTGATCGGATTGGCCCGGACCGTCAGCGATCCCTGACCGGAGTCCGCTTTGACCTGAGCGTTGCTGATCGATTGCAGCGGCGGGGTTTGCTTGAGCTGTTGGACGTTTTCGTAGCTCGGCTCATAACGCGCCATGGTTACACCACAACCTTGCAGCAGCAGAGCGAAAACAGGGACGAGCAGGAGAGATTTCTTCACGGCATTTCCTTGCGTGAGTTTAAGGAGGGGCGGGATTATCAACTGATGGCATATAGCTAGCAATCAAGTTTCGACAAGTATTCGTCGATGCGGTCGGCTTGGCTCGCTGCATCGGTATTGGAGATCAGTGCGCCGTATCCGGAATAGAAGAGCACTAGTCGATCACCTGACTGTGCGTCGTCCAAGGCGATCAAGCGTTGAAAAACGCCGCGACTGTCGTAAAAACGACCTGTTTACACCGAACGCGAAGCACCACGACTTTTCTGTTGAACGACTGTTCAGCTTCGACTATGTTGATGACCACCTCCCCGGCTGGTTGCGCGGGCTTGCGTTTCTTCTATTCGAACGAGGCACTGGCATGCGGTTTTCACCCTTTGTTGAGCGGATTTCAGGCGACGGTGTAGCCGCCTGGGATATTCACAATGCAGCCTTCGAAGCCCAGCGCCGGGGCGAGGATGTGATCATTCTCAGTGTCGGCGACCCGGATTTTCCCACCCCCGATTTCATCACCGATGCCGCGATTCATGCGCTGCGTGAGGGCGACACCCACTACACCGAAATTGCCGGTCGGCTGGCGTTGCGCGAAGCCATTGCGGCTCGCTACGGCCAACTGTTCGACCGTGAGCTGCAAGCGTCAAACGTGATCATTGCGGCCGGGGCGCAGAACGCGCTGTTCATCACCTCGATGTGCCTGCTCAATACCGGCGACGAAGTGATTGCCCTGGACCCGATGTACGTGACCTACGAGGCCACGCTCAAGGCGTCGGGCGCCACGCTGGTTCGTGTGCCGTGTTCGGCGGACGAAGGTTTCAGGCTCGACGCCGCTGTGCTGGCCAAGGCCATCACCCCGCGAACCCGGGCGATATTCTTCTCCAACCCGAACAACCCCACCGGCGTGGTGCTCAACCGCGAAGAGCTGCAAGCCATCGCCGAACTCGCCATCGAGCATGACCTGTGGGTGGTGGTCGACGAGGTGTATGAGAGCCTCGCCTTCGAGCGTGAACACCTGAGCCTGGCGGCGTTGCCGGGCATGGCCGAGCGCTGCGTGGTGATCGGCAGTCTGTCCAAATCCCACGCGATGACTGGCTGGCGTACCGGCTGGATCGTCGCCGATCCAAGCCTGGTCGCGCACGCCGAAACCCTGGTGCTGAGCATGCTTTACGGCTTGCCGGGGTTCGTCATGGAAGCCGCGCTCAAAGCGGTGCAGGCCCATTCAGACGTGACCCATGGCATGCGCGAAATCTATCGTCTTCGCCGCGATCTGGTGGTGACCAGCCTGTCGGATTGCCCGGGCATTTCGGTGCTCAACCCCGACGCCGGCATGTTCGTGCTGGTGGACGTGCGCGCCACCGGGCTGACCTCCCTGGAATTTGCCTGGCGCCTGTTGCGCGAAGCACACGTCTCGGTGCTGGACGCCGCCGCGTTTGGCGAACCGGCGCAAGGCTTTGTGCGGCTCTCGTTCACCCTCGGTGAAGAGCGCCTGGCCCAGGCCTGCCAGCGTATCCGCGATTTTGTCCTGGTGTTGCAAGGCGAAGCGCCAAGGCCGGTGATCAGCCGTGTCACTTGCCAGGCGCCGGTTGAACCGGTCGCCGCCAAGACCATGATCGAAGTCGACGGCCTACATAAACGCTTCGGCAATATCGAGGTGCTCAAAGGCGTTTCCCTGACCGCCCGCGAAGGCGATGTGATTTCGTTGATTGGTGCCAGCGGCTCGGGCAAAAGCACCTTGCTGCGCTGCATCAACATGCTCGAAGTGCCGGACCAGGGACGCATTCTGGTGGACGGCGAGAGCATCCACCTGAACTTCGACCGTCCTGGCGCTCCGCTGGTATCCGACGCCAAGCAACTGGTCCGGATTCGTTCGAGCCTGGGCATGGTGTTCCAGAATTTCAATCTCTGGCCCCATCGCACGGTGCTGGAAAACCTCATCGAAGCGCCGACCCAGGTCTTGCGTGAAAGCCGTGCGGAGGCCACTGAACGGGCCGAAGCCTTGCTTGAACGCGTCGGACTTGCGGCCAAGCGCAACGAGTACCCGGCGTTTCTCTCCGGGGGACAGCAACAACGGGTGGCCATCGCCCGGGCCCTGGCCATGCGGCCCAAGGTCATGCTGTTCGATGAACCCACCTCGGCACTCGACCCGGAACTGGTCGGCGAAGTGCTGCGGGTGATCCGCTCCCTCGCGGAAGAAGGCCGGACCATGATCCTGGTGACCCATGAAATGGCCTTCGCCCGCGATGTCTCTTCCAAAGTCGCCTACTTGCACCAAGGCCTGATCGAGGAAACCGGTTCGCCGGATGAAGTGTTCGTACACCCACGCAGCGAGCGTTGCCGACAATTCGTCAACGCTCATCAGACTCGCTAATACATCATAAAAAGACGGGGAAAAATCATGGGAAATCGACGTTTGGCAAACTGGTTCACGGGCGTGGCCTGCGTATTGCTGGCCGGGATGAGCGCGGCCCAGGCCCAGCCGATCAGGTTCGCGGTCGCGGCCGAACCTTATCCGCCGTACACCGAGAAGCAGGCCAACGGGGAATGGAAAGGCTTTGAAGTCGACCTGATCCACAAGCTGTGCAGCGAAATGAAAGCCGAGTGCGAGATCAAGGAAGTGGCGTGGGACGGCATCATTCCCTCGCTGCTGTCGAAGAAGATCGACGTGATTTTCTCCTCGATGTCGGTGACCGAAGAACGGGAAAAACAGATCGCGTTCAGCAAGGCCTATTACGATTCGGTGGTCGCGCTTGTCGGGCCGAAGGGCACGTCGGTGAAAAAATACCCGGATGACCTCAAGGGCAAAACCATCGGCGTGCAGAACTCGACGGTGAGCGCCAGCTTCCTCAAGACCTACTACGAAAAGATTGCCGACGTTAAGTATTACGACACCCAGGATTCGGCCAACGCCGACCTGATTGCCGGCCGGATCGACTTGATGATGGCTGACGGTACGGCCATGGCGGCCTTCGTGCAGACGCCGGATGCCAAGGACCTGGCGTACCTCGGCGCGGTTCCATACGACCCGATCTTCGGCAAGGGTGTGGGCGCCGGTCTGCGCAAGGACGACACTGAGCTCAAGGCCAAACTCGACACGGCGATCGCCTCGTTGCTGGCCAGCAAAGACTATGACCACCTGTCCCAGCACTACTTCGGCACCAGCGTGAAACCTGCGTTCTGACCTGAACACAGAACCTGTGGGAGCGGGCTTGCTCGCGAAGGCGGCCTGACATTCAGCAATGATGTCGCCTGACCCACCGCCTTCGCGAGCAAGCCCGCTCCCACAGGGGATTGCGTCAGGCAGTGATTGCGTTAACTGGAGACGGAAATGCCGGCAATGTTCGATTTGATCAATTTCAGCGAACAAGGATGGGGCGGTGCGCTGTTGAAGGGGCTCTGGATGACCCTGCAGATATCGGCCGGGGCCTTCGTGGTCGGGCTGTTCATCGGGTTGGTGGTGGCCTGTCTGAAACTGGGCGCACCCAAACCGATCGCCGCACTGATGCGCAGCTACACCACGTTGTTCCGTGCCGTTCCCGAGTTGCTGCTGATCCTGCTGCTGTACTACGTCGGCTCCATGCTCCTCAATTCGCTGATGGCGCAGCTGGGTTACGGCGCGGTGAACGTCAGCGGTCCGCTGGCTGCCATCGTCGTGCTGGGACTGGTGCAAGGCGCCTACGCCTCGGAGATTTTCCGCGCGGCGATCCAGGCGATTCCCTTCGGCCAGATCGAAGCGGCGAAGGCGTTCGGCCTGAGCGGTTTTGGCCTGTTCCGCCGTGTCACGCTGCCGATCATGGCGCCGTATGCGATGGCCGGGATGGCCAACCTGTGGATCAACCTGATCAAGGACAGCGCCTTGATCAGCGTGGTCGGCACCAACGAGCTGCTGTACACCGCCAAGCAAGGCGCGGGTTCCACGCGTCACTATCTGTTGTTCTACCTCACGGCCGCGGCGATGTATTACGCGGTGACGCTGGTGTCCAACTACCTGTCGGGACGGCTTGAGCGACGGATTCGTCGCTGGATGCCTTTGGCTGAGTGAATGAAATGATTCCAGCGTGGATAGTTGAATACGCGGCACTGTTGGGCCGAGGGTTGCAAACGACCATTACCATCCTGTTGATTTCCAGTGCCTTGGGGTTTGTCCTGGCGGTGCTGGTGGCGTTGGCGCGGATCTCGAAGAACACCGTGATCGCCAAGGTCAGTCTGTTCTACACCAGCGTGACGCGTGGCACGCCGTTGCTGATCCAGATCTACATTTTCTACTACGGGCTTGGCAGCCTGTTTGCGCAGTTCCCGCTGATACGCGGCAGTTTTCTCTGGCCTTACTTGCGTGACGGTTACTGGTACATCGTGTTCGCCTTGGTGTTGTCGGTGGGCGCGTATGTAGGTGAGGTGATTCGTGGTGGCCTGTTGGCGGTGCCAAAGGGCGAGATGGAAGCCGCCTCGGCGTTTGGCATGACCCCGCGCCAGTCGCTGCTGCGGGTGCGCTTGCCTCGGGCCTTGCGTTTGTTGTTGCCGACCCTGGCCGGGGAGACCGTGATGTTGCTCAAGTCAACGGCACTGGCTTCGACCATTGCGATTGTCGACCTGCTGGGCGCGGCCAACGTGGTGCGGGCGCAAACCCTTCAGGTCTATGAGCCGCTGCTGCTGGTGGCCGGGGTGTATGTCTGCCTGACGTTCTTGATCGAGGCACTGTTTGCCTTTGCCGAACGGCGCGGGACGCCCGTGCGCAGGTCGGTGTAATGAATGCGTCAGGAGTCGTCGACCGATCGTTGCAGGGCATTGGCCTGTGCACCTTGGGTTACGCGTTCCTGGCGTTGCAGGATGCCGTGATCAAGTGGCTGGTGGCCGACTATTCGGTGGTCACCATTTTGTTCTGGCGCGGCCTGGTGGTGGTCCTCGCCTGTCTGTTGGCCGGGCGTCTGCGCCTGGTTCAGCGGGCCTGGCGCTCGCCGAGCCGACGCTTGCTGGTGGTGCGCGGCTTGCTGTCGATAGTCGCCTGGCTGCTCTACTACACGGCTGCCCGTGACCTGTCGCTGGCGGAAATGACCACCCTGTATTTTTCCGCGCCGATCATGGTCACGGTGCTGGCGGCAGTAATACTCAAGGAACGCGCGAGCGGCTGGCAGTGGTTTTCCCTGATCCTCGGATTCGTCGGGGTGGTCATCGCCTGTCGCCCGAGCAACATCACCGATCCCTTGCCGATCGTGCTGACGCTGCTGGCGGCGGTGTGCTGGGCATTTACCTACATTCAGTTACGCCAGGTGGACGAGCAGACATCCGTGCTGGAGCAGATGCTGATCACCAACGTGGTGTTTGTGCTGTGCATGGCCGTCGCGTTGCCTTGGACCCACACCCCGGCGCCGACCCCGGCCTGGCTGGGGATGCTCGGTGCCGGGTTGGTGGGCGGCATCGGTCAATTCCTGTTGTTCGCCAGTTTCCGGCGAGCCACCGCGACCTTGCTCGCACCGTTCGAATACACCGGGCTGATCTGGGCGTTCCTGTTGTCGAGCCTGATCTGGGGCACGCTGATGGATGTTTCGCTGATGTTCGGTGCCGGGCTGATCGCCGTCAGCGGCACCCTGGCGATGATCTTCGGACGCCATGCCTCACAAGACGTCGTCGGTGCTGAATGCTCCGTGTCGCAACCCCTTTATCCAGCAACGGCAGATGTGCAGGCCGTTGGCGGGGCTGAAGGTTTCGGGGTTCAGGCACCACTCGATCCAGAGTCCGTCGAGCATCGCTGACAGACCGATGGCCGCCAGGCGGGTGTCGTGGATCACAAAACCTTCGCTGGCCGCCATGTCATCCAGCAATTGGCGGAGCAGGTCGAGGTAGGCGCGGTAGCTTTTTTCGTGGGACTGGCTGACGTGTTCGGAGTGACGAATCAGGCTCCAGAACACCACCCAGACACCCAGCAGTTGCGGGTCCATGACCCGCGGCGAAAAAGACCCGGTGAGAAACGCATCCATCTTTTCGGCCGGGGTGCCGGCCTGCTGGATTTCCTGGAGCAGGGCGGTGGTCAGCTCGCTGGCGATCTTCTGGTAGGTGTCGGCGATCAAGGCATCGATGCTGCCGAAATGATGGTTGAGCAAACCCACGGACACACCGGCCTCGGTGGCGATGCGGCGCACGGAAATCCCGGCGTGCCCGTCACGGGCCAGGCAGCGCAAGGTGGCGGCCACCAGCATTTCGCGGCGTTCGTCGGGCTCGGCGCGGCGGTTTTTCGGCGAAGGGGTTGTCACAAGGATTTCCTTGGATGCGGTGCCAGGTTGGCGAGCTTAGTTGAACGTGCGTTCAATCTCCAGTTCCGGCCGTGGCGATGCATCGGTTTTTAACGGTTCATGACGGGGAGGGTGGGCCAATGGCGCAGGATATTTCGTTCAGTGTGCGCAACAACAACGGTGACGCGATGCCGGTCGGCGTCTGGCGTTTCGAGGGCGATGGCAGCGGGCCGAACGTGCATTTGCAGGCCGGGGTGCACGCCGATGAAATCGCCGGGATGCTGGTGCTGCACCTGTTGATGCAGCGCCTGCAAGTGGCCGAGGCCGAAGGCCGGCTCAAGGGCCAGGTGACGGTGGTGCCGCAGGCCAATCCACTGGGCATCGGGCAGTTTCGCCAGGGGCGGATCCTGGGGCGTTTTCACGACGCCACCGGGCATAACTTCAACCGCGCATTCGATCAGTCGGCCGCGCTGCAGCGGCCGTCGACCAACGTCCAGGAATGGCAAAAAAAACTGGTGCAACTGGCGTCCTCGGCAGATCTGATGCTCGACCTGCACACCGATGACGAGGCGCTGCCGTACCTCTACGTACACCGCAGTTTCTGGCCCCGTGGCCGGCAACTGGCGGCGGCGCTGAAGATGGACGTGGCGATCATCTGGGACGAGGGCGGCGATGGCTCCTTCGAAGAAACCATCATTGCGCCGTGGCTGCGCGATGGCGTCACCGATGGGCGCATGGCCGCGACCCTGGAATTGCGCGGGCAGGGCGATGTCAGCGATCGCTTTGCCGAGCAGGATGCCCAGGGTTTGTACGTCTGGCTGTGCAGTTGCGGGGTTATCGACGAAGCGCTTGCGCCAGGCGACTGGCCCGTCGAGGCGATGGAAATGGGCCACATGGAAACCATCCTCGCGCCGCAGCCCGGGGTATTGATCTTTGAAAAGGAACTGGGGGATTTCGTCGAAGAAGGCCAGCGGTTTGCGCGGATTCTGCGCCGCCCCGGCGATCCGTCTTCCGAAGTGGTGCTGGTGGCCGAGCAGGCCGGACGGATGGTGACGCGCTATCGGGATCGGCTAGTGTCCCAAGGCATGGTGGTGGCGAAATTCACCGGCAGCCGGATGTCGCGCCACTGGAGCGGCGGGTTGCTGGACCCGAACTAGGCAACACGGCCACCTCCGCTGAACGTGCATGACTCTCTAAAGCAGTCAGCGGAGGCGGCCATCAGGCGTATTGCTAGTTCCCGTCGGCGACTTTGCGCTCTATCTCCGCTACTTTTCGGCGCAGCTCCTCGGCTTCCTGCTCCTGGTTATGAGTGGAAGCGGGGTTATTGGCCTCTTTGGCTTCTTTGTCCTTCAGCGCCTTTTCAACGTCATCGATACTGTCATCGTTGTTCATCTTGCCTACCTCCGTTGACCTACACGTTGGACGCAACGGCATGGCGCGAGTTCGAGATTTGTTTACCGACGGTCGCCCTTAAAGCTCACGGTCCGCCAGCGCTTCCAGCAGGTCGGCTGAAGGCACGAAAAACAGGCCTCCCGTCACTGCCGTGCTGAAATCAAGCAAGCGGTCATAATTGCCTGGCGGCCTGCCGACGAACATATTTTCGAGCATCAGCTCCAGAGGGCTCGGCGAGCGCGCATAGCCGATGAAGTAGGTGCCGAATTCGCCCGCGCCCGGCCGGCCGAATGGCATGTTGTCGCGCAGGATTTTCACTTCTTGCCCGTCCTCGGTGATCGTGGTCAGGGCGCTGTGGGAGTTGGTCGGTTTGACCGTGTCATCGAGTTCGATGTCGGACAGCTTGGTACGGCCGATAATCCGCTCCTGCGCTTCGACCGTCAGGGTGTTCCAGGCCGTCATGTTGTGCAGGTATTTCTGCACCAGCACATAGCTGCCGCCGCTGAACGACGGATCTTCACTGCCCACTATCGTGAAGTCGACCGCCTTGCGCCCGACCGGGTTTTCGGTGCCGTCGACAAAGCCGATGATGCTGCGCATGTCGAAATAGCGAAAACCCTGCACTTCATCGACGACCGAAATCGCATCACCCAAGGCGGCGATTATTTGCGTGGCCAATTCGAAACACAGGTCCATCTGTTCGGCACGAATGTGCAGCAAGAGGTCGCCGGGCGTTGCCAGTGCGCGACGTCCCGCCGGACCGAACTCGCGAAACGGGTGCAGCGCGGCCGGGCGCGGGTTGCCGAACAAGGTGTCCCACGCGGTCGCGCCAAAGCCGCAGATACACGAAAGATTGCCCGCGGGAACACGTTTGCCCACCGAGCGCACCAGGCCCGCGACATCGCCACACCAGGCCCGCACGCGATTGGCCGCGTCATTGCCCGGCGCTATCGTCGCCACGATGAAAATCGCACTGTGGGTGATGGGGCTATCGACCGATTGCGGTTCCGGCGTCGGGTTATCCATAGGCGTCAGCGTTGTCATAGAGCGTTTCCAGTTCAGCAGGACGAGGTTGGAAAACAGTAGCAGAGAATGGCGTCGAGGCAGCCACGGCGTATGGACTGTAAACTGTCCGCGCAAAAGGCGTTGAGCGCCCCTTTACCCCCTCAAGCAAGAGATCCCCATGGCAAACCAAGACATCACGTTCACCCCCGATCCCGATGCGGACTCCATCTCTTCCGACGTTGCCGGTTTCGGTGGACTGTTGGTCTCCACGCAGATCCCGACCCACGCCGATGGCAGCCTGGAACTGGGCGACATCACCTTGCAGAGCGAGTGCACGCTGCAGGCGTTGAAGGTCGCGCTGGAGCGCGCTGGCAGTTCGATGGACCGGGTGTTGCACCTGACCATCTACCTCACCGACATGGCCGACCGCGCCGCGTTCAACGAAGTCTATAAGCGCTTCTTCGCCAAGCCGTGGCCGGTTCGGGCGGCGGTGGGCGTGGCCGCCCTGGCCGTTGAAGGCATGCGCGTCGAAGTCACCGCGATGGCCGCCAAAGCCTGACGTTTGGGGTCAGGCGCGATGAAAATCCGCCTGACCCAATTTCAAAAACACCGACGGCTCATGCCTCTGCACGACAAGCCTTATCCCTGCACGAAAATTAGTTTCGCCTCGTTTGAAAATCACGCCTCGAAATGTTTTATGAGTTTCACAACCCATTCGACGTGACCCTTTCGAGGAGTACCGCATGACCCTGTCCTTCGGCTATTGGCTGCTGGTGTATGCCGCCATCGCCATCATTGCGCTGATCGTTCTGATCGCCCGTTACCGACTCAATCCGTTCATTGTGATTACCCTGGTGTCCATCGGCCTGGCCTTGCTGGCCGGGATGCCGGCGTCTGGCGTGGTCGGCGCTTATGAGGCGGGCGTCGGCAAGACCCTGGGGCACATTGCGCTGGTGGTGGCGCTGGGCACCATGCTCGGCAAGATGATGGCCGAGTCCGGCGGCGCCGAGCAGGTGGCGCGGACCCTGATCGACCGGTTCGGCGAGAAGAACGCGCACTGGGCGATGGTCTGCATCGCCTTTCTGGTCGGCCTGCCGTTGTTCTTCGAGGTCGGTTTTGTGCTGCTGGTGCCGATTGCGTTCACCGTGGCGCGGCGCGTTGGCGTGTCGATCCTGATGGTCGGTTTGCCGATGGTTGCTGGCTTGTCAGTGGTGCACGCCTTGGTGCCGCCGCACCCGGCGGCGATGCTGGCGGTGCAGGTGTATGGGGCGTCGGTGGGGCAGACGTTGATGTATGCGATTTTGATCGGCATTCCGACGGCGATCATCGCCGGGCCGCTGTACGCCAAGTTCATCGTGCCGCGCATTCAACTGCCGGCGGAAAACCCGCTGGAGCGCCAGTTCCTCGACCGCGAACCGCGCGACAGCCTGCCGGGCTTCGGCATCACCATGGCGACCATTTTGTTGCCGGTGGTGCTGATGCTGATCGGCGGCTGGGCCAACCTGATCTCCACGCCGGGCAGCGGTTTCAACCAGTTCCTGCTGTTCATCGGCAACTCGGTGATCGCCCTGTTGCTGGCGACCTTGCTGAGCTTCTGGACCCTGGGCATCGCCCAGGGCTTCAACCGCGAGTCGATCCTCAAGTTCACCAACGAATGCCTGGCGCCGACCGCCAGCATCACCTTGCTGGTCGGCGCCGGCGGCGGCTTGAACCGGATTCTGGTGGACGCCGGGGTCACCGACCAGATCGTCAGCCTGGCCCATGAGTTTCACCTGTCGCCGCTGATCATGGGCTGGCTGTTCGCCGCGCTGATGCGCATCGCCACCGGTTCGGCCACGGTCGCGATGACTACCGCCTCGGGGATTGTTGCGCCGGTGGCCATTGGTCTGGGTTATCCGCACCCGGAGCTGTTGGTGCTGGCGACGGGCGCGGGGTCGGTTATCTTTTCCCACGTCAACGACGGCGGTTTCTGGTTGATCAAGGAATACTTCAACATGACCGTTGCCCAGACCTTCAAGACCTGGACTGTGCTCGAAACCATCATTTCGCTGGTGGCGTTCGCGCTGACCGTAGGGCTTTCCTACCTGATTTAACCCGAACACTCCGATCGCTTTCCTCAAGGCTCATGGTCACCCATCGAGCGCGTCATTGTGTGCGCCGGTGTTGGGTGCCACTGGAGGATGGCGCTCGTTCACCAACAAAACAATCATAAAAAAATCACCCGGAGCACCGTATGTTTAAGCGAGCAATCCCCACCGCACTGTTGTTGGCCACCGGTTCCCTGTGCGCCCAGGCAGCCGACTCTGCCGGCCACGGTTTTCTCGAGGACAGCAAGGCTAGCCTGTCGATGCGCACCTTGTATTTCAACAGCGATAACCGCGACGGCGCGGCCGAGCCCTCGAAAACCGAAGAGGCCGCGCAAGGGTTTGTGCTGCGTTACGAGTCAGGGTTTACCCAAGGCACGGTCGGGTTCGGGGTCGATGCGCAGGCGTTGCTTGGGATTACGCTGGACAGCGGCACAGGACGTCACAACGGCAGCGGCATGATCCCCACCGATGGCGACGGCGCGGTGGACGCCTGGAGCAGCTTCGGCCCGACCGCGAAGATGCGTATTTCAAAGACCGAGTTTCGCTACGGCACACTGCTGCCGAAACTGCCGATCCTGATTGCCAACGATGCGCGTGTCTTGCCGCAGTCGTTCACTGGCGCCCAGGTCACGTCGACCGATATCGATGGCCTGATGCTGACCAGTGGCGTGCTCGAACACGCGGTCGGCCGTGCCTCGACTGATCGCACAGGGCTGTCGGTGGCCGGCAGCACCCAGGACAGCAACAAGTTCTATTTCGCGGGCGGCGACTACAACGTCACCAAGGACCTGAAGGCGCAGTACTACTTTGCGCAGTTGGAAGACTTCTATAACCAGAACTTCTTTGGCTTGACGCACATCCTGCCCATTGATGGCAAAAGCTCCTTCACCACCGACCTGCGCTACTTCCATACCACGTCGACCGGTGCCAACAGCACCGCGGCAGGTCGCGCACAAGGTTATCGCGTGTCGGGTTACACCGAAGACAACAACGGTGAAATCGATAACAACACTTGGGTGGCGATGATCACTTATGCCAACAGTGGTCACGCGGTGTCACTGGGGCATCAGCGGGTGGGTGACGGCAGCAACTTTGTTCAGCCCAACCAGGGCAGCCTGGTGGATAAAGGGGCGGGCGGCGGTAGTGTCTATCTGCCGACGGACCGGATGATTCAGAACTTTGCCCGTGCTGGGGAGCAGACTGATTTTGGTCAGTACAGTTATGACTTTGCGCCGCTGGGGGTGCCGGGTTTGAAGGCGACCATTGCTTATCTGAAGGGCACGGATATCAAGGCGCGCAATGCCAGTGATCAGTCGGAGTGGGAGCGGGATATGACGCTTGATTATGTGCTGCAATCGGGGTCGCTCAAGGGGCTTGGTTTTAGTGTGCGCAATGGTAAGTCGAATACTGATGCTGGGCGGAATGTTGAGCAGAACCGCTTTATCGTCAACTACACGCTTTCGTTGCTGTAAGCGTGGTGGGCGGCGGTTTGGGGGCATATCCGTTTTTTCGGTAATGGCTGGTATTGGTTCCGCCCTGACGGCGGGTTACTTGGAAGAGCGCCAAGTAACCAAGCGCTTTCGCCCCTGACGTACGGTGCCTCGCTGTGGCTCGGCATTCCCTCACTCCGGTCCTGCTCCGTGGGCCCGCCGCCATCGGCCATCCATGGCCGGGGGCGGCTAACCCGGCATCCCTGCCGGGTTGCCCACTGCGCAGAACCTGCGTTCGGCCTTCCGATGGGGCAGGTCAAGATCAAAAGCCAGATCAACAGCCAGATCAAGTGCGCAAGCGTGCTCGGTGCTGACGCGAGACTGTGCTAATCCGCGAACCTGTGGGAGCGAGCTTGCTCGCGATGGCGGCAGTACATTCAACATCATCGGCGACTGGTCCGGCCCCATCGCGAGCAAGCTCGCTCCCACTTTAGGCTCAGCATTTGCTCAAGGCGTTGACGCCTCTGTCCAGTCCAGCGTTGCCGATGCGCGCCATTTCACGTCGGTGAGGCCGTACCGTTCAGCTTGGGGTTTGGACACGACCTTGAGGGGTGGTTTTCCGGGTTTCGGGATGGGCGCCAATCCGGCATCACAGCTTGCCCAGTGCCATGCGTGCGCGTTGCTCATTTCTTTCGCCCGGATGATGAAAGACTTCGGCTCCCCGTGGAGCTTGTATTCGATGATGAAAAGGTCAGTGCGGTTCATGAGGCGCTCCTTATGCTCATAGACAAAGGAGTGAGTGCGTCAAAAAAAATTCAAAGTGTTTAACTGGCGTGCCCAGGCTTTTGAATTCGTTGTTTTTTTCGCAATCGCTTCGGCCAATCGCTTGAAGCGTTTCGCGGCTGTACCTCATGTCAATCCTTGTGAACCAATGCCGTTGCCGGTTGATCCATTCAAAAACAACGCCGGGATTGCGATGAACAGCCACCTGAACTTCGGCATCGAAGAAGAATATTTCATCACCGACCTGAACACCCGGCGTATGGCCGCCAAGCCTCCCGTCGCTGCGATCCAGGCGTGTGAGGCTGCGCTGGGCAGTTGTTTTGCCTATGAGATGTTCCAGGGCCAGATCGAAGTCGCTTCGCCCATTTTTACCGGCGTTGCCGAAGCGGCGCATTACCTCGCTGCGGCCCGTCACACGTTGCGAAAAAACCTGGAGGAATACGGCCTGGGACTGATCAGTGTCGGCAGCCACCCTTTGGCGGATTGGCGTGTGCAGCAGGCCACCGGGCAACCGCACTTTCTTCAACTGTTTGAAGACTTCCAGCGCGTGGCCAGGCGTAGCCTGTTATCTGGTCTGCACGTGCATGTCGAAGTGCCGTCGCACCTGGACCGTATTCAGGTGATGAACGAAGTCTTGCCGTGGATGCCGTTGTTGTTGGCGTTGAGCAGTTCTTCACCGTTCTGGGACGGTGCCGACAGCGGCTTCATGAGTTACCGGCAAACAGCCTGTGACGAGTGGCCGAGGATGGGCATTCCCGAGTTCTTTGAAGATCAGCGAGCCTATGACGCTTACATCGGATTGCTGATCCAGACTGGCACCATCAAGCAGGCGGGCGAATGCTGGTGGTCAGTAAGACCGGCTGCGAAATATCCGACGTTGGAGATGCGCATCACGGACGCCTGTCCACGCCTGGACGATGTGTTGTGCATCGCGTCTTTCTTTCGATTGCTGGTGGCCTATGCCATTGAGCAACCGTGCCCCGGGTCGACCTATTCGCCCGTGTCGCGATGGGTTCTCAGCGAAAACCGGTGGCGGGCCAAACGGTTTGGAGCCCACGCAGCCTTCATCATCGAAGGCTATGACCGACCGTTCTCCGCCGAGCAGTGGCTGTCCATGGCGCAGCAGGTGTTGGGCGATGCGGCGCGTAATATGGGCGTGGAGAATGTGTTTGCTCAGGCGCGCCGGATCCTGCGCAGGGGCACCAGTGCGGATCGGCAGCGCAGCGTCTACGAACGCGCCTTGCACAGTGGGCAGGATGTCCAGGCGGCGCTGTCGCAGGTCGTGGATCAGTTGCTGATGGAGACGTCGCAAGCGCCGCACATTTGCAATGACGTGCAAAGCGTCGCCTGTGAGTCGTGAGAGTAAAGGGTGAGCCAGTTGAGCGACGGGATTGTGGCTGTGCGGCCCCAATCCCGGCTGTTTTACGGATGGTTGCGCGGCAATGGTGGGGTGCGCGGCGGGATCATTCGCAGGTTGCCCATCGACTCGAACGCCGAGGCAAAGCGCAGCAGCGTCGAATCGTCATAGGCCCGACCGGCAAACGTCAGCCCGACCGGCATGCCGATGTCCGGCATTACGCCCATCGGCACCGTGACCGTGGGCACGCCCAGATGGCGGATGGCGAGGTTGCCGTTGGCGACCCACACGCCGTTGCTCCAGGCGATATCGGCAGACTGCGGATCAACATCGGCATTCGCCGGCCCGACATCAGCCACCGTCGGGAACAGCACCGCATCGAGCTTCAACCGATCCATCCAGTCTTCAAGGTCGATGCGCCGCGTTTCTTCAAGTCCGCGAAGTCCGTCCGGCACTGTGCTGATCTGGTCCCACGGGGTGATACCGCGCTGGGCCATCTTCACGTATTCGTCCATGCCCGCCGCCAGGTCGTCTTCGCGGTTGGGCAACGTGCCCGGGTCGTGCGGGAATATCAGCGGCCCGTCGACATCGGCCAAACGGTTGAGTTTGGGATCGCCGTTGGCCCGCAGAAAATCATCGAACGCCCAGGCCGACAGGTCCCACAACTCATGATGCAGAAACTCTTTGGACACCAGGCCGCGGGTGAACACGGTCGGCGCGCCGGGGCGATCGCCCTCGCAGTTGGAAACCAGCGGGAAATCGACTTCGACCACTTCGGCGCCCGCGGCTTCGAGGGCCTTGCGCGCTTGCTCCCACAGGCCGATCACGCTTTGGCGGGTGTGGATTTTCTGCCCGGTTGGGCCGCCGATGCCAGGCGATTCGCTGGTGCCCGCATCCGGATCCTTGTTGATGTACATGCGCGGGACGCCGAAGCGCTTGCCGGCGAGTGCAGCAGAGTTCGCGGCCAGTTCGGCATAGGAAGCGGGGCGCACGGAGGCGACACTCGGGATCGGCACCCAGGGTTGCATCCGCCACAGATCGCCACGGGTGTCGGGGTCATCCGCCACCACCACGTCGAGCACTTCCAGCAGGTCGGCCATGGTTCGGGCGTACGGCACGACCACGTCCATCGTCGGGGTCAGCGGCCAGTTGCCGCGCACCGAGATCACCCCGCGCGACGGCGTGTAGGCGCACAGGCCGTTGTTCGATGCCGGACCGCGTCCACTCGACCAAGTCTCTTCGGCCAGGCCGAATGCGGCGAAGCTGGCGGCGGTCGCGGTGCCGGCACCGTTCGATGAGCCTGACGCAAACGGGGCCGTCAGATAGTCGGCGTTGTACGGGCTCTCGGCGCGGCCGTAGACCCCGCGTTGCATGCCGCCATTGGCCATCGGCGGCATATTGGTCTTGCCCAGGCAAATCGCCCCGGCGGCACGCAGACGTTCAATGGTGAACGCATCGCGGTAGGCAATCAGGTCTTTGAACGCAGGACTTCCGGAGGCGGCAGTGAGCCCCTTCACCAGATAACTGTCCTTGGCTGTATAGGGAATGCCGTCCAGCGGGCCGAGCGTCTTGCCTTTGGCTCGACGGTCATCGCTGGCTTGGGCTTCCTTGAGTGCGTCGGGGTTTCGAACCACCACCGCGTTGAGTGCGGTGGGCGTTTGGGCGGTGTCGTAGGCGTCGATTCTGGCGAGATAGGCCTGGACCAGTTCAACCGCCGTGGTCCGGCCGGATTCGAGCGCCGCGCGCAGTTCGGCAATGGAAACCTCGGTGACCTCGATCATGCTGTCACCACCGCTGGCTGAAGGGCGTTGTGGTCGATGTTGGCCTCGCGCCGGGTCTTGGGGGCGAGGGCATCGCTTATCTCAAAATGGGTGTTCATATCAGTTCTCGTTGCACTGCATTACGCGACAGGGTCTGGGCTTAAACCTGAGCGCTCTATTTAGCACCAAGGCGGGCGCGGAGGGAATCGGTGTGATCATTTGGTGCGCAGGGAAGCCGTCAGTCAGCGATTCTCAAACCAGGGACGTGTGGCGACTATTCTCATTCGGGCGAAAATCATCCTCAAGGAGTTGGTATTCACATGAAGAAGGGCGCAATGGTCGGAGAAGGGGACGATTCTGCCTCTCGGTTGATAGACGCAAGAATCAGCGAGTTGAATGACTGGCGGGGCGAGACGCTGGCTCGGGTCCGCTCGCTTATCCACCAGGCCGACCCTGATGTCGTTGAGGAATGGAAGTGGCGGGGCGTTCCGGTGTGGTCCCATGCCGGGATTCTCTGCACCGGCGAGACCTACAAGCAGGTTGTGAAAATGACCTTCGCCAAGGGCGCTTCGCTTGAAGACCCTGCGGGTTTGTTCAATTCAAGCCTTGAAGGGAATACCCGGCGGGCCATTGATATCCATGAAGGTGACCCGGTTGATGAGGGGGCGTTGAAAGCGTTGATTTTGGCTGCTGTTGCGCTCAATACCTCTCGTACCAGACCGCTCAAGTAAGCGCACTGTGGGGTTGGGTACATATCCGTTTCTGCGGTAACGGCGGCTATTGGTTCCGCCCTGACGGCGGGTTACTTGGAAGAGCGCCAAGTAACCAAGCGCTTGCGCCCCTGACGTCCGGTGCCTCGCCTAGGCTCGGCATTCCCTCACTCCGGTCCTGCTCCGTGGGCCCGCCGCCATCGGCCATCCATGGCCGGGGGCGGCTAACCCGGCATCCATGCCGGGTTGCCCACTGCGCAGAACCTGCGTTCGGCCTTCCGACGGGGCAGATCAAGATCAAAATCAAAAGCGCAAGGCGAGCTAACGCTCGGCCTGATGAGTGGTGAGGAGCAACAGCGGTGCGCCGATCTGCTTTATGTGGGAGTGAGCCTGCTCGCGATGCTGTTGCTGTTGATCGTTCCCACGCTCCGCGTGGGAATGCATCCCGTGACGCTCCGCGTCACCATCGCGCAAGACTCAAGCCCTGTGTCGACAGCGGGACGCAGAGCGTCCCCGGCGGCATTCCCACGCGGAGCATGGGAACGATCAGGACGCGCAAGCGTTGAGCAAACAGGTCGGCCCGCAGGCCGCCTCGCTTTGGCTTTTGCGGTGCACGCCCCCTCGTGAGGCCGAGTGGAGGTTCTGCGCAGTGGGCACCGCGGCAAGGATGCCGCGGTAGCCGCCCCCGGCCATGGATGGCCGATGGCGGCGGGCCCACGGAGCAGGACCGGAGCGAGGGCATACCGAGCCTTAGCGAGGCACCGAACGTCAGGGGCAAAAGCGCTTGGTTACTTGGCGCTTCTCCAAGTGACCCGCCGTCAGGGCGGAACCAATAGCCGCCGTTACCGCAGAACCGGATATGTACCCAAACCCCAAAACACCCCAAACATTACGATTCCCCCAGGCTTTTCCGTTTCAGGAAGTCAAGAAATCGCGGCAGTCAATGGCGTTCAGTAACGCCAGCATTTCGAGACACCCGATTCCTTCCCGCCCGTTTCGCCTGATAGAGCTGCTGATCCGCCCGATTGATCAGCGCTGTAGCGTTGCTATCGGATGCTTCGGCAAGGCCAATGCCGATACTGACCGTGACCTGACCGACCGAGACAAAGGTAGCGGCGGCGATCGCGGCGCGGATTTTTTCTGCGACGATATCCGGACTCTCGGGCTCCTCGACTTCGGGCAACAGAACCGCAAATTCCTCGCCACCGTAGCGGGCCACGAAATCCGTGGCGCGGGTGTTGTCCTGAATCAGGCGGGCCAGTTGGTGCAGCACTTCATCGCCGATGGCATGACCATGGGTGTCGTTGATTTGCTTGAAGTGGTCGGCGTCGATGAACAGCAGCGCGAACGGGCGTCCGGTGCGTTGATACAGCAGGCTGGACTCGACCAGTTTCTCGTCGAACCGCCGCCGGTTGTAAACGCCCGTCAGCGCGTCATGAGTGGCCAGTTTCAACAAGTCGGCATTGGCCTGGGTGAGGGCGGCGGTGCGTTGGGCGACGGTGGCTTCCAGCGAGGCATTGGCCTCCTGCAACTCGCGCTCCTTGCCGAGCAAGGACTGAGTCATGCCCTGAAGGGACTGGCCAAGCTGGGCAATTTCCAGCACTGAATGTTCCCGGGGGAACGTCGCGCCGGGCTGTTGGTTCTGGACTTGTTGAGCCGACTTGGCCAGCAGCTCTATCGGCCGGCTGAGGTACAGCGCCAGGTAATACGCCACCAGCGCAAACACGATGGCGGCGATGACGCCCAGCAACAGCAACTTGTAAAACAGGACGCGTGCCGGCTCAAGCGCGATGTCCAGCGGCTGTCGAACAGCGATGTACCACGCAAGGTTCGTACTCGAGGATGTCGGCACCGCGACAATGCTGGTCAGGTAGCCATTGCCCACTGACCAGCCCGGCGTATCGGGATGGGTTCCCTGAGGCGGCGGCATGTTGGTCAGTTGTTGCCCCATGAGGGGTTCCGGGTACAGCACTTTACCGTCGTGGTCGACAATCAGTGCTTCTACTTCAGGCGTCGTACCCTTGTGCAATACGGCCGCGTCGACAATGCGCGTCACCCAGCTCCAATGGGCATGCGCTCCCAGCACGCCGATCACTTGGCCATTGGCATTGCGTATCGGTGCGGCGAAATCGATGAAGCGCAGCGGCTCGCCATTGCTGGAGCCCGGCAACAGTTTTGCCAGCAAGACCGCCTCGTGAGGATCGCCGGTATAGGCACCGCGCAACCCGGCCTGAAACCAGGGGCGTTCTTTTACCGATTGATTGACCAGAAGATTGTTCACGGCCTGGTGCACACGCCCGTCGGCGTCCGCCACGCCCATCCACGCGTATTCGGCGCGGGACTGCGAACGCAGCTCCATCGACGACAGGATGTCTGGATCGTCGAGGTCGCCACGCCGAAACAGCGGGGCGCGACTGAGCAGGGACACTTCGAGCTGACGTTCACCCAATTGCGCGCCCAACAGCTCGGCCGCAGACCGGGCGGTGCTCAACAACGCATTGCCGCTTGCCTGCTTCATCTGCTCGGTGGCGATGTGGCCGACATAGAAACCCACGCTCAGCAGCGTAAGCAGCGACAAACCGGCAAACCAAAGTGTCAGGTGGCTACGCAGACTGGCTTTGATCATGGGGGCCCATCTGTAATTTTTTAGAGTCGCGCATGGTATGCGCAATGGAGGGGTCGCGGCCAGTGGCGGCGCTTTCATGGCCCCGGGCGTATCGGACAATTCCTGTGGGAGCGAGCCTGCTCGCGATAGCGGTGGGTCAACCACAGCCAATCCTGAAGCCTATCGAAAAGTTGGGGTGAACCTCCAACAGGGGCCTGAGAAAAAAAGTTCACTGCCTATATATCCAGAGCGACTGATTGGACTGTACGGCACTTAAAAAAAGGCTAAAAAACTGTCAACTCTGACAGTAGTCATGGGGCGTATGCGAAGCGATAACTATCCCTGTACCGAAGCCAGCAAAGAGCTGAGCGGGTGTCCACGAATGGCAGCTAATCAATTCGGAGCAAAAAAAATGCAAGGAACAGTGAAGTGGTTTGATGGTGAAAAAGGTTTTGGCTTCCTCACTCCCGATGATGGTGGCGAAGATGCATTTGTTCGTTTTTCAGATATACGATTGCCCCCTTTTGAGACACTCAATGAGGACCAGAAGGTTGAATTTGAAGTTGTGTTAGTCCAAGGTCGGCGGCTGGCTAAAAATGTTGTTCCTTTGTAAATGCCTATGGCGTGCCTTCATGAAACACCTTTATGGCAAGGGAACTTGTCGGAACGCCGTACCGTCCCGCTGAGCCGCGAAGCGGCCCCATAAAAGGGACCGCTGCACAGCAGACCGCCTCTACGCCGGCGTATCGATCTTATCCAACACCCGGTTCGCCGTGATCTCCGCGACCATGATGCTGTTGGAAATCCCCAGCAGGGCATAACGCGATTCACCCTCCAGATGATCCACCAACTGATGGACCATCACATCGACCGAGGCCAACGTCTCGACCAGATACACCGCCAAAGTTTCAGCCGTGGCCTCAGGGTCAACGGAAAACAGGGTGCTGCGGGTTCGCGGTGCGGCTTTGATGTCGGCGTTCGACGGGAAGTGGTAGTCGAGCGCTCGCTCGGCGGCCTCGTGGAATTTCTTTGAATCGGGTTCGTACGGGGAGGCCGGATCGGTGTCCGGTGGGTTCGGCGTTACTTTGAACATAGGTGCTTCCCTTTTGTAGTAGGGCTGCGACCATCTCGCGACTAAACGAGGGGAGGCAGCCGTGCGCAAGTTAGTCGACCGGCAAGGAAAGGCAAAAATCCGGCGCGTCCGAAGACGCCATGCGCACAGCTGCCATAAAGTACAGGTGAATACCTGCCTGACGTTGCTCGTGCGACCGCATTAC
This sequence comes from Pseudomonas sp. JAI111, assembly GCF_024809425.1. NCBI lineage: Bacteria > Pseudomonadati > Pseudomonadota > Gammaproteobacteria > Pseudomonadales > Pseudomonadaceae > Pseudomonas > Pseudomonas sp. JAI111. The sequence continues at coordinate 58,916 of NZ_JANUCB010000009.1, read as the reverse complement.
CTTAGCCGGGCGACTAAACCCGATCACTGATGAGCAGTGACGGGAATCAAGTTACCGAGCAGCCCCCAGGCGCACAAGCCGGCGGATTCTGGCGTAGCCGTAGGCAACGGCGCAAGGTTTTGTAGCTTTCAGGACGTAACCTTGAGCGCGCTTAAACAGACACCTTCCGGCGATGTTTAAACCTTAATGAAATCCGAGCAAATTCCTGACTCTCGCCGTACCAAATCAACCCCCCCAACCGCGTTTTTAAGCCTCCGTCCCTGGATCATCTGTGCCGCCACTGAAAAATCAGAACGAAGCGCTTATGCTGGAGGCTTTTCAATCATCTGGTTTTCGGTGGGGGCAGGGATGGAACATCGGTGTGAAGTAGCGGTTCTCGGCATGGGCGCGATGGGCGCCGCCACGCTGTATCAACTGGCGAAAGCCGGCGTCAATGTGATCGGCGTCGACCGCCACCATCCTCCCCACGATCAAGGTTCAAGTCACGGCGACACGCGCATCACCCGGCTTTCGGTCGGGGAGGGCGCCGCCTATCTGCCCATCGTTCGCAATTCCCACCGAATCTGGCGCGAGCTCGAAGCGCTGTCCGGCGAGTCGCTGTTCGAACAGTGTGGCGTGCTGGTCATGACCTCGGGCCCTGACTACAACGCTGACGATGCCAGCGACTTCACCCACCGCACTCTGCACTTGGCGCAAACCCACGGCATCGAACACGAGCGGTTGTCGGCCGAGCAGATTCGCCAGCGCTTCCCGCAGTTTTCACCGGTGCTGGACACAGCGGTCGGCTACTTCGAACCGAGTGGCGGCTATGTCCGGCCCGAGCGCTGCATTGCGGTGCAGCTGCAGCTCGCCGAAGCACTCGGCGCGACACTGCTCAAGGGGGAAACCGTCACGCAGATCCGCTCGGACGAGCAGGGCGTCACAGTCACGACCGATCAGCGCACGATCATTGCCGACAAGGTGGTGATCAGCGCGGGCATGTGGTCCCAGGGTTTGCTCGGCGCACCCTTCGACCGTTTGCTGCGGGTGTGTCGTCAGACGCTGTTCTGGTTTGAGCTGGAAGAAACAGCGCAATTCGCGCCGGTCTCGCCGACGTTCATCCGCCATCAAGGGGCAGACGATGATGCGAGCTATGGCTTTCCACCGTTGCCGGGCGAGAACAGCCTGAAGGTCGCGACCGAGCAATACAGCGAAGAATCGTCGCCCGACACCCTGGACAGAACCGTCAGCGCCGCCGAAGCGCGGGAGATGTTCGACACCCACGTGCGCGGCAAGATCGCCGGTGTCAGCTCGCGGGTTGCCAAGTCGGCGGTGTGTGCCTACACCGTGACGCCGGACAGCCACTTCATCATCGACGAGCATCCTTCACTGAAAAATACCCTGGTGGTGTCCGCCTGTTCCGGGCATGGCTTCAAACATTCCGCTGCACTGGGGGAGGCGTTGGCGCAGTGGTGTGTGCGGGGTAGCAGCGACCTGGACTTGTCGGCGTTTTCGTTGCAGCGCTTTGACGGCGTTACTGCGTGACTGCGGTGCACAGCCGTTCAATTTGCGCCTGCTCCCAGGTGCTGAGCAAGCTCACCAGGTCGGTGCCGTAACGTTGCCAGCTATCGGGCTCACCCATGCGACCGTCCGGGCTTTGGCAGCGCAGGCAGTGACGCAGGCGATTGCCCTCGAAACCGAGGTTCAGGCGCCAGCCTTCGAGGTCGACGTGCACATGGCCAGGCTCGGGCTGTTCGTCGAGGCGCTTAAGCGGCCGGACTTCCAGCGCGGCATCGCGCAATAGCTGGTAAACCTCGCGGGCGGTCAGGGGTGGCACAGGTGTCTCCGGTGAAATTTCGGGGTGCACAGGATAAACGATCATGGTGAAATCGCCGCAAAGCTTGTGCCGTGAACACCCTCTGATCCGGAACCCTATATGAAGAAAGCCGCGTTACTCACCTTCGCCCTGGTGCTCAATGCTGGAGCGTTCAGTGCGCAAGCACACGCGGCCGGCGACGCTGAAGCCGGCGCGAAATTGTTCCCGCGCCTGTGCGGCGGCTGCCATCAGGTCGGCGAATCGGCGCGAGGTTCATTCGGGCCGCAGCTCAACGGCATTTTTGGCCGTCATTCGGGCAGCACCCCGGATTACCAATACTCCGAGGCCATGAAATCGGCCGGCATCGTCTGGACCCGCGAAACCCTGACTGCCTACCTTGAAGCGCCAAAATCCGTCGTGCCTGGCACCCGCATGATTTTCTGGGGGCTCAGCGATCCGGAAAAAGTCGACAATCTGTTGGCGTATCTTCAGACGTTTCAGCCGCAGTAGAGCCTTCTGTCGCAAACCGCCACGTAGAAAACGAGATCGCTCATAGTTCTCCCTCCGCCGCCGATAGCGTTGTATGCAAGCGCCTTGCACCAACGAACTGCGGTAAATCATGCCGAACAATCTCGCTTCTATCGTTTCCTCCCTCTCCAACCGTACAAGCGTATCGTTGGCTCGGGCCTCTCTTTTCAAATTTGTGGGGTTACTGGCCGGTGTGTTTCTGCTGGCCAGCGTTTCACTGGTTTTTCTCGCCCGGGATTTAGACCGTACGGAGGAGGCCGAAAGTGCTTTCTACACGCAGAAAGCGGTGCAATCACTGGAAAAATCCCTGCGCCTGACTGTCAAGGATTACGCATTTTGGGGTGATGCATACAAGCACCTGCACACTCAAGTCGACCCCGATTGGGCCTTTGTGCGACAAAACGTTGGCTCCACGCTTTACGCGGATTTTGGCATCCAAGGCCTGTTTGTCGTCAATGACGTCAACCGCGCTGTCTATTCGGTCGTCAAAGGAGAGCTGAAATCCGTTGAGCTCGCCCAGTGGCTTGGGCATTCCGTTGACTCGATTCTCGACAAGGCTCGTGCGGGCGCGGAATCGGAAACGCCGACCACCGCCTTCGTCAATATTGGCGGCGTACCGGCCCTCGTCGCGGCCGCCGCTATTACACCGGGCACCGATCCGACCGTGACGGCGGATGACCGACTGCCGTCGGTGCTGATTTTCGTGGACATGCTGGAAGACGCCAAACTCCGGGCGATAGGCAACGATTTCGGGGTAAATGGCTTGCGTGTCGCCACCGCCGATGACGTTGGCTCGACGTCGCTCTTTGCCTTGGGCGATGACGGCACCGTCGGCAAATTGCATTGGATTTCGTCCCGACCGGGTCTGCGCTTGTTGGGAATAGGGTTGCCACTGATTGGCATCGCCGCGTTGTTGGTGTGCCTGATGACCTGGGTGATTTTGCGGCGCGCGACCGCAGCTGCGCTTGCATTGGATGCCAGCTACGCATCGTTGCAGAAAAGTCAGGACGCCCTTGCCACCAGCGAAGCGCGTTTTCGCGATGTGGTTGAAGCCAGCTCGGACTGGGTCTGGGAAATCGATGCGAATTGGCGCTTCACCTATCTGTCGGAGCGATTTGAAGCCGTCACCGGGCTCTCTATGAACGCCTGGATTGGTGCGCCAATGGATGATCTGCTGGGTACTGAATCAGGCACATTGTCTCAGTGGCTGAGCCTCCCGAACCGGCGTCCCGATATCACTATCCAGTGTCGCTACGTGGATCCACAGGGGTGTGAGCGAATCACTCGTCTCTCGGCCCGAGACATGCCCTGTAAAGGGTTCCGGGGTACAGCCACTGATGTGACGGAAGAAGTCGAAGCCCGTCGACGCATCGAGTTCCTGTCCCAGCATGACTCCCTGACCGGGCTTCCCAACAGGACACGTCTGCAGGAGTTTCTTGACGGTAAACTCAAGGCAATGCCAAGCGAAGATTCACCGCTGGTCATGCTCAGCCTGGACCTGGATCGGTTCAAACCGGTCAACGACTTACTTGGGCACGCAGCTGGCGATCTTGTTCTGAATGAAGTGTCGAGCCGCCTGGCTGATTGTGTACGCCACGGCGACCTTGTCGCCCGGGTCGGCGGGGATGAGTTTGTGCTGATCCTCACCGACGTCAGTTCCCAGGACGAAGTCGAGGCACTCTGTCACCGCCTGATCGAATCCATCGAGCGGCCGGTCGCGATCGATGAGCAGGAAGTGTTTGTCAGCGCCAGCATCGGCATCGCAATGGCGCCAAACGACGCAAGCAAAGCGGCCGAACTGCTGCGTTATGCGGACATTGCTCTGTACGAGGCCAAGGCCGCGGGTCGTAACACCTGGCGTTTTTATGCCGGTGATATGAATGCCAAGATCATTGAGCGTCGTCGTCTGGAAAACGATCTGCGTTTCGCGATCAAGCACGGCGAACTGCGGCTGCATTTCCAGCCCCGCTATCGGATTGCCGACGGAAAAATGGTCGGCGCCGAAGCCTTGGTACGCTGGAAACATCCCGATCACGGCTTGATACCGCCCGACACCTTCATCCCCATTGCCGAAGAGTCAGGGCTGATACTCGCCTTGAGCAACTGGGTGCTCAATACCGCCTGCACAAGCGCCGCGCAATGGCCGGAGAGTCTGTTCGTCTCCGTCAACCTGTCACCGACCGAGTTCAAACAGGGCAATCTGGTCGAGCGCATTCAGCAATCGCTCGACGACTCTGGCATCGACCCCGCCCGCGTAGAGCTGGAAATTACCGAGAGCGTCATGCTCGAAGATGCTTCGGGCGCGCTGGAAATCATGCGCACTCTGAAACGTCTTGGCGTGCGCATAGCGATGGACGATTTCGGCACCGGGTATTCTTCGCTGAGCTACCTGCGCGCGTTTCCTTTCGATGGCCTGAAGATAGATCGCAGCTTTTTGAACAGGCTTGATGAAAGCGAGGATGACAAAGCAATTATCCAGGCCATCGTCGGCCTTGGGCGTGCACTGGCACTCACCGTGACGGCGGAGGGCATCGAAACCGCTGAACAACTGAAGTTGCTCAAAGCGGTGTCATGCGATGAAGGTCAAGGCTACTTCCTGAGCAGGCCACTGGATGTCGAGGCGTTCAATACCTTGGTCGGCGTCAGGGAAAAAGAAGTCAGCCACAGCGATGTTTAATCCGAATACATGCTCAACCCCGTGGCTCCGCCACCATCAACAATGACTGCGGCACAGGACTTTGCGGGTGTTGCGGCTCCCGCAGAGTCGTCAACTGAAAACCGGCCATGTCCAGGGCATTGAGCCAACTGGACAGGGTGCGGAAATACCACGGCATCGGTTTCCATTGCCCCTTGAACCCGGCGAAAGTCTCCTCGCGCCAGCCGTCCTGATAGTCATCCCCTGCGGCGATCCACGGATGCAGCGTCTGGATCACCAGCGCGCCGCCAGGGGCGAGCAGGGTGTTCATGGCGGCGAGCAGCGGGATGATGTCCTGATGCAGCAGGGCGAAGTTGGCGCAGATCAGGTCGTAGTCGCGGCCTATGTCCACCGTCGAGTCCACCAACGCCTCATAACTCGCCACATGCACGGGTGAAGAACCCGCCGCCTGCGCTGCCTCGACCAGCGTCGCGTCGCCATCGACACCGACTGCCTCGATGCCCCGTTCAGCCAGTGCGCGCAGCAGCCAGCCTTCGCCACACCCCAGGTCCAACACCCGTTCGGGCTGGCGGCCCAGCACCGCGAGCAAGATGGCCTGGTCGGTGACCTGCAGTCGGCTTTCGATGGTGCCGCCGCGGATGGCTTCAATCCAGGGTTTGGCGTTGTGGTGCCAGCTTTGCAGAAGGTTGGATTCGGGGGCGGGCATGTCGGTGTCCAGAGTGGTTGGCTGGATACAGAATAGGACAAGCGCAGCTACTGAAGGCAACTGCGTTTGGTCTGTTTTGCGGACGGGCGAAGTAGCTCGGTTGGCGGCTCTACTAGAATGATCATTCACTCCCGATTCTGGAGAACCGAAATGGTCAGCAAAAACACGATTTGCCTGTGGTACGACGGCACTGCGCTGGACGCTGCGACGTTCTACGCCAAGACGTTTCCCGACAGCGTAGTGGGCACCATTCTTCGTGCGCCTGACGACTACCCGGCGGGCAAGCAGGGCGATGTCTTGACGGTCGAGTTCACGGTGATGGGCATTCCTTGCCTAGGTCTGAATGGAGGCTCGGGGGTCAAGCACAACGAGGCTTTTTCGTTCCAGGTGGCGACCGATGACCAAGCCGAAACCGACCGCTTGTGGAACGCAATCGTTGGCAATGGCGGCGCGGAAAATGTCTGCGGCTGGTGCCAGGACAAATGGGGGATCTCGTGGCAGATCACGCCTCGCGTCCTGACGGATGCGATCAACAACCCTGATCAAGCGGCGGCCAAGCGTGCATTCAACGCCATGATGCAGATGGGAAAAATCGACGTCGCGGCAATCGAAGCGGCTGTCAAGGGCTGACCCGCATGGCGAGGGCTTTGCCTCAGATATCCAGGTCAATCACGCAGGCGTCATCAAAGAGAGGGTTCTCATTGATGCCGTCCTTTGCATAGCCACGGGCATTGCACATGACGCGGGTGTTGCCGACCCGATAGTCAAAGCTCCCGTGGGTGTGACCATGTAGCCAGAGCGCCGGCTGCCACTCCTTGATGCGGGCTTCGAGGTCTGAAACGAAACTCGCGTTAATCGCAGAACGCTCGAAAAGCGGGCTGATGCTCAACCGTGTCGGCGCGAAATGCGAAACCACCACCGTGGGAATCGTTGGGTCCTGGCTGAAGCATTCTTCCAGCCAGGCAACGGTCTGCAAGAAAATCAGTTGGGACACTGCCGGGGTGAACGGATCCTCGAAATCGGGTGAGATTTTTATATGGGTGAAGTCCCGGATCACGTTCGTCGCCATAGCAATCCCGTGGGCCCGCTCCTCTGGGTCATCGAACAGACGATAGTCTGACCACAAGGTGCAGCCCAAAAACCGCACGCCTTTGTAGATGTACTGCGAGCGCTCCAGCACGTGGATCTGCGTGCCTTGGGTCAAGCTTTTGAACTGCGCGAAGGTCGAGATCAGGTCACTGCCATAAAACTCGTGGTTGCCCGCCACATACACCACCGGTGCAGGGCAGGCTCTGGCCCAATCAATGGCCCGTGCCGGGCGGGAGATATCACCGGCGAGCACGACAATGTCGGCATCCACATCGGGAAAGGGGATTGCGTTGACGGACAAGTGGATGTCGGACAGCAAGGCGATGCGCATCGATCAACTCCTGACTGATGTGAAGGGCAGCCTGTGCAAGTTACGCGTTCGTTGTTGCTGGCGACAAGTGTGGCGATGCGGGCGATCCCGATCGAACGACCGCCACTGGACGTTATCGCGCCAACTGATCCACCAACTCAGGCGTCACATAGTGCGGCCCATCGAACAGGTACAGCGGATAACCGTTATACGCTGCCATTTGCGGCTTGAGCTCGGCGGCGGTTGCGGAGCGAAATCCGCCGCCGAAGCGGGGGCGGAAGGCTTCGACGATGATTCGCACGCGGTCTTTGCCCAGGCGTTGGCTCAGCGCGTCGGCGTAGGTTTTGGCCACCGGGGCGGTGCGGGCGTAGACGCCGACGCCGTCCTGGAAGAACACGCCGATGTCATTCGGTAGCCATTGCTTGAGCCAGTCGGCGGTGGCGGCGGGGCCGATGTTGGCGCCGTCGTACACGCTGATCCACAACGGGCGCGGCAGCTTGGCCAGCAGGGCGGGGAGTTCTTTGGCGCGGGTCCAGCTGGGGTCGACTTCGGCGGGGAAATACCAGCCGGTGACGTGCAGCGGCGTCGGCAACTTGGCGATGCGCTCCGAGGTCGCGGCCAGTTGCTCGATGTTGTCCCGTGAGCGGTTTTCGCTGAAGTAACCCGCCAGTCCGACGATCACATCCTGCGCCCACGGTGCCTTGGCGATGCGTGCCCAGTCGGGCAGGACCGGTACGCTGGGCAGGCCGGTGCCGGGCACAAAGGCCTGGTCGTCGACAACCGTCCATTGCACCAGCAGCTCACGCGCGCCGAGTTTTTCCCAGTGACCATTGATGCCGACAGTCTTGTTGTCTGGCTGCCAGACGATGCCGACAACCCCTGGTTCCAGAGTCTTGTTGTGGGTCACATAGAGCATGCTGGTACCTGCACCGAGAGTGGCGGCGAACAAAAGTCCGGCTAGGGTTGCCCGGCTGACGGTGTAGCCAAGAATCTTCACGGCAGAGCCTTGTCGATGCGTTGATGCCATTGGCTCAGCGAAGTGACGCCCTTGGCGTTCCAGTTGGCGGCCGCATCCGGGCCGAGGTGGAACTGACCCTCGTTGAATTGCCAGACGATCACTTGCGGTTTGTGTTGGGCGAAATCCGCCGACTCCAGGTATTGCAGCAGCGTAGCCCACGGGCCGACGTCGCCGGGATTCCAGGTCAGCGCAACGGGACGGTCCAGGGCATTGGAAAGCTTTTGCGTAAAGCCCAGGTAAGGCTGGACAAAGCTGTTGCCGATGACTTGAACCGGCGCCGGTGCATCATCGATCAGCAAGTCGTTCTCGGCCTGATGGCGTACGGTGTAGATGTCGCGACCAATGGCCTTGCGCTTGACCGCCGGCAGGAAGTTACTCGCCAGGTCGCCGAAGGCGCGGCGTTCGAACCACTGGCCGAGCGCCGCGCCACCGCCGGGTTGACCTTGCAGGCGGTAACGCTCGGTGATCAGTTGTGCGGTGGCATCGGCGGTGTTTTCCGCGCTCCAGGCCGTCCAGTGGTAGTCGGCGCGGTAAAACGCGGTCTGCTGGCCAACCTCGGTGCGGAGCAGGATCGGCTTGATGTCCAGCGTGGTCAGGCCGGCGCGAGTCAGGTCAGCCTGCAAATGCTCATAACGCTGATTCACTGCTGCGCTCAGCGGCTGATCGGCGGGCAAGCGTTGGGCATAGAACGGCGCTTTCATGGGCACGACCAGTACGATCAGCCCGATGTGTTCGCGTTGCAGTTGCTGCTGGAGCGTTTTGACCAGCGCGATGTTGCGCGCCGTGCCGGCGTTGTCGACCTTGCTCAGGCTTTCCCAGGCCGGGAATAACCAGCCGCCGTCGCCGGTAATCACCGCCGAGGCCGCTTGAACGCTGGCGCCGGACAGGCTCAACAACAGGCCGGCGATCACGCCAGGAATCGACAGGCGAGGAGGGCGGCCAGCGGATTTCAATTGAAGGTTCATGGCGCGCTCTGGTCGACAAGGCCAATCAGGCGTGGCGCCTGGCGGGAGCCGACCAGGAACAGGCTGTAACGGTCACCGGCCTTGAAGGGCGCGAGCTTCAACGGCAGGCTCGCGGTTTCATTGCAGGAGGCAACCAGCGTCGCTTGCACCGGGTTGATCGTGCGCTGGGCCTGGCCGTTGAACGGCAACTGATTGAAAACAGGGGCGCCATTGGCCAGTTTGACCTCGGCCTTGTCACAACCGTTGGCCAGGTTGTAGACATTCAGTTCGGCGCGCAGGTCCTTGCCGCGCAACGGCGGGTCGATCACCAGGCGTGGCGCCCGTGTCGGGTCGCTGTCGAGGATCAACGTGACCCACGCGCTTTTCGGCGCGCTCAGCCCTTTGATCTCCTGACCATTGACGGTCACGTGCAGCGGCTGTCGCGAGTCCACCATCTGAAAAGCGCTGGCCACTGTGGCTTGCGCGGAAAGGGCGACGCTTGCGCCCTGGTCCACCCGCACTTGCTGGGCAGTGTCGGACGGATTGACCACGCGCAACCAGGCCGAACCTTCCGGCAGTTTTGGCGCATACAACTGGGCGATTTCAGAGGCGGCGTGCGCCCCCATCGGGAGCAGGCCAAGACCCAGCCACAAACACATTCGAACGTTCATGCAAGTCCTCAATAGGAGTAGGTCAGGCGCGCGAACACGCCTTCAGCGTTGTCTTCGCCCAGCACCTTCACACGGTATTGCAGGGAAAAATCCACGTAGGAGCGAGGCGCGTTGTACGCGTCTTCGCGGAACCAGTAACGCACGTTGTTGCCCACGCCAATGCCGCCGGCCTTGCCGGACGATGTGTGGTCGCTGCCGTCGGCGCCGGTCTCGCTGTTCATCTTCGAGTCGTAGTCGAACGCGGCCACCACATGCGGGAACGTCACCCAGCGCGAGCCCGCGCCGCCGATGGCGTAGCTGCGGCCCACCTGCCATTCGCTGTTGAAGTAGTTGCGCGAGGCGTTGACGTAATGACCGCCTTCGGCGTACAGCTGCGAGGTCCACCAGCTGTCGGTATCGACCCGCAGGTCGGTGCCGATGCTGGAGCCATAACCCAGACGCAGCAACCAGTCACCGTCGACATTCGATGAGCCCAAAGGGAAGGTGCGCTCGACGGCGGCCATCACGTTCAGCGAGGTGAACGGTTTGACCCGCACGCCCAAGGCGCCTTGCAGCGCATCGACGCCGGTATCCGAATCGCTGTTCTTGCTCCACAACGTGTCGGTGACGCGACCGTAGAGTTCGACAAAACGTGCGTTGCGGTAGCCCAGGGGACGCCAGGAAAGTTCGGTGCTGTTTTGCACGCTGTCATTGCTGGTACTGCCACTGCCACCGCTCGGGGCAGAACTCAGGCCGCTGCTGGTGCTGTTGCCGCGATAGCTGGTGGTGTTGGTCAAGCCCCAGGTGCGCGACACATCGGCCACCGCGCGACGGGTGTCGAACAACTGCTGCGGGGTCAGGTCCAGATCGCCAGCATTGGTCGAATCGATGACGCGCTTGAAGTAGGTGACGGCTTGTTCGTCGTCATTGACCCGCATCGCGTTGTAGGCCGCATCCTGAGTGGCTGTCGGCGAGAGTCGGGTCTGGGCATCGGCCTTGCGGAACGACTCATGGGCGCTGTCATCGTCGCCGGCCTGGACCGACAGGTAAGCGATTTGCAGCTCGCTCATCGATTCGAGTTCACCGGTGTCCCGCGCTTGTTGCAGCCGTTCGCGCGCAGTTCGGCGCTGGCCGATGGCGGCATACAGGCTGGCTTCTTCGTAAGCGGGCAGGCTGCCCAGTGCCAGGGCTTGAGTAAAGTCCTGGCGAGCCCCGGCATCGTCACCCGCTTGCTGACGCAGACGGCCGCGTTGGGCCAACAGTCGTGCGTCATCGCCAGTGATCTTGAGACCTTCGCTGGCTGCGGTGATGGCTTCGGGCACACGTTTCTGGTCGCTCAAGGCGCTGACCAGCAAACGGCGGTACGCCGGATTCTGCGGCGCACGGTCAATGGCCTGTTGCGCCAGGGCCGCTGCCGTTGCTGGGTCTTTGCGGGCCAGGGCTGCGTAAGCCTGGGTCGCCATGTCCGTGCCGCCGTCGCGCTGGTTGCCCGGCCAGATATCGCAGACCAGGCCGAAGGCCGTTTCCTGACAGTTCAAGGCCGGGGCAGGGAAGCGGGCACTGACGTTTGCACCGTTGTTTTTCTGGCGCAACGCCATACGGGCGGCGGTGCGTCGACGTGCTACTTCGCCGCCTTCATCGTCGGCCAGCGGTTGCAAGTGATCGAGCGCTTGCTGAGGCTCGCCATGGGCCAGTGCGGCGTCGGCGGCGAAGAAACGAATGTCGCGGGTTTCGGTTTCCAGCAAGCCGTCGATGGCCAGGGCGTGATTAAGGTCCGCCTGAGCGGCCTGGGTCTTGCCCTGACGATCAAGGGCATAGCTGCGCAGAATCCACGGAGCGATTTCCCCATCGTCCTGGGCCAATGCGCCGGTCGCGGCCTGTTCGGCGCCGCGGTAATCGTTGGCAGCGAGCAGGGCGCTGATCAGCAGTTGCTGGTTGGCGCCGATTTCCGGCGCCCAGGCGACGGCTTTTTGTGCCCGGTCCACGGCCACCGGTACTTGGCCTTGTTCCAGGGCGCGATAGCCTTCGACCGCCAGCGGTGCGGCCAGTTGACGACGAATTGCTTCGCGACGCATCAGCAAAGTATCGTCATTGGGGAAGACGGCCAAGGCCTGGGTGGTGGCTTGATCGGCGTCCTGCAAATGTTGCTGGCGCTGCAAGGATTCGATCAACAGCAGTCGATAATCCATGCGTTTGGGCGCTTGGGCGATGGCTTTGCGTGCCGCAATAGCCGCCGTGCCGAAGTCATCGCGATCATAGGCCTTGAAGGCCTGTGCCGCGGCGCCGAAGCCCGGAGCCTGGCGTGACGGCGAGTAGCTTTTGGGATGGTCGCGCAGCTCCTTGTCCCGTTGCGCCAGCGCAATCAGCGTATTCAAACGGGTGATGTCGGCGCGCTGACGCAGTGCTTCGCGGGCCTTGGCGATGGCCAGGTCGTAGTCTTTGCGTTCGTAGGCGCTGTAGGCCTCGTTGGCGGTGACATAGGCCGGGCCGGTCAATGGCAGCGGCAGGTTTTCGGCAAGGGCCAGCGCAGGTATCAGGCTCAGCCCCGTCGCCATGAGGGTCAACAAGGGGCGATTCATGCCGGAAGCTCCGCAGGGTAGTGGCTGTGTTGACGTGCCACGGCCTTTTCGATGATTTCGCGGGGCAGCACGCCGCTGTCGACCAGATAGTCGCCGATGCGTCCGTGACGTTGCGGGCGGTACTGCAACATGGCGCGGTCGAACACCTCGCGATCCAGCAGACCCATTTCGATCAGCAGGTCGCCCAACAGCGGCGCACGGGCATCCGGTACGGCCTGGCCGTCGCGCACGTTCAGTTGACGCAATTGCGCAACGATTTCACTTTCCCGGGCGATCAATTGCACTGGCTCGCTGCCCAGCTCATTGCTGATCTGTTGCAGACCTTCGGCTGGCAGTGGACTGGCCACGGCAATTTGCGCCAGGCCGTCTGCATTCAGGCCAAGCGGCACCACGCGCCAGCGCAGGGCGAATTCATCGTCGAGCGTCTGGTTGGCGTCCTCTGCCTTATTCGCTAGATCGAACACCCGGGGCAGGTCGTTCTGGAAGGCGATGGCTTCAGCCAGGGTCTCGTCATCCAGCCAACCGTTGCTGAGCAAAATACGGCCCAAGGGCATGTGCCGGGTTTTCTGTTCGGTGAGGGCGCTTTGCAGGTCGGTTTCGTTGATCGCCTGCCAGGACAGCAACACGCTGCCCAGCTTGCGCGGTGCGACAGCGACCAGGTCGGTGGACGGGAAGTCGTGCATGGTCTTGTCCCACACCAGTTTGCGGTTCATCACCTTGCCGACCAGGAACATGCGCCAGGCCCGTGAGGCGGCCATGAAGTTGACGAAGTTGCCGACGACCATGCGCGGAATGGACAGCAAACCATGCTGCCAGCCGTAGAGCACGGTGGTGAAGTAGCAGCGGTGGGCGATACGCCAGGCCAGTGCGGCACCGTTGGCCAGCAACAGGTATTTGATGAAGCCGTTGGTTTCAAACGGGGTCGGGAAACTCACGTCCCACAGACCGCTGTGACGCAGAATGATCAACGCCAGCAGCTGCACCAGAATCACATAAGCGATGATGCTGACGAACGCCGTCACCACGCCTTTGCGGTCACGAAACAGCAGATAACGGTTGGCCAGCGAGCCGTTCCAGCCCATTTGCTCCCAGCCTTGCAGGCCGATGCCAAGGGTCCAGCGAGCTTTCTGGCGGAACGCGGTGCGGAAGGTGTCTGGAAAGAATTCGCGCACACACAACGGCATTGTCAGGGTCGATTCGTACGGCTTGCGGAACCACGATTTGCGCAGCACGCGAAACTTGACCGGGAAGCGCACGAAGATCGCATTCATGCCGACCTTGGCCAGGCGTGCGCCAACGTCGTAGTCCTCGGTGAGGCTGTCGGTGTTGAACGGCTGGTTCTGGGTTTCCCCGGCCAGCACGCGCAACGCGCGGTGTGAAAAGCAGGTGCCGACGCCGGCAGACGGCACCGTGTCGGTCATGCTTTCACGCACCACCAAGTCCTTGCCGTGCCATTCGGCGAACTCGTCCATGTAGGTGCCGGCCACCCATTCGTACCAGTTGCGCTCCAGCGAAACCACAGGCAACTGAATCATGTCCTTGCGCGGCAGCAAGTAGTTGAACAGGCGCAATTCCATCGGATGCAGCACGTCTTCGCTGTCGTGCAGCACGACGCCGGCGAAGGTTATGCCGTGGGTTTTCTCGTGCAGGAAAATCGCCTGGATCACCCAGTTCAGGCAGTCGGCCTTGCAGGTCGGCCCGGCATGCGGGACTTCCACGCGATGCAACTGCTTGTAGCGCCGACGCATGCGTTCCACTTCATCAATGGTGCGCTGGTCGTTGATGTACGTGCCGACGAAGACCACATAGTTCTGGTAATCGAGGGTCGACACCATGTTCTCGATCATCGGCGCGATGACGTCGTATTCCAGCCACGCCGGGACCATGATTGCCAGGGGTTGTTCGTCCCTGGCCATCAGTTGCTCGGCGGTCAGCGGCCGGTACTTGCGGCCCACGGTGAACTTGCGAAACAGGCGGCGAGACCAGTACCACAGGTCAATGAACAGATCGTCAACCCCGGAGATCAGGATCAGTATCGCGACCACGATGGTCGAGAACTCCAGGAAACTGTAGTAGTGGGCCAGCCAGTAGGGCCAATAAAGCGACGTCATCGAAGGGTACCGTTATTGACGATTGCGACGGGCGTTACGGCCAGCCAACAACAGGATGAGGACCAACAGAATGCCGCCGGGAATCAGCCACAGCAGCGACGGCGTGCGCCAGGCATCGAGGCCTTTGGGTTCTTCGTTGTCGATCAGTTGGCTGCCACTCGGGTCCTGGGTATCGAAGGTGGTCAGGGTGCCGTTGTCACCGAGGATGGCGACGTCGCCGCGGCTCAGCAGAACCTGCTTGGCGAAGCGTGGCGCGTCGGCGCCCAGGGTGCGATAGACCAGACCGTGCTGGCTGCCGGCATCGACCACTTGCAACGAGGCCAGGTGGTTGAGGGGATGCACGTCCAGCAGCAGTTGATCCTTGTGATTGACGCGAAGGCGACCCTGGTCATCGACCAGCACCGACTCTTTGCTGTCCTTGATCGGCAGCTCGAACGCCAGGAAAGGCTTGTCCGGCGTGACCGAGTTTTTCGGGTCGGCGCTGACATTCAGATTTGCCCGCAGCGGCGAAACACCGGCGGCGTTGGCGACCGAAATCACCTGCGGCAAACTGCTTGCCGGGTGTTCGAGGTAGGCCTGTGGCACGAGGATTTGCGTGTCCATGGCAAAGCGCGCAGCCATGCCGGAGAAGTCATCACCCAGCGTGGTTTTTTCCAGCACGATATGGCTGGTCGGCAATACCGAGACCGGGAACGCCTGTGGCGTTTCCAGGCAGCGATCGCTGACAGGCTGGCGCTGGAACGACACGCGCAACACGTTGGTCGAGCCCAAGGCGTAACGCGGGATGCGCGCTTCGATGCGTTGCTTTTCACCGTTGGCCACCAGCTGTTGCGCGCCAATCAGGTAATCGTTGAGAAACAGCGAGGCCACCGGATCGGTGTCCGAGGCGCCGGGAGCGGCGGACACGTCGATCACTGCTTTCACAGGCAGGCGACCGTCGTAGGCTACGCTGCCCAGCGGGAACGAGGTGCTCCAGTCGGACTTGGCCAGCACGTCGATGGCGCCGGGGTTGCCGCCCAGGCGGGACAAGGCCACGCGGCCATCGGCGCTCAGTGGCAACTGGGCTTCGCTGACCGTCAATTGACGGCTGCGGGCCAGGGAGTTCCAGGCCGAGCTGAACAAGGCCAAGGCCTTGCCGGTCGCTTGCGGCGCGATCATCAGCACCGGGCGTGTGCCCAGCAGTGCCAAGCGCACATTGTCTGTGCCAGTGGCGGCCAGGCCTGCATTGATGTGCTGCGCACGCCATTGCGTGAAAGCGTTGACGGCGGAGGCGTCGAGGCCCTGGATCTGGCTCTGCAACGCGTCAAGGGCGTCATTGACGGCCTTGAGCAGTTGCGGGTCATTGATCGCCAGGTCAGCCTGGACGTTCGGGGTCTGGCCCAGCATCAGCAGTGCGCCGATTTGCGCCGGGTTCGCCAGGACCTGCGTGCCCTTGCCGTTCAGGCTGGCAAAGGCCGGGATCGCCAGCAGTTCGGCCGGGATGCGCAGGCCGCTCAGGTCAACGCTGTCCTGGAGTGCCGGGAAGGGCAGGATGCGGGCGTGCTTGCCGATCCGCTCCAGTGCCACACCGAGGCGCCAGGCGGCGTCGTAGCTTTCGGCGGACACCGTGCCCGGCGCAACCATGATTCCCGGTTTGCCAGGCAATGCTGTCCAGGCAGCACCGACGTCCTGCAAAAGGCTGGCGTCGTAGCTGTAGGTGAGGCGAGTGTTCGGTTCGATGCGCAATACGTTGCCGATGGCGCGTTCGTCTTCGCACAACACACGCGATACGACCGATGACCAGGCGACGCCCAGGCGTACCGAGCCGCTGTCTCGCGCTTTCTTGTCCACGCCTAGTATCGTGCTGGCATTGCCCTGAGGTTCGCTGAGCCCTTGCGCGCTCACCGGATAGCCATCCAGCGACAGCATCAAGGTGTTGCGGCCGCCTTCGCCATTGAGGTAGCTGGCGTCAAAATTGAGCGACGCATCCGTCAGCGGAACGCCCGCCGGCACCGGCAGATACAGTTCACGTCGCGAATCGGTGGAACCGAGGATGATCGGTGCGTCGATCCCCAGATCGCTCAAGCGAATCTCACGCTCTTGTCGGGTATCGGCGGTGAGCCGGTTGATCGCCTGGGTGAGCGGGCTGTCCGCGGCCAAGGCAAAGGTCGGCATGAGCGCGAGCAGGCTCACGCCACAGGCAAAGGCGCTGAGCGCACCCGTATGGATGGCAACGGAAGACTTCATTCAGGTAGATCTCGAGCTGATAAGGGGAGAAGTGATTTGGGTTACTGAGCGGTAAAAGCCGGGTGGTGTTTCTCGGCCACCGGCACTCCTGACGGCGAGTGCAGGAATTGAGGCAAAGGGCTGGCGACGATGAACTCATCGACCGGACGACCCATCAGGGCGTCGACAATGCGCGAACTGGCCAGGCCATCGCCGTAGGGGTTGGCCGCCAGGGAGCAGCGACGCCACAGCAGGTCGTCATCGAACAGCGCGTTGACGCCCTCGATGATCGAGTCCGGCGAGGTGCCGACCAGCCGCACGGTGCCGGCAGCGACAGCTTCCGGTCGCTCGGTCACATCGCGCATGACCAGCACGGGTTTGCCCAGCGACGGCGCTTCTTCCTGCACACCACCGGAGTCGGTCAGGATCACGTGTGCCCGTTGCATCAGGCGCACGAAGGCCAGGTAGTCCAGCGGCTGGATCAGGTGCACGTTGGGCAGGCCGCCCAGGTGTTCGGTGACCGGGCCCATGACATTGGGGTTCAAGTGCACCGGATAGACGATCTGGATGTCGGCACGCCGAGCCAGATGGCTCAAGGCCTTGCAGATATCGAGGAAGCCTTCGCCGAAGTTCTCACGACGATGCCCGGTTACCAGCAGGACCTTGCGGCCGCCCTGCAGGAAGGAGAATTGCTGGTCCAGGCTGGCACGCAGGTCAGCGTCCCGTTCGATGCGCTGCGCGGTCATCTGCAAGGCGTCGATCACCGTGTTGCCGGTCACGAACGTGCGCCCCTGAAGGCGTTCGTCGAGCAGGTTCTGCCGCGATTCGTGAGTCGGTGCAAACAGCATGTCCGCGCCGAGGTCGATGCAGCGGCGGTTCATTTCTTCGGGCCACGGGCTGTAGATATCACCGGTTCGCAAACCGGCTTCGACATGGCCGACCGGAATGCGGCGATGGAACGCAGCCATCGCGGCGACCATGGCCGAGGTGGTATCGCCATGTACCAGCACCCGATCCGGGCAGGTCGAGTCCAGCACCGGGTCAATCGCCGCGTAGAGCGCCGCT
Organism: Pseudomonas sp. JAI111; assembly: GCF_024809425.1. Taxonomy (NCBI): domain Bacteria; kingdom Pseudomonadati; phylum Pseudomonadota; class Gammaproteobacteria; order Pseudomonadales; family Pseudomonadaceae; genus Pseudomonas; species Pseudomonas sp. JAI111. The sequence goes on along the minus strand of NZ_JANUCB010000009.1, from coordinate 41,260 downwards.
GTCAGCGAGTTGAGCGTCTGTTTCGGCGTCATCACATCGAGGGTGTAATCGGCTTTCAAGTCGAACAGATCCAGCACCTGTTTGAGCATGCTTTGGTGTTGGCCGGTGATGCAGATCTGCGAATCAATGCCAGGTTCTGCAGCGAGGGCTTTGACCAAAGGCGCCATCTTGATGGCTTCTGGACGGGTACCGAAAATCGATAGGATTTTAATCCTGGATTGATGACGAGCGATGATGCCCTTCCTCGCGCAGATTTATGCGCAGCGAAATAGCTGGTCCGAGTTTATTAAAACTTGAACAAGCTGGCGTTATTTGGGGGTTAGTTGAAACCGGAAAAGTCAGCCTGAGGGCTAATGTTCACTTCATGTGAGAAGGGTATGACGCCTTAAGAACCCGGTGGCGGGCGGATTATTAGCACCTATGTTCAATATTTAAAAGTGTTAAATGCACTATTTAATTTAATAAATAAGTTTGAAACTTTTTATATTTACGCCCGGTCTGTGTTGGTTTTGCTAATTTCCAGTGGGGCGTCTAGCAGTAGCTGTTAATTTTATAATTCATTGATTTTAAACGATATTATTTAATTTGTGTCCGTTCGTCAGTTCTGCTGAATTAATCATTAGGCTCTGTGGTCGCGGTTTTGGGTATCAGTCTCATAAGTTTCTGGTGGCGTGGTTGCTTTGGCCACTTTAATGACGCCTGAATATTGTCAGGCGCCATCGATAACATGGCGTCAACTAATGCGCGCTAGTAATAGTTGTACGTTCACTTGTTAAAATAGACGTTGTTAGAGAACTTGCCAGTGACGATCGGTCAGCCCGTTTCCAATCCGAAGCTCATTCCTGTTCTTCCAAATGATCAATGTGTTTGAAGCGCTCCACCAGAAAATCGATAAGGCTGCGCACTCGCGCCGACAAGTGCAATTGTTGCGGGTAGACGGCATAGACGTCGGCGCGAGTGGGGGTCTGATCCTCCAGCACCAGGCGCAGGCGACCGCTGCGTACATAGCGAGCGATGTCCCATTCGGCCCGAAGCAAAATACCGTGGCCTTCCAGCGCCCAGTTCAGGGCCACTTCACCGTCATTACAGCCCAACGCGCCACGCACCTTGATGTTTTGCGTGCGCCCACCGTTGGTAAAACTCCACACGCCGTAGGGTGTTTCGTTTTGCCGCAGGAAGATGCAGTTGTGTTGCTGCAGATCCGCGAGGCGCTTGGGCACACCGTGCTTTTCCAGGTACAGCGGCGAAGCGCAGAGCAGGCGGCGATTGGAGGCGATCTTGCGTGCATGGAAAGCGGCATCGGGCAGGGTGCCAAAACGAATGCCCAGATCAAACCCGTGCGTTGCCAGGTCGAGCGGGTGATCGCTGATTTCCAGCTGGATTTCCACCTCAGGGTATTGCGCGAAGAAGGCGCCGAGTGCCGGGCCAATATAACGGCTCCCGAATCCCAGCGAGGCGTTGACGCGGATCAGTCCCTTGGGCGTCGCCCGGCTGCTGCTGATCAACTGCTCGACCTCATCGATCTGGGTCAGGATGCGCGCGGCATGGGAAAAATACAGCTCGCCTTCCGAGGTCAGGCTCATCGAGCGCGTGGTGCGGTTGACCAGGCGAATGCCCAGCCGGGCTTCCAATGCGCTCAGGCGTTTGCTCACCGCCGGCGGAGTGACGCCAAGTTCCCGTGCCGTCGCCGCGAGGCTGCCTTTATTGGCCAGCAGGTAGAAAAATGACAAATCCAGGGTCTGGCTCATTCGTAACCTGTGTTCATGTATGTAGTGATTTTGAGTAACTCACTCCAGGTTACTCAGCAGCCAGTCGACGAAGCTTCGCGCCAGCGGATTGTTTTCGCTGTCGCGATGGGTCAACAAGGCCCAGTTTGGCCCGCGAATGGTGTCCTCCACCAAGGGTTGCAACAAGCCGTTGGCGCGCGCTGGCTGGCTCAGCAATTGACTGACCAGCGCGATGCCGAGCCCTGCGCATGCTGCGTCCAGCAACAGGCCAGGATCGGAGAAATTCAATCCCTGATCCTTCTGGCCGACATCAATCCCGGCCTCCACCGCCCAATGACTCCAGTCCATTTCCCGTTCGCCGTGAAGCGTGGTGCGTTGCTCGGCGGGCAGCACCAACAGGTCCGGGTGGCAGGCTGGGTAAAGGCGGTCGGCGTGCAGCACTTTGAAGCTGCATTCGGCCTGGGAACTGATGTCGTCGCGCACCGCGAGATCGATGGTCTGGGTGGTCATGTCCGGCACTTCATCGGTGCTGAAAATCCACAGGTCGACTTCCGGGTGCTGCCGGCGAAAATCCCCCAGCCGTGGCAGCAGCCAATGACGGGCAAACGTCGGCGTGGTGTTGAGCACCAGTTGATTGGGTTTCTGGTATTGCCCGAGGCGGCGAATGCCGACCGCCAATTGCTGCAACAACGCTTGGGTGGTGCTGAGCAAATCGTGGCCGGCATCGGTCAGGCTGACGCTGCGTCCACTGCGGAAAAACAGCGGCTGTTCCAGGTACGCCTCAAGCGTTCGAATCTGCTGACTGATCGCCGATTGAGTCAGGTGCAATTCGTCGGCGGCCTTGTGAAAACTGCCCAGGCGGGCGGCGGCTTCAAAGCCGCGAAGGGTGCTGAGCGGGGGCCAGTGCTTGAGCATATTGATAAGTTCCTCTAATCACTTTTCTGCAAAATCCATCGTTTGTTGGCCCGTTTTTACAGCCGTAGCATGCATGCCAAGACCGCCAAGGCAGTTTTGTTGAACACAATGGCTTAACTAAGGGGCTTTTTATCATGCAGCAGAACCAACTTCAAAACGGCGGCTGGTGGATGCCGGCCGAGTGGGTTAAACACACCGCGACCTGGATGGTCTGGCCGCACAACCGGGCACTCTGGGAGTCGGGTTTGCGCGTTACCTTGCCGTTGGTACAAGAAGATTTCGCTCGGGTCGCCAACGCCATTGCCCGTTTCGAACCGGTGAAAATGGTGGTCGATCCGTCTGCTGTCGCCAGCGCAAAAGCGCTGTGCGGACCCAACATTGAATTGATCGAAATGGCGGTGAATGACAGTTGGTGCCGCGACTCAGGCCCAAGCTTCGTCTGCCACCCGCAACACGGGATGGCCGGTGTGAGTTGGCGCTTCAACGCGTGGGGCGGCAAGTCGGCGCACGACCTGGATGAGAGCCTGGCGCGCCGCGCGCTCAATCACTTGGGGATGCAGTGCTTCGGCACACCTTTGAGCAATGAAGGCGGGGCGATTCATGTCGACGGCGAGGGCACGCTGATTACCACCGAGTCGGTGCTGCTCAATCCCAATCGAAATCCGGGCATGACCAAGGCTGAAATCGAAGAGATCTTCACCCGCCTGCTGGGCGTGAAGAAAACCATCTGGCTACCGGGTGATCCGGATTACGTGACCGGCGACATGACCGATGGCCACGTCGATGGCGTCTGTGCATTCGCTCGTCCTGGTGTGCTGCTGGTGGACGCCACCCACGACACGCAATCGGTGTATGCCGAGGTCGCCCGGGAAAACCGTCGTGCGCTGGAACTGGCCACCGATTCCAACGGCCGACGGTTCGAGCTGATCGAGTTGTATGAAGCCAGCGAGGCCGTGGACAGCGACGCCGAGGTGTTCTGCGCCTCGTACACCAATTTCTACATCGCCAATAACGCGATCATCATGCCGGCCTATGGCATCGATGCCGACCACGCGGCGGCCGAGGTGTTGACTCATGCCTTCCCGGGGCGCGAGGTGGTGCCGGTGCGGATCAACCATCTGGCGCATGGCGGCGGCGGGGTGCATTGCATCACCCAGCAGCAGCCGGCCTGGCCGGTGGAGGGTTGATGCCATGACGTTGCTGACGATTGCCACCACGCAGATGCCTTGCACCTGGGATTTACCGCACAACCTTGATCAAGCCGAGCAGTTGGTCCGGGACGCGGCCGGGAAGGGCGCCCAGGTCATCCTGTTGCAAGAGCTGTTCGCCACACCGTATTTCTGCATCGAGCAGAGCCATAAGCATTTGATGTTGGCTGAAGAGTATCGGTACAGCCCCGTACTCAAGCGCTTTGCCGCACTGGCCAAAGAGTTAGGGGTGGTGTTGCCGCTGAGCTGGTTCGAGAAGGCCGGCAATGCCTACTTCAATTCCCTGAGCGTGGCGGATGCCGACGGGCGTTTGCTGGGGGTGTATCGCAAGACCCATATCCCCAACGCCATCGGCTATCAGGAGAAGGAATACTTCAGCCCCGGCGATACCGGCTTCCGCGTTTGGGACACCGCGTTCGGGCGTCTTGGCGTGGGCATCTGCTGGGATCAGTGGTTCCCCGAAACCGCCCGTTGCCTGGCGCTGATGGGCGCCGAAATCTTGCTGTTTCCCACCGCCATCGGTTCCGAACCGGGCTGCGCCACGCTGGATTCGCGCGATCACTGGCAGATGACCATGCGCGGTCATGCCGCCGCGAACATCCTGCCCGTGGTCGCGGCGAATCGCGTCGGTCGTGAGGTGGCAACCACCGATCCAGACTTGCAGATGAGCTTCTACGGCTCGTCATTCATCTGCAATCACAAGGGCAAGCTGCTCGCCGAAGCCGACCGAGACAGCAGCGGGGTGTTGGTCCACAGCGTGGACCTGGCCGCAATTCGCGAAGAACGCCTGAGCTGGGGCATCTACCGCGACCGCCGGCCGGACATGTACGGCGCGCTGTTGAGCCAGGACGGTCGCCATTCCCACGCACGCTGGAACACTCAAGGAGTTTGACATGCGCATTCCCCACACGCTGTTGCTCGCCGCTTTGGGTCTGGCGCTCGCCTCGCCATCGCTGCGCGCCGAAGAGAAAACCCTGCGGCTGTACAACTGGGCCGATTATTTTGCCGAAGACACACTCGCCCAATTCACTGCAGAAACCGGGATCAAGGTGATCTACGACGTCATGGATGGCAGCGAAACGCTGGAAGCCAAGATGCTCGCCGGCGGCAGCGGTTATGACCTGATCTTCCCCGGCGACACGGTTGCCGAGCGCCTGATGCGCGCCGGTAGCCTGTTGTCGCTGGACCGCTCCAGACTCACCGCCCTGAATGACGTCGAGCCCGGTCTGCAGAAGCTGCGCGCGCAGTATGAGCATTCGAGCCAAGCGACTGTGCCTTACACCTGGGGCACCATCGGCCAGACCTACAACGCCGAACAAATCAAACAACGCGCGCCGGATGCGCCGGTCAACAGCCTCGACATGCTGTTCAAGCCGGAACTGGCCGCCAAATTTGCCGATTGCGGCATCTCGATGATCGACTCGCCAGACGAAGTGCTGGCAGTGGTGCTCAATTACCTCGGTCGCGAACCGCGCAGCGCCAAGCCGCAGGACCTGGCGGCAGCGAGTGAATTGCTGATGAAATTGCGGCCGTACATTCGCAAGTTCCAGTCCCAACCGGTGACCGATCTGGTGAATGGCAACCTGTGCCTGTCGCTCGGCTACAGCGGCGACATGACCCAGGCGCAACGCACGTCGGACGGCGCCGGCAAGAGCACCCGATTCGAATACCGCATCCCCCGTGAAGGCACCACGGTGTGGATGGACACCATGGCCATTCCGGTCGACGCCAAACACCCGGAATATGCTTACGCGTTCATCAACTTCGTCATGCGTCCACAGAACATGGCCGCCATCAGCAATTTCACCGGCTACCCGACCTCCAACGCCAAGGCGCGGCCGAGCGTCGATGCGACGATGCGCAACAACCCGGACATCTACCTCGATGAGGCCACCTATGCACGGCTGATTCCGGGCAAGGACATTCCCCAGGCCGACATGCGGGCGCGCATGCGTACCTGGACCAAGTTCAAGACGGCTACTGCGAAATGAGTGACTTCGCCATCGATGGGATGGTCGGGGGCAACAGGCAGCATGACAAGGAAGATCCTTCGAAATTCACGTTCGGCGTCTGATGGCGGCTAGTCCTGAGGCGCGGCTATGATCCATAGCAATCATGGAGAAGAAACCGACAGGGATACGTGAAAGCTATACACGAACTTGATCAGTTGTGACTCGCTGCTCGCGTCCCTGGAGGGGCTCATGTCGCCCATCACCCCGCGTCTGGCGCTGTTTGTTCTTGGCCTGATACTTGTCGTGCCAGCCCACGCCAACGACTGTCCCGCTGGCGAGAAACAAGTGTGCCTGGACAGTTGCGTCTGCCTGCCAGACCTGAGCCCGCTGCTCGGCACACTTCCCGATGACATTTACCAGGTCGCGGCGCCTGCACTGGCGCTGTGGCTGACCCAAGCCCGCGCCGAAGCCGGCAGCGCCGACATCCAGCCCATCCCGCCGCACATCCGCGAGCAACTGCTGCGCTGGTACGACCCCGGCGTCCTTGATGCCGCGCACTACAAAGTCAGCGATGCCAGCCAATTCACCGCCGCCACCGCCATGCTGCAAAACCCCGATGTCGGAGCGGTGACGCTGATCGACATCATCCTCTTCCGGGACGCTCAAACCGCAGAACAGAACCTCGCCGTCTGGGCTCACGAACTCAAGCACGTGCAACAGTTTCAGGAATGGGGAGTCGACGGATTTGCCCAGCGCTATACCCAGGATTTCAATGCGGTGGAGGCGCCGGCTTATGCGATACAGGCTGAAGTCAGGCGCTGGGTGCGGGAAGGGGCTCACTGACTCAATTTGCGGCAAACGGCGGCCGTTCGTTGAACCAGTTCACGGCTTGTTGTTTGAACGCCTCGGCAGGTGGCGTTAACGGGTAGCGCTGGTCATAGGCCAATACGATGCGCTGTGCAGGCAGCTCTTCGCGGATCGGACGACAGACCAGCGGCTGACCATCGTAGCTGTGGTCGCCGAAGGGTCTGGTATAGGTCAGCGCCACGCCGAATCCATTGGCGACGAGACTGCGCTGAAACTCGAAGCTGTGTGTGCGCTGGACGCTGGCGGGCGAAAGCCCATGAAAATTGAACAGGTCGAGCACGTGTTGCCAGCTGTGGATTTGGTCAGTCACCACCAGGTTGCATTCGCTCAGAGCCTGCAGACTGACATGGGTCTCGTTGGCCAGCGGGTGATCAGCCGCCAACAAGGCATGGGCCGTCAACTGGCGCAGCACGATGCATTCCATGTTTGCCGGCAACCCCAGGTCGTACGTCAGCGCCAACTCCAGGGCGCCTTCAGCGAGACGCTTGCCCAGATATTCGAACCCGCCTTCGCGCATATCGACCGTGACCTGAGGATGGTCCTGTTGCACGCGCCTCAGGATTTGCGGCAGGCAATAAGGCGCCAGGTCCTCGTAGCAACCCAGTACCAGTTCTCCAGAAAAATCGTTGCTGTTACTCCCGATGTCCGAAAAGCTCCGAGCCTCGGCCAAGACACGTTTGGCCTGGGCCATCACCGTGCGGCCGAAAGGCGTCAGGGACACGCCGAGCCCGCGTTGGCGAACAAACAGTGGCTGGTCGAAAAGCTGTTCCAGCTCGGTAATGGCCGTGGAGATCGAAGGTTGGGAAACGTGTAACTCCTCGGCCGCCAGCGTGAGGTTGCCGTGCTTGGCCGCAGCGAGTGCGTAACGCAGTTGTCGCAGGCTGAACTTCATAAGATTTTCTTCGGTGTCAGATCAAGACATATTATTTTATCTTCGTTGAGTGTCATGAAATATTTGTCCTGCGCCCACCTTTATTTCTTGTTCGAGGGAGTTTCAGGTCATGACACGCAGTTCCTACACCATTAACGAAAAAGACATTGAGGCCTTTCAACGCGATGGGGCGGTTTGCCTGCGCGGCATTTTCAGTGACTGGATCGAGACCATTGCCGCCGGTATTGAGCGCAATCTGAACGAGCCAGGCGTTTACGCCAGCCGATACGTCGAGAAGGATGACAAGCCGGGCGGTTTTTTCGATGACTATTGCAACTGGCAGCGGATCCCGGAGTTTCGCGCCATGGTGGAGCAGTCGCCGGCAGCCTCCGTCGCTGCCGCTGTCATGCGTTCGAAATCGGCACAATTCTTCCATGATCATGTGCTGGTCAAGGAGCCGGGGGCGCAAAAAGCCACGCCTTGGCATCAAGACATTCCCTACTACTTTGTCGAGGGCAACCAGAACGTCAGTTTCTGGATACCCGTTGACCCAGTGCGCGAATCGACACTGCGGCTGCTTGCAGGCTCACACCGTTGGGAGAAGGGGATAAAACCCGTCCACTGGGCCGATCAAAGCGATTTTTACCGGGGCGCGGACGGGTACCGTGACGCGCCTGATCCGGACAAGGAAGAGGGCATGCAAGTGCTTGAGTGGGAGATGCAGCCTGGCGATGCAGTGCTGTTCGATTTCCGCACGGTCCATGGCGCCAGGGGCAATGCATCGGCGCAGCGTCGACGTGTGTTGTCGCTGCGCTGGCTTGGCGACGACATCCGTTACTTCGAGCGTCCAGGACGGACCTCTCCACCGTATCCAGGGCATGCGATGCAGACCGGTCAGAGACTGCGCGAAGATTGGTTCCCGACGATACATCAAGGAGCTTGAGTTTTACGTTGATGACAATTGTTCGCCACTGATGTGGCGAACGTTTGCACTGCCATAACCCTGTTCACTGTGTTGGAGCGTGCGATTGTGAAAATCAAAAAAAATATTACCGCCACACTGATTTCCCTCGGTCTGTTGGCCGGTAGTGCAGCGACCCAGGCCGCCGGTTGGTGCGAGTCGGGCAAACCGGTGAAGTTCGCCGGGCTCAATTGGGAAAGCGGGATGTTGCTCACCGACGTGTTGCAAGTTCTGCTCAAGGACGGCTACGGCTGTGCCATCGATACGCTGCCGGGCAATTCCATCACGATGGAGAGCGCCTTGAGCAGCAATGATATTCAAGTGTTGGCGGAAGAATGGGTGGGTCGCAGCGAAGTCTGGAACAAGGCGGCAGACTCCGGGAAGGTAGTGGGCGTCGGCGCACCGATCATTGGCGCAACCGAAGGCTGGTATGTGCCGCGGTATGTGGTCGAAGGCGATGCCAAACGCAACCTCAAGCCCAAGGCTCCGGACCTGAAAAAAATCGCCGATCTGACGCAGTACGCCGGACTTTTCAAGGATCAGGAAGAGCCGAAGAAGGGCCGTTTTTATAACTGCCCGGCCGGCTGGACCTGCGAACTTGAAAACAGCGAAATGCTAAAAAGCTACGGCCTCGAAGCGAGCTACACCAACTTCCGTCCGGGGACCGGCCCAGCCCTGGATGCCGCGGTCCTGTCGAGCTACAAGCGTGGCGAGCCGATACTGTTTTACTACTGGTCCCCGACACCGCTCATGGGGCAGGTCGACCTGGTCAAGCTGGAAGAGAAGCCGGGTGTCGACAAAAAGATCAGCATCAAAGTCGGGCTTTCCAGCGCTTTCCATGAGCAGGCGCCGGAACTGGTAGGCGTGCTGGAGAAGGTCAATCTGCCGATCGACCTGTTAAACCAGAACCTGGCCCGCATGACCAAGGAGCACATTGATTCTCCCAAGCTGGCGAAGATTTTCTTCAAGGAACACCCGGAAATCTGGCATACCTGGGTCAGTGAAGCGGCGGCGAAAAAAATCGACGCGACGCTCTAGCTCGTCAAAGGGCAGGGATGCCCTTTCTCTGGCCAAGGTTGTTGCTCCTGGCGCAATCGCTGATGGCCAATCCCTCGGTATGACCCACCCACCTCGGTAACAGTTTCTGACTGGCACTGGTCGATTCCTAGCACCCCCAAGCGAACTGAATCCTCTCACCTGTATTCCGAACTAGAATTTCACTGCCGACTCTTCTAAGGCCCGGTCTGATATCAACCGCGCTGCATCAGATCTCGAGCGTTATTTCAGTCTCTGGGATACCGGTATGGAAAATCCGCAAGATAAAGCCGAATCCGAAGCGGATTTAGCTCAGATGGTCATAGGGCACGGGCCCTGCACCTATCTATTGTTGCTCTTGCTGGGATTGATTCTGCTGTTCCCCTTTCTTGAAGAAGGCATATTTGCTCGCACGTTGCTTGGCATTTTGTTTTCAATCGTGCTGCTCGTAGGCGCTTTTGCCACCAGGCAGACTCGAATGGGGTTCATCCTCAAAACAGCTCTGGCGTTGCTTGCAGTTGGCCTTCAATGGGCGGCGTTGTGGGCTGGAAGCATCGCCATGCTTGACCTTGCGGGATTAGCTTATGCGACGTCTCTTGCCGTCTCATTTAGCGGAGTACTTCGCTATATTCTCCAGCGCGGGCCCATTACGACGGACAAGCTGCATGGTGCGCTAGCGGGTTACATCCTGCTGGCCTTCGTTTGGTCCTTCGTCTATGCCATGGTCGAAGTATCCAGTCCTGGCTCATTCGGCCCTGGTCGGCTCGACTTTGTACAACCCGGCACTTTCTTCAGGCTGATCTATTTCAGCCTCACAACGCTGACGACCACCGGTTACGGTGATGTTCTCCCGCTGACCAATCACGCTCGTTCAGTTGTGATGATCGAAGAATTTTCAGGCGTCTTTTATGTCGGTGTTGTGATTGCGCGGCTAGCCGGTCTTTATCCGTCGTATCAGACGAAGTGACTGTCGATGGGCTGTACCACTTCTGTGCATCTGGATGGCGGCGCGATAGTTGCCTTATAAGTTCCTCAGGCCACTTGGAGTTTCGATAGAGGAAACCAGGCGTGACGCCTCAATGCTTTCGCACCTGTGAAGTCGAACTGGCCCGGAAAAATTCATGGCCTCCAGCAGGTGGCTGATCCTCTCTGGCGCCGGATGAAAGATATCGAGCATCCGCAGTGAGCAGCCTTTATCTTCAAGCATCGTCGCAGGGTGCACCGGCTGTCCCCAATGAATCAGGCTGGGCGCGGCCCCCTCCAAAGGCAGTCTGCCGTCCGCTAAAACAGTAATCTCCCAACGCAGTTCGCCTCGGCTCATCGGCTGCGCCTGTCCGACGACCTCTGTGAGCATCGGGCCAAGCGTTTGCAAGGTGTCGGTTTTAGCGACCCAATGGGCCAGCCGAGGAGATACGTTGGCTGGCAGCTCGTCCAGGCCAAACCACCGAGGCCGATTCACCGGCAGGGCTGCTGGGTTGATAGCGATCACTTCCAGATAGACATGTGTGCCTAGCCGAAGCAGTTTGTTGTGGGTTCCCATCAGCGGATGGCAACCGCCTGGTTGAAGTTCCACACCCAGTCGCTGACTCACGAAGCGGTCACCCGCCTCCAACGTAGGCGCCACGATGACTAAATGATCCAGCGAAGTCTGCATAAGGGCTCCCATCACGCCAGTACGTTATCGAGCAAGGTACAGATCGACGGCGCCCAAATGATGCTCGGAAAGCGCCAACAACGACTATAGTCATTGCAGCGTCAGAGCGAATCCAGCCGTTGCGCTACCCACCTGGCCTCAATCCAATACCGCGAAAGCACGGCGGACTTCCTCGTGCTTCTTGATCCGGAACATGAACGTCTCGCAGCCGAAAACACTCAGGCTCAGGCCGAGATCGAGGCATCGTCGCCATTTATATATTCCTGACGGTGGATGGAGTAATCCCGCCGGGCAGTCGTATCCCCCGCTGAGCAGACCCTAACCACCCATCTATCAGGGCTCAAGCAATGAACACTTCAGAATTGGATCATACAAAAGAAACGAATGACGACCTGGCTCAGGGGCCGCTGCCAGCCGGCACTGTCGCGCCCGACTTCTCGCTGTATGCGACCCCTGATCAACAGTTGTCGCTGCGCGAGCTAAAGGGAAATCCCGTGATACTTTCGTTTTATCCCGCTGACTGGAGTTCGGTTTGTGGCGACCAACTGACTTTGTACAACCAGTTGCTACCCACATTCAGAGAATACGGTGCGACGCTACTGGGTATCTCGGTTGACAGCGCCTGGTGTCATCAGGCCTTTGCCAAAGATCGGAATTTTCACTTCAGCCTGCTGGCCGATTTCGAGCCCAAAGGGGCTGTGGCGCGACAGTATGGAGCGTACGACTCCCACCTGGGGGTTTGTAAGCGGGCGCTGTTCGTGATTGACAAGGAAGGGGTGGTCGCCTGGAGCTACGTCTCACCGATGGCTATCAATCCTGGGGCGGACGGCATTCTGGATGCGCTGGATGCTCTGGCGAATTCGCCACAAAGAACGCCAGCCAAAAATTAACAGGTGATCACATGGCCACTCTCAAAGTCCCGGTAAGTGAAAACGACCATCGTCAGGGAAGTGCGCATGCCAAGGTCACGCTGGTGGAATTTGGCGACTATGAATGCCCCTATTGCGGTTTAGCGTATTGGGTCGTCAAAAAGCTACAGCAGCATTTTCGCGATGACCTGCAGTTCGTGTTCCGTAACTTTCCACTGACCACCGCTCACCCACATGCGATGGGTGCAGCTGTCACCGCTGAGTATGCCGGGAGTCGAGGATTCTTCTGGGAGGCTCACGACGAATTGTATGAAAATCAGGAGCGATTGGGCCTGCCGCTGTTTCGGGCCATCGCTCTAAAACACGGCCTCTCCGACGAAGAACTCTACCTTGCTATGCAAGACGGTACCTACGTACCCAAAATAAAATCCGATTTTAATGGCGGCGTACGCAGCGGCGTGAATGGCACCCCCGCGTTTTACATTGACGGACTTCGTTATGACGGGGTTCCAGAGCTCTCCGAGATGATTCAGATGATTGAGCTTTCGTTAGTAAGTTGACGAAATCGCTGGAGTGCGATATCGACTTGGCATCACCCAAATCGTAGTCACCGCTCCCATTGAAGCGCCGACTCGACAGCACTCAGCAAATCTTCTCCGCTGAAGGGTTTACGTAAGCATTCGATGGGCGCATAGCGGCCGGATTCGGCCAGTGTCGCTTCGTCCCAGTGTGCGGACATGCAAATCACCGGCAATTTTCTACCCCGGGTTGTCAGCGCGTGCATGACGCCTATCCCTGACAGTCCGGTCATTTTCAGATCCAACAGCACACACGCGATGTCATCGAAGTTGTCGAGGGCCAGGAATTCCTCCCCCGAGGCGAATACCCGAGAGCGGTATCCGGCCGACCGGAGCAGGTTGGCCAGGCTTTTGCGCACAGATGCATCGTCGTCCACGATACAGACGATGATCATGGCGCTACCGGACGATCCGGGCACGGCGCAGGCGTTGTCAGTAGTCATGAAGGTCCCTGCGTGCCAAACGCAGGCTCTGCGCTGATCAAGCCATACAGGTTGACCAGACTCACCAGCGAGCGCGTCTGCATCTTCTCCATAATATGTTTGCGGTGGACCTTGGCGGTGACTTCACTGGTGCCCAGCCGGTTGGCGATGAGTTTGTTGGACAGACCCGCGACAACCAGCGGCAGCACTTCGCGCTCACGGGGGGTCAACAGGGCGGCCTTTTGACGGGCGCCCTGAAGGCGCTGCCATTGCTCGAACGCCACCGCTGCCCGCTGACGGGTGGTGCGCAGCGTGTCCAGCAACTGGTCGTCGTTGAAAGGCTTGGTCAGAAACTCGACCGCTCCCGCTTTCATGGCCTGTACCGACATAGGGATGGTGCCGAACCCGGTCATGAAAATCACCGGCCACGGATGTCCGCGTTGTCCGAGTACCGATTGCAGTTCCAGGCCAGTCGCCTCGGGCAGGGTGACGTCCAGCAGCAGGCACGCGGGACCGATCTCGAGGTCAGCATTGAGAAATTCTTCGGCCGAGGCGAATATCCGGTGCGCAATGCCTTCGGCCCGTAATAGTCGGCTGAGTGCTGTGCGCACGGACGCGTCATCATCCACGATGAACACCGGCACGCTGCCAGGATCGATCGATTTCTGATCCTCGGACGCCAAGGAGACCGGTGCTACCGGGTGGAACAGGGGCAGGGGCGGTTCACGTTCTTTCAATATTCGGTAACCTCGGCGCGGAACCGTCTGGATGAGTTCTTTTTCTCCGAGCAACTTGCGCAGGGAGGAAATCTGCACCTGCAGATTGTTTTCCTCGACGACAGTGTCGGGCCAGACCTGTGTGATCAATTCATCTTTACTGACAATCCGGCCATCTGCCTGCATCAGCACCGAGAGGATTTCGAACGCCCGGCCCCCGACACGCAGCAGACGTCCATCAAGAAATGCTTCGCGCCGCTCCAGGGAAATAGTAGCTTGGCCGAGTCGGATCATGCGTTCCTCTGCACTGCGTTGGCGGAGAGTGACGGCGGAGCGTCGACTCATCAGGCGTACACGCTAGGGGAGGGCCCCACATAATGCAATTATCCCGAGGGATAACGCGCCGTGATTTCAGAGGGCAAATACCATCGGCAGCGGCGGCTCTCAACGGCCATTATGGTGCTGATGACGGACAGGATTCCCTGAGCGCAGCCATTGGGCCAGAGCCTTGCGTATACTCTTGGGCTCCGCCCGAAACGAATCTTTAGCGGTGATTGTTCATGCCCAGCAGTCCTTTCACATCATCCGGTTCCTGCAGACTTGATGTCGTCCACGATGAAGCCTGGCTGGAACGTTGCACGTTGGGAATGCTGCGCCGGGAAAACGATCTGACCTGGTTCATGCTTCATGATCGGCCATCGGGAACACGCTGGCTCGCCGCCCGGGCACCGATTCAGCGGCCTGCCACGTGCCAGCGGCTGGAGCGCGATTTTCATTTGGACCGGGATCCGGCCTGGGCGATTGCCCCAGTCGCATTCATCCGCTCCGCCGAGGGACCTTTGTTGGTTTATCCCGCGACGGGGACACCACTGGTAGATTTGATCGGTGACACAGGGCTGCCACTGGAACGTTTTCTGGCCATCGCAACGGCTGCCGCCACCGCAATGGCTGGCGCGCAGAAAGCGGGTGTGCGACATGCCAGTCTGCTCCCGCACCATCTGATGGTGGAGGCCGCCGACTCGGTCAGACTTCTGGGGTTGCACAGTCATGCCGCCGAGGCGCCTGCGGATGAACTGCCCAGCCTGGAACAATGGCCTTATCTGGCGCCGGAGCAAGTGCGCCGCGATGCTGCCAGTTTTGACGCACGCAGCGATACCTACGCTCTGACGGCGATCCTTTATCAAGCGCTGACCGGGCGCCTGCCGCTCACTGGCCGCGACCCGTCCCATTGGCTGCACGTGCACGCCGCCGTCCAGCCCCAATCACCGGCGATTCATGTCACCGATCTGCCGGAAGGCCTGTGCCGAGTGCTGCTCAAAGGTTTGGCGAAGGACCCGGGTGCCCGTTATCAGAGCGCAGCATCGATGGCCGCCGATCTGGCCTGGTGCCAACAGCAGTGGCTGGAGCATGAGCGCATCGACGCGTTTCGGCTGGGCGCTTTCGATGCGTTGCCTTCCATGACCCGCAGCGATGTTCTGTTCGGTCGAGACACCGAACGCACGCAGTTGATCGAGCAGATAAGTCAGGTGCGCAGCGATGGCATTGCCCGGGTCTTGTTGGTCGGTGGCGCGCCGGGTGCCGGCAAGTCGACGCTGATCCATCAGGGCGTCCGCCCGCAGGCACCCGGCTATTGGGCTAGCGGCAAGAGCAATTTGCTGCAGCAGGAAATTCCATACGCACCGTTGGCGGAAATCTTCAGGTCGCTGATGACCCAACTGCTCGGCAAGCCGGCTCTGGAACTGGAAACGCTGGGCGAGCAACTGGTCGAACGGCTCAAGGGCCGAGGCAGGCTCCTGGTGGATCTGGCGCCCGAGGCCGAGTTGGTCATCGGCGGCACGCCTGAGCTGCCGAACATGCCGGCCCGACATGCGCTCGATCGTGCCAACCGGACGTTGCTCGATGTATTGGAAATCTTCACTCTGCCGGGGCGGCCGCTGGTGCTGTTCGTGGATGACGTGCAGTGGGCGGATGATTCGACCCTGTCGTTCTTGCGAGCCTTGCTCGCGCGGCCGCCCCGGCATTTAGTGCTGATCCTGGCGTACCGCGAGGCTGAGTCGCAGGCCCTTGAGCGTGAGGGGGGATTGCTGGAGGTGCTGGGCCGTGGGCAATCGTTGCCGTGTACACGCGTCATGCTGGGGGCGTTGTCAGTGCCCGCGGTCGCTGAACTGATCGCCGCTGAACTGGACACTGATCCGAAGGGGATTGAGGCGCTTGCGCACGTCGTGCACTACAAGACGGCCGGTAACCCTCTGTTCGTCAGCCAGGTGTTGCGAGCGTTGATCGATGAGCGTCTCGTGCGCTTCGACGTACAGGGTCGCCGCTGGGTCTGGAACCAGCAGGAAGTGGACGGTTACCGCTATGCCGACAACGTCGCGGACTTGATGGTGCAGCGACTCGAACGGCTGGCACCGATGGAACGCGAGGTGCTGCGCACGGCCGGCTATGTCGGCGGGCGCTGTGATGAATTGTTGCTGCATCGGCTGTTGCCCGGTGATCCGCAACAGATCACCCGTGATGCGCAACATTTGGTCGATACCGGTTTTCTGCTGCGCGAGGGCGAGCAACTGGTGTTTCCCCACGACCGCGTGCTTGAGGCGGCCTGTCAGCTTGCGGCACCGGCGGGACGCGCCGCCGAGCATGCGCGTATTGCTGGTGCCATGCTTGATCAGTGGGGCGAGCAGATCCATGAGCGTGTGTTCGAAGTCGCCAGCCAGGTCCAGCGCATTGACGCCGATGAACTGGATGCGAATCGCCGCGCCGCGTTCGTCGAGCTATTAGTCGAAGCCGCCGAACGCGCCAGGGACACCGCTGCTGTCGAGCAGGCCGTGGGTTATCTGCGCACGGCTGAAAGCCTGCTCGGCCAGACGGGGTGGTCGAGCCTCTACACCCAGGCGTTCGCTACCCAATGGCTGGCTGCCGAGTGCGACATGCTGCTGGCTGATCTGGCTGGCGCGCAACAGCGCCTCGACGATTGCCTGAGCCACGCCACCACGGCGCTCGACCTTGCGAAAACCTATCGGATACGGGCCACCTTGCGCACGCTGCATTCCGATTACGAGGGGGCAATAACCGAGGCGCTGAACGGTCTGAACCTGCTGGACATTGCGCTGCAGCGCAGGCCCTCGCAGGAACAATTGACCCTGGCATTTACCCTGGTGCGTGAGCTCGTCGGCGCTCGCCGCATCGCCGAGCTGGTGCATTTGCCCAAAGCTGATGACCCGGTGGTCGAAACGGCCATGGAGTTGCTCAGCACGTTGATTTCCTCGTTCTTCGTCGACGATGACATACGCTTTTTGCATCTGGCAAAAATGGTCGAACTCACGCTACTGCATGGCACCACGCCGAGCACCGGTTACGGGTTTGCCTGGTTCGGCGTGATGATTGCAGAACGCTATGGCGAATATCTGGACGGGCAAGCCTTCGCTGAAGTGGCGTTGGAACTCACCGACAAGCACGGCTATGAAGCCGGTCGCACAGGCACGCTGGTGGCGCTTGATCAGGTCAGCCCGTGGACCAGGCCGATGGCGTACGCCAGGCAGAAGGCGTTCGCGGCGTTCGAATGCGGCCAGGCCGGCGGCGACTTGGGAATGTCCTGTTATGCCTGCAATCACATCGGTTCGGACCTGCTGTTCATGGGCGAACCCTTGCAAGGTGTGTTGAACGAACTGGAACATGGCCTGGAATGGGTGCGTCAATTTCATTACATCGACATCGAGCGCATTCTGCTGGCGCAACAGGCGTTCGCCACCGATCTGCGCGATGGGCGCCCGCACCGCCCGCTGGCTGAACTGGACGCCACGGAACATGACCGTTTCGGCTCCATCGATCGCACCCGAGTGTCGCAGCCGACACTATTTTGGTCGTGGTTGTATTCAGGTATGTCGGCGTTTCATTTTCGCGATATCCCTTACGCATTGCGACGTTTCGAAGAAGCTGCCGCGCTGGTCTGGTCCATTCCGGCGCATATAAATCTCGCCGATTACTACCTGTTCTACAGCCTGGCCCTGAGCAGTGCGCAAGCACCGGGCGAGGTGGCGGAAAAACTGCAAAAGCTCGAGCGGCAACGCCAGCGGTTCCTGCCATGGGTCGAACTCAACCCGACCACCTTTCGCAACAAATTGCTGCTGATCGAGGGGTGCATTGCCCGTATGCGTGGTCAGGAGCTAGTTGCCATCCGCTGCTTTGACCAATCGCAGATCGCCGCGGCGGCGGCCGGTTTCATCCATGAGCAGGCACTGGCTCATGAACAGTTGGCCGATATCTGCTTGCCCAACGGATTGGTCTCTGGTGCCAACCACCACCTGCGTGTCGCACGTGACTGCTATATCCAATGGGGGGCCGAGGGCAAGGCGCGTCAGCTGGAGACCTTGCACCCGTTTCTGAGTGCTGAGCCGGCGTTCGAACCGTCCCGGCCGGCAACCCAGGTCCGTCTCGATCTTGAAGTGGGGATCGAGGCGGCGCGTGCACTTTCGCAGGAAGTACTGCTAGAACGACTGATCGAAACCCTGATGAATCACCTGATGATTCAGGCCGGTGCCGACAATGGGGTTCTGATGATCGTCAGCGGCGCCGAACTGCAGCTGGCGGCGACAGCTGCGGTCGAAGCCGGCAACGTGCGGGTTGCTCTGGACGCCGGACAGCCGCTCGAACAAATGGCGCCTGCCTCGGTACTTAATGCAACCATGCGCACACGCACGACCCTGGTAATCGACGATGCCCGAGCCGAATGTCCCGAGGCCTACAGTGCCGATCTACAACTGCGCCAGACACGTTCCATGTTGTGCCTGCCGTTGCTCAAACAAGGCACATTGATCGGTCTGGTCTATCTCGAAAACAGCCTGGTACCCAAGCTCTTCAGCGCCGAACGCCTGACCATGCTGGAAATTCTCGCTTCTCAGGCCGCGGTGTCACTGCAAACTGCCAGGCTGTATGCACGGTTGGTCGAGGACAACCAACTGCGCGCGCAGATGGAAGCGGACTTGCGCAGTTCCCGCGCAGAACTGGCGCGTAGCTCGCACCTTAAGGTTTTGGGTGAACTGTCTGCTTCGATTGCCCATGAAATCAGCCAGCCACTGCTGGGCATTTTGTCCAATGCCTCGGCGAGCCTGCGCTGGCTCAAGCGTGACCAGCCCGATCTGGACGAGGCGATTCAAGGGTTGGAGGACATCCGCTCAGACAGCGCCCGTGCCGCCGACATTGTCCAGGCACTTCGTGCCCTCGCCAAACAAGCGCCGTTGAAACGGTTGCCTGTGCAGATCGACGATTTGATCGGTGAGGTCGTGCGCCTGACTGCCACCGACCTGGCGAACCGTAACGTGCGCGTGGAAACCCGGCTGGATGTGCAATGTCCGGTGTCGGCCGATGCGGTGCAGATCCAGCAGGTGGTATTCAACCTGATCACCAATGCGCTGGAGGCCATTGCTGGGGCAGGGTTGCAGGATGGATGCATCATTATCGGCTCAGCGGTGAAGGACGACCATGTGGTGGTTTGTTTCCAGGACAACGGGCCTGGAATTGACGCGCACCAGCGCGAGCAGATCTTCGATGCGTTCTACACCACCAAAGGCAGCGGCATGGGAATGGGCCTCGCCATTTGCAGGTCGGTGATCGGCGCGCATGGTGGGACGCTGGTAGTCGAGGACAGCGAGGAGGGCGCCCGGATCGGCTTCAGCCTGCCACTGGCACCGGCCAGCAGTGGATAAAAAAAAGGCCGCATAAGCGGCCAAAAGGGAGGAGTTCGTTTTGCGGAACTCGATCAGTTCACGATGCGCAGCTCCCGGGAGCGCGACTGTCCGATGCCGTCGACCAGGTTATCGAGAATTCTCCAGTCGGGTATGTTCCGATCGATCACTGGTCGCTGGGTAGGTTGGCTCGTTGCATGATCAAAGGCCCGGCGCCAGGCCTTGGGTGTTATCCCTTCCAGACGGCTGAAGGTGCGGGTGAAATGCGAGTGGTCGGCGAAACCGCACTCATAGACGATGTCAGTGATGGGTATCGGGGTGCTTAACAGACTTTTGGCTTTTTCGATTTTCATCCTCACCAACCAGCCTTGCGGCGAGTGGCCGGTCACCTTTTTGAACGCCCGGGAAAAATGGCTGCGGGACAGATTGCAGTGTTCGGCAACCTCGCTGATGCGCACGCAGCTGCCTATGTCACGCAACATCAATTCCTTGGCACGGCGCTCTTGCCAGCCAGACAGGGCGCCCAGCGGTCGCGCAAGGGCTTGCGGATGGTCTGAATTTACCGATTGCGGATTCATGGCGGCTCTCCTGATCGTTCAGGAAAGTCTGTCCGCTGGTGACATTTAAAGTCCTTAAGCAAACCTTAAGAGTTCTGAAATGCAGCGCTCGTTGCAGCGCGTCCTGCCATGCGTGCTGTTCAGCTAGTATCAATTGTCCACGCCCGTGTGCATTCGCTTAAAGCGATGCCCTCTTCAGAAACTTCATGATTTCGAGAGAGTAGGCGCCTGGATGCGAGAATCTGAACATGTGGCCGGTGCGCGGCATGATGACTTCCTGCGAACCCTTGATGCCCTTCAGGAGGATGCCCGCGGCTTGTTTGCCGATCAGCTTGTCTTCCTCGGGAGTCAGGATCAGCGTGGGGACGTCGATCTTCCTCAGCATGGCCGTATAGTCCATTTTCTCGATTGAGCGCAGGCGGTTGACGTAGGCTTTGTGAGGAGTCTCCTTGACGAAGAATGCGCGACTCTTTGCGGTTGACCAAGGGATGTCTCCCTCCTTGTCAAACGACGAAGCTAACTGCGCAGCGTGGACCCGAAGGGTTGTCTGCCGGTAAAAAGGCCCGGGGAAGAATGGTGCAAGCGCTGCCATCGTTTTGAGCAAGGGCGATGTGATCGGGTTCTTGGCAAAACCACCAGAGAGCACCAGCCCTTTAAGACCCTTTGGCTGCCGCGTCGCAACCGCGATTGAGGATACCGCGCCATACGAATCGCCAATCAGCACATAGCTATCGAGGTCCTTCACCCGGTCGGCGATGAAGTCGGCCAACGTTTCCAGCTCGCATACGTCGTTCGGCAAACGAAGGGTTCGCATGGGGCGGCCTTGCAAGTAGGTCAACTGTTCAAGCTGCCACGGGGCGCCCGCGAAGCAAGGGATCATGACCAAGGTGGGCTCTGTTTTCATCAGGTACTCCTAGCGGGTTGAGTAAACGACGACCGAACTCTAGGAGGACCGAGGTGTTCGATCCAATGGCATTTATACAGCGTGTGGATGCACGAGATTCATGGGCGCGGCTCACTCTGGCCGCACCAGGTCAGGGCCGATGTTTTAGTCGGCGATCATCATGTTTGTAATCCACTCAACGGCAGGCTCGTTGGCACGTCCTTGTGCTCGAATAACCAGTACCTCCCACGTGGGGAGTACGAGGGGCAGTTCAAAGAGGCTTAGCTGCGCGGTCTCCTGCAGCTGTAATGCGACCCGCTCGGCAACAACGGCGATCGATTGCGAAGCGCCGACCATAAACGGAACAGCCAGAAAGCTGGGGCAGGTGACACTCACCTTGCGGGTCCGACCAAGCTTCTCCAGCGCATCGTCGACAACGCCCCGAGTGTCGCCGAGCGGAGAGACCAGTATGTGGGGCAGGCGAGCGAAGTCATCCAATTCCATGTGCAGCTTCCTGCCTCGCTTGACCAGAGCCGGGTGGTCATTGCACGCGATGCCAACGAAACGCTCCTTATGGACAAGCTGGCAATCAAAGCGCTGTGGGACCTGGGCAAAAGAGCCCGATCCCAGCACGATGTCGATCTCGCCAGTGTCCAGCATGCGCAGAGCGGATTCGACATCGGCCGGTCTGAGCCTCAGCACGGCGTCTGGCGCAGCGGCTTGGATCTTGGCCAGAACAGGGGTGATGACGGTCAATAACGCGTGATCGGTGGCCGCCACTGAGAGTATCGCTTGCAGACACCCTGGATCGAACGGCCCACGGGGACTGGCAACGAGCCTGACTGACTCGAGCACCGCCGCCACTCTGGGCATTAACTCTATGGCCAGCGGCGTCGGCGCGATCCCGCGGGGGTTGCGAATGAAAAGCTGATCAGCAAAAGCGGTACGCAGCCTCGCTAAGGCGTGGCTGGTTGCGGACTGGGATAAATGCAATTTTTCGGCCGCGCGACCAACGTGCCTTTCAGCCCAAAGCGCCTCAAGTACAACCAGAAGGTTGAGATCGAAACGCGTTAGATCCAGAGGCTTCATGCTGTATTGGTCTCTTTATTCATAATTCCAGGAACGGAGCTTTCGTATAGACCTTTCGGGGCAACGATGGCAACTATTCTGTCCGGCCTGAGCCACTGCGTTGATCCCAGCTCTATCAAGCGTCCTTTCGCCTGCGTGATGTTATCCATCCGCTGCTGGAGTCAATAGCTGAAGAAAGCGGGGGGAAACCTCATCCTTCTACGTGCTTGAGAACGGAAGCAAAGCTCTATTTTAGGTGGGCGGGTAGGGCGGTCGCAGACGACGGGAAGCAAGAAGCAGCATTGACTGGCCGCTATTTGGCCGTTTGCCGCCTGAATCATGCGTCGCCAAGAAACAAGGTATGGGTGGCATGGTCATCATCTGATCGGTTGAAGCCGCAATGCCGATAAAAGGCGTCTCCTTCAGGTGTATCAGTAGAAAGGCGTACGATCCGAAAACGATGAGAGGCGAATTCGACAAGCGCATTGACCAACGTTTGTCCGACTTTTAGTCCTCTTGATGAGGCTGCAACGTATACCCGTCGTAGCCTTGCCGTATCGTTTTGAGCGTACGGATCAACCGAAAGGCCTCCAATGCCTATCAGGCGATGGTCCCTATACGCTGCCATCAGACACTCGCCCGGTGCGTCGAAGCGATTTGCCCCGGATTTCCATTCGGCAATCAGGCGGGTGAGAAACCTGAAGCCTTCCCCGACCGCCTCTTTTTCAAGGGTCAGGATCTCTGGTGGAAGGCGCGCGATCCGTTGAATCTCCACTCGTTTCATTCATCGTCCCTGACTTGGCGACTCCCGTTCCTGCGCTTTCAAAAGACCGCTACCAAGGACATCAAATCCTACGCAGCGGCCATCATCAGGCGTGTAGACAGCGGGCTATGGTTTTATCAAAAGTCCCTGTCCTGTGGGCAGACTGGCAATCGCAATATCCCTTTTTGCGGCCCATTGATCCATCCCGTCCTTTTGCGGCTGATAGCCAAAGTAGGCGTAGTCATCCAGTAAAATGACCGCCCCCGACACCAATCGATCCCACAGAAACTCAATGGCCGCCACTTCTGGCTGCACGCAATTCATATCGATGTGCAAGTAAGCAATCTGTGTCGATTCGATCTGAGCCAGCGTTTCAGGAATGGAGCCTTGAATGATATTTACATTTGACCATTCCGAGAAATTTGCTCTTACCGCGTCAATGTTTGATGTGTACGTCCCGTCGTCGACCCACTTCTGGCTTTTACCAGAGACACCGCCGTCTTTCTCTTCATCAGATAAAAACCGGTCGTCGATGCCGGAGTAAGTGTCCAGAAGATGGAACATCTTGCCGGTGCTGTCCCAGTCCAGGTCTCTCATGATCGCTGAACTTAAAAAGCCATAATTGACACCACATTCGACAAAGTCACCTTGGCGTTTCGCTGCGGTCCGTGCTGCCCAAAGCCCTAGATGAACACGCCAGTACCATTGATAGTCGGCGCCTGAGGCCTCCATGCCTCGGTCATACGCAGCGATATAACGCGGATCACTCATGAAGTCGTGATTGTGTACGGTCCTCAATCCATCCGAATGGAATTCTCCCTTTACTTTAGGAAGTAGAGGATCTGAGTTCGGTTTATAAGGACGACCTTCTCCAACTCCCCACGTCAAGTAGTGAACTGCAGGATCGATACCTGACAATCTAACGTCAGGGTGTAGATACAGGTATTGCTCAGCAGAAAAATCTATAGGCAAACTCATTCCATATCCTTGTTAGCCTTTAAACAGCTCCATTCCCAATGCGCGATGCAAGGGTAATCACCAATCAGCATTCAAAAATCGGCGCGGGGCGATACTACATTAACGGCGTATCACCCTCTATGCAGAACACAAACTCCTTTGTGGTTGCTCTAGCGCAGCAGATGCACGGCCAGGCCCGTGAGCGCACAGCCCGTCAACACCGGGATGACGCCCCGCTTGAAGCGAAACAAGGCAATCGCGGCGGCGATTGCGATCAACGCCGAAGGCCAGTCGAGGCTGCCGTTGAAGCCCTTTGGCCAAAGCACGTGATAGCCGAAGAAACACGCCAGGTTGAGGATCACGCCAACCACCGCGGCGGTAATGGCGGTCAGTGGCGCAGTGAATTTGAGTTCGTTGTGGGTCGACTCCACCAGCGGGCCGCCCGCGAGGATGAACAGGAACGAAGGCAGGAAGGTAAACCACGTCACCAGCGAGGCAGCCAAAGCCCCGGCCAGAAACACCTGATCCGGCCCGAAAACCTGCGAGACATAGGCGCCGACAAAACCGACGAAGGCCACCACCATGATCAGTGGCCCAGGTGTTGTTTCGCCCAGCGCCAAGCCGTCGATCATCTGGGTTGGGGTCAGCCAGCCATAGTGACCGACCGCACCCTGGTAGACATACGGGAGCACCGCGTAGGCGCCACCAAAGGTCAGCAATGCCGCCTTGGTAAAGAACCATCCCATCTGGGTCAAGGTGCCCTCCCAACCAAAAACCACGGTCAAAAGGCCCATTGGTAATGCCCATAGCCCGACGGCGATCACGGCCAGCAGTGCCAGTTTTGGCCAACTGAACCGGGCATGTTCCGGGGAGGGGGTGTCATCATCGATCAAGGCCGGACCGAAGGATTTTTTTGAAGCACTATGGCCACCGGTTCTGAACTTCTCGGGCGCCAGGCGTCCGCCGACATAACCGATCAATGCAGCACCCAGCACAATCAGCGGGAACGGAACATTGAACGCGAAGATGGCGGTGAATGACGCCGCCGCTATCGCCCATAGCCAATTGTTTTTCAACGCCCGAGAGCCGATCCGATGGGCCGCCTGCACCACAATGGCCGTCACGGCGGGCTTGATCCCATAGAAGAGCCCGGCCACCACGGGTACTTCGCCGAACGCGATATACATCCACGACAGTGCGATCAGGATGAACAATGAGGGCAGGACAAACAGCGCCCCCGCAATCACGCCTCCCCAGGTCCGATGCATCAGCCAGCCAATGTAAGTTGCCAACTGCTGAGCCTCCGGCCCGGGCAGCAACATGCAGTAGTTGAGGGCATGCAGGAATCGGCGCTCGGATATCCAGCGCCGGCGCTCTACCAACTCCTGGTGCATGATCGAAATTTGCCCCGCAGGCCCACCGAAGCTGATAAAGCCGAGCTTCAGCCAAAACCAGAACGCCTCACGCAAACTGACTGCTTGCGGCCTCGACAGCTCTTCTTCAACCATGGGTGCCACCACCTTATTCATCGAGTTGTTCCTCTTTCACAAACACGGCGAGCAGACCATCGAAGATGGCGCTCGCAGCAGCCAGCAGGTCATCGTCATGAAGAATGGTTTGACGCAGCCCTGCGAGCACGCGCTCGATGCCGGTAGCCTCCACCGGTTGAATGCCTCCGACATCGAGGTAATGCACCAGCGCCGCAATGCGGTTCAGGCCAGGCGCTTGAAGCGCAAAACTGGCTTGCAACGTTTCGAAGCTCACGCGGTTGCCGACATGACTGAACGCCGCGTCATCGAAGTCGAACCCCACGGCATGGGCGGGGCAGTCCTGTGGGGTGTCCAGCCAGAGGATTTTAGCGCCAGGGTCAATGAAGCGGCGGATTAACCAGGAACAGGCCAGACGATCAACCCAAGGACGCTTACGGGTCGCCCAAACACGTCCTTGATAATCGTCACGGTCGAGCACCGTTATGGGTTGGTCGTGGCTGTGCGGCTCGTCTGAAGACAGGGTTCTGCTGACGGCAATCTCAAGCTCCTGCAAGACTGCATCAATCTGCTGCTTCGGTTTGCCCGGGAAGTAATCGATGGTGGTCAACTGCTCGTAGGTTTTGCGCAGTTTGCGAACCTGTTTCGTAATGGCCAGCGCGTTTTCAGGATTGAGCTGCCCACGGCACTCTTCGATCTCTGCGCGTAGCTTGCTGTAATCATCGCTACGGTCGAACAACTCGACGAAACGCTCCCCGTCAGGATCGACGACGGGCAGGATAAATGCGGTGCCATTGATCGCCAGGATGTCGCGCTCGACAGCGGCGAGGGTTTCACGACAGGCATTGGTGTCCGGCAACAGATAGGCACCATCACGCAGAACTGCCGCACCCGCAGCTCTCAACGCACGCCAGGCGCGCATGCGTTCGGTGGCATTGGCGGTGGGCAAGCCAAGAATCAGGGTTAGCCAGTTTTTCATGTAGAGTTAGCTATTAATTATGTAATTACAGTTACATTACTCTGGATTTTGGGGATTGAAAAGTTGCCCCTTTAGTCACTCGATACCACGAAGCTTTCACATTGATCCGACAGAGGCCAGACAATTGGACGCCTACGCTGGGCGCTGTCATGGGGTGATATCGAGGGGGGCAAGTAAGGCAGTCCTGATAGCCGGGGCTTGATGGGGAATGTTGGCGTAATCGTAATGACCAAGAACGCAAACGCATCTACTCAATAAGGGGTTACCTATGTCCATCGGAGCCGTATCCGCTTCAAATCCAGTGACTATCAATGGGCAGAGTTCTACCCAAAGTCAGCCACAGGCGAAAGAAAGTCAGGCAACGACCACTGCTAACGCGGCCAGCAATGTTGCAGCAGCACTGAAAGAAGCTACCGAAACTGCCGCGCAAACCGCTCAAGAGGCGGGGCATGGTGATCGTCAGGCACAGCGCTTGATGCAAAAGCACCAACATCAACCCGCAAGCTCAGCAGCGCCAACCTCTGGTGTTGTGAATGGTAACGGGCAGATCACCGGCGAGCTCATAAACACCAAAGCGTAATCGCTCGGATTCACTTCAAAAGGCTGGCGAATCCTGTGCGAGCAGGGTTTTCCGGTTGCCTTCAAAGCAGGGTAACTCGCCATTTCTTCTGCACTCTGGCTCAGAGTGTGTCTGTAGGCACCGGCGCAAGTTGCGTCAAAAGTCCAGGCGTCCTCGAACTTGCGCATGCGGCTTTTTCATTCACCAGACTCTCAGCGTTTTCCCTTGGATAATCTGCTCGTACATACGGACCCTTCGGTGACTTCGCGCATAACCGCCCATCGCCGATACAGTGCCGCTTTGAATGTGATCCAGGTAACGGAAGATCTTTCGCGGTGAAACAGAACGCACCTGATAGCCCAGGGCAGTCATTCGATCCTGCAGTTCATAACCCGGGTTACGCTTATCCATTTGAAAGTGAAAGCCGTGTTGCTTGATGAGCGCCACATTCCACAGCGTGCAAAAGCTCTTCAGGTGGACCTCTCGATACGGCTTGGGCGCTCTTGCCTGAACGCCGAGCGCCAGCAAACTCCGTCGGGCGTAGTGCTTGCAAAAACGTGAGGCCAGGCGCCAGGCCGAGCGAACGACACCCCGATCCAGTTGCTCCAGGCATCCGACGGCAGCCACGTCGCGTTGCTCCGTGCATTGGTCGAGCATCATGGCGAACACTGCCGGATCGTAAATGAAAGTATCGGTGTGCAACAGAAACAGATAGTCGGTTTCAACCTGTGCCAAGGCGAGATCCAGAGCACGGCCATGGGCAATGTTTCCGGCTTCGGGGCCTGTGTGCTTGCGTTCGATCAGCTCAATCCAGTCCTGCGAGCGCAAGTACTCGCTGCTTGCATCGTCGGAGTGGTTATCCACCACAATCACCGGAACATTTGTCCCACGCAGAGCTTCCTGCAGAAGCGTGAGACAGGTTTTGGTCAGATCAAGTGTTTTGTAGTTAACCAACACAATGCTGTAGTTGGCTGTCGCTGGAATTGGACGGGTCATAATCCGTGGTACCTCGATGATTTAACCGATATCGCGCAACACCGTTCTTAACGGTGACGGACGTTCACACGGTCAGTTCGAACGCGAGGCGTCACTGGAGGAGGTGTTCTGATTGCTGGCAGTGGCTGTAGCCGTGGCAGACCCTGACTGTTGCAGCGAGATCATGGCGGTCGCCCTTGCCGCTTCCATTTTGTTCATCACGGTATCGCCACCGCCTTCTGCCATTGCGGCGACGGAGGCGGTCATCAAGGTCACGATCAAAAGGGCTTTAAGGCTGTTCATGAGTGTTCTCCAGTAGTGAGTTGAGCCAACAGATTGTTTGTTGGCTTGAACTCATCTTGACGCTCACGTCCTTTCGCCCTGTTCTCCGCAAAATGAATTTTTCGACAGGTTGGCGGCGAGGCTGGATTTTTTGGGGGGCGAGGGGAGATCAATACGACGGGAGGATTTATCGCGTTGCGTGTTTCGGCCCACGCCCAGCCAAACCGCCAGGAGCCCGGCTAATCAGACAAGGCCAAGGGGCGCGGATGTGCCCGCCAACCCCGTCTTGCCAAGCAGTTCGATGCGACAGCCAGGCGCCGCGTCACTGACGGTCAGCTTGAGGTCGTGTAAGCGCGCAACGGCTGAGACCATGCTTAACCCCAGGCCATTCCCCGGCGTGTGTCGGCTCGCTTCGGCACGGTACAACCGACGAAAAACGGCTTCGCGCTCACCTTCGGCAATGCCCGGTCCGTTGTCTGTGACCCGAATTCCGACGGAGCCATGATCGGCGATCACGGTCAGGTTGACCTGGCTATGGTCGGGACAGAACTTGATGGCGTTATCCAGCAGATTGCAGAGTGCATCAAACAACAACTGCGCGTCTCCGGCGATGACGGCGGGACCCTGGCTTTCATTGAGCGTGAGGCTGATGCCACGTTCTTCTGCCAACGGCTCATAGAGCTCGGTGGCGTCGGCGCTGATCAGGTTGAGGTCCAGCGGTGCGAAGTGACTGCGGCGGGCGCTGTTTTCGATTTCCGAGATACGCAGCAAGGCCTTGAAGGTCAGCAGCAGCGCCTTGGCTTCGACCAGCGCTGCGTCGATGCTCGCGGCGTATTGCGCTTCATCGAGACCGCGGCGCTGGGTACGTTCCAGCCCGGCGATCAACCGAGTCAGAGGGGTGCGCAGGTCGTGAGCGATGTCGTCGCACACGCCTTTGACCTCGTTCATCAAGCGTTCCAGCTCATCGAGCATGCCGTTGACCACGGAGGCGAGGCGGTCGATGTCGTCGTTGTTGCCCTGGATCGGCAAGCGGCCGGTCAAGTCGCCTTCGATGATCCCCTTGATCGAGCGACTGACCTTGTCCAGGCGCCGATGGGCCGAGTAACCCAGCACCAACGCGCCAAACAGGCCGACCACCAGCAACAGCAGGCCGCCGGAAACGAGTGCCTTGATCAGCAGTTCGTCAAATTCGCGTATGTCGTGGATGTCCTGGGCTACCAGCAAGGTCTTGCCGTCGGCCAGGTGATGGACAATGAAGCGTATCGGGCGCTGATGACCACCGGGCTTGCGCCAATCGAACTCCTGAGGTTTGTCGTAGGCGGAGAAGGGCGGCAATTGCTGGATGGCCCCGGCAATGAACTGGCCTTGCGCGTCGAACAGGCTATGGGGAAGGCGCGCTTCGGTATCCTGTTCGGCGTGATTGCGGATTTCCCTGAGTTGCAACTCGGGGTCCTGCGCACTGCGGGTTTCCACCTGGCGATACAGCGCGGTATCCGCTTCGGTTTTCAGGTAGAACGCTGTTTGCCAATAGACATAGCCAAACAGCGCCAGAAACGAACAGCCGAACAGTCCGAGAAACAGCAGGCCGGTGCGAAAACTGATGGTGCGCGGGATCTCACTCAGGCGAACGGAGGACATAGCCGGCTCCACGAATGGTATGGATCATCGACGGTTCATTTTCGTCGTCGATCTTGCGACGCAAACGGCCCATGTGGACCTCGATGACGTTGGTGCGCTCGTCATAGGCGTAGTTCCAGACCGCTTCGAACAGCATGGTGCGGGTGACCACTTGCCCTGCATGGCGCATCAAGTGTTCCAGCAACGCGTACTCACGGGGCACCAGATCAATGACCCGGTCACCACGCCGGACCACCCGGCTCAACAGGTCGACCTCCAGATTGCCGACCCGCAAGCGTGTTTCCCGAGCTTCGGAGGCCGGTTCGGCGCGGCGACGGTTCAGCGCATCCAGGCGTGCAGTCAGCTCGATGAATTCGAAGGGTTTGGTCAGGTAATCATCACCGCCCGCGCGCAGGCCGCGAACCCTTTCGTCCAGCGCACTCAAGGCGCTGAGGATCAGCACGGGAGTGCTCACGCTTGCCGCCCGCAATGCGGTCAATACGCCAAGCCCGTCGAGGCCGCCGGGCAGCATGCGATCCAGGACGATCAGATCGAACGGTTCGCTCAGGGCTTTGAGCAGACCTTCGCGACCGTTGTGGACGCTGCTCACGGTGAAGCCGTGGTCACACAGCGCCGCTTCGATTTCGCGGCAGGTAGGCAAGTCGTCCTCGACGACTAGAACATGGGTCATGGCAGATGAACCGCTCACATAATCGGGCAGAGGTGGCATAGTGTGACAAAGCCTGCGGCTGTGCCACGTTCCCGTCAGGTAAATAAAAGTTTAGGTAGATTTCTGGAGACGGTGCCTTGCGCATTCTTGTGGTTGAAGATGACGCCCAGACCGCTGCGTACCTGCTACGCGGGTTGAGCGAAAGCGGTCACATCGTCGATATCGCCAGCGATGGCAACAGTGGGCTGGGCATGGCCCTGGAGCAAATCCATGACGTGCTGATCGTCGACCGCCGTTTGCCCGGCCTCGACGGTGTCGGCCTGGTCAAGGCGCTGCGAGCTAAACAGTTGCGGGTGCCGATCCTGATGCTCAGCGCGCAGGCGTCCACCACCGACAAGGTTGAAGGCCTGCAGGCCGGTTGCGATGATTATCTGGCCAAGCCTTACGCGTTCGCCGAAGTACTGGCGCGGCTCGATGCCTTGCTGCGCGGGCGCGAACAGACGACGAGGCCCGCGCGACAGTTGCAAGTCGGTGAGTTGCAACTCGACTGCGCCACACGCACCGCGGTGCGTCAGGGCCGGGTCATTGCCCTGCAGCATCGCGAGGCGCTTTTGCTGGAAAAACTCATGCGCCACAGCGGTCAGGTGGTGACCCGCGACATGCTGCTCGACAGCGCCTGGGACTACTCTTTCGACCCCAATGACAACGTTATCGATAAACATATCCATCGCTTGCGGCGCAAACTCGATGAAGGTTTCGACTATTCGCTGATCAAGACCATTCCCGGTGCCGGCTACAGCTTTCAGGAGACGCCGGAGAAAGGCTAAACAAAAGTTTATCTGCCGACGAACGCTCTGGCAGGCACCCCTCGCCATCTTCTGCCCATTCGTGGATTGCTCCACACAGGATTTAGCGGGGGATGGCTTGCCCATGTCGGTATCAACTTTGGCGGCACGCAGCAGGCGGGTTGCGTGTCTTTCATCCGTGGCGTTGACGTTGTTCGGCATGCTCATGCTTGACGGCTGCTCGATGGTGCCGCAATACCAGCAACCCGAGTTGCCCCTGGCGCAACAGTTCAATGGCCCGACAGACAGCTCGGCGGCTCAGGGCGGCCAGTGGTGGCGCGAGTTTCACAGCGCCGAACTCGACTCACTGATCGCCCGGGGCCAGGCCTCCAACTACACCCTCAAGGCGGCGGTCAGCCGCATCGATGAAGCCCGCGCCTCGGCGCAGGTGGCGGGGGCGGCGCAATATCCGGCGCTGAATCTGGGAGGCAATTACCAACGACAGAACAATTACGGCTCCACGGAAAAACGCAGCGTATTTGCCGAAGCTACCTATGAAGTGGATTTCTGGGGCAAACAGCGCGCTGCCGCTGACTCCGCCGATGCGTTGGCCAATGCCACGGTATTTGATGCGCAAACCCTGCGCATGAGCCTGGGCGCGAGCATCGCCGACCGCTACTTCGAGGTGCTGTCCCTGGAGGACCGGCTGCGTCTGGCCCAATCCATTGCCGACGATGCGCGACAGGTGTTGGATCTGGTGGAAGTCCAGGCCAGCCAGGGCGCCGTGTCGAATCTGGAAGTCGCCCAGCAGCGCAATGCCATGCAGACCTTTGAAGCGGCGATGCCGCCCCTGCGGCAACAACGGGACCTGGCGCTCTACCAACTGGCCGTTTTGGTGGGGGCACAGCCCGAGGGCTTTCATCTGCAAGGAAACGGGCTGAAAACCCTGCAAGTGCCGCAGCCTTCGACCGGGTTGCCGATTGGTTTGTTGCGCCAGCGGCCGGACATCCAGGCCGCCGAAGCGCGGCTGAAATCCGCCAATTTCGACGTGGGCGTGGCCCGTGCCGCGTTTTTACCGAACCTGTCCCTGGACCTGCTGGGTGGCATCGATACGCTCGCCGGCGGCCAGATCTGGAGCGCCATCGGCACGCTCAGCCAACCGGTGTTTGCCGGTGGTCAGCTCAAGGGTCAACTGCATTTCGACCAGGCCCATGTCCAGGAGCTTGCATCGAGTTATCGCGAGTCGATCATCGAAGCGCTGCAGGATGTTGAAACCCAGCTCAGTGCGGCCCGCGAACTGGATAAAAGCTACGTCCTGAACCAGTCCGCCGTGGACTCTGCCCGCGAAGCCGCACGTCTGGCGCAGGTTCGCTACCGGCTCGGCTCGACCGATTTCCAGACCCTGCTGATCGTCGAACGCACCCAATACCAGGCCGAAGACACGCTGTTGCAGGTACGCCTCCAGCATTTGCAGGCCGCCGTCGGCCTGTTCCGCGCCCTGGGCGGGGACTTCTCGCCGAACACCCTTGCTTTCAATTCTTCTGCTCAGGTGGCTCACCCATGAATGCCTTGAACCCACGTCGTCGCGTTATGTTCGCAGGGGCAGTGGTGCTCTCGCTGGCTGCTGTCATCGGCGGCTTTCAATGGACCCGGCAAGCCCATGCCGCACCGGTGAAAGTCGATGCCGGCGCCGTGCCGGTGCAGATGACCCAGGTCAGTCGCCAGGACCTGCCCGTCTGGATCAGCGCCATCGGCAACGTGCAGCCGCTCAACAGCGTGAATGTGCGGGTGAGGGTGGACGGTGAGCTGCAAAAAGTCCTGTTCAACGAAGGGCAGACCGTCACCGCTGGCAGCTTGCTGGCGGTCATCGACCCGCGGGTGTATCAGGCACAGGTGGCCCAGGCACAGGCATTGGTCGCCAAGGACCAGGCGCAACTGGCTAACCTGAAAGTCAACCTTGAGCGGGCCAGTAAACTGGCCGCCGCCAAGGCCGGGCCGACCCAGGACGTCGACACCTACCGCGCACAACTGGCCGCCCAGCAGGCCACCTTGCAGGCCGATCAAGCGGGACTGGACGCGGCGCGCCTGCAACTGGAGTTCACCCAGGTCAAGGCACCGTTGACCGGTCGTACCGGCCAGCGCCTGCTGGACGTCGGCGCGATTGCCCACGGCGCCGAAGCCACCGGACTGGTGACGATCACCCAGATGAACCCGATTTCCGTGGCCTTCGCCGTGTCCCAGGACGAACTGGCGGAAATTCTCGAAGAGAACGCCAAAGGCGCATTGCAGGTGGTGGCGATGACCCGCGATGGACAACAGGAAATCGCCCGCGGCCATTTGAGTTTTATCGACAGCCAGGTCACCGCCGCCAGTGGCCAGATCCAGCTCAAGGCGCAATTCGACAATGGCGCCGCGAAACTCTGGCCGGGCGAGTTGGTGAGCGCGCGGTTGCTGGTGCAGACGCACAAGGACGTGGCCGTGGTCCCGGCCGACGCGGTGCAATTGGGACGTCAGGGTAACTTCGTCTATGTGGTGGATGCCGATCAACGGGTGCAACCGCGTCTGGTCGATGCCGCCACGGTTGTCGATGGCAAGCAGTGGATCCGCCAAGGCCTGGCGGCTGGTGAAACCGTGGTGGTGCAGGGCCAGTCGCGCATCGCGCCGGGGCTGAAGGTCACGCCGGTCAAGACCGACACCACTGCCGATTTGGCGGAGGCGGCCCAATGAATGCGCTGGCCGGATTGATTCAACGGCGTGTCGGGCTGAGCCTGTTGGCCATCGGGGTCTTGCTGCTCGGTGCCTTCGCTTACTTTCATCTGCCTGTGGCGCCGCTGCCGACGGTGGATTTCCCGACCATTCAGGTCACCGCCAAACTCTCCGGGGCAAGCGCCGAAACCATGGCGTCTTCGGTGGCGACGCCCTTGGAACGCGCCTTTGCGGCCGTGCCACAAGTGACGTCGATGACCTCGTCGAGTGCGGCGGGTAAAACCCAGGTGGTATTGCAGTTCGATCTGTCGCGAGACATCGATGGTGCTGCGCAGGATGTGCAAACAGCGATCAACACAGCCACGCCGAACCTGCCCAAGACCATGTCCAGCGCACCGACCTTCAACAAGGTCAATCCGGCCGAAGGCACCGTGATGTCGCTGGCCGTGACATCACCCGTGCGCACGTT
Source organism: Pseudomonas sp. JAI111 (assembly GCF_024809425.1). Lineage (NCBI taxonomy): Bacteria > Pseudomonadati > Pseudomonadota > Gammaproteobacteria > Pseudomonadales > Pseudomonadaceae > Pseudomonas > Pseudomonas sp. JAI111. The sequence goes on along the minus strand of NZ_JANUCB010000009.1, from coordinate 7,047 downwards.
GCCAGAGCTGGACCGCTACGCCGACAACTACATTGCCCAGCGCTTGTCGCAGATGCCCGGCGTCGGCCTAGTGGATTTTCACGGAGAACAGAAACCGGCGGTGCGGGTACAGATCGATCCCGATGCGCTGGCCGCTCGCGGCCTGACCCTGGAGGATGTGCGCAGTGTGATCGGCGTCAGCACCCTTGATCAGCCCAAGGGCACCCTCGATGGCCAAAGCCGTTCGATCACCCTCGGTGCGACCGATCAATTGCTCGACCCACAGCACTATCGTGATCAGGTTATCGCCTATAAGAACGGCATGCCGATCAAGCTCGGTGACCTGGGGCGGGTGATTGCCGGCGCCGAGGACACGCAACAAGCCGCGCAACTGGGTGCCGAGCCAACGGTTATCGTCGACATCCACAAACAGCCGGGTTTCAACCTGCTGTCGACCATCGCCACCCTCAAGGCCAAGCTGCCCGAGCTGACCGCCTCGTTGCCGCGAGACGTACAGGTACAGGTAGTCGGTGACCGTACCCAGACCATCGAAGCCTCGGTCAACGACATGCAGTTCACCTTGCTGCTGTCGATTGCGCTGGTGGTCGTGGTGATCTTTGTGTTTCTGCGCAAAGCCACGGCGACGCTGATTCCCAGCCTGACCATCCCGTTGTCCCTGGTGGCCACGTTCGGGGTGATGTACTTGTTGGGCTATAGCCTCGACAACCTGTCGATCATGGGCCTGGCGATTGCCGTAGGGTTTGTGGTGGACGATGCCATCGTGGTCATGGAAAACATTGTCCGGCATCTGGAAATGGGCAAGTCGCGCCTGCAGTCGGCGGTCGACGGTTTGCGCGAGGTGGCGTTCACCATTGTCTCGATGACGGTGTCGCTGATTGCGGTGTTCCTGCCGATCCTGTTGATGTCCGGCATTGTCGGGCGCTTGATGCGTGAATTTGCGGTGACCGTCAGCGTCGCGATTATCATGTCCGGCATCGTTTCCCTGACCATCACACCCATGCTCTGCGCGTGGCTGCTCAAACCCCATGCCGATCATGAAGAGGGGCGCTTTGCCCAGGCCTGCGAGCGGGTGTTCGAAGGGCTGCACGATGGTTATCGCCGTAGCCTGGATTGGGTGCTGGACCATCAGCGCATCACCATGGCGGTGGCCGTCGCAACCATGGTGGCGACGGCGGTGCTGTATGTCGGCATCCCCAAGGGCTTCTTTCCGCAACAGGACAACGGCTTGATCCAGGGTGTGGCCGAAGCAGCGGCTGATATTTCACCCATCGCGATGCGTGCACAGGTCAACCGCGCTGCCGACATCATTGGCCAGGACCCGGCGGTGGCCCGGGTGTATTTCTGGATCGGCCCGAACCCGACCGTGAGCCAGGGCAAGGTGATGATCAACCTGAAGCCGTTCAGCGAGCGCACCGCCAGCGCTGCAGAAGTTATCCGTCGCCTGCAACCGGCGCTCGACCGGTTATCCGGAATCAAAGTGTTCATGCAGGCCAACCAGGATATCCAGATTGGTGGTCGTGCCAGCAAGACCCAATACCAGTACACCCTGCAAGACCCGGACAGTGTCGAACTGGATCACTGGAGCGGTGTACTGCTGGAGAAACTCAAGAGTTTGCCGCAGTTGCAGCACGTAACGTCGGACCAGCAGCAGGCCATCGCCCAATCGACCCTGGTGATCGACCGTTCTACGGCTGCACGGCTGGGCGTAACGGTGCAGGCTATCGACGACGTGCTGTATGACGCCTTCGGTCAGCGACAGATTGCGACGATGTTTACCCAGCTCGATCAGAACCACGTGATCCTTGAACTCGACCCGAGCTGGCAAACGTCCACCGCCACCCTTGAGCATTTATTTGTCCGCGCAAGTTCCGGCGCCCTGGTGCCGCTGAACCTGCTGGCCAGCGTCAAGACCGAACAAGTGCCGATCATCATCAACCACCAGGGCGTGTTCCCGGCCATTACCCTGTCGTTCGACCTCGCGCCCGGCCATGCCCTGAGTGAAGCGGTCACCGCGATCAATCAAGCGTCCCTGGCCGTGGCCATGCCCGACACCGTGCTGGGCAGTTTCCAGGGCACCGCTCAGGCTTTTCAGGACTCATTGAAGTCACAACCCTGGCTGATTCTGGCGGCGATCCTCACGGTCTACATCGTACTGGGCGTGCTGTACGAGAATGCGATTCACCCGCTGACCATCATATCGACCTTGCCTTCAGCTGGTTTCGGCGCACTGCTGGCATTGATGCTCTGTGGTCAGGATCTGTCGGTGCTGGGGATGATCGGCATCATTTTGCTGATCGGTATCGTCAAGAAGAACGCGATCATGATCGTCGACTTCACGCTGCAGGCTCAGCAGCAGGGCCTGTCGCCCCGGGATGCTGTGCGTGAAGGTTGCCTGTTGCGCTTGCGACCGATTCTGATGACCTCACTGGCTGCCTTGCTGGGGGCCGTGCCGCTGGCGTTCGGGCACGGTGCCGGCTCCGAGTTGCGTCAGCCGTTGGGCATCGCGATTGTCGGTGGCCTGGCGGTATCGCAGATTCTGACGCTCTACACCACGCCCGTGGTCTATCTCTGGTTCGAGCGCCGACGCCGCAAAACGCTGCCTGAAACCGCAGAGGTCAACGTTTGAAACCCATGGCAGGCATTCGCCTCGATCAGTCGAAGATTTTGTCCTGTGGCTTGCCGTGTCGAGCTAACAGAACATTGCCATCCCAATCCCCATTTGCTGTTTCTTCGGGTCGGGGCAGGAGCTGCCTGTTGTCTAAAACGCCAGCCAGAGTGCCCCTTGGTGCATTCATACCGGGCTGTGTCGACGTTAACGTCACGAGGGAGAGGGGATGATAGAAGCGCTCCTCAACAACTGACCCCATCCACAGCGCTGAAGAAGTCCCGTTTTTGAGTTCGAAATCGACGACCCATACTCGAAGCACGAGGCGCGAGCTGGTCAGTGCGCCATTACTGTTCGGTCGAATGAGCGTCAGGCTGGGGAGGCGACCACTGGCGAACAGTGGAATGACTGGAAGCGCTGCCGAGTCGGTCTGGATGGAGAGCCAATTCAGGGCATTCAACGGTGTCCAGGCCGCTGAGTCGCGCCACCCGTTACGTTGCAGGACATCCTGCAACTCCGTCAGGCCACCGGCCCACTGGAACGTCAGCGGCTCATTCGTCTCGCCAGTCAGATCGATACGCCGTGCCGGCAGTTGTTCCCAACCCGACGCCCACCATTGCGTGGCGGTCATGGACGGCTCTCCTGGCTTGATGGCATAGCGATCGTTGTCTGTCGCATGGTTACGATAGACATTCAGTCCGCCGGCCAGAATCAGTGCCAAACCTCCGGCGGCGAACAAGCCCATGGAGTCAATGCGTCCGGCTTCGCGCTTCAGGTAGGACAGGCTGAGCAATGCCAGCCACGCCGACCCGAATGCCACCCCCCCGAGCACGTCGGAAAGCCAATGCGCACCAAGGTACAGGCGCGAGAAGGCAATCAGAAATATCAGGGTTGCTGCGCCGAGAATGACCACCAGGCGCCATGCCGGGCGAATCTCGCGCGCGATGAGAAAAGCAAGGAAACCGTACAGCACGAAGTTGACCGTGCTATGGCTGCTGGGGAAGGAAAATGCACTCCACCCAGAGTAGAGAAGTTCACCGGGGCGAGCTCGATGCAACGCGACTTTGATGATTGTGTTGAGCACCGAAGCGCCGGTAATTGCTACCAGCCAATAAATGGCTGTACGCCAGGCGCGTTTCCACAAGAGCCACAGTAAGACAACCGTCGTGACCGCCACCACGACCAGGGTATCGCCGAGCTCCGTAATGGCGATCATCACTGCATCACCTGGCGCTGTACGAAGATCCTGAAGGGCGTGATATATCGCGCTGTCTGCGAGCAGTAACGGGTCACCGGTGACCACATCTTCAAGGATGCCGAAAAAGAGCCACGCTGCACCGACGAGAAGCACTGCCGACAATGCGAGAGTCCGTGCTTCGGGTCGTGAAGGATCGAGCAATCGGGTGACGCCGCGGCTCAACCGTGTGTCGTGGGTGCCTGCCCACGACCGCAGTCGCCGCAGTGCGTCGATGAAGAAAGGGACACCATGACGCAGCGTCCAGCGCACGATATGCAGGAGTGCCCAGCCCGTCGCGAGTAGAACGACCAACAAGATCGCGAGGGGCTTGGCAGCCGCTCCAAGAAGGCGGAACGTTGCGCCTGCGAGAACGCCTGAGAGGATATGCGACAAAGCCCAGGCGAACGCCGAGGCGATATTGACCGCATAGAATCGACTGGCCGCCATCCCCATCATTCCGGCGAATAGCGGAATGAAGGCGCGGACACCCGGTACAAAGCGCGCGAAAAATACACTCATGGCGCCGTGACGCTCAAAGAAGGCTTCGCTACGCTGAATCAGTTCAGGGTGTCGGTTCAAAGGCCAGAAACCAAGAATTTCTCGGTGGTATCGACGCCCGAGCCAGAACGAAAAACCATCGCTCACGATGGCACCTGTCGTGGCGGCGATCAGCAGCGGCCAGAGCAGTAATACGCCACTGGGCACCAAGGCACTGAGTGCGAGAATCACCGCGGTACCGGGAACGACAGCGCCGATAATCGGGATTGACTCGGAAAGTGCCAGAAGAAACACCGCCAGATAGGCAATATGCGGATTCACCGTGAGGAACTCGATGATTGATGAGACCAGGGACGTCATCATTCGCAGGCAGCCTATGCAGTGTCGGTGAGGACGCAATCGATGTGCGTGTCTTCCCGATTAGTCGCACACCGTGATGAAGCAGTTGCCGTCTCAGTGGTGAGCTCTTCGGTGCGCCTTTCCAAGTTACCACGGTGCAACGCGTGCGCGGGGCCACTAACGGCCCCACCATCGCACTTTCAGCACGAGGATGAATCATGCGTATGTGGTTAGGAGAGGCAGCCCGGCTCATCAGCCGATGGATGATGGCGGCGGGTATCAGCCTTGTCGCAATCTTGACTAGTGTCCAGGCTCAAACCACACCTCAAGCCACTCTTGAGATAAAGAGCTTGCTGGACTATGTCGAGCATAGTGAATGTCTGTTTGTGCGCAACGGGAGCGAATACCCAGGTCCTCGGGCTCGGGCGCATCTTGAGCAGAAGCTGAATTATCTCGAAGGCAAGAATAAGGTGAACAGCGCAGAAGACTTCATCGATCTTGCTGCCACCAGAAGCAGCATGAGTGGCCGCGCCTATGAGGTGAAATGTCCAGAAGGCGTGCAACCGGCAGGTACGTGGCTGAAGCGGGAACTTCAGAGGCAACGGCAGCTTCATTAATTTTCATTCAGCTAAAGAACACCGCTCGAGTTGATGAGGTGCACACCTCACCAGGCCCAAGGGCTGAAAAAGTACGAAAGCATCTGACGTATTCCAGGACGAGGTAAGGCCGACAAACGCCCCTCAGCCCCTCAATTCAAGGTGCTACAAATAGCTTCGCGCATGGGCACATACATCACCGAATGTCCTAGACTCGTTTGCTCTGCCAATCAGCCAAGGAAGAATCAATGGGCATTCGAGGTAAGGACCATCAGATTGACAACATTGAGTTCAATGTCGTTGATATAGCCATCAGCAAGGCGTTCTACGGAAGCGTATTTAACTGGAGTTTCGTCGACTATGGGCCGACCTATAGTGAGTTCAGCGACGGTCGTATGACGGGCGGATTCACTACAGGAGAACCTGTGCGGCCGGGCGGCCCACTAGTCATTCTCTACGCAGAAGACCTGGACCTAATCCAACTCAGGCTCAAGGCTGCAGGCGCTACGATAAGCCGTGAGATTTTCTCGTTCCCAGGTGGGCGCCGTTTCCACTTCATCGACCCGGATGGTTACGAACTAGCCGTGTGGTCGAGTTCTCAATGACCTCGAGGTAAGTCTGTCGATGGCCAAATTGTGGAGAGCCCGACCCCATGCCTTCTCCGCTAGCTGAAGCCTTACCCGAATGGCCCAGATATCTCTGACTCGGAGTGGGGCTTTCAGCCCTACAAACTTTCCCTTGTTCCAAGGCTGATGCGATGTAAAGCAATAGTGTTCATGGCTTGTCCTCCGGGTGGAGGGAGGACAAGGGGGGGGCGCATTCGCGATGCATGGTGGTCGCCAATCGACCTAAAGACGGTGGCCCTGTGGGCTGTGGGTACGGTTTCAGCTTCAATGTCAGCAATGAGGCTAGCGCGTCGGCCCCGCAAATGTGGTGTCCATCGTGTGTCGGTCGTAATCCAGCAGGTATGTATGATGCTGACGATACAGCTGTGAAAGCATATTTTTGTTGGGGCCAACCACGTCCATACCTCTGTCGTCGTAGGGAAAAACCATGACGCGCTTCTTCAAATTGAAGAGGTATAAAACGCAGTTGGGTTTAGGCTGAATTGCGGCAAAATCTCTAGCCAAAGCACACCAAAGAAATGCTTGAAGCAGAGTCGCAGGCGCTTCAAATGCGATGTTGATCCAATATTCCGGATCACTTTCGCAAAACCACTCCTCCTGATCTATCTCCTCACTCCAGACTGAGCATTCCGTAGGTATGTTAATGCCGGCAGATCGAAGAGCGTAAATCACGGGCCGATGAGCAAATCGGTTGCTGCCAGAATGAATGCGCAGACAAGCAACAAGCGTCGCTTCATCAAGGAAGATATCGCTACAGATCTTTGTTGATTTTCGTAGTGCTGTTAGAAATTGCTCAATCTCTCCACCAGATTCAGAGAGCTCAAAGCGCAGGCCTCCTGGATAGGAATAAAAAAGTGGCCTGGCAAATGCTTTGCCACCAAAGATCCTCTCAATCTCAAGTTGTAGATTCACTTGATCCCTTCATGACTCATATCCCGCCTCCAAAGCTTGCGCGGTGCAGACGAATATTAATGTATACGCAATATCTGCGCTAAGCCGCAAGCGTCCGCTTTTTGCCGTTGTCTGCCTGTTGCGACCGGCTGAAAACGACCCAGGCCGTGTGAAAACGCACTGAATACGTCGAAAGTTGAGAGCTACGGGCGTTGCCTGCGAAACCAGCAGACTGAAGCGCGAATTGCCCTCGTC
>NZ_JANUCB010000008.1:0-350209 GCF_024809425.1 Pseudomonas sp. JAI111 | reverse complement strand
GGGTTTCCCCATGTGAGAGTAGGTCATCGTCAAGATTAAATTCCGAAACCCCTATCTGCGTATGCAGGTAGGGGTTTTGTTTTGCCCGCAGGAAAATCAGTTCTCCAGGGTTTCTATGCAACGGCTCAGGGCATGGCTATCATGCGGGCCTCATTCTGAGGCGAGACTTGCATGCTGACGTTGTTAAAGCTTCTTAAAGATGGCCGATTCCATTCAGGTCAGGACCTCGGCGTCGCCTTGGGTGTTAGTCGCAGTGCCGTCTGGAAGCAGCTTCAGCATCTCGAGGCTGAGCTTGGATTATCTATCCATAAGGTGCGTGGTCGCGGGTATCAGTTGGCTGCTCCACTGACACTGCTCGATTCGGCCGATATAAAAGCGCACGCGGCCGAATGTGATTGGCCAATACTCATCCTTGATTCGGTTGACTCCACGAATGCCGAGGCGTTGCGTGCTGTTGAGCGTGGCCAGGCTGCACCATTTTTAGTGCTTGCCGAGAGGCAGACTGCAGGTCGGGGTAGGCGTGGACGCAAGTGGGCAAGTCCTTTCGCGGAAAACATCTACTACAGCCTGGTATTGCGCATTGAGGGTGGAATGCGGCAGCTGGAAGGTTTGAGCCTTGTTGTCGGTCTTGCTGTAATGCAAACGCTACGGGCGCTTGGCGTTTCGGGTGCAGGCCTGAAATGGCCTAACGATGTTTTGGTTGGTCAGAAAAAAATCGCCGGAGTATTGCTCGAGTTAGTGGGTGATCCTGCTGATGTGTGTCATGTGGTGTTAGGTGTCGGAATTAATGTGAATATGCAGATGACCGATGAGGTTGATCAGCAATGGACATCCATGCGGCTTGAGACGGGCAAGGTGTTCAATCGCAATCACCTGGTCGCAGAGTTGGGGGTGACGCTCAGGGCATATTTGAATCGCCATCAGCAGGCCGGTTTTTCAGCGATTCATGCTGAGTGGGAGCAAGGTCATATTTGGCAGGGGCGAGCGGTGTCATTGATTGCCGGCGTGAACCGGATAGATGGTGAGGTGCTGGGTATCGACAGTCGGGGTGCCCTGCGCCTGAAGGTGGATGGTGTGGAAAAAGTCTTTAGTGGTGGCGAGCTCAGTCTGAGGTTGCGTGATGATTCTTGAGCTTGACTGCGGTAACAGTTTTATTAAATGGCGTGTGCTCAGTGCAGATGCCAGGCAGGTGATTGGCGAAGGTATTGTCGACTCCTATCTCGCATTGCTCGAAGGCCTGAAGGGGATTGAGGGGCTTGCTCTCGCGCATTGTCGACTGGTCAGCGTGAGAACTGCAGAAGAAACCGAAGCCTTGATATCGCTGCTGGAAGGCGCTTTTGGTGTTTCCGTGATGTGCGCCGCGCCGGCTAGAGAGATAGCGGGGGTGCGCAATGGTTATGAGGATTTTGAGCGACTGGGGCTGGATCGCTGGCTTGCGATGCTTGGTGGCTTTCATTTGGCCTCGGGTCCATGTCTTGTGCTCGATTTTGGCACGGCTGTTACAGCTGACTTTATAGATGGGGATGGCGGGCATCTTGGAGGATTTATCTGTCCGGGGATGTCATTAATGCGTAACCAGCTCCGTACACACACGCGGCGGATTCGCTATGGTGATCTTGCCGCCGAGCGCGCGCTGGAAAGTCTCGTTCCTGGTCGTACGACCGTCGAGGCTGTCGAGAGGGGATGCTCACTTATGCTTAGAGGGTTTGTCCTGACTCAGTTGGAGTTGGCAAGTCGTTATTGGGGTGAGAATTATTCTGTGTTTCTCACGGGGGGAGATGCGGGACTGGTCTCCGAGATTGTGCCTGAGGCCAAGGTGGTTCCGGATCTGGTGTTTGTAGGGTTGGCTATGGCGTGTCCCTTGTCCTGAGGTTTCTATGCGTTGGTTGTTTCTGCTGCTGCTCGTACTAAATGTCTTCTATTACATCTGGCACCAACAAGAGGCTCCGCTGCGTGCGAAGGACGTGACGCCTTTGAGCTTGTACAAGGGGGCGCAGCAGGATATTCGACTGCTGAGCGAGGCGAATGATACGACGCGTGAGAAGGCCAAATCAGCGGTTATAGACGGCAGCTGTCTCTACTTAGGAGGTTTTGCTCGCCAGGAAACTGCTCAGCTTGCAGAAAAGCGTTTGGCTGGTATGGATGTAAAGTTTCAGTCCTTGCCGAAAGACTCCGCCGACTCTGCCGGTTATTGGGTGCGGATAGCCCCTGAAAGCCGGCGTTTTCTGGAAGACTCGCAGCTACAAAACCTTTCCAAAGAATTCAATGAGTTAAAACATAAAATAATGCCTTGCGAGGGGGTTGCACCCGCTGAATAGTTTGCATAGAATGGCGCCCGCTTCGCAGTGAAGACCTTTAACGGTAAGCAGTGTGAAACGAGGTCAACGCAGCTAACCTCAGGTTTTTAATGAGAAAATGCTTGACAGAAGGCTGGCATGATATAGAATGCCGGCTCGCTTAGGAGGGGTTCCCGAGCGGCCAAAGGGATCAGACTGTAAATCTGACGTCTACGACTTCGAAGGTTCGAATCCTTCCCCCTCCACCATTTTTAGCGAGAGCTGCAAGCCTCGCGGGTATAGTTTAGTGGTAGAACCTCAGCCTTCCAAGCTGATGATGCGGGTTCGATTCCCGCTACCCGCTCCAAGTTTGCAGGTTTTGCACAGTGTTGCGCTCTTGTAGCTCAGTTGGTAGAGCACACCCTTGGTAAGGGTGAGGTCAGCGGTTCAAATCCGCTCAAGAGCTCCATATAACAAGGCAGATATGAAAATATCTGCCTTTGTTTTAATGGTAGCGTTCGCGCCATTGTTGTTTTTTGCAGGGCGATCGAGCGGGTGGTTTTGGTGTTGAAGTCAAAGCTGCTGAGTAAATTGTTGTAATGTCTTTTTCGGGCCGGCATAATGGTCGGCCTGATTTTGTTTTAGGTCAGTAGCTCAATTGGCAGAGCGACGGTCTCCAAAACCGTAGGTTGGGGGTTCGATTCCCTCCTGACCTGCCAGATTCACTTGGTGTGTCTGGCTTTCTTTTCACAGGATCTTCATAGATGACTCCTAAAGCTGAAGTTCAAGGCTCTCGCTTCGATCTGCTCAAGTGGCTTGTGGTAGTCGCTTTGGTGGTTGTTGGCGTTGTCGGTAATCAGTATTACTCTGCTTCGCCGATCCTGTATCGCGTACTTGCATTGCTCGCCATTGCTGCTGTAGCTGCCTTTGTAGGCCTGCAGACAGTCAAGGGCAAGTCTTTCTTTGTACTGGTTAAGGAAGCTCGCACTGAAATTCGTAAAGTCGTATGGCCAACTCGCCAAGAAACCACGCAGACCACGCTGATTGTTGTGGCTGTCGTTCTGGTTATGGCGTTGCTGTTGTGGGGGCTTGATTCCCTGCTCGGCTGGCTTGTTTCCTTGATTGTCGGCTAAGGGTGTCCCGTGGCTAAGCGTTGGTACGTTGTGCATGCTTACTCCGGTTACGAGAAGCATGTAATGCGCTCGTTGGTAGAGCGCGTAAAGCTGGCTGGCATGGAAGATGGCTTTGGCGAAATTCTGGTTCCCACTGAAGAAGTGGTTGAAATGCGTAATGGCCAGAAACGCAAAAGCGAGCGCAAGTTCTTCCCAGGTTACGTGCTGGTTCAGATGGACATGAATGAGGGTACTTGGCACTTGGTCAAGGACACTCCTCGGGTGATGGGTTTCATCGGCGGTACCGCTGATAAGCCTGCGCCGATCACAGATAAAGAGGCAGAAGCGATTCTGCGTCGCGTTGCTGATGGTAGCGACAAGCCGAAGCCCAAGACGTTGTTCGAGCCGGGTGAGTCGGTACGTGTCAATGACGGTCCGTTTGCCGATTTTACCGGCACGGTCGAAGAAGTTAACTACGAAAAGAGCCGGATCCAAGTGGCAGTGCTCATTTTCGGTCGCTCTACTCCGGTAGAGTTAGAGTTCAGTCAGGTCGAGAAGGTCTAGCTGAGCAAGCATCCCAACCCCGCAGCCCTAGGCTGTGGGGTTTTGTCGTCACTGGGATAAACGCGCAAGTAACCGGGGAGCCTTTCGAGGCGTTCGAACCCGTAATTGGAGTGCCTCATGGCCAAGAAAATTACCGCTTACATCAAGCTGCAAGTGAAGGCCGCTCAGGCTAACCCAAGCCCACCTGTTGGTCCTGCTTTGGGTCAGCACGGGGTGAACATCATGGAATTCTGCAAGGCTTTCAACGCCCGTACTCAGGGTATTGAACCAGGTCTGCCGACTCCAGTGATCATCACTGTTTATAGTGACCGTAGCTTCACTTTCGAAACCAAGTCCACGCCTGCTTCGGTTCTGCTGAAGAAGGCTGCTGGTCTGACTAGCGGTTCCGCTCGTCCGAACACCGTTAAGGTTGGCACCGTGACCCGTGCTCAGCTGGAAGAAATCGCGAAAACCAAAAACGCGGATCTGACTGCAGCTGATATGGATGCAGCCGTGCGTACTATCGCCGGTTCTGCTCGTAGCATGGGCCTTAACGTGGAGGGTGTGTAATGGCTAAGTTGACCAAGCGTCAAAAGGCTATCGCCGGCAAAATCGAAGCAGGCAAGTCCTACAACTTTGTAGATGCTGCTGCTCTGCTGGCTGAGCTGTCGACTGTCAAGTTCAGCGAGTCGTTCGACGTTGCTGTGAACCTGGGTGTTGACCCGCGTAAATCTGACCAGGTTGTTCGTAGCGCTACTGTGCTGCCACACGGCACTGGCAAGACCGTTCGCGTTGCAGTGTTCACCCAGGGTCCAGCTGCTGAGGCCGCTCTGGCTGCCGGCGCTGACCGTGTAGGTATGGACGACCTGGCTGCCGAAATGAAAGGCGGCGACCTGAACTATGACGTAGTTATCGCATCCCCGGATGCCATGCGCGTTGTGGGTCAGTTGGGTCAGATCCTCGGTCCTCGCGGCCTGATGCCTAACCCTAAAGTCGGCACCGTAACTCCAGACGTAGCTACCGCGGTTAAAAACGCCAAGGCTGGTCAGGTTCGTTATCGCACCGACAAAAACGGCATCATTCACACCTCCGTTGGCAAAGTCGGCTTTGATGCCGTCAAGCTGAAGGAAAACGTTGAAGCCCTGATCGCTGATCTGAAGCGTATCAAGCCAGCTTCCTCGAAAGGTATTTACGTCAAGCGCGTTACCCTGAGCACCACCATGGGTCCAGGTCTGGTCATCGACCAAGGCTCGCTCGACGCGTAAGACACAGATTGGCGCAAGCAATTGCGCCAGTTGAAAGATTGGGGTCCCTGCCTGGCGGGGGCTATCCAAGACCGTAGGCGACGCAAGTCTTAAACCTCAAGCCTACGCAGATGGTGCTCCCGGTTCCTTACCGAATCAGACACCAAAACGACATCCGGCTCAGGCCAGATGAAACGGTAACAAGCAGGAGTTAAACCCGTGGCAATTAATCTCGAAGACAAGAAGGCCATCGTCGCTGAAGTCAACGAGGCTGCCAAAGTTGCCCTGTCCGCTGTTGTGGCTGATGCCCGCGGTGTGACAGTAGGCGCAATGACCGGACTCCGTAAAGAGGCTCGTGAAGCTGGCGTATACGTACGTGTTGTACGTAACACCCTGCTCAAGCGCGCTGTTGCTGACACTGAATACAGTGTCCTCAACGACGTGTTCACCGGCCCGACTCTGATCGCGTTCTCCAAAGATCATCCAGGCGCTGCTGCCCGTTTGTTCAAGGAATTCGCCAAGAGTCAGGATAAGTTCGAGATCAAGGCAGCTGCGTTCGAGGGCAAGTTCCTCGCAGCTAACCAAATCGACGTACTGGCAACACTGCCGACCCGTAACGAAGCTATTTCTCAGCTGATGAGCGTGATTCAAGGCGCTACCAGCAAGTTGGCTCGTACTCTGGCTGCAGTTCGCGAGCAAAAAGAAGCTGCTGCAGCCTAAGGCTGAGCAACTCCTTTCGCGTATTTTTGTTTATTTCGATGGCCGCGTAGGCCGTCCCCCAATTCAGGAAATACAGTAATGTCTATCTCCCAAGAAGATATCCTCAACGCCGTAGCTGAAATGTCGGTTCTGCAGGTTGTTGAGCTGATCAAAGCTTTCGAAGAAAAATTCGGCGTTTCCGCTGCCGCTGCTTCCGCCGGTCCAGCTGCTGCTGCCGCCGTTGTTGAAGAGCAAACTGAATTCAACGTCATGCTGACCGAAGCTGGCGAGAAGAAAGTTAACGTGATCAAGGCAGTACGTGAACTGACCGGTCTGGGCCTGAAAGAAGCCAAGGCAGTAGTTGACGGCGCTCCTGGCATCGTTCTGGAAGCTGTTTCGAAAGACGCAGCTGACAAAGCAAAAGCCACTCTGGAAGAAGCAGGCGCTAAAGTCGAGCTGAAGTAAGCATCGACTTTGCTCCTCCAGCCCGAGCGTTAAGCGAAAGGCTGATGGCTGGTGGCTCTTGCCACCGGCCTTTTTCCGTTATTGGCAGCCGACTGGGTCGGTGTTGATAGCGAGCTGTAACCACCCGATGCGGTGGCGCAAACCATGGGGTTTGCACGATTTTCTGGCTGCTCCCGTCGGGAGGGGCCAAACAAGCAGGTGACCAAGCTGGGGAACGCTGATGGCTTACTCATATACTGAGAAAAAACGTATCCGCAAGGACTTTAGCAAGTTGCCGGACGTCATGGATGTGCCGTACCTCCTGGCCATCCAGCTGGATTCGTATCGTGAATTCTTGCAAGCGGGAGCGACTAAAGATCAGTTCCGCGACGTGGGCCTGCATGCGGCCTTCAAATCCGTTTTCCCGATCATCAGCTACTCCGGCAATGCTGCGCTGGAGTACGTCGGTTATCGCCTGGGCGAGCCGGCATTTGATGTCAAAGAATGCGTATTGCGCGGTGTAACTTACGCCGTACCTTTGCGGGTAAAAGTGCGCCTGATCATTTTCGACAAAGAATCGTCGAACAAAGCGATCAAGGACATTAAAGAGCAAGAAGTCTACATGGGTGAAATCCCCCTGATGACTGAGAACGGTACCTTCGTAATCAACGGTACCGAGCGTGTAATCGTTTCCCAGCTGCACCGTTCCCCGGGCGTGTTCTTCGACCACGACCGTGGCAAGACGCACAGCTCCGGCAAACTGCTGTACTCCGCGCGCATCATTCCTTACCGCGGTTCGTGGCTGGACTTCGAGTTCGACCCGAAAGACTGCGTATTCGTGCGTATCGACCGTCGTCGCAAGCTGCCTGCATCGGTACTGCTGCGCGCGCTCGGCTATACCACTGAAGAAGTGCTCGACGCGTTCTACACCACCAACGTTTTCCACCTGAGCGGCGAAACCCTCAGCCTGGAACTGATTGCTTCGCGTCTGCGTGGTGAAATCGCTGTACTTGATATTCAGGACGAGAAAGGCAAGGTCATCGTTGAGGCTGGTCGCCGTATTACTGCGCGCCACATCAACCAGATCGAAAAAGCCGGTCTCAAGACCCTGGAAGTGCCTCTGGACTACGTCCTGGGTCGCACTACCGCCAAGGCCATCGTGCATCCGGCAACCGGCGAAATCCTGGCAGAGTGCAACACCGAGCTGAACACCGAGATCCTGGCGAAAATCGCCAAGGCCCAGGTTGTTCGTATCGAAACTCTGTACACCAACGATATCGACTGCGGTCCGTTCGTCTCCGACACCCTGAAGATCGACTCCACCAGCAACCAATTGGAAGCGCTGGTCGAGATCTATCGCATGATGCGTCCAGGCGAGCCGCCAACCAAAGACGCTGCCGAGACTCTGTTCAACAACCTGTTCTTCAGCCCTGAGCGCTATGACCTGTCTGCGGTCGGCCGGATGAAGTTCAACCGTCGTATCGGTCGTACCGAGATCGAAGGTTCGGGCGTGTTGTGCAAAGAAGACATCGTCGCGGTTCTGAAGACTCTGGTCGACATCCGTAACGGCAAAGGCATCGTCGATGACATCGACCACCTGGGTAACCGTCGTGTTCGCTGCGTAGGCGAAATGGCCGAGAACCAGTTCCGCGTTGGCCTGGTACGTGTTGAGCGTGCGGTCAAAGAGCGTCTGTCGATGGCTGAAAGCGAAGGCCTGATGCCGCAAGACCTGATCAACGCCAAGCCAGTGGCTGCGGCGGTGAAAGAGTTCTTCGGTTCCAGCCAGCTTTCCCAGTTCATGGACCAGAACAACCCGCTGTCCGAGATCACCCACAAGCGTCGTGTGTCTGCACTCGGCCCTGGCGGTTTGACTCGTGAGCGTGCCGGCTTTGAAGTTCGTGACGTACACCCGACTCACTACGGTCGTGTATGCCCGATTGAAACGCCGGAAGGTCCGAACATCGGTCTGATCAACTCCCTGGCTGCCTATGCGCGCACCAACCAGTACGGCTTCCTCGAGAGCCCGTACCGTGTGGTGAAAGACGCTCTGGTCACCGACGAGATCGTATTCCTGTCCGCTATCGAAGAAGCTGATCACGTGATCGCTCAGGCTTCGGCCACGATGAACGACAAGAAAGTCCTGATCGACGAGCTGGTAGCTGTTCGTCACTTGAACGAGTTCACCGTCAAGGCGCCGGAAGACGTCACCTTGATGGACGTATCGCCGAAGCAGGTAGTTTCGGTTGCAGCGTCGCTGATCCCGTTCCTCGAGCACGACGACGCCAACCGTGCGTTGATGGGTTCGAACATGCAGCGTCAAGCTGTACCAACCCTGCGCGCTGACAAGCCGCTGGTCGGTACCGGCATGGAGCGTAACGTAGCCCGTGACTCCGGCGTTTGCGTCGTGGCTCGTCGTGGTGGCGTTATCGATTCCGTCGACGCCAGCCGTATTGTGGTACGTGTTGCAGATGACGAAGTTGAAACCGGCGAAGCTGGTGTCGACATCTACAACCTGACCAAGTACACCCGCTCCAACCAGAACACCTGCATCAACCAGCGTCCGCTGGTGCGTAAAGGTGATCGGGTTCAGCGCAGCGACATCATGGCCGACGGTCCGTCCACCGATATGGGTGAACTGGCTCTGGGTCAGAACATGCGCATCGCGTTCATGGCATGGAACGGCTTCAACTTCGAAGACTCCATCTGCCTGTCCGAGCGTGTGGTTCAGGAAGATCGTTTCACCACGATCCACATTCAGGAACTGACCTGTGTGGCGCGTGACACCAAGCTTGGGCCAGAGGAAATCACTGCAGACATCCCGAACGTGGGTGAAGCTGCGCTGAACAAGCTGGACGAAGCCGGTATCGTTTATGTAGGTGCTGAAGTAGGCGCAGGCGACATTCTGGTAGGTAAGGTCACTCCGAAAGGCGAGACCCAGCTGACTCCGGAAGAAAAACTGCTGCGTGCCATCTTTGGTGAAAAAGCCAGCGACGTTAAAGACACCTCCCTGCGTGTGCCTACCGGCACCAAGGGTACCGTCATCGACGTACAGGTCTTCACTCGCGACGGTGTTGAGCGTGATGCTCGTGCTCTGTCGATCGAAAAGACTCAACTCGACGAGATCCGCAAGGACCTGAACGAAGAGTTCCGTATCGTTGAAGGCGCAACTTTCGAACGTCTGCGTTCCGCTCTGGTCGGCCACAAAGCCGAAGGCGGCGCCGGTCTGAAGAAAGGTCAGGACATCACCGACGAAGTTCTCGACGGTCTTGAGCATGGTCAGTGGTTCAAACTGCGCATGGCTGAAGATGCTCTGAACGAGCAACTCGAGAAGGCCCAGGCCTACATCGTTGATCGCCGCCGTCTGCTGGACGACAAGTTCGAAGACAAGAAGCGCAAACTGCAGCAGGGCGATGACCTGGCTCCAGGCGTGCTGAAAATCGTCAAGGTTTACCTGGCAATCCGTCGCCGCATCCAGCCGGGCGACAAGATGGCCGGTCGTCACGGTAACAAAGGTGTGGTCTCCGTGATCATGCCGGTTGAAGACATGCCGCACGATGCCAATGGCACCCCGGTCGACGTCGTCCTCAACCCGTTGGGCGTACCTTCGCGTATGAACGTTGGTCAGATCCTTGAAACCCACCTCGGCCTCGCGGCTAAAGGTCTGGGCGAGAAGATCAACCGGATGATCGAAGAGCAGCGCAAAGTGGCTGAACTTCGTAAATTCCTCGACGAGATCTACAACCAGATCGGCGGTCGTAACGAAGATCTGGATAGCTTCTCCGACCAGGAAATCCTGGATCTGGCGAAGAACCTGCGTGGCGGTGTTCCAATGGCCACTCCAGTGTTCGACGGCGCGAAGGAAAGCGAAATCAAGGCCATGCTGAAACTGGCAGACCTGCCGGAAAGCGGCCAGATGCAGCTGACTGACGGTCGTACCGGCAACAAGTTCGAGCGCCCGGTTACTGTTGGCTACATGTACATGCTGAAGCTGAACCACTTGGTAGACGACAAGATGCACGCTCGTTCTACCGGTTCGTACAGCCTGGTTACCCAGCAGCCGCTGGGTGGTAAGGCGCAGTTCGGTGGTCAGCGTTTCGGGGAGATGGAGGTCTGGGCACTGGAAGCATACGGTGCTGCTTACACTCTGCAAGAAATGCTCACAGTGAAGTCGGACGATGTGAACGGCCGTACCAAGATGTACAAAAACATCGTGGATGGCGATCACCGTATGGAGCCGGGCATGCCCGAGTCCTTCAACGTGTTGATCAAGGAAATTCGTTCCCTCGGCATCGATATCGATCTGGAAACCGAATAACACGTGACGCGAATCGAGAGCGGGGCAGGATTGCCCGCTCTCTGCTCCGCCAGGAGGAAAGGCCTTGAAAGACCTACTGAATTTGCTGAAAAACCAGGGTCAAGTCGAAGAGTTCGACGCCATCCGTATTGGATTGGCCTCGCCTGAGATGATCCGTTCGTGGTCGTTCGGTGAAGTTAAAAAGCCGGAAACCATTAACTACCGTACGTTCAAACCAGAACGTGACGGCCTGTTCTGCGCCAAGATCTTTGGCCCGGTAAAGGATTACGAGTGCCTGTGCGGTAAGTACAAGCGCTTGAAGCACCGTGGTGTCATCTGCGAGAAGTGCGGCGTTGAAGTCGCGCTGGCTAAAGTTCGTCGTGAGCGCATGGCGCACATCGAGCTGGCCTCGCCAGTTGCCCACATCTGGTTCCTGAAATCGCTGCCGTCGCGTATCGGCTTGCTGATGGACATGACCCTGCGTGATATCGAACGCGTTCTCTACTTCGAGAGCTATGTCGTTATCGATCCAGGCATGACCACCCTTGAAAAAGGTCAGCTGCTCAATGACGAGCAGTACTTCGAAGCGCTGGAAGAGTTCGGCGACGATTTCGATGCCCGTATGGGTGCAGAAGCTGTCCGCGAACTGCTGCACGCTATCGACCTGGAACACGAGATTGGTCGTCTGCGCGAAGAAATTCCGCAAACCAACTCCGAAACCAAAATCAAGAAGCTGTCCAAGCGTCTGAAGTTGATGGAAGCCTTCCAGGGTTCCGGCAACCTTCCAGAATGGATGGTGCTGACCGTTCTGCCGGTTCTGCCGCCAGATCTGCGTCCACTGGTCCCGCTGGATGGTGGTCGCTTCGCGACTTCCGACCTCAACGATCTGTATCGTCGAGTGATCAACCGTAACAACCGTTTGAAGCGCCTGCTTGATCTGTCCGCTCCGGACATCATCGTGCGCAACGAAAAGCGTATGTTGCAGGAAGCCGTCGACGCACTGCTCGACAACGGTCGTCGTGGCCGCGCTATCACCGGTTCCAACAAGCGTCCTCTGAAATCCCTGGCTGACATGATCAAGGGTAAACAAGGTCGTTTCCGTCAGAACTTGCTCGGTAAGCGTGTTGACTACTCCGGTCGTTCGGTAATTACCGTAGGCCCGACCCTGCGTCTGCACCAGTGCGGTCTGCCGAAGAAGATGGCTCTCGAGCTGTTCAAACCGTTCATTTTCGGCAAGCTGGAAATGCGTGGTCTCGCGACCACCATCAAAGCTGCCAAGAAAATGGTTGAGCGCGAACTGCCAGAGGTTTGGGACGTTCTCGCTGAAGTGATCCGTGAACACCCGGTTCTCCTCAACCGTGCACCGACCCTTCACCGTCTGGGTATCCAGGCGTTTGAGCCGGTACTGATCGAAGGTAAGGCTATCCAGCTGCACCCTCTGGTCTGTGCTGCGTACAACGCCGACTTCGACGGCGACCAAATGGCCGTGCACGTACCGCTGACACTGGAAGCCCAGTTGGAAGCGCGTGCGCTGATGATGTCGACCAACAACATTCTGTCGCCAGCCAACGGTGAGCCAATCATCGTTCCGTCGCAGGACGTTGTATTGGGTCTGTACTACATGACTCGTGAAGCGATCAACGCCAAAGGCGAAGGTCGTGTATTCGCGGATCTGCAAGAAGTTGACCGTGTGTTCCGTGCCGGCGAAGCCGCACTGCACGCCAAGGTTAAAGTGCGGATCAACGAAACCGTAAACGATCGTGATGGCGGCAGCGTCAAGAACACCCGTATCGTCGACACCACTGTCGGCCGTGCGCTGTTGTTCCAGGTTGTTCCACCTGGCCTGTCGTACGACGTCGTCAACCAGCCGATGAAGAAAAAGGCGATCTCCAAGCTGATCAACCAGTGCTACCGCGTGGTTGGTTTGAAAGAGACCGTTATCTTCGCTGACCAGTTGATGTACACCGGTTTTGCCTATTCGACCATTTCCGGCGTTTCCATCGGTGTTAACGACTTCGTTATCCCGGATGAAAAAGCCCGCATCATCGGTGCTGCTACCGATGAAGTGAAAGAGATCGAAAGTCAGTACGCCTCCGGCCTGGTAACCCAGGGCGAGAAGTACAACAAAGTGATCGACCTTTGGTCCAAGGCGAACGACGAAGTTTCCAAGGCGATGATGGCCAACCTCTCGAAAGAGAAAGTCATCGACCGTCATGGTGTCGAAGTCGACCAAGAGTCCTTTAACTCGATGTACATGATGGCCGACTCGGGCGCACGGGGTTCTGCTGCGCAGATCCGTCAGCTCGCCGGTATGCGTGGCCTGATGGCCAAGCCGGACGGTTCCATCATCGAAACGCCGATTACTGCGAACTTCCGTGAAGGTTTGAGCGTACTTCAGTACTTCATCTCCACTCACGGTGCTCGTAAAGGTTTGGCGGATACCGCGTTGAAAACTGCGAACTCCGGTTACCTGACTCGTCGTCTGGTAGACGTGGCGCAGGATCTGGTTGTGACCGAGATCGATTGCGGCACCGAACATGGCCTGGTAATGACTCCGCACATTGAAGGCGGTGACGTTGTTGAGCCATTGGGTGAGCGCGTATTGGGTCGTGTCATTGCCCGTGACGTGTTCAAGCCAGGTACCGAAGAAATCATCGTTCCTGCCGGTACTCTGGTAGACGAGAAGTGGGTCGAGTTCATCGAGCTGAACAGCATCGACGAAGTGATCGTGCGTTCGCCGATCAGCTGCGAAACCCGCTACGGTATTTGCGCCAAGTGCTACGGCCGTGACTTGGCTCGTGGTCACCAGGTGAACATCGGTGAAGCGGTCGGCGTTATCGCCGCCCAGTCCATCGGTGAGCCGGGTACCCAGCTGACCATGCGTACGTTCCACATCGGTGGTGCGGCAAGCCGGACCTCCGCAGCCGACAGCGTTCAGGTGAAGAATGGCGGTACCGTCCGTCTGCATAACCTGAAGCACGTTGAGCGAGTGGATGGTTGCCTGGTTGCCGTGTCTCGTTCCGGTGAGCTGGCAATCGCTGATGACTTCGGTCGTGAGCGTGAGCGTTACAAGCTGCCGTACGGTGCTGTGATTTCGGTTAAAGAAGGTGACAAGGTCGACGCTGGCGCAATCGTGGCCAAGTGGGATCCGCACACTCACCCAATCGTTACCGAAATGAAAGGTACCGTGACCTACGTGGGCATGGAAGAAGGCATCACGATCAAGCGTCAGACTGACGAATTGACCGGTATGACCAACATTGAAGTACTCGACGCCAAAGACCGTCCAGCTGCCGGTAAAGATATCCGTCCTGCTGTGAAGATGGTTGATGACAACGGCAAGGATCTCTTGCTGCCGGGTACTGACGTAATTGCTCAGTACTTCCTGCCTGCCAACGCCCTGGTCGGCGTGGCGGACGGTGCGAAAATCGCGATCGGTGATGTTATCGCTCGTATTCCGCAAGAGACTTCGAAGACCCGTGACATCACCGGTGGTCTGCCGCGTGTTGCCGACTTGTTCGAAGCTCGTCGTCCGAAAGAAGCCTCGATTCTGGCTGAAGTCAGCGGCACCATCGCGTTCGGTAAAGAGACCAAAGGCAAGCGCCGTCTGGTTATCACCCCGAACGACGGTAGCGATCCGTACGAAGAGCTGATTCCGAAGTGGCGTCACCTGAACGTCTTCGAAGGCGAACAGGTAAACCGCGGCGAAGTTATCTCCGACGGTCCGAGCGATCCACACGACATCCTGCGTCTGCTGGGTGTAAGTGCGCTGGCCAAGTACATCGTGAACGAGATCCAGGACGTTTATCGTCTGCAAGGCGTGAAGATCAACGATAAGCACATCGAGACCATCTTGCGTCAGATGCTGCGTAAAGTTGAAATCGCTGAATCCGGCGATTCCAGTTTCATCAAGGGCGACCAGATGGAATTGACTCACGTTCTGGTAGAGAACGAGCGTCTGGCTGGCGACGAGAAATTCGTTTCCAAGTTCACTCGTGTGTTGCTGGGTATCACCAAGGCGTCGTTGTCCACCGAATCGTTCATCTCGGCGGCTTCCTTCCAGGAAACCACTCGTGTACTGACCGAAGCGGCGGTAACCGGCAAGCGCGATTACCTGCGCGGCCTGAAAGAAAACGTGGTCGTGGGTCGTTTGATCCCGGCCGGTACCGGTCTGGCTTATCACAGCGAGCGCAAGCGTCGCCGTGATGCTGACAAACCGTTGCGCGTAAGCGCCAGTGAAGTGGAAGCTGCACTGACCGAAGCGCTGAACTCGAGCGGTAACTGAGTTCTGCGGTAAATGAGTGTGAGGCCCTGATCATTCCGTTCATCGAATCGCGACAATTTGTCGAGGTTGGATGAGCGGGGAGTTCGGGGCCTTGCCTTGACTGGGGACAAGATCCTCTTTAGACTCTTGTACCCCTAAATTTGGCGGGAATTCGTTCCTGCCATTTTGCTTTTCTTGCAAGACAATAGCGTCGCAAGACAACAGTGGAGCTAGTAGATGGCAACTATCAACCAGCTGGTACGTCAGCCGCGTAAGCGTATCGTCGAGAAATCCGACGTGCCTGCGCTGCAGAACTGCCCGCAACGTCGTGGCGTATGCACCCGTGTGTATACCACCACGCCGAAAAAACCTAACTCGGCACTGCGTAAAGTATGCCGTGTGCGTCTGACCAACGGTTTCGAGGTTTCCTCGTACATCGGCGGTGAAGGCCACAACCTGCAAGAGCACAGCGTGGTACTGATCCGCGGCGGTCGTGTAAAGGACTTGCCAGGTGTTCGTTACCACACCGTACGCGGTTCTTTGGATACTTCCGGCGTTAAAGGTCGTAACCAGGGTCGTTCGAAGTACGGTACCAAGAAGCCTAAGTAGTAGCGGCTTTTTGTAAAAACTGATTTTCTATTTTTCTGAGTCGATAAGAGTAAGGTCGGAGGCGTCCCGAAAGGGCACCGATTCCGAGCGAACCTGAAGACCGTTTGAGGGCTTATCCATGCCAAGAAGACGCGTAGCAGCCAAGCGCGAAGTGCTTGACGATCCAAAATACGGAAGCCAAATCCTGGCCAAGTTCATGAACCACGTGATGGAAAGCGGCAAGAAAGCCGTTGCCGAGCGTATCGTTTATGGCGCGCTGGAAAAGGTTAAAGAACGCAAGAACAGCGACCCCCTGGAAATCTTCGAGAAAGCTCTCGACGCCATCGCTCCGCTGGTCGAAGTAAAGTCGCGCCGTGTAGGCGGTGCTACTTACCAGGTTCCGGTTGAAGTTCGTCCGTCCCGTCGTAACGCTCTGGCAATGCGCTGGTTGGTAGACTTCGCCCGCAAACGCGGCGAGAAGTCTATGGCTCTGCGTTTGGCTGGCGAACTGTTGGACGCTGCCGAAGGTAAAGGTGCTGCAGTTAAGAAGCGTGAAGACGTGCACCGTATGGCTGAAGCCAACAAGGCTTTCTCGCACTACCGCTTCTAATTTTAGCGTCACTAATTTTGCGAGGGCTTTATGGCTCGTACAACACCGATTAATCGCTACCGTAACATCGGTATCGTTGCTCACGTGGATGCTGGTAAAACCACCACCACCGAGCGCGTCCTTTTTTACACCGGCAAAAGTCACAAAATGGGCGAGGTGCATGACGGCGCCGCGACCACAGACTGGATGGTGCAGGAGCAGGAGCGTGGTATTACCATTACTTCTGCTGCTATTACCGCCTTCTGGCAGGGTTCCGAAAAGCAGCACAAAGACCAATACCGTTTCAACGTCATCGACACCCCGGGCCACGTTGACTTCACTATTGAAGTTGAACGTTCCCTGCGTGTTCTCGACGGCGCGGTCGTTGTGTTCTGCGGTACCTCGGGCGTTGAGCCTCAGTCGGAAACCGTATGGCGTCAGGCCAACAAGTACGGCGTTCCACGTCTTGTTTACGTAAACAAGATGGACCGTGCTGGTGCGAACTTCCTGCGCGTGATCGGTCAGATCAAGCAGCGTCTGGGTCACACTCCGGTGCCAATCCAGTTGGCTATCGGTTCCGAAGACAACTTCCAGGGTCAGATCGATCTGATGGCTATGGAAGCTGTTTACTGGAATGACTCCGACAAAGGCATGGTTCCAGTTCGTAAGCCTATCCCTGCTGAGCTGCAGGAACTGGCTAACGAATGGCGCGGCAACATGATTGAAGCTGCGGCCGAAGCCAGCGAAGAGCTGATGAACAAGTACCTCGAAGGTGAAGAACTCACCAACGCGGAAATCAAGGCCGCTCTGCGTCAGCGTACTATCGCTGGTGAGATCGTTCTGGCTGTTTGCGGTTCTTCCTTCAAGAACAAGGGTGTTCCCCTGGTTCTCGACGCCGTTATCGACTACCTGCCTGCTCCTACCGACATTCCTGCCATCAAGGGTACTGACCCGGATGACGAGACCAAGGAAATGGAGCGTCACGCAGACGACAGCGAGCCGTTCTCGGCTCTGGCGTTCAAGATCGCTACCGACCCATTCGTGGGTACCTTGACCTTTGTTCGAGTTTACTCGGGCGTGTTGGCCTCCGGCGACGGCGTGATCAACTCGGTTAAAGGCAAGAAAGAGCGTGTGGGTCGTATGGTGCAAATGCACGCAAACGCCCGTGAAGAAATCAAGGAAGTGCGCGCTGGTGACATCGCGGCCTTGATCGGCATGAAGGACGTCACCACTGGTGAGACTTTGTGCAACGCTGACAAGCCAATCATCCTGGTTCGCATGGACTTCCCGGAGCCGGTTATTTCGGTTGCCGTAGAGCCTAAGACCAAGGACGACCAGGAAAAAATGGGTATTGCTCTGGGCAAACTTGCTCAGGAAGATCCATCTTTCCGCGTCAAGACTGATGAAGAGACTGGTCAAACGATCATCTCCGGCATGGGCGAGTTGCACCTGGACATCCTGGTTGACCGGATGCGCCGTGAGTTCAACGTCGAAGCCAACATCGGTAAGCCTCAGGTTTCGTACCGTGAGCGCATCACGAAGAGCTGCGAAATCGAAGGTAAGTTCGTTCGTCAGTCCGGTGGTCGTGGCCAGTTCGGTCATTGCTGGATTCGTTTTGCTCCTGCTGACGAAGGTCAGGAAGGTCTGCAATTCCTGAACGAAGTAGTGGGTGGTGTGGTTCCTAAGGAATACATCCCGGCTATCCAGAAGGGTATCGAAGAGCAGATGAAGAACGGCGTTGTTGCCGGCTATCCGCTGATCGGCCTGAAGGCTACCGTGTTTGATGGTTCCTACCATGACGTCGACTCCAACGAGATGGCGTTTAAGGTGGCTGCTTCCATGGCGACCAAGCAACTGGCCCAGAAGGGCGGTGGTGAGTTGCTCGAGCCGATCATGGCGGTAGAGGTTGTTACACCTGAAGACTATATGGGTGACGTGATGGGCGACCTTAACCGTCGTCGCGGCATGATCCTGGGTATGGAAGATACGGTTTCCGGTAAAGTAATTCGTGCCGAGGTTCCGTTGGGCGAGATGTTCGGTTATGCGACCGACGTTCGTTCCATGTCCCAAGGTCGCGCAAGCTACTCTATGGAATTCAAAAAATACAATACGGCTCCGTCGCACATCGTCGAAACCGTTACCAAAAAACAAGGCTGATTCAGCCCCTTTAGGCTAGGAGTTAATTGTCGTGGCTAAAGAAAAATTTGATCGTTCCCTTCCGCACGTCAACGTTGGCACCATCGGTCACGTTGACCACGGTAAAACCACTCTGACCGCTGCTCTGACTCGCGTCTGCTCCGAAGTTTTCGGTTCGGCAAAAGTTGAATTCGACAAGATCGACAGCGCGCCAGAAGAAAAGGCTCGTGGTATCACCATCAACACCGCGCACGTTGAGTACAACTCTTCGATTCGTCACTACGCTCACGTTGACTGCCCAGGTCACGCTGACTATGTGAAGAACATGATCACTGGTGCTGCGCAGATGGACGGCGCGATCCTGGTTTGCTCGGCTGCCGATGGTCCGATGCCTCAGACTCGTGAGCACATCCTGCTGTCCCGTCAGGTAGGCGTTCCGTACATCGTGGTTTTCCTGAACAAGGCTGACCTGGTAGACGACGCTGAGCTGCTGGAACTGGTTGAGATGGAAGTGCGCGATCTGCTGAGCACTTACGACTTCCCGGGCGATGACACTCCAATCATCATCGGTTCCGCGCGTATGGCGCTGGAAGGTAACGACGAAAACGAAATGGGCACCACTGCCGTTCGTAAACTGGTTGAGACTCTGGACAGCTACATCCCAGAACCAGTTCGTCTGACCGACAAGCCATTCCTGATGCCAATCGAAGACGTATTCTCGATCTCGGGTCGTGGTACTGTTGTGACTGGTCGTATCGAGCGCGGTATCGTTCGCGTTCAGGATCCACTGGAAATCGTTGGTCTGCGTGACACCACCGTCACCACCTGCACCGGTGTTGAGATGTTCCGTAAGCTGCTCGACGAAGGTCGTGCTGGTGAGAACTGCGGCGTTCTGCTGCGTGGCACCAAGCGTGATGACGTTGAACGTGGTCAGGTTCTGGTTAAGCCGGGTTCGGTTAAGCCGCACACCAAGTTCACCGCAGAAGTTTACGTTCTGAGCAAGGAAGAAGGCGGCCGTCATACTCCGTTCTTCAAAGGCTACCGTCCACAGTTCTACTTCCGTACTACTGACGTGACTGGTAACTGCGAGCTGCCAGAAGGCGTTGAAATGGTAATGCCAGGTGACAACATCCAGATGACTGTCACTCTGATCAAAACCATCGCGATGGAAGATGGTCTGCGTTTCGCTATTCGTGAAGGCGGTCGTACCGTCGGCGCTGGCGTCGTAGCCAAAATCATCGAGTAAGCTCTTTTTGAGTAAGCTTTGATGATTTGAAAGAGCCCCCGCTTAGCGGGGGCTTTTTTATTGGGTTGACACCTATATGGGGCGTCTATAGAATTGCGCCTCCTTTTAACGGGCGTATTGCGCTCGGTGGGAATAGCAGCCGGAGTCTGAAATCCAATGCAAAATCAGCAAATCCGTATCAGGTTGAAGGCTTTTGACCATCGCCTGATCGACCAATCCACCCAGGAAATCGTGGAAACCGCGAAACGTACTGGTGCTCAAGTGCGTGGTCCAATTCCACTGCCTACCCGTAAAGAGCGGTTCACCGTTCTGGTCTCCCCGCACGTCAACAAAGACGCGCGTGACCAGTACGAGATCCGTACTCATAAGCGCGTTCTGGACATCGTCCAGCCAACGGATAAAACCGTTGATGCTCTTATGAAGCTTGATCTTGCGGCCGGTGTGGAAGTGCAGATCAGCCTCGGCTAAGACTCGGTCTTAGTCGTGTAACGCTCTGAAATGGGCGGCCATAGCGGGTGAAAGCCCCGTACACTCATGAGGTTTACAACATGACTATTGGTGTAGTCGGTCGTAAATGCGGTATGACCCGTATTTTCACCGAAGAAGGTGTCTCCATTCCGGTCACGGTCATTGAGATCGAGCCGAATCGCGTCACCCAGTTCAAAACTGAAGAGACCGATGGCTATCGTGCAGTGCAAGTCACTGTAGGCGAGCGTCGTGCTTCGCGTGTTACAGCTGCTCAGGCTGGCCACTTCGCTAAAGCGAACGTTGCCGCTGGTCGTACCGTAATGGAATTCCGTCTTGAAGAAGGCGAGTACCAGGCCGGCGATCTGATCAACGCTGAAATCTTCGCCGCTGGTCAACTGGTTGATGTAACCGGTCAGTCCAAAGGTAAAGGCTTCCAGGGTACGATCAAGCGTTGGAACTTCCGCGGGCAAGATAATACCCACGGTAACTCCGTGTCCCACCGCGTTCCAGGCTCTATCGGCCAGTGCCAGACTCCTGGTCGTGTATTCAAGGGCAAAAAAATGTCCGGTCATATGGGCGCTGAGC
Source organism: Pseudomonas sp. JAI111 (assembly GCF_024809425.1). Classification (NCBI taxonomy): domain Bacteria; kingdom Pseudomonadati; phylum Pseudomonadota; class Gammaproteobacteria; order Pseudomonadales; family Pseudomonadaceae; genus Pseudomonas; species Pseudomonas sp. JAI111. Next base: position 329,721 of record NZ_JANUCB010000008.1, on the reverse strand, counting down.
GCGTGACCGTGCAGTCCCTGGAAGTAGTGCGCGTGGACGCTGAACGCAATCTGTTGTTGGTCAAGGGTGCTGTTCCTGGCGCTACTGGCGGCAACTTGGTTGTACGTCCAGCAGCCAAGGCTCGCGGTTAAGGGGAAGCTGACATGCAATTAAATGTAAATGACGCTCAAGCGATCGAAGTTTCCGAACTGACATTTGGCGGCGAATTCAACGAGACGCTGGTTCACCAAGCAGTCGTGGCCTACATGGCCGGCGGCCGTCAAGGTAGCAAGCAGCAAAAGACCCGTTCCGACGTTCGTGGTGGCGGTAAGCGCCCATGGCGTCAGAAAGGTACTGGCCGTGCTCGTGCCGGTACTATCCGTAGCCCAATCTGGCGTGGCGGCGGTACCACTTTCGCAGCTCGTCCTCAGGATCACACCCAGAAGCTGAACAAGAAGATGTATCGCGCAGCAATGCGTTCCATCCTTGCTGAGCTGGTGCGTACTGATCGTCTGGTTGTGGTTCAGGACTTCGCTGTTGATGCACCGAAGACCAAAGATCTGCTGAACAAACTGACCGGCATGGGCCTGACTGACGTCTTGATCGTGTCTGAAGTAGTTGATCAGAACCTGTACCTGGCTGCTCGCAACCTGCCACACGTTGATGTACGTGACGTGCAAGGTTCCGATCCAGTTAGTCTGATCGCATACGACAAGGTGTTGATCACCGTGTCGGCCGTGAAGAAATTCGAGGAGCTGCTGGGATGAACCAGGAACGCGTATTTAAAGTTCTGCTTGGCCCGCACGTTTCCGAGAAGGCTACGGTTCTGGCTGACAAGAAAGGCCAGTTCGTTTTCAAGGTTGCAACTGATGCAACCAAGCTGGAAATCAAGAAGGCCGTCGAAAGCCTGTTCAGCGTGAAAGTAGAGCGTGTTACTACCCTGAATGTTCTGGGTAAGAGCAAGCGCACTGCTCGCGGTCTGGGCAAGCGTAATGACTGGAAGAAGGCAGTTATCTCCCTTCAGCCAGGCCAAGATCTCGATTTCAGCAGCAGTGCTGAGTAAGGAAGGGGTGCATCATGGCAATCGTTAAATGCAAACCGACTTCCCCTGGCCGCCGTTTTGTGGTCAAGGTGGTCAACCAGGAGCTGCATAAAGGCGCTCCTCACGCACCGCTGCTCGAGAAAAAATCGAAGACTGGTGGTCGTAACAACAATGGTCGTATTACCACTCGTCACATTGGTGGTGGCCATAAGCAGCATTATCGTCTGGTCGATTTCCGTCGCAACGACAAAGATGGCATTTCTGCCACTGTCGAGCGTATTGAATACGATCCAAACCGTACTGCTCACATCGCTCTGCTGCTGTACGCAGATGGCGAGCGTCGCTACATCATCGCCCCTAAAGGCGTGAGTGCTGGTGACCAGCTGATCGCAGGTGCTTTGGCACCGATCAAGCCGGGCAACGCTCTGCAACTGCGTAACATTCCAGTTGGTAGCACCGTACACGGCATCGAATTGAAGCCAGGTAAAGGCGCGCAAATCGCTCGTTCCGCTGGTGCTTCGGCTCAGCTGATCGCTCGTGAAGGTGTCTACGTGACCCTGCGTCTGCGTTCTGGTGAGATGCGTAAAGTGCTGGCTGAATGCCGCGCGACCCTGGGTGAAGTCTCGAACTCCGAGCACAGCCTGCGTTCGCTGGGTAAAGCTGGTGCCAAACGCTGGCGTGGCGTTCGCCCAACCGTTCGTGGTGTTGCCATGAACCCGGTTGACCACCCACATGGTGGTGGTGAAGGTCGTACCTCTGGTGGTCGTCATCCGGTATCGCCATGGGGCTTCCCGACTAAGGGCGCGAAGACTCGTGGTAATAAGCGTACCGACAAAATGATCGTCCGTCGTCGCAAGTAAATAGAGGGATACGACAGTGCCACGTTCTCTGAAAAAAGGTCCTTTTATTGATCTTCACCTACTGAAGAAGATCGAAGTGGCGGCGGAAAAGAACGATCGCAAACCAGTTAAGACCTGGTCGCGCCGTTCCATGATCCTGCCACAAATGGTCGGTTTGACCATTGCTGTGCATAACGGTCGTCAACATGTTCCAGTTCTCGTGAACGAAGACATGGTCGGCCACAAACTAGGCGAGTTTGCCGGTACCCGCACATATCGTGGGCACGTGGCAGACAAGAAAGCCAAGCGTTAAGGGGTAAGGAACGATGGAAGTAGCCGCTAAGTTGTCGGGCGCTCGAATCTCCGCCCAGAAAGCCCGCTTGGTCGCCGACCAGATCCGCGGGAAGAAGGTGGGCGAAGCGCTCAACCTGTTGGCTTTCAGCAGTAAGAAAGCCGCCGAGATCATGAAGAAAGTGCTGGAGTCGGCCGTAGCCAACGCCGAGCATAACGAAGGCGCAGACGTTGATGACCTTAAAGTCAGCACCGTTTTCGTCAACGAAGGGCGTTCGCTGAAGCGAATCATGCCACGTGCCAAAGGCCGTGCTGATCGCATCGTCAAGCGGTCTTGCCATATCACTGTCAAGGTTGCTGACAAGTAACGGAGTCGAAGAGATGGGTCAGAAAGTACATCCCATTGGCATTCGCCTGGGAATCGTCAAGGAGCACACCTCCGTCTGGTACGCAGACGGTCGGACTTATGCGGACTATTTGTTCGCTGATCTGAAGGTGCGTGAGTATCTCCAAGACAAACTAAAAAGCGCGTCCGTAAGCCGTATCGATATCCATCGTCCGGCTCAAACAGCACGTATCACCATCCACACCGCTCGTCCAGGTATCGTTATCGGGAAGAAAGGTGAAGATGTTGAGAAACTGCGTCAGGACCTGACCAAGCAAATGGGTGTGCCTGTGCACATCAATATCGAAGAAATCCGCAAGCCGGAGCTCGACGGTATGTTGGTTGCGCAGAGCGTAGCTCAGCAGCTGGAGCGTCGCGTAATGTTCCGTCGCGCTATGAAGCGCGCTGTACAGAACGCCATGCGCATTGGTGCCAAAGGCATCAAAATCCAAGTGAGCGGTCGTCTCGGCGGTGCTGAAATCGCACGTACTGAATGGTATCGCGAAGGTCGTGTGCCACTGCACACCCTGCGTGCCGACATCGACTATGCCAACTACGAAGCTCACACCACTTACGGTGTGATCGGTGTAAAGGTTTGGATCTTCAAAGGCGAAGTAATTGGTGGTCGCCAAGAAGAACTGAAACCACAAGCACCAGCGCCTCGTAAAAAAGCTGCTAAGTAAGGGGTACGCCAAATGTTGCAACCAAAGCGTACGAAGTTCCGCAAGCAGATGACAGGCCACAACCGTGGTCTGGCTCAGCGCGGTAGCAAAGTCAGCTTCGGCGAGTTCGCGCTGAAGTCTGTAGCTCGTGGTCGTCTCACCGCTCGTCAGATCGAGTCAGCGCGTCGTGCTCTGACCCGTCACGTTAAACGTGGCGGCAAGATCTGGATCCGTGTATTCCCGGACAAGCCTATTTCCAAAAAGCCACTCGAAGTTCGGATGGGTAAAGGTAAGGGTAGTGTGGAGTACTGGGTTGCCCAGATTCAGCCAGGCAAGGTCCTGTATGAAATCGAGGGCGTTACTGAAGAGCTGGCGCGTGAGGCTTTTGCCCTGGCTGCTGCAAAGCTGCCGCTCGCCACTGCCTTCGTTAAACGGACGGTGATGTGATGAAAGCGAACGAACTTCGTGAAAAAGACGCGCCGCAGCTTAACGAGCAACTGCTCGGCCTGCTGCGCGACCAGTTCAATCTGCGCATGCAGAAAGCAACTGGCCAGTTGGGGCAGTCTCACCTGCTCCGGCAAGTTAAGCGTGACATCGCTCGCGTGAAGACTGTGCTCAAACAGCAGGCAGGTAAGTAATCATGGCTGAAGCCGAAAAAACCGTCCGTACGCTGACTGGCCGTGTTGTCAGCGACAAAATGGACAAGACCATCACCGTTCTGATTGAGCGTCGCGTTAAGCACCCGATCTACGGTAAATACGTTAAGCGTTCGACTAAGCTGCACGCGCACGACGAAACCAATCAGTGCCACATCGGCGACAAAGTCACTATTCGTGAAACTCGTCCGCTGGCCAAGACCAAGTCTTGGGCATTGGTTGATGTTCTCGAACGCGCTGTGGAAGTCTAAGGACTAGGGGTCGGAGAAATTATATGATTCAGACTCAATCCATGCTCGATGTGGCCGATAACAGCGGCGCTCGCCGCGTTATGTGCATCAAGGTGCTGGGTGGCTCCCATCGTCGTTACGCTGGTATCGGTGACATCATCAAAGTTACCGTGAAGGAAGCAATTCCTCGCGGTAAAGTGAAAAAAGGCCAAGTGATGACTGCTGTTGTAGTCCGCACTCGTCACGGCGTACGTCGTGCTGATGGCTCCATTATCCGCTTTGATGGCAACGCTGCTGTTCTTCTGAACAACAAGCAAGAGCCGATCGGCACCCGTATCTTTGGGCCAGTGACCCGTGAACTTCGTACTGAGAAGTTCATGAAGATCGTCTCGCTCGCCCCAGAAGTGCTGTAAGGAGATCCGACATGCAAAAGATTCGTCGTGACGACGAGATCATCGTGATCGCCGGCAAAGACAAAGGTAAGCGCGGTAAGGTGCTTAAGGTTCTCGCTAATAACCGTCTGGTTATTGGTGGTCTGAACCTGGTTAAGCGTCATACCAAGCCTAACCCGATGTCGGGCGTACAAGGCGGTATCGTCGAAAAAGAAGCTCCACTGGACGCTTCTAACGTCGCCATTTTCAACGGCGAAACCAACAAGGCTGACCGCGTTGGTTTCAAAGTAGAAGACGGCAAGAAAATTCGTGTCTTCAAGTCGACCCAAAAAGCGGTTGATGCTTGAACACTGCTAGGTAGAAGACCATGGCACGACTAAAAGAGATTTACTGGAAGGAAATCGCACCGAAGCTTAAGGAAGAACTTAAGCTTTCGAACGTGATGGAAGTTCCACGCGTTACCAAAATCACCCTGAACATGGGTCTGGGCGAAGCTGTCGGCGACAAAAAAGTCATCGAACATGCTGTTGCTGACCTGGAAAAGATCACCGGTCAGAAAGTCGTTGTGACTTACGCTCGGAAATCCATCGCTGGCTTTAAAGTCCGTGAAGGTTGGCCGATCGGCGTCAAAGTGACTCTGCGCCGTGAGCGTATGTACGAATTCCTGGATCGTCTGCTGTCGATCTCCCTGCCTCGGGTCCGCGACTTCCGCGGCCTGAATGCCAAGTCCTTCGATGGTCGTGGTAACTACAGCATGGGCGTTAAAGAGCAGATCATCTTCCCGGAAATCGACTACGACAAGATCGATGCTCTCCGCGGTCTGGACATTACCCTGACCACCACTGCCAAGAACGATGATGAAGGTCGCGCGCTGCTGCGTGCTTTCAAATTCCCGTTCCGCAACTGATTGGAGTAGGAAAATGGCCAAGATGAGCATGAAAAACCGCGAGCTGAAGCGTCAGCTCACGGTTGCCAAGTACGCCAAGAAGCGTGCAGCACTGAAAGCTATCATCGTTGATCTGAACGCAAGTCCAGAAGCACGTTGGGAAGCTACAGTAGCTCTGCAGAAGCAGCCACGTGACGCAAGCGCTTCGCGCATGCGTAACCGCTGCCGCCTGACCGGTCGTCCACACGGCGTTTACCGCAAGTTCGGCCTCGGCCGTAACAAACTGCGTGAAGCTGCAATGCGTGGTGACGTACCTGGTCTGGTTAAAGCCAGCTGGTAAGCAATATCGAAGTCTCGGTGATCGGGATCGCAAGATCCTGACCATCGGTGACCTAGAACTTGAATCAAGCCCCTATTGGGGCTTGATTCATTTGTGGGGTGTGTCTAGAATACCCGGCTCGCCTGAGCCCGTGCTTTTTTCGCATGGATGAACTCGGCGACAAGTAGTAGCCGCAAGGCTAATTTTTTTGTATTAGGAGCGTCTAGCCCATGAGTATGCAGGACCCGTTAGCGGACATGCTAACTCGAATCCGTAATGCCCAGATGGCTGAAAAGTCCGTCGTAAGCATGCCATCTTCTACGTTGAAGGTAGCTGTTGCCAAAGTCCTGAAGGACGAAGGTTACATTGCGGGTTATCAGATCAGCAGCGAAATCAAACCACTGCTGTCCATCGAGCTGAAGTACTTCGAAGGCCGTCCGGTCATCGAGGAAGTGAAGCGCGTTAGCCGTCCAGGCCTGCGTCAGTACAAGTCCGTCGATGATCTGCCAAAAGTTCGTGGCGGTCTCGGTGTGTCTATCGTCTCCACCAACAAAGGTGTGATGACGGATCGTGCTGCGCGCGCTGCCGGTGTCGGCGGCGAAGTTCTTTGCACTGTGTTCTAAGGGGGGATAAGCATGTCACGCGTCGCTAAGAACCCCGTTAAGCTGCCAGCCGGTGTCGAAGTAAAATTCGCAGGCCAACAGCTTTCGGTGAAGGGTGCCAAGGGCACTCTCGAACTGAACATCCATTCGTCCGTTGAGATCGTTGAAGAAGCTGGTGAGCTGCGTTTCGCTGCTCGCAATGGCGATCAACAAACTCGCGCAATGGCTGGTACCACTCGTGCGTTGGTAAACAACATGGTCCAAGGCGTAAGCCAAGGCTTCGAGCGTAAGCTCCAGCTGGTCGGTGTTGGTTACAAAGCGCAAGCAAAAGGCACAGTGCTGAACCTGGCTCTTGGCTTCTCGCACCCAGTGGATTATGAACTGCCGGAAGGCATCACCGCTGAGACTCCTAGCCAAACCGACATCCTGATCCGGGGTATCGATAAGCAGCTGGTAGGTCAAGTGGCCGCCGAGATCCGCGACTTCCGTCCACCAGAGCCGTACAAAGGCAAAGGTGTGCGCTACGCGGACGAAGTCGTCCGTCGTAAAGAAGCCAAGAAGAAGTAGGGCATAGCAAATGACCGACAAAAAAGTTACTCGACTGCGTCGCGCTCGCAAAGCACGCCTGAAAATGCACGAACTCGAAGTCGTGCGTCTCTGCGTGTTCCGCTCGTCGCAGCACATCTACGCCCAGGTCATTTCGGCCGACGGCAACAAAGTCCTGGCATCTGCCTCGACTTTGGATAAAGAACTGCGTGATGGCGCCACTGGCAACATCGACGCGGCCACTAAGGTTGGCCAGCTGGTCGCTACGCGTGCTAAAGCCGCTGGCGTCTCGCAGGTGGCTTTCGACCGCTCTGGCTTCAAGTACCACGGCCGCGTCAAGGCGCTGGCTGATGCTGCTCGTGAAGCTGGGCTGGAGTTCTAAGTTATGTCAAATAACGACCAAAAGCGCGACGAAGGCTACATTGAGAAGCTGGTTCAAGTTAACCGCGTAGCCAAAACCGTAAAAGGCGGCCGTATCTTCACTTTCACCGCGTTGACCGTGGTTGGTGATGGTAAAGGGCGTGTTGGCTTCGGCCGTGGCAAGTCACGTGAAGTGCCTGCTGCGATCCAGAAGGCAATGGAAGCTGCTCGCCGCAACATGATCCAAGTTGATCTGAACGGCACCACTCTGCAGTACGCAATGAAGTCCGGTCACGGCGCTTCGAAGGTGTACATGCAGCCTGCTTCTGAAGGTACCGGTATCATCGCTGGCGGCGCTATGCGTGCTGTCCTCGAAGTTGCTGGCGTTCAGAACGTTCTGGCCAAGTGCTACGGCTCGACTAACCCGGTAAACGTGGTTCACGCCACTTTCAAAGGTTTGAAAGCTATGCAGTCTCCTGAATCCATTGCCGCCAAGCGTGGCAAAAGCGTCAAGGAGATCTTCTGATCATGGCTACCGTTAAAGTTACGCTGATCAAAAGCATGACCGGCCGCATCCCTAACCACAAACTGTGCGTTAAGGGTCTGGGTCTGCGTCGCATCGGTCACACTGTAGAAGTACTTGATACTCCCGAGAATCGCGGGATGATCAACAAGGCTTACTACATGCTGCGTGTCGAGGGTTAATCGATGAAACTCAATGATCTGAGTCCAGCGCCGGGTTCCCGTCGCGAAAAGCATCGTCCGGGCCGTGGTATCGGTAGTGGTTTGGGCAAGACCGGTGGCCGTGGCCACAAAGGTCAGTCCTCCCGCTCCGGTGGCACCATTGCTCCAGGCTTTGAAGGCGGTCAACAGCCGCTGCATCGTCGCCTGCCGAAATTCGGTTTCGTTTCCCTGAAAGCCATGGATCGCGCAGAAGTGCGTTTGTCCGAGCTGGCTAAAGTGGAAGGCGACATCGTCACCGTGCAGTCCCTGAAAGATGCCAACGTGATCAACGTCAACGTACAGCGTGTGAAAATCATGCTGTCCGGCGAAGTTACTCGCGCTGTCACCATCGGAAAGGGAATCGGCGCCACCAAAGGTGCGCGTGCGGCTATCGAAGCAGCTGGCGGCAAGTTCGAGGAATAAATGGCTAAGCAAGGTGCTCTCTCTGCGCTCGGCAAAGGCGGTATGTCTGAACTCTGGGCTCGTCTGCGTTTTCTGTTCCTGGCGATTATCGTCTACCGAATAGGCGCACACATCCCGGTTCCAGGTATCAACCCGGACCGACTCGCGGACCTGTTTCGACAGAATGAGGGGACCATTCTTAGCTTGTTCAACATGTTTTCCGGCGGCGCGCTGGAGCGGATGAGTATCTTTGCACTGGGGATCATGCCGTACATTTCGGCATCGATCATCATGCAACTGATGACCGCCGTCAGCCCGCAACTGGAACAGTTGAAGAAGGAAGGTGAAGCTGGCCGTCGCAAGATCAGCCAGTACACCCGCTACGGCACTGTCGTCCTCGCTCTCGTCCAGGCAATTGGCATGTCCATTGGCTTGGCAGGGCAGGGCGTTGCGTTCACTGGTGACTTTGGCTTCCATTTCGTCGCGGTATCCACTTTTGTGGCTGGTGCGATGTTCATGATGTGGCTGGGTGAGCAGATTACTGAGCGTGGTGTTGGCAACGGTATCTCGATGTTGATTTTTTCGGGTATCGTCGCCGGTCTTCCGAGAGCGATCGGGCAGTCTTTCGAGTCTGCACGTCAGGGTGATATCAACATCTTCGCCCTGGTTGCCATCGGTTTGCTGGCAGTAGCGATTATCGGTTTCGTGGTGTTCATTGAGCGTGGTCAGCGTCGTATTGCTGTTCACTACGCCAAGCGTCAGCAGGGCCGCAAGGTTTTCGCTGCGCAGACTAGCCACTTGCCGCTGAAGGTGAACATGGCCGGTGTTATTCCGGCCATTTTCGCGAGCAGCATTTTGCTGTTCCCGGCTTCGTTGGGTGCCTGGTTCGGTCAGTCTGAAGGTATGGGCTGGTTGCAGGACATCTCGCAGTCGATCGCTCCTGGTCAGCCGTTGAATATTCTGCTGTTTAGTGCAGGGATTATTTTCTTCTGCTTCTTCTATACGGCGTTGATGTTCAATCCGAAAGACGTAGCGGAAAACCTGAAGAAGTCCGGTGCCTTTATTCCGGGCATCCGTCCAGGTGAGCAGTCTGCGCGCTACATTGATGGCGTTCTGACTCGCTTGACCATGTTCGGTGCTCTTTACATGACGGCCGTGTGTCTGTTGCCCCAGTTCCTTGTGGTTGCGGCAAACGTACCGTTCTACCTTGGCGGGACCTCGTTGCTGATCGTCGTCGTGGTTGTGATGGACTTCATGTCCCAAGTACAATCGCACCTCGTTTCGCACCAGTACGAATCCCTGATGAAGAAAGCCAACCTGAAGGGTTACGGCAGCGGCATGTTGCGCTGAGTACCCATAAGGTTCGAGGAGTTGGTGATGAAAGTTCGTGCATCGGTGAAAAAGCTGTGCCGTAACTGCAAGATTATTCGCCGCGAAGGTGTTGTTCGAGTAATTTGCAGCGCGGAACCGCGTCACAAACAGCGCCAAGGCTGAGTGTGATTGTGCTTCAAGCCCGGTAGCTAGTGCGCTACCGGGTTGATTATTTGTTATTACAGCGATATTATCTCGCGCCCTATTTCTTGGCTTCCGGGGCGTAGGTAGCTGTCAATTGGAGTCCCACTGAATGGCCCGTATTGCAGGCGTTAACATTCCAGATAACAAGCATACTGTTATCTCGCTGACCTACATCTATGGTGTTGGTCGCACTACTGCACAGAAGATCTGTGCAGTGACTGGGGTAAACCCAGCCGCAAAGATCAAAGATCTGAGCGACGAGCAGATTGAACAGCTGCGTGGCGAAGTGGCGAAGTTCACCACTGAAGGTGACCTGCGTCGCGAAATCAACATGAAAATCAAGCGTTTGATGGACCTCGGTTGCTATCGCGGTCTGCGTCATCGTCGTGGTCTTCCAGTGCGCGGTCAGCGTACCAAGACTAACGCGCGTACCCGTAAAGGTCCGCGTAAGCCGATCCGCAAGTAATCGCCCCAGCGAATCGACAGGAAATTAATCATGGCTAAACCTGCTGCTCGTCCTCGTAAAAAAGTCAAAAAGACAGTGGTTGATGGCATCGCCCACATCCACGCGTCTTTTAACAACACAATCGTGACCATCACCGACCGTCAAGGCAACGCTCTTTCCTGGGCTACCTCCGGTGGTTCGGGTTTCCGCGGTTCCCGCAAGTCCACCCCGTTTGCTGCTCAAGTAGCTGCTGAACGTGCTGGTCAAGCTGCGCTGGAATACGGTCTGAAAAACCTCGACGTTAACGTCAAAGGTCCAGGCCCAGGTCGTGAATCTGCAGTCCGCGCTTTGAACGGCTGTGGCTACAAGATCGCCAGCATCACCGACGTGACGCCAATCCCGCACAACGGGTGCCGTCCGCCGAAGAAGCGCCGCGTGTAATCCAGGAGATTGTAAAGAATGGCTCGTTACATTGGTCCAAAATGCAAACTCGCTCGTCGCGAAGGCACCGATCTCTTTCTGAAGAGCGGCGTGCGCGCGATCGAATCGAAGTGCAACATCGAAGCAGCACCTGGTATCCACGGCCAACGCCGCGGTCGCCAGTCCGATTACGGCACCCAACTGCGTGAAAAGCAGAAGGTCCGTCGTATCTACGGCGTTCTCGAGCGTCAATTCAGCGGCTACTACAAAGAAGCTGCTGGCAAGAAAGGTGCAACCGGTGAAAACCTGCTGCAACTGCTCGAATGCCGTCTGGACAACGTTGTATACCGTATGGGTTTTGGCTCTACTCGTGCCGAATCCCGTCAGCTGGTATCGCACAAATCCGTCAGCGTTAACGGTCAGACCGTAAACGTGCCGTCTTACCAGGTTCGTGCTGGTGACGTGGTCGCGATTCGCGAGAAAGCAAAGAACCAACTTCGCATTGTCCAAGCTCTCGATCTGTGTGCCCAACGTGGCCGCGTAGAATGGGTAGAAGTAGACACTGAGAAGAAGTCGGGCGTTTTCAAGAACGTTCCTGCTCGCAGTGATCTGTCCGCCGACATCAACGAAAGCCTGATTGTCGAGCTCTACTCCAAGTAAGGGCTAGAAAATAGGTGCATCCATGCAGATTTCGGTAAATGAGTTCCTGACACCCCGCCATATTGATGTGCAGGTTGTCAGTCCAACCCGCGCCAAGATCACTCTCGAGCCTCTCGAGCGTGGTTTCGGCCACACCCTGGGCAACGCGCTGCGCCGCATCCTGTTGTCCTCAATGCCCGGCTGTGCAGTAGTCGAGGCCGAGATTGACGGTGTACTCCATGAGTACAGCGCCATCGAAGGCGTACAGGAAGACGTAATTGAAATCCTGTTGAACCTTAAAGGTCTGGCTATCAAGCTGCACGGTCGTGACGAAGTTACGCTGACCTTGTCGAAGAAGGGTTCGGGGGTGGTTACCGCTGCCGATATTCAGCTGGATCATGATGTCGAGATCGTTAACCCCGATCACGTAATCGCTAACCTGGCGTCTAACGGCGCCCTGAACATGAAGCTCACCGTAGCTCGTGGTCGTGGTTATGAACCGGCAGACTCGCGTCAGAGCGATGAAGACGAAAGCCGCAGCATCGGTCGCTTGCAGCTTGACTCTTCGTTCAGCCCGGTTCGCCGTATCGCATACGTGGTGGAAAACGCCCGTGTCGAGCAGCGTACTAACCTGGACAAGCTGGTTATTGATCTGGAAACCAACGGTACCCTGGATCCTGAAGAGGCTATCCGCCGCGCTGCAACCATTCTGCAACAGCAGTTGGCTGCGTTCGTCGACCTCAAAGGTGACAGTGAGCCAGTGGTTGTTGAGCAGGAAGACGAGATCGATCCGATCCTGCTTCGCCCGGTTGACGATCTGGAACTGACTGTACGTTCGGCTAACTGCCTTAAGGCGGAAAACATCTACTACATCGGTGACCTGATTCAGCGTACCGAAGTAGAGCTGTTGAAGACTCCGAACCTTGGCAAGAAATCCTTGACTGAAATCAAGGACGTTCTGGCCTCCCGCGGTCTGTCCCTCGGCATGCGCCTCGACAACTGGCCGCCTGCAAGTCTTAAGAAGGACGACAAGGCGACTGCCTGATCGTCGTAATCACCGAACGTCGTGTTTGGTAAGGAATGAACCATGCGTCATCGTAAAAGTGGTCGTCACCTGAGCCGCACTAGCTCGCACCGCAAGGCCATGTTTCAAAACATGGCAGTGTCGCTGTTCGAGCACGAGCTGATCAAAACTACACTGCCGAAAGCTAAAGAACTGCGTCGCGTTGCTGAGCCGCTGATCACTTTGGCCAAGACAGACAGCCTGGCTAACCGCCGTCTGGCTTTCGACCGTACTCGTTCGAAAGCTATCGTTGGTAAGCTCTTCAACGACCTGGGCAAGCGTTACGCTACCCGTGAGGGTGGCTACCTGCGCATCCTCAAGTGCGGTTTCCGCACTGGCGACAACGCGCCTATGGCGTACGTCGAGTTGGTTGATCGTGCTACCGGCGGTGAAGCTGTATCCGCTGAGTAAGACGTCAGTCTGAAACGAAGAACCGGGCCTAGTGCCCGGTTTTTTGTGCCTGATCGAAAAGCATCGCGGTCGACATACATTCCTGAATGTAATTAGTAATTATCTATCGATAGTCGCAAGTTAATGAATTTGTGGCTGTAACGTTCTTGATCAATACTCCCTCTCAGCCGATTAGCCGGCAGTTCAAGACTGACAGAGGAAGAGATCGCATGAGCCAAAATAAAACGCTTACCACCGCCAGTGGCGCTCCTGTCGCCGACAACCAGAATTCCCGTTCCGCCGGCCCTCGCGGCCCGCTGCTGCTCGACGACTTCCACCTGATCGAGAAGCTTGCCCACTTCAACCGTGAAAACATCCCTGAGCGTCGTGTGCACGCCAAAGGCTCGGGAGCTTACGGTACGTTCACCGTGACTCGGGATATCACCGAGTACACCAGCGCCAAACTGTTTGAATCCGTCGGTAAGCAAACGCCGACATTCTTGCGCTTCTCTACCGTCGGCGGTGAGCGCGGTTCGGCCGACACCGAGCGCGATCCGCGTGGCTTTGCCCTGAAGTTCTACACCGAAGAAGGCAACTGGGACATTGTTGGCAACAACACGCCCGTATTTTTTATCCGCGATCCACTCAAATTTCCGGACTTTATCCACACCCAAAAACGTCTGCCGCAAAGCAATCTGAAAAGTGCGCAGATGATGTGGGACTTCTGGTCGCACTCGCCTGAGGCGCTGCACCAGGTCACCATCTTGTTTTCGGACCGTGGCATTCCTGACGGATACCGCCACATGCATGGCTTTGGCAGCCACACCTACAGCCTGATCAGCGCCAAAGGCGAGCGGCATTGGGTTAAGTGGCACTACAAAACCAAGCAAGGCATCAAGAACCTCGCGCCGGCAGAAGCTGCACGCCTGGCCGGTACCGATCCGGATTACGCGCAGCGTGACCTGTTCGAGGCGATTGAGCGTGGTGACTTCCCGAAATGGCGTGTGTGCATCCAGATCATGTCTGAAGCACAGGCTGCGGCTCACTACGAGAATCCGTTCGACGTGACCAAAACCTGGTCGCAGAAAGAATTTCCGCTGATCGAAGTGGGCGAACTGGAGCTCAATCGTAATCCGCTGAACTACTTCGCTGAAGTGGAGCAGGCGGCGTTCGGTCCGAGCAACATGGTCCCCGGTGTTGGTCTGTCCCCCGATCGTATGCTCCAGGGGCGCGTGTTCGCTTATGCCGATGCCCACCGCTACCGTATCGGCACCAATCATCAACAACTGCCGGTGAATGCACCTCGTAGCCCGGTGAACAGCTACCAGCGCGATGGTTCGATGGCGTTTGGCAGCAATGGCGGGGCGGCACCGAACTACGAGCCGAACAGCTACGTCGAGTCGCCAAAGCAGGCTCCTCGCTACGCCGAGCCGCCTCTTGCGCTCAGCGGTGCGGCTGATCGATATGATCATCGCGAAGACACTGACTACTACAGCCATGCCGGCGCGCTATTCCGACTCATGAGCGATGAGCAGAGGGCCTTGTTGGTCAGGAACATTGCCGGTGCAATGGCCGGGGTTTCCGATGACGTGGTCGATCGTCAGTTGCAGCACTTCTACAGTGCCGACCCGGCGTATGGAGAAGCAATCGCGAAGGCGTTGGGCGTACAGCTTAACGAAGTCTAAACGAGAAGCAGAACCGCCCTTATTAGGGCGGTTTTGGCGTTATTTAAGCCACTTATCCCAGAATATCTTCGCTTTTATAGCGCAAACGAAGTGACCAAACAGTCTTCGTAGTTCAAACTACAGCCTTTCAAGCAGGGAGATGTAGGGCGATGCAAGGGCACCCAGACGTAATCGATTACCTCAACACGTTGCTGACCGGCGAACTGGCCGCGCGTGATCAATATTTCGTTCACTCGCGGATGTATGAGGACTGGGGATTCACCAAGCTCTACGAACGAATCAACCACGAGATGGAAGAAGAAGCAGGGCATGCCGATGCCCTGATGCGCCGTATTCTGATGCTTGAAGGCACGCCGCGCATGCGTCCGGATGACCTCGATGTCGGCGCCACCGTGCCGGACATGCTTGCCGCCGACTTGCGACTGGAATACAAAGTCCGCGCCGCCCTGTGCAAAGGGATTGAGCTTTGCGAATTGCACAAAGACTACGTTAGCCGCGAGATGCTGCGTATTCAGCTGAACGACACCGAAGAAGATCACACCTACTGGCTCGAGAAGCAGTTGGGTCTGATCAAGCTGATCGGTCTTGAGAACTACCTGCAATCCCACACCTGATTGCACAGGCTAAAAAAAAGCCCCTGTCACTGATGAAGTGACAGGGGCTTTTTCATGGGCCGGATTCAGGCTTTGTCGCGAGCCAGCAGCGGCTTGAGGTAGAAACCGGTGTGAGACTGCTTCATCTCGGACACTTCTTCCGGTGTCCCGACCGCAATGATCTGTCCGCCCTTGGAGCCGCCTTCCGGCCCCAGGTCGACCAGCCAGTCGGCAGTCTTGATGACATCGAGGTTATGCTCGATCACCACCACCGTGTTGCCGTGGTCGCGCAAACGATGCAATACGTCGAGCAGTTGCTGAATATCCGCGAAGTGCAGGCCAGTGGTTGGCTCGTCGAGGATGTACAGCGTCTTGCCGGTATCTCGCTTGGACAGTTCCCGGGACAGCTTCACCCGCTGGGCTTCTCCGCCTGACAACGTGGTCGCCGATTGTCCCAGCTTGATGTACGACAGACCGACATCCATCAACGTCTGAAGCTTGCGCGCCAGCGCCGGAACCGCATCGAAGAACACCCGGGCTTCCTCGATGGTCATCTCGAGGGTTTCGTGGATGCTCTTGCCCTTGTACTTGATCTCAAGGGTT
This sequence comes from Pseudomonas sp. JAI111, assembly GCF_024809425.1. Taxonomy (NCBI): domain Bacteria; kingdom Pseudomonadati; phylum Pseudomonadota; class Gammaproteobacteria; order Pseudomonadales; family Pseudomonadaceae; genus Pseudomonas; species Pseudomonas sp. JAI111. The sequence goes on along the minus strand of NZ_JANUCB010000008.1, from coordinate 314,054 downwards.
TCGCGGTTGTAGCGCTTGCTCTTGCAAACGTCGCACGGGACATAGATGTCCGGCAGGAAGTGCATCTCGACCTTGATCAGACCGTCGCCCTGACACGCCTCGCAACGTCCACCCTTCACGTTGAAGGAGAAGCGTCCCGGGCCATAACCGCGCGAACGGGACTCCGGCACACCGGCAAACAATTCGCGGATCGGCGTGAACAGACCGGTATAGGTCGCCGGGTTGGAGCGCGGCGTGCGCCCGATCGGGCTCTGGTCGATGTCGACCACCTTATCCAGGTGCTCCAGACCTTTGATGCTGTCGTGAGCAGCGGCCTCAAGCGTTGTTGCGCCGTTGAGTGCGGTAGCGCTCAAGGGGAACAGCGTGTTGTTGATCAGTGTCGACTTGCCCGAGCCGGACACGCCGGTCACACAGGTCAACAGACCAATCGGAATGTCCAGGTCGACATTGCGCAAGTTGTTGCCGCGAGCGCCCTTGAGGGACAGCGACAGCTTCTTGTTACGCAGTGTGCGCTTGGCCGGAACGGCGATCTTGACCCGGCCCGACAAATACTTGCCGGTCAAGGAGTCGGGGTGAGCCATGACCTCGGCCGGGGTGCCTTCGGCGACGATGTGCCCACCGTGGACGCCCGCGCCTGGACCAATATCGACGACATAGTCCGCCAGGCGAATGGCATCTTCATCGTGCTCGACCACGATCACCGTGTTGCCGATGTCGCGCAGGTGCTTGAGCGTTCCCAGCAATCGATCATTGTCTCGTTGGTGCAGACCGATGGACGGTTCGTCGAGGATGTACAGGACGCCCACAAGGCCAGCGCCAATCTGGCTGGCCAGGCGAATCCGCTGGGCTTCACCGCCAGACAACGTATCCGCGCTGCGATCCAGGGACAGATAATCCAGGCCAACGTTGACCAGAAATTGCAGGCGCTCGCGGATTTCCTTGAGAATCTTGTCGGCAATTTCGCCGCGACGGCCCGTGAGTTTCAGTACACCAAAGTATTCACAGGCGTCGCCAATCGGCAGATTCGTCACTGCTGGAAGCGTCTTCTCACCCACCCATACGTGTCGCGCTTCGCGACGCAGACGAGTCCCGCGGCAATCCGGGCAAGGCTGGGTGCTGAGGAACTTGGCCAGCTCTTCACGCACCGATGCTGACTCGGTTTCGCGGTAGCGGCGTTCCAGATTCGGCACGATGCCTTCGAACGGGTGCGAGCGTTTGACGATATCGCCACGGTCGTTCAGGTACTTGAAGTCGACGTTCTGCGAACCGCTGCCGTGCAGGATGGATTTCTGCTGATCGGCCGACAGATCGTTGAACGGCACCTCCAGGCTGAACTTGTAGTGCGAGGCCAGCGAGCCGAGCATCTGGAAGTAATAGACGTTACGCCTGTCCCAGCCGCGAATCGCCCCTTCGGCCAGCGTCAACTCGCCATTCACCAGTCGCTTGATGTCGAAGAACTGCTTCACGCCCAGGCCATCGCATGTCGGGCAGGCGCCGGCCGGGTTGTTGAAGGAGAACAGCTTGGGTTCCAGCTCGCTGATGGCATGACCGCAGATCGGGCAAGCGAAGCGCGCGGAGAAGATGATCTCTTCGCCAGGCTCGTCGTCCATTGGCGCAACCAGGGCAATGCCATCCGCCAGCTTCAAGGCGGTCTCGAACGACTCGGCCAGACGCTGTTGCAGATCGGCGCGAACCTTGAAGCGGTCGACCACGACATCGATCGAGTGCTTCTTCTGTTTGTCCAGCTTGGGCAGCTCGTCGAGTTCGCAAAGCCGTCCGTTGACTCGCGCGCGCACAAAACCCTGGGCGCGCAGTTCTTCGAAGACCGAAAGGTGTTCGCCTTTGCGCTCGCGAATCACCGGGGCCAGCAGCATGAGTTTGCTGCCCTCCGGTTGGGCGAGGACCAGGTCGACCATCTGACTGACGGTCTGCGCTTCCAGTGGAATGTCATGGTCCGGGCAGCGCGGAATACCCACGCGAGCGTAAAGCAGGCGCAGGTAGTCGTAGATTTCGGTGATGGTGCCGACCGTCGAACGCGGGTTGTGCGAGGTCGATTTCTGTTCGATGGAAATGGCTGGCGACAGACCTTCGATGGTGTCGACGTCAGGCTTTTCCATCATCGACAAAAACTGCCGGGCATAGGCCGACAGCGATTCGACGTAGCGGCGTTGGCCTTCGGCATACAGCGTGTCGAACGCCAGGGACGATTTGCCGGATCCGGACAGGCCGGTGATGACGATCAGTTTGTCCCGTGGCAGGGTCAGGTCGATGTTCTTCAGGTTGTGGGTTCGGGCCCCACGAATCAGGATCTTGTCCAAAGTGGCCTCGCTTGGCGGGCGTCGAAAACGTAGGAGTATACGGCCAAATACTGGATGGATGCACACTATCAAACGAGCGGGTTGATGTCTTACATGAAGAGTCTGTCAGCAGAGCGCGTCAAAGCGTCGCGATATACCCTGTCAATCGATGGGACTGGTAGAATCGCCGCCGGTTCACATGAGGTTTTTCCATGCACGATCCCCACAGCGAACGCATGAGTGGCAGTGAGACCCGCGCAGCAAGCGGTCTGGCCCTGGTGTTCGCCTTCCGTATGCTTGGCATGTTCATGGTGTTGCCGGTATTGGCGACCTATGGGATGGATCTGGCAGGCGCGACCCCGGCCCTCATCGGGCTGGCGATTGGCGCTTACGGCCTGACCCAGGCGATTTTCCAGATTCCTTTCGGCTTCATTTCCGATCGCATCGGACGACGTCCAGTGATTTACCTGGGCTTGATCGTCTTTGCCTTGGGCAGCGTGCTGGCGGCCAATGCCGATTCGATCTGGGGCGTGATCGCCGGACGAATCCTGCAAGGCGCCGGGGCGATTTCCGCCGCCGTGATGGCGCTGCTGTCAGACCTGACCCGGGAACAGCATCGGACCAAAGCCATGGCCATGATCGGCATGACGATTGGTCTGTCGTTTGCTGTCGCCATGGTTGTAGGACCGTTGCTGACCCGTGTGTTCGGCCTTTCCGGCCTGTTCCTCGCCACGGGTGGCATGGCCCTGTTCGGCATCGTGATCGTGATGTTCATGGTGCCGCGATCCACCGGGCCGTTGCAGCACCGCGAATCCGGCGTCGCGCGCCAGGCGCTGATACCGACGCTCAAGCATCCCGACCTGTTGCGTCTGGACCTGGGTATTTTTGTGTTGCACGCGATGTTGATGTCGAGCTTCGTTGCACTGCCTTTGGCGCTGGTCGAAAAAGCCGGGCTGCCTAAAGAGCAGCACTGGTGGGTCTACCTCACTGCTCTGTTGATCTCTTTCTTCGCCATGATCCCGTTCATCATCTACGGCGAGAAGAAACGCAAAATGAAACGAGTTTTATTGGGCGCGGTGCTGACGCTGATGCTCACTGAGCTATTCTTCTGGCAGTTCGGCGACAGCCTGCGAGCTCTGGTGATTGGTACGGTGGTGTTCTTCACCGCGTTCAATCTGCTGGAAGCTTCATTGCCATCGCTGATCAGCAAGGTTTCACCTGCAGGCGGCAAAGGCACGGCGATGGGGGTTTATTCCACCAGTCAGTTCCTCGGTTCGGCGTTGGGCGGGATCCTCGGCGGCTGGCTGTTCCAGCATGGCGGTCTGTCGGTTGTGTTCCTCGGATGCGCCGGCCTGGCTGCCCTCTGGCTGGCCTTTGCTGTTACCATGCGCGAACCACCTTATGTCACGAGCCTGCGCTTGCCGTTGTCGCCCGAGGCGATCCGCGAAGCGGGTCTGGTTGAGCGCTTGAAGGCCGTCGTAGGGGTAACAGATGCGGTGATCGTTGCTGATGAGGCGGCGATTTACATCAAATTGGACACAGAACTATTGGATCGCACGACCCTTGAGCGCCTGGTGAACAACCCGGCCGAGGCAGCGTGCGTAGCCTAGGAGAACGTTATGGCCCGTGGGGTTAACAAAGTCATATTGGTCGGCACTTGCGGCCAGGATCCCGAAGTTCGCTACTTGCCTAACGGTAATGCCGTGACCAACCTGAGTCTGGCGACGAGCGAACAGTGGACCGACAAGCAAACCGGTCAGAAGGTCGAGAAGACCGAATGGCACCGTGTTTCGATGTTCGGCAAAGTGGCCGAGATCGCCGGCGAATACCTGCGTAAAGGTTCGCAGGTATACATCGAAGGCAAACTGCAGACCCGCGAGTGGGAAAAAGACGGTATCAAGCGTTACACCACAGAAATCGTGGTCGACATGCAAGGCACCATGCAGCTGCTGGGCGGCCGTCCACAGCAGGGCGACCAACAAGGCGGGGGCAATAACTACCAGCAATCCGCTCCGGCCCCACGCCAGCAGGCTCCACGTCCGCAGCAGTCGGCACCGCAACAGTCGCGTCAGGCTCCGCCTCCACAGCAGGCAGCGCCGCAACCGGCTCCGGATTTCGACAGCTTTGATGACGATATTCCGTTCTAAAAAGCAGCGATCCAGTCAGTAAAAAAAAAGCGAAGCCATCTGGCTTCGCTTTTTTTGTGGGCGCCGTTAACGGGATAACGTCGTTACGTTGGTCCGTGCGGTATGCAGTTTTTTGTAGCTCTCGATCAAGCGCAAATGCCTGTCGAGCCCTTCCAGTTTCATGCTGGTCGGCGTCAAGCCATGGAACCGCACGGTGCCATCTACCGAGCCGATCGCTGCATCCATCCGCTCGTTGCCAAACATCCGGCGGAAGTTGGCTTCGTAGTCTTCCAGTTCCAGGTCTTCGTCCAGCTTCATCTCCAGCACGGCATTGATCGCCTGATAGAACAAGCCGCGCTCAACGGTGTTGTCGTTGTACTGCAGGAACTGTTCTACCGCCTCTTTCGCCTCTTCGAATTGCTGCAAGGCGAGATAAATCAGCAGCTTCAACTCCAGGATCGTCAGCTGACCCCAGGCGGTGTTGTCGTCAAATTCGATGCCGATCAAGGAGGTGATGTCGGTGTAGTCGTCCAGCTCACTTTCCACCAGGCGCTCAACCAGCGCCTGCAGCTCTTCTTCGTCCAGGCGATGCAGGTTCAGGATGTCGGCGCGGAAGAACAGCGCTTTGTTGGTGTTATCCCAGATCAGATCGTCCGCGGGATAGATTTCCGAATAGTCCGGTACCAGGATTCGGCACGCCGTCGCGCCGATATGCTCGTAGACGGCCATGTACGCTTCTTTGCCCATGCCTTTGAGAATGCCGAACAAGGTCGCGGCTTCCTCGGCATTCGAGTTTTCACCCTGGCCGGAGAAATCCCACTCCACGAATTCGTAATCCGACTTTGAGCTGAAGAAGCGCCACGACACCACGCCGCTGGAGTCGATAAAGTGCTCGACGAAGTTGTTCGGCTCGGTCACCGCATGACCTTCGAACGTTGGCTGCGGCAAATCGTTGAGGCCTTCGAAACTGCGGCCCTGAAGCAACTCGGTCAGGCTGCGTTCCAATGCCACTTCCAGGCTCGGGTGCGCGCCGAAGGAGGCGAACACACCGCCGGTACGCGGGTTCATCAGCGTGACGCACATCACCGGGAATTCACCGCCCAGAGACGCATCCTTCACTAACACCGGGAAACCTTGCTCTTCCAGCGCCTGAATGCCGGCCAGTATTCCCGGGTACTTCGCCAGCACGCTGGCCGGCACATCCGGCAGGGCGAATTCACCTTCGATGATTTCGCGTTTTACCGCGCGCTCGAAGATTTCCGACAGGCACTGCACCTGGGCTTCGGCCAGTGTATTGCCGGCACTCATGCCGTTGCTCAGGAAAAGGTTTTCAATCAGGTTGGACGGGAAATACACCACCTCGCCGTCCGACTGGCGCACGAATGGCAGCGAGCAGATGCCGCGCTCTTCATTGCCCGAGTTGGTGTCGATCAGATGGGAGCCACGCAGCTCACCGTCGCGGTTGTAAATCTTCAGGCAGTACTCGTCGAGGATTTCGGTCGGCAGTGCGTCTTTACGGCCAGGCTTGAACCAGCGTTCGTCCGGGTAGTGCACAAACGCTGCGTTGGCGATGTCCTCGCCCCAGAACTGGTCGTTGTAGAAGAAGTTGCAGTTGAGTCGCTCGATAAACTCGCCCAACGCCGACGCCAACGCGCCTTCCTTGGTTGCACCCTTGCCGTTGGTAAAGCACATCGGCGAGTGCGCGTCGCGGATATGCAGCGACCATACGTTGGGCACGATATTGCGCCACGAAGCGATTTCGATCTTCATGCCCAGGTCCGCCAGAATGGCCGACATGTTGGCGATGGTTTGCTCCAGCGGCAGATCCTTGCCGGCAATGTAAGTGCCCGCCTCGGAAGTTGAGTTAGAAGCAGGCATCAGCAACGCCTGGGCATCGGCGTCGAGGTTTTCCACTTCTTCGATCACAAACTCAGGCCCGGCCTGCACCACTTTTTTCACGGTGCAACGGTCGATGGAACGCAGGATGCCCTGGCGGTCCTTGTCGGAGATGTCCGCCGGCAACTCGACCTGGATCTTGAAAATCTGGTTGTAGCGGTTTTCCGGGTCAACAATATTGTTCTGCGACAGGCGGATGTTGTCCGTGGGGATATTGCGCGTGCTGCAATACAACTTCACAAAATACGCCGCGCACAACGCCGACGACGCCAGGAAGTAGTCGAACGGTCCCGGTGCCGAGCCATCGCCCTTGTAGCGGATAGGTTGGTCGGCCACCACCGTGAAGTCGTCGAACTTGGCTTCAAGTCGAAGGTTGTCGAGAAAGTTGACCTTGATTTCCATGGGGGATTACCAGAATAACGGCTAAACGAATGGCCGCCATTATCCGGCATTTCAGCCATAAGTCTTGTGGGCGTCTGACTATCTGTCCGTTCCCGGTCTTTTTTATGGGCGCAGGATGGATCAGTCGAGTATCAGATGCGGCAAGAACCGGCTTGAATCCTTGGTAATCAAACTATTGTCCTCGCGCACGCCGATGCCGGCCGCCTGATCCCCGATCACCCAGGAACCGATCAAGGTAAAGCTGTCACCAAACTGCGGCAGCGGAGCGAACTCCTGAAGGATAAACGGCGCGTCGGTGTAGGGGCCGTCCTCTTTTACGATCAGACCTTCGGCGGTTTGCAGTTCGATGTTGGCACCTTCCCGGGAGAAGAACGGTTTGCGCACCCAGCCCTTGGGCACCGCTCTGTTCGGCTCGGTATCCAGGTGCGCCGCCAGCAGGTTCGGGTGACCTTTGTTGAATTCCCACAGCAGCGGCAGGATGCCTTTGTTGGAAATGATGGATTTCCAGGCCGGCTCGAAAAACTGCGTGTCGCTCTGGGCGATGGCTGCGCCGAAGGGCTCGTGGAAGATGAACTCCCAGGCATGCAGCTTGAACAGATGCGGGATCCAGCGATCTTCGAGGTCGACGAAACGACCGTCGCTCGTCAGGCCGATGTCTTCGATGTCGATGTGGCGTGATTCGATGCCCACCTTTTCCGCGATCAGGCGCAAGTAATCGGTGGTGCCTTTGTCTTCGACCGAGTCTTTCATCGAGGCGAAATAGAAAGGCTGTTTGAGCTGCAGTTGGGCGAAAGCCTGATGCAGTTTGGTGTCGATGCTGTTGAACTGGTCGGCATGCTTGGGCAGCAAACCGCGCTCGATGCACTGTTCCAGCCAGCCCCATTGAAACGCTGCGGCCTCATACAGGCTGGTCGGCGTGTCGTAGTTGAGTTCCAGCAACTTCGCCGGGCCGTTGCCGTTGTAGGAAAAATCCATGCGCCCGTACAGATGCGGGTGGCCTTCGAGCCAAGAGGTGCGAATCAGGTCGAAGTACGGCGCGGGAATGCTCAGGCGCTCCAGCAGCTCCTCGCTTTGCACCACGCGGGCCACCAGGTCCATGCACATCTCGTGGATCTCGGTGGTCGGGTCTTCGAGATCGTTCTCGATTTGCTTGAGCGTGAACTGGTAATACGCGCTCTCGTCCCAGTAGGGTTCGTTGTCGATGGTATGGAACAGAAAGCCGAGACTCTCGGCCGTTTGTTTCCAGTCATGACGCTCTGCGCAGAGGATTCTCTTCATGGTCCGGTTCCTTAACTGCTCGACCCGCCGCCGCCCCAGCCGCTGCGTGCGCTGGCCTTGCTGCCAAAGCCACCACGGGAGGTGGACGAAGCAACGGAAACCGGCTTGCTGGTGGAGGAACGGACCGAGTCGGCGTAGTTGCTGCTGCCGTACCTGGCCTGATTGGACCTGGTAAACGTCGAGCCTTTGGAAATCCGCTGGTTGAGCGTTGAGGAACCGTAATTACCGCGATCATCGCGATAACGGTACACCGGCTCGGAGTAGTAGCTGTTGCGGTTGCTGCTCAGCATGTTGCCGATCAGCAGGCCGGTCAGCAGGCTGCTGGTGGAGAAACCCGAGCCACCCGTGTTCGCCGTTTCCGAGGCGGGTAATTGAGCCTTGGCCGCGTCGACCTGGTATTGCGTGACCTGGCCGTCGGCGGTCAGTTCGAAACCGCCCAGCTTGGGGATGAACTTGCCAGCGGAATCCTGCTGGCACCAGTCGGCGACAAAGTCGGCATCACAATCGGCCTGGTTGTCGTACACCGGCGCAATGCGGCGATGCTCGGCCATGGCGGTCATGTAGGCGTCGGAGCAGACATCCACCGGCAGTTTTTCGTCGGCGCACTGCTGCACGGACTGGAAGTTGTACTTCTTCTGCACCGCGTAGGTTTTTTCCGTCGGCCCGCAACCGGATATCGCCATGGCGACCGACGCGGCCAGCGAGAGCTGAACGTACTTGCTTCGTTTCATCGGGATCTCCGTTGCGCAATCAGTTCTGGGTAGGGGTCATGCAGGCGGCGTTGAGCATGCCGACGCTGATGGCCACTGCTGCGACGTAGATGCCGGCCGCGATTTCACCTTTCCTGATGCGTTCAGAGGTGCCTTTGAGCACCAGGCTGGTCACCAGGAATGCCAGCAATTGAACGAGGGCTGCAATCACCGCCCAGACAGCGAAGTCCAGAATGCTGATGGAGTAGGCAATCACGTTGCTGGCCGGAATGGCGAAGCCGATGATTGCACCGCCCAAGGCGATTGCCGCGGCCACGTTGCCCGAACGGATCAGCTCGAACTCCTTGTGCGGAGTGATACGGGTGTAGATGAACTGGAACAGGGCGAACAACACAGCGGCGCCGAGCAGGTAGGAAACAAACCCGAATACGGCGGCTTTGTTCAGCGAGATGGAGAGCGCTTCTAGCATGGACTTGTTCCTTTTTAGAACGTGTTCAGGTCGGTTGTGTACAGCGAGATGCCCAAGGATGTGCTCAAGCTGATGGTGCCTTCAGCGTCTTCTTCAACGGAAAACAGCAGGAATTCCCGGCGATCGGTCAGGCCGGTTTCGCGGGCGTACAACATCGAACGGTGTTCGATGCTGTAGGACTCGTCCGGGTTTTTCAGTTGTTCGCTCAGTGCCACCAGCTCTGTCTGGCCATTCTCGGTGCCCCATTCGCGGGTGTATTCCACGCCGTTGTGGGTGTAGGTCGGCAGCCCGATCAGGCTTTGCGGGCCGGCCAGCCGACGCAGCTCCGCTTCACTGCTGATGGTGATGTAGCTGAGGTAATTGAACAGGATCACCGACTCGACCTGCCCGGCGATGTCGCCGGTGGTGTGCACCTGCAGCCAGTAGTCTTCGTCGTTCATGTAATAGCGCGACAGCCAGGTCGACTGCCCGAGGTCGATGGTGCCGTTGCTCCAGATCTGCTGGGAGCCCGGGATGGTCACCGTGGTGTTGCCGTCGAGCAACAATCTCAGGGACGTGTCGAACATCACGCCCTTGCCCAAGGCCAGTCCCAACGGGCCGTTGGCGGGTGACGCGGTTTCGCTGGCCGTCCATTTCGAATCGGTATTCGCGTTCGGGGCCTCAAGCCCCATCAATTGTTTAAACCATCCCATTGGAGATTTCCTTGAGGCGAGTGGAGGCGATTTCACTGTCATTGAAGTGGGCGAGGGCGTGCCCGAACGGGCTCAGTGGATTGACCGCCAGCACGGAGGCCGGAGTCAGATCGTCTGATGGGTTTTGCACCAGGCCTGTCCAGACGAATCGGTGGAAGAGGGACGAGGCGTGCAGGCGCAATAAAAGGAATATCGACATTTTGTCCCTGACTCCGTGGGTACTGATTCCTGGCGACGTTATCGCCTCGGCGTCTGAAAGCCTGATAGCGGTTAACGGGCCGCATTAAACCTGCTGCGCGGCGCAGAGAAAAGTACCTTGGCAGCGATAAATCCTGCTAATGCACCAAAGAGGTGACCTTCGAAGGAAACCCCCTGGCGAGGCAGGAAGCCAAAAATCAAACCGCCATAGAGCAGCGCTACGACGCTGGCCGTAATCAGGTTGCCCCAGCTTCTCTGGAACCAGGCACGCGCCAGAAGGTAAGCCCACAGCCCGAACACCCAGCCACTGGCGCCGATGTGCACGCCTTTGAAACCGAACAGCCAGACCAGCGAGCCGCCCAGCACAATGATGATGGCGCTGACCGCCAGAAACCGGTTGAGCCCTTCGATAATGACCAGCGTGCCCAGAATCAAAAACGGAATCAGGTTGGCGCTCAGGTGCGCAAATGAGGCGTGGAGAAAAGGCGAGGTGAGGATGCCGGGCAGCCCGAAGAGCGTTCTCGGGACCAGGCCAAATGACAAAAGGCTGTAGCCGGTCATGGCGTTGAGCGCCTGCAGCGCGACCATGAAAATTGCCACGCCGGCGATTGTCTTGAAACCCTTCAGGGCATCCATCCTTGACCTCGACGTAAAAAAGAAGGGCAATGAATCAGCACCGATCCATGTGGGAGCGAGCTTGCTCGCGATGGCGATGTGTCTGTCAGCATTAATGTCGACTGGCAAACCGCAATCGCGAGCAAGCTCGCTCCCACAGGTTATGCGTCCGGCAAAGTTACTCGGCCGACTTCTGCTTCAGGCGTTCCAGGATCGCATTGGCGCTGCCCGAATCCGGTGTGATGCCGGCTTCGCGCAATTTGCGCTCCAGGTCAGTACCGGTCGACGCATCCGCCAGTTCGTCCTGAGCTTGCAGTTCAGCGGCACGTTGCTGCTGCTTGGCTTGCAGGCGGTTCAGTGTACCGACGGCGGTTTCCAGCTTGCCGTTGGCGCCGCCACTGGCGATGGACGCACTGACCTGAGCCTTTTGTACGCTTTCACGCGCCTTGGCCATGTCTACTTGTTGGCGCAGGCTTTTGATGCGGTTTTCGGCCTTGGTGATGTCTTTGCGCATGTTGTCCGCGTAACCACCGAACTCGGTGGCTTGCTTTTGCTCGACGTCCAGCTCGTTGGTCAAAGTCGAAATGGCTTCAGCCACTTCCATTGCCAGGTCTTCACGGTTGGCCTGGATGGCGGCCAGCGCCTTGGATTCCAGGTCCTTGATCTTGGCGTTGTATTCGCTCACGCGATCAGCCGACAGTTTGTGCTTGGCCATGATGGTGACCAGCTCACGCTTGGCGTTGGCCAGGGCGCTGTCAGCATCACGAATTTCCTGGTCGAGGATACGCAGGGCCTGTTGGTCGACGATCGATTCGCCGACTTCATTGGCACCGCCGCGCAGCGCGGTAAACAATTTGCTCCAGATGGACTGAGTCATTGGATAATCCCTATTCCTGAAAAATTAATGGAAGAAACGTTCAAAGGCTTCGCTGGCGCGTTGCACATTGTCGACCAGGGTTTTGAACTCGGTCACGACGTTGGTCAGGCTGGAATCGGAGCTCAGAGCGCCGAACATGTTGTAGACGATCTGGCCGTTCGGCATCGACTCGATACCGATCGAGGACAGCGGGAACAGTTCGCGACTGCGCAGTACGGCATCGTTGAAAGCCGGCACATCCTTGATCGACTCGACGTCTACCAGAACCGTGTCGACGATGATCTGCTCGCCCACCACCGCGATGTAAATCGGCAGGCCACCGAAATCGTTCATTTCCAGCTTGATGCTGGACTCGGAGCCTTGAACCAGAGAAAGCGTGATGTCGTTAGAAACCACTTCGTCCAGTGCCTGAAGGGCGCTGAACAGACGATCGATGTTCCAGTTAGTACCTGCGCTCATGTAATTCTCCGACATGAATGAGCCAGCCAGAATCGGTTGGCGTAGCTGTTTCTCCATCTGCTTGAGCAGGCTTCGGTTTTCGGGAAGCACCCAAGTCTCGTGTTTCACATAACCGGCGCCAGCCAGGCCCGCGCGCATCTGCTTCATATAAAAGCTCGATGGTTTTTTCGCGGACGGTTTCGAGCGCTCTTCCTTCTGGCTCGCTGAATCGGTTACAGGCACGGCAGGCGGACCTGATGGAGAGCGACTTTTCATACTGGTGACTCCGTTGTGAAAATCTCACGCGTGAGAAACACTACAGGCAAATTACGCCGCTCTCAATAGCTCACGCGTGAGATTTTTTGTCTCACTTTTTTCCGTGCAAAAAAACACCCGCGGCGCTTGAGCGCGGCGGGTTCATTTCTGAATTCGCTCAATCAGTTGAAGCGTTAGTGGCTGGCCGCCAGGAATTCGTCGGTGGAAATCACGCTGGCGTAAGCGAATCCGAGGGCCGACATGAACGCGGCGTGAACCTGGGCGGCAGGTACGTTAATGCCGTTGAATTCCAGGTCACGTGAGGCACAGGCATCATGGATCACGGTGACGGTGTAGCCGAAATCGGCAGCGGCGCGGGTAATGCCGTCGACGCACATGTGGCTCATGCTGCCAACGATCACCAATTCCTTGATGCCTTGTTCGTCGAGAATTGATTTGAGCTCGGTTTCGCGGAACGAGTTGACGAAGTGCTTGAGCACCACCGGCTCATCGGCGCGGTTGAGAATCTTGGGATGCAGCTTCGCGCCTTCGGAGCCCGGGGTAAAAAATGGCGCCTCGCTGGAGGTGAACTCGTGGCGGATGTACACCACCGAATCACCGGCTTCGCGAAAGGCTTTGAGCAAGCGGACGGCGTTGTCCGCTGCGGCGTCGACACCGACCAGCGGCCACTTGCCTTGGGGGAAGTAGTCGTTTTGGATATCGACTAGGATGAGTGCTTGCTTGGCCATGACTGTTTCCTCGGCGTGTACGTTGGTGTGGAATGGAGTATCGGGGCTGGCAGGCCGTCCCGGGATTGGCCGCACCGACAATAGAAGGGGTAAAACTGACAATGGATGCACAAAGGGCAATCGTCGAACTGGGCGTGTTGATGTACCCCGGTGCGCAGATGGCGGCGGTGCATGGGCTGACAGATTTGTTCGGGGTGGCGAACCGGATTGCCGCCGAGCATCAGACGGCGCAGTTGCCACTGCTGCGGGTCAGCCATTGGCAGGTCGAGGGCGATCAGTCGCCCGCGCGGGTTTACGACAGCCATCCGGGGCCCGACAACGCCTTGGTGGCAGTGTTGATTCCGCCGTCGATTGGCGGATTTTCCAAAGGCCAGGTATCGCAGGCGCTGATCCACTGGCTTCGTCAGCAACATGCTGGCGGGGCAACCCTGGGCGGCGTGTGTGTAGGCTCGATCCTGCTGGCCGAAAGCGGCCTGCTCGATGGTCGCAGTGCGACCACTCATTGGACCTCGGCCAAGTCTTTCGCCGAACGTTACCCGGCGATCAAACTCAAGGCCGACACCCCCATCGTCGACGACGGCGACCTGATCACCACCGCCGGGTTGATGGCCTGGTCGGAGCTGGGTCTGCGTCTGGTTGACCGACTGCTCGGTCCAAGCATCGCCACCGGCACTGCGCGTTTTCTGGTGGTGGAACACAGCGACAGCGCCAGTGAATGTGGCAGCAATTTTTCACCGATCCTGAGCCATGGCGATGCCTCGATTCTCAAGGTTCAGCATTGGCTGCAAAGCACCGGGGCTACCGATGTTTCGCTGACGGCGATGGCGGAACGGGCGGGGCTGGAGGAGCGCACCTTCCTTCGGCGCTTCCGTTCGGCGACCGGGCTCAAACCCACCGAATACTGCCAGCACCTGCGGGTGGGCAAGGCGCGGGAGATGCTTGAGTTCAGCAACGGCACCATCGATCACATTGCCTGGACGGTGGGGTACCAGGACCCCGGTGCGTTTCGCGCGACCTTCAAGAAAATTACCGGGCTGGCGCCGAGCGATTACCGGGCTCGATTTGGGGTTACGCCCACGGCCGCAGCCCGGTAGGCGCAACACCCAAAATCCCCCAAATCTAATGTGGGAGCGAGCCTGCTCGCGATGGCGGACTGTCTCTGACATTGATGCAGACTGACACGCCGCCATCGCGAGCAGGCTCACTCCCACAGGGCTCTGCGCAAGCCCTTGATCGTGCAAAATGCCGGAGTCGCCCATCGGTGTCGTGCAGAATCAGGCAGGCGTCGTGCCATTACCTCTTTCGCAACTGACTGATTTCAAGGTCGTTTCTATCAAGCCCCCCTTGGCCTGATCTCTGCACCCTTCAAACTACATTCATCGAACGCAGATTGAAGGGGGGCGCATGACCCCAACAAACCGCAAGAAGCTGGTGGTGGCCCATTCAGTCCGCCCCGAAGCGCCCCAGCATGAAGTCGAGACCAATCGCGCCCTGGCCCGCTGGCTGGCGCAAATCCTGGGGCTCAAGTACGGCGGCAGCTACGATCCAGAGCTTCATAAAGGTCAAGACCTTTACCTGTTGCCAACCCAGACCCTGGTGGGCGTTGCGGTCGCCCGGCAACTGGGCGTCAAGGGGCCGGAGGATTTGTGGGGCGGTTACGTCGACCATGATTTCATCTGCACCAAAGCCATCAGCCACGGCCTGCTCAACAAGAATGCCCACGCCCCGCAAGGCTGGTCATCGCAGTTTTGCGAGCGCGTACGCAGCGTGGTGCTCGATGGGCTGAGCGTGTTTGCCCTCGACGACGCACGCCCGGCGGCAGAGCATTTGCTCGACAGCGGCCCCATCCGCGTCAAGCCGGTTCATGCCTGCGCCGGACGTGGACAGGAAGTGATCAAAAGCCTCGACCAGTTCAATGCCGTGCTGGCTCGTCCCGCTGCCGATGAGCTGTTCAGCCAGGGCGTGGTGCTTGAGCAGGACCTCGACAACGTGGTCACCCACAGCGTCGGCCAGAGTTTTATCGGCGACAAGGTGCTGACTTATTGCGGTGATCAATACTTGACCGAAGACGGTCAGGGCGAGCAGGTTTATGGAGGGTCCAACCTGCTGGTGGTTCAAGGCGATTACGACGATCTGCTGGCGCTGCCTCTACCAGAGGATGTACGACTGGCTATCCGGCAGGCCCAAGTGTTTGACCGCGCCGCGAACGAAGCCTATCCCGGTTTCTTTGCTTCGCGGCGCAATTACGACATTGCCCAAGGCCAGGACAATGCCGGCAAACAACGCAGTGGCGTGCTGGAACAATCCTGGCGCATGGGCGGTGCCAGCAGCGCTGAAGTGGCCGCGCTGCAAAGCTTCATCAACGACCCGGGGATGCGGGCGATCCACGTCTCTTCGGTGGAAACCTACATCGATCAACCGCTGCCGGCGGACGCCATCGAGGTGTACCGCGGCCCTGCGGAAAACACTGACTTTCTTCTCAAGTACGTGACGGTTAAATCCTATGACGGCTAGAAGTGAAACCATTCAGATCGACATCGACGATGAACAAATGAGCGGGACGTTTCTGAGCCCCAAATCGAAAGTCCCCGGTGTGTTGTTCGTCCATGGTTGGGGCGGCAGTCAGGAGCGGGACCTGGAGCGGGCCAAAGGCATCGCCGGTCTGGGTTGCGTATGCCTGACGTTCGACCTGCGCGGTCACACGGGCGGCACCGGCATTGCGCTGTCCCGGGTGACGCGTGAAGACAACCTGCGAGACCTGCTGGCGGCGTACGATCGCCTACTCGCCCATCCGGCGCTCGACACGTCCGCTATCGCGGTGGTTGGCACCAGTTATGGCGGTTACCTGGCGTCGATCCTGACCTCGCTGCGACCGGTGCGCTGGCTGGCGCTGCGGGTACCGGCGCTGTATCGCGACGATCACTGGCACACGCCCAAACGTGATCTGGACAAGGCTGACTTGCGCGATTACCGCAACACGCTGGTGCGCGCCGACAGCAACCGCGCGCTGCACGCCTGCTCGCAATTCACCGGCGATGTGCTGCTGGTCGAATCGGAGACGGACGACTATGTGCCTCACGCAACCATCATGAGCTACCGCGCCGCGTGTCAGCAGACGCATTCGCTGACCCACCGAATCATCGATGGCGCGGATCACGCGTTGAGCGAACCGGTGTCGCAGCAGGCGTACACCTCGATCCTGGTGGACTGGATTACCGAGATGGTGGTGGGTGAGCGGTTGAGCATCATTCAGTCCAGTTGAGATTTGCAGTGCTTGTGAGTACGCCATCGCGGGCAAGCCCGCTCCCACATTTGACCGGGTACTTCAGGAGAATGCGATCTATTGTGGGAGCGGGCTTGCCCGCGATGGCGTCCTCACAAACAACCGGTCACTTTGGTTTTTTCGAGATCCGCAACGACTTCGCCTTGGCCTCCACAACCAAGTACATCACCAACGTAATCAGCAGCGGCAAAATAAAGTAAATCGCCCGATACGCCAGCAATCCCGCCACCAGACTTCCCCGAGAAGCCTCATGTTGCAGCAACGCCACAAACACCGCCTCCAGTACTCCGAGCCCGGCAGGAATGTGCGTGATCACCCCGGCAATCGCGCTGATCAACAACACCCCCAGGACTAACGGATAGTCCAGCTTGCTCGGCAGCAGCGTGAAAATCACCGCAGCCATCAACGACCAGTTCAGCGCCCCGAGTGCCAGTTGCAGCATCGCCATGCGCAGCGACGGCAGATTGATTTCCACCCCGCGTATTGCCCATTCCCGACGCTTGGAAAACCGGCACGCCGCCAGATACCCCGCGCTCACCAGCAGCAACAACACGCCCACACCCTGCAACGCGTCGCTGCTCAGCTTCCAGCCAGGCGGCATTCGGACCAGCCCGCTGCTGAACACTGCGCCGGCAATCACCATGTAGCCGAACCAGTTCGTCGCCAGACTCAACCCGAGGATTTTCGCGATGTTGCCTTTGCTCACGCCAAGCCGCGAATACAGCCGATAACGCATGGCAATGCCGCCGACCCACGCGCTCAGGTTGAGGTTGAAGGCGTAGCTGATAATGCCCACCGGCAGGATCTGCTTCCAGGTCAGGTCCTGGCGGATGTAGGTGCGGCCGATCAGGTCGAAGCTGGCGTAGACGAGAAAACTCACCAGTGTCAGGCCGGACGCGATGATCAGTGTGCGTACCTTGAAATCGGCCAGGGTGTCGAACACTTCGTTCCATTCGATGCGCTGGGCGAGCATCGTGAACAGCACAATCAGCGCCAGGAAAAACAGCATCGTCAGCGGCTTTTTCCAGCGGCTCAAACGTGATTTCCCTGGCGCGGTGGCGTGGCTGGTCGAGGAGGCTTCAGCGCGGCTCATGGCGTTTCGCTCCCTGAATGGGTAAAACGCTTCAAGCGCGGCTTATGCGCTGGCAGCCAACCAGCCCATGCGGGGAAGTGGCGCAAAAAGTGAAACACCAGGAAGCCGACGGTCATGTGCCAGACCCGTCCACGCGGCGCCTTGTCCGGTGACATGGCTTTGCAGTGGTGTTTGCTCAGGATATCGAGGCGTTCGAACAGTTCGCGGTTGAAGGCGCGATCGCGAATGAGCACATTCGCCTCAAGGTTCATCGACAGGCTCAACGGGTCAAGGTTGCTGGAACCGACCGTGCTCCAGTCTTCGTCGACCAGCGCGACCTTGCCGTGCAGCGGTCGCTCGCAATATTCGTGAATCTGCACGCCGGACTTGAGCAGATAGTCGTAGGTCATGCGCGCGGCGAGTTTGGCCACCAACAAATCCGGCTGGCCTTGCAGGATCAGCCGTACATCAACACCACGGCGCGCGGCGTTGCGGATCTCGCGCAGCAGGCGATAACCCGGAAAGAAGTAGGCGTTGGCGATCACCACGCGGCGCTGGGCGCTACGCAACGCCAAGCGATAAACCTCTTCGATGTCGGTTCGATGGTCACCATTGTCGCGGTACACCAGCCTGACCTGGCCGTCGTGCTCGCTGAACGCCAGTTCCGAACGTCGCTGCCTGCGCCGTTGCCACCAGTATTTGGCGCGCCCCGGGCGGCCACTCTGCATCAGGGCGAAATGATGAATATCGGTCACCGCCGGGCCTTGCACTTCAACGGAGTAATCCTGTTTCGCCTCGGGACCGAAGTCGGCCAGGTGGTCGGCGGAAAAGTTGATCCCGCCGATGAACGCAATCGTGCCGTCCACTACCACGATCTTGCGGTGCAGGCGGCGGAACCAGTTAGTGCGAATGCCCAGGCGTTTGGGCGCCGGATCGAATATTTGCAGGTGCACACCGGCCTGGCTCAACGCCGCCAGGTACTCGGTGCTCAACTCGCCAGAGCCGAAGCCGTCAAGACTGGCAGTAACCCGCACCCCGCGTTGAGCTGCGTCGATCAACACTTGCTGCAGCTCTTTGCCGACCTTGTCCTCGAACACAATGAAGGTTTCCAGGAGGATTTCGCTTTTGGCCTGGCGCATGGCCTCGAATACCCGGGGGAAATATGCTTCGCCGTTCTCCAGCAGTTGCACCAGGTTGTTGCCCTGCCAGCCGTATTCAACGTCAACCACGCCGGGCTCACGCACCGGCGGGGAGCTGGGTACGTGCTCAATGGTGGTTGGCTCTATTGGCGCGCTGCTCATAACTCGATCTCCACCGATAGCGGTGCGTGGTCGGAAAGGTGTGACCAGGGGCGCGCTGTCAGGACTTGCGGGCGGCTGGCCTTGAGGTTGCGCACATAGATGCGGTCCAGACGTAGCGTTGGCAGCCGCGCCGGAAAACTGCGCGCCGGTTTGCCGTGGTGCTCGGCGAAAACCTCTCGCAGACCAGAGGGCTTGAGCAGCGCGTCGGCACGCTGGCGCCAATCGTTGAAGTCGCCGGCGACAATCACCGGCGCGTCGGCCGGAAGCTCTTCGAGGCGTTGTTCCAGCAATTTGAGTTGTGCCGTTCGGTGGGTTTCGCGTAGCCCCAGGTGGACGCAAATCGCATGCACCTCAGGCCCGTCGCCGGGCAGGCGCAATACGCAATGCAGCAGGCCACGGTTTTCATGGCCGCTGATGGACACGTCGAGGTTATCGTGACGCACGATCTGGAATTTCGACAGCAGCGCATTACCGTGATCGCCCTCCGGGTAGACCGCGTTGCGGCCATAGGCAAACTGCGGCCACAACGTGTCGGCGAGGAATTCGTACTGAGGCTTTGTCGGCCAATTGCTATAGCGCTGCGGATGATGCTCGTGGGTGCCATGCACTTCCTGCAAAAACACCACATCGGCTGAAACGCTGCGCACCGCTTCGCGCAATTCGGGCAGGATGAAACGCCGGTTGAGTGCAGTGAAGCCTTTGTGCGTATTGACCGTCAGCACGGTAAATCGCCGCACGGCGCTGAGGATTTCCGGCTGATTATCGGCATGGCCCAGCGGCTCGGAAATGTTCATGGCAGCACTCCTTCGGCAACCGGTTCACCGGGGGCGGTGGCGAGGCCTTGATCGAGGTGGAAATGCTCAAGCAAGCGCCGCGCATCGAAGGGCGCGCGGACCTTGATGTCGTTGTCGAAATAGCAGAACACTTCGCGGGACTTGCGCGCCTTGGGTTTTTGCTTTGGCGCGATCAGCTGTGGATCCGCTGGTTGCTGCCCGTGGTTCCAGGCCTCGATCCGTTCACCCCAACGCTCCAGCGCCTCAGGGGTGTAACCACTGGCGTAGAGCTCTTCGGCTCCGTGCAGGCGCAGGTATACGAAATCACTGGTGAGGTCTTCGCGGTACGGCCATTTACCGGCGGTGTCGGCGATGACCAAGGCAACGTTGTAGCGCTTGAGCAGGCGCACGAACGCTGGATCGACAAAGGTCTCGTTCCTGATTTCAACGGCGTGGCGCAACGGCTTTTTCTTGTAAGCCTTGGTACTGGCGTGACCGTGCAGGTGCGAATCGTGCTGGCGGGCGAGGGCGGCAGCCTGCTGCGTGTCCTGGGGCAATTGCTTCAAAAAACTGTCGAACAGCTCGGCGTCGAATTTGAAATTGGGTGGAAACTGCCAGAGGATCGGGCCGAGTTTTTCTTTTAGCTCCAGGATCCCGGAAGCAAAGAAATTCGCCAGCGGCTTATGAATGTCGCGCAGACGTTTGATGTGGGTGATGAAGCGTGGTGCTTTGACGCTGAAGACGAAATCGGCCGGGGTTTCGGTGTACCACTGGGTATAACGTTCTGGCCGTTGCAGGGCGTAAAACGATCCATTGATTTCAATGCTGTTGACCGCCCGGGACGCAAATTGCAATTCACGCTTCTGGGTCAGCCCCTTTGGGTAGAAACCACCTCGCCAAGGTGTGTAGCGCCAGCCTGAAATACCGATATGAATCGCCGCCATGTCGCCTCCGTCAAATGGTCTTTGGGCTGCCCCGCTGTCTTTTGATGACTTCTGGGCAGTCGAGAAAGTTTCGACGGGTTTACGGATGGCTTGTACTTAACGGACACACCACAAACAAACTGTGGGAGCGAGCCTGCTCGCGATAGCGGTCTGTCAGTCACATCTATGTTGAATGTGCCGCCACTATCGCGAGCAGGCTCGCTCCCACAGGGATTATCAGTGGCTGGTGACGACGCGGGTTGAGCCTTCGGCATACACCGGGCCGAGACGATCCAGGCGACCGCTCCAGGCCGTCAGCGCCAATGCCACCAACACCACCAGACCACCGATCCACGCCGTGTGAATCAGGCCCATGTGAGCCACGATCAGACCGCCGCCCCACGCACCACCGGCAATGCCGAGGTTGAACGCGGCGATGTTCAGCCCCGAAGCCACGTCGACCGCGTGCGGGGTGTGATGCTCGGCCTGGCGCACCACATACACTTGCAGCCCGGGCACGTTACCGAACGCGACGGCACCCCAGACCAGCACCGTGGCCAGCGCCAGCCAGGGATTGCCAGCGGTAAAGGTCAGCACGAACAACACGGCCGCCAGCAAGGCGAAGATGATTTTCAGCGCGCTGATCGGACCGCGTTTGTCCGCCAGTTTGCCGCCCCAGATATTCCCTACCGCCACCGAAACGCCGTAGACCAGCAACACCAGGCTGACGGTGCTGGCGCTGAAACCGGAAATGTCCTGAAGAATCGGCGCCAGGAACGTGAAGGCAATGAACGAGCCGCCGTAACCGATCGCGGTCATAGCGTACACCAGCAGCAGGCGCGGTTGCTTGAGCACCTGTAATTGCTGCAACAGCGAAGCGGGTTTGCTGTGGGTGATGTTTTTCGGTACGTAGAGCAGGCTGCCGATAAAGGCGATGACACCCAGTGCGGACACGGCGAGGAAGGTTTCACGCCAGCCGAAATGCTGGCCGATGAAGGTCCCCAGCGGCACGCCGGTGACCAGCGCCACCGTCAGGCCGGTGAACATGATGGCGATCGCGCTGGCGGCTTTTTCCTTCGGCACCAGGCTAGTGGCGATGGTCGAGCCAATCGAGAAAAACACCCCGTGGGCCAGGCCGGTGACGATCCGCGCAATGATCAGCGATTCGTAACTCGGCGCTTTCCACGCCAGCAGGTTGCCGAGGGTGAACAGCACCATCAGTGACAACAGCAGCAATTTGCGCGGGACTTTGCCGGTGAGGGCGGTCAGCACCGGGGCGCCGACGGCAACGCCCAGGGCGTAAAGGCTGACCAGCAGGCCGGCGGACGGCAGGCTGACGCCGAGGTCGGCGCCGATGGTGGGTAACAGGCCAACGATGACGAACTCGGTCGTCCCGATGGCGAAGGCGCTGAGGGTCAGCGCGAGCAAGGCAATGGGCATGACTGCAACTCCGGTGGGTTTGATTGATGGAGCGCAGTGTCGGGGTTTGGGTTGTGCGGAAAAATACAGGGGCGGGCATTTGATATTTGCCTTGTGCGCAAAAATCGTCCTGCTGGTAATGATCGTTCCCACGCTCCGCGTGGGAATGCCTCACCGGACGCTCTGCGTCCGCTCTTGGGGCGCAGAGCGCCCCTGGCTGCATTCCCACGCGGAGCGTGGGAACGATCAGGCGGGGGGAGCATGCTGACTGTTATCTCGCGGGCAAAACCGAACTTGCCCGGCATTTACCGATCAGTTCCTTACAGACCCTTTCGGAGGAGCTCCCCGTTTTGCTCAAGTTCAAGACCGCAATACTACTGGGGGCGTTGCTGTTCCTTGGCAGCAACGAGCTGGAAGCCGTGACGCTGCCGGGTGTTCCCGCCGCCGCTGCGGCTGAGGAACCGGCAGCGCCTGAACCGTTGGTCCAGGGCGGCCTGCTCGGAGCCATCAGCTCCAGCATCGACGATGTCCAGGAAAAGCTCGACCTCAACGAAAACCTCGTCGATGCCTGGCGCCTGCGGGCCGATCGAGCCGCTAATGAGGTCGACAAACTGGTCAATCGACCCTCGAGCCGCTCTGGCTGGAGCGTGATCGGCGACTTCATGATGTTGTCCGGGGTCTGGCTTGGCAGCTTTGCCTTGCTCACCGTGCTCGGTGGCATCCTGGCCAAGCGCCTGAACCAGGGCCGTTGGTTGCGTACCCGCCAACGCAGCCAGGACCTGCTCAATTATGTGATGCCTTACACGTTACCGGCCGTGATCTGCCTGCCGTTGACCCTCTATGTCAGTCATTTCCTGCCCGCCTCGGTGGGCCGTGCGCTGGCGTTATGTTTCGCCTACGCCACCAGCAGCGGCATTTTTTCGACCTCGATGTTGCTGTGCGTGATCGTCATGTTCAACACGGGCCACAAACGCACAGCGGTGCGGATCATCCGCGATTATTGTCCCAAGCCGTTGTTCCTGATCGGCTTCCTCGCGGCGCTCAGCGATGCGTTGACCAGCCCGCAAATCGCCCGTCAACTGGGCGGCAACATCACCAGCAGCGCTGCCGTGCTCACCGGCTTTTTCGTCTCGATCATCTTCGGGCTATTGGTGATTCGTCTAAGGCGTCCGGTGGCGCATCTGATTCGCAACCGGCCTTTGGCTCAACGCCTCAAACAACCTTCGCTGCAAGAATCCCTGCGGATCTTTTCCGGGCTCTGGTACTGGCCGATCCTGCTGATGGTCATGGTCTCGGCGATCAACCTGATTGGCGTCGGCGATGACAATCAGAAGGCCCTGCGTTGTGCACTGTTCACCACCATTCTGCTGATCGCCACGGTGTTTCTCAGCACGATTTTCCAGCACATGTTCAAGTCCCGTCAGGTCGAAGCGATCCAGCAC
Source organism: Pseudomonas sp. JAI111 (assembly GCF_024809425.1). Classification (NCBI taxonomy): domain Bacteria; kingdom Pseudomonadati; phylum Pseudomonadota; class Gammaproteobacteria; order Pseudomonadales; family Pseudomonadaceae; genus Pseudomonas; species Pseudomonas sp. JAI111. The sequence continues at coordinate 290,839 of NZ_JANUCB010000008.1, read as the reverse complement.
AGCAGCGCTTACAAGGAGCGGTTCCTCAGTTTGCTGCACGCCTTGCTGCGGATCGTCATGGCCGTGGCCTTCATCGAAATCCTCGGGCGAATCTGGGGCATTTCGCTGTTCAAGTTCGCCGAGCAAAACTCGGTGGGCCGGGCGATCAGTGATTCATTGAGCAGCATGGGTCTGATCTTTCTTGTGACCTGGTTGCTGTGGGTGGTACTCGACACTGCGATTCAGGAAGCGCTGAAACCGCCAGTCAACAAACGTACGACGCAGCCGAGTACGCGAGTCAAAACCATCCTGCCGCTGCTGCGCAACGCGATCAAAATCATCCTGGTGGTGATCTGCGCGATCACCACCATGGCCAACCTGGGGATCAACGTCGCGCCGTTGCTGGCCGGTGCCGGGGTTGTCGGCCTGGCGATTGGTTTCGGCTCGCAGCAATTGGTGCAGGACGTGATCACCGGTCTGTTCATCATCATCGAAGACACCCTGTCGATTGGCGACTGGGTCGTGCTCGACTCCGGCCACGCCGGCACCGTCGAAGGCCTGACCATTCGCACCTTGCGCTTGCGCGACGGCAAGGGCTTTGTGCACTCGGTGCCGTTCGGGCAGATCAAGGCCGTGACCAACCAATCGAGGCAGTTCGCGTATGCGTTTTTCTCGGTGCAGTTCACCTATGACACTGACGTCGACAAGGCCATCGAGTTGATCCGCGAGGCTGGAGATTCGATCCGTGATGACGACTTTCTCAAGTACAACCTGCAAGGGCCGCTCGATGTCTTCGGCGTCGACAAGATGGACCTCAACGGCGTGGTCCTGACCGCGCAATTCCGCACGGTGTCCGGTGGGCAATATGCAGTGAGTCGGGCGTTTAACCAGCGTTTGAAAAAGCTTGTGGATAACAGCCCGTGGGTGCATTTCGCGCAGACTTATCCACAGCAGGTTTTGATGCCACATCGGGTGATGGACGAAGAGGGTGGGCCGGTTGCGGAGAATTCGCCGGTGTTGTTGCCGGATCAGCCGCGTCCCCAGTGATTTGAGTTGTTGCTGATGGCCTCATCGCGAGCAGGCTCACTCCCACAGGGGATCTGCGGCGTACACAAATCCAATGTGGGAGCGAGCCTGCTCGCGATGGGGCCGGCGAAGAAAACCTCAATGCCGGATCAGCTTGTTATGAAGCTCGGCAGTCGATTGCTGATCCAGCTCCAGCCAGAACACCTGCTTGCCGGCAATCTCCGCAGCCGCCGGCAATCCATCGCGATACACCAACCGATTACTCGCCAACGCCGGCACCTTGGCGCCGGGCAATAACGTCCCGGCAAGGTTCAGCGGATCAACTCCGCACACCGCGATCAAACTCCCGTCCTGCGGCCGTCGCCGCACTTCACGCAGCAGGGGAATGGCCTCTGGCAACGCAAACTGTTCTCCGGCCAAGCCACTGACGAAGCGCCCACCGCGAATCTCGCCGCGAGCCTCCAGACGATGGAACGTGCGCAGCAATTCACGCCAGCTCGGCAGCCAGTCCGCTTCACGCTCAAGCAAACGCCAAAACACTACGCCGTAGCGGCGCAGCAAGGTCATGGCGATATGTTCCAGCGTGTCGCTCGGCGTGGCGGAAGCACGTTTGTTATCCACAACCGGCGGCGTTGGCCCGCGACGCAACAAGGCCCAGCGACCGGCATCGTCCATCCCGCCGACAAACGCCCCGCGTCCGCGCCGGCTGCTGCGATTCTGCCGTTTGCTGGCCGGGGTAATCAGCGCCCGCAGGCCGGCGAAGCTGTCGGCATTCACCAGCCCGGCACCGACCAGTTCCTGCAAGGCAATTTCCAGTTCCGCGCGCAGCAGGCGCGCTTCGTGAATCAGCTCATCGAAAAACAGCGCGCCGTGCTGGCTCAGCGCCTCATGGACTTTTTGCGTTTTGGGCGAGAGTTCGCTGATCGGCGTCTGCTCGGTCAGGCTGCTCCAGAGCCCGACCTGACTGCGCGGCAGCAACACAATCGGGGTGCTGCGCAGCGCCGTGCTGGCGGCCTTGTTGCGCGCGGTCAGGCGCGTCCAGACCAGTTTGCCGCTGCGGCACAGGTCATCCAGCCAACTCGCCGAATAGCCTTTGATCCGCGTTGGCAGGATGTCGCTGTCCCAGGCGGATGCGGCAGCGGGGTAGCCTTCGAATTGAGCGACGATGGCGGGCAACACCGCGTTGCCCTGGCCTTGGGTGGCGGCGGACAGGTGCTGCCAGTCAAACAAAAACCGCATGAAATCCTGCAGCGCCACCGGTTCGATTTCCCGCCGCAGTCGCTTGACCGTGTAGCGGTGAATTCGCGCCAGCAGATGCCGTTCGCACCATTCTTCCTCAGCGGCTCCCGGTGTGAATTGGCCGCGCAATACATAACCTTCGCGCTCCAGGTGCGCGAGCGCTTGGGTGACTTGCGCGGTGAGCAGTCCCAACGGTTCGGCAATCGCTTCGAGCGGCAGTGGACCAAAGGCGCTGAGCCGCGCGCGGATCACTTCCAGCACCGCTTCATCCGGCTCCCAGGCTTCATCGAACCCTGGCAACGCCTCAAGCGGTGGCAGCAGATCGGCTTGTGGATAAATCGCTCGCAGGCAAGTCAGTCGTTCCAGCGCCAGCCACAGCGATTGCCCGGCGTTGATCTGCAAACGGCTGGCGCGTCCGCTGTGTGCAAGTGCATTCAGCCATTCGAGCCAATGAGAATTGGCCCGCGCCTCAACCTCGGTGATGCACGCCATGCTCATCAACGCTTCATGCATTTCATCGACGCTGGTGGGCGTTGGCCAGGCTTCGTCGCGCACGGCCTGGATCGCTTCGCCATCCAGCGCACCGAGGTCGTCAGTGGACTGCGGGTCGGTCCAGCGTCGGTTGAGCACCGCTTGAGTGCGGCGTTCTTCCAGCGGTGCATCGTCGAGAAAAGTGTAAGGGCGGGCGCTGAGTATTTCTGCCGCCAGTGGCGAGGGCGCCGGCAAATCGCGGCTGATCAGCCGCACCTCGCCACGTTCCATGCGCCGTAATAATGCGAGCCAGCCCTCGCTGTCCATGGCCTCGTGCAGGCAATCGTCGAGGGTTTGTTCAATCAGTGGATGCTCGGGGATTTCACGTTCGCCGGCGAGGTTTTCCACGCAGGCAATCTGATCGGGGAACACGCTGGCGATCAGATCTTCACTCTTCATGCGCTGAATCTGCGGCGCGACTTTACGCCCGCCGGTATAGCGCGGCAGCGCCAGTGCGACCCCGGCGTTCCAGCGCCAGCGCACACCGAACAGTGGCGCATCCAGCACCGCTTGAATCAGCAGGTGTTCGGCGGTGTTGCTGTGCAGGTAGCGCCAGACATCATCGAGCTCGAAACTGTGGCTGGTGGACAGCGACAACACGATGGCGTCTTCACTGGCGGCGGCTTGCAGTTCGAAGTTGAAGGTGCGGCAAAACCGCTTGCGCAGGGCCAGGCCCCAGGCGCGGTTGATGCGACTGCCGAACGGTGTGTGGATGATCAGTTGCGTGCCGCCGGACTCGTCGAAAAAACGCTCCATCAGCAGCGTGTCTTGCGAGGGCAGTGCGCCGAGGGTCAGGCGCGCACGGGCCAGGTAATCGACCAGTTGTTCGGCGCTGGCGAGGTTCAGGCCGAGGGTGTCGGTCAGCCAGTCGATGGCCGGTTGCAAATCACCGGGCGTGGCGCCGAGCAATTCATCGAGTTGCGCTTGCAGGCGTGCCACGGCAAACGACAGTTCCGCGCTGCGCCCCGGCGCTTCACCGAGCCAGAACGGAATGGTCGGCGGCTGACCCTGAGCATCCTCGACCCGGACCTTGCCGGTTTCGACGCGCAGGATTCGATACGAGGTATTGCCCAGCTGGAAGACATCCCCGGCGATGCTTTCTACCGCAAAGTCTTCGTTGACGCTGCCGATGTTCAGGCCTTGAGGCTCAAGTAGCACGCTGTAATCGGCGTTGTCCGGAATGGTCCCGCCACTGGTCACGGCCGTCAGTTTGGCGCCACGGCGACCGCGCAGGGTTCGGGTCAGCGCATCGCGATGCAGATAAGCGCTACGCAAACCCTGGCGACCGTTGTAGCCCTCGGCGAGCATCTGCAGCAGCGCCTGGTAATGTTTTTCGTCGAGCTCGGCGTAGGGAGAAGCCTTGCGGAACATCTCCAGCAGCGCTTGCTCCTGCCATTCCTGGCAACTGACCTCGGCAATGATCTGCTGGGCCAGGACGTCCAGCGGCGCCTTGGGAATCTGCAAGGTGTCGAGTTCACCACGGCGCACGCAGTCGAGCAGGGCGGCGCATTCGATCAAGTCATCGCGGGTGGTGGCAAACAACCGGCCCTTGGGCGTGCCGCCGACCTGGTGCCCGGAACGGCCGACCCGTTGCAGAAACCCGGCGATCGAGCGCGGTGAAGCGATCTGGCACACCAGGTCGACATCGCCAATGTCGATCCCCAATTCCAGCGAGGCCGTGGCGATCAGCACTTGCAAGTCGCCGCGCTTGAGCCGTTGCTCGGCGTCCAGGCGAAATTCCTTGGCCAGGCTGCCGTGGTGCGCGGCGACGGCGTCTTTGCCCAGGCGCTCGCTCAAGTGCCGGCTCAAGCGTTCGGCCAGGCGCCGGGTGTTGACGAAAATCAGGGTGGTGCGGTGTTCGCGGGCCAGGACGGCGAGGCGGTCGTACACCAGTTCCCAGACATCATTGGCCATCACCGCCGACAGAGGCACGGGCGGCACTTCGATGCCCAGGTCCCGTGGACGGGCATGGCCGATGTCGATGATTTCGCACTCGCGATCACGGCCAACGAGAAAGCGCGAGACCGCTTCGATGGGTTTTTGCGTGGCCGACAGGCCGATGCGCATCAACGGTTCTGCACACAAGGCCTGCAAGCGTTCGAGGCTCAGGGCCAGATGGCTGCCGCGCTTGCTGGCGGCGATGGCGTGGATTTCATCGACGATCACCGTGCGCGTGGTGCCGAGCATCTTGCGGCCGGAATCGGAGCCGAGCAGCACGTAAAGGGATTCTGGAGTGGTCACCAGAATGTGCGGTGCGGTTTTGCGCATCGCCGAGCGGTCTTTTTGCGGGGTGTCGCCGGTGCGCACGGCGGTGTTGATCTGCAGTTCGGGCAGGCCCATCACCCGCAATTGCTCGGTGATCCCTGCCAGCGGGTTTTGCAGGTTGATCTGAATGTCGTTGGACAGGGCTTTGAGCGGCGAGACGTAGACCACCAGGGTTTGATCGGGCAATCCGTCTTCGCTTTCCAGGCCGCGGTGAACCAGATCATCGATAACGGCGAGAAACGCGGTGAGGGTTTTGCCGGAGCCGGTGGGCGCGGCGATCAGCGTCGAGCGGTGCTGGCGAATGATCGGCCACGCCCGGCCCTGGGCGGCGGTGACCGTCGGGAAGGTACTGCGGAACCAGGCGCTGACGGCGGGGTGAAAGCCAGCCATTGCAGCGTCTGGAGGGATAGGCAGATTCATGGGGTAATTTATGCGGGCGAGGTGGGGAAGATGCAAGTACCACTCAAGACCTTCGCCGATCTCCAGGGCCTCTTCGCGAGCAAGCCCGCTCCCACAGGGGATTTGTGTTCGCCCTAGACCAATGTGGGAGCGGGCTTGCTCGCGATGAGGCCATCACAGGCACCGCAAATCCAGCGGATCTACACTTTACGGATGACGGTTGCGCACTAAACCCGCAAAATGCAACGATTCCGGTAACTATCGATGGCATTGCCTGCGGGTGGTGTCGATAAACCATTTGTTCCAATCAGACTGGGCCTGCTGACTCTATGCGAATGCGCCTTATGTTACTGGGCGGCGGAAATGCCCTTGGGCAGGCGCTGATTCGCCTCGGTGCAGAGGAAGACATCGGTTTCCTCGCCCCCCGCCCACCGCAAGACGGCTGGGACGCCGCGAGCCTGACGCAGCTGCTCGACGACACCCGTCCGGACGCGCTGATCAACCTCGCCTACTATTTCGACTGGTTCCAGGCGGAGACGGTCAGCGAGCAGCGTCTGGCCGGGCAGGAGCGGGCGATCGAACGTCTGGCCGAACTGTGCCAGCACCACAACATCGTGCTGCTGCAACCTTCGAGCTATCGCGTGTTCGACGGCTCCCGGGCAACCGCTTACAGCGAAAAAGACGAACCGGTTCCCTTGGGGCAGCGGGGGCAGGCGCTGTGGCGGATCGAACAAAGCGTGCGTGCCACTTGCCCGCAACACGTGCTGCTGCGATTCGGCTGGCTGCTCGATGACAGCCCCGAAGGCACGCTCGGCCGATTCCTCGCCCGTGCGGAATTGCCGGAAGAATTGCTCATGGCCGATGACCGCCGGGGTAACCCGACACCGGTCGACGACGCGGCGCGGGTGATTATTTCGGTGCTCAAGCAACTCGATTGCGCGGCGCCGTTATGGGGCACCTATCATTACGCCGGACATGAGGCGACGACGCCGCTGGCATTGGGACAGGCCATCCTCACCGAAGCGCGTAGCCTGCACCCGCTGGCCATCGAAGCACCGACGGCTCAGGCTCACGCCGCGCGCCCGGATGCCGCCGAAGAGCCGCAGCATGCGGTGCTGGCCTGCAAGAAAATTCTGCACACGTTCGGGATCAAGCCTCGCGCCTGGCGCGCAGCGCTCCCGGGTTTACTGGATAGGTTCTATCGCCATGGCTGACGGCCCTGTTCTGATCACCGGTGGCGCCGGATTCATTGGCTCGCACCTGACCGATGCCTTGCTTGCCAAGGGACATTCGGTCCGTATTCTCGATGACTTGTCCACGGGCAAACGCAGCAACCTGCCGTTGGACAATCCGAAGGTCGAGCTGATCGTGGGCGATGTCGCCAATGCCGCGCTGGTGGCTCAGGCCATGGCCGGTTGCAGCGCGGTGGCGCACTTGGCTGCGGTGGCATCGGTGCAGGCTTCGGTGGATGATCCGGTGAAAACGCACCAGAGCAATTTCATCGGCACGCTGAATGTCTGCGAAGCCATGCGCCAGGCCGGAGTCAAACGCGTGTTGTACGCGTCCAGCGCGGCGGTCTACGGCAACAATGGCGAAGGTCAGTCAATCGACGAAGACACACCCAAGGCGCCTCTGACGCCCTACGCTTCGGACAAATTGGCCGGCGAGCATTACTTCGATTTCTACCGCCGCCAGCATGGCCTCGAGCCGGTGATCTTCCGCTTCTTCAATATCTTCGGCCCACGCCAGGACCCGTCTTCACCGTATTCCGGCGTGATCAGTATTTTCAGCGAGCGTGCGCAGAAAGGCCTGCCGATCACCGTGTTCGGCGATGGCGAGCAGACTCGTGATTTCGTGTACGTCGAGGATCTGGTCGACCTGCTGGTGCAAGCCATCGAGAAACCGCAGGTCGAAGTCGGTGCAGTGAATGTCGGCTGGAACCAGGCGACCTCGCTCAAGCAAATGCTTGAAGCGCTGGCGGCGGTGGTCGGTGAATTGCCGCCGGTGACCTACGGTCCGGCGCGCTCCGGCGATATCCGCCATTCGCGGGCGAACAACCAGCGATTGCTGGAGCGCTTTACCTACCCGGAGCAGACACCGATGAGTGTCGGGCTGGCGCGGTTGTTGGGGCGCTAAGGTTTGATGATCGTTCCCACGCTCTGCGTGGGAATGCCTCAATGGACGCTCCGCGTCCGCTCTTGAGACGCAGAGCGTCTCTGGCTGCATTCCCACGCGGAGCGTGGGAACGATCACGACGGTGCCTTAGAACTTGTAACCCAAGCCGACCATGTAGATGAACGGGTCGACATCCACGTCGACCTTGGCCCGAGTGCCCGGAGCCACGGCGTCGTTTTCCACGGTCGCCGTGGTGTCGATGTCGATGTAGCGCACCTGGGCGTTGAGCATGATGTTGTCGGTGATCATGTAGTCAGCACCGACCTGAAACGCCATGCCCCAGGAGTTATCCGCCTTGAAATTGCTGAAGCCGTTGGCCTGGGCTTCGCTGCTGACGTGTTCGTCGTAGATCCAGGTGTAGTTGATACCCGCGCCGACATACGGCTGGAACGGGGACTTCGCCGCCAGCGGGTAGTACACCACGCTCAAGGTCGGCGGCAGGTGTTTGAGGGTGCCGAGTTTGCCGTTGGCTGCGCCCAGGGCGGTGCCTTTGAGCTTCACGTCATGCTCGAATGGCGAAGCCGCCAGCAGCTCGATTCCCCAGTGGCTGTCGATCATGTAAGCGAAGTTCAAGCCCAGTTGCGTGTCGCTGTTCATGGTGGCCTTGCCACCCAGATTGGTGCCGGCCAACGGGCCTTGATCGACCTTGACGCTGGAGCTGTCGGCTTTGGGGTTGACGGTGATTGCACCGGCACGAACGATGATGTCGCCTGCTTCGTGGGCGTAGGCGAGCGGGGCTGCGAGCGCGAGGGCAAGTAGCGACGCGCAGAGCTTGGACTTGTGCATGGAGGGCTCCAAAGGACGTTAAAAATATTCGATGTCCAATGGTACGGAGGCGTCTGATCCGGTCTTTTGATGCAGCTCAATGAAACAGTGATGGCCCTTTTTTTGTAGTGCGGCAGATTGCCACTTCGCGAGCAAGCCCGCTCCCACAAGGGATCGCCTAATCCCTGTGGGAGCGGGCTTGCTCGCGAAGGCTATCTAGTTGGCAATACAGAGCGACCGGATTCACTCCGGCAGCTCATACACAAAAATCTTGTCGGCCTCCATCTGATACCCCGCATCGGCCAACTCGCTGGTGGACGCCTTGACCTGCAACGCACCCTCGATCCAGTACGGCTGATACAGCTCATCGAGCTTCACGCCGACTGCGCTTTTCACATGCACGATCTGATTCGACGGCGGTGGCGGCACATGGATGCAGGCGCCGAAATACGGCACAAGCAGGAACTCCGTGGTGCGACCTTCCTCACTCACTTCCAGCGGCACGATGTAGCCCGGCAAGCGAATGTTCTGGCCATCGAGGCTCTTAACCACTGGCGCGTTGGGCATGTCTTGTTTGGCGGCCGGCGCCGATTCAGCGGCCAGCGCATTACCCATCTGCGACAGGTCGTGCAGCGGCGTCATGTTCGGCACTTCCGGCATGGCGTCCGGTGGAATCATTTCCGACCAGGTCAGTTCTTTCGGCTCGGCCGCCCACAGCGGCAGGGCGACCAGCATCAACAGCGCAAGCAAGGCGCGGGGCATCGTTAACGTCCTCATAGTCGGATCGACAGGCCATCGGCCAGAGATTGGCGATACGCGCGCCAGGCCGGCACGCTGCCCATCAGCAGCGCGGCGATCAGGATGCCACCGAGCAGCGTCCATTCATATTCGCTGGGCCAGGCCAGCGGCAAATACAAACCATAATTGGCCTGCACATACCCCTGCGCCGCAGCGATGCACACGTACAGCAGGGCCACGCCGGCAATCACTCCCGACAGCGCCAGGGCAAACGCTTCCAGCACCAGCAAGGTTGCGATGTGCCACGGCCGCGCGCCCACCGAACGCAGAATCGCCATCTCGCGGCGACGTTCATTAAGGCTGGTGAGGATCGCCGTGAGCATGCCGATCAGCCCGGTCAGCACCACGAACAGCGAGACCACAAACAAGGCTTTTTCCGCCGTGCTCATCAGGCTCCAGAGTTCTTGCAACGCTACGCCCGGCAGGATCGCCAGCATCGGTTCGCCGCGGAATTCGTTGATTTCACGTTGCACGGCGAAGGTGGAAATCTTGTTGTTGAGGCCGAGCATGAACGCGGTAATCGCTTGCGGCGTCAGGTCCATGTTGCGCGCCTGATCAGCACTGATCCGACCGTTGCCGCGCGCGGGCACACCGTTGTGCCAGTCGATGTGAATGGCTTCCATGCCACCAAGGCTGATGTGCAGCGTGCGATCCACCGGGGTGCCGGTGCGTTTGAGAATCCCGACCACGGTGAACGGCTTGTCGTCGTGCTTGACCAGGCTGATCGCTGCCACACCGTGGGACAGCACCAGTTTGTCGCCGAGCTTGTAATGCAACGCATCCGCCACTTCGGCGCCGAGCACCACCTCGAACGGATCCGTGGCGAAGGCGCGACCATCGGCCAGTTCCAGGTGCTGTTGATGGCCGTACTGGTAATGCTCGAAGTACGCCTCGGTGGTGCCCATCACGCGATAACCGCGATGGGAATCACCGAGAGACATCGGGATTGCCCATTTCACTTTCGGGTCGTTGGCGAAGTGCTCGAAGCTGTCCCAACGAATGTTGTTGGTGGCGTTGCCAATGCGAAACACCGAGTACAGCAGCAGGTTCACCGAACCGGACCGTGCACCGACAATCAAGTCAGTGCCGCTGATGGTGCTGGCGAAACTGGCCTTGGCTTCGGTGCGCACCCGTTCCACGGCCAACAACAGGCAGACCGACAGGGCGATGGCGAACGCGGTGAGAATCGCGGTGAAGCGGCGGTTAGCCAGGCTGGCCAGGGCTAGACGAAACAAATACATCTCAAACCTCGGACGGGGTGGCGGCGCGATTGAGATCGGCCAGCGACAAATGGCGATCGAACAGTGGCGCGAGGCTCTGGTCATGGCTGACAAACAACAGGCTCGATCCGGCTTCGCGACACTCGGCGAACAGCAAGCGAATAAAGTTTTCGCGCGCGTCGTAATCCAGGGCTGAGGTCGGTTCGTCGGCAATCACCAGTTCCGGCTGACCGATCAATGCGCGAGCAGCGGCGACCCGTTGCTGTTGGCCGATGGACAGCGAATCGGCGCGACGGCTGAGCAAGCTTTCATCCTTCAGACCCAAATGCGCGAGCAGGGTGGCTGCGGCCTGATCGACGCTGCCGTGACGCTGTTTCGCCCGTTCGGCACGCAGTCTGGAGAAGTGGCAGGGCAACTCGACGTTTTCGCGCACCGAGAGAAACGGCAGCAAGTTGAACTGCTGGAAGATGTAGCCGGTGTGATCGACGCGAAAACGGTCACGTGCGCCGGCACCGAGTTCAGTAAGTTCCTGGCCCAGCAGGCGAATGCTGCCGCGATCGGGCTTCTGCACCCCGCCGAGCAGGCCGAGCAGGGTGGTTTTGCCACTGCCGCTGGGGCCCTTGAGGAACAGGGTTTCACCGGGCTCCAGGCGAAACGCCGGGATATCCAGCAGCGGCGGGTGACCGGGCCAGCTGAAGCCCAGGTCGGACAGTTCGATGAGTGCTTGGGTCATAGCGCCGAATTCATGGGTGTTGAATTACCTGTGGGAGCGAGCTTGCTCGCGATGGGGGCCATAACATTCAGCATCTATGCTGGCTGTTACACCGCCATCGCGAGCAAGCTCGCTCCCACAGGGGATTTGCGGTGGATTTAGAATTTGAGGGCAGCAGCCTTCGCGGTCACTTCAACCCCTTGCTGGCCGCTCGGGCTGATCAGTTGTACCTGAATCTTCTGAGTCGCCGGGAACGTGTTGAAAATATTCGCCAGGTCCAGGTTTTTCAGCGCACCCGGGGCCGCGCAGGTGAATTGATAGTGCGCGTGGATTTCGCTGTGGTCGTGGTGATGTTCGTCCTTGGCGTCTTCATCGTGATCGGCATCTGGCTTGTCACCGAACAGCGGGCTTTCCAGTTCCTGAGTCGCCACTGTGCAACCGGCGGGTTTGGGCAGGTTGAATAGCGCCAGCGGTTTTTCCAGCTGCGCACGGACGGCGGCGACCTTGGCTTTATCGGCATCGGTGGTGGCGGCGTGTTCGAAACCCACCAGATTCATCGCCGGGCTTTCCAGCTCCAGTTCCAGCGTCTGGCCATCCAGCGCCGCGTTCAGGCGACCGACGCCATGTTCGTGCGCACCGAGACTGCCGTGCTCATGGTCATGTTCATCCGCAGCGTGGGCTACGGCCAACGGCAGCAGGGCAAACGGCAAAGCGAGAAGCAGACGGCGCATGACGGGTCTCCGGAAAGCAAAATGAATAATTTGTTATGTAATCTTATAACGTAAGTGCGAGGAGTTTGACCGTCTGCTTGGCGTTGCGCAAGTCGCATGGGAGCATGCACGTCAGAAATGTGCGGGAGCAGACTCATGTTGCGAATTCGCGGAAGCATCGGCGACTGGCCGGTGGATTTGACGCTGGAGATGGATGACAGCGATTGGGCGCGACTCGGCGCGCAGCTGCAAGTGACCCAACCTGAGGCCGTTGCGGCGTCGGCCAAACCGGTGAATCAGGATGATGCGTTGTGGCAGATCGCCAAAGACCTGCTACGCAAGGCCGGGCAATTGAGCGGGCCGGACTTGCTTGAACAACTGGAAGGTCTGACCGGCAGCGCAGCCTCGGGCAAACGCCTGTTGGTGCGCCTGCGTCACTGCGCCGATGTGAAGGTGACGAGCGGCGGCGATACGCCGCTCTATAGCTGGATCGAGTAAACCGCAAAAGATCGCAGCCTCGTTGCACTCGACAGCTCCTACAGGAAAGCTAAATCCCATGTAGGAGCTGTCGAGTGCAACGAGGCTGCGATCTTTTGACTTTTTAATAAAGCGCAGCAAACAACTTGCGGCGGTACGTGGTCACCAGAGGATGATCATTGCCCAGCAGTTCAAACACCTGCAGCAAGGTCTTGTGCGGTAAGCCTTCACTGTAGCTGCGATTGCGGATGAACAGCTTGAGCAACGCATCCAGCGCGGCGTCGTATTGCTGGCGGGCCAACTGCTGGATCGCCAGTTGATACACCGCCTCATCGTCCTGCGGATTTTTCGCCAGGCGCGCTTTCAGGTCCGCCGCATCCGGCAAGTCCTTGGCCTGACCGAGGAATTGGATCTGTGCCTTGGCACCAGCCAGCGCTGCTTTGTGCTCATCGCTTTTCACCGCATCCAGCACGGTTTGTGCTTCGCCCAACTCGCCACGTTCAGTCAGGCAGCGGGCATAGAGAATCAGTGCACGAGCGTTGGTGTTGTCTTCGCCCAGCAGCACTTTGAGCACGGCTTCGGCGTCGGCGAAGCGGCTGTCGTCGAACAAGGCCTGAGCCTGCTCGATTGGGTCGGTCGCTGCCGGTGGTGGCATTTGAACGTGAGGCTCGAGCATTGCCCGCACCGCCGATTCCGGTTGCGCGCCGGCAAAACCGTCCACCGGTTGACCGTCCTTGAACAGCACCACGGTCGGCAGGCTGCGAATGCCGAAACGGGCGACGATGTCCTGTTCGAGATCGCAATTGACCTTGGCCAGCAGCAACTCGCCCTGATAGCTCTCGGCGATGGTCTGCAGCATTGGCATCAGCACTTTGCAGGGCGCACACCATTCGGCCCAGAAATCCACCAGCACCGGTTTATGGAAGGAGTTCTCGATCACCGACTGGTCGAAATCGGCAGTCGTGGCGTCGAAGATATACGGCGTTTCCTGACTCATGGGGGATCTCTTGGAAGCGTGAATGGGGCCACTATACGGCTTGGTGGTGGGCGGCCGGAAGTCGGAGCAATGATCGTTCCCACGCTCCGCGTGGGAATGCCTCCTGTGACGCTGTGCGTCACGCTGTACGAATGGACGCGGAGCGTCCAGGGCTGCATTCCCACGCAGAGCGTGGGAACGATCATGTCCGGGTGGCGTGGTAGAGGCTTACATAGCGAAACTCTTCAGGCTCGGCCAGATCCGGCAGGGTCATCGCCTCCAGCATTTCGATGCGTTGATACAGCGGATGACGAAAGTCCCTCACCCGCGAATCCGCCACCAGCGCCTGCTGGCCACGGCTCAAAAACTCATCGAGCAACGGCAGGTTCGCCCGGTCGTAGAGCACATCGGCCACCAGAATCAGATCGAAGCGATCCGCCTCGGCGAAAAAATCCGTCGAGTAGTTGAGCTGTACGTCATTGAGTTCGGCATTCGCCCGACACGCCGCAATCGCCAGCGGGTCCATGTCACAGGCCACCACTTCCAGCGCGCCAGCCTTGACCGCGGCAATCCCCGCGACCCCGGAGCCGGCGCCGAAATCCAGCACGCGTTTGCCTTTGACCCACTGCGGAAATTCGGCGAGATAACGGGCAACTGCCAGGCCGCTGGCCCAGCAGAAACTCCAGTACGGTGGTTCGTGCAGAATCCGCCGGGTTTCTTCCGGGCTGAAAGCGCGGTCCATGTTGTCGCCGTCGATCAGCCAGAGTTTCAGCTCGCAGTCCGGCAAGGCGACAGGCACAAGCTGCGCATCACCGAGCAATTGCCCCAACGCCTGTTGAAGGTCGAACGGTGCAATCATGGCGCTTTGACGAATTGCAGCTGACCCAGTGCTTGCGTCGTTGGCTGGGTAATGATCTGCGACGGCAGATGCAAAATCAGCTGGCCGGACTGGCTGGCGCGGCCGCGCAGTTCAACGCGGGCACCCACCGGAAACGAGTCCGGGTTGAAACGCAGGTGAAACGGCAACACTTGATTGGTGCCGATCAGGCTGGAGCTGGCGAGCAATTGTTGCGGACGGGCCTTGTCATCGATCACCAGCAACGCCAATTCGACTTCGGCACCCGCCGGCACGCCTAGCAGGGTGCCACTCAATTCGCGCTGATAAGCGGGCAGTGGGCCGAGGTTGGCGGACTCTTGGGCTTTCTTCTGCGCCGCCTGCGGGGCGGGCCCCGGCGTTGGCGGCTGGGGCTTGGGCGCATCGCTGCCGCAGGCCACCAGCAGGCTGAAAAGACTGAGCATAACGAGCGGTCTTAGGGACATTTGCGGCTCCAGCGAGGTGAAATCCATGGATCAAGCTCTATAACCCGTCTGTATACCGCAAACCCTATGGCTTGTCTTGCCACGGGGATGCGCTACCATGGCCCTCCCTTTTTTTGTTGCCTGCCACCATGCACTGTCCCTTCTGCGGTGCCAACGACACCAAGGTCATCGACTCGCGTCTGGTCGCCGAGGGCGAACAGGTGCGCCGCCGGCGTGAATGCCTGGCCTGCGGCGAGCGTTTCACGACGTTCGAGACGGCTGAACTGGTGTTGCCGCGCCTGATAAAAACCGACGGCAGCCGCCAGCCGTTCGACGAAGAAAAACTTCGTGCCGGCATGCAGCGAGCGCTCGAGAAGCGCCCGGTGAGTGTCGAACGCCTGGAATCGTCGCTGGTGCACATCAAACACAAGCTGCGCGCCACCGGCGAGCGCGAGGTCAAATCCCTCGTGGTCGGTGAACTGGTGATGGCCGAGCTGCAAAAGCTCGACGAAGTCGCCTACATTCGTTTCGCCTCCGTGTATCGCCGCTTCCAGGACCTCAATGAGTTCCGTGAAGAGATCGATCGCCTGGCCCGTGAGCCGGTGAAAGAATGACCACCACCCCGGAACAAGCCATCCTCGACGCCCATTACATGGCCCGCGCCCTGGAACTGGCGCGCAAAGGTCATTACACGACGCACCCCAACCCTCGGGTCGGCTGCGTGATCGTGCGTGACGGCCAAATCGTCGGCGAAGGCTGGCATGTGCGTGCTGGCGAACCGCATGCCGAAGTCCACGCCTTGCGCGCCGCCGGTGACAAGGCCCGAGGTGCGACGGCGTACGTGACCCTCGAACCTTGCAGCCACCACGGCCGCACGCCGCCCTGCGCCGATGCGCTGGTGAACGCCGGTGTCGCGCGGGTAGTGGCCGGCATGCAGGACCCTAATCCTGCGGTCGCCGGTCGCGGCATGCAGCGTTTGGCCCAGGCCGGTATCGCCATTGAAAGCGGTGTGCTGGAAGGCGAGGCGCGCAAGCTCAACGAAGGCTTCCTCAAGCGCATGGAACACGGCTTGCCGTTCGTGCGGGTGAAGTTGGCCATGAGCCTGGACGGTCGCACGGCGATGGAAAGTGGCGAAAGTCAATGGATCACCGGTCCGGCCGCACGCTCGGCGGTTCAACGCCTGCGCGCGCAAGCCAGTGTGGTGCTGACCGGCGCCGACACGGTGCTGGCAGACAATGCCCGTTTGACCGTACGCGCCGATGAACTGGGGTTGGACGCCGAGCAGACCGCACTCGCCATGAGCCGTCCGCCACTGCGGGTGTTGATCGATGGCCGTTTGCGCGTGCCGCTGGACGCGCCGTTCTTCAAGGCCGGCCCGGCCCTGGTCGCCACCTGCATGGCGGTCGAAGAGCAATACGCCAACGGCCCGGAATGCCTGATCGTGACGGGCGAGGATGGTCTGGTCGACCTGCGCAAGTTGCTGGTTGAGCTGGCCCATCGCGACGTCAACGAAGTGTTGGTCGAGGCCGGCCCGCGCCTGGCGGGGGCTTTTGCCCAGCAAGGTCTGGTGGATGAGTTCCAGATTTTCATCGCCGGCAAGTTCCTTGGCTCATCGGCGCGACCGCTGCTGGACTGGCCGCTGGCGCACATGAAAGACGCACCCGAGCTGAAAATTACCGAAATCCGCGCGGTTGGCGATGACTGGCGAGTCATCGCCATTCCTGTGCCAGCGGCGAGCGTATAATTCCCGGCCTGCGTCACGCGTCGGCCCTGTTCTCGAGGAGGACTCCATGTTTACCGGCATCATCGAATCCATCGGCAGTATTCGTGCATTGACCCCAAAAGGCGGAGATGTGCGGGTACACGTAGAAACCGGCAAGCTCGACTTGAGCGACGTCAAACTGGGCGACAGCATCGCGGTCAACGGCGTGTGCCTGACGGCGGTTGAATTGCCAGGCAACGGCTTTGCGGCGGACGTGAGTCGCGAAACCCTCGACTGCACGGCAATGAATGACCTGAAAAGCGGCAGCCCGGTGAACCTGGAAAAAGCCCTGACCCCGACCACACGCCTGGGCGGACATCTGGTCAGCGGTCACGTCGACGGCGTGGGCGAAGTCGTTGCCCGCACCGAGAACGCGCGCGCTGTGGAGTTCCGCATCCGTGCGCCCAAGGAACTGGCCAAGTACATCGCCCATAAAGGCTCGATCACCGTCGACGGCACCAGCCTGACCGTGAACGCGGTCGATGGCGCCGAGTTCCTGCTGACCATCATTCCGCACACCCTGAGCGAAACCATCATGGCCTCGTACCAGCCAGGTCGCCGGGTGAACCTTGAGGTCGACCTGCTGGCCCGTTACCTGGAACGCCTGTTGTTGGGCGACAAGGCCGCAGAGCCTGCAAAATCCGGAAACATCACCGAAAGCTTTCTGGCCGCCAACGGCTACCTCAAATCCTGACTCAAGGGGGTGCCTTGTGGCGCTCAATAGCATCGAAGAACTGGTTGAAGACATCCGCCAAGGCAAGATGGTCATCCTCATGGATGACGAAGACCGCGAGAACGAAGGCGACCTGATCATGGCCGCCGAATGCTGCAAGGCCGAACACATCAACTTCATGGCCAAGCACGCCCGTGGCCTGATCTGCATGCCGATGAGCCGTGAGCGCTGCGAACTGCTCAAGCTGCCCCTGATGGCACCACGCAACGGCTCCGGTTTCGGCACCAAGTTCACCGTGTCCATCGAAGCGGCCGAAGGCGTGACCACCGGCATCTCCGCTGCCGACCGTGCGCGCACCGTGCAAGCGGCTGCGGCGAAAGACGCCAAGGCGGAAGACATCGTCAGCCCGGGCCACATCTTCCCGCTGATGGCCCAGGCCGGCGGCACACTCGCTCGCGCCGGTCACACCGAAGCGGCTTGCGATCTTGCGCGCATGGCCGGTTTCGAGCCGAGCGGCGTGATCTGCGAAGTGATGAACGACGACGGCACCATGTCCCGTCGCACCGAACTCGAAGCCTTCGCGGCTGAACACAACATCAAGATCGGCACCATCGCCGACCTGATCCACTACCGGATGATCCACGAACGTACCGTTCAGCGGATTGCCGAGCAGCCTTTGGACAGCGAACTGGGCCAGTTCAACCTGGTGACCTATCGTGATTCCGTGGAAGGCGACGTGCACATGGCCCTGACACTGGGCACCGTGTGCGCTGATGAACCGACCCTGGTTCGGGTGCATAACATGGACCCGCTGCGCGACCTGTTGATGGTCAAGCAACCGGGGCGCTGGAGCCTGCGCGCCGCGATGGCTGCGGTGGCCGAGGCTGGCAGCGGTGTGGTGCTGTTGCTGGGTCATCCGCTCGATGGCGACGTGTTGCTGGCGCACATCCGCGAAACCGCCGATCAGACCGCGGTGAAAAAACCGACCACCTACAGCATTGTCGGTGCCGGTTCGCAGATCCTTCGGGACCTGGGCGTACGCAAAATGCGCCTGATGAGCGCGCCAATGAAATTTAATGCGATATCCGGTTTTGATCTGGAAGTTGTAGAATACGTGCCCTCCGAATAATGACCGGTTGTTCCCGGCCCTGTATTCGCGGTTCAAATATCACTGAGGGATGCGTAGAAAACGCGTCCCGGCTCTTTAAGAGATCTAACGAATGACCCTGAAGACCATCGAAGGTACCTTCATCGCCCCTAAAGGCCGCTACGCTTTGGTAGTGGGCCGTTTCAACAGCTTCGTCGTTGAAAGCCTGGTCAGCGGTGCAGTTGATGCCCTGGTTCGCCATGGCGTGAGCGAAAGCGACATCACCATCATCCGTGCGCCTGGCGCCTTCGAAATTCCCCTGGTTGCGCAGAAAGTCGCTCAAAAGGGTGAATACGCGGCAATCATCGCCTTGGGCGCGGTCATTCGTGGCGGTACTCCGCACTTCGAATACGTGGCGGGCGAATGCACCAAGGGCCTGGCCCAGGTGTCCATGGAGTTCGGCGTTCCGGTCGCTTTCGGCGTCCTGACCGTTGATTCCATCGAACAAGCCATCGAACGTTCCGGCACCAAGGCCGGCAACAAAGGTGCTGAAGCTGCCCTGTCCGCTCTGGAAATGGTCAGCCTGCTGGCGCAGTTGGAGGCCAAGTGATTAGCGACGAAAGTGATCGTTTCAACCCGCGCGATCCAAAGCCTGCGGATGCCGGCAAGCCATCGAAAAGCGTCAAGCGTCGCGAAGCCCGTCAGCTCGCGACTCAAGCGCTATACCAATGGCACATGGCCAAGCAGTCGTTGAACGAGATCGAAGCGCAGTTTCGGGTCGATAACGATTTCAGCGATGTCGACGGTGCCTACTTCCGCGAAATCCTGCACGGGGTTCCAGCGCAGAAGGACAGGATCGACGCCGCACTCAAGCCTTGCCTGGACTTGACCATCGAAGAGCTGGACCCGGTTGAACTGGCGGTGTTACGCCTGTCCACCTGGGAACTGCTTGAGCGTGTCGATGTGCCGTACCGCGTTGTGATCAACGAAGGTATCGAACTGGCCAAGGTCTTCGGTTCCACCGACGGTCACAAGTTCGTCAACGGTGTGCTCGACAAGCTGGCCCCGCGTCTGCGTGAAGCTGAAGTGAAGGCGTACAAGCGCTAATCGGCGCTTGCAGTGTCCTGTCTCGCCGATACGTTCGTTTTTTAGCGAGTGGCTGGTGTTGCCAGACAAGGCGCCGCGACGAGTCATAGCGTGCTATGGCGAGGAGCGGCAACGCAGTATGGCGACACCAGACGCCGCTTAAAAATGAACAGTATTGGTGAGAGAGGACACCCCTATGGGTGAGTTTGAGCTGATCCGCAATTTCTTCGCCGCCGCGCCTTGTGCGCAGGGCGGCGAGGGCGTTGCTCTCGGAATCGGCGATGACTGCGCCTTGCTGACCGTTCCTCCTGGGGAGCAGTTGGCCATTTCCACCGACACGCTGGTTGCCGGCGTGCATTTCGCAGATCCCTGCGATCCTTTCCTGCTCGGTCAGCGCTCGCTGGCCGTCGCGGTCAGCGATCTGGCCGCCATGGGCGCCACCCCGATTGCCTTTACCCTTGCCCTGACCTTGCCGACGGTGACCGCCGATTGGCTGCAGGCCTACGCCCTTGGTTTGACCGTCATGGCCCAGGGCTGCGGTGTGGCTTTGGTGGGCGGCGATACCACTCGCGGCCCGTTGAGCTTGACGATGACGGTGGTTGGGCGCGTGCCGACAGGTCATGCGTTGACTCGCAGCGGGGCGCAGCCAGGCGATTTGCTCTGTGTGGGCGGCGAGTTGGGAAATGGGGCCGGCGCCTTGCCGCTGGTACTCGGGCAGCGAACCGCCGATGCGGCCATCGCCGACCCGCTGCTGCGCCATTACTGGTCACCGCAACCGCAACTGGCTCTCGGTCAGGCGCTGCTCGGCAAAGCCACCTCGGCGCTGGATATCTCCGACGGCCTGCTGGCTGACTGCGGGCATATAGCCCTGGCGTCGAGAGTTGGCATTCAGGTTGAACGGGACCGATTGCCGCTGTCCAACGCTTTAGTGGCTTTCCTTGGCCAATCGGGTGCCGAAAGCGCAGCCTTGAGTGGCGGTGACGATTACGTGCTGGCCTTCACCCTGCCGCCCGTCGAGTTATCCGCGTTGCTGGCCGACGGCTGGCCGATCCATGTGGTCGGGCGTGTTATGGCAGGGCAGGGCGTCGTGCTGCTGGATGCCGATGGACAAGACATCACCCCGCAAACCCGCGGCTATCAACATTTTCGGGAGACACCGTGACAGATCATCCCAAACAGGTCCCGGCGGAATTCGTACCGCCGTCGGTCTGGCGCAATCCCTGGCATTTCCTGGCGTTCGGCTTCGGCTCGGGCACCTTGCCAAAGGCACCGGGCACCTGGGGGTCGTTAGTTGCGCTACCCTTTATCCCGTTATGGCAGATGCTGCCCGATTGGGGTTACTGGCTGATGCTGGGCGTCACCATGCTGTTCGGCTTCTGGCTGTGCGGCAAGGTTGCCGACGATTTGCGGGTACACGATCACGAAGGCATCGTCTGGGACGAAATGGTCGGGATGTGGATCACCCTGTGGCTGGTGCCGGACGGTTGGTACTGGTTGTTGGCGGGATTCCTGATGTTCCGCTTCTTCGACATTCTCAAGCCCTGGCCGATTCACTGGATCGACCGGCATGTGCACGGTGGCGTCGGGATCATGCTCGACGATGTATTGGCAGGCGTGTTTGCGTGGCTGGCGATGCAGGGGTTGGTATGGATTTTCGCCTGACAGGCGAAACAGGGGACTAAGGATGGCTCTGCGCTGGTTGGCTATGATGGTGTTCACCACGTTTTGCTCGCTTGCCAGCGCGGGCGATGCCGCGACGACACCGTCGGTGATTCATCTGGCCAGCGAAGACTGGGAAGACTACACCGCCGCTGACGGTCATGGCCTGGGTTGGGACGTGCTGCGGGAGGTGTTCGAGCCGGCCGGCGTCAAACTGGACATCCGCACAGAACCTTACCTGCGCGCGATCGGCCTGGCACAACGTGGCGACGTCGACGCCTGTGTCGGCTCCTATCGTGATGAGACCCACGACCTGCTCTATCCGCGCTGGAATTTCGATACCGATCACATCTATGCCTTGGGGCTGGCGAGCAATCCGGCGCCGACCCCGCAAACCCTGGGCAACTATCGGCTGGCCTGGGTCCGTGGCTACAGCTTCGAGAATTACCTGCCCAACGTGAGCCGCTATAACGAAGTCGTTCGGCGCACCGGTATTCTGTCGATGCTGACCCACAATCGAGCCGACTACTACATCGACGCACTCGCCGAGGTCGACTATGTCCTCAAGCGGGCCAAGGATCCGGCGCAGTTTCGTCGCACGCACATCGCGGATTTGCCGCTGTACCTGTGCTTCGCCGATACGCCCAAGGCTCGCACGTTGATGGCGCTGTTCGATGAACGCATGGAGCTGCTGGTGAAAAGCGGTCGGCTGAAACCGATCTTCGAACGCTGGAAACAGCCGTATCCATTCGACGTAAACTGAACACGGATCTATTGGTTGATGCTGAACCCCTGTGGGAGCGAGCTTGCTCGCGATGGCGGTCTGTCAGATACAAATATGCAGACAGACACACGCCATCGCGAGCAAGCTCGCTCCCACAAGTAGGCTTTGGTGGGCCTGGGATCGAACTTTTTGATCGTTATGCCCCATAATTCAGCCTAAGCGTCCACGGGAGCGTGCTGTTACAATGCCGCGTCTGCGAATCTCCAGTACTTATTGATCAGGAGCACACCGGTGCCTGTCGTTTTTGTCGCCGCTTCCAAGCTGCCAACGCCTTTTGCGCAATTCACCATGCACGGCTTTCTCGATGAAGAAAACGGGCGCGAGCACGTTGTGTTGAGCCTGGGTGAGTTCGACGATGGTGCCCCGGTACTCGGCCGGTTGCACTCCGAATGCCTGACTGGCGATGCCTTGTTCAGCCAGCGTTGCGATTGCGGCTCGCAACTTGAGGCCGCGTTGCAGGCCATCGCCCGTGAAGGGCGCGGCGTGCTGCTTTACCTGCGTCAGGAAGGCCGGGGCATTGGTCTGTTGAACAAGATCCGTGCCTATGAATTGCAGGACGGCGGCGCCGACACCGTTGAAGCCAACGAGCGCCTGGGCTTTGCCGCCGACCAGCGCGATTACGCCATGTGCCTGCCGATGCTGGAGCACCTGGGCGTTAAATCCCTGCGCCTGATGACCAACAACCCACGCAAGGTCAAAGCCTTGACCGACATGGGTATCGTCGTCGCCGAGCGCGTGCCGCTGCACACCGGCCATAATCCGCACAACAAACTCTACCTGGCCACCAAGGCCAGCAAGCTCGACCACATGATGGGCAACGAGCATCAGGGCGAGGCAGACCGGGCGTGACGCGCGGGCAGGTTCGGCGGCGGCTGTCTTTCAACTGGTGGCAGTATCTGGCCCTGGCCTTGCTGCCGTTGTTCGTGATCAATGGCGTATTCGGTCAAGGCGAGGCGATCCTGCCGGTGCTGGCGATGCCGTTGTTCATTGCTGGCGTGGCCTCGATGTTTGTCAGTCTGAAGTTTTTCGGTGGCTACAAGCACGCGCTGATCGCCACCCAGAAAGCCCTCGACACCCCTGAAGAACCCGCAGCCTGGATCGCCCTGGCGGCCAAGCGTCGCGTCGCGTTCCTGGCGGCTGCGCTGCCGGCCTGGATCGGCGCGCTGGCGGTGTTCGTCGGCCTCGAAGCGGTGCCATTGGTGCTGCTTGCGCTGTCGACCACGGTGCTGTTCTACCTCTACCGTATCCCGCGTCAACTCGGCTGATGGTTCGTGTCTGGCTGGCGGTGTTGCTGCTGGCCGTCAGCGGCTCGACGTTCGCGGCCTTGCGGGTTGTCAGTCTTGCGCCGTCACTTTCTGAAATCGTTGTTGAATTGAACTCGGCGGACCTTCTGGTCGGCGTATTGGATGCCGGTGAGCGTCCTGCCGAACTCGACGGTCTTCCATCCGTTGGCCGCTACGGCCAGTTGGACATGGAGCGGTTGCTCAGCCTCAAGCCCGATTTATTGCTGCTATGGCCGGGCAGTGTGGGTCCTGCCCAGCGTGACCAGCTCAAGCGCCTGAATATCCTCACCTACGTCGCCGAACCGCATAACCTTGGCCAACTGACCGCGCAGATTGAAGCGATTGCCGCGCAGCTCGGCCGGCCTGAACGTGGCATTTCATTGGCCGCAGCGTTGCGTCAGCGACTGGCTGCCTTGCGCCAGCGCTATCGTCGGGATGAGCCGTTACGGGTGTTTTATCAGGTGTGGGATCGGCCGCTGTACACCGTTGGCGGCGGGCAGATCATCAGCGATGCGCTTGACGTGTGTGGCGCACGTAATGTGTTCGCGGACCTGACGTTGCCGGCACCGCAGGTCAGCGTCGAGGCGGTGTTGCAGCGCAATCCCGAGGTGATTCTGGCCAGCGACCAGGCGCAGCTCAATGCGTGGAAAGCCTGGCCGCAAGTAGCGGCGGTCGCGCAGGGTCAATTGTTGTTGGTCGCGGATAAGGGCCTGGAGCGACCGAGTGGGCAGATGATCGAGGCGACCGCCAAGTTGTGCCAGGTGATCGCGCCCTCACGCTGATCGTTCCCACGCTCTGCGTGGGAATGCCGCCATGGACGCTCCGCGTCTGCTTTGGATGTGACGCAGAGCGTCACGGGATGCATTCCCACGCAGAGCATGGGAACGATCGAGGGTTAGATTTCGGGCGTCCAGGTCACCCCGAACATCCACGCCCGTCCTTCTTCGCGATACCCATACTGACTGCCCTCATGGCTGTACAGCGCCCGGCTGTAACCCTTGTCCAGCAGGTTATCGACCTTCAGCTCAAGTTTGATTGCGCGATTGAGTTCCCAGCTACTGCGCAACCCGAGCAATGCGTACCCGCCCAGGGCTTGCTGATTGTCCTGGTCGTCATAGCTGCTGCTCACCGCCTGCCACGTGGCGCCGAGCCCGAGCCGGTCAAACTGCCGATCCAGATCCAGGCTCAACGTGCGCCGCGCGCGACGAGCCAAGGTGTGACCGCTGTCGCGATCCCGTGGGTCGATGATTGCCACGCCAAGGTTGCTCTGCCAGCCGAACAATTCTTGTTTCAGCGCCGCTTCAAAACCATTGATCCGCGCCGAAGCAACGTTCTGCGGGCGTGAATTGCTGCCGAAAATAATCGCGTCTTCAAGGTTTGTGCGGTACAGCGAGGTTTCCAGTCGGCTGCTGTCGGTCAACTGGCTGCGCCATTGCAGCTCATAGCTCTTCGAGGTTTCGGGCTTGAGGTCCGGGTTACTAAAATCCGGGTAATACAGGTCATTGAAGGTTGGTGCGCGAAAGCCTTCGCTGTAGGTCAACAGCACGTCGTTGTCCGGATTCAGCGGCAGGGTAAAAGTGCCACTCCAGCTGTTCTGCCCACCGAACTGCTGGTTCTGGTCCCGGCGTAGGCCCAGTTCCGTGGAGAAACTGTCCGACTGGTAGCGATGCTGGATAAACGCCGCACGGTTCCAACGGCTGTCCTCGTCGAAAGGTGTGCTGCTGTTGATCCGGTCTTCGTACCAGTCGCCGCCGAGGATCAGGCTGTTGCGCTCGTCGAGCGTCAGGTCGTTCTGCCAGTTCACCGAATTACGGTAGGTGTTGAACACGCTGCGCTCGTCGCTGAGCTTGTCGAAGGTCTTTTCGCGGTTTTCGCTGTGGCCGAATTCGACGCGGGTTTTCCAGCGGTCGTTAACCCGGGCATCGACGTAACTGCTGATGCTGCTGACGTCAAAATCGCTGTAAGGCTGTTGTTGCACCGATTCGAAGGTATTCGTGTCGAAGCGCCCGAACGGATTGTCGAACTCGCCTTTACCGCGGTTATCGAGGATGTTGGCGCCGATTTCAATGTCATCTGTGAGCGCGTGGCTGAGGCTCAGGCTGAGCGACTTATTGCGGTACTCGTCGTGATCGCCGTCGCTGGGATACGACTCGTGAGTGCGATTGATCCCGGCGCTTTCATCGAGGCTGGTGCCAAGGTTGAAGCGGGTTTTGTCATTGCCGCCAGACACGCCGAGGCTGCGTTCCCACGTCTGATGGCTACCCAATCCTACGTGCATTCGTGGCTGCAAGCCCGGTTCGCCGCCACGGCGGGTGAAAATCTGAATCACCCCGCCAATCGCATCGCTGCCGTAAATCACCGAGCGCGAGCCACGCAACACCTCCACGCGCTCGACCTGTTCGATGTTGATGTGTTGCAGGTTGCTGTCGCCAGACGTCGAGTTGCCAATCCGTTGGCCGTCCACCAACACCAGGCTTTGCGCCGAGTTTGTGCCGCGAATGTAAATCCCCGGCAGACTGCCGCGCCCGCCGGTTTGTGCGACTTGCACGCCAGGCACGCGACTGAGCAAGTCAGTGACGCTGACCGGTTGCAGGCGGTCGATGTCCTCGCGGGTGAACACGGTATTGGCGGCGCTGCTGTCGTTGCGCGCTTCGACCTGACGGTTGGCGCTGATCAGAAGGTCGGGCAGCTTCAGGGCCTCGTCACGTTCGAACGTGTCGGCCAGCAGTGGGCCGGCCGGCAGCAACGTCAGCGTCAGGGCGAGGGGAGAGAGTTTCATCGGGCAGTCCGTTGGCGCTTTAAAGCGAACACAAATTTTGAAAGGCACAGAAACCACTGTGGGAGCGGGCTTGCTCGCGATGGCGGTGTGTCAGTCAACAAATGTGTCGACTGTCAGTCCGTCATCGCGAGCAGGCTCGCTCCCACAGGGTGATGCGTTTAAATATTTAGCAGTTGCAGGCGCTGACGAATGGAAGCTTCGATCCCTGCCTCATCCAATCCGCACTCCGCCAGCATTTGCGCAGGCTTGGCGTGTTCGACGTAGCTGTCGGGCAAGCCCAGATGCAGCATCGACTTGAGGATGTTTTCACGCGCGAGGAACTCGCTGACCGCGCCACCGGCGCCGCCCATGATCGCGTTCTCTTCTACGGTGACCAGCAATTCATGGCTGCCGGCCATTTCACGAACCAGTGCTTCGTCCAGCGGTTTGACAAAACGCATGTCGACCACGGTTGCATCCAGCGTCTCGGCGACTTTCAGCGCTTCGGCCAATTGCACGCCAAACACCAGCAAGGCGACTTTGCTGCCCTGACGACGAACCACGCCTTTGCCGATCTCGATCGGCTCAAGGTTTTTCTCGATCGTTGCATTCGGACCGGATCCACGTGGGTAACGCACCGCCGCCGGGCCATTGAACAGGTGGCCGGTGGTGAGCATTTTGCGCAGTTCGTTTTCGTCGCTCGGGGTCATCACCAGCATGCCGGGGATGCAGCGCAGGAACGACAGGTCGAAGCTGCCCGCGTGCGTCGGTCCGTCTTCGCCCACCAGACCGGCGCGGTCGATGGCAAACAATACGTCGAGGTTTTGCACGGCGACGTCATGGATCAGTTGGTCGTAACCGCGTTGCAGGAACGTCGAATAGATCGCCACCACCGGTTTTGCGCCTTCACAGGCCATGCCGGCGGCGAAGGTCACCGCGTGCTGCTCGGC
This sequence comes from Pseudomonas sp. JAI111, assembly GCF_024809425.1. Lineage (NCBI taxonomy): Bacteria > Pseudomonadati > Pseudomonadota > Gammaproteobacteria > Pseudomonadales > Pseudomonadaceae > Pseudomonas > Pseudomonas sp. JAI111. Next base: position 264,226 of record NZ_JANUCB010000008.1, on the reverse strand, counting down.
AATCGCCACGTCGAAGTAGCGCAGCGGGAAACGCTCGCTGAAGGCCACCAGATCGGAACCTTCCTTCATCGCCGGGGTGATGCCCACCAGGCGCGGGTCGGCGGCGGCCATGTCGCACAGCCATTCGCCGAACACACCGGAATACTTCGGCCCGCTGGCTTTTTTCGGTGCGGCCGCCGGAGCGTCCAAAGGTTCGAGCTTGGTGATGGCGTGGTAACCGATCGGATCGACTTCCGCCGGGGCGAAGCCTTTGCCTTTCTTGGTGACCACGTGCAGGAACTGCGGGCCTTTGAGATCGCGCATGTTGCGCAGGGTGGCGATCAGGGTCGGCAGGTCGTGACCATCGATCGGGCCGATGTAGTTCCAGCCCAGCTCTTCGAACAGCGTGCCGGGGACCAGCATGCCTTTTGCGTATTCTTCTGTGCGACGGGCGATTTCCCAGGCGCCGGGCAGGCGTGAGAGGACCTTTTTACTGCCCTCGCGCATGCTTGCGTAAGTGCGGCTGGAAAGAATCTTTGCCAGATAATTCGACAAGCCGCCGACATTGCGCGAAATCGACATGTCGTTGTCGTTGAGGATCACCAGCATGTTGGCGTTCACTTCCGGCGCATGGTTCAGCGCCTCGAAGGCCATGCCGGCAGTCAACGCACCGTCGCCGATCACGGCGATGGCCTTGCGATCACTGTTCTGCAGGCGGGCGGCAATGGCCATGCCCAGCGCTGCACTGATCGAGGTGCTGGAATGGCCGACGCCAAAGGTGTCGTACTCGCTCTCGGAGCGGCGCGGGAAGGCGGCGACGCCGTCCTTCTGGCGCAGGGTGCTCATGCGCTCGCGACGGCCAGTGAGGATCTTGTGCGGATAGGCCTGATGACCCACGTCCCACACCAGCCGGTCGTCCGGGGTGTCGAAGACGTAATGCAACGCAATGGTCAGTTCGATGACGCCCAGGCCTGCACCGAAATGCCCACCGGTCTGACCGACCGTGTAGAGCAATTCCAGGCGCAACTCATCGGCCAGGGTTTCCAGCTCGGCTTCGCCTAACCGGCGCAGGCCGTCCGGCGTGTTGGCACGGTCGAGCAGGGGCGTGGTCGGGCGCTTGCGGGGAATCTCATGAAACGTCGTGGGCATCAGGCGAATCGTTATAGGTATAAAAGATGCGGCAGTTTACCTGATGCATCGCCCCCTGCCCACGCGTTGGTTTTAACTTGGCGGATACGCCGTCAGCTGCGACGCTCGACGATGTACCTGGCCAGGTCGCGCAGTGGCTCGGCGGCCGCGTCAAACGGTCGCAGCGCGTGCAGGGCCTGATCGCGCAGTTCCAGGGCGTAGGCCTTGGCCGCGTCGAGGCCGAGCAAGGCCGGGTAGGTCGGTTTGTCACGCGCAATGTCGGCGCCCTGGCGCTTGCCGAGGGTTTCGGTATCGCTTTCGACGTCGAGAATGTCGTCCTGCACCTGAAAAGCCAGACCGATGGCCTGTGCATAAGTCTGCAGGGACTTCAGTTCGTCTTTCTCGGCACGACCGCTGGCCAGGGCGCCGAGCTTGACGCTGACCTCGATCAGCGCGCCGGTCTTGTGCCGATGCATGTACTCGAGGGCTTTCTGATCGAGTTTCAGGCCAACCGAACCAAGGTCGATGGCTTGACCGCCGACCATGCCCGCCGGGCCTGCTGCCAACGCCAGCGCGCTGACCATTTGCAGTCGAATTTCAGCATCCGAAGCGTTCAGGCGCGGGTCGAGCAGGGCGCTGAACGCCAGGCTCTGCAAGCCGTCGCCGGCCAGAATCGCGCAGGCTTCATCGAATTTTTTGTGCGTAGTCGGCTGGCCGCGGCGCAGATCGTCGTCGTCCATCGCCGGCAAATCGTCGTGCACCAGGGAATAGGCGTGGATCAGCTCCACTGCACACGCCGCGCCATTGGCTTGCTCAGCCTTGCCGCCCAGCGCCTCGCAGGCGGCATAGGCCAGCAGCGGACGCACGCGTTTGCCGCCGTTCATCACGCTGTAGCGCATGGCTTCGTACAACCGCGCCAGCTCAGAGCTTGGCGGATTGAACAGGGTTTCCAGTGCTGCGTTGACGCGGGCCTGGCTGGTCGCCGAATACGCTGCAATCATTCTGGCTGATCCGCGTCGAAGGGTTCCTCAGCCAACTCGCCATCACGCTCGAGCAGCACTTGAACCTTTTGCTCGGCCTGGGCCAGCGCCGCCTGGCAATCGCGGGTCAGACCGATGCCTTGCTCGAAAGCCGTCAGCGAGTCTTCCAGCGACAGTTCGCCGTTCTCCAGACGCTCCACCAGCGTTTGCAGGTCAGCGAGAGATTGTTCGAAATCCAGTGCAGCTTTTTTGCGGGCCATGGCGGCTATTTCCGGTTGACGTTAAACCGGCGCGACACTAGCAGACATGGGGGTTATGGGCAAATGAGCGGGGCATTTCAGCCACTGCTTTCGGGATAGCTGATCTGGTATCGAGTATTACGCCCACCCCCCGCAAGCCGCTTCACATAGCCTTTCTCCAGCAATTCAGCCAGATGACGAGTGGCAGTGGCCTTGGACACCTTTGCCACCGCCTGATACTGCGCAGCGCTGATGCCTTCCTCGAAACCGCGCTCCCCGCCATCCAGCAAGCGATTCAGCACTTTGGTTTGCTCCGCCGTCAAAACGGACTCGCGGTGGGCCTGCCAGAAACGCGCCTTGCCCAGCACTGATTCAATCCGGGTCATGGCCTGTTGCAGGCTGCGTAACAGGGTTTGCAGGAACCACTCCAGCCAATCCGTGATATCCACGGTGGCTTTCTGGCTGGCCTCAAGTACCCGGTAGTAGCCGGAACGGTCCTCCAGGATGCTCGCTGACATCGCATAGAAACGGATCGCCTGCGCCTCGCCCTGAGCCAGTGCCAGATCGGTAATGGTGCGCGTCAGCCGTCCATTACCATCATCGAAGGGGTGCAGGGTGACGAACCAGAAGTGTGCGATGCCGGCCCGCAATAAAGGATCGAGCCCGACCTGACTCTTGCTGGCTTCAAACCAGTTGAGGAAGGTGTCCAATTGCTGCTCCAGTCCTTTGCGCGGTGGTGCTTCAAAGTGAATGGTGGGTCTGTCGATACGCCCGGACACCACTTGCATCGGTTCATCGCCGCGTAAAGCACCGACATGGATGGAACGAGTGGCAAAGTTTGTGTCCTGATCCGGGAACAGCCATTCATGCCACGCCAGAAGTCGCTCCAATGTCAGGGGAGAGGCGAAGTGCTGAGTAGCATCGAGCAGTAATTGCGCCAGCCCTTCGCTGCGTTGGCTGACTTGACCGCCATCGACTGCTTCCAGGCCCAGACGCCGCGCCAGCGACGAGCGCACCGAGCCAACATTCAGTTGTTCACCCTCGATAGCCGAAGACGTCACGATGTTCTGCAACAACGCATCCAGTTCGGTCTGTGCGCTGAGTGAACGGCCCACAGAACTGGCCATGCCCATCAACTGACCCTGGGCCTGTACGCACTCGCGCAACAGCGGCGTCAGGCGCTCGGCGTGCCAGTTGAAATTTGGCCAATCGGGCTGTTGCCAGATCCAGTGAGGTGCCATTAACCGGGTGCTCCAGGGTGAATGAGCCGAATAATAGTCCTATTCGGCTCATTTGGTGAGCCGAATAACTGCGCTATTCGGCTCATGCCTCGCTTTCACCGTGATTCCCGCCACAAATAAAGATGTATCTGATTGTTAAAAAACCGCCGAATGGCTAACCTTCGCGCCTTCTACGACCCGATAGTCATGGGTCTTTCTGACGAAACGCAGTTTTTACATCTGTAACGCGCCGAGGATCGGGCGCAAGGTTTCGTTATGCATGGCAGGAGGCGTCACATGCGTTCATTTCTTTTGCTGATGATGGGGCTGGTCTGCGCGAGCGCGGCCTGGGCCGAACCGACGGCCGAGGTATCGGAACCGGTGGGCGGCTGGCGTTATTCCGGTCTGCTCGATCGCAGTGAAAATCCTCAAGTCGCTTATCCCACACCGCCCATCGACCGGGGCGTGCAGCGCAATCGCACGATGATCGAAGGCCAGCTCAAGGCCATCGGCACTCAACGCGGGCCTCACACCCTGGCGGTCAATGGCAATCCACTGAATCTTTACACCGACGAGGAAGGGCGTTTCGCCCGGCCGTATGCGTTCGGCGCGGGTTCCAACAGCGTCGAAGTGCGCAGCGCCGAAGGCAAGTCGCTCAAGCGCGTTCAATTCTATGAAGCCAACAACCTGCGCACCCCGGCACGGATTCGCGTGGTGCTGGGTTGGGACGATCCGAAAGCCGAACTCGACCTGCACATCATTACCCCCGACGGCCAGCACGCGTTTTTCGCCCACACGGCGTTGACCAATGGCGGCGGTCTGGACCCGGATGGCGTCGATGGCCCCGGGCCGGAGATGTTCACCATGACCGCGCCGCTGCATGGCACCTATCTGGTTTACGTGAACTATTGGGGCAACTTCGGCAGCGAAGGCTATAACTTCGATGAGACCAGCAACCAGAACGAGGTCATCACCTCGCAAATCAATCTGGTGCTGAACGAAAACACCGTCGACGAAAAACGCGAGACCTTCATCGTGCCCCTGCGCGCGATCGGTGACCTGCTGCTGGTCAAGACTTTCAACTATTAAGCATCCCGCTCCACGGATGAAATGGGCTTTGTGAACATGAGCGATAACACTGTGACTCCTGCCGCTGACGCACCGGCCGCGAAACCTTCCCGCCGCTGGCCGGCCGTGCTGGTCGGGCTGGTCCTGGTCGCTGGCGTGGCAGGCGGATTGGGCTGGTTCATGCACAAGCCCAAGGCACCACCGGCCGAGCTGGCCAGCGACAAGCTGGGCATGAGCCGCCCGGACGGCCTGCTCGAAACCCACTCCTTGAGCCAGTTGCCCAAGGACTTGCTGGCGGTGCCGTTCCTCAAGGAAACCCTGACCGAAGATTTCGTCTTCTATTACGAAGCGCACGCCGATCGCCTCGGCTTGATCGGCAGTCTGCGGCGGATCATTTACGAACATGACCTGAAATTGCAGGACAGCCTGATCGAGCAGCTCTTCGATCAACCGGCGGACGTAGCGCTGTGGCGTGGGGCGGATGGTCGTCTGAAAGACTTTTTGTTGGTGATGGATCGCGGCGGGCTGGCCAAGGTGCTGGAACCACTGGCCAAAGTGGCGCTGGATGATTCGCAACTGACCAAACTGAGTGACGTGAAAGTCGGCACTGACGACGTGGCGCTTTATCAACTCACCTACAACGCCAGCAAGGCGCTGGTGTTCGCCTCCCACGGCGACAAACTGGTGGTGCTGTCCAATCCGACCAAGCTCTACGACCCCGAAAGCGGCACCTCCGAAGAACCGGGCAGCGTCTCGACCAAGGCCATCGCCGCGTTGCTCAACGGCGACAAACTGTTCCCCGAAGCGTTTGGCCTGCCACCCCGCGCGCCTGAGGTGAAACAACGTCTTTCAGTCAACGCCAGTGTGTTGGCCATGGGTTACCAGCGTTTCATCCCGAACTTCGCCGGTCTGCGTTTCGACATGGATGACAAAGGCTGGCACAGCTTCCTCGCCATGGATGAACTGGACAAGCAGCCGGACTTCGATTTCAAACCCATCTGGAAAGCCATGCCGATGGGCGCCAGCGCCTGCGTCGCGTTGCCTCTGGCCGCCGAACAACAGAAACCGCTGCTGGTTAAACTCGGTGCCGATGAAACCGTGGCACAGGCGCTGACCGAACACATGGCCGGTGCTGCCGGCCTGTGCTGGTACGCCGATTCGCGGTTGTACACGCCGCTGCTGGTGGCCAGCCTGAATGATGATGACAGCGCCAAGCTCGATGGCGACCTGGGCAACCTGTTCAGCTCGATGGTCGGCGCCTACGAGGGCAACGTTCAAGACCACGCCTTTCCGGTGGTCGAGAAGCAGGAAAGCACCACTCACCAATGGCAGCGCCAGGTCAGTTCCAACTTCGGCCCTTACGCGGCCAAGGACGCCGAACAACCGGACGCGATCACCGGCAAGGCATTCATGCGCGTGAGCCTCGCCCGTCACGGTTCGACGCTGCTGTTTTCCCTCGACGACAAGTTGGTCGACAAAGCCCTCGGCACCCTCGACAAACGTTTCCCGCCGATGGCCGACGTGGTGCCCAAGGATTTGCTGATGCCGGTCTACTTCGGCCCGGATTCGATGGCGCAGCTGATGCAACAGGAAACCCTCGACAGCTTGCCGCAGGACATGGAACCGGTGTTCTACAACGCCGCGCAGACCTACCTGATCCCGAAATTGCGCAAGCTCGGCGGTTATGGCAAATACGCCCTGACCTTGCCCGAAGGCAGCGAACCCGATGGCCACTGGCAATGGCTGCCGCTGGAATGGAAAGCCCTGTGACCGCACTCATCCGAGGCCTCGGCCTGCTGGCGATGTTGCTGGGCAGCCGTGCATTTGCCGGTGACGCCCCCGCGCTGGATCCGCAGCAATCCCAGGTGTTCCGTGCCTGGTTTGTACGCATCGCCCAGGAACAACTGACCCAAGGCCCAAGCCCGCGCTGGTATCAGCAGGACTGCGCCGGCCTTGTGCGTTTCGCCGCCAACGAAGCGCTGAAAGTCCATGACGACAAATGGCTGCGCAGCAATGGCCTGTCCAACCGCTACCTGCCGCCCGAATTGCAGTTGAGTGAAGCCCAGCGCGGCCTCGCCCAACAATGGCAACAGGGCGGTGGCAAGGTCGGGCCGTACGTCAATGCGATCAAACTGATTCAGTTCAACAGCCATCTGGTCGGCCGGGATGTGGCGCAAGCCCGGCCCGGCGACCTGATGTTTTTCGATCAGGGCGACGACCAGCACCTGATGATCTGGATGGGCCGCTACATCGCCTATCACACCGGCACCACGACCCCCACTGACAACGGCATGCGATCCGCGAGCCTGCAGCAACTCATGACATGGAAGGACACCCGATGGATACCCGACGCAGCCAACCCCAACTTCATCGGCGTCTATCGACTGAACTTTCTCTCCCAATGATCGGTGCCCGCATGCTGCGTATCTGTTCGAAACTGCCGTTGTTGCTGGCGCTGATTCTGCCGCTGACGCCGGTCAACGCCGAAGACACCGTCGAGCCCAGCGGCTACACACCGGTGGCCGGCGAAAGCTTTTTCCTGCTGGCTGACAGCAGCTTCGCCAGCGACGAACAGGCGATGGTGCGCCTCGAAGCGCCGGGCCGTGACTATCGTCGTTTCCGCATGGAGCCTTACGGTGGCGCGGATATTCGCGTGTACCGGATCGACAAGCCGCTGGATTTCCTCAAGCGTCAGAAGAACCTGCACCGCGTGGTCAGCGACGGCCAGTTCAAGGGCGAAGGTCTGTCGAACACCCTCGCGTACCTGTGGGACAACTGGTACCGCAAATCCCGCCGGGTGATGCAGCGTGCGTTTTCCTATGAGTCGCGTAAACAAGTCACTGAAGAAGTGCCGGAACTGAAGATGGGCAACGCGATTGCTGCGCCAACGCCTTACGATGCGCAGCCGCAATTCGCCTTGATCCCGGGCCTGCCGGTGGTCACCCAGTTCCGTTATCCACTGTGGCAAGCCAAGCCGATCCAGCCGCCTGAGGGCGTGAACCTGGCCGGTTCGTCCAGCGAGTTCGTCAGCGTCGCGCCGGGCAACGTCTACATCCCGTTGGGCAACCTGAAACCGGGCCTGTATCTGGTGGAAGCGCTGATCGGCAAGTACCGCGCGACAACGATGGTGTTCGTTTCCAATACCGTGGCCGTGAGCAAGATTGCCGGTGATGAATTGCTGGTGTGGGCCGCGCGCAAGCACGAAGGCAGTTCGGTGCCCAAGGTCAATGTGCTGTGGACCGATGGCCTGGGTGTCATGAGCAGCGGCGCTACCGATGCCGATGGTTTGCTGCGTCTGAAACACGTCAGCCCCGAGCGTTCGTTCGTGATTGGCGAGGACGAAGAGGGCGGGGTGTTTGTCTCCGAAAACTTCTACTACGACAGCGAAATCTACGACACCAAACTCTATGCCTTCACTGATCGGCCGCTGTATCGGCCGGGGGATTGGGTGTCGCTGAAAATCGTCGGTCGCGAGTTCAAGAACGCCAGGGATTCCGTGGCGCCGACGGCTGCCGACGTCAACGTGACCGTGCTCGATGCCACCGGCACAGCCCTGCAATCGCTGGCGCTGAAACTCGATTCCAAGGCCGGCACCCAAGGTCGCTTCCAGTTGCCGGACAACGCTGTGGCCGGCGGTTACGAACTGCGTTTCAGCTACAAGGACCAGGCCTATAGCAGCGCCTTCCGTGTCGCCGAATACATCAAGCCGCACTTCGAAATTTCCTTGAACCTGGCCAAGCAGGATTACCGCACCGGCGAGCCGGTGAAAGGCAGCCTGGTGCTGCTGTACCCGGACGGCAAACCGGTGGCCAACGCCAAGTTGAGCCTGAGCCTGCGCGCTCAACAACTGTCGATGGTCGACAACGAACTGCAATACCTCGGGCAATTCCCGGTAGAGCTGACCAGCACCGAACTGACCACCGACGCCAAGGGCAACGCGACCCTCGAGCTACCCGCCGCTGAAAAACCAAGCCGCTACATGCTCACGGTTTTTGCCAGCGATGGCGCGGCGTATCGGGTGAAGACCACCAAGGAAATCCTCATCGACCGTGGCGCGGCGAGTTTCAGTCTGCGTGCGCCGCAACGCTTCAGTGCGGTGGGCGACAAGGTCACGTTCAGCTATCTGAATGAAGGCGGCAGCGAACAAGGCAAAGCGGTGAAACCGAGCAGCTACGCTTGGGTGCGTCTTGAAGACCAGAGCACCGGCGAAGGCAAACTGGCCGCAGCGGATAAAGGCTTCACGCTGGCCTTCGAGCGTCCGGGCACTTACAACCTGACGTTGAAGGATGACCATGGCCGCGTGGTCGGTGCGACCGGTCATTCAGTCACTGGCGACGGCGTCAAAGCCGTGCCGGGCACGGTGGAAATCGTCCTCGATAAACCCGAGTACACATCGGGCGATGAAGCCCTGGCGCTGATCACCTTCCCCGAGCCTGTCAGCGATGCATTGCTCTCGCTGGAGCGGGACAAGGTTGAGGCCACGGCGCTGCTGTCCAAGGGCGGCGACTGGCTGAAGATGGAAAAACTCAGCGACACCCAATACCGCGCGCGGATCCCGGTGAAGAGCACCTTCGCACCGAACCTGACGTTCTCGGTGCTGTACACCAAGGGCGGTCAATACAGCTTCCAGAACGCCGGCATCAAGGTGATCGCACCGCAGATCGACGTGGCCATCGCCACCGATAAAGAGACGTATCAGCCGGGCGATACGGTGTCGGTTGACCTGACCACGCAGTTCGCCGGCAACCCGATTCCGGCGCACCTGACGGTCAGTGTCGTCGACGAAATGATCTACGCGCTGCAACCGGAAGTCGCACCGACCATCGACCAGTTCTTCTACCATCCGCGCCGCAACAACGTGCGCACCAGCGCCAGTTTGTCGTTCATCAGCTACGACGTCGCATTGCCGGGTAGCCCGGGGGCGCCGGGCAAAGCCAATCGCAGCGAGCGCGGCGTGAAAGTGCTGGAACGGCCACGTCGCGAAGACGTCGACACTGCCGCGTGGCAGCCTGAATTGGTGACCGACGCCAATGGCAAAACCCGTTTCACCTTCAAGATGCCGGACTCGCTGACCCGCTGGCGCATCACGGCGCGAGCCATCGCCGATGACGGCCAGGTCGGGCAGAAGAAGCAATTCGTGCGCTCGGAAAAACCGCTGTACCTGAAGTGGAGCGGCCCAAGCAAATTCCGCACGGGCGACAAACCAGATCTCGGCGTGTTCGCTTTCAGTCAAGCCGAAAAACCGGTCAAGGCCGAGCTGGTCATCCATTACGGTGGCGCCGATCAACGTGTGCCGGTGACCCTGAACAACGGCATCAACTACATCGCACTGCCAGCGTTTGCATTGGCCTCGGGTGAGTGGACCGCTGAACTGGTGCAGGACGGCAAAACCGCCGATGCGCTGGCCGTGCGCCTGACCGCGACCGGTGAGGGCTGGCAGGTCACGCAAAGCCAAAGCCTGGACGTGGCCAGCGGTGATACGCCGCTGACGCTGCCGGCGGATGCTACGGATATTCGCCTGCGTCTGGATGACAGTCCGCAAGCGCTGTTCCGCTCGGCGCTCGATGATTTGCTGAGCTATCCGTATGGCGGCGTCGAACAGACGGCCAGCCGTTTGCTGCCCTTGAGCATCGCGTATCCGACCTTGTCCTCGAACCCGCAGATCCGTGATCGCTTGCGCCTGATCATGCAAAACAGCCGTCTGCGCCTGGTGCAAATGGCCGGGCCGTCGGCGAGTTTCACCTGGTGGGGCATGGACGGTGAGCCGGATGCGTTCCTCACCGCGTACGCCTATTACGCCGACTGGCACGCCAGCAAAGCGCTGGAATTGAGCCTGCCGCCGGAACATTGGCAGCGTGTGCTGGAGGTGTATGCCAAGCAGGCGAAAAATACGCCGCTGTTGCAGCGCGCACTGATTCTGTCGTTCGCCAAGCAGATGCAATTGCCGGTCAACACTTTGCTCAGCGGCTTGATGGATGACTTGTCGAAAGCCGGCGAGGGTAATGCGGCAAACCTGATGGAGGATGGCGAAGACAGCATTGTCATGAGCGATCCGGATTCGGCACTGGGGCTGGCGGCAGCGCGTGCGTTGACGGCCTCTCTGGCGCGTCAGTCCAAGGTGACGCTGCCTGATGCCTTCAACCGTCAACTGCCTGATGCGCAGCAGCGTCTGGCCGTCAGTTCTCAACCGTTTGCCGAGGCGCTGAACCTGTCGCTGCAAACCTTCGATCAGGCTCACGCGAAAGCGTTGTTGCAACGTTTGCTGCCGCAGCAATCGACGCTCGAACGTGCGTTGGCGTTGACCTGGTTGCAACGGGGTATCGAACAGGCTTCGCCGACCATCGCACTGGCGCCCGGTGAGGGCTGGAAGAAACAGTACGGCGATACCGGTGAGATGTATTGGACGTGGCAGGGCGCTACGCCGGTGCCTGCGGTGCTATCGCTGGCGGGAACGCAAGAGCGCCCGTTGCGGGCGGCATTGAGCTTCCAGACCAAACAGCCGCCGGTTGACCCGATGGCGGTGACCATCACCCGTCGCCTGTCGCGTCTGGTGCCGGGCGACGAAGCCTTCAACTTCAAACTTGAAGCGGTAGGTGGCAAACCGTTGTCCAGCGACAGCCTTTATCTGGACGAAGTGATCATCACCAGCAAAGCCGCGAAACCGCTGCGCTACGGCATGATCGAAGTGCCGCTGCCACCGGGTGCAGATGTCGAGCGCACCACTTGGGGCATCAAGTTGATGGGCAAGGCTGGCACCGAACCGACGGCGCTGGAGAAGGCGCGTTTCGAGCCGGGGCAAATGGCATACGCGATTCCTGTGGATGCCTTGAGCGGCGAGTTGCGCCTGCGTCATCTGGTGCGCTTCTCGCAGAAAGGCCAGTTCAACCTGCCGCCGGTGCGCTTCACACAGGTCTATGCGCCACAGCATCAGGCCCAGGAACAGCAACCGGCGCTTGGCCAGATCACGGTCAACTGATGTGATCCGCCCTCTGGTCTGGTGGCTGCTGTGTTTGCTCCCTGCGCTGGCGACAGCGCAGGACGAGCCGTTGCGCCTGGGCTTCAAGGGTGAATTGATTTCGTTGAGCCGCACGCAAGTGATTTCACGCGAGCCGCTGCCTGCTGATTTACAGACCCCGTTGGGTAGCGTGTGGAAGTTGTTTGTGTACGGCTGGCTGGTGGATAGCGGCGTTCATGAATCGCCTTATGAATGTCGTGGCCAGTCGAAGGACGAGGTTTATTGCTGCACCGCGGGCGGCAAGATTGAACGCGATCAGGCGTTGGTGAAGTCGTGCGGGTTGTATTTCGAGCCGGCGCGCTTGGGCATCATTGCCGCTGACTGGCGCACGTATTGGCAAGCGCGACAGGCGCCGGAATGGTTGCTGAACTTGCCGTCGTTGCAGCCTTCGACACGAGTGCCTGTGGCTGAATTGCTCAAGGCGCTGGCGGTTATGCCCGCGCAGGATCAGGCGCGGCGGGTGTTGCTGGATGTGGTGTTGAACGCCGCTGACGGCAACGTCGTGGGAGAACTCGGTGGCCGCTTGCGGGTGAAAACCTGGAGCTGGTTGGGGGATCAGGATCCGTCGTCGCGTCAGGGCGGGTTTGCCGGTTGGACGGTGGATGGCACGCCAGTCTGGGCCGGTGGGCGCGGGACCAGTCAGATGGTGCTTCGTCATTATGGTGCTGCGTTGGCTTCGGTGTTGCCGGTGGATTGGCCCTCGGATGCAGGGCGTTGTGTCGAGGTCGGGCTGTTTTCCCGTTATCCGATCGGGCGTGTTCTGGCCGGGGATCGGGTTGTTGCTCCTGGGCCTTTGCAAGGCGATTACCGCGTCGAATTCACCAACGGCAATCAACTCGATATCCACAGTGACGGCGAACTGTTTCTGCTCAAGGACCAGCTTGTCGCCCGTCTGGACCGAGAAGAATACGTCGCCCGAGTCCTGCAGCGAGAAGCCAGGCCCGAACCTGCCGAAGCCGCCAAAGCCCTGGCCATCGCCATCCGCACCTACCTGCTGCAAAACGCCGCCCGCCACGGCGACTGCCTGAGCATCGACGACAGCAGCAGCCGACAACGCGTTGCCCCACGCCCGGCCACTGTCGAGTCGCGCCACATCGCTGCCTGGACCAGCGACCTGGTCCTCGCTGGCAGCACCGTCACCTACCATTCCGACCAACCCGGTCCGGACAGACTCTCCTGGCAGCAAGCCGTCGAACAAGCCAACGCCGGCCAACGCTACGACGCCATCCTGCTGCACGCCTACCCGCGCGCCAGCCTCAGCCGCTGGGACAACCCCGTTGCCTCCTGCGAAGCACTCCCCGCCGCCCAGGACTGGCTCCAAACCCAACGTCGCGGCTGGCGCCAACGTCTGGAAAGCGAAGTCGGCTACAACGAAATCAGCACCTTCGCCGTCTGCCGCCTGGCCTTCGGTCGGCCCTACGTCGACCGCGAACGCCAGCGCATCTACGTGCGCGGCGTGCTAACGCTGCAAGACCGACTCGACCTGACCCACGAATACCTGCACCTGGCCTTCGAAGCACATCCCAACGGCCAGGATGAAACCTACATCGAAGGGCTCGCCCGCCACCTCTTGCTGGAATAGGCCATGAAACTCCGTTACCCACAGGTCTTCCTGTTCCTTTGCTCTTTTTGCGTATTGCCGACGGTGTTCGCCTCCGATAGCGCGGTAAAACTTGATACGCCTGTCGGCGGCTGGCGTACGGGCGCTGTTGAGGGGGAAGGTGAAAACTTCCGTCAGACCGTCAACTACCCTGCTTCATCAGTGAACACGCCGGTGGGACAGGCCAACACCGCGCGCATCACCGGCCAGATCAAAGCCACGCCCAAGTCCGGCGAACCCGGCCGGCTGATCGTCAACGGCGTCAGCATGCCGCTGAAGATTGATCCCGCCGGACGCTTTGATCGCCCGTTCTCGTTCCCCAAAGGCCGCAACAGCGTCGAAGTCCGCAGCCCCGATGGCCAGCAGCGCCATCGCACGCAGTTTCTCAACGCCAGCGGCGGCGCAACCCCGGCCAAGTTGCGGGTGTTGTTGTCCTGGGACAGCGACAACACGGATCTGGATCTACACCTGATTACGCCCGACGGCGCGCACATCTGGTACGGCGATCGAGTTGCACCCAACGGAGCAGCGCTGGATGTCGACGTGACGACAGGGTATGGCCCGGAGATCTTCGCCATGCCGGCGCCGATCAAGGGGCAGTATCTGGTGTACGTGAACTACTTCGGGGGCGGGTATCGCAGTGATGAAGAAGGACAGGAAGAGGCGGTTCAGCCGCTGACCACTGCGCAGGTGACAGTGATTACGGAGGAGGGGACGCCGAATGAGAAGATGGAGACGTTCCTGGTGCCGATGCGGGCGGTGGGGGAGTTGACGTTGGTGAAGGGGTTTAGTTATCCCTGAGGCTTGTATGCGGCGATCGCGGCAATTGCGCAAGCACCTCTTGCATGGTTTGCGCCCGGCCAAAGTTTTCCTGTTTTAGGATCAGGATCGATTCGATCTGAATCGCCTGACGTCTCTGACCCAGAAGCCGACCCGACTGAATCGATACCCAAGCCTCGCGCTGAGGAACCGGGGCTTTGTTTCGAGCGGATCGACTTTTTATTCAACCCCATAATATGAAGCGAAGACATCCCGGTTTGGCCGGGTTTCCGGGAGCACATACACGACCCCGTTGGTCCCTTTGAACGCAGGGCTGATATAACTTCGGTAAAAGTTGGCCGGAACGTTAATACAGCCGTAAGAAATACGTTTGTCCTGAAGATTTGACGACGCCAACCGCTCTGTACGGTGCTCTTTCGGGTTGCTGGTCACGACCGGATGCAACGCGATGGCGTTGTTATAGTCGATCCAGAGAATTTCCTCGCCTTTCAGGTTGCGGGCCAATGAAGCGACAAAACGGCCAGCGGGAGTGGTGCGTTCTTGAGGCTGAATGCTCGACAGCTTGCGGTGGCCGATACCCGGTGCCGAGTCGTCTCCGATAGCCAGCCCAAGCAACACTGACGAGGTACCGCCAAGTTGCCCGTGGGCATCAAAGACCAGCACCCGCGCCCGCTTCTTGTCGATGATCATGAACGGCATGCCGTGATTGTCGCCTGAGTCGACGACCCAGTTAGCCGTATCGCGCGCCTCCTGAGACACATCATCATGCTTGAAGTCGGCATGCCGAAATGATGAGCTTGCCCGAGCTGCTTTTGCAGGGGTTGGATCCGTAGGCGAAGCAGTCTGAGTCAGCGTTGAGGGCTGCCTGGCGATGTCGGCCAAGGCTGATTGCTGATACGCGGCGACAATGGTCAGCAGAGCGAAACAGAGTGCCGATACCGGGCGAAGGACCTTGTGTGGGGCGGTACTTTCTTTCGCCGTGATCGGAGTGTGCAATGCAATCTTTCCCATTGATAGTTGTGAAGTGTCCACCCCACCGGCAGGCAGGGCGTTGGCCCTGATTGCCGGTTTTTGCCGAAATAGTGTGCCTGTCGGCGATGTTGAGACAGGTTTCAGTTGCGCTCCTGTCGAGGCAAATACACCGGGGCTTCGTAGATATAAGGCTGTTCTACCGCAGGCTCTATTACGGGCGCCTGTACAACGGGCGTTACCCGTGTCAACTGATTGGACGGCACGTTGATTCCGCTTCCCACGACTGATAGCGCTGGTTCTAACGGGAGGTTTGCGTTGACTAGCTCAGGACCTGCGTATTGCAGGCTTCCTTTCTTGGCAAACGGCGTGGTCGCATAGGTCGTGTTGTTGACATCAGGATTCGTTGCGCCGCGGTACGCTTGCAACGACTGACCGCGAGATGCTGAGTCAAATGGTGTCGAGCCCGGAGTGGTAGGGCCTAGCGGTGTCGATCCTGGCGGTGTTGAGCCAGGAGGCGTCGAGCCCGGTGGTGTCGACCCTGGTATCGCCGCCTCTGCGATGAGCAAACGGCCCTGGACGTAATTGATGGCGTAGTTGGCGGGATTGAAAGTGCCTGCGGTCGCATTGCTGGCTGTGATCACGTAGGGGTTACCAGCCACCGGCGCGTTCGCGACTGTCCCCGGACTTGTGAGGGTGACACTTCCAACGGTCTCGTTATTAACCAGGCCTGTTGATGTGAAGGCAGATGTCGCAAGTACCAGGGTTTCACCGAACTGTTTGGTGGCGTCGTTAGCAATGATCGTCAGTGGTGCCTGGGTGATATTCCCGGGAGTGATCCCGGCACCTGCAGTGCCCTGGATTGCGGTAATCGAATCGAATGGCGTGAACAAGGCAAACCGGTTTGCGTCCGCACCTCCAAGCGAATAGCCGGTGTAATTCACCGGTTTGGCGAAGCCTACGTCCGGAGAATTAAACGTTGCAGACCCCGGTTGCAGAACGACGTCGCCAGCCAAGGTAGGATTGCCCTTGAACGATAGCGTGGCCGCATTGTTACCGTCGTAAACCTTATTGTTGGCCTGTACGAATGCCCACATGAATTGGTTTAACGAAGCGTTTCCCGTCAGCGTGAAGTTACCGGAGAAATCCGTAGGCGTGGCATAAGAGACCGGTGCGTAAAAAATCCTGATGGTGGAAAGCGGGCCGGTAACAGCCGGAAGAACGCCAGCCGCGAAATTCACGGTGCCGACGCCTGTACCGTCATTGGCACCCACCAGCAGCACGTTGCCGTTGGTCACGGTGAACATCCCGTTGATATTGACGTCGTGGCCAGCCACTTGGGTAAGGTTACCTCCCGTCACGGTAACTGCGGCATTTTGATCTATGTTGCGCCCGGCGATCATTGTCAGATTTCCGCCGGTGGTGGTAATGGCCTGATTTACGACGACGTCACGATTGGCGCTCAAAGTCAGCGTTGTGGGGGTTGGGGTCGGCGTCCATGTCACCGCGTCATTAACGAAAATGTCACCGTTCCCGGTACCGGGACTGTTGGTAATGACGACACTGTTGTTTACCAATTGCTGTTCAAGGGTAGTGGCTGCGATATCACCTCCCGTGTTTGCAATGGTGAAATCACTGGGGTCAATCAGCCAGGTCCCGGTTTTTCCCTGAGGGGCGGCTGTGGTGATTCTTGTACCGCTCGCCACTTTGACATGCGCGGCCGAAGTTTCGACAAAGCCACCATCACCGCCCTTGGGTGCACTCGCATCGAGAGTGCCAGCCACGTTCACGGTGCCGGTCTGCATGTCACCCATCAGCATGATGGTGCCATTGCGATTTTCCAGGGTCTGCGCCCGAATCACGCCGGTGTTGTTCACTGTGGATTCGAACAGGCTGCCGGCCGACTTCGCAGTCATCACGACCCGGCCACCGTCAGCCTGGATCAGGCCGCCGTTCTGTACCAGAGCGTCAACCGCACCCTTGTTGACCGCCACGCTCAACAGCCCGTCACCCGCCACATCAAGGGTCATCGAGTTACCTGCGGCGAGGGCGACAGTGCCGAGCTGCGCCTGGATGGTGCCTTGGTTGCTAACGTTGGCGCCTAGCAGGGCAACAGAGCCGCCATCGGCATTGATCGAGCCGTAGTTGACGATGCTGCCAGGCCCTGAGCCTTCGAAATTATATTTACCCGCCATGAAATCGCTGTCGCTGATGTTCCGGGTCGAGCCCACCAGGCCGGCGACGTTAACCGAAGCCCCTTGACCGAACACGATGCCGTTCGGGTTGACCAGGAACACTTTGCCGTTGGCGTTGAGCGACCCCAAGATGCTTGAGGGATCAGAGCCCAGCACGCGGTTGAGGACAATGGCGCTGCTATTGGGTTGCACGAACTTTACCGACTCGTTCGACCCAATGTTGAAGCTCTGCCAGTTGATGGCCGCGTTCTGGCTCGTTTGAGTCACTGTCGTAGTGCCGGCAGTACCGCCTATTGTCGCGCTGCCAGCTGACACGGCTCCGCCCACGGGAAGTGCATAAGCATCAAATCCGGCCGAGAGCAGGATGGCAGCGGTCAACGATTTCAACGTGAAATGAACTGCAGTGATCGTGATTGAGCTGCTTCGACCTGCTGCTTTACTGCCGCCGTTTTTAGCGTTTTCCGAAACAGCTACGAACGTTCCGGTCTTGGCGTTCCAGATGGATTGATAACTGATATTCATGATGTGTACCTACTCTGTTCAGGCATTGCTAGCCCAGGATTCGTTGCGGTAACCAAGTCGGCGATCAAAAATATTTGACCATCTGGACCCAGAAGCGCCCGCTCGAATCCGGCGCCGAGATAGACTTCTCGTCACCCAGTTTGTGGGCGTAGTAGGTCTTCACGGAGAAGTTGTTAGTCTCGAACCAGTTAACGCCTACACCGGCCCCGCTTAATGTTCTGGTCCTGTCCGAGCCGTCCCAGCGATTTTCGTTGAGGGTGACCGTACCGGTGTCGACGAAACTCACCAGCTGCAATTGCCCCATCCGTAGTTGAGAGAATTGCGGCAACAGGTATCGGGCCTCCGCGGTTGCCAAATAACCTTCGTCGCCAAAGGCTTCGCCCTGCGGATAAGCTCTTACGCCGTCTATGCCGCCGAGGTACATCTTTTCTGAGATATCGAGGTTTTTGGAAGCCACTTGCCCGTTGACTGCGCCGTAGAGCGAGAACGCATCGGTGATACGTTGCAAGCGCATGGCACTGAAACCCAATTTGTCGTAATGCCCATTAGTTCGTGCGGTGAGTCCGTCGACCGCACGTGCCTCAGGGGTCTGGATGTCAAGGTTGCCAGTCGACCAGGTCAGGGAGCCCGCGGTCAGTCCTCCACCGCCGAAGTCATCACGATGGTCGCCGCGTAGGGTTGCCATGAGAACCTCGACTTTCCTGTCGACATGCGCCGGGATTGAATCGATGCGATCTTCAAAAGTTTTGTAATCGAAACCGAGCTGAGCGTAGATGTTGCTTCTGCGGGAGCGAAGCAGTGGGTAACTGCCATAGATACTGGCGATGTCCGCCGTTCCGTTTGCGCGTAAATCACTGAACTCCCTACCCATCTCATAATCCAGCCGGCTATAGGCGACGCCCGCTGTCGCCTTGCCAAACTGCATCTGGTAGGCGGCGCGAGCATAGTCAAGACCATCGAAACTGGAGAGCGCGCGAAGTGTGGCAACGTCGCCCTGCCCAGCCAGATTGTTGATATTCAGGGTCCCGCCTAAACGGTACTCGCCGGTATAGTGGTTGCCTCCATTATCAGCGTCGATGCTGCCGGTTACCCGCTGTCCGGGCGTAACGTCGACGATGAGGTCAGCCGCTCCGACGGAGGCGCCTGGCACTAGCGTGGAACGCACCTCGACGCCGGGAGTGTCCGACAACAGCAGGAGATCGCTTTCCAGGGGACCGGAGTTGATCGTATCGCCGCTGTGCAAGTTGTCCACCGGGCCGCGGGCCAGTCGGTCAGACAAGTTCGTCTGATTCCGCACCGTCACGGCGCCATACTGGCCTTCCATGACCGCGATGGTTACGACCCCGTTTTTGATTTCCTGAGCAGGCAAGTAAGCCTGCGCAACGAAATAGCCTTTTTGACGATAGAAGTCGGCAATTCTCGCGGCCATCGTCTGCAGATCGCCCAGGCTTAATTCGTTACCCGCCGTAAAGCGTGTCAGTTTAAGGAGTTCGGCTTCTGAGTAGAGAGTTTGCCCAGTGATGCGTAGCGCATTGACCTTTATGCGAGCACTGTTCTGGGCCGGCACGTTTGCTGTCGAGCGCGGTTGAACACGGATTTCCGGCTCTGTTTTTTGGCGTGTTGGAGAAGCGGGTACTTGTTGTATCTGACTGCCTGCGCCCAAAGGTTGTACGGCAAAGGCTCCCTGGCTCAAGGTCAATAGAGCTAGCGCCACGTATTTTTTTTGCAAGATGATGCCCTCGGTATTTCTACCTGATACAGGAGCCCGTGGGAGCACAGGCGATCGTTAATTGCTATATGCAAAAGTGGAAGACTTGATACATCAGATAGGGTTGCGGATCGCAGGCAGCATTGAACTTTCCCAACTCACCATAACTATCGACGCTATGGTTAGAAACTTTAATAATTATGTGACTGCGCTGGCAATTATTTATATCCCGTCATTAGGTAACGAGCGCACTTACGCCCGTCGCATAATTTTCGGCAACGCACTGCATTCATCACAGGAAAAGTTCTGTAGTCGGACGATAGTTAAATATAGGTGCGTTCTGTTTCTTCTTATAGATACTCAAGCACAGGCCACGGTTGCTGCTCTCAGGGTTGCAGACTAGATAGCCATTGGTTTATTTGCGATTCAATCGCGTCTATCCCTAGCAATGCCGGTGCGATTGCGTACTTCGAAGCACAATGTATGCTCTCGTTTTTTTTGTGCAAGTAGAAGAAGTTCGCTGTAGGTATAGGTACCTATGCGGGAGTGGTTGTAACGCTTAATAGTGCTCGGGCGAATGATCACGAAAAAGCAGTGTCCAGCCCATGATCAACTCCGAGATAGCGCGGGCCCCCATTTTTTGCATGACCCGGGCTCGATGGATATCGATGGTTTTTTTGCTGTTACCCAGGAGCGCTGCTATTTCCTGGCTGGTCATACCTGCCACCATCAGGTCAAACACCTCCCGCTCTCGGGCCGTCAGGCTGCTCAGGTGCTGTCGGTAGTCATCAGCCAAGGCACGGCGAGCAAACACCGGTCTAGCCTTGTGGAAAATGTCTTCAACTGTTTTCAATAGCTCGACGCTATTGAAAGGTTTTTGCAATAACCCCAGCGCGCCGGCACGGGTAACCCGGATTGCAGCTTCAATGGTGGCATGTCCGGTCATGATCAATACGACCACATTCAGTTTGAGCTGTACGATATTGTCCAGTAGCACCTCGCCGCGCATTTTAGGCATTGCCAGATCAAGAATCAGGCACGAAGGAAGGCCGTCGTAGGCTTTTAAAAACTCGGCAGCGCTGGCATGGAGCTTTACCCGATAGCCGGCAATTGTCAGCAACTGAAAGAGCGCAGCGCGGGTATTGGAGTCATCATCGACCACATGGACCGTTTCGCTTGTAGTGGCGCCGCCAACCGTGTTTTTGATCATCATACAATCCAGACGCGCACAGCTCAGTTCGGACCTGTGTCCGCGGGTTTTTGAGGTGGGAATTATCTAATGCCTGGCGATTATACCAAGTCAAGCGTCGCTTCAAACAAGACTTTAATCTAGTTGTAGTGCCGTCTATCGCGGGGCCATACATGTGATCATTGAACGCATCGCAGGTACTTTCGTTGATCATCCAACAATAATGCAACTTTCCGCCATTCATTAAACTCCAATAGTGAGCCATGACTGTGCGCGACCCTGATCGCATTCTCTAATTACTTTCTCAATCGGCGTTGAGCGCAGCGTGACTGGCGAGGAAGCAATATGCGTCTAGGTGATTTTATTCTTGAAAATATCGATCCTATTATTAGTAATTGGGAAAAGTTCTCAGTCACTCTTGCGCCAAGCCGTGATTCAAACTCAGTTGCATTGCGCGGCCATGCCACAGAAATGCTTAAAGCGGTTGTCAGCGATTTAATGGTGGCTCAAATTGCACATGAGCGGTCTTTCAAACAGCACAGCGCTATGGCTGCGCAGCACCATGAAACAGCTATTCACAGTCATCCCGTGATGGGGTTGATGGCAGGCTTCACCATTAATCAGACGATTTCCGAATATCGGCTCTTGCGCATGAGCGTATTGATAGTGTGGTTGCAACGTGTCAAGTCGGGGGCGGATTTCGATGTCGAGGATACGATGCGCTTCAACGAGACGGTGGATCAAGCAATCGCCGAATCCGTCGCAAGCTATTCGGGCGCCGTCGAAGAAACCCGATCTCGCTTTGGCGTGCTTGGCCACGACATGCGCACCCACCTGGGAGCGATCATGCTCAGCGCCGACATTCTCTTGCAGTGCAAAGAGATTGGCGTGGAGGCTACAAATGTGGCGTCGAGGATCTACATCAGCGTCAAACGCGCCGAACAGATTGTCGGTGAGCTTATGGGAAGACTCTACTCAGGGCCCGGGACAAAAATTACGGCCGAGCGCGTTGCAGATTTGTGAGTTTATCTCTTCCCGACCTCTTAACCTTTAGCTGGCGAGGATTTAACGCACGGGGCGCATGGCGCAATGTGTAACCACACGCTGTGCCTGGAGCGTAGTTTGGTGGCTGGACGGTCGCTCAATCAGGTGCGGAAATTAGCATTCGCTTGAAAAATGACTCCACCGCTTCGTTCTTTTCCGTTGAAACTGTGGAGTTCTGCTTGGCTTTCAGGCATTAAAAAGCCGGCTTGTGGCCGGCTTCTCGGGGACTGGCTTGGTTCATTTTTGGTAAACCGCGCCAGCCTTCAAAACGTACACCCGGATCTTGCGTCCGGCTGTGGGACTTGGCGAGAAAATCATCTGCCTTGTCGGTGCGATCGGGCCGCGGGGCGGGTCGATGCGCAAATGTGGGGCGCAGCATACTGATTTTTTTGGGGAATTCCCAGTGTGGTGTGCGTATTAGAGCTGTCGGGGCTTGGGGGCAGGCTACCTTTCCGGATTTTTTGGGTGAATGTTGCATCGCCTTCGCGGGCAAGCCCGCTCCCACCAGGATCGTGTGATGCCGGTGGGCGTGGGCAGGGGTCACAGAAACGGCACCACCGGCCGCCGCTTGTTCAACGTCGACCACCAGAACACCCAGCCCAATACCCGGATGTTCTGCTTATCAATCTGTTCGGCATTGAAGATCTCGTCGGGATGCTCGGCCTTGTTGTAGCTGCGCAACCGCAACGCATTGCCTGGCATCCGGTGCAGGTATTTGATTCGCAGCATTCCGTCGTGCTCAATCGCGTAAATCTCTCCATCAATCACCTTGGTCAGCCCTCGGTCGACGGCGAGTGTGGAGCCATCCTCAATCCTTGCCCCCATGCCATTACCGACCATCTGCACGCAGAACACATCCGCATGGTTGATTTCCAGGGAGTCGAGGTGGCTTTTGGGCAGACGTATTGACTGGCCAGGGTCTTCGACGACGTGGGTTTTGCTGGACCCCGGGTTTATGGGTCTTTCCATGTAGACGGGCAGTTCGACGTCACTGGGCTCGATGACCGTGTAGATGCCACGAATCGCCTGGGCGTCGAAGGTGTTGCCCGACTCGTCGAGCAGGTGCAGGTGTTTGGAGTCCTGTGGACCTTCGCCTGTCTTGAGCCAGTCGCTGTTGACCGAGAGTAATCTGGAGACCTCTTCCATGCGGTAGGCGGGCACACCGCGGGTGTACCAGTTGTGGATGTTTTGAGCTTCCGTGTCGAAAAAAGCAGCAAATCCTGTCGTCGTGATCTTCGCTTTTTCGAGGAGCGCCTTGAACCGTGGGCCGCTAGTGTTCTTTTTCATAAACACGAGTCTACGGGCGCAGGGCGGGGCTTTGAATAAACGAACCGTTCAAATTTGGCGGGAAATTTACGACCGGATGTAAGACGTATTTGGAACAAATTAAACAGAAAAAAACCGCAACAGCCGAAAGATAAACACGCTGTTTAATACGCGTTATGAGCGCCCACAAAAAACCCCGGATCAACCGGGGTTTTTTTCAAGTCGTCAGTGGCGCAAGGCCAATGGCGTCTCAGCCTTTATAAGCTGCAGCCGACTTGGTGATCGCTTCGCGAGCGGCATCTGCACCGGCCCAGCCTTCGATCTTGACCCATTTGCCTTTTTCGAGATCTTTGTAGTTCGCGAAGAAGTGCTCGATCTGCTGGATCAGCAGTGGTGGCAGGTCGGTGTATTCCTTCACGTCGACGTACAGCTGGGACAGCTTGTCGTGTGGGACTGCGATGACTTTGGCATCGCCGCCGCCGTCGTCGGTCATGTTCAGGATGCCGACTGGACGAGCGCGGATCACCGCACCTGGAGCAACCGGGTAAGGGGTCACGACCAGCACGTCGAGGGGATCACCGTCGTCAGCCAGGGTGTTCGGGATGTAACCGTAGTTGGCCGGGTAGAACATCGGGGTGGCCATGAAACGGTCAACGAACAGGCAATCGCTGTCTTTGTCGATTTCGTACTTGATCGGCGCGTGGTTGGCCGGAATCTCGATCGCGACGTAGATGTCGTTCGGCAGGTCTTTGCCAGCCGGAATCTTGCTGTAGCTCATTGGGCGGTGCCCCCGTTAGTTGACCAAAAACACTTGGCCGGATTGACCAAAAAGTGGCGGCGATTATAGGCATATTCCGCCACCGTTGCTATGGATCAGAGGTCGTGTAGACCTTAGTCGCGTGCCTGATAGACCGGGTCTTCGGCCAGAAGTTGCCGCAGCCGGGCCAATGGGTCCTGGCGGTAAAACAGCTTCAACTGCTCATAGACCTTGGGATAAGCCTCGACCAGCAGATCCGGAGCGCTGAAGAAGTACTCGCTGGTAACCGCAAAGAACTCGGCGGGGTTTTCCGCCGCGTAGGGGTCGATGGCTGTTTCGACGTCCGGATTGCGGTCGAGTTGCCGATTGAGGTCGTCGTAGGCTTGCTGCATGACCTTGGCCCAGTCGCTGACGCGCATGTCAGGGTGCAATGGCGGCAGGCCGTTGGCGTCGCCGTTGAGCATGTCGAGCTTGTGCGCGAGTTCGTGGATCACCAGGTTGTAGCCTTCCCAGCCGCCGCTGGCCATTACACCGGGCCAGGCGAGGATGATCGGGCCTTGCTGCCAGGCTTCGCCGCTGTGTTCGCCGTCCCACTCGTGTTCGACGCCGCTGGCGTCACGATGACGCTGGGGGCTGAGGAAGTCGTCGGGGTAGAGGACGATTTCGTGGAAGCCCTGATACCAGTTCAGATCGCCCAGGTGCAGCAGCGGCAATTGCGCCTGAGCGGCAAGCAGCAGGCGCTGTTCCTGGTGGAGTTCGACGCCCTGCAAGGCGGTGAGGTGCTTGTCCTGCAGGAACAAGACGCAGGCTTCACGCAGCCACTGGTCTTCAGCGGCGCTGATGCCATCGAGAAAACTCAGGTGGTGACGCACCCGTTGCCACAGGTCGTCGGCAATCGGGTGTTTGGCCAGGGTGCGCTGGCGACGCCAGGCACTAAGCGACCACATCGTGGATCAGCGCTATTGGACTTTGGACGCGGCATTGCCGTAACGGCTGCGGATGAAACCGATGATCATCGGCAGCAGCGACAGCAGAATGATGCCCACGACCAGCAGCGAGAGGTTTTTCTTGATGAACGGGACGTTGCCGAAGAAGTAACCGAGGGTCACCAGGCCGCCCACCCAAAAAACGGTGCCGAGGACGCTGAAGGAAAAGAAACGCAGGTAAGGCATTTTGCCGACACCGGCGACGAACGGTGCAAACGTTCGGATGATCGGCAGGAAGCGCGCCAGGGTGACGGTCTTGCCACCGTGCTTGTCATAGAAGTCGTGGGTCTGTTGCAGGTAGTCGCGGCGGAAGATTTTCGAGTCTGGATTGCTGAACAGCTTCTCGCCGGCCGTTCGGCCAATGATGTAGTTGGTACTGTCGCCGAGGATCGCCGCCAGCATCAACAGGCCGCCCAGCAATACCGGGTCCATGCCACCGCCGGCCGCTACGGCGCCCGCGATGAACAACAGGGAATCACCCGGCAGGAACGGCATCACCACCAGACCGGTTTCGCAGAAAATCACCAGAAACAGGATGGCGTAGATCCATAACCCGTAGTTTTTTACCAGCAAGTCGAGGTAAACATCGAGATGCAGAATAAGGTCGATCGGGTTGAAATCCATGGAGGGCACCTGTCGTGATGGCCCGACTCTGCAGGCCTGTGCGGATGACTTCGCGAAAGCCTACAGACGAATGTAGTTTTTCGTACAAGCCGGAAAGTGCGGCATTATACGATTTGATTCGTGAAAAACCTGTCGAGTTTGTAGCGGGGAATGTCAGAGGTCCGACAGGCTGCACACCAACCCTGTGGCGAGCGGGGGCAGGCCCGTCGCCACACAGGAGCAACCTTAAAGTTCGTCGCTGATCGGCAACACGTAGTTCTTGAATTCGGTGTCTTCCTTGAATCCGATGGACTCGTAGGTTTTCTGCGCCACTTCATTGTTGCTGCTGGTGGAAACACGCATGCGCACGGCATTGGTTTCCTTGGCCATTTTCTTCGCGGTGCGGATGAGGTTGTCGGCCACCAGCTGGCGGCGGGCGTCTTCGGCGACGTAGATGTCGTTGAGGATCCACACGCGTTTAAGCGAAAGGGACGAAAAGCTCGGATACAACTGACAGAAACCCATCAGTTTGTCGTCGGAATCGGCCAGTGCCAGGTAGATCACCGATTCCTTGCGTCGCAGACGTTTCTCAAGGAACGCCCGGGACGAGTCCGGATACGCCAGGGCGCCATAAAATTCGCGATATTTGACGAACAACGGGGTCAGCAGGTCCAGGTGTTCGAGGGTCGCTTGAATAATCCGCATCGATAGGTCTCGTCTTCAAGTGGCTGTCATCACGTGCTCTGACGGCGAACGGTTCTTCACTCGGGCAGCCGTGCATCGATCCTGCCTGAAATCAAAGCACAAACGCAATGCGGAAACGGTTCAGGCATCAGGTGGACTGAGCAGGAAATTACCTTTCATGTCCGCACCTGCGTCCGACTCCAGGGTGTGAATCTGCGCTTCGTCCTTCAAGTTGACGCCCGACAGTTGGCGCCGGCAAGCCTCACGCATCAAGTACAGCAAGCGGTGTGCCGCCATGCCGTAACTCAGGCCCTCAAGTCGAACATTGGAGATGCAATTGCGGTAGGCGTCCGTCAGCCCGACCTTGGGACCGTAGGTGAAATATAACCCCAGGCTGTCTGGCGAACTGAGGCCCGGGCGCTCGCCAATCAGGATGACCACCATTTTTGCGCCCAACAGCTCGCCAATCTCGTCGGCCACGGCGACCCGGCCCTGGGCGACCAGCATGACCGGCGACACCGACCAGCCTTCCGCCTTGATCTGTTCTTCCATTCGCGCCAGAAACGGCAGCGTATGACGATGAACGGCCAGCGCCGACAGTCCATCGGCCACGACAATCGCCAGATCCACGCCGCCAGGATGAGCCAAGGCGTAATCGCGCAAGGTCTGCGCCGACTCATCACTCAACTTTCGCCCCAGATCGGGGCGCTGCAAGTAACTGTCCCGGTTGGCAGCGGCGCTATGCAGCAACAGACTGTCGCGCCCGCATTCAGCCAATTGCGCGCTGAGCCCGGCATGATCGAACGGCAAATGCACCGCATCCCGAGCCTGGGCGTGGGCGTACTGGAAATCCAGTTGCGCGCTGGTTGGCATGCTGGTGCCGGTGCGGCCCAGGGCAATGCGTGCCGGCGTCAGGCGACGCAATTCCAGCAGTGGATTTTCTGCATCTACAGGCGGTTTATCCATTTCAACACTCATCCCAGTTGCGCCATCGCTTGGCGGAAAGCCGGCGGTAGCCTGTCACCGAAGTGAATCTTGCCATCCGCCTGGGTGAGGATGCCCATTTTCGCCAGCCACTGTTCGAACTCCGGCGCCGGTTTCAGCCCCAGTGTCTGGCGGGCATACAAGGCGTCGTGGAACGAGGTGGTCTGGTAGTTGAGCATGATGTCGTCGGAGCCGGGGATGCCCATGATGAAGTTGATCCCGGCCACGCTCAACAGGGTCAGCAGGGTGTCCATGTCGTCCTGGTCGGCTTCGGCGTGGTTGGTGTAGCAAATGTCGCAGCCCATCGGTACGCCCAGCAGCTTGCCGCAGAAGTGGTCTTCGAGGCCGGCGCGAATGATCTGTTTGCCGTTGTAGAGGTATTCCGGACCGATGAATCCTACAACTGTATTGACCAGGAACGGCTTGAAATGGCGTGCCACGGCGTAGGCGCGGGTTT
Source organism: Pseudomonas sp. JAI111 (assembly GCF_024809425.1). Lineage (NCBI taxonomy): Bacteria > Pseudomonadati > Pseudomonadota > Gammaproteobacteria > Pseudomonadales > Pseudomonadaceae > Pseudomonas > Pseudomonas sp. JAI111. Next base: position 236,853 of record NZ_JANUCB010000008.1, on the reverse strand, counting down.
CGCAGGTCTGTTGATCCATGCCGTGGTGGGCGTTGGCTGACAGGGCGCTGCCCTGGCCGGTCTCGAAATACATCAGGTTGCGGCCCAGCGTTCCGCGATTCAGGCTCAGGCCGGCGTCGTAACCTTCCTGCAGGACATTCAGGTTGATGCCGAAACTGGCATTGGCCGCTTCAGTGCCGGCGATCGATTGGAACACCAGGTCCAGCGGAACGCCGCGATTGATCGCCTCGATGGAGGTCGTGACGTGGGTCAGCACGCAGGCCTGGGTCGGAATTTCGTAGCGCTGGATGATCGCGTCGAGCATTTCCAGCATGGCGCAGATCGAGGCGATGCTGTCGGTGGCCGGGTTGATGCCGATCATCGCGTCGCCGTTGCCGTACAGCAGGCCGTCGAGAATGCTCGCCGCGATGCCGGCCGGTTCGTCGGTGGGGTGATTGGGTTGCAGGCGAGTGGATAAACGTCCACGCAGGCCCATCGTGCCGCGAAATTTTGTGACGACACGGATTTTCTGCGCCACCAGCACCAGATCCTGCACGCGCATGATCTTTGACACCGCGGCGGCCATTTCCGGGGTCAGGCCGGGGGCGAGCGCGCGCAGGCTCTGTTCGTCAGCGGCGTCGCTCAACAGCCAGTCGCGAAAACCGCCAACAGTGAGGTGGCTGACGGCTGAAAAAGCCTGAGTGTCGTGGGTGTCGATGATCAGCCGGGTGACTTCATCGGCCTCGTAAGGAACCAGCATTTCCTCCAGGAAGTGCGTCAGCGGGATGTCGGCCAAGGCCATCTGCGCGGCCACTCGCTCGCCATCGTTGAGGGCCGCGACGCCGGCCAGAAAGTCCCCGGAACGCGCGGGACTGGCCTTGGCCATGACGTCTTTGAGGCTGGCGAAGCGATAGGTCTGGGCGCCGACGGAATGGGCAAATGTGGCCATGGAACGGTGTCCTCCAAATCATGAATCACTGTAGGAGCTGTCGAGTGCAACGAGGCTGCGATCCTTTGATCTTGCCTTTCAAGATCGCAGCCTCGTTGCACTCGACAGCTCCTACAGGGTTGGTGTGCACTTCTATATGGCAGGCGCCGGCAGATTGGCCCGGCGCCGGTGCAACTCAGACGCTTTCGAGCATCGCATCTGCCGGGGCATCGAAACGCTGCTTGGCGGTCAATTGGAAATACAAGTATCCGGCCGCCATGAAGCCGAGGAACACACAGCCGATCAGCGTGTTGAACCAGGCCATCGCCACCAGGCACACCACCGCCAGAAACAGCGCAATCCCCGGCACAATCGGATAGCCCGGCGCGCGGAAGGTGCGTTCCAGGTTCGGCTCGGTTTTACGCAGTTTGAACAGGCTCAGCATACTGATGATGTACATCACGATGGCGCCGAACACCGACATGGTGATCATCGCCGCCGTCAGGGTCATGCCTTGCAGATTGACCAGGCCGTCGCTATAGATCGCCGCGATACCAATCACGCCGCCGGCCAGGATGGCCCGGTGTGGCGTCTGGAAGCGCGAAAGCTTGGCCAGCGAAGGGGGCAGGTAACCGGCCCGGGCCAGGGCAAAGAACTGCCGCGAGTAGCCGAGGATGATCCCGTGGAAACTCGCCACCAGACCGAACAGGCCGATCCAGACCAGCATGTGCATCCAGCTCGAATTGTTGCCGACTACGGCTTTCATCGCCTGCGGCAGTGGATCGTTGATGTTCGACAGTTGGCGCCAGTCGCCAACGCCGCCGGCCATCACCATCACGCCAATGGCCAGGAACACCAGGGTCAGAATGCCGCTGACATAGGCCTTGGGAATCGTGCGTTTCGGGTCCTTGGCTTCTTCGGCCGCCATGGCCGCGCCTTCAATGGCGAGGAAAAACCAGATGGCAAAAGGGATCGCCGCAAAGATGCCGGGGATCGAAGCCATGGTGAATTCGTTGGAGCCCGACCAGCCATTGAGCACGAAGTTACTGAAGCTGAAGCCGGGAGCAACGACGCCCATGAACACCAGCAGCTCGGCGACCGCCAGTACGGTGACCACCAGTTCGAATGTGGCTGCGATGCTGACGCCGAGAATATTGAGGGTCATGAACACAAAATAGGCGCCAACGGCGGCGATCTTCGGGTCCAAGTCCGGGTATTGCACGTTCAGATAGGCGCCAATAGCCATGGCAATCGCCGGGGGCGCAAAGACGAACTCGATCAGGGTGGCGATGCCGGCGATCAATCCGCCTTTCTCGCCAAAGGCCCGCCGGCTATAGGCAAACGGCCCGCCTGCGTGGGGAATGGCGGTGGTCAATTCGGTGAAGCTGAAGATGAAGCAGGTGTACATCGTCGCCACCATCAGGGCGGTGACGAGAAAGCCCAGGGTGCCTGCGGTGCCCCAGCCGTAACTCCAGCCGAAATACTCGCCGGAAATCACCAGGCCGACGGCAATACCCCATAAATGCAGGGTGCCGAGTGTGGGTTTGAGCTGTGTGGAAGAAGTCATAAGTCCTCGCTGTATTTTTTATTGTTTGATCTTTTGGACTTTCGGATACGACGTTTGGGTGTGGAGCGGGCACGCAAGGCCCGTGCCAGAGCGGCAGGGCAATGTTTTTATGTTGTCGTTAAGGACGCCATCGCGGGCAAGCCCGCTCCCACAGGGTTTTGGGGTGAACCAAAATGTTGGGAATAACCACAAATCCCTGTGGGAGCGGGCTTGCTCGCGATAGCCATTTGAAGGGCGACACAGAAACTTCTGTGTCGCCCCCGGTTTTTAGAAGAAGCCCAGCGGATTGATGTCGTAGCTCACCAGCAGGTTTTTGGTCTGCTGATAGTGATCGAGCATCATTTTGTGGGTTTCACGCCCGACGCCAGACTTTTTGTAGCCACCGAACGCGGCATGCGCCGGGTACAGGTGGTAGCAGTTGGTCCACACACGACCGGCCTTGATGGCGCGGCCCATGCGATAGGCGCGGTTGATGTCGCGGGTCCAGAGGCCGGCACCCAGGCCGAACTCGGTGTCGTTGGCGATGGCCAGGGCTTCGGCTTCGTCCTTGAACGTGGTGATGCTCACCACCGGGCCAAAGATTTCTTCCTGGAACACGCGCATTTTGTTGGTGCCCTTGAGCAGGGTCGGCTGGATGTAATACCCGGTCGCCAGGTTGCCCTCAAGTTTTTCTATCTTGCCGCCAGTCAGCAGTTCGGCGCCTTCGCCCTTGGCGATTTCCAGGTACGAAAGGATTTTGTCGAATTGCTGCTCGGACGCCTGGGCGCCGACCATGGTGTCGGTGTCCAGCGGGTCGCCACGTTTGATTTGCAGGACTTTGTTCATGACCACTTTCATGAACTCGTCGTAGATCGATTCTTGCACCAGGGCGCGCGAAGGGCAGGTGCAGACTTCGCCCTGGTTGAAGAACGCCAGCACCAGGCCTTCGGCGGCTTTTTCGATGAAGGTCGGTTCGGCCTGCATGATGTCTTCGAAGAAGATGTTCGGCGACTTGCCGCCCAGCTCCACGGTGGACGGAATGATGTTTTCAGCTGCGCATTTCATGATGTGCGAGCCGACCGGGGTTGAGCCGGTGAAGGCGATCTTGGCGATGCGTTTGCTGGTGGCGAGCGCTTCGCCGGCTTCTTTGCCGAAGCCTTGCACCACGTTCAGCACGCCCGGCGGCAGCAGGTCGCCGATCAGCTCCATCAGCACGGTAATGCCCAGTGGCGTTTGCTCGGCAGGCTTGAGCACGACGCAGTTACCGGCAGCCAGGGCCGGGGCAAGTTTCCACGCGGCCATCAGGATCGGGAAGTTCCAAGGGATGATCTGCCCGACCACGCCCAGCGGTTCATGGATGTGATAAGCCACGGTGTTGCCGTCGATCTCGGCGGCGCTGCCTTCCTGGGCACGAATGCAACCGGCGAAGTAGCGGAAATGGTCCGCGGCCAGCGGGATGTCGGCATTGAGCGTTTCACGCACGGCTTTGCCGTTGTCCCAGGATTCGGTGATTGCCAGCAGTTCCAGGTTCTGTTCGATGCGGTCGGCGATTTTCAGCAGCACCAGCGAGCGCGCCTGGACGGACGTGGCGCCCCAGGCATCGGCAGCGGCGTGGGCGGCGTCCAGGGCTTTGTCGATGTCTTCGGCCGTGGAGCGCGGAAATTCGGCAATCGGTTGGCCATTCACTGGCGAGGTATTGGTGAAGTACTGACCTTTGACAGGCGCGACGAACTCGCCGCCGATGTAATTACCGTACTTGCTCTTGAACGAAACGATAGCGCCTTCAGTACCGGGGTGAGCGTAACGCATAGTGATTTCTCCTTGGCTTTTGTACTTATAAGAGAGAGCGCATGTGCGCTTGCTATAAGCGTAGAGCAAAGGTCGGGCCACTGCCTTGCAGGTCAGGTAAATCAAGGCCTTGCGCTGTTTTTGTCGGACGGGCGGAACGCCGCTGTGACGCTTTCGGTACAGTCGCCGTGACACTTTGTACCGCTTGTGGCACAACCTGTGACCGAGCGGTCTTGCCACCATTGCAATGCCGGCTAGGCTGGAGGATGCTCGCTACAGCCGCATAACCCTTGTAGGAGCTGTCGAGTGCAACGAGGCTGCGATCTTTTGATGTTGTTTTTTAAGAGCAAGATCAAAAGATCGCAGCCTCGTTGCACTCGACAGCTCCTACGGGGGCGGTGAAAACCGCTCGGGGAGAACAATAAGAAAATGCACGACAACCATTTGAGTCGCCATGCCCAGCAGGTCCTGACGGTCACTCAGGGCAAATCCCACCTGCACGGCCCGGGCAGCGATCCGTCGATTGCCCGTTCCTGGCTGCGGTGTCTTGAGGACTATCACCTCGACCCGGCCCTGACCGTAGCGCCGACGGTGCTGGAGCACGGCCGCGTACTGGAAAGCCGCGAGCGCCTGCAGCAAGTGCTGCACATCGCCGGCAACGAAATGACCAGCCTGCATCAGCAACTTTCCGGCGCCGGCCACGCGGTGCTGCTGACCGACGCCCGTGGCGTGATCCTCAATTGCGTCACAGCGCCCGCCGAACGCAAGATTTTCGAGCGTGCCGGGCTCTGGCTCGGCGCCGACTGGAGCGAGGCCTGCGAAGGCACCAACGGCATCGGCACCTGCCTGGTGGAGCGTCAGTCGCTGACCATCCACCAGGACGAACACTTTCGCGGTCGCCACACGGGCCTGACCTGCTCGGCGAGCCCGGTGTTCGACCCGCATGGCGAGCTGCTGGCGGTGCTCGACGTGTCTTCGGCGCGTCACGAGGTTTCGCGTCAGAGCCAGTTTCACACCATGGCACTGGTCAATCTGTCGGCGAAGATGATCGAGAGCTGCTATTTCCTGCGCTACTTCGACAATCAATGGCTGTTGCGTTTTCACCTGCAGGCCGAGTCCGTCGGGCTGTTCAGCGAAGGGTTGCTGGCGTTTGACGGAGAAGGGCGGATCAGTGCCGTCAATCAAAGTGCCCTGAACCTGCTGGGGCATGGTCGCTGCGGATTATTGGGGCAGCCGGTCGAGGCGTTTTTCGATTGCTCGCTGGATGAGTTGCTCGGCCGCGCGAGCGTGAACGCCAGCGCCAGTTGGCCGCTGCGCACCCGAGACGGGCGGAGTCTGTTTGCGCTGTTGCGTGGGCAGCCACGCAGCATTCCGGTGCCGGTGGTGCAACGTCCGGTGATTGCCGAGCCGGCGCGCCTGTCGGGGATTTGTATTGGCGATATCGCGTTGCAGGAAGATTTCCGCAAGTCCCTGCGCGTGTTCGAACGGGACGTGCCGCTGTTGATCAACGGCGAAACCGGTTCTGGCAAAGAAGCGTTCGCCAAAGCCGTGCACCAGGCCAGTCAACGGGCCGAAAAAGCCTTCGTTGCCCTCAATTGTGCGGCCATTCCCGAAAGCCTGATCGAGAGCGAACTGTTCGGTTATCGCGGCGGCAGTTTCACCGGCGCGCGCAAGGAAGGCATGCGCGGCAAGTTGCAGCAGGCCGACGGCGGGACCTTGTTCCTCGATGAAATCGGCGACATGCCGTTGGCATTGCAGACCCGGCTATTAAGAGTGCTGGAAGATCGCCAGGTGGTGCCGATCGGTGGTGAGCCGGAGCCGGTCAATGTGCGGATCATCAGCGCCACGCACCGTAATTTGCTGGGGCGCGTGCAGGACGGCAGTTTCCGTGAGGATCTGTATTACCGGCTCAATGGGTTGGAAGTGGCGTTGCCGGCGTTGCGCGATCGCAGTGATAAATCGCAACTGCTCGACTTTTTGCTGGCTGAAGAGGCGGGCGGTGAGACGGTGGTGATCGATGAGCCGGCACGGCAGGCGTTGCTGGGCTTCGCATGGCCGGGAAACGTGCGGCAATTACGCAATGTGCTGCGCACCTTGGCGGCGCTGTGTGACGGTGGACGGATCGGGCTGGAAGATCTGCCGGCGATGATTCGTCAGGTTCGGCCATTGCCGGCTGTGGTCGTTGAAGAACCGTCCGAGCATCCGCTGGACGATGCCGAGCGATTGGCCTTGCTCAATGCGCTGGAGCAGACGCGCTGGCATATGACGAATACAGCAGAACAGCTCGGCGTCAGCCGCAATACGCTTTATCGAAAACTGCGCAAGCACGGGATTGCCAGGTAGAGGCTTTGTAGCGCTGATCGTTCCCACGCTCTGCGTGGGAATGCCTCCCCGGACGCTCCGCGTCCGCTGTTGGGACGCAGAGCGTCCCTTGCTGCATTCCCACGCGGAGCGTGGGAACGATCAATTATCCGAACGCCGTTGGACCCTGTGGGAGTGGGCTTGGTCTGGGCGGCATTCCGACGATGGCGTCCGTGAGACCGAAACACAAGGTGCGATTTCCCCCTCCCTACGCTAACCTGCGGCCATGTTTTACGAGGTCGACTAATGCACATTCATATTCTTGGTATCTGCGGCACTTTCATGGGTTCGATGGCGGTTCTGGCCAAAGAGCTGGGTCATCACGTGACGGGCTCCGATGCCAACGTCTATCCGCCGATGAGCACTCAGCTTGAAGCGCAGGGCATTGAGTTGACCCAAGGCTACGATCCCGCTCAACTCGATCCGGCACCGGATCTGGTGGTGATCGGCAACGCAATGTCCCGCGGCAACCCGGCCGTGGAATACGTGTTGAACAAAGGCCTGCCTTACGTCTCCGGCCCGCAATGGCTGGCGGATCACGTGCTGCAAGGTCGCTGGGTCCTGGCCGTCGCCGGCACCCACGGCAAAACCACCACCAGCAGCATGCTCGCCTGGGTCCTGGAGCACGCGGGCATGAGCCCGGGCTTCTTGATTGGCGGCGTGCCGCAGAATTTCTCGGTGTCGGCCCGCTTGGGCGATACGCCGTTCTTCGTCATCGAAGCCGACGAGTACGACAGCGCGTTTTTCGACAAGCGCTCGAAATTTGTTCACTACCGCCCACGTACGGCGATCCTGAACAACCTCGAATACGATCATGCCGACATCTTCCCCGATCTGCCGGCCATCGAGCGCCAGTTCCACCATTTGGTGCGGACCATTCCGAGCGAAGGCCTGGTGATCCACCCGACGACGGAACCTGCCTTGCAGCGTGTCATCGAGATGGGCTGCTGGACACCGGTGCAAACCACCGGCGCCGGAGGTCAGTGGCAGGTCAAACTGCTCAGCGAAGACGGCTCGAAGTTTGAAGTGATGTTCGAAGGCGTCGCCCAAGGCGTGGTCGAGTGGGACATGACTGGCCAGCACAACGTCGCCAATGCCTTGGCCACGCTGGCTGCTGCCCGCCACGTCGGCGTCGTGCCGTCGATGGGCATAGCTGCATTGAGCGCCTTCAAAAGCGTGAAGCGCCGGATGGAAAAAGTCGCCGAAGTTCGCGGCATCACCATCTATGACGACTTCGCTCACCACCCGACGGCCATCGCCACAACCCTTGATGGCCTGCGCAAGCGCATCGGTGATGCGCCGTTGATTGCGATCATCGAGCCTCGCTCCAATTCCATGAAACTTGGCGCCCACCGCGATGGCTTGCCGGAAAGCGTGGTCGATGCCGATCAGGTGATCTGGTACGCCCCGGCCAACCTCGGCTGGGACTTGGGCGCGACCGCTGCGTTGTGCACCGTGCCATCGATCGTCAGTGATTCGCTGGAAGGCATCATTGAGCGCGTGAAGTCCCAGGCTCAACCGGGCACCCATGTGGTCATCATGAGCAACGGCGGCTTCGGCGGCCTGCACGGCAAGCTCGCCGAGGCGCTCAAATGAACAGCGGCCCGGAACGCATCACCCTGGCGATGACGGGCGCTTCGGGCGCCCAGTACGGCTTGCGTCTGCTCGACTGTCTGATCCGCGAAGACCGCGAGGTGCATTTCCTGATCTCCAAGGCAGCGCAACTGGTGATGGCCACCGAAACCGACGTCACGCTGCCCGCCAAACCGCAGACGATGCAGGCTTTCCTGACCGAATACACCGGCGCCGCCGCCGGGCAGATCAAGGTGTACGGCAAGGAAGACTGGATGTCGCCGGTAGCCTCGGGCTCCGGTGCGCCAGCGGCGATGGTGGTGGTGCCGTGCTCGACCGGGACGCTGTCGGCGATTGCGACCGGCGCCTGCAACAACTTGATCGAGCGGGCGGCCGACGTCACGCTGAAGGAGCGTCGCCAGCTGATTCTGGTGCCGCGTGAGGCACCGTATTCGAGCATCCATCTGGAGCACATGCTCAAGTTGTCGAACATGGGCGTGACGATTTTGCCGGCCTCGCCAGGTTTCTATCATCAGCCGCAGACCATCGATGACTTGATCGACTTTGTGGTGGCGAGGATTCTCAATCTGCTGAACATCCCGCAAGACATGCTTCCGCGCTGGGGGGAACACCATTTGAGCAGCGATGAATAAGCTGCTGATCATGGTGCTGGTGTTGCAGCTGACGGGTTGCGCCACGGCGCGCACCCTCGATGCGGCCAAACCCGGGGCGCCCGTGGTGTACTCGGGGACGCGTCTGGATTTGTATGCGATGAACGGCGGTTGCTGCGCGAAGGACCGTTTTGGTGCTGAAGCCCCGAGCTATCCCGGTGTCGACCTGCCGGCCAGCGCATTGCTCGATACGCTGTTGCTGCCATTGTCGGTGTTGACGGTGATCGGCGTCAGCTTCCAGGCAACTGGCGGGATGTAGCGTTCGGCATTAATTCGGTGTCTGTCGCGCCCTTCGCGAGCAGGCTCGCTCCCACATTAACCGAATTGTCCGAGCGACCACGGTCAAATGGGGGAGCGGGCTTGCCCGCGAAGGTGTCGGTACAGTCGATGAAGAGTTATTTGCCGAGTTTGCGCAATTCATCCGACTCGACAATCCGCACTCCATCCTGCTCTTCCAACGCCAATCGCCACATCGCCCGCGCCAATTGGCAGGCCTCGATGCCGCGATATTTTCCGGGGATCAGTCGCGACAACGGTCCGGCAATTTGTTCCGCCATACGCGGTTCCACGCGATCGCCCAGCAGCAATGACGGCCGACAAATGGTCAGTTGCGGCCAATTCTGTGCGATCAACGCGTGTTCCATCTCGCCTTTGACCCGATTGTAGAAAACAGGCGACCTGCGATCGGCTCCCAAGGCACTGATCACGATCAGGTGCCGTGCGCCCATTTCCCGAGCACGCTTGGCGAACGCCACCACCATGTCCAGGTCGACCGCGCGGAAGGCTTGTTCGGAACCAGCCTGCTTGATCGTGGTGCCAAGGCAGCAGTAGGCAATGTCGACGCGACCGTTGAGTTGCGGCAAAAACACCGCCGGGTCGCCGACCGGGTTTTCCAGATGAGGATGCTCGGCCAATGGCCGGCGTGAGGGGGCCAGTACCCTTGAAATCGTTGGCTCATTGAGCAAGCGATCAAGCAAATGTTCACCGGTCAGCCCGGTAGCACCGGCAAGCAATACATGCTGAGGCGTCAAGTACATAGTGTTTCCCCCTTGATACTGTTCAGCTTAGTTGCTGTTTGCATCCCTGCTGCTTATAGAGACACTTTGCAAAGCTTTTCGTGCCTGCTGCTTGCGCAAGAGCTGCCAGTGGGAGAGGACGGTTTTCGGTGCCCAGATCTGCGGTTCAGAGGCTTCGAAGCTGTCAGCCAGTTCACGTTCAGCCACCGTGGCCTTGGCCAGCTTGAAGGCTTGCTCGAGGTCGTCGGTCTGGTTCAACGCCTGGGCGAACAGCGCGTCGCCGAAGTAGGTGAAGTTGGCTTCTTCCGAGCAGCCGAAAGACACTCGGTCGGCCCGCGAGGCGGTCATGATCAGCGTGCGTTCGTCCTTGAGAGCAGGGAGGAAACCGCCGGAGTAGCAGGCCGAGATGACGATGATCTTGTCGCGATTCTTCAGGGGCGCGAGCACCGCGGCCAGTTCGTCGGCCGGCAAGTCGGCCAGCTCCATACGCGGCTGGTCGAGTACCAGTTCATGTTCGCTGGTGCCGTGGCTGGTCAGGTAGATGAAGATCAAATCTTCCGGTCCGCTGCGTTCGGCGAGGGTCAGTGCCGCGCGGCGCAGGTTTTCCCGGGTGGCCATCGGCCGGTCTACAAGGTGATCGCGATGGTTGACCAGGCGGATCTGGCCGTAGGCACCAAAGCGGCTGTTTAGCATGTTGCTGACGTAATCGGATTCGCGCAGGAATACGCTCTGTTTGCCGTCACCGCCCACGGTCAAGGTGTAGAGCTCAACCGCTGGCGTAGAGGCTGGCACCTTGGTCAGTGCATCGTCGAGCAAGCGGCCCTGGGCCAGCAAGCCGAGTTCCAGGCTGTCGGGCAACAATTTGCCATCGGCATCGCGCACACGCTGACCATTGGCCCACGTACCGCTTTGTACCGTGCCGTCCGTCAGCACCAGCGTGCCGCGACCCGAATAGGCGTCTGCATCGAACTGGCCGACGTAGAAGCTGCCGTCGGGCAGGTTCAAACGGCCCTCGCCGCTGAAGCGCCAGTCGCTGAACTGGCCGACGTAATGACTGCCATCGGCGCCGATCAACTCGCCCTTGCCGTTCAGCGAGCCGTCCTTGAACTGACCCAGCCAGACATCGCCGTCGGCATTTTCGTAGCGGCCCTTGCCGTTCAGTTGATTGTTCTTGAAACCGCCGACGTAGATATCGCCGTCAGCGCTGTTGAAGGTGCCGTTGCCTTCCAGTTGTCCGTTGACGAAGTGCCCGGTGAACTGATTGCCGCTGGCATCGCCGCGCTGGCCTTCACCGTTGGGTTTGCCGTTGGTGAATTGGCCCTGATAGGAGCTGCCGTCTTCAAGTTCGAGACGACCGAGCCCTGAATACTGATCGGCCTTGAATTCACCGCGGTAGGTCATGCCGTTTTCTTTGAGCGTGCCTTCACCGTCGCGGCGCCCGAGCTTGAACCCGCCGGTGTAGCTGCTGCCGTTGGTGGTCAGCGTGCCTTGGCCGTCGAACAACCCCTGGTTGAATTGCCCGCGATAGACTTCGCCGTTGCTGCCATGCCATTCGCCCTGGCCATGCCATTGGCCCTTGTCGAATTCGCCGGCATACCAGCTGCCGTTCGGGTAGTCGACCCGGCCCTGGCCTTGCAGCAGGCCATTGACCAGATCACCGCGATAGCGCCCACCGTCCGGCAAGCGGGCATCGGGGGGCAACAGCGATTCGCCATCACCGCAAGCGGTAAGCAACAGGGTCAAAGCAAGGAGGGCGAGTGAGCGCATAGCGGGATCCGGGCAATTAGGCGACCGAGTATGCCGCAGCTATGTGTCGTATATATAGAGACGCGGCGCGAAACAGCGTTAGCTGTTTCGCAATCAGGCATGTATCAGACGAAACAGAGGGACAGCGGCTCGGCAATATACGCCGGTTTGTCCGAACCTTCGATCTCAAGTGTGGCGGTGGCTTTGAGCAGCCATTGGCCGGGTTTTTTCTCGGTGACCTCGTTCATGTCGACTTTGAGTCGAACCCTGGAGTTGACCTTCACCGGCTGGATGAAACGTACGCTGTCCAGTCCGTAGTTGACGACCATCTTGACCCCTTCAGGCAGGACCAGAATGTCTTCCATCAGCTTCGGCATCAGCGACAGGGACAGGAATCCATGGGCAATCGTGCTGCCAAAGGGTGTTTGCGCGGCTTTGACCGGGTCGACGTGGATGAACTGATAATCGCCTGTGGCTTCTGCGAACAGGTTGATGCGCTCTTGATCGATGGTGAGCCATTCGGAACGTCCAAGTTCCTTGCCGACATAATCTTTGAGCTCTGCAACGGGAACATAGGGCATTGAGACTCTCCTTGGGTTTCATCGGATTTATAGTTTTTCGGGTGGGGGGATTTGACCTCCCTGCGAACCACTTTAGATCAACATGGCAATTTGCTCCGGTCAACTGACCATGCTTTTGGCGAATGCCGGTCCATAGCGTTGACGTGCTTATAATGCCCGGCCCCTGATTTGTGGGGAGAGCGTGGGGAGATGCGGCATGTTGTTACGTGGCCTGACCTGGCTGGTGCTGTTCCAATTGCTGGGCACAGCCCTCAATCATTTGTTTTTACCGGTATTGCCCGGGCCGATTGTCGGCCTGCTGCTGTTGCTGGTGTACCTGATTTCACGCGGGCAAGTCGGTGAGCCTTTGAACCTGGCGGCCAGCAGTCTGCTGCGCTATTTGCCGTTGCTGCTGGTGCCGCCCGCCGTGGGCGTCATGGTGTACGCCAAGGACATTGCCGCGGACTTCTGGGCCATCGTTGGCGCGCTGGTGTTGTCGCTGGTGCTGTCCATGGCATTTGCCGGGGTGCTGATGCAGCGCATGGTCAAGCGTCATGCCCGTCGCGGAGATCACTCATGATCCTCGACTGGCACGGCGCGCTGGACTCGGTGATTCATCACCCGTTGTTCGGCATTGGCGTTACGTTGGGCGCCTATCAGCTGGTGCTGGCGGCGTTCGAGAAAACCCGCTGGATCTTTCTGCAGCCGGTGCTGGTGTCCATGCTGTTGGTGATTGGCGTACTGACGGTGTCTGGCATCACCTTCGTTGAATACCGCAAGAGCACCGAGATCCTCAGTATCCTGCTCGGGCCGGCGACGGTGGCGCTGGCGGTGCCGCTTTACCTTAATCTGCGGCGGATTCGGCAGTTGTTCTGGCCGATATTTACTACGCTGGTGATAGGCGGCGTGGTCGCCACGGGCATGGGAGTGTTGCTGGGCTGGTGGTTTGGGGCTGAACACATGATCCTCATGACCATGGCGCCCAAGTCAGTGACCTCGCCCATTGCGATGCTGGTGGCCGAGCAAATCGGTGGCGTCGCGGCGCTGGCGGCGGTGTTCGTGTTGATCACCGGCGTGATCGGTGCGATCTTCGGGCCGAGCCTGTTGACCCGGCTCGGGGTGCACAGCCCTGAAGCGCGCGGCATGGCACTGGGCATGACCGCCCACGCCGTCGGCACGTCAGTGGCCTTGCAGGAAAGTGAAGAATGCGGCGCCTTCGCGGCGCTGGCGATGAGTCTGATGGGCGTGGCCACGGCGGTGTTTCTGCCGTTGGCGGTGTCGATGGTGGTGTAAGGAATTGTCTATGAGCTTGCCGCTTTTTCCGCTGAACACGGTGTTGTTTCCTGGTTGCATCCTCGACTTGCAGATCTTCGAGGCGCGCTACCTGGACATGATCAGTCGCTGCATGAAACAGGGCAGTGGCTTCGGTGTGGTGTGCATCCTCGACGGCGAAGAGGTCGGCATTGCGCCGGCGGGTTACGCGTTGGTGGGGTGTGAAGCGCTGATCACCGATTTCAAGCAACAGGACAATGGCCTGCTGGGTATCCGGGTGCAGGGCGGACGGCGTTTTCACGTGTTGCGCTCCGAGGTGCAGCGCGATCATTTGACCATCGCTGACGTCGAGTGGCTGGAAGATGAGCCTGAGCAACCATTGCAGGACGAAGACGCCGACCTGGTGGCGTTGCTCAAGGCTCTGGCCGAACACCCGATGGTCGAGGCGCTGAACATGGGCACTGAAGCGACCGGACAACAGTCGCTGGCCAATCAACTGGCGTATCTGCTGCCGTTTGCCGAAGTGGACAAGATCGATCTGCTGCAACTCGATGACCCGCAGCAGCGACTGGATGCGATCCAGGCGCTGCTCGATGAGTTGCAGGGTGAGTTGTTTGCCTGATCAGTAGGCATACCGCAGCATCGCAGACGGCAAATACCGCAGTGCGAAGAACCCGAACAGTGCCACCATTGGAGGCAATACCAGCCACCAGACCTTGCGTGGCATCGGGTTGAGCGGCGTCTGGCGTTGGCTCAGCCACAGGCTCGCCGCGCACACGCACACCGCCAGCATTGCGCCGGCCAGCACATCCGTTGGCCAATGCGCGCCCAGATACACCCGGGACAGGGAAATCGCCAGCGCCGGCAAGCAGCCGAGCAGCAACCACGTCAGGCGCATGCGCGGCGGTTGGCCGCGACCGGCCAGCACGGCCAGGGTCAGGAACAAGGCGAATGACCCCGAGGCGTGACCGCTGGGCATGCTGTAGCTGGTGAACGGATCGCTCAGCACTTCCGGGCGGATGCGGGCGAAAAACTGCTTGGTGAATGTGTTGCCCAGGGCGGTGAAGAGCAGGGTGCCGCCAGCGAAGATAGCCTGGCGCCATTGCCGGGTGAGCAGCAGCAAACCGGTCAGCAGGGCGCTGAACACCAGCATGTTGCGGAACTCGCCGATCAGCGTGAAGGTGACGGCGACTTCATCGAGCATCGGGCTGCGGTGTTCCTGCACCAGGGTCATCACGCCTTGATCGAGGGCGGTCAGGTGCGGGTAGCCGATGAACAGTCCCAGCAGAATCAGAAAGCTCATGCCGCTAATCAGCACCGTTGCCTTGCGATGGCGACGCATGCTGCTGGTAATGCTCAAGCTCACCATGACGGCGATGCTGCCTGCGACGACCCCGGCCTCGGGCCAGAACCCGTCCGGCAGTGGCAGGCGGATGGCGGCGCCCGTGGCCCAACCGGGCAGCAGGTAGGCAACGCTCCAGCCTGCGGCGGCCAGCAGACTGACGGCAGCGAAGCGTGGGAAGGGCATGTCGAACATCCCGGCGACCATCGGCAGCATCGGCCGTAGCGGGCCGATAAAGCGCCCGACCAGCAGACTGGCAATGCCGTAGCGCTGGAAATACGACTCGGCGCCGGCGATCCATTCCGGGTGATGACGCAAACCCGGCAGGCGCCGGATGTTCTGGTGGAAATGTCGACCGATGAAATAGGAGACGACATCGCCCAGCACCCCGGCGACGAACCCCAGCAATAACGTTTCGCTCAATGACAGCGCACCACTACCAGCCAGTACCGCTACGGCAAACAGCAAAACCGTGCCGGGCACGATCAGCCCGGCAATCGCCAGGCACTCCACAAAGGCCACTATGAATATCGCCGCTGCCAGCCATTGCGGGTTAGCCGCCAACCAACCGGTCACGCTATCGAGCCATGGGCCCATAAAAACAACTCCATCGAATGTTCAGTTGGCCGCAAAAGGGCAAACGTAGCTTCCAAATACTGCAAAACCCTGTGGGATCGTTTCCAGCATCAAGTCAGTAAAAAATAATCGCGACCTTCAACCTGCCCCCGTCGCAACGGATTGCGCGTGCAATACGGCGCGTAAGCCGCATCGACGAAGCGGTACATCAAATGCTCATCGCGTCCCTGGGGGATGCCCAGGCGCGTGGTCTGGATGATGTGAACCGGTGCCGGGCCGACATTTTCCACCAGCAGCACTTCATGATCGAAGCGTTTGGCGTCCCAGACCGGCACCTTCAGGCCCAGCGACTTGCAAAGCAATGTCTGTCCAGCGCACAGCTTTTGCGAGGGACGAGGCCGTCCTTGAGCATCAGGATTGTTCACCAGCATCTGCGCCAGACTCGCCGGCCCGCTCAATTCGTCGACCCATGGATAGGCGGATTTGATCAATACCGCGTTGCCGGGACCTTTGGCGCTGAAGTTCAGGGAGTCGCCACCACGGGCGTAATACATATAGATGTGGCCGCCATCCAGAAACAAAGCCTTACGCTTTTCTGTGTAGCCAAGGGACGCGTGGCTGCCTTTTTCTTCGCAGTAATAGGCTTCGGTCTCGATGATGCGAGCACTGAGCCACAGGTCGCCGACCCGGTGGCGGATGATTTTGCCCAGTAAATCCCGGGCCAGCGTTTGGGCGTCTCTGTCGAAAAAGGCGTCCGGGAGCCCTGTGGGAGGGGGCGCGGCGGACGTGTTAACAGTCAGGTTTGACATAATGAACGGCATTATTCAGGGCTGATTGAGCGGCGATGATAACAATTTGCAGCTTAATCACGGCTGAACGTCGGCAAATCGCCCTCCATTTCGACCATCCGCCCGTCACTGCTGTTAGTCGGGGGGCGCGACAGCTATAATCTGCCGCTTTACTTTACCAAGACCTTAGCAAAGACCACTCCAGACCATGACTGAGTCCGTTCTTGACTACATGACCCGCCTGGGTCGCGCTGCCCGCGAGGCTTCTCGCGTGATTGGCTGTGCCAGCACTGCGCAGAAGAACCGCGCGCTGCAAGCGGCTGCCAATGCGCTGGATGCTGCACGCGCCGAGCTGACGGCTGCCAATGAACTGGATTTGGCCGCTGGTCGTGCCAATGGTCTTGAGCCGGCATTGCTTGAGCGTCTGGCGCTGACCCCGGAGCGCATCGACGGCATGATCGTCGGCTTGCGTCAGGTGGCGGCATTGCCGGACCCGGTTGGTGCGATCCGCGACATGAGCTTCCGTCCGTCGGGCATTCAGGTCGGCAAGATGCGCGTACCGTTGGGCGTGATCGGGATCATCTACGAATCCCGGCCCAATGTGACGATCGACGCTGCCAGCCTGTGCCTGAAGTCCGGTAACGCAACCATTCTGCGTGGCGGCTCCGAGGCGATTCATTCCAACCGTGCCATCGCCGCCTGCATCCAGCGTGGCCTGGCCGAGGCCGAGCTGCCGGCCGCCGTGGTGCAAGTGGTCGAAACCACCGATCGCGCCGCCGTCGGCGCGCTGATCACCATGCCCGAATACGTCGACGTCATCGTGCCCCGTGGCGGCCGAGGCCTGATCGAGCGGGTCAGTCGCGATGCCCGCGTGCCAGTGATCAAACACCTGGACGGCATTTGCCACGTGTATGTCAGTGCCCACGCCGATCTGCCCAAAGCCCAGCGCATCGCCTTCAACGCCAAGACTTACCGTTATGGCATCTGCGGCGCGATGGAAACGCTGCTGGTGGATCAGGCCGTTGCCAAGGATTTCCTGCCGTCGATGGCTGCACAGTTCCGCGAAAAAGGCGTCGAGCTGCGCGGTTGCGAACGCACGCGAGCGATCATCGACGCAGCGCTGGCCACTGAAGACGACTGGACCACCGAATACCTGGCGCCGATCCTGTCGATCCGCGTGGTCGACGGACTGGACCAGGCCATCGAGCACATTAACAAGTACGGCTCCCATCACACTGACTCGATTGTCAGCGAAAACCTCGCAGACACCCGGCGTTTTGTGGCGCAAGTCGATTCTTCGTCGGTGATGATCAATACGCCGACCTGTTTTGCCGATGGCTTTGAATACGGATTGGGTGCCGAGATTGGCATTTCTACTGATAAGCTGCACGCCCGCGGCCCGGTGGGCCTCGAAGGGCTGACCTGCGAGAAGTACATCGTGGTCGGTGATGGTCAGTTACGCGGTCAGGCGTCGGTCTGAGTTGGGCGACCTTGACCCGACAGCCCAAGTGACCGCCAGCGAGCCACAACCTCGTCGCATTGGCGTACTGGGCGGGACTTTCGACCCGGTGCACATCGGCCATTTGCGCGGTGCGCTGGAAGTCGCCGAGTCGCTGGCGCTTGATGAATTGCGCCTGACGCCAAGTGCCAGGCCGCCTCATCGCGGCACGCCGCAGGTGTCGGCGCAGGACCGGCTGGCAATGGTCGAGTGCGCGGTGGCCGGTGTGGCGCCGTTGGTGGTGGACGCGCGGGAGTTACAGCGCGACAAACCGTCCTACACTATCGATACCCTGGAACTGATGCGTGCCGAACTGGCCGTCTCTGACCAGGTTTTTCTACTTTTGGGCTGGGACGCATTTTGCGGCCTGCCCACTTGGCATCGCTGGGAAGAGTTGCTCCAGCATTGCCACATCCTGGTGCTGCAACGCCCGGATGCCGACAGCGAACCGCCGGATGCCTTGCGCAATCTGTTGGCGGCACGCTCGGTGAGCGACCCGCTGGCCCTCAAAGGGCCGAGCGGACAGATTGCATTCGTCTGGCAGACACCGCTCGCGGTATCCGCCACCCAGATCCGTCAACTGCTGGCCAGCGGTAAGTCGGTACGTTTCCTGGTGCCCGACGCGGTCCTGGCCTACATCGATGCGCACGGTCTCTACCGTGCGTCGAACTGAAAAGAGGCATGCTTCCAGGCACGCAATGACGTGCAGTGAAGCGCCCGAACATACGAGCAAAACGAGTTTTATATGACTGACAAAGACGTAACTAAAGTAAAGCGCAAAGGCACATTCAAGAGCGCTCCGCTGCCAGTAGAGGCTCCAACCGGGCCGGAACTGCGCGGTGAAGAACTGGTCAAGGTTGCCGTGGCGGCCCTGGAAGACGTCAAGGCCCAGGACATCCAGGTCATCGACGTTCGTGAAAAGCAGAGCATTACTGACTTCATGATCATCGCTACCGGTACCTCCAACCGCCAGATCGGCGCGATGCTGGACAAGGTTCGCGAAGCCGTCAAAGCCCAAGGCGTCAAGCCGCTGGGTGAAGAAGGCAAGGGCGACAGCGACTGGGTCCTGCTGGATATGGACGATGTCATCGTGCACATGATGACCGCTTCGGCCCGTCAGTTTTACGACCTGGAGCGCCTGTGGTCCGGTGCTGAGCAGAGCCGTGCTCTGAACGCTGCTCACCACAGCCCGGAAAACACCCATGAGCACTTCATCAAGCTCAACAAAGACCAGCAATAAGGGACCGCTGTGCGACTGCGACTGATCGCCGTCGGTTCCCGCATGCCCAAATGGGTGGAAGAAGGCTGGCATGAGTATGCCAAGCGCCTTCCGTCCGAGCTGGCGCTGGAACTGGTGGAAATACCGCTCAATACCCGTGGCAAGAACGCCGACGTGGCGCGCTTTATCCGTCAGGAAGGCGAAGCCATGCTGGCCAAGGTCGGGCCGAACGAGCGCGTTGTGACCCTCGAAGTCCACGGCAAGCCCTGGAGCACCGAGCAACTGGCGGTCGAGCTCGATCGCTGGCGGCTGGACTCGCGCACGGTCAACTTCATGGTCGGCGGCCCCGAAGGGCTGGCGCCGGAAGTCTGTGCGCGGGCTGATCAGCGCTGGTCGTTATCGCCGTTGACGTTGCCGCACCCGCTGGTGCGGATTCTGATCGGCGAACAGCTGTATCGTGCCTGGACAGTGCTGTCCGGCCACCCTTACCACAAGTAGTTCTGCCCTCATGTCCCAGCCGATCCGCATCAAGGACCACGAAAAAGACGCCCGTCTGGTGCGTGGTCGCGTCGTGTTCGGGGCAATTGCGGTCGTAACGCTGATCTGTGTGCTGATCGCGCGGCTGTATTTCCTCCAGGTGATTCAGTACGAGTACCACTCGACTCTGTCGGAAAACAACCGCGTCCACGTGCAGCCAATTCCGCCCACGCGCGGGCTGATTTACGACCGCAATGGTGTGGTGGTGGCCGACAACCGGCCCAGCTTCAGCCTGAGCATGACCCGCGAGCGTTCCGGCGACTGGCAGCAAGTGCTCGATGTAATTGTCGAAGTGCTGGAACTGACGCCCGAGGACCGGGTGATCTTCGAGAAACGCATGCGTCAGGGGCGTCGGCCGTTCGAGCCGGTGCCGATCCTGTTCGAGCTGACCGAAGAGCAGATTGCCCGGATTGCGGTCAATCAGTTCCGTCTGCCTGGCGTGGAAGTGGTTGCGCAGCTAGTTCGGCACTATCCGCAGGGCGCGCACTTTGCGCACTCGGTTGGGTACATGGGCCGGATCAACGAGAAAGAGCTGAAGTCGCTCGATCCGGTAAGTTACAGCGGCACCCATCAAATTGGTAAAACCGGCATCGAGCGTTTCTACGAGCCCGAGCTGCACGGTCAGGTCGGTTACGAAGAAGTCGAGACCAACGCCCGTGGCCGTGTGCTGCGGGTGCTCAAGCGCACCGAGCCGATTTCCGGCAAGGACATTGTCCTGAGCCTGGACATCAAATTGCAGGAAGCCGCCGAAGCCGCGCTCGGCGGGCGTCGAGGCGCTGTCGTCGCGCTGGACCCGAAAACCGGCGAAGTGTTGGCGATGGTCAGCCAGCCAAGCTTCGATCCGAACCTGTTTGTTACCGGCATCAGCTTCAAAGCCTATTCCGAGCTGCGCGATTCCATCGACCGCCCGCTGTTCAACCGCGTATTGCGTGGTCTGTACCCGCCGGGTTCGACCATCAAGCCAGCGGTGGCCATCGCCGGTCTGGATTCGGGTGTGGTGACGGCATCGACCCGGGTGTTCGACCCCGGTTACTACATGCTGCCCAACTACGATCACAAGTACCGCAACTGGAACCGTACCGGCGACGGCTACGTCGACCTGGACACGGCAATCATGCGTTCCAATGACACCTACTTCTATGACCTGGCCCACAAGCTGGGGATCGATCGCTTGTCGTCGTACCTGGGTAAATTCGGTATCGGCCAGAAGGTGTCTTTGGACATGTTCGAAGAATCGCCGGGGTTGATGCCGTCTCGCGAGTGGAAACGCGCTACCCGCCGTCAAGCCTGGTTCCCGGGCGAAACGCTGATTCTGGGGATTGGTCAGGGCTACATGCAGTCGACGCCGCTACAACTGGCCCAGGCGACGGCGCTGGTCGCCAACAAAGGTGTCTGGAACCGTCCGCACCTGGCCAAGACTGTCGAAGGCGTGAAGCCCAAGGATGAAAATCCGATGCCGGACATCATTTTGCGTGACCCGTCCGACTGGACCAAGGTCAACCACGGCATGCAGCAAGTGATGCATGGCGCCCGAGGGACCGCGCGCAAGGCATCGATCGGCGCGCAATACCGCATCGCCGGTAAAAGTGGTACGGCCCAGGTGGTCGCGATCAAGCAGGGCGAGAAGTACGACCGTTCCAAGGTTCAGGAGCGCCACCGCGACCACGCCTTGTTCGTCGGATTCGCACCGGCCGATAACCCGCAAATCGTGGTGTCAGTGATGGTCGAGAACGGCGAGTCCGGTTCTGGCGTCGCGGCGCCTGTGGTGCGTCAAGTCATGGACGCCTGGCTCCTGGACCAGGACGGCCGACTGAAAGCCGAATACGCCAGCCCTACCAGTGCGGAGGCTACAGCCAGTGATGAATAATTTTGATCGCATGCTCTCCAGTGAGGATGTGATGCGTCGTCGTGCCACGCTGTTGCAGCGTCTGCACATCGATGGCCCGTTGTTGATTCTGCTGCTGACCCTCGCGGCCGGCAGCCTGTTCGTGCTGTATTCGGCCAGCGGCAAGAGCTGGGATTTGCTGGCCAAGCAAGCCACCTCGTTCGGCATCGGGCTGGTGTCGATGATCGTCATCGCCCAGTTCGAACCGCGCTTCATGGCTCGCTGGGTGCCGATCGGCTATGTACTCGGCGTGCTGTTGCTGGTGGTGGTGGATGTCATGGGCCACAACGCCATGGGGGCCACGCGCTGGATCAACATCCCCGGGGTGATCCGCTTTCAGCCTTCGGAATTCATGAAGATCCTGATGCCGGCGACCATCGCCTGGTACCTGTCCAAGCGCACGCTGCCGCCGCAGCTCAAGCATGTCGCCGTCAGTCTGTTTCTGATTGGCCTGCCCTTCATTCTTATCGTGCGTCAGCCCGACCTTGGCACCTCGCTGCTGATCCTGGCCGGCGGCGCTTTCGTATTGTTCATGGGTGGCCTGCGCTGGCGCTGGATCCTCAGCGTGATTGCCGCTGCGGTGCCGGTGGCCGTGGCGATGTGGTTCTTCATCATGCACGACTACCAGAAGCAGCGAATCCTGACGTTCCTCGACCCGGAAAGTGATCCGTTGGGCACTGGCTGGAACATCATTCAGTCCAAGGCTGCCATCGGTTCCGGCGGTGTGTTCGGCAAGGGCTGGCTGCTCGGCACCCAGTCGCACCTGGACTTCCTGCCTGAAAGCCACACCGACTTCATTATTGCGGTGTTGGGCGAAGAGTTCGGCCTGGTGGGCATTTGCGCACTGTTGCTGATTTATCTCTTGTTGATCGGTCGCGGGCTGGTCATTACCGCCCAGGCCCAGACATTGTTCGGCAAATTGCTCGCGGGCAGCCTGACCATGACGTTTTTTGTTTACGTTTTCGTCAACATCGGTATGGTCAGTGGCCTGTTGCCGGTTGTGGGGGTTCCGTTGCCGTTCATTAGCTACGGAGGAACTTCGCTGGTGACGCTACTGTCAGCGTTTGGGGTTTTGATGTCGATCCATACCCATCGTAAGTGGATCGCACAGGTTTGAATAAGGTGAAATTTTCAATGCAAGTAGTGCATGGCTGGGCGACTCGATACGCGCCGTGGGTCGGCCTGGTAAGCATCCTTGGCACAGCGCAGGACGCGCTGGCCGGCGATTACGAAGGCTCACCCCAGGTGGCCGAATTCGTCGGTGAAATGACCCGCGACTACGGTTTTGCCGGTGAACAGCTGATGGGCGTGTTCCGCGAAGCCGAGCGCAAGCAGTCGATTCTTGACGCGATCTCGAAACCCGCCGAACGCGTCAAGCAGTGGAACGAATACCGCCCGATGTTCATCACCGACGCGCGCATCGCCCGTGGCGTGGACTTCTGGCGCCAACACGAGGCCGTACTGGCGCGTGCCGAGAAGGAATACGGTGTGCCGGCCCAGGTCATCGTTTCGATTATCGGCGTTGAGACCTTTTTCGGTCGCAATACCGGAAATTTCCGGGTGATCGACGCCTTGTCGACCCTGGGTTTCGACTATCCTCCTCGTGCCGAATTCTTCCGCAAGGAATTGCGTGAGTTCCTGTTGCTGGCGCGGGAAGAACAGGTCGATCCGTTGACCCTCAAAGGCTCCTACGCCGGGGCAATGGGCTTGCCGCAGTTCATGCCGAGCAGCTTCCGCGCTTATGCAGTGGACTTCGACGGTGATGGGCACATTAATATCTGGACCAATCCGGACGATGCCATCGGCAGCGTCGCCAGTTACTTCAAGCTTCATGGCTGGGTCGCCGGCGAACCGGTGGTCAGTCGCGCCGATGTTCGTGGCGAGCAGGTCGACGAAGGTTTGACGACGGGCATCGAGCCGACTAAAACGGTCGGGGAGTTGCGAGCCTTGGGCTGGTCGAGTCATGATGCGCTGCGCGATGATATGCCGGTTACGGCTTTCCGCCTGGAAGGCGATAATGGCTCCGAATACTGGATGGGCCTGAAGAATTTTTACGCAATCACGCGTTATAACCGCAGCGTGATGTACGCCATGGCTGTACATCAACTGTCTGAACAGCTTGTCCAAGCACGGGGCGTCAAGTAATGCGGGCATTGCCTATGAATAAACCCCTGAAGCTGATGGCGTTCGCCGCATTGGCGGTGCTGCTCGCCAGTTGTTCGACCAGTCGCGCGCCGACGCAAAAGTCTTCGACCGCCATCCGCGCCATGCCAGGCCTGGACATCAACCGGGCTCACAAGGATGGCGCGCCGTGGTGGGACGTCGACGTGTCGCGCATCCCGGACGCCACACCGACCCTGCACTCCGGCCCTTACAAGGCCAACCCGTATACGGTACTGGGCAAGACCTACTTCCCGCTGCAAGACTCCAAGACCTATGTCGCCTCGGGCACGGCGTCGTGGTACGGCACCAAGTTTCACGGCCAGAACACCGCCAACGGCGAAGTGTATGACCTTTACGGCATGAGCGCCGCGCACAAGACTTTGCCACTGCCGAGTTACGTCCGGGTGACCAACCTGGACAACAACAAGAGCGTGATCCTGCGGGTCAATGACCGTGGGCCGTTCTACTCGGACCGGATCATCGACTTGTCCTACGCTGCCGCCAAGAAGCTTGGTTATGCCGAAATCGGTACGGCGCGGGTCAAGGTTGAAGGCATTGATCCGCAACAGTGGTGGGCACAGAAAGGCCGTCCGGCGCCTTTGATGCTCAACGAGCCGCAAGTAGCGCAAAATGCCGCGCCGACGATTACCGCATCGGCCGGCACCGTCGAGCAATGGACGCCACCGCCGCAGCAACACGCTGCAGCCGTTGTGCCCGTTCAGCTTGATGCAAAAAAAAACGCTTCTGTACCAGCCTCTGGCCAGTATCTGCAGGTGGGCGCGTTCGCCAACCCGGACGCTGCAGAGCTCCTGAGATCGAAGCTCAGCGGGATGGTGAGCGCTCCGGTGTTCATCAGTTCGATCGTGCGCAATCAACAGACGCTGCATCGGGTGCGTCTGGGGCCGATCGGTTCGCCGGGTGAAATCCAGCAGGTGCAGAACAGCGTGCGTCTGGCCAATCTCGGTTCGCCGAGCCTGGTCACCGCCGAGTAAGACGTAGTACTTGATTGATGGTTCGCTTGCGGTTTGGGGGGCGAACCGGGTTGTTGGCTCGTTGAAGAACAAAAGCCCGGCAAGGGTTACTGAGTTGAGCAACTGAACACGCGATGGCCCGTTAGAAGGTCATCTGATTAGTTTTGCCCTTGGGCAGTTTCCATTAGCGATTTCGAGAGACGGATGAACATCACCACCTTTGCCAAACGCCTGTTCCTGCTAGTCCCGCTACTCCTCTCGCCCGCGGCTTTCGCGGTCGAGATGATGCCATCGCCACCACAATTGGCCGCTAAAGCCTATGTGCTCATGGATGCCAGCAGCGGCAACGTGCTGGTCGAGAACAATGGTGATCAGCGTCTGCCTCCGGCCAGCCTGACCAAGCTGATGACCGCGTACATCGCGACGCTGGAAATCCGTCGTGGCCAGATCGGCGAAAACGATCCGGTGACTGTCAGCGAAAACGCCTGGCGTACCGGCGGTTCGCGGATGTTCATCAAGGTCGGCTCGCAGGTCACTGTCAGCGACCTGCTGCACGGCATCATCATTCAGTCGGGTAACGACGCCAGCGTTGCGCTCTCCGAGCACATCGCCGGCAGCGAAGATGCGTTCGCCGACCTGATGAACAAAACCGTCGCCGACCTGGGCATGACCAACACCCACTTCATGAACCCGACCGGTCTGCCGAACCCTGAGCACTACTCGTCGGCTCACGACATGGCTGTGCTGGCTCGCGCGATCATCCACGAAGACCCGGCTCACTATGCGATCTACTCGCAGAAAGAGTTCTTCTGGAACGGCATCAAGCAACCTAACCGCAACCTGCTGCTGTGGCGCGACAAGACTGTCGACGGTCTGAAGACCGGTCACACCGACGAAGCGGGCTATTGCATGGTGTCTTCGGCTGTACGTGATGGCATGCGCCTGATCGCCGTGGTGTTCGGCACCAACAGCGAAGTGGCTCGCGCCTCCGAGACCCAGAAGTTGCTGACCTACGGTTTCCGTTTCTTCGAAACCCAGACCTTCTATCAGAAAGGCGCCGAGCTGGCTCAGGCACCTGTCTGGAAGGGCAGCACCAATCAAGTCAAGGCCGGCCTGGCTGAAGACCTGACCATGACCCTGCCAAAAGGCCAGCTGAAAAAGCTCGCCGCCAGCATGACCATGAACCCGCAACTGGTTGCGCCAATCGCCAAGGGCGACGTGATCGGTAAAGTCGAAGTGAAACTGGACGACAAGGTGGTGCACAGCGCTGACCTGATCGCCCTGGACGCTGTCGAGGAGGGTGGTATCTTCCGCCGCATGTGGGATAGCATCCGTCTATTCTTCTACGGCTTGTTCAACTGATAGTGTGCACCTGCAAAGCCCCTCGCCGATCCGGCCAGGGGCTTTGCCCGTCGCCACGGCTTACGCTTACGAGGCCGTTACGCCATGACCGATACCGAAGTAAAGGCGCCTAAGATCGAATTCCCCAATGTTGATTACCCGGTTAAGGTGATCAGCGATACGGGTGTAGGCAACAAAGACAGGATCATCGAGATCGTCAAGAAACACGCGACGGTCAACGATGAGCGCGTTGATGAGCGTCAAAGCACCAACGGCAAGTACACCACGATTCAGTTGCACATCGTCGCCACCGATCAGGACCAGCTGTACAACATCAACAGCGAACTGCGGGCTACCGGCTTCGTGCACATGGTGTTGTGATGCCCGGCACGCTGGGCTTTCGCGAGCTGGGTCAGATGGCTTACGAGCCGGTCTGGCATGCCATGCAGCGCTTCACCAACGAACGCGGCAGCAATGCCGCGGACGAGATCTGGCTGGTTGAACACCCTCCGGTGTTCACCCAGGGCCAGGCCGGCAAGGCCGAGCACTTGTTGCTGCCAGGGGATATCCCGGTGGTACAGGTCGATCGCGGTGGTCAGGTGACTTATCACGGTCCCGGCCAGTTGGTGGCCTACCTGTTGCTCGACGTTCGCAAGCTGGGTTTCGGCGTGCGTGACCTGGTCACGCGCATGGAACACTGCCTGATCGAGTTGCTGGCCAGCTATGGCGTTGCCGCCAACGCCAAGCCAGACGCGCCAGGTGTCTACGTCGAGGGGGCGAAAATTGCCTCCCTGGGCCTGCGGATCCGCCACGGTTGTTCTTTTCATGGCCTGGCCCTGAACGTGGATATGGACCTGGAACCGTTTCGACGGATTAATCCCTGCGGTTACGCCGGGCTGGCAATGACCCAGCTAAGCGATCACGCAGGATCGATTGAATTTGCCGAGGTAAGTGCCCGGCTGCGCGCGCAGCTCGTCAAACACCTCGACTATGCTGAGCAGACGACCCTAACGGGCGGAATCGACTGATATGACTACTGATGCAGTGCAAACCATGATCCCGACGCTTGATGTCACCGAGCGTCCGGCCCCGCGTGCCAAGGTTGAAGCCGGCGTCAAGCTGCGCGGCGCCGAGAAGGTTGCACGTATCCCGGTGAAGATCATTCCGACCACCGAACTGCCGAAGAAACCTGACTGGATTCGCGTGCGCATCCCGGTTTCCCCGGAGGTCGACCGCATCAAGGCGCTGCTGCGCAAACACAAGCTGCACAGTGTGTGCGAAGAGGCGTCCTGCCCGAACCTGGGAGAGTGCTTCTCCGGTGGCACCGCAACCTTCATGATCATGGGCGATATCTGCACCCGTCGCTGCCCGTTCTGCGACGTTGGCCACGGTCGTCCGAAGCCACTGGATGTCAACGAGCCCGAAAGCCTGGCCATCGCCATCGCCGACCTCAAGCTCAAGTACGTGGTGATTACCTCGGTTGACCGCGACGACCTGCGCGACGGTGGTGCCCAGCACTTTGCCGACTGCATCCGCGAGATCCGCAAGCTGTCGCCGAATGTGCAGCTCGAAACCCTGGTCCCGGACTACCGTGGCCGTATGGACGTCGCGCTGGAAATCACCGCTGCCGAGCCGCCGGATGTGTTCAACCACAACCTGGAAACCGTGCCGCGCCTGTACAAGGCAGCGCGTCCGGGTTCGGACTACCAGTGGTCACTGACCCTGCTGCAACGCTTCAAGCAGATGATGCCGCACATTCCGACCAAATCCGGCCTGATGCTGGGCCTGGGCGAAACCGACGAAGAAGTCATCGAAGTCATGAAGCGTATGCGCGAGCACGACATCGACATGCTGACCCTGGGTCAGTACCTGCAACCGTCCCGCAGCCACTTGCCGGTTCAGCGTTTTGTGCACCCGGATACCTTCGCCTGGTTCGCCGAGGAAGGTTACAAGATGGGCTTCAAGAACGTCGCTTCCGGTCCGCTGGTACGTTCTTCGTACCACGCCGACGAACAGGCGAAGCTGGTCAAGGCCGAGCTGATGTCGTCCTGATCCACGGCGAGCAAGCAAAAGCGCCTGCGAGGTTTCTGACCTTGCGGGCGTTTTTTTGTCTTGTTCACGGCAACTTAACCTCTTCTGTTTGTCCCCGTTCCTGACTACTGTGTGCTGAAGCTTTTTGCGCAGGGAGATTCATGGATGACCGTTCGACCGACTCACACGCTTTATCCCCACAAACCCGTCCCTGCGTTGCCTTCCCAAGGCTTGATCGGTGTGATTGCGCCTGCGGGGCCCGCCGGGCTGGATACCGACAAGGCCGTTGCGTGGATGCGTGCCCGCGGATATGCGCTACGTGTGTTCCCCGGCGTATACGAGCAGGATGGCTACCTGGCCGGAAGCGACGATGTACGGCTCAATGACTTGCATGCGGCGTTCGCTGACACCGAGGTCGACGCCATCATTTGCCTGCGCGGTGGGTACGGTACGCCGCGTTTACTCGATCGTATCGATTTCGAATTGCTGCAAAACAACGCGAAACCATTCATCGGCTACAGCGACATCACCGCGCTGCACGTCGCGATCAGCCGTTACGCCGGTTTTGTGACCTTTCACGGGCCGCTGCTCAATGCCGATTTGTTGGGCGCAAAGCAAAAGCCGACCGAGTCTTCGTTTTTCAACATGCTCAGAGGGCAGGTGAAGGCCGGCAGTGTTCTGTCGCATCCGTCGGCCTACCCGCTGACCACAATCGAGCCGGGCATTGCTCACGGGCGTTTGCTCGGGGGCAATCTGTCGATGCTGGCCGCGACGATGGGCACGCCGTTCGAAATGGAGGCCGAGGGCGTCATCCTGTTCATTGAGGACGTCAACGAGCCGCTGTATCGGATTGACCGTCTGCTGACCCATCTGCGCCTGGCGGGCACCTTGGGCAAGTTGCGCGGCGTTCTGGTGGGGGATGTGGCCGGGGTTGATACGCTGGCGCTGGAGCGTTTGCTCAAGCAGACCTTCGAACCGTTGCGGATACCGGTGCTGTCCGGGTGGCGCAGCGGGCATTGCGATCCGAACCTGACATTGCCGATGGGGGCACTGGTTCGATTGGATGCGGGGAAGAAGGAATTGGTGCTGGAGCAGGATGTGGTGGTCAAGCTGTAGGCATTTGTCGCCTGACAGTCAGTCTTCGCGAGTAAGCCCGCTCCCACATTCGACCGCATTCCTATGGAAGGACTAGGTCAACTGTGGGAGCGGGCTTGCTCGCGAAGGCGGCATCAGCCATTCGGCCGACTATCGGTTACGCAGTCCTTCCAGCAACTTGTGCGTCGGATATCCATCCGCTGGCCAGCCAAACGACTGCTGTGCGCTGCGGATCGCTTTGCGGGTGTTGGCACCGATGATGCCATCCGGCGTGCCTGCGTCGTAGTTCTGCGCGCTCAACAAGCTTTGCAGTTCGATCCGTTCGGTACGGCTCAGCGGCAAATCATCTTTTGGCCAAGTGCCGCTGATCAAACCTCCACCCGTGAAGCGCTCGGATAACAGGCTCACGGCCAGCGCATAGGACGAGGAGTTGTTGTACTTGAGGATCGCGCGGAAGTTGTCGAGCACCAGGAACGCCGGGCCACGATAGCCGGCCGGCAGCAACAGGGCGGCCGACAGGTGTTCGGAGCCCGCCGGAACCTTGGCACCATTGGGCAGCGAGACGCCCAATTGCAACCATTCGGCAACGCTCTTGCGCAGAATGCCATCGGCCAGCACATAGTTGAAAGTGCCTGGCAGCTGCACTTCAAAACCCCACGGCTGGCCTTTCTGCCAGCCGGAGCTTTGCAGGTAATGTGCGGTCGAGGCCAACGCATCGGCGGGGCTGCCCCAGATGTCGCGGCGACCGTCGCCATCGAAATCCACGGCGTGGGTGTTGTAGGTGGTCGGGATGAACTGGGTCTGGCCCATGGCGCCGGCCCAGGAGCCGAGCATCTTCTCTGGCGTGATGTCGCCTTGTTGCAGGATCTGCAACGCGGCGATCAATTGCGCCTGAGCAAAGCCTGGGCGCCGGCCTTCATAAGCCAGGGTCGCCAGGGAATTGATCACCGACTTGGTGCCCTGGAACTGCCCGAAATTGCTCTCCATGCCCCACACCGACACCAGCGCCTGGCGGTCGACGCCGTAGCGCTGTTCGATGCTTTGCAGAATGTCGGCGTATTGGTTGACCAGCGTCTGGCCTTTGCGTACCCGAAGCGGCGAAAGGGCGCCATCAAGGTATTCCCACACAGGGCGCGCGAATTCCGGTTGGCTGCGGTCGGCGCGAATCACGCTCTCGTCGAAGCTGACATTGGCGAAAGCGCGGTCGAACACGTCGGCGCGAATCCCGGCGGCCAGCGCCTCTTTGCGAAAACCCGCCTGCCATTCAGCGAAGGTCTGGGTGGGCTGGATGTCGAGGTTTTCATCGGCCGGCACCACCGGCGGAATGACCGCAGGGGCTGTCGCGACGGGAAGGGTCTGAAGCGGTTGAGCGTCCGCGGCGGTCGGTTTTTCCGCGCAGGCGACAAGTAGAATGAGGCTGGAGGCAGCGATCAGTTGGCGTAGGGGCCAGCGACGGGAAAGACGAAGGGGCATGCACAGTTCCAGGGAATACGAATCAGGTGAAGACCTTACCATGTTGAGCGGTCGCTTGCCTTTCAGGCCGCCAGAAAGTAAGAAGCCTCCCAGCTATTAGACTGGAAGGCTTCGCGGCGGTAGCTGCCTTTGCCCTTGCCGGCTCGTTCCTGACGGCTGCGGAACAGTGGCTGGGCGATGATTGATTTGGCCTTGTTGGGGCCACTTTTAGATGGCTTTTTGCTCATGATGAGTACTCTCAGTCAGTGGGTTTTGCGGTGCAAATCATCTGCCGAAGTTGGGGGGCTGTCTAGAGGGGAAATACGGATTTGATTTGTAGGAAGCACGATCAAAAGATCGCAGCCTCGTTGCACTCGACAGCTCCTACATTGAAATGCGTTCTCTTGTAGGAGTTGTCGAGTGCAACGAGGCTACGATCTTTTGACCTTACTCAGCAGGCAAGGACAATCGTTGGCCCGCCATCAACAACGACAACCGACTCAGACTCATCCACGGTGATCCGGCAGCCTGGCCTTTGATCTGTGCATCGATGCGCTGCGCTTCCAGCAACAACTGCGCCCAGCGTGGCGCCGAGTAGCGTTGCAGGGCTTTGCTCATCAGTGGTTTGCGTTTGTCCCAGACCGGCGGTCGGGCCTGGCTGAAGGCCTTGTCCAGCGGCACACCCTGGCTGTATTGCAACGACAGGTTGGCCAGCAGGCGCAGTTCCCGGGCCAGCGCCCAGAGAATCACCGGCGGCTCGACGCCTTCACCACGCAACCCTTCGAGGATGCGCAGCGCATGGGCGGCTTCGCCATTGAGAATTGCATCGGTCAGGCCGAAGACATCGAAACGGGCACTGTCGGCCACCGCGGCTTGCACGGTTTCTACGGTGATCTGGCCACCTTCGGCCATCAGTTTGAGCTTTTCGATTTCCTGGGCGGCGGCCAGCAAGTTGCCTTCGACCCGCGCGGCGATCAGTTCGACCGCGTCCTGACTGGCCGAAAGACTGGCCTGGGACAGCCGTTGACGGATCCAGCTCGGTAACTGGTTGGCATCCACCGGCCAGATCTGCACGAACTGCGTCTGTTGACCTTCGACCAGTGCCTTGCCCCACTTGGTTTTCTGCGCGCTGCCATCCAGCTTGGGCAGACTGATCAGCAACACCGTGTCTTCGGCCGGGCGCGCGCAGTACTCGATAAACGCGGCGGCGCCTTTGTCACCGGGTTTGCCGGATGGCAAGCGCAGTTCCAATAGACGCTTTTCGGCAAACAACGACATGCTGGCACCGGCCTGCAGCAGTGTACCCCAGTCGAAACTGGCGTCGGCGGCGAAGACCTGGCGTTCATCGAAGCCTTGCTGGCGAGCGGCGGCGCGGATGGCGTCGGCGGCTTCCTGGCACAACAACGGGTCATCGCCGCTGATGATATAGATGGGTGCAAGGGGACCTTGCAGGTGTTTAGCGAGTTGGGCGGGGGCAAGTTTCATAAGAAAGGGCGAACGGGGCGCCTGAGCACCCCGTAAGTCTTATTGCTGCGGAATTTCGACGGGCGACTGACGCGGAGTTTCCGCTTCAGCCTTCTGTGCCGCTTCCAGTGCCTGAGCTTCGGCCTTGGCCTTGGCATCGGCAGTCTGTTGCATCTTCTCCAGTTGGGTTGGAGTCAGCTGTGCCAGACGCAGCATCATGCGCTGAATCAGTTCGCGCCGGGTTTCTAAGCGAGCAGTACTGGCTTCCTGATCGGAACCCATCAGGTTGTTGCCGTCGTGCATAAAGATTTTTTGCACTACAAGCTTGTCGCTCATCAATGGCAGGTCGTGTGCGCCACGGATGTCATAGTTCAGCACGGTATTCACCTGATACTCGCCAGTACCACCGGCACCGGCGTAGCTGAGGATGCGCTGGGTTTCCTGCTCATCGGTCAGCACCAGTTTGTACGGTGCACCGGAGTAGACCTTGACGCCGCTGCTTTGCAGGGCCTGACGCAGTTGCGTCACGGTTTCGCCGTAAGCGTTGCGTGCGCTCAGGTCGAGTTCCCTGATCGCCAGTTCGGTGGTGCCAGTGCCGCGCAGCTGGAAACCGCAGGCGCTCAACAGGACTGCGAGGCCCATCACCAGCAAATTGCGTTTGATCATCTTGTTGCTCCCCTTGAAACCAGGTGGGCCGACCGTGCGGCCCGAAAGGTTTTACGCGGCGCCAGGCTGACCTGGCGCCTGATCCAATTTAGCTGGCGACGATATTGACCAGTTTTCCGGGCACTACGATCACTTTACGAATAGTCAGGCCGTCGACGAAGCGCAACACGTTCTCGTTGACACGGGCTGCGGCTTCGACTTCTTCGCGCGACGCGGTGGCCGGCATTTCAATCTGGCCACGCAACTTGCCGTTGACCTGGATAACCAGCGTCAGGCTGTCCTGCACCAGCGCGCTCTCGTCCAGTACCGGCCAGCCCGCGTCAATCACCGGGTCTGCGTGGCCCAGTCGATGCCACAGTTCATGGCAGATGTGCGGGGTGATCGGAGCCAGCAGCAGGGTCACGGCTTCCAGGCCTTCATGAACCAGTGCGCGATCCTGTTCGGTGCCTTGCGCGGCTTTTTCCAGCACGTTCATCAACGTCATCACCTGGGCGATGGCGGTGTTGAATTTGTGGTTCTGGCCGACGTCGTGGCTGGCTTGCTTGATTGCCAGGTGGATCGAACGGCGAACGGCTTTCTGCTCGTCGTTCAGGCTGGCGATGTCCAGTTTGCCTGGCAGGCCTTGCGTAACGTGTGCTTGCGCCAGGCGCCAGACGCGCTTGAGGAAACGGTGCGAACCTTCTACGCCGGAATCGGACCATTCCGCACTCATGTCGGGCGGCGAGGCGAACATCATGAACAGGCGGCAGGTGTCTGCGCCGAACTGGTCAATCATCGACTGTGGATCGACGCCGTTGTTCTTCGACTTGGCCATCTTCTCGGTGCCGCCGATTTCCACCGGCAGGCCGTCTGCGATCAGTTTGGCGCTGATAACCTTGGCTTTGCTGTCGCGTTCGAGTTCGACATCTGCCGGGTTGAACCAGGTGTAGGCACCATTGGCTTCGCGACGATAGTAAGTCTCGGCGATCACCATGCCTTGGGTCAGCAGGTTCTTGAACGGCTCGTTGGAGCTCACCAGGCCTTCGTCACGCATCAGCTTGTGGAAGAAGCGCGCATACAGCAGGTGAAGAATGGCGTGTTCGATACCGCCGATGTATTGATCCACCGGCAACCAATGGTCGGCCGCCGATTTTTCCACCAGGCCGCCTTCATAGTGCGGCGAGGCGTAACGGGCGTAATACCACGAGGACTCGACGAAGGTGTCCATGGTGTCGGTTTCACGCTTGGCCGGTGCGCCGCATTTCGGGCAAGCGCACTCGTAGAACTCAGGCATGCGTGCCAGTGGCGAACCGGCACCATCCGGCACCACGTCTTCCGGCAGCACGACGGGCAGTTGATCTTCCGGGACCGGCACATCACCGCAGGTAGTGCAGTGGATGATCGGGATCGGGCAGCCCCAGTAGCGCTGACGGCTGATGCCCCAGTCGCGCAGGCGGAACTGGGTACGCGAGGCGCCGAGGTTTTTCTTGATCAGCGCCACTTCAATGGCGTCGAACGCACCAGCGAAATCGAGGCCGTCGAACTCGCCGGAGTTGATCAGCGTGCCGTGTTCGCCGTAGGCGTCCTGCCAAGGAGCCGGGTTGGTGTCACCTGCGCTGGTGCGCACCACGGACTTGATCGGCAGGTTGTACTTGTGGGCGAATTCAAAATCACGTTCGTCATGAGCCGGTACAGCCATGACCGCGCCGTCGCCGTAGTGCATCAGCACATAGTTGGCGACCCATACCGGGAGTTTCTCACCGGTCAGTGGGTGCTCGACGAACAGCGAGGTCGGCAGGCCTTTTTTCTCTTGAGTGGCGACGTCGGCTTCAGCGACGCTGCCGCCCTTGCATTCAGCGATGAACGCTTGCAGCTCAGGGTTGTTCTGCGCTGCCAGGGCGGCGAGGGGGTGCTCGGCGGCCACGGCAACGTAGGTCGCGCCCATCAGGGTGTCCGGACGGGTAGTGAAGACTTTCAGCGCACCGGTTTCGCCGATGGAATCGACGTCGTACGGGAACTGCACTTCCATGCCGCGGGATTTGCCGATCCAGTTGCGCTGCATGGTCTTGACCTGTTCAGGCCAGCCAGTCAGTTCGTCGAGGCTCTCCAGCAGCTCATCCGCGTAGGCGGTGATCTTGAAGTAGTACATCGGGATTTCGCGCTTTTCGATCAGCGCGCCGGAACGCCAGCCGCGACCGTCGATCACCTGTTCGTTGGCCAGGACGGTCTGGTCGACCGGGTCCCAGTTCACGGTGCCGCTTTTTTTGTAGATCACGCCTTTTTCGAACAGGCGAGTGAACAGCCATTGTTCCCAGCGGTAGTAATCAGGCTTGCAGGTGGTCACCTCGCGTGACCAGTCCACCGCCAGGCCCAGGCTGCGCAGCTGGGTTTTCATGTAGGCGATGTTTTCGTAGGTCCACTTGGCCGGCGCTACGTTGTTCTTCATTGCGGCGTTTTCCGCCGGCATGCCGAAGGCGTCCCAACCCATCGGTTGCAGAACGTTTTTGCCTTGCATGCGCTGGTAGCGGGAGATCACGTCGCCGATGGTGTAGTTGCGCACGTGCCCCATGTGTAGCTTGCCGCTGGGGTAAGGGAACATCGACAGGCAGTAGAAAGTCTCCTTGCCTGGCTGTTCACTGACTTCAAAGGACTTTTGCTCGTCCCAGAACGACTGGGCGGCGGCTTCGATTTCACGGGGCTGATATTGTTCGTGCATGGCTACTTTTGAACTGAATAGGGGTGGCCTAATCCTCTTCAATGCAACGCTGGACGGTGACGACGCCAAATCGGCGTTTCGGTGCCCAGGCGAGCTGGAAGTGGAGTTACAGGAAGCGCCGTAGCATACATGACCGCGCTCTACCGAGGGAAACCCTGATTGCACGCAGGCGTTGCCCGATTTGCCTGCGAGGGCCGTTGGTCGCGGCACTCAGCCGGTTTGTTCATGGAAGCTAAGCTCTAAATGGGGAGTGAGTCTTATCTTCAATGAGGTGAGGGATGGTTGAGTCACAGCAAAAAGTCACAAAGCCGGAGCTGTACGAAAGACTGATTGATCGTCTTGGGATGGCTCTGGAGGCTGCAAAAACCGCTGGTCGGCTACGCGATGAGCGTCCCCTTGAGCTGGAACTGCGTGGATTGAGTCCCGCAGAGTTTGCATTGGTCAAAGCCTATTTGGACCGCAGTGAACGTGAGACGCACGGATGCCTGTCAGCCGCAGTGAAGCAACTTGATGCACCGCGTTCGGCCAAGATCGTCTGGCTTAAGGACAAGGCAACTGGTAGTGGCGCGGAAAAGGTCCGGTCGCTGCAATTCAAATAACGGCTCCACGTCATTAAACACGGTTTGTTGAAGCATAATCCTTCCGCATTTGTTGTCGCTTTGCGTCAACCAACTTAGGCTTCGGGCATCTTATGGAGATGCTCGATGCCTTTTCGCTATTTCGTGAAACAACTTCTATTACCGCCCGGCATTCTGTTGCTGTTGCTGGTTCTTGCGTGGTGGTTGCGCCGCTCAAGGCCGCGCCTTGCGACGGTGTGTTTTGTCTTGGGGGCGGGCGGTTTCTGGCTGATGAGTCTGCCGGTGGTCGTGCAGTGGGGGGCGAAGGCCCTGGAGAGTCAGCCGCCGTTGGCGCGTGACGAATGGTCAACCCTGGGCCAGCGCGCTGATGCAATTGTGTTGCTGGGTTCCGGGCGTGAGCGCGGCGATATTGCCTGGGGCGCCGATCAGCCGACAGGGATCGGTCTGGAGCGTGAACGGTATGCCGCACGTTTGGCGAAGGCGTCCGGGTTGCCCATTCTCACCAGTGGCGGCCTGCATTACGGCACGCCGCCCACCGAAGCAAAACTGATGGCGGACTCGTTGCTCGATGATTTCGGCGTGACCGTGCGTTGGCAGGAGGGGCAAAGCCGCACGACGTGGGAGAACGCGCAGTTCAGCGCTCATGTGCTGTTGCCGGAGGGGATCAAGCGGGTGGTAGTGGTCACGCAGGCATGGCACATGCCGCGATCGGTCTGGAGTTTCCGGCAAGCCGGATTTGAAGTGGTGCCCGCGCCGGTGGGGTTTTTAGGCGAGGACAATGCCCGGCCGCTGGGCGGCTGGATGCCGGAATTCAAATCGATCTGGCAGAGCGGGCAGTTGTTGAATGAGGCCGTAGGACAGCTCGGGTATTGGCTTTTCTATCGCTGATCGTTCCCACGCTCCGCGTGGGAATGCCGCCATGGACGCTCTGCGTCCGCGTTTGATGCTGTGACGCAGAGCGTCACGGGATGCATTCCCACGCAGAGCGTGGGAACGATCAAGCTCAGCAGTTTCAGACAGTCTTGGCCATCCGGCTCGCCACCAGTGCCCAGCCAAACAACAGCACGCAAAGGATGATCAGCGGCCACGAACGCCATTGCAGGTAAGGCGTCAGGTTGTGCATCGGCACCACTTCGCCGTACAGGATGCCGCGTTCGAACTGCGGGATCCGGGCAGTGATCTGGCCGAACGGGTTGATCAGGCCGGTAACGCCGTTGTTGGTGGCGCGGATCATCCAGCGGCCCGCTTCCAGCGCGCGCATCTGCGCCATCTGCAAATGTTGCAGCGGACCGATGGAGGTGCCGAACCAGGTGTCGTTGCTGATGGTCAGCAGCAAGTCACTGCGAGCGGCAAGGCTTGCGGCGAACTCCGGGTAGACCACTTCGTAGCAGATGAACGGCGCAATCTGGTAACCCTTGGCTTGCAGCATCGGCTGGTCAGACGGACCACGGGCAAAATCGGACATTGGCAGGTCGAAGAAGGCGATCAGCCCGCGCAGCACGTCCTGCAACGGAACGTATTCGCCGAACGGCACCAGTTTCTGCTTGAGGTAAGTGCCATCGCCTTCGCCAACAACGGTGATGCCGTTGAAGAAGCGCTTCTCGTGACGCACTTCCTGGCGAATCGGTACACCGGTAATCAGCGCAGTTTTACGGTCCGCGGCAAAATTCCCCATCATGTTCAGGTAGCCCTCGGCGGACTCCTTGAGCACAGGAACAGCGGTTTCCGGCCAGATCAGCAGGTCGACCCGCTTGGAGCTGAAGCTCATGTCGCGGTACAGCGCCAGCTGCGCGTTGAGCTGTGCCGGGTCCCACTTCATGCTCTGTTCGATATTGCCCTGAATCGCGGCGACGCTCAGCGCCGGCCCCGCCGGGCTGGTCCAGGCGTGTTCTTTCAATGCCATGCCGGCGACCCAGGGGCCAAGCAGCAACAACATGCCCGCGGCGATGAAACCTTTACGCCCCGCACGAACCAGGCGCATGGCGTTGCAGATCAGCGCGGCTGTCAGGGCCAGGGTGAAGGAAATCAGCCACATTCCGCCGATTGGCGCGAGCCCGGCCAGCGGGCCGTCGAGCTGGCTGTAACCGGAGTAGAGCCACGGAAAACCGGTGAGGAACCAGCCACGAAAGGCTTCCTGGGCGACCCACAGCGCGGCAAATGCCAAGGCATCGGCCAGTGGCGCTTCGTTGCGGCGCAGCCAGCGCGCCCAGATCCAGGCGGGCAGGGCGAAGAACCAGGCAATCGCTGCGGTGAAGGCGAGCATCAGCATTCCGGCCAGCAGCATCGAGGCGCCACCGAAGTTGTGAATGCTGTAGTAGATCCAGCTGGTGCCGGCGCCAAACAGGCCGAAACCGAAACACCAGCCACGACCCAGGGCCTGACGGGGGCTCAGTTCTCGCAAGCCGGCATAGAAGAAACCGACCGCCAGCAAAGCCAGCGGCCAGATATCGTACGGCGCCAACGCCAGGGTAGTGAGTGCACCGGCCACCACGGCCAGCAGATTACCGGGCCAGCCGGGGCGGGTTACGCGGAGCATGTCAGTCCTTAGCGTGCAATAGGAGTCAGGCGCAGCAAGTGAATTCGACGGCTGTCGGCGTTCAGGATGCGAAAGCGATAAGGGCCAATTTCAGTGATTTCATTACGTTTTGGCAAGTGCCCGAACGCGCTCATCACCAGGCCGCCAACTGTGTCGAACTCATCGTCGGAGAACTCGCTGTCGAAGAACTCGTTGAAGTTCTCGATCGGCGTCAGCGCCTTGATCAGGAAATCACCGCTGGGCAATGGCTTGATGTAGCTGTCTTCTTCGACGTCATGCTCGTCTTCGATGTCGCCGACGATCTGTTCCAGCACGTCTTCGATGGTCACCAGACCGGCCACGCCGCCGTATTCGTCAATGACGATGGCCATGTGGTTGTGGTTGGCGCGAAATTCACGCAGCAGCACATTCAGGCGCTTGGACTCCGGCACGAAGGTGGCCGGGCGCAGCAGGTCCTTGATGTTGAAGCTGTCGCCGTTCTCCTTGAGGATCAACGGCAGCAAGTCCTTGGCCAGCAACACGCCCATCACGTCATCGTGGCTTTCGCCGATGACCGGGTAACGGGAGTGGGCCGAGTCGACCACGGCAGGCAAAAACTCGCGAGGTGTCTGGGTCGCCTTGATGCTGACCATCTGCGAACGCGGGACCATGATGTCCCGCACTTGCAGGTCAGCGACCTGGATGGCGCCTTCGACGATGGCCAGCGCTTCGCTGTCCAGCAGTTTGTTTTGGTGTGCATCGCGCAGCAGCTCCAGCAGCTCCTGGCGGTTCTTCGGCTCGTGGGCAAAAGCCTGGGTCAGTTTACCCAGCCAAGACTTCTGCCCGTTGCTCGATCGATCTTCGCTCATAGCGATTACTCTGAATCCTTTGTTGTAACGATAGGGGATGTGTCGGTTTCGTCGTCCGCGTACGGGTCGGGATAGCCCAACTCTGCAAGCAACGTTCGTTCCAGTGCTTCCATTTCCTCGGCTTCGTCGTCATCTATATGGTCGTAACCCAGTAGATGCAAGCAGCCGTGAATCACCAGATGGGCCCAGTGGGCCTTTAGTTCCTTTCCTTGTTCGGTGGCTTCACGTTCGACCACCGCCACGCAGACGACCAGGTCGCCCAGCAACGGGATGTCGAGAAACTCATCCGGCACATCGGCAGGAAATGACAGGACGTTGGTGGCGTAGTCCTTTTGCCGCCAGGTCTTGTTCAACTCGCGGCCTTCGGCTTCGTCGACCAGGCGAATGGTCATCTCGGAGTCGGCCGTGCGCTGGCGCAGAGCCAGTTCGCACCATTGGCGGAACTCGGCTTCGCTTGGGGCCGGCGCTTGGGTAGCCAGTTGCAGATCAAGCTCAAGCATCGTGGCGAGTGTCCTTGGGCGAGAACTTCGCCGGTTCATCAGCTACGCGATTCTCGAAGCGCTCGTAGGCTTCGACGATCCGCTGCACCAACGGATGGCGCACGACGTCTTTGGGCATGAAATGGGTGAAGCTGATACCCGGCACGTCCTTGAGCACCTCGATCACATGGTGCAGCCCGGACTTGGTGCCTTTCGGCAAGTCGACCTGGGTGATGTCACCGGTGATGACCGCGGTGGAGCCGAAGCCGATTCGGGTCAGGAACATCTTCATCTGTTCGACGGTGGTGTTCTGGCTTTCGTCGAGGATGATGAAACTGTTGTTCAGCGTACGACCGCGCATGTACGCCAGTGGCGCAACTTCGATCACCTGGCGCTCGATCAGCTTGGCGACGTGTTCGAAGCCGAGCATTTCGTAGAGTGCGTCGTACAGCGGGCGCAGGTACGGGTCGATCTTCTGCGACAGGTCGCCAGGCAGGAAGCCGAGCTTTTCGCCCGCCTCAACCGCCGGGCGCACCAGCAGGATGCGCCGGATCTGTTCACGCTCCAGCGCGTCTACCGCGCAGGCAACGGCAAGATAGGTCTTGCCGGTACCGGCCGGGCCGATGCCGAAGTTGATGTCGTTGCCGAGAATTTCCTTCACGTAGCGCAGCTGATTCAAGCCGCGAGGGCGAATCATGCCTTTTTTGGTGCGCAGGGCAACGGAGGGTTCAGCGGGGGAGACGTTGTCCAGCTCTTCGACGGCCGATTCCTGCAGGAACAGGTGAACCATGTCCGGCGACAGCTCGGTACCCTTGGTTTCCCGGTACAGACGGCGCAGGAGGTTTTCCGCTGAGGTGGTGTGTTTGGGCTCGCCGATCAGTTCGAACTGGTTTCCGCGGTTGCGGATCTCGATGGTCAGGCGCTGTTCGATCAAGCGCAAATGCTCGTCGAATTGCCCGCACAGATTGGCGAAGCGGCGAGCCTCAAAGGGCTCGAGGATAAAACGATGTGGTTCTATGGGTGCGTTCAAGGTCGTATTTAGCCGCCCTGGGGCAATTAAGATGAAATCAAGGATAACGCCAGAGGGCTGGGTGCGAAAGCTCTTAAATAGATGAACCTGTTCTCAGGAACAACGCAGGTCCAGTGTGGGAGCTGGCTTGCCTGCGATGACGGGCTCACATCCAAAAGAGATGTTGCCTGTTACACCGCTATCGCAGGCAAGCCAGCTCCCACATTTGATCTCCATTGATCTGAAAATCGGTGTCACTGAATCAACGAGCCCCGCAGCGAGTGAGGCTGTGCGGCGTCGATGTGCACGTCGGCGAACTGGCCGATCAGCGTGGGATTGTCGCAGCGGAAATTGACGATCCGGTTATTCTCGGTCCGGCCTTGCAGCTCGCCGGGGTCCTTTTTCGAGTAATCGGTAACCAGAATCCGCTGGATCGAACCGACCATTTGTCGGCTGATCTCGAAACCTTGCTGGTTCAGGCGATGTTGCAGGGCATTCAGGCGTTCTTTTTTCAGCGCTTCCGGGGTTTCGTCAGCCAGGTCTGCGGCCGGAGTGCCCGGGCGCTGGCTGTAAACGAACGAGTACGAGAAGTCGAAGCCGACGTCTTCGATCAGCTTCATGGTCTGCTCGAAATCTTTTTCGGTCTCGCCCGGGAAGCCAACGATGAAGTCCGAGCTGATGCAGATGCCTGGCACAGCGGCCCGCAGCTTGCGCAGTTTGGATTTGTATTCCAGCGCGGTGTGGTTGCGTTTCATTGCCGCGAGGATCCGGTCCGAACCCGATTGCACTGGCAAGTGCAGGTGTTTGACCAGCTCCGGCACATCGGCGTGGGCCTGGATCAGGCTGTCGGAAAATTCCAGCGGGTGCGAGGTGGTGTAGCGAATCCGGTCGATGCCATCGACGGCAGCCACGACGCGGATCAGCTCGGCGAGATCCGCCAGGCGTCCGTCGTGCGTGGTGCCACGGTAGCCGTTGACGTTCTGACCCAGCAGGGTCACTTCCCGAACGCCGTTTTCCGCCAGATGCATGATCTCGGCAATCACGTCGTCGAACGGGCGGCTGACTTCTTCGCCGCGGGTGTAAGGCACCACGCAGAACGTGCAGTACTTGCTGCACCCTTCCATGACTGACACATACGCGCTCGGGCCATCGATGCGCGGCTCCGGCAAATGGTCGAATTTTTCGATTTCCGGGAACGAGACGTCGACTTGCGGCAGCTTGGTGGCGCGTGCGGCGTCGATCATTTCCGGCAGGCGATGCAGGGTTTGCGGGCCGAAGACCACGTCGACATACGGTGCGCGATCACGGATGGCCGCGCCTTCCTGGCTGGCCACGCAACCGCCGACGGCGATCACCATGTCCGGGTTGGCCAGTTTCAGTTCGCGCCAGCGGCCGAGCTGGGAATACACCCGGTCCTGCGCGCGTTCGCGAATGGAGCAGGTGTTGAGCAGGATCACGTCGGCGTCTTCAGCGCGAGCGGTCACTTCCAGGGCCTGATGTTCGCCCAACAGATCGACCATGCGCGAGCTGTCGTACTCGTTCATCTGGCAACCGTGGGTTTCGATGTAAAGCTTCTTGGCCATGGATACAGTCATCACGTGATTCAAAGAACCGCGCATTATAGGGAACATGTCCCAAGGTTCCTACCGCTGTGCGTCCGGCGGCTATGCTATAGTTCGCGCCCTCATTTTTATCCCCCGATGTGTTGCTCGCCCACCATGACCAAACGTGAAGCTCCAATCTACAAGGTGATTTTCCTCAATCAGGGCCAGGTGTACGAAATGTATGCCAAGCAGATCTATCAAAGTGATCTGTGGGGCTTCCTGGAAGTGGAAGAGTTCGTCTTTGGCGAGCGCACACAAGTGGTCGTCGACCCGAGCGAAGAGAAGCTCAAGGCTCAATTTGAAGGCGTTGTGCGCAGTTTTGTGCCGATGCATTCGATTGTGCGCATCGATGAAGTCGAGCGTCTGGGCACACCAAAAATCAGCGAAGCCCGCGGCGCGGTCGGCAATGTCATGCCGTTCCCGATGCCGATGCCTGAGAAGTAAGTCTCAAGACCGAGTCGCCCCCATCGCGGGCAAGCCCGCTCCCACAGGGAATGCGTTTTTTAATGAGAATGCGATCACATGTGGGAGCGGGCTTGCGCGCGATGGGGCCAGAAAGATCGAAACAGAATTAAGGCAGTGGCGAAAACGGCGTACGCCCATCGGCGCTCTGCAATTCCATCAGGTATTTACGAAAGATTTGCCCCAGCACCTGGGTCGCCACTTCAAGTTCTTCTCGAGGCATTTTCTCGGCCACTTCGTCCGCCGTATCCAGCGCATCTTCAGCGCCATTGACCGCGGCCATTTTCAGCACGATATACGCCTGAACGTTATTGGCTGGTACGCCTTCGCCGTGGAAAAACATGGTGCCAAGTTTGAACTGCGCCTGGGCGTGGCCCTGCAATGAGGCCTTCTCGAAGTAGTCCAGGGCTTTTTTGAGGTCGCGCGGCGTGTTTTTGCCGTCGTAGTAGAACACACCCAACTCGTATTGCGCTTGTGCATCCCCTTCATCCGACGCTTTCTGACAGGCGGCCAGCGCTTGCGTCAGGTCTTGCGGCTGAGTATTGAGGGTGCAACGACCCATCGCTGGGATTAACAACGAGTTGCCGCCTGCTTGTGCGAGCGCGAGCAGGGGCTGAAGGAGCAACAGGCAGCCCAGTGCAAGGGCGCGGCCGGTGCGGTTCATGGGAATCGACTTACCTCT
This sequence comes from Pseudomonas sp. JAI111, assembly GCF_024809425.1. NCBI lineage: Bacteria > Pseudomonadati > Pseudomonadota > Gammaproteobacteria > Pseudomonadales > Pseudomonadaceae > Pseudomonas > Pseudomonas sp. JAI111. The sequence continues at coordinate 193,493 of NZ_JANUCB010000008.1, read as the reverse complement.
GAAGGGCGCGCGGACCCATCGAGGGGATCCAATAAGCGCGCATTATGAAATAAGCAGGGCCAACCTTACAAAGTCTTTACTCGTTTTTCTGCTGCGCGGGGAATATATCGCCCAATTTGTCGGGAATTCTTGGCACAAGCGTCGGAATAAGGGCGTAAATGCAGGCGAAAGCTGACGCCGGCATTGGCCGACGTCAGCGACACAGGGTTATTTCAATGCAGCGAAAGCTCGTTCGGCGGCATCCAGTGTCAGTTTCAACTCGGTCTCGCCGTGGGCGATCGAGGTGAAGCCTGCTTCGAATGCGCTCGGCGCCAGGTACACGCCGCCTTCGAGCATCAAGTGGAAGAAGCGACCGAACAAGGCTGCATCGCTGGCCATCACGTCATCGAAGGTCACGATGTCGTCGGCACCGCTGAAGTACAGGCCGAACATCCCACCGGCCTGGGTGGTCACGAAAGGAATGCCAGCGGCATCGGCACGCTGTTGCAGGCCATCGAGCAGACGGCTGGTGTAGTCGCTCAGCTCGTCGTGGAAACCAGGACGGCTGATCAAGCGCAAGGTGGTCAGGCCGGCGGCCATCGCCAGCGGATTGCCCGACAAGGTGCCGGCCTGATAGACCGGGCCCAACGGTGCGATGCACGACATGATTTCACGCTTGCCGCCGAAGCAGCCTACCGGCATGCCGCCGCCGATGATCTTGCCGAACGTGCTCAGGTCCGGCGTCACACCGAAGTGAGCTTGGGCACCGCCGAGTGCGACGCGGAAACCGGTCATCACTTCGTCGAAAATCAGCACCACGCCATGTTTGTCGCACAGGGTGCGCAGGCCTTCGAGAAAACCTGGCGCCGGCGGTACGCAGTTCATGTTGCCGGCCACCGGCTCGACGATGATGCAGGCCACGTCCTGACCGACTTCGGCGAGCATGGTCTCCACTGCGTCGATGTCATTGAATGGCAGGGTCAGGGTGTGCTTGGCGAAGTCCGCCGGTACGCCGGCCGAGCTCGGTACGCCTTGGGTCAACGCGCCGGAACCGGCCTTGACCAGCAGGCTGTCGGAGTGACCGTGGTAGCAGCCTTCGAACTTGATGATGTTGTCTCGACCAGTGAACCCACGCGCAAGGCGGATCGCACTCATGGTCGCTTCGGTGCCGGAGCTGACCATGCGCACCATTTCCATCGACGGCACGATCGAGCAGACCAGGTCGGCCATCTCGGTTTCCATCGCGGTCGGGGCGCCGTAGGACAGACCGTGTTCCAGCTGTTTACGCACCGCGTCCAGAACGTCCGGGTGGCTGTGGCCGAGAATCATCGGACCCCAGGAGCCGACGTAGTCAACGTAGCGCTTGTCGTCTTCGTCGGTGACGTAGGCACCTTCAGCGTGTTTGAAGAACAGCGGGGTGCCGCCAACGCTTTTGAATGCGCGAACAGGCGAGTTCACGCCTCCGGGAATGTGTTTCTGGGCATTGGCAAACAGGGTTTCGGAACGAGACATGATCGGGCTCTCAAAAATCAGGATTTGAACAATTCGTTAAAGGCGCGGGCGCGGCGGGTGACTTCAGCCGTGCTCTCGGCGCCAAACAGGCCGTGGACGACCGCCAGCAGATCGACCCCATGGGCCACCAGCGGCGCGGCGTTTTCCAGGGTGATGCCGCCAATCGCGCAGATCGGCAGGTGCAGTTTGCTGCGCGCCTGATCGAGCAACTCAAGGCTGCAGGTCGGTGCGCCGGGTTTGGTATTGGAGTTGAAGAAGCGACCGAAGGCGACGTAACTGGCGCCTTCCTTGGCGGCTTGTTCGGCGAGTTCGAGTTGTGCGTGGCAGGTTGAACCGATGATCGCCTGACGACCGAGCAATGCGCGGGCCGGGGTCAGCGGGCCGTCGGTCTGGCCCAGGTGCACGCCGACGTTCAGGCGCGCAGCCAGCTCGGCGTCGTCATTGATGATCAGCTTGGTTTTGTAGCGCTCGCACAGATCGCGCAGGGCTTGGGCCTCGCGCAGACGCCTGGCATCGTCGCTGCTCTTGTCGCGGTATTGCAGCAAGGTGACGCCGCCTTCGAGCGCCGCCTCCACGTACGAAAGAAATTTACCGGCCAGCAACTGGCTGTCGGTAATGGCGTACAGGCCACGTAGTTTCATCGGACAAGCCTCTGCGCTTTACGCATCAAAAGTTACGAACAGAAATCCAGCGGCAGGCGGCGCGGCACGAACTGGCCTTTGCCCAACTGCTCCGCATCGCGCAGGGTACGCCAAGTGTAGTCAAGCGCAGTCTGCACGGCGCTGGCGAGGTGTTCACCCAGGGCCAGGCGACCGGCCAGCGCGCTGGCCAAAGTGCAACCGGAACCGTGATAACTGCCAGGCAGGCGTTGGCAGGTAAACGTCTGGCGGTGACCGTCGCGGCTGTACAAGCGATTATGGATTTCGTGTTCGTCGCCATGACCGCCAGTGATCAGCAGGTGTTTGACGAACGGCAGGAGTTTTTCAGCGCATTCATCCGCGGTGCCTTCGGGCAGTTCGGCGAGGATGCGGGCTTCAGGAAGGTTGGGGGTGGCGATGATGGACAGCGGCAACAGACGTTCGCGCATGGCATAGCCGACTTCGTCCTTGCCCAGTCGTCCGCCGCCACCGGCGCGCAGCACCGGGTCACAGACCACCGGCAAATGCGGGTGCGCCGAGAGCAGTTCGACAACGGTGTCGACCATTTCCAGGGAACCGAGCATGCCCAGTTTGACTGCGGCGACTTCGGAATCGTTAAGCACGGCGTTGGCCTGGGCCAACACCCACTCGCGATCGAGGACGCGGAAGTCAGTGACATTGACTGTGTCTTGCACGGTCAGGGCGGTGACGGCCGGAGCCGCATGACAACCCTGAGCGAGCAGGGCTTCGATATCTGCCTGCAAGCCGGCGCCACCACTTGGGTCGTGGCCGGAGAGACAGAGGACAACGGGGCGAGAGCTGTAGATATTCATGGTGCGCGAGCTTACCACCAGTCGACCAGCGAGTCATGACGGTCCCTGTGGCGGCCTTCACCTGAATGCCATCGGAATGTGCCAATCGTCGATCCATTTTCACCTTTAGACGAGGCTAACGGCTCTAGCTCAATACGCAGCGCTGGAACGCCCGTCCTAGAGCCTTTGTAGGAAAAATTTCAATGGTGTTCAATGGCCATCAACAGCTATGCTAGAGTGGATCCAAACCAATAACAGGTAATACCGGTTTTACGTCTACTCAAAAGGAATGAGGGGCTTCCTGAGATAACCGGACAGGCCACGCTGGGGCTTAAATGCGCTATTTGTTGATGTTGCTGTTGTGCTTGCCCCTCATGGCAAGTGCCGTTGAATTTGATGAATTTACCCGAAGCCTTCCCTTGGGCCGAACCCTGCAAGTGTATGAAGACGCGGGTGGTCAAGCGACCATCGCCGATGTTCGTGCGCAAGCCGCTGCCGGTAACTTCAAGGCCCACGATAAAGACACCCTTAACGCCGGTTATTCGCGTTCAGCGTTCTGGCTGAAAATCGACCTGCATTACCGACCTGCCGACCCTGCGGCACAACGCACCTGGTTGCTGGAACTGGCCTATCCGCCCCTCGATCACCTTGATCTTTATCTGCCCGATGCTGGCGGGGACTATCAATTGGTCCGGCAAACCGGCGATGCATTGCCCTTCGCCACTCGCGAGATCCGCCAGAACAACTACCTGTTCGATCTGAACTTCGCCCCTGACCAGGCGCAAACCGTTTACCTGCGCCTGCAAAGTGAAGGGTCGGTCCAGGCGCCCGTGACGTTGTGGTCGAGCACGGCTTACCTCGAAGACCAACCGGTGCGCCTCTATGTGTTGGGGCTGATCTATGGCGTGCTGCTGGGAATGCTGGTCTATAACCTGTTCATTTACCTCAGCGTGCGTGACACCAGTTACCTCTATTACATTTTCTACATCGCCTCGTTCGGCCTGTATCAGCTATCGGTGAACGGCGCGGCAGTGCAGTATTTCTGGCCGGACAATCCCTGGTGGGCGAATGCCGCGACGCCGTTTTTCATCGGTTGCGCAGGGCTGTTCGGTAGCCAGTTCGCCCGTAGCTTCTTGCAGACCGCCAGCCACAGTCGCTGGCTCGATCGCCTGTTGCTGGCACTGGTAGCGTTCAGTGCGGTGGTGGTCGGCTTGTCATTGATGACCAGCTACGCCTTGGCCTTGCGTCTGGCGACGGCCCTGGCTTTGGTTTTCACCGTGGTGATTTTCGTCGCCGGGCTGTGCGCCTGGTTGCGGGGGCTGCGCGTGGCGCGGTATTTCATCATTGCCTGGTCGGCCTTCCTGCTCGGCGGCATCGTCAACACGATGATGGTGTTGGGTTACCTGCCCAACGTGTTCCTGACCATGTACTCCAGCCAGATCGGTTCCGCCATCGAAGTCGCATTGTTGTCCCTGGCGCTGGCCGATCGAATCAACGCCATGCGCGAACAGCAGGCGCAGACGCTGTTCGATGCCGGTCAAAAGCTCGAAGTGCTGAACCAGCAACTGGCCCACAGCAACAAGCTCAAGGACGAATTCCTCGCGACCCTGACCCATGAACTGCGCACGCCCATGAACGGTGTGATCGGTTCGCTGGAGTTGATGCAGACCGTGGAGATGGATCCGGAGCTTGAGCAATACCAGCAAACCGCCGCCGGTTCTGCGCGAGACATGATGCGCATGGTCAACGGCATCCTCACCCTGACCGAGTTGCAGGCGGGCAAACTCAAGGCCAGTTCGGCAACGTTCAGTTTGCGCGGTGTGGTCGAAGCCTTGCGGATGCAGTTCGAAGGCAATGCCTTGAGCAAGTCGCTGGATTTCAAAGTCGAAGTGACACCGGGCCTGCCGGATCGCTTGAATGGCGACAGCGCCAAGCTGTCGCAATGCCTGGAATGCCTGCTCGATAATGCGATCAAGTTCACCCGCGTCGGAGGGCTGGCGCTGCGGGTGACGGGCAAGCCGGTGGACAACGGCCGACTGGCATTGTCGTTTGCGGTGATCGACACCGGCATCGGTTTCACTGATCTGGGGGAGGCGACGCTGTACCAGCACTTCTTCCAGCTCGATGGCTCCATGACCCGTGAATACGGTGGACTGGGCGTGGGCCTGGCGATCTGTCGGCAACTGGTCGAACTGCTCGGCGGGCGTCTGACCCATCGATCCGAACCCGGCAGCGGCAGCCGCTTCCAGCTGGACGTCGAGTTCGACCTGCCGGTGGTGGAGCGGCCGCCAGTGCCTTTGGTGAACCGCGAATTCTCCGGTTTGCGCCTGCCGCAGGATTGCTCGGTGTTGTTGGTGGATGACAACAGCATCAATCAACTGGTGATGCGCGGCATGCTGCTCAAACTCGGGTTCCGGGTGCGTGCTACCGACAGTGGGGCTGCCGCACTCGATCAATTGCAGCGTGAACATTTCGATGCGGTGTTGCTCGATTGCCAGATGCCCACACTGGACGGCACCTCTCTTTGCTGCCAGATCCGCGCCTTGCCGGGGTGTGCCGAGTTGCCGGTGTTCGTGGTCGCCATGAGCGGTGAGCGGGAGCGCTGTCCGAACGGCGCCTTGATCGACTATCTGAGCAAGCCGGTTAAATTCGAGGATTTGCAAGCAGCGCTCTATCGGCGCGTGCTCTGTCCGGGGCAAGGCGAAAGCGCCGACATTTAGGCAGATATGACACTTTGTTCGGTCAAGGGGCGGTGCTTAACTGAATCCCTTGGCTGATCAAAGGAGCCCCGTCATGAACCTGCATCAGTTCGCCGAAACCCACGAAGTCACCAACCAGCCACCGTCACTGGACGGCACCAACCTCTATCGCATCGACCTGCCGTTGCAAGAGTGGTCACGGCGTTTCGGGGCCGGGTGGGCCGAGTCGCGGATTGACGCTTACGGCGCACTGGCCGGCGGGCCACTGATGGAAGCCGGGTTCCTGGCCAATCAAAACAAACCGGTGTTCGTCAGCCATGACCGTTACGGCCATCGTATCGATCTGGTGGAGTTTCATCCCGCGTATCACCAATTGATGCGCACGGCGATCGAGCACGGGTTGACCTCGTTGCCCTGGGCGCATCCGCAGCCCGGCGCGCATGTCGCGCGCGCGTCCATGTCGTATCTGCACAGCCAGGCCGAAGCGGGTAGCGGTTGCCCCTTGACCATGACCTTCGCCAGCGTGCCGGCGATGCGATTGCAACCGGATCTGGCCGAGCAGTGGCTGCCGAAAATCCTGTCTACCGAATACGACCCGCGCAATGTCGGCATGGCCCACAAGGCCGGTGTCACCATCGGCATGGCGATGACCGAAAAACAAGGTGGCACCGACGTTCGGGCCAACACCACCAAGGCCTATCCGGTGGGCGCGAGCGGTCCTGGCCAGGCCTATGAACTGGTGGGGCACAAGTGGTTCTGTTCCGCGCCGATGTGCGATGCCTTCCTGACCCTGGCGCAGACGGACAAGGGGCTGACCTGCTTCCTGCTGCCGCGCCACCGCCCGGACGATACGCGCAATCAGTTCTACATCCAGCGCCTGAAAAACAAACTGGGCAATTGCTCCAATGCGTCCAGCGAAGTCGAGTTCCGGGGCGCGCTGGCGTGGATGGTCGGCGAAGAAGGGCGCGGCGTTCCGACCATCATCGAGATGGTCGCGATGACTCGCTTCGATTGCATGGTCGGCTCCAGTTCGCTGATGCGCCAGGCGCTGACTCAGGCCAGTCATCACTGCGCGCACCGAATGGTCGGCGGCAAGCTGCTGAGCGAACAACCATTGATGCAGAACGTGCTGGCCGATCTGGCACTGGAAAGCGAAGCGGCTTTGGCGTTGAGCCTGCGCATGGGCAAGGCGCTGGATCATCTGGATGACAGCCATGAAGCCAAATTCGCCCGCTTGGTGACGGCGGTGGGCAAATACTGGATCTGCAAGCGCGCGCCGGCAATGATCAACGAAGCCGCCGAATGCATGGGCGGTGCCGGGTACGTCGAAGAAAGTATCCTGCCGCGCCTGTACCGCGAGGCACCCGTCAACTCGACGTGGGAAGGCTCCGGCAACGTGCAATGCCTTGACGTATTGCGCGCGCTGTCGAAAGAGCCGGGCGTGCTGGATGTGTTGTTCGGCGAGCTGGGCGATGGTCATGGCGATAAACGCCTGGCCGCGCACATCAGCCAATTGCAGGCAGCGTTCAAGGACACCAGCGACATTCAATACCGTGCGCGGCAACTCACTGAAGACATTGCATTGGGGCTCCAGGCCAAATTGTTGCTGGAGGCCGGCAATTCGGCGGTCAGCGATGCGTTTATAGCCAGTCGGCTAGGCTCGGCCGGGCGGGTGTATGGCGCGTTGCCGCGAGGGCTGGAAGTGGAAGCGATTGTCGCCCGCTCAACCCCGCAAGGTTTCTGAGCACGATTGCAGGATGGACACTGAACCCCTGTGGGAGCGAGCCTGCTCGCGATGACTGAGTAACATCCGACATTGAAGTCGACTGTCACATCGCTATCGCGAGCAGGCTCACTCCCACATTTGATCTGTGCTGTATCAGCACGCCACTGTTCCCGTGAAGCGATGATGCAGGCAAGATGAAGCACTGCAAGTCAGAACACAGGATGCTGATCGTGACCGAAGCTTTTATTGTCGTTCAAACCGCCGAGCAAGCCGTGGATCGGCTTGCGCTCTTGCACAATCGTGCAACCACCGCGCTGAACCAGGCGCTCAAGCGTTACCTCAAGGATCGTGTCGAGCCCGACGCCGAGCAGCGTGCGATGTTTCGTTATCCCGAGCTGCGTCTGACCTATCACTGCCAGGGTGAGGTCCCACAGACCACTCGCGCCTATGCCAAGGTTCAGTTGCCTGGGACCTACAGCGTAACCGTCACCCATCCGGCGGCTTTCCGAAAATACTTGCTGGAACAACTCGTGCCGTTGATGCACGACTTCACCGTGACCGTGGAAGTCGGCGTCAGCCAGCAAAACATTCCGTATCCGTACGTGGTCGAGCAGGGCGATGAGCTGGCTGGCTCCGGCGTCACCGCCGCCGTACTGGCGCGAGTGTTCCCGAGTACGGATTTGTCGGCCGCCACCGACGGTATTGCCGACGGCTTGTACGATTGGGAAAACACCGATCCGCTGCCATTGGCGCTGTTCGACGCCGCGCGGGTGGACTTTTCCTTGCGCCGGCTGGTGCATTACACCGGCAGCGATTGGCGCCATGTGCAGCCGTGGATTCTGTTGACCAACTACCATCGCTATGTCGACCAGTTCATCGTCCATGGCCTGGAGCAGTTGCGCAGCGACCCGCGTTTTGTGCGCATGGTCTTGCCGGGCAACGTGATCATCGAAAAGACCATGGACCACGGCGAAGCCTCGGCGATTGCCGCGGGCGTGGTCTGGCACCGTTATCAGATGCCGGCCTATCACCTGATTGCCAGCGACGGTCATGGCGTGACTTTGGTCAACATCGGCGTCGGCCCGTCCAACGCCAAGAACATCACTGACCACCTGGCGGTGCTGCGTCCGCATTGCTGGCTGATGATCGGTCACTGCGGCGGTTTGCGTCAGTCGCAGACCATTGGCGACTACGTGCTGGCTCACGCTTATATGCGTCGCGACGGGATTCTTGACCGGGTGGTGCCACCCAATATTCCGATTCCAGCGCTTGCCGAAGTACAGATGGCGTTGCAGCAAGCAGCGGCCAACATCACCGGCGAGAAGGGCGACGAGCTGAAAAAACGCCTGCGCACCGGCACCGTCCTGACTTACGACGACCGTAACTGGGAACTGCGCTGGGCGCAGGAACGTCCGCTGATCAACCTGTCTCGCGCCGTGGCGGTGGACATGGAAAGCGGCACCATCGCGGCCCAGGGTTATCGCTTGCGGGTGCCGTATGGCACGTTGCTTTGCGTGTCGGACAAACCGCTGCACAGCGAAATCAAACTGCCAGGTTCGGCCAACGCCTTTTATGAGCGCGCGGTCAGCCAGCACTTGAAGATCGGCATCGAGGCTGTTGACCTGTTGCGCACTGAGCTCAACTCGCTGCACTCGCGCAAACTGCGCAGCTTCGACGAGCCGCCGTTCCGTTAACGGTTTGTCGTGGTCATTTGGCGGTCAGGGCACTAGCATTAGCAGCCCTGACCGTTAGATGCTCTCCTCGCCATGTCCCGTCCTCAGCCTCCCGCTTCCCGCCGTCCAGGTGCGAAACCAGCTTCTTCAGCCCCACGCCGTGTCGCCAAAGCGCCGCCAGCCGAGCCGAAACTGATTCTGTTCAACAAACCGTTCGATGTGCTGACGCAGTTCAGCGACGGTGAAGGGCGCGCGACACTCAAGGACTACATCGACATTCCGGGGATTTACCCGGCAGGACGGCTGGACCGCGACAGTGAAGGTTTGCTGCTGCTGACCAACGACGGGCAACTCCAGGCGCGGATCGCTGATCCGAAACACAAACTGGCCAAGACGTATTGGGTGCAAGTGGAAGGCGAGCCGAGCGCCGAGCAATTGCAGCGCCTGCGCGAGGGTGTCGAGTTGAACGACGGCATGACCTTGCCGGCCGAGGCGCGGCAACTGGATGAACCCGAGTTGTGGCCACGCAACCCGCCGGTACGCTTTCGCAAAAGCGTGCCGACAAGCTGGCTGGAATTGGTGATTCGCGAGGGACGCAACCGTCAGGTTCGGCGCATGACGGCGGCGGTCGGCTTGCCGACGTTGCGTCTGGTACGGGTCAGAATCGGCGACTGGACGATCGAAGGGCTCGATCAGGGCCAGTGGAAGGAAGTGCCGGCGCGTTTATAACGTGCCGGATTCGATCAGGCCGATGACCACGCTTTTGATCACGAATGCAGCGACACCCAAGCCCAGTACGAAGAACAGGATGAAAGAACCGAAGCGTCCGGCTTTGGATTTCTTCGCCAGATCCCAGACGATGAAACCCATGAAAATGATCAGGATGCTGACCAGTCCAGTCATCATCCACTCTTCGAATACTGCAGGATCCATCGGACATCTCCAGCGCGGGCGTGGCTAAAAGGCGCTGAAGTATACGGTATGGGGGATTGGCGAAGTATTGACCTGCGGCAGTGTGTCGCAGCTATTCGTCGCATTGGGCCGGCCCCATCGTGGGCAAGCCCGCTTCCACAGAAGATCTTCGATGTTCAGGAGATCCCTTGTGGGAGCGAGCCTGCTCGCGATGGCGTCCTCAGCTACGCAGATGAGTCAGCGGTAACTCCGTACTATTGAGCACCTGGTTCAACACAAAACTCGACCGCACGCTCGTCACCCCTTCAATCCGGGTCAGATGTCCCAGCAGCAGTTTCTGATAGTGATCCATGTCGGGCACTACCACCTTGAGCTGATAATCCGCATCCATCCCGGTCACCAGGCTGCATTCCAGCACCTGCGGTAATGTACGAATCGCCGCTTCGAAGTTCTCGAAACGCTCCGGCGTATGGCGGTCCATGCCGATCAGCACATAAGCCGTCAGGCTCAAGCCGAGCATTTTGCGGTCCAGCAAGGCGACCTGGCGGGAGATGTAGCCGTCGTCTTCCAGCTGCTTGACCCGGCGCGAGCACGGCGAAGGCGACAGGCCGATGCGTTCGGCCAGTTCCTGGTTGGAGATGCGCGCGTCACGCTGCAATTCCGCCAAAATACTCAAGTCGTATCGGTCGAGTTTGCTCATCAATCAGGCCTTTGTCATAACTATTGCGGCAGATTATCTATCCAGGGTTAAAAATTGCGCAAGTGATGTTTATTTGAGCAATCTTCGCAATCCTCTGCCGGCGCCTCCGGCCTATTCTTATCACCAGAATCACTGCTCGGACAAACAGTCCACAGCGGCTCGCCCAATCAGGCCAGTCGCGGTCGCCACCCCCACAGGGGATGTGTCGGCCCCCGAGCTACACACTGTCCAGAAGACGGCGTGAGGTGAGCCGGCGCCACAAGCGTCGAGCACGGACGAAGTTCTCTAAAGGGAGGCCGACGGGTCTCCCTTTTCTTTTGCCCTGAATTTGACGATGGCGCTCAATAAATAAGTTTCGCGACTGATAACCTGTTGCAGAACCGGCCTGTGCTTTTCCAGTCTTACGTACAGGCCCTAACCCGCAGTGAGGAAAAGCATGAAGTCGCGCATCTGGCGTTTGGCCGGTGTTGGTTTGCTGTGTATCAGTGTCACTGCGCAATCGCTGGCCGATGATCAGCAGAACCGTGGCCCCGAAGGCGGGCAACGTGGATCGGATGGCCATGAGGGCAACAATAGGGGCCATGGCGGCGAGAATCAGCCGCGTCCGCAAAATCAGCCGCAGCAAAATCAGCCGCGCCCGCAGAACAACGACATCATTCGTGGCGACAACAGCCGCCAGTTCGAGCACAACGGGCAGAACCAAAACAACGGCCAATGGCAGAACCGTCAACAGCCCAACTACAACAACCCTGTTCGATCGGCGCCACCACCGCCTCAGTTGCCGGCCAATGACCTGCCGATCCAGGGGCGACCTGACACCGTGCGCCAGACCCAGCAGCCACAGCGTGGGTACTATGAGGACATTCCGCGGCGCTACGATAACAACCCGCATTGGCAGAACAACGGCCCACGTCCCGATGATCATCACTGGGCCGGTCGTCCGGACGGACACGGTAATGGATGGGGTGCAGGCCCGCAGTATCGTCCCGGCCAAGTGATCGATCGCTTCCCGGACCGTGAATACCGCGTGCCTTATGGCGGCCGTGATTACTTCTATTCCGGCGGCTATTGGTATCGCCCGCAAGGCCCACGTTACGTTGTGGTCCAACCGCCTCGCGGAATTCGGGTCGGCTACTTGCCCGATTACGCCCGTGAAGTGTGGATCGGCGGTGCGTTGTTATTCCTGGCCGCCGGTTCGTATTACGCCTATCAGGAAAGCACGCAGGATTACGTCGTGGTCGAGCCACCGGTGCAGCAGCCACCGCAGCCGCAACCGGCCAGCAATGGCTATGACGTCGTGGCGTACCCGGCCAACGGCCAGTCGCCGGAGCAGGTCAATCAGGACGGTTACGAGTGTTATCAATACGCGGTGCAGCAGAGTGGTTTCAATCCGCGCACGGCCACTTACCAGCCAGACCCGTCGGTGGTGCAAGCCTACCGCCAGGCCCAAGGCAACTGCCTGAGCAGTCGCGGCTACCAGGTTTCCTACTGAGCCCTGGCGGCCATCACCACTTCCTGCGGGTCGGCGTGCACCAGCACTTCGGCTCGCGGGTAAGCGGCATGAATCGCGTCAGCCGCCTGATCGCTGATGCCGTGGGCGACTGACAGCGTCAGGTCTCCCGGCAATTCCAGATGCAACTGCACGAACCACTGATTGCCGGAAATCCGCGTGCGCAAGTCGTGCGCGCCCAATACTCCCGGTACGCTGCAGGCGAGCTCAAGCATGTGCTGGCTGACATCGGGCGGCAATTCTTCATCCATCAGTACCGTAAAACTTTCCTTGGCGATCTGGATGGCGCTCCAGAAAATGTATGCGGCGATTGCCAGCCCGAACCACGGGTCGACCTGATGCCAGCCAAACCCGGCCAGAATCAGCGCGACCAGAATGCTGCCATTGAGCATCATGTCCGAGCGGTAGTGCAGTGAGTCGGCGCGCACGGCATTGGAACCGGTGGCCTTGACGACCCGATGTTGAAGTATCAGCAACGCCAGGGTCAGCGCCAGGGAGAACAAGATCACCCCGATGCTGATCCATGGCGCGCCCACCGGTTCAGGGTGTTTCAACCGATCGATTGCCTGCAAGGCAATCAACACCGCACTGCCACCAATGAACAGCGCCTGAGCCATGCCGGCCAGTGACTCAGCCTTGCCGTGCCCGTAACGGTGGTCATCGTCGGCGGGACGCAAGGCGTAATGCACCGCCAGCAGGTTGAGCAAAGAGGTGACGCCGTCGAGTGTCGAATCGGTCAACCCGGCAAGCATGCTCACCGAACCGCTCAACCACCAGGCAATGGCTTTGGCGACGATCAGCGTACAGGCGACCGCCACCGAGGCACGTGTCGCCAGCCGCAACAGGCGGGCGTGTTCGGAGCTGGAAATCATAAGTGCGGCGGTTCCTTTGAATGCTCGAATTACGCAGCAGGTTGCAGGCCGAACATAGCCAGTTGCTGAGCGCTGCCCTTGTGCTGGATCAGGCGTGGGTCATCCAGCGGGAAGCTGCGGCCCAGTTCAGTTTCCAGAATAGTCTGCAACTTGTGGTTATCGACCTTGCCGTCGGCGCCGATGGCTTCCTTGAGTTTTTCCGGAGCCACCTGAGCGGTGTGGCCTGGCTCGAAATAAATCGCGCCGGTGGCGAAGTCCACTGCAAACGCGATCAGGCCCGGGATGATGTAAAACAGCAGGCCCACGGCATCGAGCGCCGCGATGGCCGGGTCGATCTTGCCATCGATCTGTCCACGACGGTCGGGGTAGAAAATCGAACCGCAAGCGGTCACTTGGGTCAGCAAGGTCGCGACCAATACACCGCCAATCAAGCGAAAGGGAACACGCATATGAAATCTCCTGAGTCATTTGGAAAACGAAGGGGCGCTATATGAATTAGGACCGTGATTAACGCTGAGCAGTTCGCCGTTATACTCGCCGCTCTGTTTTGGAGCCAGCATGATTTCTTTGCCGATTGACGAAGTTTTACCCGCGCTGCGTGAAGCCTTGGCGACACGCCATGAAGCTGTGCTCGAAGCACCGCCTGGTGCCGGTAAAACCACCCGCGTTCCGCTGGCCTTGCTCAATGAGAGCTGGCTGGCCGGGCAGACCATTTTGATGCTTGAACCGCGCCGTTTGGCCGCGCGTGCGGCGGCGGAGCGTCTGGCCAGTGAGCTGGGCGAGAAGGTTGGTGAAACCGTTGGCTACCGGATTCGGCTGGACAGCAAAGTCGGGCCCAGGACCCGTATCGAGGTGGTCACCGAAGGCATCCTCACCCGGCGCTTGCAGGACGACCCGGCGCTGGAGGGCGTGGGCCTGCTGATCTTCGATGAATTTCATGAGCGCAGTCTCGATGCTGATCTGGCGTTGGCCCTGAGCCTGAATGGCCGGGAGCTGTTTCGTGACGACCAGCCGCTGAAAATCCTCTTGATGTCGGCAACGCTCGAAGGCGAACGCCTGGCCGGGTTGCTGGACGACGCGCCGATCCTGCGCAGTGAAGGTCGCATGTACCCGGTAGCGATGCGCTGGGGGCGGCCGTTTCAGCCCGGCGAATTCATCGAGCCGCGGCTGGTGCAGACCATCCTCGAAGCGTTGAACGATGAAACCGGCAGCGTGTTGGTGTTCCTGCCGGGGCAGGCGGAAATCCGTCGTGTTCATCAGCAATTGGCCGATGCGCTGGGCGACAATCCGCAGGTTCTGCTCTGCCCGTTGCACGGTGAACTGGACCTCGCCGCACAGCGCGCCGCCATCGATCCGGCGCCTGCCGGCAAACGCAAAGTGGTGCTGGCGACCAACATCGCCGAGACCAGTCTGACCATTGACGGCGTGCGCGTGGTGATCGACGCGGGGCTTGCGCGGGTGCCGCGATTCGATCCGGGCAGCGGCATGACCCGTCTCGACACCCAGCGGATTTCCAAAGCCAGCGCCACGCAGCGCGCGGGTCGGGCCGGGCGCCTTGAGCCGGGAGTGTGTTATCGCTTGTGGTCGCAGGATCAGCACGAGCAACTGGCGGCGTATGCCAGTGCCGAAATTCTCTCGGCAGACCTTGCCGGTCTGGCGTTGCAGCTGGGTCGTTGGGGTGTGACGCCGACGCAACTGGTGTGGCTCGACGTGCCGCCCGCCGCCGCTTATGCACAGGCTCAGGATCTGCTTGAGCGCCTGGGTGCGTTGGACGGCGAAGCGCTGACCCGTCACGGTCAGGCCATGGCCGAACTGCCGGCGCATCCGCGCATCGCCCATTTGCTGTTGCGCGGGCAGGCGCTCGGCCTGGCTGACATGGCGTGCGATGTCGCGGCCTTGCTCGGCGAGCGGGACATCTTGCGCGGCGCGGGTGCCGATCTGCACAGTCGATTGACGCTGTTGTCCGGCGAAGAGCGGGCCGCGCGCGGTGCCCAGGGCGGCGTTCAGCGTGCCCGGCAACTGGCGCGGCAATATCGCGGTTATCTGCGCGGCAAAGCATCGGAACCGGTCAGCGACCCGGATCATCCGCGCTGGCTCGGCGCGCTGCTGGCGTTGGCGTATCCCGACCGCGTCGCTCAACAACGACGTGCCGGTGGCGCGGAATATCGCTTGGCCAACGGTCGTGCTGCGTTGTTCGCCGAAGCCGACAGCTTGATGAAACAACCCTGGCTGGTGATCGCTGACCTCGGCAGTCGTCAGGGCCAGCGTGAAGAACGGATTTATCTGGCGGCGGATTTCGATCCGGCGCTGTTCGATTCCGTGCTGGCCGAGCAAGTGCGCGTGGTCGATCAACTGGATTGGGATGAGCGCGAAGGCGTTTTGCGCGCCGAGCGTCAGCGCAAGGTCGGGGAACTGATCCTCAGCCGTGAACCGCTGACCGGTCTCGATGAAACCGCCCGCAGCCAAGCACTGGTGAACCTGGTGCGGCGCAAAGGCCTGGAGCTGCTGCCGTGGACCCCGGAGCTGCGTCAGTGGCAGGCACGGGTGGCCTTGTTGCGACAGTTGGACCTTGGCAACAAAAGCGACAGTGAGTGGCCGGATGTCAGCGACGCCGCGTTGCTCAAAAACCTCGAACACTGGTTGATGCCGTATCTGGGGAAAGTCTCGCGGTTGAGTCACTTCGCCAACCTGGACCTGTCGAGCATCGTTCACAACCTGCTGCCGTGGCCATTGCCGCAACGGCTCGATGAGCTGGCGCCGCATCATCTGAGCGTGCCGTCGGGCTCCTCGATTCGTCTGGACTACAGCGAGCAGCCGCCGATTCTGGCGGTACGTTTGCAGGAGTTGTTCGGCCTGGCCGAAACCCCGCGTATTGCCGGGGGCCGGCAGGTGGTGAAGCTGCACCTGTTGTCACCGGCTCGGCGGCCGGTGCAGGTGACCCAGGATCTGGCCAACTTCTGGCGCAGCACGTACGCCGAGGTGAAGAAGGATTTGAAGGGGCGGTATCCGAAGCACTACTGGCCGGATGATCCATTGGTGGCCGAAGCAACGGCGCGGATCAAACCCCGCAAAAGCTGAGGATACTGATCGTTCCCACGCTCCGCGTGGGCATGCATCCCGTGACGCTCCGCGTCACCATTGCGCAGGACTCAAGCCTTGCGATAACAACGGGACGCGGAGCGTCCCCGGCGGCATTCCCACGCGGAGCGTGGGAACGATCAAAGCCTGGCTTCAGCCTTCGCGGTGAGCTGCTCCCGACAATAGTCGGCAAACAACTGCGCCGGCTTGGTCAGTTGCCCGCGCTTGAGCCACGCCGCTACCAGCCCCGAGCCGGTGACGTCTTCGACGATGTCCACGCACACCACTTTCTGGCCGTCATAGGTGCATTCCGAATGCGGCCGGGTGACCAGGATCGAAAAGCCGAAACCTTGCCCGACCATGCCCCGGACCATTTCAATCGACGGCGAGCTGAAGGCAATGTTGGGCGACAGGCCCAATTCCTCGAACAGGCTGACGAAGTAGGTCCGGCTCGGTTGCACGTCCAGCAGAATCATTGGTTCCAGGCACAGGTCACGCAACGACACTTGCTTGAGCTGGGCGAAGCGATGGTCCGCCGGCAGCAACGCGTACGGTCGCTGCGCTGGCATCAGGGGTTCGGTCTGGATGGTGGCGTCGAGGTCATGCTCATACAGGATTGCCAGGTCGAAGGTGCCGGAGGTCAGGCCTTGCACCAGCTCTTGCTGCTCGCCGTCACGGATGCGGATTTTCACCCCCGGATATAACGCCGAGAACCCGGCAATCAATTGCGGCAGGTACAGCGGCGCGACCGTTTCGAAACAGCCGATATCGATTTGCCCGGACACCACATCGTTGTCGGCCAGGGCGTTCTGTTCGAACTCCTTGGCCATGCGCAGCAGTTCCTGGGCCTTGCGGTAGAAACGTGCGCCGCTGGGAGTCAGGGAGACGCCTTGAGCGTGATGGCGGATCAGCAGTTGCACGCCGAAGCTGTCTTCCAGGCCTTTGATCGCCGTGGAGATGGCCGGTTGCGCGATGTACAGCTTGCGCGATGCCTCGGCGACGCTGCCGCACTCGACGGTGGTGATGAAGTATTTCAGTTGACGCAGGTTGTAGGCAGCCACGGCAAACCTCGGGGTGGATGATCTCGACATCCAAGCAAATTGCGAGCCGCCCGCGTCCGTTCGTTCGACGGTGTTGTTGTGCCTGAACAATAACCACATCGCACGCGACGGGGGAGATTGGCTGCCCAGTTTTTTCATGGTCTGCGAAGACATTTTTACTATTTTTCCTGGACAGGGGCCTGAGCGACCATCCAATTCACAAGAAAAGCCCATGGAGCATCTGAACGTGTTCGAGCTTGCATACTGGCAAAACAAGGCCGCTGCACTGCGGTTTCCCGACCTGGCTGTGATCGACGGCAAACCCCGTTCGGCGTTGTCGGGGCAGACCTTCGCGGCGATCAATCCCGCCACCGGCCAGTGCCTGGCCAACGTCACCGCGTGCGGTGAAGAAGACGTGGACATGGCGGTACGCAATGCGCGGCAGGTGTTCGAGGCTGGCACCTGGTCGGCGCGCTCGCCGGCTGAGCGCAAGCAAGTGCTGCTGCGTCTGGCTGATCTGATCATGACTCACCGTGAAGAACTGGCACTGCTCGATTCGCTGAACATGGGCAAACCGGTGATGGATGCCTACAACATTGATGTGCCGGGTGCGGCCGGGGTGTTTCGCTGGTACGCCGAAAGCCTAGACAAACTCTACGACCAGATCGCCCCGAGCGCGCAGAACGTGCTGGCGACCATCACGCGTGAAGCGCTGGGCGTGGTCGCTGCCGTGGTGCCATGGAATTTCCCCCTCGACATGGCGGCGTGGAAGCTCGCGCCAGCGCTGGCGGCGGGCAATTCGGTGATCCTCAAGCCCGCCGAGCAATCACCGTTTTCCGCCTTGCGTCTGGCTGAGCTGGCGCTGGAAGCGGGCCTGCCAGCGGGTGTGCTGAACGTGTTGCCGGGCCTCGGCGAGCAGACCGGCAAGGCCCTCGGTTTGCACCCGGATGTCGATTGCCTGGTGTTCACCGGCTCCACTGAAGTCGGCAAATATTTCATGCAGTATTCCGCGCAGTCGAACCTCAAACAGGTGTGGCTGGAGTGCGGCGGCAAGAGCGCCAATCTGGTGTTCGCCGATTGCCAGGACCTGGACCTTGCCGCCGAGAAAGCCGCGTTCGGGATCTTCTTCAATCAGGGTGAAGTCTGCTCGGCCAATTCGCGGTTGCTGGTGCAACGTTCGATTCATGATGAGTTTGTCGAGCGCCTCAAGGCACAGGCACAACGCTGGCAGCCGGGTGATCCGCTGGACCCGTCGAGCAGCGCCGGGGCGATTGTCGATAGCCGCCAGACCGCGCGCATCATGAAGTTTATCCAGCAAACCGAACGCCAGGGCGCGACCAGGGTGTGCGGTGGCCGGCAGTCGATTTTCAACGGCTCCGACAACTTCATCGAACCGACGATTTTCACCAACGTAACCCCGGACATGCCGCTGTTTCGCGATGAAGTGTTCGGCCCGGTGCTGGCCGTCACGGCGTTCGAGGACGAGGCACACGCCTTGCAACTGGCCAACGACAGCGTTTACGGTCTGGCGGCCTCGCTGTGGACCGACGACCTCAATCGCGCCCACCGCGTGGCGCGGCAATTGCGCGCGGGCACCGTGTCGGTCAACAGCGTCGATGCGCTGGACGTGACCGTGCCGTTCGGCGGCGGCAAGCAGTCCGGTTTTGGCCGCGACCTGTCGCTGCACTCATTCGATAAATACACCCAGTTGAAGACCACCTGGTTTCAGCTGCGCTCATAACAGTTGCTAAAAACAAAAACGGAGAACTGGCGATGACCACACCACGTGAAACCCGCGACTACCAGGCCGCCGACGCTGCGCACCACATCCACGCATTCGTCGATCAAAAAGCGCTCAACGACGAAGGGCCACGGGTGATGGTCCGGGGTGAGCGCCTGCATCTGTGGGACAACGATGGGCGGCGTTACCTCGACGGCATGTCCGGGCTGTGGTGCACCAACCTCGGTTATGGGCGCAAGGATCTGGCTGCCGCTGCGACCAGGCAGCTTGAGCAATTGCCGTACTACAACATGTTTTTCCACACCACCCACCCGCAGGTCATCGAGCTCTCGGAGCTGCTGTTCAGCCTGTTGCCGGGGCACTACAGCCACGCGATCTACACCAACTCCGGCTCTGAAGCCAACGAGGTGCTGATCCGCACGGTACGCCGTTACTGGACGATTCTCGGCAAGCCCGAGAAGAAAGTCATGATCGGACGCTGGAACGGCTACCACGGCTCGACCCTGGCGGCGACGGCGCTCGGGGGCATGAAGTTCATGCACGAAATGGGCGGCATGCTGCCCGACATTGAACACATCGACGAGCCGTACTTCTTCGCTCACGAGGGCAACCAGACCCCGGCCGAATTCGGCCTGCGGGCGGCGCAGCAACTGGAAGCGAAGATTCTCGAACTGGGCGCGGACAAGGTCGCCGGGTTTATCGCCGAACCGTTCCAGGGCGCGGGCGGGATGATCTTTCCTCCGGAGAGTTACTGGCCGGAAATCCAGCGCATCTGCCGCAAGTACGACGTGCTGTTGTGCGCCGACGAAGTGATCGGTGGCTTCGGTCGCACCGGCGAATGGTTCGCCCACGAGTACTTCGGTTTTGAACCGGACACGCTGTCGATTGCCAAGGGTTTGACCTCCGGCTACATCCCCATGGGCGGGCTGATTCTGTCGAAGAAAATGGCGCAGGTGCTGGTGGAGCAGGGCGGTGTATTTGCCCACGGCTTGACCTACTCCGGGCACCCGGTGGCAGCGGCCGTTGCTATCGCCAACCTCAAGGCCTTGCGCGATGAAGGCGTGGTCACGCGGGTCAAGGATGACATCGGGCCGTACCTGCAACAGTGTTTGCGCGAGGTGTTCGGCAATCACCCGTTGGTGGGCGATATCCAGGGTGTCGGCATGGTCGCGGCGTTGCAGTTGGCCGAGGACAAGAGCAGTCGCAAGCGCTTTGCCAACGAGAATGATATTGCCTGGCGCTGCCGCACGATCGGCTTTGAGGAAGGCGTGATCATTCGCTCGACCCTGGGGCGGATGATCATGGCGCCAGCGTTGATTGCCAGTCGTGAAGAGGTTGATGAACTGGTCGGCAAAACCCTGAAAGCGGTTGATCGAACGGCTCAGGAATACGGCCGTCTCTAATATCCACTGATCGTTCCCACGCTCCCGCGTGGGAATGCAGCCCGGGACGCTCCGCGTCCCTGTGATGTGACGCAGAGCGTCACTGGAGGCATTCCCACGCAGAGCGTGGGAACGATCATTTGCGCAAATAACTTCCTTCCTGTCTGTTTTGCACCCACCCCGTGCACCCCCGCAAACAGTGCTCATTTGCAGTGCGCACTACCCAGTTTTTTCATCATTCCCAACGACATATTTCCTGATTTTCCTATTCCCGGCCTTGGTCCAACATCGACTTCGCCAGTCAGCCGAACGCTGCCCACTCGAAGGTCCATCAGAGACCACCAGTGACAGCTCACCCAAGGCTACTGGCCGTACTGCCCATGACAAAACTAAATCAACAGCTTTGGGAGTGCTCCATGATCAAGTCCTTGTTTACCCGTTTCGCTCATCCACTGGCGGTCACCGCCATCGCCGCGACGGTCGCCACCAGCGCCCAGGCCGGCACCCTGTCCATCGGCCATACCACGTGGGTCGGCTACGGCACGCTCTACCTGGCTCAGGACCTGGGCTACTTCAAGGAAAACGGATTGACCGTCGAATTGCCCGTCGTCGAAGAGGCGTCGATGTACATGGCCGCCCAAGCCTCGGGTGAGTTGTCGGGCTCGGCGTCGACCATCGACGAGGTGCTCAAATACCGTCCGCAGTTCTGCTTCAAGGCGGTAGCGGCACTGGATGACAGCCATGGTGGCGACGGTGTTCTGGTGGGCAAGGACGTCAAGAGTCTGCAGGAACTCAAAGGCAAAGCCGTCGCGGTGAACGAAGGGTCGACCTCGCAGTTCTGGCTGTCGTACCTGCTGAAAAAGCACGGCATGAGCATGAGTGACATTACCGTGCAGAACATGACGGCAGACGATGCCGCCACCGCGTTCATCGCCGGTCGCGTACCCGCCGCTGTGACGTGGGAGCCGCACCTGTCGATGGTGCGCAGCAAACAGCAAGGCAAGGTGCTGATCGATAGCAGCAGCACGCCGGGTGTGATTGTCGACGTGGTCGCACTCAACTGTACGGTCATCGAAAAGCAGCCGGAAGACGTCAAGGCGCTGGTTGCCGGTCTCTACAAAGCGGTGAAATACACCCAGGAACATCCACAGGAAGCCTACAAAATCATGGCCAAAGGCGTTGGCGGTTACCTCGCCGATCCGAAGGAGCTGGAAGCCGCCGCGCAAGGCGTGCGCTTCTACGATCAGGCCATGAGCGAGAAACTCCTGGGCTCGCCAGGCAAACCGGGCGATAGCGAACCGCTGATCAAACTGGCCAACGAAACCGCCAGTGAATTGCAGGGCAAACCCTACAACGTCAGCAATGACGACCTGATCGACAACCGTTTCGTCAGCCCGCTGTAGGAGGTTCGCATGTTCAAGCGCAATTCATGGCTGAGCCGCTGCATCACGCCCAAGACCGGCCTGCCGGTGCAGGTGATCTGGAGCGCGAGCGGTCTGGCCTGGGTGTTGTTGATCGGTCTGTGGGCCGGGTTGTCTTACGGCGGCGTGGTGCCGGGCATGTTCCTGCCGACACCGGGCGCGGTGGTGGAGGCGGCCGTGCGCCTGAGCCGCGATGGCACGCTCGGCCAGCACGTGTGGGCCAGCGTCGAAGTGGTGATGGTCGGTTTCATCGTCTCATCCCTGGTGGCGGTGCCGCTGGGACTGTTGATGGGCAGCTTTCGGATCGTCCAGGCGTTCCTCGAACCGATGGTCAATTTCATCCGCTACCTGCCGGTGACCTCGTTCGTGCCACTGTTCATCCTGTGGATCGGTATCGGTCTGGAGCAGCGGGTCTCGGTGATTATTTTCGGCGTGTTCTTCCAGCAACTGGTGATGATCGCGGACGTGTCCAAGGGCATCTCCAAGGACTTGATCAACGCGTCTTACACCCTGGGTTCGAATCGTCGCGATGCGGTGCTGCATGTGATTGCCCCGGCATCGTTGCCGGGTGTGCTCGACACCTTGCGCGTGACCATGGGCTGGGCCTGGACGTACCTGGTGGTCGCCGAGCTGGTCGCAGCCTCCAGCGGTCTGGGCTATCTGAGCCTTAAAGCCATGCGCGGCTTTCAAGTGGATGTGATTTTCCTGGCTATCGCGATCATCGGCCTGCTGGGCCTGGTCACCGATCAACTGTTCCGTTTCCTTCGTCTGAGGATCGCCGCATGGGCTCAGTAAGCGCCGTAAACCCACGTTTCGTCACGCCGACGGCCGCCCCGGTGCAGGCGGCGCCACGACTGCAAGTGGACAAGGTCAGCCTGCGTTATCAGAAACCTGACGGCGGCATGTTTACCGCGCTGGAGCAGGTGTCGTTTGAAGTGCCGGATCAACAGTTCGCCGTTCTGGTCGGGCCCTCGGGCTGCGGTAAGTCAAGTTTGCTGTACCTCACGGCGGGCCTGAATGAGCCGACCGAAGGCGAGATCTACGTCGGGGGCCAGCAGGTGCAAGGTCCGGGTGCGGATCGCGGCATGGTGTTCCAGAGCTACACGCTGTTCCCGTGGCTGACCGTGCGCCAGAACGTCGAGTTCGGTCTCAAGCGGCGCGGCATGGCAGCGGCCCAGCGCAAGGAAATCGTCGACTATTACGTCAATGAAGTGGGCCTGACGGGATTCGCCGACAACTACGCCAAGCAATTGTCCGGCGGCATGATGCAGCGAGTGGCGATCGCCCGAGCGCTGGCCAATGACCCGCAAATCCTGTTGATGGATGAACCGTTCGGTGCGCTCGACAGCCAGACGCGTCTGCAAATGCAACAGCTGCTGCTACGGGTCTGGGGCAACAGCAAGAAGACCGTACTGTTCGTGACCCACGACATCGACGAAGCGATTCTGCTGGGCGATCGGGTCTACGTGATGGGCGCCAGGCCTGGGCGGATCAAGCAGATTCTGGACGTGCCGATCGAGCGCCCACGGACGCTGGACATGGTCATGGAGCGCTCGTTCATCGACATGAAACGCAGGATTTTCGGGCTGCTGCATGACGATTTGGAGGAGGTGCATTGATCCGGTTCTACGGGGCCGGCGGCAACAGGAACCGCGCAATCACCGGCAAGTGATCGGAGATGCGCAACGTATCGTCCTGCCTCACCATCGCTTCGACCCGTTTGATCCGCGGACTGTAGAACAGGTAGTCGACCGTCCGGTCCGGGCCGTTCAAGCCCGGATCATTCGGGTAATGGGTCAGCCAGTGCGCCCGGTCGACACCGCTGGCTTCGTTGTTGGTCGGGATCATCGGGTATTTGTCCCACAGCACATGCAAGGCACTGTCGGCGGAGTAGGGCGTGCGTTGGTCATCGGGCAGACGTAGATACTGGCCCAGCGGCAACAGGTTGAAATCACCACCGATCAGCCACGGCGTGCCGCGGCTTTCGTACTTGTCGAGCACCTTGGCCACGGCGGTCACTTGCGCTTGCAAGGTGTCGTCGGGCTGGACGACGCGGTCCAGATGGGTATTGAGCAGTGCCATCTGCCCGCCGTCACTCAACGGCATATAAGCCACCAGCAAGGCGTTTTTCGGTTTGAACTGACGACTGATGAAGTTGGCCGGCGCGACCGGCAATTGCAGGCGTTCGGCGTGTTCGATCTGGAAGCGGCTGAGGGTGGCGAGTTGCCGGCCGACGCTGCCGAAGATGTGCGGTTCAGGCACGAAATCGGCTTTCCAGTCGAAGGCGCGGGCGCTGCACGGATAGAGGTCGGCGAGGCGTTCCTGGAGCAACTTGAACTGGTTCTGGTAATCGCTGGCCTTGGCGTCGTCATCCAGTTCCTGCAACAGGACGACATCGGGTTGCTCGTCGCGAATCACCCGTGCTACTTCATCAAGGCTGAACGCCATGTCTTCGAGAGTAGGTTTTTCGTCGTTGCCGGCGGCCAGGTCATTCCAGAAAACATAGCGTTTACCCGCCAGGTACTGGACGTTCCAGGTCATCACTTTCAGTGCCTGACCGGGCACCAGCGTCGGTGCCTGAGCGTTGCAGCTCACCGGCAACACTTCCCTGGCCTCGGGGCGCCAGGTCAGGCTGTAGATCAGCAGGGCAATCAGGCCGGTCACGATCAACAGGCCCAGCAGGGTGTAGCGCAGTAGACGGGTCATGGCTCGGCTTATAGCGTTACAAAAGATGGCCCCGAGCATAACCGACAGTCGGGTTTAAGCCCACGGTCAGCGCGGTCCGTCAATTTTCTCGGGCACATCACTGATGAGCATGAACAGGCGAAACAGCACCACGCTGGTGAACAATTGCAGGAAGCTGTGAGCGCTGTCGATCAGCAGTGAAATCACCGGATTCTGTGGGTCGGGATAGACCGCCAGGGTTGCGCCCTTGAGCACCCACAACGGGCCCATTACACACAATATGCACACCAGGATCCGCATGAAATGGCCGCGGGTCAGGCGCAGGCTTTCTTTCATTGCGGCCAGCGGGGACAGGCCTCTGAGCACCAGCAGGTATTCGCCGAAGGCCAGCGTCACCATCAGCCAGATACCCGGCAGGAAATACAGCGACAGCCCCACCAGGATCAGCAAGGTATTGAGGCCCGTGAGCAGAGCGAAGCGCGGCCACAGGTAAGCCGACCTCGACAGCAGCTCGCGGGTGGTCGGCGATTCGCCACGACTGCGGGCATCGAGAAACAGGATCAACGCGGCGGTGTACAGCGGATACACCAGCAGGCCGACCAGCACGCTCATACCCGGGAAGCCGTCCGGCTGGCTGGAGTGGTCGACCACTTGCTGCAGCAATGCCTCGATGATCACCAGCGGCAGGCACAGCTGCACAATCTGGCCCAGATTGCGCTTGAAGAAATATAAAGAGTCACGCAGTACGTCGAACGGATTCATCAGTCGGTATCGCAGTTGAAAGCAGTGGCCCACTTTAACCGATGATGCGCTGTCGCAAGCAAACGTAAACGTTCTGTAAAGGCTATTGAAACAACTTGTTTCAGCCTCCATTAAGGTTGAGCACCTTATCCTCTTTGGAAAAGAGCAACGATTTCTCCGGCAATCTACGAGGTCGCCATGAACAGCGAAGAACAAACCCTGATCGATGGACTGTTTTCCCGGCTGCAACAGGCCGAAACGGACTCAGCCCCGCGCGACGCCCAGGCTGAGGCGCGGATCAAGGATCACCTGACTCGCCAGCCCGCGGCAGGCTATTTCATGACCCAGGCGATTCTGGTTCAAGAGGCAGCCATCAAAAGCCTCAACGAACAGAACAAGCAGTTGACCCAGCAAGTGCAGCAATTGCAGGCCGAACTGCAAGCGGCCAAGGCGCAGGCACCTGCACCGGCGCCTGCCAGTGGTGGCTTTTTATCGAGCATCTTTGGTGGAAGCTCCCGCGAGCCGCAACCCGCACCAACGCAGAGTGCGCCGCCTTCCACCGGTGGATGGCGTGAGCCCGCGCGGCCGTCATTCAATTCGCAGCCGCCACAGCAAAACTTCGGTGCCGCACCGCCGCAGCAGAACTACGCACAACCGCAACAACCGATTGGCAGCGGTTTCCTCGGCGGCGCCTTGAAAACCGCGGCCGGTGTGGCCGGTGGTGTCATGCTGGCAGAAGGCATCAGCAGCCTGTTTCACCACAACCAGCAGCCGGAAGTGGTTGAAATCATCAAGGAAGAACCGGCCCAGGTCGCCGATAAAAGCGGTGACAGCGGCTGGGGCGACGACCAGCGCGTGGCCGACAACGGCAACGACCAGGGCGGCTTCAGCGACGCCGACTACAGCGATGACAGCTCATCGTTCTTTGACAACGACGACGATTCCTTCGTCTGATGTGCCATTCGTCCGGAGCGCTACGGCGCTTCGGGCCGATTATTCCCGGAACAATCCTTCAGGCTGGCATACTGGGCAACTTTTCGGGCCTTGCGCCTGATCCTGCCCGCGCTTTGGCGCGCAAATGAGGATGACCGGTGAAAAAAATCGCAGTGTTCGCCGATGTTCAGAACCTCTATTACACCGTGCGCCAGGCCTATGGTTGCCACTTCAACTACGCCGCTTTGTGGGCTGATATCAGCAAACAGGGCGAGATCGTCGAAGCGTATGCCTACGCCATCGATCGTGGCGACAGCAAACAACAGCAATTCCAGCAGATCCTGCGCAACCTCGGTTTCATCGTGAAACTCAAACCCTACATCCAGCGCAGCGACGGTTCGGCCAAGGGCGACTGGGACGTGGGCATCACCCTCGACATCATGGACGCGGCCGATCACGTCGACGAAGTGGTGCTGGCTTCCGGCGACGGCGATTTCGACATGCTGCTGGAGCGCATCATCAACAAGCACGGCGTGCAAGCGGTGGCCTATGGCGTACCGGGCCTGACCGCCAACTCGCTGATCCGCGCCGCCAGCCGCTACGTGCCGATCGAAGGCGCGTTGCTGCTCAAGAATTGATTTTTACGGAGCTGAAACAGGTTTGGAACGCATAGCAGTCATCGACTTTGAAACCACCGGGATCTCCCCGAGCAGTAGTTGCCGGGCCACGGAAATTGCCGTGGTGATCCTTGAACAGGGGCGCATCGTCGACCGTTACCAAAGCCTGATGAACGCTGGCGTGCGCGTGCCGGGCTTCATCGAACAACTCACCGGCATCAGCAACGCCATGCTGCGCACCGCGCCGTCGGCCGAGCAGGTGATGAACGAGGTCAACGAGTTCGTTGGCATCACGCCACTGCTGGCGCACAACGCGGCATTCGACCAGAAGTTCTGGGACTTCGAGCTGGGCCGGATCAAACGCACCCGCTTGCAGAACTTTGCCTGCTCGCTGCTGCTCGCACGACGCCTGATGCCCGGCGCACCAAACCACAAACTCGGCACCCTCACCACCTTCGCCAGCCTGCCCGACACCGGCAAGGCTCACCGGGCCATGGCCGATGCCGAGATGGCCGCCAACCTGACCGCGCACCTGGCGCAAGAGCTACGGCAAAAACATGGCTTGCGCGAGTTGTCCCATGATCTGCTGGTCAGTTTGCAGAAAGTGCCGGCGGCTAAAATCAACGAGCATCTCAAGCGCCATCGCGGGTTCTGACTGACACACCACAAATCCCCTGTGGGAGCGGGCTTGCTCGCGAAAGCGATTCATCATTCAGTATTGATGTTGACTGACACTCCGCTTTCGCGAGCAAGCCCGCTCCCACATTGGATCTCCTGCGCCGTTTGATTCGTGTTTAACAACGCCTCCGATTCGATGATCGGTCCTACCGAATTTTAGGGAATGTCTGTCTTGCCCCTCATCGGTGGCATCGATAACCTTTTGACTGTCGCTGACAATTCAGCGACCGGGACTGCAAGCCCGCCGATAGTTTGATAGTCACCTACAGCCGCACCTATAATCGCGTCGCTTTATCTGGCGACCACCGATTTATGGTGGCTGTGTGCGGGAGACCTTCGGGTCTGCCGGGGTTGCCTATCGACTCGGTCTTGCAGGCCCGTACACAGCTGCCACCCATCATCCTGCAAGTGATGCTGGCAGCACCAACGTCGATAGGATTTTCGCCATGATCAAAGTTACCCCCAATCCGCCTGAAGACTCTGCGCAATCACCTGGATACGAAGCTCACTTCAGTCCCAAAACATTTATCCGTCATCACATCCAACTCCGAGCACTTCTACTTCACGCAGAGCCTTGGTTCTGCGCCCGCGATATCGGCCGGTTGATGGGTGTGGATATCAACGGCAGACAAGCGCTCAAGCTAGATGCGGATCAGCGGCAAGTGATGAGATTGTCTGGAAGCGATGACTCCCAGGAGACCTTGATGCTGAGTGAATCAGGCGTATACGCGATGCTGGTGTATCACTATTGCCCTGAAAACCGCCATTTACGGCGTTGGCTGACACACGACGTGGTGCCGATGTTGCGGGAGGAAGCGGGGACCATTTCGAATCAAGCGCCATATATGCGGGCGATGGAATGGGCGGGCGGAACTCTGCGGCTGCTGCATTGGCGGAAAGAGCCTTGGGTTCGCCTGCGGGATATGCCGGGTTTGTTGTCTGCAAGTTACAGCGGCGTTTAACGGATCGCTTCGCGGGCAAGTCGAATCGTCGCACCGCCGCGGCGAAGATCAACGAGCATCTCAAGCGCCATCGCGGGTTTTAGTGATCGTTCCCACGCTCTGCGTGGGAATGCAGCCCGGGACGCTCCGCGTCCCAAGAGCGGACGCAGAGCGTCCATTGAGGCATTCCCACGCAGAGCGTGGGAACGATCGGATGTGGCGTATCAGAGCTTTCCGTTCCCTTCCAGCTGCCCCAGCGGCACGCGCTTTTCGATGGCGCTCGACAGCACAATCGACGTCTTGCTGAAGCCGAATTTGGCGATCCGGTTAATCAACTCCTCCAACTCCGGCATCGAACCTACCGCCGCTTGCATGATCACGCACGGATCACCGGTCACACGGTGGCATTCGGTCAATTGCGGGATTTTGATCAGGTCGTCGTAGGCCTTTTGGTTGCCGTGCTGGTTCAGGCGCAGTTCGATTACGCACTGAATCGGCAATCCCAGCTTGGCCATGTCGACTTTTGCCTGGTATCCAGTAATCACCCCGCTGGCTTCGAGCTTGGCCACGCGCTCGGCCACGGCCGGGGCGGAGAGATTCACTTTGCGCGCCAGGTCGGCGTAGGACGCACGACCGTTTTCCAGCAGGGCGCCGAGCAGCATGCGGTCGTATTTGTCCATGGTCGTATTCCTGAAAATGCCTGACTTTCGAAAACACGGTTTATAGCGCTGATCTCCGTGTTTTGAAAAGTGTACCGACGCTATAAACAGGTTTTGTAACTTATTTTTCGCCGTTGGCCTTTCTAGAATAGCTATTCACATTGTCTTGTCATCGAGCTGCCCATGCCTGGCTTACGTCGTTTTCCCTTACCGCTGATCGCTGCCTTTTTCGCGTTGTACGTGATTTGGGGCTCGACTTATCTGGTGATTCGCATTGGTGTCGAATATTGGCCGCCGTTGCTGCTCGCCGGTATCCGCTTTGTGCTTGCCGGGACATTGATGTATGCGTTCCTGCGCTGGCGCGGGGCGCCCGCACCGACCTGGGCGCAGTGGAAGGCTGCCGGGATTATCGGGATCTTGTTGCTTGCTTGCGGCAACGGCGGGGTCAGTGTGGCGGAGCACATGGGCGTCGCGTCGGGCGTGGCGGCTTTGGCGGTGGCGACGGTGCCGCTGTTTACCTTGCTCTGCGGCTATTTCTGGGGCGCGCGCAATACCCGTCTTGAATGGGCCGGGATTGTGCTGGGATTGATCGGCATCGCCATGCTCAATTTGGGTTCGAACCTGCAATCGAGCCCGCTGGGTGCGCTGTTGCTGGTGTTCGCGGCGGCTTCCTGGGCGTTCGGTTCGGTCTGGAGCAAACACTTGCCGTTGCCCCAGGGCGCGATGGCCAGTGCCGTGGAAATGCTGGTCGGCGGCGTAGCGTTGTTGATCGGCAGTGCGCTGAGTGGTGAGCATCTGCAAGCCATGCCGCCAATAGAAGGATGGGCGGCCCTGGCCTACCTGACTTTCTTCGGTTCGATCATCGCCTTCAACGCTTATATGTACCTGTTGAAAAATGTGCGCCCGGCGGCCGCCACCAGTTATGCCTACGTCAACCCTGCGGTCGCGGTGTTGCTGGGGATCGTGTTTGTCGGCGAGACCATCGGCATCGAGGAAGGGCTGGCGATGATGGTGATCATCAGTGCCGTGGTGTTGATCGGATTGCCGCAGTGGCGCAGGGCGCCTGTTCAGCCGGCCGTAGCGGTGCCGACAGAATCCCGCGTGATTTAGGGTAAACTGCGCGCCATTGCATGCCCGCGCTGAATTTTCCTACGGTACTCCCATGACTTTCGCCTCTCTTGGCCTGATCGAACCCTTGCTGCGCTCTCTCGAGACGCTCGGCTACCAGACCCCGACGCCGGTTCAGGCGCAAGCCATTCCGGCGGTGCTGGCCGGTCGCGACCTGATGGCCGCCGCCCAGACCGGCACCGGCAAGACCGCCGGTTTCGCGTTGCCGCTGCTGCAATTGCTGGCCATGGAAGGGCCGAAAGTCACTGCCAACTCGGTACGCGCGTTGATCCTCGTGCCAACCCGCGAGCTGGCCGAACAGGTTCACGAAGCCGTGCGTCAATACGCCGAGAACCTGCCGCTGAGCACTTACGCGGTGTACGGCGGCGTCAGCATCAACCCGCAAATGATGAAGCTGCGCAAAGGCGTCGATCTGCTGGTGGCGACCCCGGGGCGCTTGCTCGACCTGTTCCGTCAGAACGCGCTGAAGTTCAACCAGCTGCAAACCCTGGTGCTGGACGAGGCGGATCGCATGCTCGATCTGGGCTTCTCCGAGGAGCTGGGGAATATTTACAAGGCGCTGCCGAAGAAACGCCAGACGCTGTTGTTCTCGGCAACCTTCTCCGACGCGATCCGCACCCTGGCCGGACAAATGCTCAACGACCCGCTGAGCATTGAAGTCAGCCCACGCAACGTGGCGGCCAATACCGTCAAGCAGTGGGTGGTGACGGTGGACAAGAAGCGCAAACCGGAGCTGTTCGTCCACTTGATGCGCAAGGGCAAGTGGAAGCAGGTGCTGGTGTTCGCCAAGACCCGCAACGGTGTGGATGCGCTGGTGGAAAAACTTCAGGGCCTGGGCATCAACGCCGACGGCATCCACGGCGACAAACCGCAGGCAACCCGCCAACGCGCGCTGGACCGTTTCAAGGCCAGTGAAGTGCAGATTCTGGTGGCTACCGACGTTGCCGCCCGTGGTCTGGATATCGAAGATTTGCCGTTGGTGGTCAACTTCGACCTGCCGATCGTGGCTGAAGATTACATCCACCGCATCGGTCGCACCGGCCGTGCGGGTGCAACCGGGCAGGCCATTTCGCTGGTCTGCGCCGATGAAGTGAATCTGCTGTCGGCCATCGAGACGTTGACCCGTCAGACGCTACCTCGGCAGATGGAGCACGACTTCGAACCTGAGCACCGGGTACCGGACACCGATGCCAGCGGCCAGGTAGTCAAGAAGCCGAAAAAACCGAAGAAGCCAAAGACGTCCAGTGGCGGTAAACGCAATCTGGGCAAGTGGGTCGAGAGTGGCGATGCTTCGGCGCCGGAACCTTCGATCAAGCCAGTGCGCAAAGTGCCGGTGTTCAACACTGGGCCGCGTAAGAAGAAGCCTTGATCGCTTAAGGATCATTCCCACGCTCTGCGTGGGAATGCAGCCCGGGACGCTCTGCGTCCCTTCAAAGCCGAACGCAGAGCGTCCGAAGAGGCATTCCCACGCAGAGCGTGGGAACGATCAGTCGATCAGGTTCGGTGTTTCAACCATTCGATCATCCCCAACCCCGCCGCGCGCCCACTGGCGAAACACGCGGTCAGCAGATAGCCGCCCGTCGGCGCTTCCCAATCGAGCATTTCCCCTGCGCAGAACACGCCGGGCAGTTGCTTGAGCATCAAGCGTTCATCCATCGCCTCGAACATCACGCCACCCGCGCTGCTGATGGCCTCGTCCAGTGGGCGGGTTTTTACCAGGGTCAGTGGTAACGACTTGATTGCTTTGGCCAGCAGTGCCGGATCGGTGAAGCAGTCGGCCGGCGTCAGCTCTCGCAACAGCGCCGCTTTCACGCCATCAATTCCAAGCTGACTGTGCAGGTGTTTTGACATGGAGCGTGAGCCACGGGGTTTGCTCAGTGCTGCCTGAACTTTATCCACAGGTCGGCCCGGCAACAGGTCGAGATGGATTGTCGCCAAACCGTGCAGGTTGATCGCTTCGCGGATCGGTGCTGACAGGGCGTAGATCAAACTGCCTTCAATCCCCGTTGCCGTGATTACACATTCGCCGAGTCGTGGCACGTCGTCATTGAGGCCGATGGCGATGTTTTTCAGCGGTGCTCCGGCGAATTTACTGACCATCAGTTCGCTCCAGGCCTGCACCTCGAAACCGCAATTGCTCGGTTGCAGAGGCATCAGTCCTACGCCGCGTTGTTCCAGCGGCAGCATCCACGCGCCGTCCGAACCGAGGCGCGACCAACTGCCGCCACCGAGGGCCAGCAACATGGCGTCCGGCTGGATGATTTTTTCGCCCTCGGGACTGTCAATGCGCAATCCACCGCTGTCATGCCAGCCAAGCCAACGGTGACGGGTGTGGATAACCACGCCCGCATCGCGCAGGCGTTTAAGCCAGGCGCGCAACAGCGGCGCGGCTTTCATGTCGGTTGGAAACACGCGGCCGGAGCTGCCGACAAAGGTTTCGATGCCCAGGTCATGAATCCATTGGCACAGCGCGTCGGCGCCGAAGGATCGCAGCAGCGGCGCAATCTGTGGCGCACGTTCGGCGTAGCGCGAGAGGAAGGCCGGGTAGGCTTCGGAGTGGGTGATGTTCATGCCGCCAACACCGGCCAGGAGGAATTTTCGTCCCACCGAAGGCATGCCGTCGTACAAGTCGACGCGGATTCCGGCCAGGCTCAACACTTCGGCCGCCATCAAACCGGCGGGGCCGCCGCCGATGATGGCGACGCGAGGGGAGTGAGCGGCGGAAGATTGGGTCATGGGAAGCGCTGCGGTATGGCGGAATAAGCCGCGCATTCTATCAGCACAGTTACCTGTAGGAGCGAGCTTGCTCGCGATGGCGTCAGATCAGTCGACATTGATGTTGGATGTGAAGGCCTCATCGCGAGCAGGCTCACTCCTACAGGGGAATGTTGGTGTTTTTGAAGGTGGTTAAAAAACAACCACCGAGTTGTAGGCTAAGTGCAACGAGGCCTGCAGACCCTTTCACTCAGGTTATCCACAGGCAGTTCCACAGGCATTGTGGGTAAAGCGCCCACAGCTCAATGACAGCCTGATGACGTCCAGACCCGTTGCGCGCTGTGATGCAGGATTCCGTGACGGCGCGCCAGTGCCTGGCGGTCCTTGCTGTAGCCGCCGCCGATCACCCCGACCACTGGAATATCGCGCCCCAGGCAATGGCGCATCACGCTTTCATCGCGGGCGGCCACGCCTTCGTCGGTCAGCTTCAGGTAACCGAGCGCGTCGTCCTTATGCACATCGACGCCCGCGTCATACAACACCAGATCGGGTTGGTAGAGCGGCAGCAGATAGTTGAGCGCATCGTCCACCACCTTCAGGTAATCGCCATCGCCCATGCCCTTGGGCAACGGGATGTCCCAGTCGCTTTCGGCTTTGCGTGCAGGAAAATTCTTTTCGCAGTGCAGGGAAACCGTTATCGCGTCCGGCGTGTTGTGCAGAATCCGTGCAGTCCCGTCGCCCTGGTGCACGTCGCAATCGAAGATCAGCACCCGGTTCACTCGGCCACTTTCCAGCAGGTAATGGCTGATCACCGCCAAGTCATTGAAGATGCAGAAGCCGGCCGGGTAATCGTAATGCGCGTGATGCGTGCCGCCGGCCAAGTGACAGGCCAGGCCATGTTCCAGTGCCTGCTCGGCCGCCAGCAGTGAACCGCCCACTGCTCGCACCGTACGCCGGGCCAGCGCTTCGCTCCAGGGCAGGCCGAGTCGCCGTTGGTCCTCGCGGGACAACTCACCGCTCATGTAGCGTTCGATATACGCAGCGTCATGGGCCAGGGCGAGAATTTCCGCTGGGCAGAGTTGCGGTCGCAGCAGATCGGCGTCCCGGGTCAGGCCGCTGTCCACCAGGTGATCGCGCAGCAGGCGAAACTTGTCCATGGGGAAGCGGTGGTCCGCCGGGAATTCGGGGCTGTAGTCTTCGTGGTAAATCAGCGGCAGGGACATGGCGGGCTTTTATTCAGTACGACAGGCAGGAATGAAGGAACGATCCTACCAGCGATGTAGACTTGCGGCATGGAAAGGGGAGGACATGATGGAGCCGATACAGGAACTCGAGAGCGCGCGGCTGCTGTTGCGACAGTGGCGCGATGAAGATTTGCCTGAGTTTGCGGCGATGTGCGCCGATCCACAGGTGATGCGCTATTTTCCGGCGCCGTTGAGTCGTATGGAAAGTGCTTCGCTGATCGGACGGATTCGCGGGCATTTTGCCGAGCATGGTTTCGGCCTTTGGGCATTGGAGCGTAAAGACACCGGCGCCTTTATAGGTTTTACCGGCCTCGGCGTGGTTGGCTTCGACGCGCCCTTCACCCCGGCGACCGAAATCGGCTGGCGCCTGGCACGCGAGCATTGGGGCCTGGGGTATGCCAGTGAAGCGGCATGGACGGCTCTGCGCTGCGGGTTTGACCGTCTGGCACTGGACGAGGTCGTGTCCTTTACCGCCAAAGACAACCTGCCTTCGGAAAAGGTCATGCAGGCCATCGGCATGCATCATGATTCAGCCGATGATTTCGAACACCCCCGGCTCGCGGCCGATCATCCCCTGCGTCACCATGTGCTCTACCGCATTACCCGCGAACGATGGCTGCAAACCTTGCATGGATAAGCGGGCGCGGACGTTTACAATGGCTCCCAAGTGGCCCGGGCCAGAATCTGAATTGACCGCCGCAGCCAAGACTGCGCGGCATTGCGTTGTGTGAGGAGAGTCTGAATGAGCCAAGTGTTGGATGATCTGGTCGACTTGCTGACCCTGGAACCGATCGAAGAAAACCTGTTTCGTGGCCGCAGCCAGGACTTGGGTTTTCGTCAATTGTTTGGTGGTCAGGTAATCGGTCAGTCTCTGTCGGCCGCCAGTCAGACGGTCGAAGAAACGCGCCATGTGCATTCGATGCACGGTTATTTCCTGCGTCCCGGCGATTCCGCTTTGCCCGTGGTCTACCAGGTTGATCGGGTGCGTGATGGCGGCAGTTTCAGCACGCGTCGAGTGACGGCGATCCAGAAGGGCAACCCGATCTTCACCTGCAGCGCCTCCTTCCAGTACGACGAAAAAGGCTTCGAGCACCAGGCCGAGATGCCGATTGTGGTAGGTCCGGAAAACCTGCCATCGGAGCTTGAACTGGCTCAGCAGCGTGCGCACCTGATTCCCGAGCACATGCGCGAAAAGCTGCTGTGCCCCAAACCGATCGAGTTCCGACCGATCACCGAAAAAGACCCCTACAACCCGCAACCGTCCGATCCGGTGAAGTACGTCTGGTTTCGCGCCGACGGTGCCTTGGCCGACACCCCGGCGCTGCACAAATACCTGCTGGCCTACGCCTCGGACTTCGGTCTGCTGACCACCTCGATGCAACCCCACGGCAAATCGGTCTGGCAGAAAGACATGCAGGTCGCCAGCCTCGATCACGCGCTGTGGTTCCATGCGGACCTGCGCGCCGATGACTGGTTGCTGTACGCGATGGACAGCCCGTGGGCCGGCAATTCGCGCGGGTTCACCCGTGGTAGCGTGTTCAATCGTGCCGGCCAACTGGTGGCCTCGGTCACTCAGGAAGGGCTGATCCGTCATCGCAAGGATTGGGCATGAGCCTGGCCGAGGTGCGGCACTGGGTGTTCGACATGGACGGCACCCTGACGGTGGCTGTGCATGACTTCGCAGCCATTCGCGTGGCGCTGGCGATCCCGGCCGAAGACGACATCCTGACTCACCTCGCGGCGTTGCCGGCCGATGAAGCCGCCGCCAAACACGCGTGGCTGCTGGGGCATGAACGGGATCTGGCGCTGGGTTCGAAACCGGCGCCCGGCGCGGTGGAGCTGGTGCGGGAATTGGCTGGACGCGGTTATCGCCTGGGCATTCTCACGCGCAATGCCCGGGAGCTGGCGCATGTGACGCTGGAGGCGATCGGCCTGGCCGACTGCTTTGCGGTGGAAGATGTGCTGGGCCGTGATGAAGCGCCGCCGAAACCGCATCCCGGTGGTCTGCTGAAATTGGCCAAGGCCTGGAACGTGCCTGCGAGCGAGATGGTGATGGTCGGTGATTACCGGTTTGATCTGGATTGCGGTCGGGCGGCGGGTGCGCGGACAGTGTTGGTTAACCTGCCGGATAATCCGTGGCCTGAGCTGACGGATTGGCATGCGGCGGATTGTGTGGCGTTGCGGCAAATGCTTTCGGCTTGATGCAATTGTTGCCTGATCCGATGCCTTCGCGGGCAAGCCCGCTCCCACAGGTTTGTGTGCCGGTCTGATAATTCAGGCATGGCACATAACTGTGGGAGCGGGCTTGCCCGCGAAGGCGTCGAATCAGGCAATAAAAAACTCACTGCCCGAACAAAACCTTCTGCCCCTCCGGCGATGTAAACATCCCATCTCCGTTGTGCCCAACCCCGGGCACTTCGACCAGTCGCTGATTCACCCCTTGCGGGTTGCGACGCAGCAGGTAGTTGAAATAATTCTGTCCGCGAACCAATCGGTAAGCGCCTTGGGCTTCGGCCTCGCAGCCTTTATCCAGCGCCGGATGCTGCGGGTCGATGTCTTGCTGCCCGAGCAGATAAGTCACGTCGCGTTTGACGTAATTGCCTTCAATCTGCGGAGCCGTTTGCCCACTGGCGTAAATGGGCAGATCCGTCAGTCCATACTTCCAGCGATTGAACCCCGGACAGCCGGCATGGTTGAACGCTACGGGCCGCTGTTCATTGAAGTACGCGTAGGACGAAGGGTTGGCGACCACATAGCGAAGTTTCACGCCCGCAGCCGTCAGTGCCGGTTGGTCGTGAGCCAACAGCGCATAGCGCTGAACGACCTGGGCGCCACCGGAGTGACCGGCGATGATGATTTGCTTCACGTCCGGAAACTGTCGACGGTCGCTGATTCTCTCGATGATCTGGTCCAGGGCCGCATAGGAACTCACCCGAAACGGAGCGGTGGATAATCCACCGGCCATCCAGTCATTGCCCTGCCAGCGCAACACGGTGTCCGCCACCGGATGTTGGGCAATGTCGGTTTCGTTGAGAAACTGTGGGGCGATCACCAGGGTGTTCGCACTTTGCCCGGCCAGCTGCGCCGCACGTTCGGCGCTCTGGCGATAGGTTTCGGCGTTGCGCAGACGGCCATGGATGATGATCAGCACCCGTTCGATTTTCGTCGGCGCCGGGCTGATGCCCATCGCCATCTCACCTTCTTTCAACAACAAGCGCCCGGGGCTGATCTCTTTGACCGCATGTTCTTCAGCCTGGGTAAACATGCAGGTGAACAGCAACATCAACAGCCAATTTTTCATTTACAGGTTTTTCGCCGCAAAGGTATCGCACTGGCCCACCTGGCCTTGCGCAAATCCGGTTTTAAACCAGCGCACCCTTTGCGCCGACGTGCCATGGGTAAACGAGTCCGGTACCACGCGACCCTGGCCTTGCTGCTGCAAACGGTCGTCACCGATAGCGTTGGCGGCGTTCAAGGCTTCTTCGATGTCACCCGGTTCCAGCCAGTTCAGACGCTTCTGTGCATTGTTGGCCCAGACGCCGGCCAGGCAATCGGCCTGCAATTCCTGACGCACCAGCAAACCTCCGTCGCCTTCCATCTTCCGGCCTTGCTGGCGGGCTGTCTGCATTTTCGCCGAAACACCGAGCAGGGTCTGAACGTGGTGTCCGACTTCGTGAGCGATCACGTAGGCCTGCGCGAAATCTCCTGCCGCAGAAAAGCGTTGCGACATTTCCTGGAAGAAACTCATGTCCAGGTAGACCTTCTGGTCTGCCGGGCAATAGAACGGGCCGGTCGCCGACGTCGCGAGGCCACAGGCCGAATTGACGCGATTGCTGAACAGCACCAGCGTCGGGTTTTTGTACTGATGACCGGCCTGCTGGAAAATCTGGCCCCAGGTGTCTTCGGTGTCGCCGAGGATTGATCGCACGAACTCGGCGCCTTCGTCATTGGCCGGCGGCGCTTTGCGGCTCTGGTTGGTGGCCGGTGCCGATTGTTCGCTCATTTGCCCGGTCAGTTGTCCGAGGATCTGCATCGGGTCCTGGCCGGTAATCCAGCCGATCCCGACAATCAGGATGATCGCGGTCAGGCTCAGGCCCTTGCCACCGCCAAAACGCATCCCACCGCCGCCACTGCCGACATCGTCACCGCGGGCATCGACCACGTTGTCGCTGCGTCGGCCTTTTTTCCATAGCATGTGGGAATCCTCTGATTGTCCGTGGGGATGAGTGTCGCTGGTGAGTGGGAGCGGCGCCAGTCCGGCCGTCCGGCTTTTATCGCGCACGGCAGCATTCCCGGCAATCAGTGGCGGTCGCCGGGAACCTCTCAGGTCTGTATTGAACGTGGGTAACCCAGCTAATTCCGTCAGGCGATGGGTTTTTATCGAGCAGGCGACGGCCTGTACCGTAAATTACTGGTCGAACGCGTCCCACACCGGTGCGAAATCGGGATTGACCTGACGCTCGCGCTTGGACAGACCGGCAATCAATGCCCGGTCTTCGTCGTCCAGATTCACTTGCAGCGATGCAAGGTTGGCCAGTTGATTGGCCTTGCTGCTGGCTTTGGGAATCGCCGCCACATTGGCTTGGTCGAGCAGCCATTTGAGCGCGACCTGAGTCGGCAGCACCCCGTGTTTGGCCGCAATCTGCTGGAGCGCCGCAAGGTCCGAGACCTTGTTGCGGGCCAAGGGTGAATAGGCCGTCAGCGCCATGTCATGTCGACGGGCATAGTCCAGCAGCGCATTTTGTCCGAGCAGCACGTGGTATTCGACCTGGATGGCGGACAGCGGCGCGCCCAGTTCTTCCACGACTTTGCGCAGCAGCGGCAACGGAAAATTCGCCACGCCGATGTGGCGTGCCAGGCCTTGTTCCTTGAGCGACACCAGGGTTTTGATGGTCTGTGGCAAGTCCCAATCGGTCGTCGGCCAATGGATCATGAACAGGTCGACGTAATCGCTGCGCAAGGCTTTCAGGCTGCGGTCCATGGAGTGACGCATGGCGTCCGGTTGCAGTTGGTTCCACCAGACTTTGGTGGTGACGTGGATCTGATCGCGAGGCGTAGGACTGTTCGCCAATGCTTGGCCGACTGCGTCTTCATTGTTGTAGGCCGCGGCAGTGTCGATGTGTCGATAGCCTGAGATCAACGCCTGTTCGACTGCACGGGTGCATTCTTCACCCAGCATCGGCCAGGTGCCGAGACCGAGTTTGGGCATGTTCAGTCCTTGGGCATTAACGATTCGCTGCATGATCGATCTCCTGTTCGTAAGCGGTGATACCGGCGATATGGCGGGCGGCGATGTAGCCGAACGTCAGCGCCGGACCCAGATTGATGCCGCCGGCGGGGTAGTGCCCGCCCATGATGCTGGCCATGTCACCGCCCGCCGCGTAAAGCCCGGGGATGGCCTGACCCGATCCGCCCAGCACCTGAGCGTGTTGGTTGACCTCGAGCCCGGCAAAGGTACCGAAACAACCGGGCTGGACCTTCACTGCGTAAAACGGCCCCTGTTCAATGGGGGCGACGCAGGGGTTGGGGTGCTGCAAGGCGTCACCCTGTTTGCGGTTGTAAGGCGTCGAACCACGACCGAACTGCGGGTCTTCGCCGTTGCGCGCGTGCTGGTTGTAATGCGACACAGTGCGGCGTAATCCGTTCGGGTCGATGCCACAGGCGGCAGCCAATTCCTCAAGCGTATTACCGGTTTTCAGATAGCCGCTGCGGATAAAGCCTGACAACGGCAGCGGAAACGGCCGGGAGATACCCAAGCCGTAACGTCGCTGGAAAGCATGGCTGCAGATCAGCCACGAAGCGACTTCTTCGCTTGAAGGCGCGGCGTTGACCATGGCGGTGACGTAGTCGTAGTAACCGTTGGCTTCATTGACAAAACGCTGGCCGTTGCTCAGCACACCGATGATTCCCGGCTTGCCACGCTCGATGATGTGCGGGAAGTGTCCGACGCTGCCGTCCTTGTGAGGCACTCGCGAAACCGGTGCCCAGGCCACTGCAGAAGCCATTTCAGTATTGACTCGCGCACCGACGCTTTCGCCTAGGCGCAAGCCATCGCCGCAGACTCCGAGGGGCGGCAACGCCAAGTGTTCATGGCCGGTCGGGGTGCGCGGGAACAAGGATTTTCGCCGTTCGATGTCATGGGCAAAACCACCGGCGGCCAGTATTACAGCCTTGCGTGCATGGATGCGGATGTTGCCCTTGGCCGTCCTGACCTGCGCGCCTCGGACTTGTTCGTTTTCGCGCAGTAATTCGGTGACTGGTGCTGACTCCCAGAGCAGCACACCGAGGTCTTCGGCGGATTTTGCCAGGCGAGCGACCAGCGCCACGCCGTTGACCAATTGCATTGCCCGACCATGAACGGCGAGGTCCAGCAGGTGCCGGGTAAAGCGTCGGGTCACGTGCCAGGCGGCCGACAGTGAACGCGTCAGATTGAGAAACGCCGCAAGGTCCGCACCCGCCATGATCGGCATGCCCATGAACGACGTTTCCCGCAGGGTTCGGCGAAGACGCTTGAGCAGCTTGCTGACTTTTCGCCCGTCATATGGTGCAGCGATCACTGATCGCCCGCCGGTGCCTGCGCCTGGCGTGTCGCCGTGGATGTCGGCAATCGCGTTGCCGTCGGCGAATTGCAGTGAGGTGTGTTGCTCGAAGAACGCCACCATCCGTGGGCCGGCCTCCAGGAACGCGTCGATCATTGCCGGTTGGTAATGCTCGCCCAATTCGTGTTTCAGGTAAGTGCGCGGTTGCTCGACATCTTCGACAATACCGGCACGTCGCGCCAAAGGATTGCACGGCACCCAGGCCCAACCGCCGGACCATGCCGTGGCGCCACCGAACACCGGGTCTTTCTCGACCACGATTACCTTCAACCCGTGCCACGCCGCCGTGACGGCTGCCGATAATCCGGCAGCCCCAGAGCCGATAATCAGCACATCGCAATCGATGTCCGGGAGTGAACGGGGTTCGGCAGGCATAGTGTGGCGCTCCAACGCTTTGTGTATTTTTGGAATTTGATTCCAGAAAATATAGGAGGCGGTTCCTGCTCGGCAACCGCGAGAGGCGCAAAGCGGGCGGTTATCGGACAGTGGGTTCCAGATTTCGCATTCGACCGATTGTCTTCTAGAATCGGCCAAAATTTGCGTGGAACCCCTCATGGCCGGCAGTCAGATCGAACGTGTTTTCAGCGTGCTGGAAAGTCTCACCAGTGACCCTCGCGGTCTGCCGATGCAGACGCTGGCGGAGCAACTGGACATTCCCAAAAGCGCGACCCACCGTCTGCTCGCCGAGTTGATACGGCTCGGTTATGTGCGCCAGAACCCGGAGACCTTGCGCTATCACTTGTCGACCAAACTGGTTGCGATGGGCTTTCGTTACCTGTCGAGCAGCGGTGCCGATATCGTTCAGCCGGTGCTCGATCGCCTGGCCCAGGAGACCGGCGAGCTGGTGCGTCTTGGCGTGATCGAAGGCGAGCGGCAGGTCTGGATCGCCAAGTCGCAAGGTGCTCGGTCCGGGC
The DNA here is from genome assembly GCF_024809425.1 of Pseudomonas sp. JAI111. NCBI lineage: Bacteria > Pseudomonadati > Pseudomonadota > Gammaproteobacteria > Pseudomonadales > Pseudomonadaceae > Pseudomonas > Pseudomonas sp. JAI111. The sequence continues at coordinate 151,944 of NZ_JANUCB010000008.1, read as the reverse complement.
TGCGTTACGACCCGGACATGGGGCGCGATGCGCCTTTGTTCTATACCGCGTCGGGCCATGCCTGGCTGGCGTGCATGAGTGATGCCGAGGCCTTGTCGCTGGTGGAGCGCCAAGGCGGGGAGCGACCCAAAGACCTGGGGCCGAATGCGCCACGATCCAATATCGAATTGCTCGAACGCCTGCGCCTGGCGCGCGAGCAGGGTTATGCCTGGGTCGAGGAGAGCTCGGCGGTAGGCACTTCGGCAATCGCGGCAGTAGTGCGTCATCCGGGTGATGGCCGAGTGATCGGCGTGCTGAGTATTGCCGGGCCCAGCGCGCGGATGCCAGGGGCGCGGCTGCATGAATTGGCTCCGCTGTTGTTGAAATTTACCGGAGAATTGTCAGCGGCAAGCCTGGCGTCGGATCTGTTCATATAAGTGAACGTGTGCGCTGTTCGCACACTTTTGCGGTTTATGTGTGTAAGAATCTGGAACCAGGTTCTAGATTGTTGGAATGGTCGCCTTCCAACAATAATCACCAGAGGACCGTACGATGAATTCGCCGCTTCGTATCGCGTTGATCGGCGCTGGCAATAGGGGCCAGCAGCATTACCCCCCTCTCAAATCCCTGACGCAAGTGACGCTGTGCGCCGTCGTCGATCCGTGGGGTATTTCGCCGACTGGCTTCGGATGCAGGAATAAACATGAGTGAACGGATCTTTTCCCTGGCCAGTCTGACGGTACTGGAGCTGTCTCCGCCGCAGATGGTCGAAGTGGCTGCACGCTCCGGTTACAGCCATGTCGGATTGCGCCTCGAACCGGCGACAGCCGAAGAGCATCACTTTGCGTTGGTTGCCGATGCCGGCTTGCGGCGCAAGACCCTGGACCGTCTGCGCGATACCGGCATACGGGTGCTGGATGTTGAAATTCTGCGGCTCAAACCGGACACGGTCGTCGCCGATTTCGAGAAAATTCTGACGGTCGGTGCCGAATTCGGGGCCAGTGAATTGCTGGTGGCCGGTAACGATCCTGACGAACAACGGCTCACCGAGAACTTTGCGCAGTTGTGTGACTTGGCGGCACCGTACGGGCTTCATCCGCATCTGGAGTTCATGCCGTGGACCGATGCACGCAATCTTGAGCAAGCGGTGCGCATCGTCGACAACGCGGGGCGCGGAAATGGTGCGGTATTGGTCGATGCTTTTCACTTCGACCGTTCGGCTTCACGGCTGGAAGATCTGGCCAGGGTGGCTGCGTCGCGGTTACGGTATGCACAGTTGTGTGATGTCGCAGGACCGAGACCGACGGACATGGCGGAGATTTTGCGTCAGGCCCGTCACGAACGACGTTTTCCCGGCGATGGCGAGTGTGACCTGGCAGGGTTGTTGCGGTGTTTGCCGAGCGATATTGCGTTGAGCCTCGAGATTCCCACCGTGAAGTTGCTGGAGCAGGGTGTGAGCGGGTTGCAGCGGGCGCAGATGGCGCTGGATAAAACCCGGGAATTGTTGGCACGGCTTGCCCGTGATGTTTTTGATTTCACGACTTAAGGAATGCCTATGACTGTCAGCACCCCGCTTTCCGGCGTTAACCAACCCTTCAAGGGGATCTTGCTGATTGTTGTTGCCACCTTTCTCTTCTCCAGCCATGACGCCTTTTCCAAGTATTTGTCGGGGTTCTACCCGATCGTCATGGTGGTCTGGGCCCGTTATGTAGTTCACACGTTGCTGATGGCCGGGATCTTCCTGCCGCAATCCGGATTGCGCGTCCTGCGTACCAAACGGCCATTGCTGCAGTTTGCGAGGGCGTTGTGCCTGCTGGGCACCAGCCTGTTTTTTACTACGGGTTTGCAATACATCCCGTTGGCCGAAGCCACGGCGGTCAACTTTCTTGCGCCGGTGCTGGTGACCGCGCTGTCGGTGCCGCTGCTGGGTGAGCGTGTCACCCGGGGCCAATGGATCGCGGTGATTTGCGGATTTGTCGGTGTGTTGATCATCGTCCACCCCGGCGGTGAGTTGTTCACTCCGGCCGTGCTGTTGCCGCTCTGCTCGGCGCTGTTTTTCTGCTTTTATCAATTGCTCACCCGCAAGCTCAGCAGCATCGACAGCCCTACGACCAGCAACTTCTTCGCCGGCCTGTGCAACACCCTGGTGATGAGCGCGCTGGTGCCGTTCTTCTGGCAAGTACCGACCCTGGGGCATGGCTTCATGATGGTGGCGCTGGGCGCCTGCGGGATGACGGCGCATTTGTTTCTGACTCAGGCTTTCCGCTACGCCGCCCCTGCGCTGCTGGCGCCTTTTGGCTACTGCCAGATTGTGTTTGCCGGGTTGTTGGGCTGGCTGCTGTTTTCCCACACGCCGACCCTGACCACCGTGGTCGGGATCGCGGTGATTTGCTGCAGCGGGTTGGCCGCGGCGTGGCAGCAGAGTCGTCGGTAGGAGAAACAAAAAGGCAGGCCTGGAATCAGGCCTGCCGGGGGAGGGGATTGTTACTCGGTGACGGTAGGAATCTTGCGCGGCGCCATGAAGTACATCCAGATCAGCGCGATGAAATACATCGCCGGAATCAGGGTAAACAGCACCGTGTAGTTGTTGTTGGTCACCGTCAGAATGTGCCCGACCAACTGGGTCATGAACATCCCGCCAATGGCCGCGCACATGCCGCCGAAGCCGAACACCGTACTCATCATGTGCTTGGGCGTGTAGTCCATCACCAGGCTCCAGATGTTTGCGGTCCAGGCCTGGTGCGCGCCGATGGCCAGGGAGATGGCGAACACCGCGACCCACAGGCTGCTCGAACCGGCCGCCATGATCACGCCGACGATGCAGCAGGCGAACAGGAACATGGACATCAGCCGCGCCTTGATCGGGTTGATCCCGCGACCGATCAGGAACGAAGAGAGGATGCCGCCGCCGACACTGCCGAAGTCTGCCGTCAGGTAGATGATGATCAGCGGGATACCCATCTGGGTCACGTTGATCCCCAGGTTGTATTGCTGATTGAGAAACGGTGGCAGCCAATAGAGGTAGAACCAGAAGACCGGCGCGGTCATCGAGTAGGCCAGGGCGAAGGCCCAGGTGCCACGCATGCGCAGGATTTTCGAGAACGGCACGCGGGCCTGTTCCGGTTCGACTTCTTTCTGGATGTAGTCCAGTTCCGATTGTTTGACGCTTGGGTGATCTTCCGGGTTGAAGTACTTCAAGCCCCAGAACAGCAACCAGATACCGCCCAGTGCCGACATGCACAGGAACGCGGCTTGCCAGCCCCACACGTGCAGGATCAGCGGCAGCAGCATCGGCGTGAACATCGCACCGACATTGGTCCCGGCGTTGAAGATGCCAGTGGCCACGGCCCGCTCACCAGCCGGGAACCACAGTCGCGTGGTTTTCACGCAGGCCGGGTAGTTGGCGGCTTCGGTCAGACCGAGAATGAACCTGCAAACCATGAAGCCGACTGCCGAAGTGGCCAGGCCGTGGGCACCGGTGGCGATGCTCCAGAGCAGCACCGCGCAGAAAAACACGCGCTTGACGCCGACCCGATCGATCAACCGCCCTTGCAGCACGAAACCGATGGCGTAGCCGACCTGAAACCAGAAGTTGATGTTGGCGTAGTCCATCGCCGTCCAGCTCATTTCCTTGGCCAGGATCGGCTGCATGACGCCTAGCGCGGCGCGGTCTATGTAGTTGAGCGTGGTGGCGAAAAATACCAGCGCCAGCATGCCCCAGCGGGTTTTGCCGACCGCCATGGCACCGCGAATCTTGGCACCGACGCCGCCGGTGGCAGAAATCATGGAGGAGCGCTCCACGGGAGAGCTTTGAGAAGGAGTCATTTAGGCCACCGATTATTTTTATGTGGTGTTCTGGTTTTTTGGTCACCGAGACCGATGTTTGACCGGGCTCAATGTGGAGTCGATGTTGGGCAGTGGACGAAAAATCGTCAATTCGCCAAGGGCCATTGTGTTCGATTATCGAACGGAAAACTAACCGGGTAGTACACTTTGAATTGCTCGAGAAGGCCGTCAGCTCAATAATCCGCTCAATCTTTTAAAAGCGGCGCAAATTCCCTGTAGCCGAAGCCTCCACCGGGAGTCGAAAACATGCAGCGTTCCATTGCCACCGTGTCCTTGAGCGGTACCCTGCCGGAAAAACTCGAAGCCATTGCCGCCGCCGGTTTTGACGGGGTGGAGATTTTCGAGAACGACCTTCTCTATTACGACGGCAGTCCGCGGGAGATTAAACAGATGTGCGCCGATCTCGGGATCGCGATCACCCTGTTTCAACCGTTCCGCGACTTCGAAGGCTGCCGCCGCGACCGTTTGCAGCGCAACCTGGAACGGGCCGAGCGCAAGTTCGACCTGATGCAGGAACTGGGCACCGACCTGGTGCTGGTGTGCAGCAACGCGTCCGCCGACTCCGTCGGTGATGAGCAAATCCTCATTGATGACTTGCGCTTGCTGGCCGAACGCGCGGGCGCACGGGGCCTGCGAATCGGCTACGAAGCGTTGGCCTGGGGCCGGCATGTGAACACCTGGCAACAGGTGTGGAACATCGTGCGCCAGGCGGATCATCCAAGCCTTGGTGTGTTGCTGGACAGCTTTCACACGCTGTCGCTCAAGGGTGATCCGAGTGCGATCGCGGAGATTCCCGGAGACAAGATTTTCTTCGTGCAAATGGCCGATGCGCCGATCCTTGCCATGGACGTGCTGGAGTGGAGCCGGCATTTCCGCTGCTTCCCGGGCCAGGGCGAATTCGATTTGCCGGGGTTCCTTGCACCGATCATCAAGAGTGGTTACACCGGGCCGCTGTCGCTGGAAATCTTTAACGATGGCTTCCGCGCCGCGCCGCCTCGGGCCAACGCGGCCGACGGTTTGCGTTCGTTGCTGTACCTCGAAGAGAAAACCCGTCAGCGTCTGGCGCAGGAAACCATGCCTGCGCCCCATCTCGACATTCTGTTCGAGACGCCCAAGGCCAGCGAATACAACGGCATCGAATTTCTTGAGTTCGCGGTAGACGAAAGCCTTGGCGCCAAGCTGTCCCATTGGCTGGAGCGGCTGGGTTTCGTCAAGGCCGGGCAACATCGTTCGAAGAGCGTGAGCCTGCTGCGTCAGGGTGATATCAACCTGATCCTCAACTCAGAGCCGTACTCCTTCGCCCACAGTTTTTTCGAGGCTCACGGCCCATCGCTGTGCGCCACGGCCGTGCGGGTCAAGGACAGCGCCAGTGCGCTGGCCCGGGCCGTGGCTTATAAAGGTCAGCCCTATCGCGGACTGGTCGGGCCAAACGAACTGGAACTGGCGGCGGTGCGCGCGCCGGATGGCAGCCTGATCTATCTGGTGGATCAGGAGGCCGATGTCTACGGCACTGACTTCAATCTGCAACCGGCTGCCGTGGTCAGTGGCGGCCTCAAGCGCATTGACCACATGGCCATGGCGTTGCCAGCTGACAGCCTCGACAGCTGGGTGCTGTTCTACAAAAGCCTGCTCGATTTTGAAGCCGACGATGAAGTGGTGCTGCCCGATCCGTACGGCCTGGTGAAAAGCCGTGCCTTGCGCAGTCGTGACAGTTCGATTCGTTTGCCGCTGAACATCTCCGAGAACCGCAACACCGCGATCTCACACGCATTGTCCAGTTATCGCGGTTCGGGTGTGCATCACATTGCGTTTGATTGCGATGACATCTTTGCCGAAGTCAGCCGTGCGAAAGAAGCGGGAGTGCCGCTGCTGGATATTCCGCTCAATTACTACGATGACCTGGCGGCGCGATTCGATTTCGACGATGAATTTCTCAGTGAACTGGCCTACTTCAACGTGCTCTATGACCGCGATGCCCAGGGCGGCGAGCTGTTCCATGTCTACACCGAACCGTTCGAGGGGCGGTTCTTCTTCGAGATCATCCAGCGCAAGAACGGCTATGCTGGTTACGGCGCGGCTAACGTCGCGGTCCGACTGGCGGCGATGGCCAAGTCGCGAAGTGGGGCTGTACGTCAGGCAAAGTTGTAGGAAAATCGTAAACACGGAGACAAACCGCTGCCGCGCGGCTTCCTTCACTGTGCGGCGCGGCCCATAATCGCCCACCTGTGCAGTGATGGCCGTGAGCCCGCGATGACGATAATTTCAGAACTTTCCGCAGCGCCCGACGTACCCGTTGCCGAGCCGCGCAAGAGTCGCAAGAACAACCCTGAAAAAACCCGCGAGAACATCCTTCAAGAGGCGATCGTCGAGTTCGTCCAGCAAGGACTTTCCGGGGCTCGCGTCGATGCGATCGCCGAACGTATCCACACCTCGAAACGCATGATCTATTACTACTTCGGCAGTAAGGAACAGCTCTATGTCGAGGTGCTGGAGAAACTCTACGGCGATATCCGCAGCACTGAAAACCGTCTGCACCTGACCGAGCTGGCGCCTATCGAGGCAATTCGGCGGCTGGTGGAATTCACCTTCGATCACCATGATCGCAACGTCGATTTCGTGCGTATCGTCAGTATCGAAAACATCCACAACGCCGAATACATTAAGCGTTCCGATGCGATCAAGGCGATGAACAACACCATCCTTGATTCACTGGGCGAGATTTTGCGTCGCGGTGCCGAGGAAGGTGTGTTCCGTTCCGGGCTCGAGCCGCTGGATGTGCATCTGCTGATCAGTTCGTTCTGCTTCTATCGCGTGTCGAACCGTCATACCTTCGGCGAGATCTTTCAGGTCGACTTGCCTGACGAGAGCATCAAGCAGCGTCATCGAGAGATGATTTGCGAGTCGGTTCTGCGGTATTTGCAAGCCTGACACTTAAAAGATCGCAGCCTCGTTTCACTCGACAGCCCCTACGCAACCTGTAGGAGCTGTCGAGTGAAAGGAGGCTGCGATCTTTCGCTTTCAACCCGTCATGCTTTGAAAATGCGCGAGCATTCGCTGCGCATCCGGCACCACGCCACTGAACAACTCAAACGCTTTCACCGCCTGAAACACCGCCATATTGCCGCCATCCAGCGTTCGGCAACCCAAGGCGCGGGCGTTGCGCAACAGTTCGGTTTCCAGCGGGAAGTAAACGATTTCCGCCACCCACAACGCAGATCGGAGCAACTCCACCGGCACTGGCATGCCCGGCAATTTTTTCATGCCCATGGGCGTGGTGTTCACCAAACCATCCGCCAGGCCCAGCGTGCTCGGTAGATCATGGCCAGCCACCGCACGGCCTGCACCGAAGTGTTGATTGAGATTGTCCGCCAAGGCCTGCGCACGGCTGATCTCCACATCGAAAATGCTCAGAAGCTGTACGCCTTCACTCAATAGCGCGTGGGCCACGGCTGCGCCTGCGCCACCGGCACCCATTTGGACCACACGCTCACGGGCGACGTCCTTCAAGCCACGGCGAAAACCTTCGGCAAAGCCCAGGCAATCGGTGTTGTGCCCGATGCGTTTGCCGTCTTTGAACACCACCGTGTTGACGGCGCCGATGCCACGGGCTTCCGGCGACAACTCGTCGAGCAGCGGGATGATCGCCTGCTTGCACGGGAAGGTAATGTTCAGACCGGTGAAGTTCATGCGTTCGGCAGCCACCAACAAGTCGGGCAGGGCGCTGCTGTCGAGCTTCAGATAATCCAGGTCGATCAGGCGATACACGTAGCGCATGCCTTGCGCGTCGCCTTCATGCTCGTGCAGCGCGGGGGTGCGCGAGGCCTGAATGCCAGCGCCGATCAGGCCGGCCAATACCACGGTGTTCTGTGTCATGGCGCTCACCCTTTCAAACGTTGGCTGAGATAATCCAGCGCCAGGCGATAGCCGTGGCTGCCGAAACCGGCCATCACCGCAGTGGCAATAGCGGAGACAAAGGAGTGGTGCCGGAAGGGTTCGCGGGCGTGAACGTTTGACAGGTGGACTTCGATTACCGGCAGTTCACTGGCGATGAGTGCATCGCGGATCGCGACCGAAGTGTGAGTCCAGGCCGCCGGGTTGATGACGATCCCGGCGCAGCGACCGCGAGCGCCGTGAATCCAGTCAAGCAATTCGCCTTCATGGTTGGTCTGGCGAAACTCCACCTTCAGACCGAATTCTTCAGCAGAACGGGCGCATAAGGCGGAGATATCGGCCAGGGTTTCGTGGCCGTAGGTGGCCGGTTCGCGGGTGCCAAGCAGGTTCAGATTCGGGCCGTTGAGCACCAGAACGAGAGGGGACATCAGGGACTCTCCACATATTATTTTTGGAATCGGCTGTGGTCTCAGCCTGTGGAGATAAATTGTACTAGCTGGTTAGTTTGGTCAATTGAGCAGGCGTTTCCTGGGGCGTTTGTGTGCGGTGATCGGACAGTTTCGATGTTTATCGAGGCAGGTGTTCCACCAGGAAATCAATAAAGGCCCGCAACTTCAGGGGCACATGACGGCTTTGCGGGTAGAGCAGAGTGAACGGTCGCGAACGCCCACCGTAAGGCTTGAGCACTTCCACCAGCGAGCCATCGGCCAGTTCGTTCTCGACGATAAATCGATAGGTCTGAAACAGACCGGCCCCGTGTTTGGCCAAGGTCACGCCACCGAGCACGTCATCGGAACAACTGAGGCTGCCCTCGGCGAGAATCTCCCGCTGGACGCCGTTATCCGTGAACAGCCAGGCAATGCGCCGACCGCTGCTGGGCAACTCGTACTGAATGCATTCATGCTGCGCCAGGTCGTCCAGGGTTTGCGGGACGCCGGCGCGCTTCAGGTAATCGGGACTGGCAATCATCACCAGCGCGGCATCTTCGAGGTGCCGGGCGATCAGGCCGGAATCCGGAATCGCGCGCACGCGGATGGCCATGTCATAGCCTTCACCGACGAAATCGATATTGCGATTACTGATGTGCGACTCGACTTTCACTTCTGGAAACCGCGCCCGAAACGCCGGCAATAACGGCAAGATTCGATGGTGCGCATACGTCGTAGGAATACTGATGCGCAGCGTGCCAGCCGGTTGCTGTTGCTGGCCCATGACTTCACGCTGAGCCTCGACCAGTTGCGCCAGTGCCTGACGGCATTCCTCGTAATAACGCCGACCACTGTCGGTCAACTTGACGCTGCGGGTGGTGCGTGCAAACAGGCGCACACCCAGTCGTTCTTCCATGCGCGACACCGAACGACTCACCGCCGCAGGCGTCACGCCTGCCACCAGTGCCGCGGCAGTAAAACTGCCGGCCTCGGCGGCCAGGCAAAACAGTTCGATGCTGCCCAGCTGAAGATCGTCGAAGAGTCGCTGCATGATTTATTACACCGGGGATCGAATAAGGAACTGGATTTCGCCACTGTAGATGAAATCGACTCAGCGGTGCTTTACTTGACCGGCATCTTCTTCGATTACCAGACAGGAGCAGCATCATGCCTTTCGTCAGCGTGCGTATTACCCGTGATGGCGTCACCCGAGAGCAGAAAGCCCAGGTCATTGCCGAAATCACCGACACCTTGCAACGAGTCCTCGGCAAGGACCCAAAACTGACCCACATCGTGATTGAAGAAGTTGATACAGATAATTGGGGGTATGCCGGAATGACCACCACCGAGTATCGAAAAAATCAGCCGGGTTGATTTCTGTGAACATAAAAAAGCCGTCATCGAGACGGCTTTTTCAGTCTGGCACCCGTCATCAACGACGCGTCAACAACACCCCGGATTCCATGTGATGCGTCCACGGAAACTGGTCGAACATCGCGCACTGTGTGATGCGATGGGTGTCGTGCAGCTGGGCGATGTTGGCCGCCAGTGTTTCCGGATTGCAGGAGATGTAGAGGATGTTATCGAAACGCCGGGTCAGCTCGCAGGTGTCCGGGTCCATGCCAGCACGAGGTGGGTCGACGAAGACACTGCCGAACTCATAGCTCTTGAGGTCGATGCCGTGCAGGCGACGGAACGGGCGAACTTCGTTCAGCGCTTCGGTCAGTTCTTCGGCAGACAAGCGCACCAGCGTGACGTTATCCACAGCGTTTTCGCTGAGATTGCTCAGCGCTGCGTTGACGGACGTCTTGCTGATTTCAGTGGCCAACACTTTACGCACGCGGGTCGCGAGCGGCAGGGTGAAGTTGCCGTTGCCGCAATACAGCTCCAGCAGATCATCGGAACGATCACCGAGGGCCTCGTAAGCCCAGTTGAGCATCTTCTGGTTCACGGTGCCGTTGGGCTGGGTAAACGCGCCTTCCGGTTGACGATAACTGAAGGTGCGACCGCCGACTTCCAGTTGCTCGACCACATAATCGTGACCGATGACTTCGCGCTTGCCCTTGGAGCGGCCGATCACACTGACGTTCAGCTCGGCGGCCAGTTTCGACGCCGCCGTGTGCCAATGCTCATCCAGCGGACGGTGATAGCACAGCGTGATCATTGCATCGCCGGCCAGGGTCGTCAGGAACTCCACCTGAAACAACTTGTGGCTCAGCGCCGCACTGGCTTTCCACGCAGCCTTGAGCTGCGGCATCAACTGATTGATGCGCAGGCTGGCGATCGGGAACTCTTCGATCAGGATCGGCGTGCGTTTGTCTTCCTGGGAAAACATTGCGTAGTGACGCTCGCCGCCTTCGCGCCAAAGGCGGAATTCGGCACGCAGGCGGAAGTTCTGCAGCGGCGAGTCGAATACGGCCGGCTCGGGTGCATCGAACGGGGCCAGCAGGTCACGCAAGCGCGTGACCTTTTGTTCGAGCTGAACGGCGTAGGCCTGGGAATCAAAAGTCATGCGTTGAACCAACCCAACTTGATCACGAACAGAATCGACAGAATCACCAGCGCCGGGTTCAGCTCACGGCCGCGACCGGACAGCAGTTTGATTGCCGTCCAGGAGATGAAACCGAAGGCGATGCCGTTGGCGATGGAATAAGTGAATGGCATGGCCAGGGCGGTGACCACGACCGGTGCGGCAACGGTAATGTCGTCCCAGTCTATTTCGGCCAGCCCGGATGTCATCAATACCGCGACGAACAGCAGCGCAGGCGCGGTAGCGAACGGCGGAACGCTGGCGGCCAGTGGCGAGAAGAACAACGCCAGCAGGAACAGGATCGCCACGACCACGGCGGTCAGGCCGGTGCGGCCACCGGCACTCACGCCGGCGGCGGATTCGATGTAGCTGGTGGTGGTCGAGGTGCCCAGCAATGAACCGGCCATGGCGGCGGTGCTGTCGGCGATCAGGGCGCGGCCCATTTTCGGCATGTGGCCGTCCTTGCCCATCAGGCCGGCGCGCTTGGCGACGCCGATCAGGGTGCCGGAGTTGTCGAACAGGTCGACAAACAGGAAGGCAAAAATCACGCTGACCAGACCGATGTCCAGCGCACCTTTGATGTCCAGTTGCAGGAAGGTCGGAGCCAGTGAAGGTGGCATCGACATCACGCCGCCGAACGGGGTAAAGCCCAAGGCGATGGAAGCGATGGTCACCACCAGGATGCCGATCAGCACCGCGCCGCGCACGGCGAGCGCTTCCAGTGCAACGATCAGGGCAAAGCCGAGGGTGGCGAGGATCGGTGCCGGTTGCTTCAAGTCACCGAGGCCGACCATGGTGGCCGGGTTGCTGACCACGATACCGGCGTTGTGCAGGGCGATCAGTGCCAGGAACAGGCCGATACCGGCGGCAATCGCCGAGCGCAGAGGCAGGGGGATGCTGTTGATGATCCATTCACGGATGCGGAAGATCGACAGCAGGAAGAAGCATACGGCGGAGATGAACACTGCCCCCAGCGCCACTTGCCACGTGTGCCCCATGTGCAGGACCACGGTGTAGGTAAAGAAAGCGTTCAATCCCATGCCCGGCGCGAGGGCGATCGGGTAGTTGGCGATCAGGCCCATCACCGTGGAGCCGATTGCCGCCGCCAGACAGGTCGCGACAAACACCGCACCCTTGTCCATGCCGGTCTCGCCGAGGATGCTCGGGTTGACGAACAGAATGTAGGCCATGGCCAGGAAGGTCGTGACGCCCGCAAGAATCTCGGTGCGCACGTTGGTGTTGTGTGCCTTGAGTTGAAACAGCCTTTCCAGCATGTCTGCTCCCCGTGGCGCGCAGTGCGCCGTGAATGTATCGACCTCAACAGCAAAGCACAGACCGCTGATCGCGCCTGGTAATTTTCTGTGGGCCGGAAAAAGCCGCGCATCATACCAGCAGCGTGGGGTAATGGCTGCGATCGTCGGCGATGTTTTGCGGTTCGCTGAACTGAGCCATACTGCGCGCCTGTCTTGGGGGAGTGGTCATGGTGGGCATCAAGCGCAATATCGTTCGGGCGTCGGGGCTGTTTTTCGCATTGCTGGCCAGTGTGCCCGCCGTCATGGCGGAGTCGGCACCACCGTTGAGCAACGTCCAGGTGCTCAAGGTCCAGTCGGCGGCGTGCGGGATTGAAAATATCTCGGCGGGGCAGGAGCGCACGACCTGCGATCACGGCGGCGCGAATATCAAGGTCTACGTACTGGAGATGGGCTACGGCCGAGCGCCGACCGTGCAACTCGACGGTTTCAACCTCGATAGCATGCAAACCAAGGTCTGCGCCTACGATAACGGCAACCCGACCGAATGCACCGGTACCTCGATGAAGATTGTCGGCACGCTATACATCTTTGACCTGGGCGGCAAACAGGAAGGGACCTTCAGCTTCAGTAACCGCTCGATCAACGCGCCGGGCAATACCGTTTCGACGAAGCTTTACATCAAGTAACGCCTGCGCTCGAACAAGGGTCAGGAAAGCTGACTACGCTTTAAAGATCACTCAGTGGACTGTGCCCATGACCTTTAGAGCTCTGATTACCCTCGCCGAGGGCATCGATGATTTGCAAACCGTGACCTTGATCGATGTGCTGCGCCGCGCCAAGGTTGAAGTGGTGGTCGCAAGTATCGAGGGACGGCGCATGCTCACCTGCGCCCGCGGCACTCGCTTGACCGCCGATGCCATGCTGGTGGATTTGCTGGCCCAGCCGTTTGACCTGATTGCTCTGCCTGGAGGTGAGGTGGGCTCGCAACACCTCGCCGCGCATCAACCCCTGCAACAACTGATCAAGGACCAGGCCGCTGCCGGACGCCTGTTCGCGGGCATCGCCGAATCTCCGGCGCTGGCGTTGCAAGCCTTTGGCGTTTTGCGTCAGCGGCGCATGACCTGCCTTCCATCAGCCAGCCATCAACTGTCGGGCTGCACCTTTGTTGACCAACCCGTGGTGGTGGACGGCAACTGCGTTACCGCACAGGGATCGGGTGGGGCAATGGAGTTTGCGTTGACGCTGGTCGAGCAACTCTGTGGTAAAGCCACGCGAACGGCGGTGGCGGGAGAGTTGAAGGCTTGACGAATTTCAGGCGTGGGCAGCAATAGGTTCGATAGCCGGTTGCTCACGATGCTCAGCTTGCCAAAGATCGTAGTCGGTCTGTACACCGAGCCACATCCGGGCTTTACCAATCCCGGCCCGCTCCAGGCGCACTGCCAGGTCAGGACTGATTGGCGCGTGGCCATGCAGGACTCGCGAAAGATGCGGGCGAGCGAACCCAAGGTGGCGAGCCAATTCAGTGACACTGATGCCAAGCTCAGGCAAAACATCCGTCAACAGTGTTTCGCCAGGGTGTGGCGGGTTGTGCATGGGCATATCCTGCCTCCTGTCAGTGGTAGTCCAGATAGTCGACCAGTTCGATATCCGAGCCGATAAAACGAAAAATAACCCGCCAGTTTCCTGAAACACTCAGCGACCAATAGTCGGCCAACTCACCCTTGAGTGGGTGCAATCGCCATCCCGGCAGGTCGAGGTCGCTTGGCAGTACCGCCCGGTCCATGAACTGAAGCATTCGAGACAGGCGCTTCGCATGATCTGCGCGGATCCCACGGGTCGAACCTGTTTCATAGAAGCCACGAAGGCCTTTGTGTTGAAAGGATCTGATCATGGGACGAGTGTAAGGCGATACATTACACCTTGTGCGCTATCTATGTATTGCACGTGGTCGGCAAATGTATGCGTTGTCCTTTATTTCAGCCTTTTTTCACGCCCATCAATTCCCTTGAACGCTCATCCCACCCCGAAGTCGTACCCCTTAAGACGGCGGTTTACCAAGCGCCGCGAACGTACGACCAACCGTGAGGTGTTTATGAGCGCGACCACTCCCGAGGCGGCGCAGCCGACCTTTGCACGTCATCCGTTACGCATGACCCTGAACGGTCAGGATCGTCAGCTTGAGGTCTTGCCCTGGACCACATTGCTGGATTTGCTGCGCGAGCAACTGGACCTGATCGGCACCAAAAAAGGCTGCGATCACGGGCAGTGCGGTGCCTGTACGGTGTTGCTCAACGGCAAGCGGGTGAACGCCTGCCTGACGCTGGCGGTGATGTGCGACGGCAGTGAGTTGACCACCATCGAGGGGTTGGCAACCGGTGATGAACTGCATCCGATGCAGCAAGCCTTCATCAAGCACGACGCCTTTCAATGCGGCTATTGCACGCCAGGGCAGATCTGCTCGGCGGTGGGTTTGGTCAACGAAGATCGGGCACATACGACGCACGAGATCCGCGAGCTGATGAGCGGCAACCTGTGCCGCTGCGGCGCGTACAGCAACATCCGCGATGCCATCGAAGAGGCGCTTCCAGCCTGCCGCCAGCCTGGGCAAGGAGGTGGCCGATGAATCCTTTCCAGTACAGCAAACCCGATTCGGTGCAAGACGCTGTTCATCTCGCCGGGCCGGCATCGCGTTTCATCGCCGGGGGGACGAACCTGCTGGATTTGATGAAAGAAAATGTCACCCGCCCCGAGCACCTGATCGACATCACCGGTCTGCCGTTGCGTGAGGTCACCGAAACGGTAGACGGTGGATTGTTGATCGGCGCGCTAGTCAGCAATGCCGATCTGGCGTGGCACCCGTTGATCGAGCAGCGCTACCCATTGTTATCGCAAGCCATTCTGGCCGGTGCTTCACCGCAGTTGCGCAACATGGCCAGCACCGGCGGCAATCTGCTGCAACGCACGCGCTGCTATTACTTCTACGATGCCAGCGTGCCGTGCAACAAACGCGAACCCGGGAGCGGTTGCCCGGCGCGTGAGGGGCTGAATCGCATCCACGCGATCCTCGGCGCCAGCGCCCAGTGTGTGGCCACCCATCCGTCCGACATGTGCGTCGCCTTGGCCGCGCTGGATGCCGTGGTCCACGTGCAAGGTCGCGACGGTGCGCGGACCATTGAGTTCGCTGATTTTCACCGGCTGCCGGGGGAGACACCCGAACGTGACAACCAATTGGACGACGATGAACTGATCACTGCCGTTGAATTGCCAGCCGCCGGTTTCGCCAACCACAGCCATTACCTGAAGGTTCGGGATCGCGCTTCGTATGCCTTTGCGCTGGTCTCGGTCGCGGCGGCGCTCGACATGAACGGGCCAGTCATTCGTCAGGCGCGGCTGGTGCTCGGTGGTGTGGCGCACAAACCCTGGCGTGATCAGGGCGTTGAAGAATGGCTGGTGGGCAAAGCGCCGAGCCGTGAAACCTTCAGCGCTGCCGCCGATGCGCTTTTGCAGGACGCGAAACCACTCGAACACAACGCCTTTAAAGTTAAATTGGCGCACCGGGCCATTGTCCGCGCCCTTGGCGACGCAGCGCAGGGAGGGCAAACCCGATGAATACGATTACCAAACCCATGGGGCAACCACTGGACCGGGTCGATGGTCTGCTCAAAGTCACTGGTCAGGCGCGCTATGCCGCAGAGTTTCCCGAGGACGGCTTGCTGCACGGCAGCGTTGTTTCAAGCAGCATCGCCAGCGGGCGTGTGGTCAGTATTGACGCATCCAGAGCGCTGGCGCTGCCCGGCGTCATAGCGGTGATTGATCATACAAATCGACCGAAAATCGCCAGTTACGACGATGACTACGAAGACGCCGACTCGGCCGAAGGTTCGCCGTTTCGTCCGTTTTACAACGACCGTGTTCTGTACAGCGGTCAACCGCTGGCGCTGGTGGTCGCGGACAACCTTGAGCTGGCGCGCCATGCCGGCTCATTGATCAAAATTGAATACGCCACCGACAGCCATCAGACCGATCTGTTTAGCCTGCAGGACGAGGCGCATCCGGCGCCCGCCGAACTGCCCAAGCCTCGTGGGAATTTTCAGGCCGAATTCGCTGGCGCGGCCATCAGCCTGGACCTGAACTACAGCACGCCGATCGAACACCACAATCCCATGGAGCCGCACGCCAGCACGGTGCTGTATCAGGCCGACGGCAGCTTGCACATCCATGACAAGAACCAGGGGCCGCAGAACTGTCAGTCCTATGTGCAAAAGGTCTTCGGACTTGAGAAAGAGCAGGTCAGAATTTTCGCGGCCTTTGTCGGCGGCGCATTCGGGTCCGGTTTGCGTCCGCAATATCAGCTGCCACTGGCGGTGATGGCGGCGTTGCACCTCAAGCGTTCGGTGCGCGTGACGCTGACACGTCAGCAGATGTTCACCTTTGGCTATCGGCCCCGCACCTTGCAGCGCCTGCAATTGGGCGCGGCGGCCAATGGTCGCTTGCTCGCGGTCGCGCACACGGCCATTGGCCAGACTTCGCGGTTCGAAGATTTCACCGAGCACGTCGTGGAATGGAGCGGCATGCTCTATCACTGCGACAATGTTCAACTGACCTACAAACTGGTGCCGCTGGACGTGTTCACGCCGTTGGACATGCGAGCACCGGGCGCGGCGCTGGGATTGATCGGCCTGGAGTGCGCGATGGATGAACTGGCCTGCGCGCTGGCGATTGATCCGGTGCAACTGCGCCTGAGCAACTTTTCCGAGCGCAATCAGAACGAAGACAAACCGTACTCCAGCAAAGAACTGCGTGAATGCTACGCCCAGGGCGCCCAACGTTTTGGTTGGGATCAACGCAACCCCGAACCGCGCAGCATGCGCCGGGACCGGCAATTGGTCGGTTGGGGCATGGCTGGCGGTGTCTGGGAGGCAATGCAGCAGAAAGCCAGCGCCAAGGCTTGCCTTGATCAGCACGGCAAACTGACGGTCAGCAGCGCGACGACGGACATCGGCACCGGAACCTACACGGTGATGACGCAAATCGCCGCGCAGTCGGCAGGCGTTGCGCTCAAGGACGTCACGTTTGTCCTTGGCGACTCTTCCTTGCCCACCGCGCCGTTGCAGGGCGGATCGTTCACCGTTTCGTCGGTCGGCACTGCGGTGCAACAAGCCTGTGAAGCCCTGCAGGAAAAACTGCTCGCCGTGGCACGGCAAACGTCTCCTGCATTCAGTGGCGTGACCTCGCAGCAAGCGGTGTTCGAAGACGGGCAGCTGTCGTACGGTGAGGCACGTATAAAGCTGTCCGATCTGGTCCGCGACAGTGGCGAAGACACCCTCGAGGTTCAGGTCGACGCTGCGCCGGACAAGAAGCGCGATGCCTACGCTACCGCCACCCATTCAGCGGTGTTCGTCGAAGTCTTGGTGGATGAGGATTTGGGCTCAGTGAAGGTGAGCCGGGTGGTCAGCGCTATCGCCGCCGGCCGGGTGATCAACCCGAAAATGGCCCGCAGCCAGATTCTCGGTGGCGTGGTCTGGGGCATCGGCATGGCGCTGCACGAGGAAACGCAAACCGATCATGCGCTGGGGCGTCACATGAACCACAGCCTGGCCGAATACCACATCCCGGTAAACGCCGACATCGGCGACATTGATGTGCTGTTCGTCGAAGAACAGGACGAGATCGTCAATGCCTTGGGTTCCAAGGGCGTGGGGGAAATCGGCATCGTCGGAGTCGCGGCGGCAGTGGCCAATGCCATCTACCACGCTACGGGCAAGCGGGTGCGGGACTTCCCCATTACCCTCGACAAGCTGCTCTAGACTTTGGCTTCTTCGACCGGCACATGCATGCGGTCGCGGTTGGCCAGGGTCGGGAACAGTTTGATCCACGCCCCGGTGACCACCAATGTGCCGATGCCGCCCATGACCACCGCTGGCACGGTGCCGAACCAGTGGGCGGTGAGGCCGGATTCGAATTCGCCCAACTGGTTCGAAGCGCCGATGAACAGACCGTTCACGGCGCTGACCCGTCCGCGCATCTCATCCGGGGTTTCCAGTTGCACGAACGAGGCGCGGATCACCATGCTGATCATGTCCGCCGCGCCCAGTACCACCAGTACGGCAAGAGAAAACCAGAACGAGGTGGAGAGGCCGAACGCAATGGTCGCAACGCCGAACACACCGACGGCAGTGAACATCACTCGCCCGACGTTGCGCTCCACGGCAAATCGCGCCAGGAACAGCGACATTAGCAACGCACCGACGGCCGGCGCCGAGCGCAGCAGTCCCAGGCCCCACGGCCCGGTCAACAGAATGTCTTTGGCAAACACCGGCAGCAGCGCCGTCGCGCCACCGAGCAATACCGCAAACAGATCCAGGGAAATGGCCCCGAGAATGTCCGGGCGACTGCGAATGAAGCGGATACCGGCCAGCAGCGAATCCAGGGTCGCCTTGCCCTTGTTCAGCGGCGTTTGCCGGGCGGGCAGGTTGAGCATCAGCAAGCAGGCAATGATGTACAGGATTACCGTCGGGCCGTAGACCCAGACGCTGCCAAACGCATAGAGCAAACCGCCCAGGGCCGGAGCGACGATGGTGGCTGATTGTTGGGCTGATTGAGCGGCGGCGACGGCGCGAGGGAACAGCGCGCTGGGCACAATGCTCGGCAGCAAGGCCTGGGTGGTCGGCATCTCGAAGGAGCGTGCGGCACCGAGCAGGAAAGCGAGGATGAAGATCATTTCCCGGGTGACATGGTCGGTCGCACTGCCGATGGCCAGCGACAGGGCGATCAATGCTTGTAGGGACTGACAGATTGCCGCGACCTTGCGCCGGTCATAGCGGTCTGCGACATGCCCGGTGTGGAGCATGAACAGCACCCGTGGGGCGAACTCCACCAACCCCACCAAACCCAGGTCCAGCACGTTGCCGGTCAACTGATACAGGTTCCAGCCGATGGCCACGGTGAGCATCTGAAAGCCGCTGGCGGTAAACACCCGAGCCAGCCAGAACGCGATAAAGGGGCGATGGTGACGTAACAGCAAGGGCGCTTGGCTGGGCATCTGAAGGCAGGTCTTGGGCGAGGGAAGGCTCGAGATTATCACCAAGCTGTAACCAGAAGTTGCAGGTTTTGAAAATTTAGTTAGCTAAACACCGATCTCAAAAGCACTGAAATTCCCGTGTGGCAGCGCCTGCTCGCGATGGCGCCGACACATACATCATCAAGGTGACAGGCCGATCGCATTCGCGAGCAGGCTCGATCCCAAAGGGATGTGTTGCGACTGATTACCAGCGCCGTGAGGCAACCTGTCACGCGGCAAAAGACCACACCGTCCATCGTCAAAAATGGGACTACTCTTTTAACCATTGCTTGATCCAGATCAAGACCTTTTGTGGAATTGATCCGGCGGCCACGTGGCCAGACTCCCTACGTTGTGATGTTTGTAAAAAAAGAACGAATTGAAATTCGCCACACTCCATATCCGTGGGGGCAGTGGGTGCAGGCCGCGAGCCTTCAGCCGGTATTACTGACAGAGGAAGACTTATGTTCGGTTTGGAGGCGCTTGATCTCGCCCGGATGCAGTTTGCGTTCACCATCTCATTCCACATCCTGTTCCCGGCCATCACCATCGGCCTGGCGAGTTACCTGGCGGTGCTCGAAGGGCTGTGGCTGAAGACGCATAACGACACCTACCGCGATCTGTACCATTTCTGGTCGAAGATCTTTGCCGTCAACTTCGGCATGGGGGTGGTGTCCGGTTTGGTCATGGCCTATCAGTTCGGCACCAACTGGAGCCGCTTCTCGGACTTCGCCGGCTCCGTCACCGGGCCGCTGTTGACCTATGAAGTGCTGACCGCGTTCTTCCTGGAGGCCGGTTTCCTCGGCGTCATGCTGTTCGGCTGGAACAAGGTCGGGCGCAATCTGCACTTCTTCTCTACGGTCATGGTCGCCATCGGCACGCTCATTTCGACCTTCTGGATTCTCGCCTCCAACAGCTGGATGCAGACGCCGCAGGGTTACGAAATCGTCAATGGCCAAGTCATTCCGGTGGACTGGCTGGCGGTGATCTTCAACCCGTCGTTCCCGTACCGCCTGATGCACATGGCGACGGCCGCGTTCGTGGCGACGGCATTCTTCGTCGGATCCTCCGCAGCCTGGCACTTGCTGCGCGGCAAGGACAACCCGGCCATCCGCACCATGCTCTCGATGGCCATGTGGATGGCGTTGATCGTGGCGCCGATTCAGGCGGTCATCGGTGACTTCCACGGGTTGAATACCCTTGAGCATCAACCGGCAAAAATCGCCGCGATCGAAGGTCACTGGGAAAATGTGGGCGATGAACCGACCCCGCTGATCCTGTTTGGCTGGCCGGACATGAAAGCCGAAAAGACCAAATTCGCGGTGGAGATCCCTTACCTCGGCAGCCTGATCCTGACCCACTCCCTGGACAAACAGGTGCCGGCGCTCAAGGAGTTCCCGCCTGAAGACCGGCCTAATTCGACCATTGTTTTCTGGTCGTTCCGCGTCATGGTCGGCCTGGGTTTCCTGATGATCTTCACCGGCTTGTGGAGCCTGTGGCTGCGCAAACGCGACAAGCTGTATACCTCGCGACCATTCCTGTACCTGGCGTTGTGGATGGGGCCGTCCGGCCTGATCGCGATCCTGGCGGGCTGGTTTACCACTGAAATCGGCCGTCAACCGTGGGTGGTGTACGGGCTGATGCGCACGGCGGATGCCTCCTCCAACCACAGTTTCATGCAGATGAGCATCACGTTGATCATGTTCGTGGTGGTGTATTTCGCGCTGTTCGGTGCCGGTCTGGGCTACATGATGCGCCTGGTGCGCAAAGGGCCGAAAATCGACGAAGGCAAGGAAACCAACGAAGGTGGCCCAGGCAAGCAACGCACGCCGGCCCGTCCGCTGTCTGCCGCTGATGACAATGGCGATGACAACCGCAGCCACAGCCTGACCAAGGAGATTTGAGTCATGGGTATTGATCTTCCGCTGATCTGGGCCGTGATTATCATCTTCGGCATCATGATGTACGTGGTCATGGACGGTTTCGACCTGGGAATCGGGATTCTTTTCCCGTTCATCCCCGGCAAGACCGACCGTGACGTGATGATGAACACCGTCGCCCCGGTCTGGGACGGCAACGAAACCTGGCTGGTACTGGGCGGCGCGGCGTTGTTCGGGGCTTTCCCTCTGGCCTATTCCGTGGTGCTCTCGGCCTTGTACCTGCCGCTGATTTTCATGCTGATCGGGCTGATTTTTCGCGGCGTGGCATTCGAGTTCCGCTTCAAGGCCAAGGACGCCAAGCGACACCTGTGGGACAAGGCATTCATCGGTGGTTCGATTGCCGCGACGTTCTTTCAGGGGGTAGCGCTGGGCGCGTTCATCGATGGATTGCCGGTGGTGAATCGGCAGTTTGCCGGTGGTTCACTCGACTGGCTGACGCCGTTCACCCTGTTCTGCGGTGTGGCGTTGGTGGTGGCATATGCGCTGCTCGGTTGCACCTGGCTGATCATGAAGACCGAAGGCAAGTTGCAGCAACAGATGCATGATCTGGCGCGGCCGTTGGCGTTCGTGGTGTTGGCGGTGATTGGCATCGTCAGCATCTGGACCCCGCTGGCCCACGCCGAGATTGCGGCTCGCTGGTTCACCTTGCCGAACCTGTTCTGGTTCCTGCCGGTGCCGCTCCTGGTGTTGGTGACCATGTACGGTCTGTTTCGCGCGGTGGCCCGCAACGCGCACTACACGCCGTTCCTGCTGACCCTGGTGCTGATCTTCCTCGGTTACAGCGGCCTGGGCATCAGCCTGTGGCCGAACATCGTACCGCCGTCGATCTCGATCTGGGACGCCGCCGCACCGCCGCAGAGTCAGGGTTTCATGTTGGTCGGCACGCTGTTCATCATCCCGTTCATCCTGGGTTATACCTTCTGGAGCTACTACGTGTTCCGCGGCAAGGTCACCCACGAAGATGGTTATCACTAGAGCACACGACAATGGCGCAGGGTCAATGACTGCGCCGTTTCAGAGGAGGTTACGATGATGGCTGGCAAACATTCCCTGCAGGAAATCAAAGCGGCGGAGAGCAAACCGCTGTGGCAGCGGCTTGGCTGGCTGGCACTGATCTGGGTCGGTAGTGTCGGGGCTCTGTTTATTGTGGCGAGCCTGATGCGCATGTTCATGAACGCTGCCGGTCTGACTACGCACTGATTTCGCAAGATCCCATCCCGTCGCCTCGCGGCACGGATTTATCAACCCTCCAGTGCGGAGGGTTTTTTTTGCCTGCGATTATTTGCGAGCTTTGAGAATCACGAACTTGGGCGTGGCCGCCACTTGTTCAACGCCACGGAACAACCGCGCCAGCTTGCTGTGATAACCCAGATGACGATTGCCGACGATGTACAGCGCACCGCCTACCACCAAGGCTTCGCGTGCCTGCTGAAACATGCGCCAGGCGAGAAAGTCGCCGACGACCTGTTGTTGATGAAACGGCGGGTTGCACAGGACCACGTCCAGCGATTGCGGTTCTTGCCCGGCCAGGCCATCGTCGGCACGCACGATCACATCGCGATCACCCAGCGCCGCGCGCCAGTTTTCGGTTGCCGACTGCACGGCCATGAACGACTCGTCCACCAAGGTGTAATGGGCTTCAGGATTTTGCAGGGCGCTGGCGATTGCCAGCACGCCGTTGCCACAACCGAGGTCGGCAACCCGCGCTGAACCGAGGTTCTTTGGCAAGTGCGGCAGAAATGCCCGTGTGCCGATGTCGAGCCCTTCGCGGCAGAACACGTTGGCGTGGTTCAGCAGTTCGATTGCCGGAATGTCGAGTTGATAGCGTGAAGGGTAAGGGGAGGTGGCCATGGGCTTGGCTTCAGGTGTTGCGATCAGCAGCCGGGCTTTTTTCACCGCCAGCGATGCTTGTACCGGGCCAATGTAACGTTCCAGCAGATCGCCTGCAGCGCGGGGCAGGTGCTTGACCATCGCCGCAGCGATCACCTGAGCGCCTGGCGCCAGATGGCCTTGCAGGCGAATCAGTTGTTCTTCCAGCAGCGCCAGGGTCTTTGGCACCCGGATTAATACACGGTCAAACGGGCCGGCGAACAGCTCATTGGCCGGAACAACCGGCACCGCATCAAATGCCTGGCCGTTGCGGATCAGGTTTTTTTCCAGCCCTTGAAAGGCCAGAAACGAATCGCCACTGCTGGTCACCTGAACCTTGCCCGCGAGGCTGGCGGCTATGGCGCCAAAGCTGTCATTGAGCACCAGCACCCGGGTCTGAACTGCCGGTTGCTGCTCTGCCAAATGATTGAGCAGGTATTCGTCCGCCGCATCGAAAGCTTGCAGCGGTTCGTTCTGCTGTTCTGGCTGGCGGATCAGATCGAGTTGGGCGAAGGGTGTGTCGAGCAGGGGCATGAGGCAGGGGGCTCTGGGTAGTCAACGGGTGTGGTATCCCGCTGCTTGAGGCGCCTAGCGGGCGGGGCCGTCCGAGTGCACTGCGTCGTGAAGTTTCGCACGTCATCACTCTGGAGGAACCGCAAATGGTACGTTTTTTTCTTTCGCAATACCCGTAGGTTTTTCAGCATCGGTTATTTGCAGGCACTGCTCAGATCATGCAAGCCCTGGCTGCCGCTATGACTGCAGCGATCTTGTTGTTGACCCCCAGCTTCTGGATTGCACTGTGCACATGGAAGTTGATGGTGCGTTCAGCGAGGCTGAGGATTCTGGCGATTTCATAGGCCGTCTTGCCATCTGCCGACAGTCTCAGGACCTCAATTTCCCGTACCGTCAGTCGAGGCTTGCACGAATGAGGAACGGGCTCAGGCAAATTTTGAGCGACCAGCCCATGCAGGTGATGGCTTATAAACAGCGCGTACCCAAGGTTTTCGTACAATTCATAAGGTGTAATGGGATGACTGCTTCCGGCCACACTCAACATGCTGTGAAGCCCCTTGTCATCGTGCAACGAGTGCGACCAGCCATGTTCCAGGCCTTGTTTTTTTTGCGCTTGCCACAGCCTTTCGCAATTCGAGTAGAGCTTTTTATCCCAGATAATTGGGAAGGTGGATTGATTGCAATGCGCCAGTATTGGATCTACTTCGCTAAATTGGCTCTCTTCATATTTCGCATTCCAGTCTATTGGGTAGTTGTTGAGATTCACTCTGTTGAAGTGTGGACCTCGTGGGTGTGATGTAATTGAAAACGCACAGAAATTAAAGCCAAGGTTTTGAACCAGACCGAGTGACGTTGCGTATGCAGACTCGACATCCCTCGCGGTGGATATCTGTCTCAATTGTGATTCCTTCCACGCTTCCATTGCGGTAGCTCCATAGTACGTGAATCTTGGGGGTGCAGATTGGATCCGAAATCCAGCACGAGTCGGAGTGTAGGACTATTCCCACACACATGCTGCAATTTTTTTGCTCTTGAAAAAGTCTAAAACTCTATATCTGGTTCTTAACTGGCAATTAAAAAGTTGTAGGATTTGTACAATAATATGATTAGCGAAGTTGGGATGTACGATCTGGTTAAAAGGGTAAGAAAGATTCATTTTTAGAGGCATTGGTGCAGGCGAAATAATGGCACTCTCTAAAGACACTACAAATAACCGGTGTTTACATCGCCTGCTTTGCGGGACACTGGGTTATCTGTTGAAGGGAGCGCCTCATGACCGCCAGTGCAGAAAAATTCACTCGCCAGACCCTGACCGACGTTCAGCCATTGACCCCCAACCTGTTCACCTTGCGGGCCACCAGGGATCCCGGGTTTCGATTTCGGGCAGGGCAATTCGCTCGGCTGGGCGTGTCCCGGGCCGACGGCAGCACGGTGTGGCGCGCCTATTCAATGGTTTCGTCACCTTATGACGAGTTTCTTGAATTCTTCTCTATTGTCGTGCCGGGTGGGGAGTTCACCAGCGAACTCAGTCGCCTGGAGGTTGGCGATACACTGCTGGTGGACCGTCAGGCCTTTGGTTACCTGACACTGGACCGCTTCATCGATGGCCGGGATCTGTGGTTGCTGTCCACCGGCACAGGCGTGGCGCCGTTCCTGTCGATCCTGCAGGACTTCGAGGTGTGGGAGAAGTTTGAGCGGATCATCCTTGTCTACAGCGTGCGCGAAGCCCGGGAACTGGCGTATCAGGACCTGATCGCGGGATTGGCGCAGCGCGATTATCTGGCCGAGCACACCCACAAATTGCAATTCATCGCGACCGTTACCCGCGAGCAGCACCCCGGTGCCTTGAATGGGCGAATCACCACATTGATAGAAAATGGCGAGCTGGAGCGGGTGGCCGGCGTGGCGCTGACGCCGGAGCATTCGCGGGTGATGCTCTGCGGCAACCCCCAGATGATCGATGACACACGCAAGTTGCTCAAACAGCGCGACATGCACTTGAGCCTCAGCCGTCGTCCAGGCCAGGTGGCGGTGGAAAATTTCTGGTAAAAAAAAAACGGCGCCCGCAAGGCGCCGTTTCTTGTTGCAAGCCGCTATCAGGGCCGATTGTTCTGAGCCTTCAGCAGGTCGCGGATTTCGCTCAACAGCTCTTCCTCCTTGGTCGGAACCGGCGGCAAGGTCGGCGCGACGGCCTCCTCGCGTTTCAGGCGGTTGATCGCTTTGACACCCATGAAGATCGCGAAAGCGACGATGATGAAGTCGATCATGCTCTGGATGAATTTGCCGTATGCCAGCACCACTGCCGGGACATTACCGTTGGCAGCCTTGAGCGTAATGGCCAGGTCACTGAAGTCCACCCCGCCGATCAGCAAGCCAATGGGCGGCATCACCACATCGCCGACAAACGACGAAACGATCTTGCCGAACGCCGCGCCGATGATAATACCGACAGCCATGTCGACCACGTTCCCTTTGACCGCGAAGGCCTTGAACTCACTTATCACGCCCATAGGTTATTTCCTTGTTACAGATGAGGTTGGTGAACGCAGTGTAAATCAGTGAGACGCGTTCTGCTTGAAACACCCGGTTTTGATGCGTGCCAGCGATTGGCCCGGTCCATGGAAAAAAAGTTTACGAAACGTCATCGTTGCTGCGAAAACGGCGGGCTTTGTGAACTCGTTTTTTGCTATCGATGGGTTGTTTGTTTCTTTTGGGTTATTAGCTTTACTGTCACTAACGTCTGATAAGGGGGAAGGGGCTATAGGAGTGCGCTTTTGATCGTGAGATATGGTGTATTTGAGAATGGACGCCAATCTTCATTCGAGGTTGAGAGCTGTTGTTTGAAAACCGGTATTGGGAGATTAAGCTCAACAGCGAAGTTGTACATTTGATTTTGGATTATTAATGATGTGTACAGTTTTTCGGGGGATATATCGAGTGGGGTTTCATTTATTGTTGAATGCTGTTGTACAAGTCTTCAGCCTTTGCACTATGGCTAATGTGTTACGGCTATGGAAAGTTCTGCACAGGGAATACGGGTTCCCTTCGCTGCGTATTCATCCCAGCTGAGCTATCATCGCGTTTTTTGCCGGGAGTTCAGATGGCCAAGGCCAAGCGCATGTACGGCTGCACCGAGTGCGGCTCAACCTTCCCCAAGTGGGCTGGCCAGTGCGGCGAGTGCGGGGCCTGGAACACCCTGACGGAAACCATGGTGGAAAGTGGTGGCGCCGCAGCCCCCAGCGGGCGTACTGGCTGGACCGGCCAACAGGCACAGATCAAGACCCTGGCCGAAGTCAGCGTCGAAGAAATCCCGCGTTTTTCCACCGCGTCCAGTGAACTGGATCGGGTATTGGGCGGTGGTCTGGTCGATGGTTCGGTGGTGTTGATTGGTGGCGACCCCGGCATCGGCAAGTCGACCATCCTGCTGCAAACCTTGTGCAACCTCGCCAAAGTCATGCCGGCGCTGTATGTCACCGGCGAAGAATCCCAGCAGCAAGTGGCCATGCGCGCCCGTCGCCTGGGCTTGCCTCAGGATCAACTGCGGGTCATGACTGAAACCTGCATCGAAACCATTATTGCCACCGCCCGGGTCGAGAAGCCCAAGGTGATGGTGATCGACTCGATCCAGACCATTTTCACCGAGCAGCTACAGTCGGCTCCGGGCGGCGTGTCGCAGGTGCGGGAAAGTGCTGCATTGCTGGTGCGGTACGCCAAGCAGAGTGGCACGGCGATTTTCCTGGTGGGCCACGTGACTAAAGAAGGCGCGCTGGCCGGGCCGCGGGTGCTGGAGCACATGGTCGATACGGTGTTGTATTTCGAAGGCGAGTCCGATGGACGTTTGCGCCTGCTGCGGGCGGTGAAAAACCGTTTCGGTGCCGTCAACGAGTTGGGTGTGTTCGGCATGACCGACAAAGGCCTGAAAGAAGTCTCCAATCCGTCTGCGATTTTCCTCACTCGCGCTCAGGAAGAAGTGCCGGGCAGCGTGGTCATGGCGACGTGGGAGGGGACGCGGCCGATGTTGGTGGAAGTCCAGGCGCTGGTGGATGACAGCCACTTGGCGAACCCACGCCGGGTAACGCTGGGGCTGGACCAGAATCGCCTGGCGATGTTGCTGGCGGTGTTGCACCGTCATGGCGGCATTCCGACCCATGATCAGGACGTTTTTCTCAACGTGGTCGGCGGCGTGAAGGTGTTGGAGACCGCTTCCGACCTGGCGTTGATGGCCGCGGTCATGTCCAGTTTGCGCAACCGGCCGCTGCCCCATGACTTGTTAGTGTTTGGTGAGGTCGGTTTGTCCGGGGAAGTCCGCCCGGTGCCGAGTGGTCAGGAACGCTTGAAAGAAGCGGCCAAGCACGGGTTCAAGCGCGCCATTGTGCCCAAGGGCAATGCACCGAAAGAAGCGCCGCCGGGCCTGCAGATTATTGCCGTGACCCGTCTGGAACAGGCCCTCGACGCGCTGTTCGAATAATCTTTCAGGTACACCGCTTACCCTGTGGGAGCGGGCTTGCTCGCGATGGCGGACCATCAGTCAACATCATCGTTGAATGCTAAACCGCTATCGCGAGCAAGCTCGCTCCCACATTTGAATAATGCTGGTCTTTAGGTTTCGATCAGGGCGCCCAATTCGCGCTCAAGTTCTTCGGGGTCGCCCAGGTTGAATTCGATCAATCGGCGCAGGCGCTCGATGGATTCCAGGCTGATGTGCTTGCAAACGAAGCCGAGCTGGCCATGATCGTCATGGGCCAACATCACATCCATCTTGATCTCGACGTCCTCGTTCAGATGAATATCCACCAGGAAATGCCAGTCTGGATTACCTGGCCACGGCTCGGGCTTCTCGATCAGCAATCCTTTGAGCGACAGGTCGATCAGCTTCACCGGCCAGGTGAATTCCCCTTGGCTCAATTCGGTTCGGGCATCGAACGCAATACGTTTGAAGCGGCGACGATCGTTAGGGTGCTCGCTCATGGCGCAATCCTCTGGATGTGCGCTGACTATAGACCCGCATTGATAAAGCCCGCCAGCGCATGCAAGCCGCTAGACCAATGTCGGGGTATGGCCTTTGCCGTCAGGAGAGCTAAACTCGGGGTGGCTGTCTTTCTTGTCCACTCTGGCTGGAATCTAAAATGAAAAATAATAATAGCCTGCTACGCCATTTACCCTGGCTTCTGCTGGCAATCGTGGGAGCGTGCGCCCTAGGTGTCGTGGCATTGCGCCGAGGCGAGGCGATCAACGCCTTGTGGATCGTGGTCGCTGCCGTGGCCATTTATCTGGTTGCGTACCGCTATTACAGTCTGTTCATCGCTACCAACGTGATGCAACTCGATCCGCGACGGGCGACACCCGCCGTGCTCAACAATGATGGTCTGGACTATGTGCCGACCAACAAACACATCCTTTTCGGTCACCACTTCGCTGCCATCGCCGGCGCGGGGCCGCTGGTCGGTCCGGTCTTGGCCGCACAAATGGGTTACTTGCCCGGTACGCTGTGGCTGATTGCCGGGGTGGTGCTGGCCGGTGCTGTTCAGGACTTCATGGTCCTGTTCATGTCCACCCGCCGCAACGGTCGCTCTTTGGGCGACATGGTCCGTGAAGAAATGGGCCGCATTCCCGGTACCATCGCGCTGTTTGGCTGCTTCCTGATCATGATCATCATCCTCGCGGTGCTGGCACTGATCGTGGTCAAGGCCTTGGCGGAGAGCCCATGGGGCATTTTCACGGTGATGGCGACCATCCCGATTGCGATGTTCATGGGCATCTACATGCGCTACATCCGCCCGGGTCGCATCGGTGAAATCTCCGTGGTCGGCGTGCTATTGCTGCTCGGTTCGATCTGGCTGGGCGGGCAAATTGCTGCCGATCCGTTCTGGGCCAAGGCCTTCAGCTTCACGGGTATCCAGATCACCTGGATGCTGGTCGGTTACGGTTTCGTGGCCGCCTCGTTACCGGTCTGGCTGATTCTGGCGCCGCGCGACTACCTGTCTACCTTCCTCAAAATCGGCACCATCGTGGCGCTGGCGATTGGCATTCTGGTCACCATGCCCGAGCTGAAAATGCCGGCCTTGACCCAGTTCATCGACGGCACCGGTCCGGTGTGGAAGGGCGGTCTGTTCCCGTTCCTGTTCATCACCATCGCCTGTGGCGCGGTCTCGGGTTTCCATGCGCTGATTTCTTCGGGCACCACGCCGAAACTGCTGGATAACGAGGTGAACGCCCGGTACATCGGTTACGGCGCGATGCTGATGGAATCCTTCGTCGCCATCATGGCCATGGTTGCCGCGTCGGTGATCGAGCCGGGCGTGTATTTCGCCATGAACAGCCCGGCAGCGGTCGTCGGCGGTGACGTGGTGGCTGTGGCGCAAACCGTCAGCAGCTGGGGCTTTGCGATTACCCCTGACGCGTTGCTAGCGGTGGCCAAGGACATCGGTGAAACCACCGTCCTGGCCCGTGCTGGAGGTGCGCCGACCCTGGCGGTCGGTATCGCGCAGATCCTGCACAGTGTCCTGCCAGGTGAAAACACCATGGCGTTCTGGTACCACTTCGCGATCCTGTTCGAAGCGCTGTTCATCCTGACCGCGGTGGACGCCGGCACGCGAGCCGGACGCTTCATGCTGCAGGACTTGCTCGGCTCCTTCGTGCCGTCGCTGAAACGCACCGAATCCTGGACCGCCAACCTGATCGCCACCGCCGGTTGTGTGGCGATGTGGGGTTGGTTGCTGTACCAGGGCGTGATCGATCCACTGGGCGGCATCAACACCTTGTGGCCACTGTTCGGTATCTCCAACCAGATGCTGGCCGGTATCGCGCTGATGTTGGCTACCGTTGTGCTGATCAAAATGAAACGCCAGCGCTATGTGTGGGTGACCATGCTGCCTGCCGCGTGGCTGCTGATCTGCACCGTCACCGCCGGCTTCATCAAGCTGTTCGACGCCAACCCGGCGATCGGCTTCCTGTCACTGGCGAAAAAATACAGCGATGCGCTGGCCAACGGTCAGATCCTCGCCCCGGCCAAGGACATTACGCAGATGCAGCACGTGATCTTCAACGCCTATACCAACGCCACACTGACGGCACTGTTCCTGTTCGTGGTCTTCAGTATCCTGTTCTATGCGCTCAAGGTCGGTATTTCCGCCTGGGGCAGCAAAGAGCGTACGGATAAAGAAGCGCCATTCCAGGCTGTTCCAGACGCGTAATCGAGGATTGCAAACATGTTCAATGACCTGAGTCGCCTCGGTAAATACCTCGGTCAGGCCGCGCGCCTGATGGTCGGCATGCCCGACTACGACAACTACGTCGAGCATATGCAAACCAAACACCCGGACAAGCCGGTGATGAGCTACGAGATGTTCTTTCGGGAACGCCAAGAGGCTCGTTACGGCGGCAAGGGTGGGCCGAAATGCTGTTGATGCAACAGCCGGTTTGATGCAATACCCCTGTGGGAGCGGGCTTGCTCGCGAAGGCGGTGTGTCAGTCAATGTTGATGTCGACTGACACACCGCCATCGCGAGCAAGCCCGCTCCCACATTTGTTTCGTGTTGTTTTCTAATTTTGTGAAACAGGAGACTCCAGTTGTCCTCTCCCATCCCCGTCACGATCCTCAGCGGCTTCCTCGGCGCCGGTAAAACCACGCTGTTGCGCCACCTGCTCAAAGCCGAGCACGGCCTGAAAATCGCCGTGATCGAGAACGAATTCAGTGACGCCGGTATCGATACCCAATTGCTGGGTGAAGAACCGGTGCAAGTGATGACACTGTCCAATGGTTGCGTGTGCTGCACCATCCACACCGACCTGACCAAAGCCCTGTACCTGTTGCTCGAGCGGCTGGACAGCGGCGAAATCGCCTTCGATCGCCTGGTGATCGAATGCACCGGGCTGGCCGATCCGGCACCGGTCGCTCAAACCTTTTTTATCGATGAAGAGCTGCGCGAGCGCTACATCCTTGACGGCATCATCACGCTGGTGGACGCGGCGCACGCCGACACTCACCTGACCCAGACCATCGCCCAGGCGCAGATCGGATTCGCCGACCGCCTGCTGGTGAGCAAGCGGGACCTGGTGGACGAGGCCACGTTCACTGCCCTCAGCGAACGCCTCACGCGCATCAACCGTCGTGCGCCGATCCGCGTGGTCGACCACGGCAGGATCGATCTGGCCGAACTGCTCGACGTGCGCGGTTTCAATCTCAACGCCGATCTCGGTGGCGGTGTGAGCTTGCGCCCGGTGAGCAAAGTGCCGTCCATCGACCGGATTTCCAGCCTGGTGCTGCGCACTGACAAGCCGCTGGATATCGACAAGCTCAGTGAGTTCATGAATGAGCTGCTGGAAGAGCATGGCAAGCAATTGCTGCGTTACAAAGGGGTGTTGAGCATTCTGGGCGAGCCACGGCGGATGGTGTTCCAGGGGGTTCTGAAGTTGTACGGCTTCGATTGGGACACGGAATGGGCTGACGACGAGGCGCGCGAAAGCGTGATCGTGTTCATTGCCGATGATTTGCCGGAAGAGAAGATTCGGGAAGGGTTTGCGCGAGTTGCGGCGGAGTAAGGCTCTGCATCAAGCTTGAGACGCTCATCGCGAGCAAGTTCGCTCCCACATTTGGACTGCATTCCCTGTGGGAGCGAACCGGCTCCGGGTGGCGATCCGACGATGGCGATTTAACCTGCAACGCGATTCAGACTTGATGTAAGCCCCGTGTTCAGCAACATCTCTTCCAGATGATCCAGATGATGACTGAGTAGAGTCTGGGCCTTCTGCCCATCCCTTTTCTCCACGGCATCAACCAGTGCTTCGTGCACCTGCCAGACGCAATAACCTCGCGCTTGTGCATCAAAATTCGCAATCGCCAGTGACGTTAGCGGCACCAGACTGCCAAGGAAATGTGCCAATGGTGCATTCCCGGCCATTTCTGCCAAGCGCAAATGAAACTCCCCGGATAAGCGAATGGCCGGACCGCGTGCGGTGCAGTCGCGCTCGCTGTCGATCAAGGCCCGTAGCGGTTTGAAGTCTTGCGGGTGGGATTGCTGGCAGGCCAGGCGCACCAGCGTGGTCTCGGTCAGCCGCCGGGCATGCAGCATCTGCCGGGTTTGCTCCTGGTCGAGCGCGGCGACACGGGGACGGTGGTTCGTGCGAAGAACGATGACGTGCTGATGGGACAGGCGGGTCAGCACACCACGAATTTCACTGCGCCGAGCGCCGAACATCTGCGCCAGGCTTTCTTCGGTAAAGCGACTGGTCGCATCGATGCGCTGTTCAAGAATGGCATCGAAAACCCGCGAATACAGATTATCCGCTGGCGAGGGGAAGGGCAGGGCGGCAAGCGTCTGCGGTGAGGCGAAGCTGTTCATGGCCTGTCTCCAGTTCGAAGAGGGTTCAACTGCCGAGGTTGTCGTCCGGGATGTTCAATTCAATGCCCATGCGTTGGCCTTCGCGAAGGATGTGTCGACGCATTTCGGCACTGGCCTGGGCGCTGTTTTTGCTACGGATGGCGCGCACCACGGCTTCGTTTTCTTCCAGGCGTTCTGCCAGATGCTCCGGCGAATTGCGCAGCACTTCGGCGCTTTGCTTGAGGGCGTTGCTGGTTTGCTGCACCACGCTCTGGAAGATCGGGTTCGAGGTCAGGGTGAACAGCTCCTCGTGGAACGCGATGTAGGCGTTGACCCCAGCCTCGCTGTCGTTGGCGTCCAACGCCTCGCGCATGTCCATCAGGGTCAAGCGCAATTGCCCGACTTCCTTGCTGCTGATCGACTGCGCGACCAGGCCGACAATGAACGGCTCCAGGGTGTAGCGCAGTTGCAGCACATCTTCCAGGCTGGCGCCGGCCACCGCGCTGTCATGGCTTTGACTGTCGCTGAGGTTGGCTTCCAGCACCACCACGCCTTTGCCCGGCATTGAGCGCACCAGGCCGAGGGTTTCCAGCACGATCACCGCTTCACGCAGGCTCGGACGGCTGATGCCCAGTTGTTCGGCCAGTTCACGTTGCCCTGGCAACATGTCACCGGAACGCCACTGACCACGGGCCAAAGCGGCCCGGAGTTTTTCCACGACTGAATTCACAACGGTCGACGAGGTAATCACTGTTCGCTCCATGAGCATCCAAAACGGTTGATGGCCGTGCCTGCCCGCGGGCAGACACGGCGATTATTCAAAATTCCTGCTGATGCGCCGGCGCCACCGGTTTTCTCGGCTGGAAGGTATAACCCACCTGACCGGAAAGCACCTTGTTCGCTCGCTGGATATCGATGTCCTTCTCCCAACGGGCGATCGCCACGGTGGCGACGCAGTTGCCGATCAGGTTGGTCAGCGCCCGGCCGATCCCCATGAACCAGTCCACCGCCAGCACCAGCACCAGGCCAACTACTGGAATTGCCGGGATCGCCGTCAGGGTCGCCGCCAGAATCACCAGCGCCGAGCCGGGAATCCCGTGGGCACCTTTGGAGGTGATCAGCGACACCAGCAAAATGGTCAGCAAGTCGGTCATTGCCAGCGGCGTACCGGTGGCGTTGGCGATGAAGACGATGGCAAGCGTCAGGTAGATCGAGAATCCATCGAGGTTGAAGGAGTAGCCCGTAGGAATCACCAACCCCACGGTGGAACTGCCGATGCCCAGATGCTCAAGCTTGCGCATGATCTGTGGCAGCACAGCGTCGGAAGAAGCGGTGCCCATGACGATCAGCAGTTCTTCGCGCAGGTATTTGAGCAGTGGCCACATCCGCAGGCCGGACAGGCGCATCACCAGGCCGAGAATCAGCGACACGAACGCCACGCAGGTCAGGTAAAACAGGCCGACCAGGCTGCCCAGATGCTGCAACGAGTCCAGACCATATTTGCTGGTGGTAAAGGCGATGGCGCCGAACACGCCGATCGGCGCCAGACGCACAATCATGCCCATGATGCGGAAGATCACGTGGCTGAGTTCGTTGATCAGCCGGGAAATTCCGGAGGCCGCTTCACCGACAAGGTTCAGCGCGCTGCCGAACAGCACTGAAAACAGCAGCACTTGCAGAATATTGTTGTCCGCGAAGGCGCCGATCACCGAGGTTGGGATCAGGTCCATCAGAAACTGCGTGGTGGTGTGCATGTGCTGGCCGCGCTGAGCGATGTCGCCCATGTCGGCGGCCGAAAGCTGATCCAGATGAATGTTCGCGCCACTGCCGATCCCGGTACTGAAGGCGAACACCAGGCCAATCACCAGCGCGATGGTGGTCAGGATTTCGAAGTAGATCACTGATTTCAGGCCGATGCGTCCGACCTTCTTCAAGTCGCCCGCGCCGCTGATACCACTGACCACCACACAGAACACGATCAGGCCGATGAGCATCTTGATCAGTTTGATGAAGCCGTCGCCGAGCGGTTTGAGCTGGGCAGAGTATTCAGGAAGGGTCAGCCCGCAGACGATGCCGAGCACCAGTCCGAGAACCACTTGGAGGAAGATTGAACGCGAGCACCATCTGAGCATGGGAGGAATCCTGGTCGGTGTCCTGGCTGCCGTGCGCTTGAACGCATCAGATTCAGGACTTAATTATTGTGGTCTTACCGGTATGTCCAGTGCAGGCGCAGTCTAGACGCAGGTTTTAAGGGTTCGCAAGTGGAAAAAGCAAAATTGGCATGACCGGTCTTACCAGTTCGACGTCAAGGCCCGTGCTTGAGCGGTTTTGCAGGTGAAAAAAACCGGTCATCACTGTCCGGTTTGTTTTGGGGGCGGCGACCTTTGAATAAGCGTCAGTCAAATGCCTGCCGTCGTCTCTGTAATCTCAACGACTTGCTTTGATTAGTTACTGTATTTAAGTGCACCTGCACCTATCAAGCGTTTAATCTTCATCCAGACTGTTGAGATGGGGCGCATTTCTTTCTTGAATGATTAAGTTGAAAAGCATCGGTGCTCCACCCCTGTCGCCGATATAAATATACTTGGAGTCGTGAAGTTTGTGTTTGTGGAGAAGGCCAGAGCCTTTGGCTTGAATATAAATTTCCGGGTAGTCTTGTTTTATATTATCCAGCGTCAGAATGTTGTGACGCCGGTCGACCAGATTGAAAGTTGTTGATCCTGCAGCAGGATATGCACCAATAAGCCCCGTGTCACTGATACTCAGGCACTGGCCGAAATACGGTCCCGACGTACGGATGTAGAGCCTGTAATCACTGCCGGTGTACCTGAAGTACAGGAGGAGATGGGGTTTGGCGTTTACCGGGACCTCGGGGCGCAGACCTAAAAAATGCGAGTCGTCTCGCTGTTGCCGCTTTCCGGTAAAGAACCCGCCACTGCCAAATGAATACGTGACAAGGGCCCGAGGTGCATGCAACAAGTTGAGGAAGTGTAAAAGTGTATCGTGGGTGCCAAGGGTCGCCGTAAAGGATTTTTGTCGATTAGAACTCATGGTCAGTCTCTCTATTCGTGGGGTTAGCATTCTTCCGTTATTAGGAACAAGAAGTCTGGCTGGATGTTTTCTGATTTTTCGAATAGTAAGAGTTTTGCGTGAGCGTTGTGTGTGGAGTAACTTTGCAAGCTGTTTCTGTGGTGGGGTTTGTGCGGCGTATAGTTGCGATGGGGGGGGTAGGGTGGGGTATTAATACGCGGATATATCGAATTGAAGATATAAAAAAACCGGCCATCACTGGCCGGTTTTTGTGCTGCGGTTCAGCGGTGCAGTTAAGCGCCGTACACCGGCAGTTTCTTGCAAATGGCTTTGACCTTCTCACGAACGGCATCGATCACCGCTTCGTTGTTCAGGTCAGCCAGGATGTCGCAGATCCAGCCGGCCAGCTCTTTGCACTCGGCTTCCTTGAAGCCACGAGTGGTCACAGCCGGAGTGCCGAAGCGCAGGCCGGAGGTGACGAACGGGGAGCGTGGATCGTTTGGCACGGAGTTCTTGTTCACGGTGATGAACGCTTTGCCCAGAGCGGCGTCGGCGTCTTTACCGGAGATTTCCTGTTTGATCAGCGAGAGCAGGAACAAGTGGTTTTCAGTACCGCCGGAGACCACGTCGAAACCGCGCTCGATGAACACGCCGGCCATGGCCTTGGCGTTTTTTACCACTTGCTGCTGGTAAGCCTTGAACTCAGGCTGCAGCGCTTCCTTGAAGCAGATCGCCTTGGCAGCGATCACGTGCTCCAGCGGGCCGCCCTGGGCGCCCGGGAATACTGCGGAGTTCAGCTTCTTCTCGATGTCGGCGTTGGCGCGAGCCAGGATCAGGCCGCCACGTGGACCGCGCAGGGTCTTGTGCGTGGTGGTGGTCACGACGTCAGCGAATGGCACCGGGTTCGGGTAGACACCAGCGGCGACCAGACCGGCCACGTGAGCCATGTCGACGAACAGGTAGGCGCCGACCTTGTCAGCGATTTCGCGGAAGCGTGGGAAGTCGAGGATCTGCGAGTAGGCAGAGAAACCGGCCACGATCATTTTTGGCTTGTGCTCAACGGCCAGGCGCTCGACTTCGTCGTAGTCGATCAGGCCATTGGCATCGATACCGTACTGAACGGCGTTGTACAGCTTGCCGGAGGAGGAAACGCTGGCACCGTGGGTCAAGTGACCACCGTGGGCCAGGCTCATGCCCAGGATGGTGTCGCCCGCTTGCAGCAGGGCCAGGTAGACGGCGCTGTTGGCTTGGGAACCGGCGTGTGGCTGAACGTTGGCGTAATCGGCGCCGAACAGTTCTTTTGCACGGTCGATGGCCAGTTGCTCAACCACGTCGACGAACTCGCAACCACCGTAGTAGCGCTTGCCCGGATAGCCTTCGGCGTATTTGTTGGTCAGTACCGAGCCTTGAGCTTCCATCACCGCTGGGCTGGTGTAGTTTTCCGAAGCGATCAGCTCGATGTGTTCTTCCTGGCGCTGAGCTTCTTGCTCCATGGCGGCAAAAAGATCGGCGTCGTACTTGGCAATAGTCAAATCACGGCTGAACATGGCGGTCCTCAAGGATCGGGGCAGAAAAGGGGGGCATTCTAACCCAACCGCTTTTAGATGGCATATGAAAGGACATCATGTCGCAGACGAAAGGAATTCAGCTTCCATCTGCAAGCCTCAAGCGGTAACTCAAAAGCGGACCGGCCACTGCTTGAAGCTTGCCACTTGAAGCTTCCAACTTTCTTCATGTTTGATTGATTGGAGCTGTTGGCTCCAATCAATCAAACATGAAGAGCGCATCATTGCTGAACTGCGCCTCGAACCGGTTGGCCGGCATCGGTCGTCCGAACAGATACCCCTGAACCTCATCGCACCCATGCTCGCGCAGGAAGTCGAGTTGCTCATGGGTTTCCACGCCTTCGGCGATCACCGCCAGGTTCAGGCTGTGGGCCATGGCGATGATCGCCCGGGCAATCTGTGCATCCTGTTCGCCCGACGGCAGCCCATCGACGAAGGTGCGGTCGATTTTCAGCACATCGATCGGGAATTGCTTGAGGTAGTTGAGCGATGAATAACCGGTGCCGAAGTCGTCGACCGCAATGCTCAGGCCGAGGTTTTTAAGCCCGGCGAGTATCTGCATCGCCTCGCTGACTTCGCGCATCAGGATACTTTCGGTCAGCTCCAGCTCCAGGCACGCCGGCGGCAGGCCGGTTTCCTTGAGAATGGTGGCGATCCGCGTGCCGAGCTGGCCGTCGGAGAATTGCCGGGCCGAAATATTCACCGAGACCTTCGGCACCCGCACCTTGGCCTGATGCCAGGTCTTGAGCTGGCGGCAGGCTTCGCTGATCACCCAGTCGCCGACATCTACCACCAACCCGAGCTCTTCGAGCACTGGAATGAAATCCCCCGGTGGCACCAGGCCACGGCGCGGATGACGCCAACGCAGCAATGCCTCGGCGCCGGTCAGGCGTTTGCCGTCGCCACTGAACTGCGGCTGGTAGTACAGAACGAATTCGTCTTGTTCCAGGGCATGGCGCAAGTCGCTTTCCAGTTCCAGGCGCTCCAGGGCGCTGGCGTTCATGTCCGCCTGATAGAACTGGAAGTTGTTCTTGCCGCGCTCCTTGGCGTGGTACATCGCGGTGTCGGCGTTCTTCATCAGCTGACTGAGTTCGTTGCCATCCTGCGGGCTCAGCGCGATGCCGATACTGGCGGTGACGAAAAACTCGCGGCCTTCGAGGACGAACGGTTTCACCAGGCTGGCGAGGATCTGTTCGGCGACATGAATCGCCCGGTTCAGCGCCACTTCACGGTTGGCCCGCGGTTGCAGCAGCAGGGTGAACTCGTCACCGCCCATGCGCGCCACGGTGTCGTCGTCATCGACGCAACCGAGCAGGCGCGTGGCCATTTCCTTGAGCATGCGGTCGCCGGCGGCGTGGCCGAGGGAGTCGTTGATCGGCTTGAAGCGGTCGAGGTCGAGGAACATCAGCACCACCCACGACTTCTGCCTTTCGGCCGATTGCAGCGCCGTGTGCAGACGGTCCTGGAACAGCGTGCGGTTGGGCAGGTGGGTCAGGGCGTCGTAATAGGCGAGGCGGTGGATTCGCTGCTCGCTGGCCTTGCGCTCACTGATGTCGCTGAAGAAGCACACGTAGCTGGCCAGATCGCCTTCATCGTCGAGCACGGCGGTGATGCCGACCCAGGCCGGATAGTGTTCGCCATTGCGCCGCTTGAGCCAGACTTCGCCTTCCCAGGTGCTGTTCTGGTGCAGTTGCTTGAGCACGTAGCGCAGGTGGGCATCCTGCTGTTCGTCGACGGTCAGCATGTTCGGCAACTGGTCCAGCACCTGCTCCACGGCATAACCGCTGACGCGGCTGAACGCTTCGTTGGCCTGGACAATGTAGCCGGCCGGGTCGGTGATCAGGATCGCCGATGTGGAGTGTTCGAATACCGTGGCCGCCATGCGCAGGTCTTTCTCCGCGCGGCGTTGCTGGCTAATGTCGCGACCAACGCCCAGCACGCCTTCGAAGGCGCCGTGTTCGTCCCAGACCAGCACCAGCCGCAGTTCGATCGGGATCTTGCGACCGTCAGCCCGCAGGCAATCGAACAGGAACAGTTGGGTCTGCACCTGACTGCGCAGCAATGCCAGTTGGTCGGGTTTGTTCAGCGCTTTGCTGACCCGGTCCATCAGGCTGTAGATGCCAGTCAGTTGTTGCGGGTTGGCGATGGTGGACTGCCAGCCGTTCTGGAAGATCCAGTCGGCGTCGAAACCCAGCACCGCCTGCACCGAAGGGCTGACGTAGTTGAGCGCCAGCTTGCTGTCGGTGGAGAAAATCACGTCGCTGATGCTTTCAGCGAGCATCCGGTAACGCTGTTCACTGTCACGCAGGGATTCACTGGCTTCGATCTGATCGGTGATGTCCTTGGCCACGCCAATGATTCGTGTGACTTGATCGTGTTTATCCCGCGCCAGAGCTTGTTCGCGAATATCGAAACGTCGCCATTTGCCGTCGCGATGACGGAAACGCAGCTGGCATTGCAGCAGCTGGGTGTACCCCCCTTGGCGCTGGGTCTGGCGCGAGCGGTGGTACTCATCGGCGTCTTCGGGGTGCAGGAGGATTTCCCAGAAATACTCGCCCATCTGGTGCAGCTCGGTGCGGTTGTAGCCGAGCGTCTGCCCCAGGTGATGGTTACTGAAGATCATCCGTTGGCTGATCACGTCCTGCACATACAAGTGATCCGGTACGGTGCGCACCACGTCGGACCAGAACCCTTCGCGCTCCAGCAGCGACAGCTCGATCAGTTTGCGGCTGGTGATGTCGGTGATGCTCAGGATGACCGCTTTATAGTCCTCCTGGTTTACCGGCAGGCGCAGCACCAGCCACAGATGCTGGTCGCGGCCGTTGGCATCCTGAAGCTTGATTTCCAGCTCAAGCTGTTTCTGCTGGTTGAGGACCGTTTCAAGCACTTGATGGCCGATGGCGGTGCCGTCCAGCGGACAGCCGTCAATCAGCAGTTTCCAGGCTTGGGCGCAGGAATTGACGTTCAGCAGTTGCAGGGCGACCTGATTGACCTCTGTAACACGCAGCTCCGACAGCAGTTGCTGGCGTTGCTCCGGGTTCTTGAGCCATGTAGCGAGTTGTTCGCTGCTGTGCAGTTGGGCCTTGTCAAAGAAGCTCTTGAGGCCGGAGACGTCCAGCACACAAAGGGCCACGCCGGTGCCTTCGAAAATATCGTGATAGCGTCGGCGGCCTTCATGCAGTTGGCGTTGTCGGCGGCGCATGTTCAGCAGCGCGATGAACGGCAGCAAGGAAAACGCCAGGCCTAACAGGCATTTGCCAATGAATGCCGGCAACAATTGCTCGAGCACTTGCTGACGGTCGAACAGTCCGCGCAATTGCCAGTCGCTGTTGCTCAGCGGCACCGTCAGCACACTGTTGGTCAGATCGTCCGGAGACAACATGCCCTGACGGGTTGAAGGCGACGCTTCATCACGGCTGATAATTTGGTGATTGACGCGGTTTTCCACCAGCCACAACGGGCGGATACCAGCCTCATTCTGTTGGGTCAGTGAGGAAAAAAAGCCCGGTGTCAGGCGTAGCGCCCAATAGCCCCGGGTGCTGCCGCTGGCTTGATGCAACAGCAGATGCACCACCGAACCGTCGTCGGCATTGCTGAAATAGTGGGCCTGGGCTCGGCTGCGCCTCACCAGGTCGCTCAGGTAATCGGCGTCGTCGCTTTCGACGGCACTGTCGCTGAGCACTTTTCCGGAAGGGCTGAGCAACGCCAGGCTGCGCAGCCCAGGCAACGACTGCTGCAGCTTGCGCAGCAGCGCCTGCTGTTCGTCGCCACTCTGCGGTTGTTCGACGATCGGTAGCAGATTCAGGGCGATCTGCGCGTTGAGCGCCATGTTCAGGCTGACTTGCGAGGCCAGGTCGGCGGTGTAGTCGATGGTGTACTGGCGCTGGTTTTTCTGGGTTTCGCGAAGTTGATCCAGCAACTGCCAGAACAGCAGCGCGAGCAGCAACAGCACGAGTGTCGCCAACGCACCCTTCAAGGATCCGCGCAGGGGCGAGCCGGGCGCAGGCTGCGGTGCGCTCACGGACGATGGCGGAGAGACGTTAGACAAACTGTAATCCTGCGGTTTGGCTGGACTGGCGCGACGTGCACTATAAGCCGGACGCCCGAAGGGCGGCTAGCATGCCTTGTGTTGTGGCGAAGTGCCAGCCCCTACTGGCTGGACTGCCATCTGTCATTCAGGTAGCTTTGCCGGTTACGCGGGAGCGTTCCAGCTCCTAAACTCAGACTTTTTCAGCGCGCACGCATTGATACCCGTCAAGCGGACGACGCGCACGGTCTGGCCGGGCAACGCCTGCGCTCCAAATCATCTGTCACTGACCCAAGGTTCTCCATGGCTCAATATGTATTCACCATGCATCGGCTGGGCAAAGTTGTTCCGCCGAAGCGGGAAATCCTGAAAAACATTTCGCTGTCATTTTTCCCCGGCGCCAAGATCGGCGTACTCGGCCTCAACGGTTCGGGTAAGTCCACGCTGCTGAAAATCATGGCCG
Organism: Pseudomonas sp. JAI111; assembly: GCF_024809425.1. Taxonomy (NCBI): domain Bacteria; kingdom Pseudomonadati; phylum Pseudomonadota; class Gammaproteobacteria; order Pseudomonadales; family Pseudomonadaceae; genus Pseudomonas; species Pseudomonas sp. JAI111. The sequence continues at coordinate 110,230 of NZ_JANUCB010000008.1, read as the reverse complement.
GCGTCGACACCGAGTTCGAAGGCGAAGCCCGCCCGATGCCGGAGCTGAACATCGGCTACCTGCCGCAAGAACCGATCCTGGACCCGACCAAGACCGTGCGTGAAGTGGTCGAGGAAGCCGTCAGCGTGATCAAGAACGCCCAGGCTCGCCTGGACGAGGTCTACGCCGCTTACGCGGATGAGGATGCCGACTTCGACAAACTGGCCGCTGAACAGGCCAAGCTCGAAGCCATCCTGCAAGCGAGCGACGGTCACAACCTGGATCGCCAGCTGGAAGTCGCCGCCGATGCGCTGCGTCTGCCGGCGTGGGATGCCAAGATCGAATTCCTGTCCGGTGGTGAAAAGCGTCGTGTGGCCCTGTGCCGTCTGCTGCTGTCCGCCCCTGACATGCTGCTGCTCGACGAACCGACCAACCACCTGGACGCCGATTCCGTCGCCTGGCTGGAGCATTTCCTGCACGATTTCCCGGGCACCGTGGTTGCGATCACGCACGACCGTTACTTCCTGGACAACGTTGCCGGCTGGATCCTCGAGCTCGACCGTGGCGCCGGTATCCCTTACGAGGGCAACTATTCGGGTTGGCTCGAAGCGAAGTCCGATCGTCTGGCCGCTGAATCCAAGCAACAGTCGGCCCACGAAAAAGCCATGAAGGAAGAACTGGAGTGGGTGCGCAAAGGCGCCAAGGCCCGCCAGTCCAAATCCAAGGCTCGTCTGCAACGCTTCGAAGAAATGCAATCGCAGGAATTCCAGAAGCGCAGCGAAACCAACGAGATCTACATCCCGGCCGGTCCGCGCCTGGGCGACAAGGTCATCGAGTTCAAGAACGTTTCCAAGGGTTATGGCGATCGCGTGTTGATCGACAACCTGTCGTTCTCCATGCCTAAAGGCGCCATCGTTGGCGTGATCGGCGGTAACGGTGCCGGTAAATCGACCCTGTTCCGCATGTTGATGGGCAAGGAACAACCGGATTCGGGCACCATCGAAGTCGGCGAAACCGTGCAACTTGCGTGTGTGGATCAGAGCCGCGAAGACCTGGACGGCAGCAAGACTGTGTTCCAGCAAATCTCCGACGGTTCGGACCAGATCCGCATCGGCAACTATGAGATTCCGTCGCGTACCTACGTCGGTCGCTTCAACTTCAAGGGCGGCGATCAACAGAAGTTCGTCAAGGACCTGTCCGGTGGTGAGCGTGGTCGCTTGCACCTGGCCCTGACCTTGAAAGAGGGCGGCAACGTGCTGCTGCTCGACGAACCGTCCAACGACCTCGACGTTGAAACCCTGCGTTCCCTGGAAGAAGCCCTGCTGGACTTCCCGGGCGCTGCGATTGTGATCTCTCACGATCGGTGGTTCCTTGACCGCGTCGCGACACACATCCTGGCGTACGAAGACGATTCGCAAGCGGTGTTCTTCGAAGGTAACTACACCGAGTACGAAGCTGATCGCAAGAAACGCCTCGGCGAAGCGGCTTCCCAGCCGCATCGTGTACGGCACAAGAAACTGGCCTGATATCAGGTCGGTTGCATGAAAAACGGAGCCTTCGAGGCTCCGTTTTTTTGTGGGTGTCATTCAGGTAAATCGCGGCGCGACTATCGCGAGCAGGCTCGCTCCCACAGGGATTCGGGTTGGCTTCAAATCTGAAGCCCACTGCTAACCCACTGTGGGAGCGAGCTTGCTCGCGATGGCGGCCTTAAGGTCACTTAACCTCTATGCCCAGAACCTCAATCACCAAATCCCCCACCGGCCGCTTCCACACCACCTCATCCCCAACCTGCGCACCCAACAGCGCCCGCCCCAGTGGCGAACCCCAATTGATCAGTCCGCTGGTGGCATCCGCCTGATCCTCGCCGACCAACTGCACACGCTGTTCGTTGCCCTGTTCATCGGCAAACGTCACCCAGGCGCCCATCTGTACCTTCTCGGTCGAGGAGGCCGGTACGACTAACTGGGCGCTTTGCAGCCGTTGGTTGAAATATCGCCAGTCACGCTCGAGGTCGGCCTGGCGCTGTTTGTCGGCCAGGTCTCCTTTCGCGCTCTGTTCATTGAGCAGGTTTTGCACCTCGGCAACTTTCGCCTGAAGCTGCGCAAGTCCGGCGGGCGTGACGTAATTGGGCTGCGCGCTGACTTGCCGTTCGACTGGCTGATCGGCTTGCGCGGCGGCGTTATCTTCATTGACGAAGGCGCGACTCATGGTTTTCTCCCGTTATAGGGTTTGGGCCATGGTTGCAGTCTTTTAGTTTCGACGGATGTCTGTCAGCGACTCATGGCGAGCGATAGGCCCGGGCAGCACCCTGGTCTTTTTGTTGCTGCCAGGCTTTGTCCCGATCGTCCCAATGGCGGCTGTGATAGTCCGCGCGATCTTCACTTTCGCGCATGGCCTGGCACTGGCGGAAACCGTCGCTCCAGCCTTCGGCGTATTGCTTGTCCTTGAGGTAGCGCGGGACGTTCTTGCGAAACTCGCCGGTGATGGCCCCGGCGGCCTGCCGGCCACTGCTGCAACCATCATCGAAACCATCGGCGAAGGCCGGTGGATAGCCTTTGGCGATCAGATCTTCGTGGGTCGTCTGGCAACCCGCAATCAACATCAACAACCCCAGCATCATTGCGTAACGCCACATCTCTGACTCCCGGACCGTTTCAACGGCCTACAAGGGAAGTCTAGGAGTGAATGCGTCAGGCGTATGTGAAAGGCCTGTGATTAATCCGTTTGACCACGCAAATCCCTTGTGGGAGCGGGCTTGCTCGCGAAGGCGGAGTGTCAGCCAACATTGATGGCGACTGACACTCCGCCTTCGCGAGCAAGCCCGCTCCCACAGGGAAATCGCGGCATTTCTGGGTCAATAGTGATACCACTTCACCTCAAGCATCACTTCGTTCTCGGGAGTGGAGAGGTGGCTGAATTCGCGTTGGGCGCTCAGGCGCAGCCCAAGGTTGCGCGACAATTCCCACTGCTGGTTCAGGCTCATGCTGCGGCGCACTTCGCCATTGGTGAAGAAATCGCCCTTGGCTTCCAGGCTGAAGTTGCCCAGCGGGTTTTTCCACAGCAGGCCACTGTTGAAGCCGGCCGCCGGGGCCACGAACCCGGCGAAGTCGTTGTTGTGTTCGATGCGCACCGTGCCCAGCGCAAAGCCGAGCATGTCTTCGCCCAGTTGCCAGGTGCCGCCGGCACCACCGTTGACATGGCTGACCAATGTTTCGTCGTCATGTTTGCCCGGCACTCGCTCCAGGCCGCCAGTGACTTGCCACGACAACGGTTGCAACAGCTCATTGCGTGGCGTCAGGGAGCGGATGGTCGCCAGGTCGAGTTGCTGCAACTGCCAGTGATTGCCTTCGTATTGGCGCAGTTTCATCTGCAGGATTTCGATCTGTGCGCCAAGCGGGAAGCTCTCGGCGTTATCGTTGAGGTCGTGATAAGCCATGCGCAGGCCATATTCGCCAAAGGCCTTGTCGCCCCGGGTGCCGATGCCGGCCTGCCAGGTGCGCGATTCATGACCGTCCTCGGGCAGGCCGGGGCGCGGGATGTCCAGCTCTGGCGGCGGGTTCTGGTTGATCGCCCGCAGCAGTTCGAAACTGCGTTGCGCCCGTTCCGGATCGCGTTCCTGACCATTGGCGCGATAACGTTCAAGTCGGTAAGCCGCATCGATGATCAGCGCCTGACGGTCGCGTGGTTGCGCCTTGAACGCCGGTGCCTGCAGCTGCTTCTGGTCGGCGCTGACTTTCAGCACCCACTGCTGTTCTTCATCGTTCAACGGCTGCGCGCGGCTCAACAGCTCCCGCTCGCGTGATGGACGATATTGGATGGACTGCACCAACCCGGCTTCTTTCACGGCCTTGACGGTGTCGGTCGGAATCGCCGTGAGCGGGAATTGTTCGGTCAGGCGCAGACTCGGCCGCGCCACTTGCAGCAACTCCAGCAGGCGATAAGAGCAGTTTTCGTCGAAGAAGAAATAGTCGAACTGGATCTGCTTCAACTCCCAGACGTGCTCGACCATGCGCTCGGTTTCGGCCTGCGTCAGGTTCAGCCGGTACTCCCACAGATCACGATTTTCGAGGCTGCGGTATTCCGAGAGTTTTTCCTGATAGGGCACCAGTGCGAACAGCCCCGGATAACCGCCCATCAAGCCTTTCCAGGCGTAAAGGATGCTGTTGTCCGAACCTTCGATATAGGCGCCGAAGTTAATCGCGTAACTGAGCAGTGAGGTCTTGTCGCTCTCTACATCGGCCTGGTCGATGCGCAGCAAGGTATGGCCGAACATTGATGAAGGGCTGTTCAGATAAGCCGCCGGGAAAATCATCACCGCGCTGTGGGGCGAGACATCCTTGAACCACTGCTTGAATTCAGCACAATCGAGTGCCGGAAGATCCGTCAGGTTGAGCTGTGCCTTCAGCCAGCGGGTACGGGCCGGGTAGACGCATTGGGCATGCCGTTCGCCAGCGCTGGCCGGTGCGTACAGCGCCTGCACGGTGGCGGCCATTTCGCGGTCGGGATGTTCATTGCCGTCGGGCGCCAGAAAGAACTTCTTGTCGCTGACATAGCTGCGCCAGCCGCCGAGCTTGCCGGTTTCGTAATGGCCCAGGGAAATCCAGAAAGGGTCATTGGCCAGTTGCTGCAAACGTTGATCGTCAATGTGTGGCGCGGCGGACAGCGGGGCGCAGACACAGAGCGCCAGCCAGGCAAGGCGTTTGAGCATAGTGGGCAACTTAATTCGAAAAAAAACGAAGACCCAAAGAGGGACGGGTCCAAAAAATAAAACCCGCGCCTCGAGAGGAGCGGGCAGAGCCGAGCTTAAGCTTGAGTAGCGTACTTGGCCAGACGTGGATCGGACTTCAGGATAGCGAGGGTGTTGGTATGCACGTCTTCAGCGGTCACGTCAGCCTTGCTGAAGATCTGCTGGAAGTGCTCGTGAGTCACAGTGGCGAAGTGCGCACGGTCTTCCGGCGCCACGCCCAGTACCACGGCATAGGTCGTCAGCGCTTCGCCATTGCCTTTAGCCATGTCTTCGGACAACTCGTTCATCATGCCATTCATGGCAAGCCAGGATTTGCCGCCATAGGTCAGCGACGCGTTAGTCGAGCAACCGTTGGTACCGGAAGTCATACCAAATGTTGCGTTGCCGGACGTGCCGTTAGTGGTGGATGCCAGGAAGTGAGCCGGAGTGCCACGCTGACCTTCGAACAGCATGTTGCCCCAACCGCAATCCGGGCCGCCTGGCGCCTGTGCCATGGCGTTGAGGGATACAACGGTGAAGAGAGTACCGAGAAGAATCCGTTTCATAGCTATGTTCTCTTTGTGTGCATACCAATAGACAAGGGGTCTGGCCCGATCTGGCGCCAGTGGGCCGGTTATTAGTTCCAGCCGCGCAGTTTGGAGTTTAGGCACGTTCCAAGGGTTCCGTCTTTTTTTACGAAACATTCGCACTAAACATTGATTTGGCCCCGCCGCACCCGGGGATGACGGCTTGTCTATGCTTTGGCAAGAGGCGCGCCTTGCAAGTGAGGTAGGGGCAGCGCCAGAATGCCGCTATCTGCCCCGCCTGATGTAAGGAAGCCCGATGCCTGATCCTGTTGCTGCCAGCTTGCGTCTAGCGCCTGAAGCGCTGACCCGTCCGTTTTCCGCTGAACAGTTCAGCTTCTCTACAACCAATGATCTGGAGCCCTTCCGCGGTGTGCTTGGCCAGGAACGTGCGGTCGAAGCCTTGCAGTTTGGCGTGGCCATGCCACGCCCCGGTTACAACGTATTCGTCATGGGTGAGCCCGGCACCGGCCGGTTTTCGTTCGTCAAACGCTACCTGAAAGCCGAAGGCAAACGCCTGCAGACCCCGGCGGACTGGGTTTACGTCAACAATTTCGACGAGCCTCGCGAGCCTCGCGCGCTGGAGCTGCCCTCGGGCACGGCCGGTGCCTTCATTGCAGACATCAACGGCCTGATCGACAACCTGCTGGCAACCTTTCCGGCGGTCTTCGAGCACCCGTCCTACCAGCAGAAGAAAAGCGCCATCGACCGTGCCTTCAACCAGCGCTACGACAAGGCCCTGGATGTGATCGAGCGCCTGGCACTGGAGAAAGAGGTCGCGCTGTACCGCGATGCCAGCAATATCGCGTTCACTCCGATGGCCGAGGGAAAGGCGCTGGACGAGGCTGAGTTTTCCCAGTTGCCGGAAGCCGATCGCGACCGTTTCCACGACGATATCTCGTGGCTGGAAGAACGCCTCAACGAAGAACTCGCGAGCCTGCCGCAATGGAAGCGCGAGTCGAGCAATCAGCTGCGCCACCTCAACGAAGAAACCATCACCCTGGCCTTGCAGCCGCTGCTGTCTCCGCTCTCGGAGAAGTACGCCGAAAACGCTGCGGTGTGCGGTTATCTGCAAGCGGTACAGGTTTACCTGCTCAAAACCGTGGTTGAGCAATTGGTCGACGACAGTAAAGTCGATGCGGTAGCCCGCAAGATGCTGGAAGAACAATACGCGCCGAGCCTGGTGGTCGGTCATTCCGCCAGCGGCGGTGCGCCGGTGGTGTTCGAGCCGCACCCGACTTACGAAAATCTGTTTGGCCGCATCGAATACAGCACCGACCAAGGGGCGATGTACACGACCTATCGGCAGCTGCGCCCGGGTGCATTGCACCGCGCCAACGGCGGATTCCTGATCCTTGAAGCGGAAAAAATGCTCAGCGAGCCGTTCGTGTGGGACGCGCTGAAACGCGCCCTGCAATCGCGCAAGCTGAAAATGGAATCGCCACTCGGTGAGCTGGGCCGTCTGGCCACGGTAACCCTGACGCCGCAAAACATTCCATTGCAGGTCAAGGTCGTCATCATTGGTGCGCGACAGTTGTATTACACGCTGCAAGACCTCGATCCGGACTTCCAGGAAATGTTCCGCGTCCTGGTGGACTTCGATGAAGACATCCCGATGGTCGACGAAAGCCTGGAGCAGTTCGCCCAGTTGCTCAAGACCCGTACTTCGGAAGAAGGCATGGCACCGCTGACCGCCGATGCGGTGGCGCGCCTGGCGACCTACAGTGCACGCCTGGCCGAGCATCAGGGACGTTTGTCGGCGCGCATCGGTGATCTGTTCCAGCTGGTCAGCGAGGCGGATTTCATTCGCAACCTGGCGAGCGACGAAATGACCGATGCCGGCCACATCGAGCGAGCACTGAAGGCCAAGGCGACCCGTACCGGGCGCGTCTCGGCACGGATTCTCGATGACATGCTCGCCGGGATCATCCTGATCGATACCGATGGCGCGGCGGTGGGCAAATGCAATGGTCTGACGGTGCTGGAAGTCGGTGACTCGGCCTTCGGCGTGCCCGCGCGGATTTCCGCCACGGTGTATCCGGGTGGCAGCGGCATTGTCGACATCGAGCGCGAGGTCAACCTTGGCCAGCCGATTCACTCCAAAGGCGTGATGATTCTTACCGGGTATCTGGGCAGCCGTTACGCCCAGGAATTCCCGCTGGCGATCTCGGCCAGTATCGCGCTGGAGCAGTCCTACGGTTACGTCGACGGCGATAGTGCGTCGCTGGGCGAGGCATGCACGCTGATCTCGGCCTTGTCGAGAACACCGCTCAAGCAATGCTTTGCGATCACGGGGTCGATCAACCAGTTTGGTGAAGTGCAGGCCGTGGGCGGGGTCAACGAGAAAATCGAAGGCTTCTTCCGGCTCTGCGAAGCCCGCGGTTTGACCGGTGAGCAGGGGGCGATCATTCCACACGCCAACGTTGCCACGTTGATGCTCGATGAGAAGGTGTTGTCGGCGGTGCGTGCGGGCCTGTTCCACGTCTATGCGGTGCGCCAGGCCGATGAGGCGCTGAGTCTGCTGGTGGGCGAGCCGGCCGGTGCGCCGGACGAGAATGGCGCGTTTCCCGAGGGCAGCGTGAATGCGCGGGTGGTGGAGCGCTTGCGGGTGATCGCCGAAATGATCAGCGAAGACGACCTCAAGGAAGCCGAGAAAGAGGCGGCGCTGGAGGCGTTGGTCGAAGCCAAGCCGGCCTGACCCATCCGAGGATCACAACGATCCATTGTGGGAGCGAGCCTGCTCGCGATGACGGATTAACATTCAGCCTATTGGCTGACTGACAGTCTGTTATCGCGAGCAGGTTCGCTCCCACATTTGTATTGGGTAAACACCGAAAAAGTGCCATCACTCTGGCGCCAATATTCACGCAATGACCATTCGGCGCCTTCTGGTTTCGCTTGACGTACTGGTCAGACTTTTCTTCTATTCTCAGCTCAAGGATATCGACAGTAATCACTGGATCGAGACAGCCTTCCCGTGGGGGCTGAATACCGGATCTATCGAGGGTCGCCGCCATGTCGCGCAACCTCTGCCTTACCCGTCAATGTTTGGGCCTTGTGACCCGTATCGAATGTGCCATCCGCCCATTGGCGGGGGATACGGGCATGTGGACCTTGCTCTTTGCCGCCGGAATGGCCGGCGAACAACCTTCAGCCATCAAGGCACAGGGCCCGTTCCACGGCCCTTTCGTGGCTGAATCAATTCTCGACACGATTGTTGAGAGTTTGACCTTGCATGGCTACGAGCTGGCCGATGACCCGCAGATCTGGTGCCTGCACCTGCAAGCCCAGCTTCGGGAAATCAACGGTGGCCGGTGCCGCAATCTCGGTGGCTTCGAGTTCCGCCCTGATCGCTGAGCCGACTACTGCTCAAGGTGCGTCAAGTCCGCTTGGGCCAGTTTGACTTCGAAGCCGTATTGCACGGTGGTGAGGTCGGTTCGTTGGTAAGTTTCCAGACGTGTTGGCTGGCCGTAGAAGTAATGCACGGCAAATAGCGCCGGGCCTTCCGTGCTCGCGTCGTGAGTCACCGAAAGAATCTCTTTGAGGTAGTTTCCAGTGTCGTCCTGGGCAAAAAAACGCCAGTCCTGAGCTGGAAACAGCTTCAGATCAACCACCAACGCATTGCCTTTGAGTTCCAGGCCTTTGGGCAACGGGTGGGCGTTGAGCGTCTGTTTGTCGACTATCGCCAAAAACAGCGGCATCGAGCCCACTGCATAGGCCGGCGTCTCCGGAAACAGGTTCAGGTCATAGGAGATGGTGCCGTGAAGCGGGTCGACCTGGTAAGCCTCCGATGGCAGTTCGATGGGGCCATCGCGTTTGCCATTTCTGTCCGCGGTAAAAAAAGTGACCGGGCTATCGCCGGGACTGAACGAGGTGCCGAGCAGTTCATCGTTGAAGCTTCGGGGGTGATCGAATTCAATGCGTGCGGCACTCGGGTCGTCCACCGATTGGGTGACGGTGACGCTCTTCTTCAATTGTTCCTCGCCGAGTGTCGCGCCCTTGAGCCAGCGCGGGGCCTGATCGTCATACACCACGACGGGCAAGCTCAGTGGCTGGATGGTTTTTGCCGTGGTGTGCGAATCGAAGCGGCGCACCGGCAGGTTGAGGTCTTTGCGTGTCACCGTGACGGCTGAAAAGTCCAATACGCTGATGTCGAGGGTGTCGATCGAACCGTTGAAATACACCTTGGTGTAATGATGATTCTGCTGCTTCTCGAAGTTGCGCTGTTCCTCATCGATCTGCTTTTCGAACGCCTCGCTCCAGGCCTTCTGTTGTTGCATCTTCGCCAGCTGTTTTTGATAGAAGGCAATTTGCGCGGCGGTTTCATTGATTGAGCCTGAGCGCGACAGGAACTGCCCGGTGGTATCCCTGGCCTGGACAATCAAAGGGTTCAATGGCGTATCGCCGACTTCGGCGGCCGGTGGTGCGCTGTTGTTGAATTCGATTTCAGCGTAGTTGTTGGCAAGGCGCAGCAAGGTGACGCTGAGATTGTCATCGGTGCGGGTCTGGCCCACGTCTTTTTTCGTCAATTCAAAAGTGTAGAGGCGGCGTGGCGCAATCACTTCCACCTTGCCCTGCAGGCTTACCGGTTGAGGCTGGTGCTTGATGTCCACGTCCAGGCCTTCGATGAATGGATAGGTCACCGTCAAATCATCGGGGTTGTTCAGGTTGGAACTCGAAGGGCTCAGCTGAATGCCAGGATCGGTTTCCGACCATTCCGGCTGAAACGCGATGACGCGCTTGTTGCTCAGGGTCACCGATTGCCATTCCAGGCCATGGGGAAAGAGGAATGATGCCGGGATGCTGAAATTGAAGGGGAACACCGGTTGCAAGTCGGTCAGGTAATCGGAGCTGGAATCCTTGTGCAGCACGAACAGACCGTTGATGTAGGTATCGACCAGTGCCTGTGGCGTGGGGTAATGCTTGAGCGCGGCGAGGACGTCTTCGCCGTACTCGGTTTCGACCGGCTTGCTGTCGAGTTTCACCTGCGCACGTTCGAGCAGCAACAGTGAGCCGCCCAGTTCGGCCACGGCATCCTTGAGCTTGGGATCCTGAATGGCATCCAGAGACTTTTCGAACTGCGCGGTCTTTTCCTCGAGGCTGACCTGGCGTTTCTCGTCACTTGGCGAGCAGGCACTCAACAGCAAAGCCAGGCAAATGCCGGCACTCTTTAGAGGCAATCGCACATCCATTTCCAGTTTCCTGTCCGATGTCGCTAAGCTTTCGATAGTCTGGACACTAGCAGAAAAACTTTGTAACACACGCGCAGGTAAAGGATTTCCCAACGGTTTCCGGTTGCTTCTGGGGACAGACAGGTGGCTGGTATACTCGCGGCCATTTTCAACCCTACGTGCGAGATTCAATGGAACGCTTTATCGAAAATGCGATGTACGCATCCCGCTGGCTGCTGGCGCCGATCTACTTCGGTCTGTCCCTGGGGCTGCTGGCACTGGCGCTGAAATTCTTCCAGGAAGTCTTCCACGTCATCCCCAATGTGTTCTCGATGGCCGAGTCGGATCTGATCCTGGTGCTGCTGTCGTTGATCGACATGGCCCTGGTGGGCGGTCTGCTGGTGATGGTGATGATTTCCGGTTACGAGAACTTCGTCTCCCAACTGGACATCGACGACGACAAGGAAAAGCTCAACTGGCTGGGCACCATGGATTCGTCTTCTTTGAAGATGAAAGTGGCGGCTTCCATCGTGGCGATTTCCTCCATCCACTTGCTGCGGATTTTCATGGACGCCAAGAACGTCGATCCCGAGCATTTGAAGTGGTACGTGATCATCCACATGACGTTTGTGGTATCGGCGTTTGCCATGGGGTACCTGGACAAGCTGACCAAGCACTGATTGCTGTCTTTTTGCAGGCTCAAGCCGCCCGTCTGTTGCGAAACAGACGGGCGGTGCCGTTTTTGACTTGTGCTTTGAGGTGCCGAGGCCTATCCATGTATTGATATTGACTCGCCACTGCGTGAGGTGCCTCCATGAATGTTGAAGAGTTGCGTGCGTATGCCATCGCCGGAAAAATCGATGAGCTGAACCTGATTTCCATGGAGGGCGGGATCTATCTGCTGGAGGCACGGATGCACGGTGCGGCGTATCCCTTGAGCGATACTCGCGGGCATATGTTCCATTTGCGCTCGGTCGAGCATGCACGTGATCTGATCAAGTCCTTCCCGGCCTTGCCATTCAATCTTGTGCACACCTCTGTTCATGACGAAATGTGCGGATTGAGCGCGGCGGAAGAAAGCCTTAAGTTGCCCATCGCTTTCCGTTCGTTCTGGGCGCACTGACGGCGCTCATCAGCAGGGCGACATCTGTGCTAGTCTGCTTGCCCTTTTGATTCCGGGCGCTCCGGGATGCGCTGTGCAAGCACGGCAAGTTCCAGGCCGCCCGAACAGCGGAGCAGTGTCATGTCCGAAGTAAATCTGTCCACCGACGAAACCCGCGTCAGCTACGGTATTGGCCGTCAGCTGGGCGACCAACTGCGCGACAACCCGCCACCGGGCGTTAGCCTGGACGCGATCCTGGCGGGTCTGACCGACGCGTTCGCCGGCAAGCCTAGCCGTGTGGGCCAGGAAGAAATGTCCGCAAGCTTCAAGGTGATCCGCGAAATCATGCAGGCCGAAGCAGCTGCAAAAGCTGAAGCGGCTGCTGGCGAAGGCCTGGCGTTCCTGGCTGAAAATGCCAAGCGCGAAGGCATCACCACCCTGGCTTCCGGCCTGCAATTTGAAGTGCTGACTCAAGGTGAAGGCGCCAAGCCAACCCGTGAAGATCAAGTGCGCACCCACTACCACGGCACCCTGATCGACGGCACTGTGTTCGACAGCTCCTACGATCGTGGTCAGCCAGCAGAATTCCCGGTTGGCGGCGTGATCCCTGGCTGGACCGAAGCCCTGCAACTGATGAACGCCGGTAGCAAATGGCGTCTGTACGTGCCGAGCGAACTGGCTTACGGCGCTCAAGGCGTTGGCGGCATTCCACCGCACAGCGTTCTGGTATTCGACGTCGAGCTGCTCGACGTTCTGTAAGACCTGGCCCGATCTAACGTCGGGCAGATGTGGGGGCGACACACTGTCGCTCCCGCAGTGTTTTACGGCTTCTCATAGTTCGATCTTATGGTTCACATCGCTGGCCGGACGCAACGCCCGGGCATAGCAGAACAAAAACAGATTACGCACCAGTTCCTTGAGCACCACCGGCTCGCTGGAGCTCAAGCTGTTGACGTCCAGGTCTCCCTGGTCCTGCAATTCGTTCAAGGCTTCCTCTTCAAGCACCGCACAGACTTCTCCGGTTTCCCGATGCAGGATCCTGAGGTAAGGGTGTGGGCGGTCCAGCCAGGCATCGATCAAATAAGTCATGGGTCTCATCTCCTTTAATGGGTTTCAATGAGAATAATTCTTATTCGTCGAATAGCAAGGGGCTATTGGCGATTTGTGATTTTTTACGGATGAAGATTGCGTAAGGTCAAAGCGGCTGGCGTTTGGCTACTGCGAGGAATGGCTGGGCGAGGCGGGGGAGGGTGAATCGCCATCCCACGCAGGGCGCGGGATGGAAGACAGCAATATCAGACTTTTCTGACGAACTCGGATTTGAGCTTCATCGGGCCAATGCCGTCGATCTTGCAGTCGATGTCGTGATCGCCGTCGCACAGGCGGATGTTCTTGACCTTGGTGCCGACCTTGACCACCAGCGATGTGCCCTTGACCTTGAGGTCCTTGATCACGGTGATGGTATCGCCGTCTTGCAGAACATTACCGACCGAATCTTTTTTAACCGAGTCATCGGACGCCGCTTCGGCTTCTCCGTTGGCGGACCATTCGTGGGCGCACTCCGGGCAGATCAACTGCGCACCGTCTTCATAGGTGTATTCGGAATTGCATTTCGGGCAGGGTGGCAACGTGCTCACTAAGGCTCCTTGGATTGAGGATCGCTAAAAGTCGCACATTATATAGGGTTTTAGGCAGGAGCGGGCTGGGCCCTGATAAACCTGTGGGAGCGAGCCCGCTCGCGATTGCGGTGTGTCCGCCGGCAACCATGTCGACTGGCGGATTGCAATCGCGAGCAGGCTCGCTCCCACAGGGTATTGCGGTGCAGTTAGTGCGTACGGGCGACCGCAAATTCGCTCAACTCAACCAGCGCATCGCGGTATTCGCTGGCAGGCAGGGCGTCGAGGCACTTGATCGCGCGGGCCACGTAATCACGGGCCAGTGTTGCGGTGTATTCCAGCGAGCCGGACGCTTCAACGGCCTCGCGGATGCTTTCCAGGTCTTCGATCCCGCCTTTCTGGATAGCCTTGCGCACCAGTGCAGCCTGCTCCGGCGTGCCTTCGCGCATGGTGTAGATCAGCGGTAAAGTCGGTTTCCCTTCGGCCAGATCGTCACCGACGTTCTTGCCCAGGGTTTCTGCGTCGCCTTTGTAGTCCAGCAAGTCGTCGACCAGTTGGAAAGCCACGCCCAGATGATCGCCGAACGTACGCAGCGCTTCGGCCTGTTCCTCCGTGGCTTCGCACAAGGCTGCGGCGCTGTGGGTCGACGCCTCGAAGAGCATCGCGGTCTTGCCGCGGATGACTTCCATGTAGGTTTCTTCCGTGGTGCTGGCGTCACGAACCTTCGACAGTTGCAACACTTCGCCTTCAGCGATGATGCGCGTGGCTTGCGAAAGAATCTTCATCACTGGCATGGAGCCCAGCTCGACCATCATTTCGAAGGAGCGCGAGTACAGGAAGTCGCCGACCAGTACGCTGGGAGCGTTGCCCCACATGGCGTTGGCGGTCGAACGGCCACGGCGCATGCCCGACATGTCGACCACGTCGTCATGCAGCAGCGTGGCGGTGTGCAGAAATTCGATGGTTGCGGCCAGCAGGCGCAAGTCATCGCCTTCGCGACCCAGGGCCTTGCCACACAACAACACTAATAAAGGGCGCAGGCGTTTACCGCCGGCCGAGGTAATGTAATCGCCGATTTTCGATACCAGCGGCACGCGTGAAGTCAGCTGCTTCTTGATTATGCCGTCGACGGCGCTAAAATCGTCCGCCACCGCGCGGTAGAAAGCTTGGGGTTGCATCAGCGACAGTCGCTCCAGAAGGGTTGCGCGGCATGCTAGGACCCACGTCGGCGGGTGTCAAGGCGCGATGGACGGCCTCTTGCATCGTCTTGGCAGCTTGCGTACAATCGCGCACCCTGAACTTCCTGGGCAGCACCTGCCTTACGCAATTGCAAACAGGCCTTCCAGCCTTATGCAGCCATGCCAGCCAATACCTCTTCTTATAAAGAGCTGGGTGAGCAGGATTATCGGAGAAATACCATGTCGTACGCAGTAATTGTTACTGGTGGCAAGCAATACAAGGTCGCCCCAGGTGAATACCTGAAGATCGAAAAACTGGAAATCGCTACTGGCGAATCCGTTACTTTTGATCGCGTTCTGTTGGTCGCCAATGGCGATGACGTGAACATCGGCGCTCCAGTTGTTGCCGGCGCTACCGTTGTGGCTGAAGTGATCTCCCAAGGTCGTCACGATAAAGTCCGCATCATCAAGTTCCGTCGTCGTAAGCACCACATGAAGCGTATGGGCCACCGCCAGTGGTACACCGAGATCAAAATCACCGGTATTCAGGCTTAATTTCAGCCTAATTCCTCACTAGGAGAATTGACTCATGGCACACAAAAAAGCTGGTGGTAGTACCCGTAACGGTCGCGACTCAGAAGCCAAACGCCTTGGCGTGAAGATGTATGGCGGCCAGGTTATCATTCCGGGCAACATCATCGTGCGTCAGCGCGGCACCCAATTCCACGCCGGTTACGGTGTTGGCATGGGTAAAGATCACACTCTGTTCGCTAAAATCGACGGCGTGATCAAGTTCGAAGTAAAAGGCGCCTTCGGTCGTCGTTACGTAAGCATTGTCCCGAAGACTGAAGTCGTCGCGGCATAATTACGTGGTTGCTGGAAAAGCCCTGTCTTGCGACGGGGCTTTTTCGTTTGTGGGGTGAGTCTCTTGCAAAGCTGTTTGTAATGGGCTCCAGCGCTGGATTTGCGGTCGTTGATTGAGGTCGCTGCGCTCATTTTTGCAAGAGTCTTATGTCTAGATTTTTTCGGCTCGTCCGTATGGCGAGAGGCGTTTTGTTATGAAGTTTGTTGATGAAGTATCGATTCGAGTAAAGGCCGGTGACGGCGGCAACGGTTGCATGAGCTTCCGTCGCGAAAAGTTTATCGAAAACGGCGGCCCGAACGGCGGTGATGGTGGTGATGGCGGCTCGGTCTACATGATCGCCGACGAAAACCTCAACACCCTGGTGGACTACCGTTACACCCGGCACTTCGATGCCGAGCGCGGTTCCAACGGCGGCAGCACTGACTGCACCGGCAAGAAAGGTGAGGAGTTGGTGCTGCGCGTGCCGGTCGGCACCACGGTTATCGATGCTGCCACCCAGGAAGTCATTGGCGACCTGACCAAGGCCGGCCAGAAATTGTTGGTAGCTCACGGTGGCTGGCACGGCCTAGGCAACACGCGTTTCAAATCCAGTACCAACCGGGCTCCGCGTCAGACCACTCCGGGCAAGCCGGGTGAGGCGCGTGATCTCAAGCTGGAAATGAAAGTGTTGGCTGACGTTGGTCTGTTGGGCTTGCCCAATGCTGGCAAAAGTACCTTCATTCGTTCGGTATCGGCCGCCAAGCCGAAAGTCGCCGACTACCCGTTCACCACGCTGGTGCCAAACCTGGGTGTGGTCAGTGTCGATCGCTGGAAAAGCTTCGTGGTCGCGGACATTCCGGGGCTGATCGAAGGGGCTTCCGACGGTGCAGGCCTGGGGATTCGTTTCCTCAAGCACTTGTCGCGTACCCGTTTGCTGCTGCACCTCGTGGACATGGCGCCGCTGGATGACACCAGTGCTCCGGACGCTGCTGAAGTGATCGTCAGTGAGCTGACCAAGTTCAGCCCGTCCCTGGCGGAGCGTGATCGCTGGCTGGTGCTGAACAAATGCGATCAGATCCTTGAAGAAGAGCACGACGCTCGCGTCAAGGAAATCGTCGATCGTCTGGAATGGACCGGTCCTGTTTACGTGATTTCGGCCATCTCCAAGCTTGGTACCGAGCGTCTGTGTCACGACATCATGCGTTACATGGAAGACCGTGCCGATCGTCTGGCTAACGACCCGGCCTACAAGGAAGAGCTGGCCGAGCTCGATCAGCGCATCGAAGACGAAGCCCGTGCTCAGCTGCAGGCGCTGGATGACCAGCGTGCCCTGCGTCGCAGCGGCGTGAAGTCGGTCCACGACATCGGCGACGATGATTGGGACGAAGAAGATGTGGATGATGAAGACGGTCCGGAAATCATTTACGTGCGTGACTGATTCGTTGCGATAAACTTAAACGCCGCTTACTAGAGCGGCGTTTTAGTATCTGGAAATCGATTGTTGGTCACAAATAACCACGAATAACGTTACGGGCAGTGCTACGTCGCGCTGTCCTCAAGCTAAGGTTGAAGATGATGCGGAGCAAGGTGACAGGTGCGCGGCGTTGGGTCGTGAAAATCGGCAGCGCTTTGCTGACGGCGGACGGCAAGGGCCTGGATCGCGCGGCAATGGGTGTCTGGGTCGAGCAGATGGTGGCTCTGCATGAAGCTGGCGTCGAGCTGGTGCTGGTGTCCTCCGGGGCCGTAGCGGCGGGGATGAGCCGCTTGGGCTGGACGGTACGACCCAGTGCGATGCACGAGCTGCAGGCCGCTGCTGCCATCGGTCAGATGGGGTTGGTGCAGGCCTGGGAGTCGAGCTTCGCCGAGCATGGCCGGCACACCGCGCAGATTCTCCTGACGCACGATGACTTGTCCGACCGCAAGCGCTACCTGAATGCGCGCAGTACGCTGCGAGCGTTGGTCGAGCTGAAAGTGATCCCGGTCATCAACGAAAACGACACTGTGGTCACCGACGAGATCCGTTTCGGCGACAACGACACCTTGGCGGCGCTGGTGGCGAACCTGGTTGAGGCTGATCTGCTGGTCATTCTCACCGATCGCGATGGCATGTTCGACGCCGACCCTCGCAATAACCCCGACGCAAACCTGATTTACGAAGCGCGCGCCGATGATCCGGCGCTGGATGCTGTCGCGGGCGGCACTGGTGGTGCATTGGGTCGTGGCGGCATGCAGACCAAATTGCGTGCTGCGCGTCTGGCGGCGCGTTCCGGTGCGCATACCGTCATTGTGGGTGGGCGCATTGATCGCGTGCTGGATCGCCTGAAGGCGGGCGAGCGCATCGGCACCTTGTTGTCGCCGGAGCGCGGCATGCTGGCGGCGCGCAAGCAATGGCTGGCAGGGCATCTACAGACTCGTGGCACCCTGGTGCTGGATGCGGGTGCGGTGACGGCGTTGTCCGAGGGCAACAAAAGTCTGCTGCCGGTAGGCGTCAAGCTGGTCCAGGGCAGTTTTCGGCGTGGCGAAATGGTCGTTTGCGTGGCTCCCGATGGTCGTGAGATTGCTCGCGGCCTGGCCAACTACAGCGCGCTTGAAGCACAAAAAATCATCGGTCAGTCGTCTGAGGCGATTGTCGGTCTGTTGGGTTACATGGCTGAACCGGAGCTGGTTCACCGCGATAACCTGATTCTGGTCTGAAGGAATACCTGAATGCGCATGGCAAAAGGATTATTGGGTCTGCTGTTGGCGATGCCGCTGCTGGCCTCGGCCGAGGAAATTGGCCAGGTGTCGACGGTGTTCAAATTCGTCGGCCCGAACGACCGTATCGTCGTCGAGGCCTTTGATGATCCCAAGGTAGAGGGCGTGACCTGCTACCTGTCGCGAGCCAAGACGGGCGGCGTGAAGGGCGGTCTGGGGTTGGCGGAAGATCGTGCAGAGGCGTCTATCGCGTGTCGTCAGGTCGGTCCGATCAGCTTCAAGGGCGAGCTCAAGGACGGAGATGAGGTGTTCAAGGAGCGCACATCACTGGTGTTCAAGACCATGCAGGTGGTGCGGTTCCTCGACAAGAAGCGCAATACGCTGGTGTACCTGGTTTATAGCGATCGCCTGATTGAAGGCAGTCCGCAGAATGCGGTGACGGCCATCCCGATCCTGCCGTGGACACACGCCCAGTAATCTAAAGAAGATCCAGATTGTGGGAGCGGGCTTGCTCGCGATGGCTGCTTAACATTCAGCATCCATGTCGACTGTTATGCCGTCATCGCGAGCAAGCTCACTCCCACATTTTTTTGTGGTGCTTTTGCTAAATCGCAGGCAATAAAAAACCGACCCTGAGGTCGGTTTTTTAACAAGCTTATCGCTTATGCGGCAACAGCAAGGTTCAGAGCCTTGACGTGACCGTTCAGGCGGCTCTTATGACGAGCTGCCTTGTTCTTGTGGATGATGCCTTTATCGGCCATACGGTCGATAACTGGCACAGCCAGAACGTAAGCTGCTTGAGCTTTTTCAGCGTCTTTTGCGTCGATGGCTTTAACTACATTCTTGATGTAGGTACGAACCATGGAACGCAGGCTGGCGTTGTGGCTGCGACGCTTCTCAGCCTGTTTTGCACGTTTTTTGGCGGAAGGTGTGTTGGCCACCGTCGAGCTCCTCGAAAGACTTTTTAGGAAATAGCAAACAAAATAGGCCGCGAATCATGCCGATGAGTTGATGTCTTGTCAAGGGCGGTTGAGACGTTCCGCTAAGTGGTAGGTATAAAGAGGCGGGATATTTATTTCCGGCGCTTGACCTGTAAACTCGCGAGCTTTGGCTCTGTGCTGCTGCGGCGCGGAGTATCGCATAAGTAGGCGCTTTGTTCGCCTGCTGTTTATCGACAGGCACAAACTCTTTCAATGAATCTGCTCAAATCGTTGGCCGCCGTCAGCTCTATCACGATGCTTTCCCGGGTTCTGGGGTTCGTTCGTGACACTCTCATCGCGCGCACATTTGGCGCCGGAATGGCGACTGACGCCTTCTTCATCGCCTTCAAACTGCCCAATCTGCTGCGGCGAATCTTTGCCGAAGGGGCATTTTCCCAGGCGTTTGTGCCGATTCTTGCCGAATACAAAAGCCAGAAGGGCGAAGAGGCGACGCGAACCTTCATTGCTTACGTCAGCGGCCTGCTGACATTGGTGCTGGCCCTGGTCACCGCGCTGGGCATACTCGCCGCGCCGTGGGTAATCTGGGCTACGGCGCCGGGTTTCACCGATACCCCGGAAAAATTCGAGCTGACCTCCAGCCTGTTGCGGGTGACCTTCCCTTATATATTGCTGATTTCCCTGTCCTCATTGGCGGGCGCGATCCTCAATACGTACAACCGCTTTTCCGTGCCGGCCTTCGTGCCGACCCTGCTCAACGTCAGCATGATTGTCTTTTCGGTGTTCCTGACGCCGTATTTCAATCCGCCGGTGATGGCGCTGGGCTGGGCGGTGCTGGTAGGTGGGCTGGCGCAATTGCTCTATCAGCTGCCACACCTGAAAAAGATCGGCATGCTCGTGCTTCCGCGCCTGAACCTGCGTGATACTGGTGTCTGGCGCGTCATGAAGCAGATGTTGCCAGCGATTCTCGGCGTCTCCGTGAGCCAGATTTCGCTGATCATCAACACGATTTTTGCCTCGTTCCTGGTGGCCGGCTCCGTGTCGTGGATGTATTACGCCGACCGCTTGATGGAATTGCCCTCCGGTGTACTGGGGGTCGCGCTCGGAACGATTCTGCTGCCGACCCTGGCCAAGACCTACGCCAGCAAGGATCGCCATGAGTACTCACGCATTCTCGATTGGGGTCTGCGCCTGTGCTTCGTGCTGGTGTTGCCATGTTCGCTGGCGCTGGGGATTCTGGCCGAGCCGCTGACGGTTTCGTTGTTCCAGTACGGCCAGTTCAGTGCATTTGACGCGTCCATGACCCAGCGGGCGTTGATTGCCTATTCTGTCGGTCTGCTCGGGATTATTGTGATCAAAGTGTTGGCGCCGGGCTTTTATGCGCAACAAAACATCCGGACTCCGGTAAAAATCGCGATTTTCACCCTGGTCGTTACCCAGTTGTTCAACCTGGTGCTGATCGGCCCGCTGGCTCACGCCGGTCTGGCCCTGGCGATCAGCGCCGGTGCCTGCATCAATGCCGGGCTATTGTTCTATCAATTGCGTAAGCAGCAGATGTATCAGCCGCAACCGGGCTGGGCGAAGTTTGGTCTTAAACTGGTGATTGCCGTATTGGTCATGTCCGCGGTGCTACTGGTCGGGATGCACTTTATGCCCGCCTGGGATCAGGGGCAGATGCTGCAACGGTTCCTGCGCCTGGGCGCATTGGTCGCGGCCGGTGTCGTCAGTTATTTTGGCATGTTGCTGTTGATGGGCTTCCGTTTGCGCGACTTCAATCGCAAGGCGCTGAGCTGAGGCTTTTGCCTCGATAGACATGGGCGAACCGGCAGTTTTGTCGGCTCGATTACTTTGGGTTACGGTGTTGCCTGTCGTCGGCCGCCGGGTGTGGTTATAATCGACCACTTTATGAGCAAGAAGCGCGTTATGCAGCTGGTTCGAGGCCTCCACAATCTGCGCCCCCAGCATCGGGGCTGTGTCGCCACTATTGGCAACTTTGACGGTGTTCACCGTGGCCACCAGGCTATCCTGGCGCGCCTGCGTGAACGCGCCATCGAGTTGGGCGTGCCCAGCTGCGTGGTGATTTTCGAGCCGCAGCCACGGGAATTCTTTGCCCCGGATACGGCTCCGGCCCGTCTGGCCCGGCTGCGGGACAAACTGCAGCTGCTGGCCGAGGAAGGCGTCGACCGCGTCCTGTGCCTGGCCTTCAATCAGCGCCTGAGCAAGCTCAGCGCCAATGAATTCGTCGATACGATTCTGGTCGACGGCCTGGGCGTGCAGCACCTGGAGGTCGGTGACGACTTCCGGTTCGGTTGTGATCGGGTCGGGGATTTCGATTTCCTGCAGCACGCCGGTGTTCTTCAGGGCTTTACCGTCGAAGCGGCGCAGACCGTCGAGCTGGACGGTATTCGCGTCAGCAGCACCCAGGTTCGCAATGCCCTGGCCGCGGCTGATTTTGCCTTGGCCGAGCGCCTGCTCGGGCGTCCGTTCCGGATTGCCGGGCGCGTGTTGCATGGCCAGAAGCTGGCGCGTCAGTTGGGTACGCCGACTGCCAACATTCAACTCAAGCGTCGTCGCGTGCCGCTGACCGGGGTTTACCTGGTCAATGTCGACATCGACGGCAAGACCTGGCCAGGTGTTGCCAATATTGGCGTGCGGCCAACTGTTCAAGGTGATGGCAAAGCCCACCTTGAAGTGCATCTTTTAGATTTTGCCGGCGATCTGTATGACCGGCGTTTGACGGTGGTTTTCCACCACAAGCTGCGTGAAGAGCAGCGTTTCGCCTCTCTGGAGGCGCTTAAGACGGCGATCAATGCGGATGTTGCCGCCGCCCGTGCCCTGTCGCACCTAGCGCCAATCGCTAATGAAGAGCCTTAAATGACCGACTATAAAGCCACGCTAAACCTTCCGGACACCGCCTTCCCAATGAAGGCCGGCCTGCCTCAGCGCGAACCGCAGATTCTGCAGCGCTGGGACAGCATTGGCCTGTACGGTAAGTTGCGCGAGATTGGCAAGGATCGTCCGAAGTTCGTACTGCACGACGGTCCTCCGTACGCCAACGGCACGATTCACATCGGTCATGCGCTGAACAAGATTCTCAAGGACATGATCATCCGCTCGAAAACCCTGTCGGGTTTCGACGCGCCTTATGTTCCGGGCTGGGACTGCCACGGCCTGCCGATCGAACACAAAGTCGAAGTGACCCACGGTAAAAACCTGGGCGCGGACAAGACCCGCGAACTGTGCCGTGCCTACGCCACCGAGCAGATCGAAGGCCAGAAATCCGAATTCATCCGTCTGGGCGTGTTGGGCGACTTCGCCAACCCGTACAAGACCATGGACTTCAAAAACGAGGCCGGCGAAATCCGTGCCCTGGCTGAAATCGTCAAGGGCGGTTTCGTGTTCAAGGGCCTCAAGCCTGTGAACTGGTGTTTCGACTGCGGTTCGGCCCTGGCTGAAGCGGAAGTCGAGTACGAAAACAAAAAGTCCTCGACCATCGACGTAGCGTTCCCGATTGCTGATGAAGCCGAACTGGCTGCCGCTTTTGGTCTGGCGTCGTTGGCCAAACCGGCTTCGATCGTGATCTGGACCACCACCCCGTGGACCATTCCGGCCAACCAGGCACTGAACGTTCACCCTGAATTCAACTACGCCCTGGTCGATGTCGGCGACAAGCTGCTGATACTGGCTGAAGAGCTGGTCGAGTCGTGCCTGGCCCGTTACAGCCTGGAAGGCTCGGTCATCGCGACCACCACCGGTAAAGCGCTGGAGCTGATCAACTTCCGCCACCCGTTCTACGATCGCCTGTCGCCGGTTTACCTGGCCGAGTACGTTGAACTGGGCGCCGGTACTGGCGTGGTTCACTCCTCGCCAGCCTACGGCGTGGACGACTTCGTGACCTGCAAGAAGTACGGCATGGTCAACGACGACATCATTAATCCGGTGCAAAGCAACGGCGTTTACGTGCCGTCGCTGGAGTTCTTCGGCGGCCAGTTCATCTGGAAAGCCAACCCGGCCATCGTCGAAAAACTGACCGAAGTCGGTGCGTTGCTGCACACCAGCATCATCGAACACAGCTACATGCACTGCTGGCGTCACAAGACTCCGCTGATCTACCGCGCCACCGCGCAGTGGTTCATCGGCATGGACAAAGAGCCTGTAACCGGCGACACCCTGCGCAAGCGGGCGATCAAAGCCATCGAAGAGACCAAGTTCGTTCCGGCCTGGGGCCAGGCGCGCCTGCACTCGATGATCGCCAATCGTCCCGACTGGTGCATCTCCCGTCAGCGCAATTGGGGCGTGCCGATCCCGTTCTTCCTGAACAAGGAAAGCGGCGAGCTGCACCCGCGTACCGCTGAACTGATGGAAGAAGTGGCCAAGCGCGTCGAAGTCGAAGGCATCGAAGCCTGGTTCAAGATGGACGCCGCCGAGTTGCTCGGTGATGAAGCGCCGCAATACGACAAGATCAGCGACACCCTCGACGTCTGGTTCGATTCGGGCACCACGCACTGGCACGTCCTGCGCGGTTCGCATCCGATGGGCCACGAGACCGGTCCACGTGCCGACCTTTACCTGGAAGGCTCGGATCAACACCGCGGCTGGTTCCATTCGTCGCTGCTGACCGGTTGCGCCATCGACAACCACGCGCCGTACCGCGAGCTGCTGACCCACGGCTTCACCGTCGATGAGTCCGGCCGCAAAATGTCCAAGTCCCTGGGCAACGTGATCGCGCCGCAAAAGGTCAACGACACCCTGGGCGCCGACATCATGCGTCTGTGGGTTGCATCGACCGATTACTCGGGCGAAATGGCAGTTTCCGAGCAAATCCTGCAGCGCAGCGCGGACGCCTACCGGCGGATCCGTAACACCGCACGCTTCCTGCTTTCGAACCTGACCGGTTTCAACCCGGCCACCGACATCCTGCCCGCCGAGGAAATGCTGGCGCTGGACCGTTGGGCCGTGGACCGTACCCTGCTGCTGCAACGCGAGTTGCAAGAGCACTACGGCGAGTACCGCTTCTGGAACGTCTACTCCAAGATCCACAACTTCTGCGTGCAGGAGCTGGGTGGTTTCTACCTCGACATCATCAAGGACCGTCAGTACACCACTGGCGCCAACAGCAAGGCTCGCCGTTCGGCGCAAACCGCGCTGTACCACATCTCTGAAGCGCTGGTGCGCTGGATCGCTCCGATCCTTGCGTTCACCGCCGACGAACTGTGGGAATACCTGCCGGGCGAGCGTAACGAATCGGTGATGCTCAACACCTGGTACGAAGGCCTGACCGAACTGCCCGCAGACGTCGAACTGGGCCGCGCCTATTGGGAGCGGATCATGGAAGTCAAGGTAGCGGTCAACAAGGAAATGGAAATCCAGCGCGCGGCCAAGGCTGTCGGTGGCAACCTGCAAGCCGAAGTGACGCTGTTCGCTGAAGAGGCGCTGAGCGCCGACCTGGCCAAGCTGAGCAACGAACTGCGCTTCGTGCTGATCACCTCGACCGCCACTGTTGCACCGTTCGTGCAGGCGCCGGCCGATGCCGTGGTCACTGAAGTCAGCGGTTTGAAACTGCAAGTGGTCAAGTCGAGCCACGCCAAGTGCGCCCGTTGCTGGCACTGCCGTGAAGACGTCGGCGTGAACCCGGAACATCCGGAAATCTGCGGTCGTTGCGTCGACAACATCAGCGGCGCTGGCGAGGTTCGTCACTATGCCTAATGCGGCTGGCCGTTTCGGACGGCTGAGCTGGCTCTGGTTGAGTTTGCTGGTCCTGGTCATCGACCAGGCCAGCAAGTTCTACTTCGAAGGCAAGCTCGAGATGTATCAGCAAATCGTGGTGATCCCCGATTTGTTCAGCTGGACCCTTGCCTACAACACCGGCGCGGCGTTCAGCTTCCTGGCTGACAGCTCCGGCTGGCAGCGCTGGTTGTTCGCCCTGATTGCCGTCGTGGTCAGTGCGGTGCTGGTGGTGTGGCTCAAGCGCCTGGGGCGCAACGAAACCTGGCTGGCGATTGCGCTGGCCCTGGTACTCGGTGGCGCGCTGGGCAACCTGTACGACCGCATTGCCCTGGGCCATGTGATCGACTTCATTCTGGTGCATTGGCAGAACCGCTGGTATTTCCCGGCGTTCAACTTTGCCGACAGTGCAATTACTGTCGGTGCCGTGATGCTGGCACTGGATATGTTCAAAAGTAAGAAAACCGGAGAAGCCGTTCATGACTGAACAGGTATTGGCTGAGCAACGCATCCGCCAGAACACGGAAGTCACCTTGCACTTTGCACTGCGCCTGGAGAACGGCGACACGGTCGACAGCACTTTCGACAAAGCCCCGGCGACCTTCAAGGTCGGTGACGGCAACCTGTTGCCAGGTTTCGAAGCAGCGCTGTTCGGCTTCAAGGCAGGCGACAAGCGTACTCTGACGATTCAGCCGGAAAATGCGTTCGGCCAGCCCAACCCGCAGAACGTGCAGATCATTCCCCGTTCGCAGTTCAAGGACATGGAACTGTCGTCCGGTTTGCTGGTGATCTTCAACGATGCAGCGAATACCGAACTGCCCGGTGTGGTGAAGGAATTCGATGACGAGCAAGTGACCATCGACTTCAACCATCCGCTGGCCGGTAAAACCTTGACCTTTGACGTCGAGATCATCAGCGTAAAATCGCTGTAACTGACCGAATGCGGTCTCATTGTGGGAGCGGGCTTGCTCGCGAAGCGGTGTATCAGTCAACATTTTTGTTGAATGTGAAGCAACCTTCGCGAGCAAGCCCGCTCCCACATTAAGATTTTCACTGTTTTCGAACCTGGTGTTCGTATGACAGGTGGCACTACTATTTCTTGCGCGCAAGACACGAGGCACAGCATGCAAATCAAACTCGCCAACCCCCGTGGCTTCTGCGCCGGCGTGGACCGCGCGATCGAAATCGTCAATCGCGCCCTGGAAGTCTTCGGGCCGCCGATCTATGTGCGCCATGAAGTGGTTCACAACAAATTCGTCGTCGAAGACCTGCGTGCGCGCGGGGCGATCTTCGTCGAAGAGCTGGATCAGGTGCCCGACGATGTCATCGTTATCTTCAGTGCCCACGGCGTTTCCCAGGCCGTACGTACCGAAGCTGCCGGCCGTGGCTTGAAAGTATTCGACGCGACCTGTCCATTGGTGACCAAGGTGCACATCGAAGTTGCGCGCTACAGCCGCGACGGTCGTGAATGCATTCTCATCGGTCATGCCGGGCATCCGGAAGTCGAAGGCACCATGGGCCAGTACGATGGCAGCAATGGTGGTGCGATCTATCTGGTCGAAGACGAGAAAGACGTCGCCTCATTGCAAGTCAACAACCCTGAAAAACTGGCGTTCGTGACTCAGACCACCCTGTCCATGGACGACACCAGCCGCGTGATCGACGCGCTGCGTACACGTTTCCCTGCGATCGGTGGCCCGCGCAAGGACGACATCTGCTACGCCACGCAAAACCGTCAGGATGCGGTCAAGCAACTGGCCGACGAGTGCGACGTGGTACTGGTGGTCGGCAGCCCGAACAGCTCCAACTCCAACCGCTTGCGTGAACTCGCCGAGCGCATGGCCACCCCGGCCTATCTGATCGACGGTGCCGAAGACTTGCAAAAGAGCTGGTTCGAAGGTGTCGAACGCATCGGCATTACGGCTGGCGCCTCTGCGCCAGAAGTTCTGGTGCGTGGTGTGATCCAGCAGCTGCAGGCCTGGGGTGCAACCGGTGCCGATGAGCTGGCGGGTCGCGAGGAGAACATCACGTTCTCCATGCCTAAAGAGCTACGGGTCCGCTCGCTTCTCTGAGTTTTATCCTCGTTCGCATAATGCCTGTGCAGCCTGTTTGCTGCGCAGGCTGACGCGACCACTCGAGGCCAGCACTACCTGGTACTGACTCACCGGTTCGCGGGCTGCACAAACGTGCAGCGTTCCCGATTGAAATCCACCGTACAGCGGTTCTCCCAGATGACTGAAGCGTACGGAAGTCTGGACATGCTGATTGCCAAAAATCGATACCTGAGTGCTGCCCTGGTGCTCAACCAACAGCGGATTGCTGCTGTCCTCCTGGCCTCTGCCGCTAACATCCACAATGATCCGCCAACCCTGACCCCAGTCGTCGTTTATTCCGTGGATGATGACGGTCTGATTACGCGTGATCGCTGCGCTTCTGGCGTTGCGAATACCACTGGCGAGAGACTTCGCCGCCTCCTCGCGTTGGTTCGCTTGCGTAAGCGCTGCAAACGCCGGACTGACCAATAACAGAACAATCCCGACAATCGTCAGTCCCATAAGCAGTTCGATCAGGCTGAAGCCTCGCTGATGCATGTTATCTCCCTCCATGGAGTGCGGCGGCCCGCGCATTCCCTGCGCGAGTAATGGCAAATCAACCGTACGCCTGCCGATCGAATGTTCTAGCGTGTAGAAGCAGGTATAGCCGACGGCAACGGAGGGCACTGATGGATCTTCGTACAAAAGGTTTCACGCTGATCGAGCTGCTGGTCTCGCTCGCGGTTTTTCTGATCCTGATCACCCTCGCCGTGCCGATGTTTACCCGGTCGGTGCAAAACAGCAGGGCCGACACTGAAGTCGGTGATCTGCAACGCGGACTCAATTTCGCACGGCTTGAAGCTATCGACCGGGGCATCACCACCCGTTTGCGCCCCACGGCCGGTGGCAGCATCTGGACCGGCGAGTTGACGGTCTACGACGGTACTGGCACGCCGGCCAATGTATTGCGGGTTGTTCCAGCGATGAGCAGCGGCGCGACTCTGACGCTAACCTCAGGAGTGACCGCTATCGATTTCAACAATCTGGGCGGTTTATCAGCGCCATCCACACCCGTGGTGATCAGCTATGTGCTGGGGGCGCAAAGCAGGACGCTGAATGTGTGTTTGAACGGACGAATTCTATTGGGTGGAAGTTGCGGATGAGGGAGCGGAGCCAGCATGCACAGGGAGGCATGACGCTGATCGAAGTCTTGGTCGCGTTGGTGATTCTGACCGTGGGGTTGTTAGGTGCGGCGGCGATTCAGCTCAACGCGCTGAAGTACACCGACAGCTCACGGATGACCAGCCAGGCGAGCTTTATCGCCTACGACATCATGGATCGTATCCGTGCCAACTCCGGCGCCGATTACACCGTGACGCCACCGACGTCGGGCAACCTGAGCGTCGCCCGGGACCAGGACCTTTACGATTTCACCACCAACATCGTTAATTTCGGCGGTGCCACCGCCACCGGCACAATTGCATTGGATAAACGCGTGTACACCATCACCATCACGTGGGATGACTCGCGGGCGGCAAATATCGCCAATTCGCGTCGCAGCTTTGTCCTGACCAGTCGTGCCACTGTCGATCCGGTGGCGACACCATGAGCCGCTCCAGCCGAGGTTTTGGACTGATCGAGTTGTTGATCGCCCTCGCATTGAGCCTGATCGTGGTGTTGGGCGTGGCACAGATTTTCATCGCCGCCAAGAACACCTACGTCAGCCAGAACACCGCCGCCGCCATGCAGGAAGACGCGCGGTTCGTGCTGAGCAAGCTGACCCAGGAAATCCGCATGGTGGGCATGTTTGGCTGCCTGGGGGGGATCACAGACTCAAGTACCGCCGGTGACTTCAATGCCAGTCAGCTCGCGCCGATTAGTTGGGACAACGCCAACCTCAAGCTGACCCTGGTAACAGCCGATGTCGGCGCTAACGGCGGGATACCAACCTGGACGGTGATCTCCGACTGTCGAAACACGGCAACGGCCTACACCGGGCTGCGCGTGCCGGCGTCGGGTTTTCTGGCGTTTCCGGTTCGGCGTCTGATCTACAGCTTCAGCAACAACAAAATAATGCTGGGCTCCGGCGCGGGCACGCCGACGCAGTTCGTGTTGGTAGACAATGTCAGTGCCTTCAGCGTGAGCTTCGGCCTCGCCAGTTCAGCCACGGATGTGGCCGCCTCCAGTTACAGCAGCAACCCGGCCGATCCCGCACGAATTCGCAGCGTACGCCTGAGCCTGACCCTCACCGACCCCAACAACCGGGTGCACGACCAGACATTCAACGTGGTTGCCGCCTTGCGCAACAGGTTGCCATGAGGGTGACCACCGGCATGACTTCTCACACACAACGCGGCATGGCGCTGCTGGTCAGCCTGGTGTTTCTGCTGTTGCTGACATTGATAGGGCTTTCGTCGATGCAAAACGCGACGCTGCAGGAAAAAATGGCCGGCAGCGTGAGTCTGCGCAACCAGTCATTCCAGGGAGCTGAAGCAGCCTTGCGGGTCGGGGAGAGCGCGGTGCAACTGGACACTTACTCTTTGCCGATTTGCAGTGGCACCACCCAATGCGCCCCCCCGGCCGAGTCGACTACGGTTTCCGCGGCAGGGCTCAATTCCACTTCCGGGGTGACATGGATTGCTTACGGCCAGGGCTTTTATGGCGTGCAGAACATTGGCACCACTCTCACCGCCGTCAATGTGCCGAGCAATACCTCGGCGACGCTTTACCGGGTGACCGCTGTCGGCATCGCGGGCAGCTCACGCAGCGTCGTGGAGAGTATTTATGCGAAGTATTAAAAGGCGCGGAGGGCTGTGGCAGCTGTTTTGCGGCGCGGTGCTGGGGCTGTACCTGTCGGCTCCGGCGTACGCGTTCACGCCTTCTGATTCACCGCTGTTAAGTGCGGCGGCGGTGGTACCCAACGTGATGTTGCTGATCGACGATTCGGGCAGCATGAACAGCATCATTTATGCCGCCGGGTTCGATCCGACGGTCACCGGGCGAACGCCCGCCAGACAATGCAATTACTTCTTTGGACTGTGTTATGGCGGAAGCGACATCGTCGGGGATACGATCTTCCTTTCCAGCCTGCCGCAGTCCGGGTGTTCCGGGGGCGCCTACGCGTTTTACAACAACGGCCCTGCGCCTTTGTGCCTGAAGCTCCCGGACCCGGTCGGCAATGAAAATACCCGCTATACCGACGATTATCTGTCGTACCTGGTGGGCCTTGCCAACGGCAGCAATCGGGATTTCACCAATGGCTCGATCCCCAACGACTACCGCATGAACGTGGCGCGAAACGTGTCCACGACATTGGTCAGCAGTAATCGCGCACTGCGCATAGGCCTTGCAACCTTCAATCCGGCCACCAGCAATAACCCCGGCAATGGCGGCTTCATCGCCAGATCAATCACCGACCTGTCGCCGGTGAGCGGCAGCGTTACCCAGTCGCAGGCCGATACAAACTACACCAACCTGCTCTCCTCCATTAACGGATTGAGTGCGGTGGCCAACACGCCACTGGCGGAAACCTACTACGAAATCACCCGGTACTTTCGTGGGATGACGCCTTATTACAACTCGACACCGGCGACTTACACCAGCCCGATTCAATACCGTTGCCAGAAGAACTACGGGGTGGTCATCACTGATGGCTTGCCGACGTATGACCGGACTTTTCCCAGCAATGATCCGCTGGGGCTCAACCGACTGCCGAACTGGGACGGTGTGAACAATGACGGCAACAACCTCAACGGTGACGGTGAAGGCGATACGTTGTATCTGGACGATATCGCCAAGTTCGCCTTCGACATCGACATGCGCTCCACCGGCACTGACGCGGCGGGTAAAAGCTGGAATGCGGTGGATTTCCCGAAACAGAACATGAACACCTACACCGTCGGCTTTACCGCTGCGAACCAGATGTTGTCGGACGCGGCGAACTACGGGCAGGGAAAGTATTACCAGGCGACCGACAGCGCGGGGCTCAACAGCGCATTGTCCTCGGCGTTGAGCGACATTACGTCCAAGGCCGGCTCCGGAGGCGGTGGCGTCGCCAGCGGCGCCACCCTGGCCAGCAATTCGAGTTACTTCCAGACCAGTTACGACCCCAAGGACTGGCGCGGAACGATCAAATCCTTCGGCTTCACCTCGACCGGTACGGTAAATACCGCCGCAACGCAATGGACCACTGATACCACGATCGTTCCCGGTGCCACCGCGCCCACCTACCAGTCCTGGAACACCTTGACCAACGCGCCTGTCACGCTGGCCTACACCAGTTTCTCTCCGGCACAGCAGACCTCCCTCAGCCAAGGACTGCCCACCGGCATCACCGGCAGCGATCTGGTGGAATGGAGCAAGGGCACCAATAAAACCGGGCTCAAGGTACGCAGCGTGCTGCTTGGCGACATCGTCAATTCCCCCCTTGTGCTGGCTTCACCCACGGACAAAACAGCGTCTGACCTGGTGGGCGACAGCACCTACAGCACTTACCTGTCCACCAAATCCACCAACATGAGCGCCAGTCTGGTGGTGAACGCCAACGACGGCTTTGTGAATGTCATCAACTCGACTAATGGTGTCCGGCGTTATGCCTATATGCCGTCCAGCGTGTTGCCATCGTTGCGCTATATCGCCGACCCGACCTACATCAATGGTGTGAGCCACAAGTTTTTGGTCGATGGTCAGGTCGGTGTGTTCGATGCTCAATTCAGCAGCGCCTGGAAAACCCTGGCCATTGGCGGAACCGGGGCGGGCGGCAGGACCTTCTATGCGTTGCAGCTGTTCGACGCCTCAGTAGGGAACGTGTTCAAGGCGCTGTGGGAGATCAGTGCGCCTGCTACTGCCACTCCCGCGAACGTATTCAATGACCTGGGTTATGCCTACGCACGACCGGAAGTGGCACGCTTGGCCGACGGTCGATGGGCGGCATTCATCTCCAACGGCTATGGCAGCAACACCGGGGTGGCTGCGTTGTACGTAGTTGATGTTCGTGACGGCTCATTGATCAAGAAAATCGTGGTCGACAGCGCGGATACAAACGATGGCCTGTCGTCGGTGAAGCTCAGGGTCAATTCGCAGAATGTAGTGCAGGCGGCCTATGGCGGCGACTTGAAAGGGCGGTTATGGAAATTCGACCTGAGCGCGACGGCACCTGACACCTGGGGCGTGGCATTTTCCGGCAAGCCGCTGTTCACCACAGCTGGCGGCGCGACCCAGCCGATTACCGTGCAACCTCTGCTGGCGGACAATTCATTGGGCGGCAAGGAAGTGTTTTTCGGCACCGGTAAATTCAATGAGACTGCCGACAAGACCAACAAGGATCTACAGGCGTTCTACGCCGTGTGGGACGCGGAAGGCGGGTCTGGTCAAATCACCGTGTCCAGTTTGCAGGCTCAAGCCGTGACGGGCGTTTTCTCGGGCAGCTCAGGGCAGTTCATCACCACCAGCCAGAACGACGTGACCTATCCGGCCGAAAAGGGCTGGTACTTGCCACTGGTGTACAACAACGTGCTGACGGGGGAGCGGGTGATCAATCAGGCCAATCTGGTGTTGGGGCGGATCGTCTTTACCACGGCCAGTGTCGACACCACCGATCCGTGTGCCAGCTTCGGCACCGGCAAACTGATCGAACTGGATGCGTTCAGCGGTAAGATGCTCAACTACGCGGTGCTCGACACCAATAACGATTTGACGGTCGACAGCAACGACATAGTATCCAGCGGGGTGATTATCAACAGTGGTAATCCGACCCTGAACGCCGTCGTCAATGGCGGGACCCGCAAGGTCGTGAGCAATTCCGGTGGCGGTGTTGACACGCTGGTGGAAAAATCCGGCGGCGGCAGCCGTCGCATCATGTGGCGACAAATACAGTAAGTGAGAGTTGAGGAATGCGCAGATCCAACCGAGGTTTCACCTTGATCGAAATCATGATCGTGATTGCGATCATCGGTATCGTCATGACCATTGCCGCCCCGAGCCTCACCGAGTACGTGAAAAAAGGCCGCCGCACCGAAGTGGCCGGTTTGCTTTCCGAACAGGCGCAGATCCTTGAGCGTTTCTACTCGAAGAACAATGTCTACACCGGTATCACCGGGCTGAGTACCGGCAATGACTTCTACACCGTCACCCCGACGCTGACCGATCAGACCTTCCTGCTGACGGCTGCGCGCAAGACGGGCACTGCAATGGCGACCGACAAATGTGGGGATTTCACTCTCACCAACACCGGCGTCAGAAGCATGGTCAATGCAACTGCAGGGCTGACCACCAAGGATTGCTGGGGCCGCTGAGTTTTTCAGGGCGTCTTTTGCGCCCTCTGTCTTTTTAATGGTTGGATCAGAACATGAGCAGGCAACAGCAAGTGGTGATTGTCGGCGGCGGTGTGATCGGGCTGCTGACGGCGTTCAATCTCGCGTCCGAAGTGCAACATGTCGTGCTGCTGGATCGTTCGAACGTGGGGCAAGAGTCTTCATGGGCCGGTGGCGGAATTGTTTCGCCACTCTATCCATGGCGCTACAGCCCGGCAGTCACCGCGCTGGCGCATTGGTCGCAGGATTTTTATCCACAGCTCGGTGAGCGGTTGTTTGCAGCGACCGGGGTTGATCCTGAAGTCCATACCACCGGCCTGTACTGGCTGGATCTGGATGACGAGGCCGAGGCGCTGGCCTGGGCCCAGCGGGAAAACCGTCCGCTGCGGGCTGTGGATATCTCGGCAGCCCATGATGCCGTGCCGGTATTGGGCCCCGGTTTTTCTCGGGCGATCTACATGGCCGACGTGGCCAACGTGCGCAATCCCCGGTTGGTGAAGTCGCTGAAGGCCGCCTTGCTGGCGCTGCCGAACGTGACCATTCATGAGCAGTGCGAAGTCAGCGGGTTCATTCGTGAAGGCGATAAAGTCGTTGGCGTGCAGACCTCGGCGGGGGCTGTTCATGGCGACGAGGTGGTTCTGACCGCCGGAGCCTGGAGCGGTGACTTGCTCAAGAAACTGGGCCTGGAGCTTCCGGTTGAACCGGTAAAAGGGCAGATGATTCTGTACAAATGCGCGGCGGATTTCCTGCCAAGTATGGTCCTGGCCAAGGGCCGTTATGCGATTCCGCGGCGTGATGGGCACATTTTGATTGGCAGTACGCTGGAGCATGAAGGCTTCGACAAGACCCCGACCGACGTTGCGCTGGAAAGCCTGAAGGCATCGGCGGTGGAGTTGATTCCCGCGCTGGCGCAGGCCGAAGTGGTGGGGCACTGGGCCGGGTTGCGGCCGGGTTCGCCGGAGGGCATTCCGTACATTGGCCGAGTGCCAGGGTTCGACGGGCTGTGGCTCAATTGCGGGCATTACCGTAACGGGTTGGTGCTGGCACCGGCATCGTGTCAGTTGTTTGCCGATGTGATGCTGGGCAGGGCGCCGATCATAGATCCGGCGTCGTATGCTCCCGCGGGTCGGATCTAGTCGCTGAATCTTCGCCTGTCAGATAGCGTTCGTCGGATCGCCGCCCGGAGCAGGGCCCTCAATCCAGGCCCAGTTTTTTCAGTCGGTAACGCATCGACCGGAATGACAAATTCAACCGCTGAGCCGCCGCCGTGCGGTTCCAGCGGGTTTCCTCCAGCGCCTGGAGGATGAGTTTACGTTCGACATTTTCCAGATAGTCTTCCAGGTTATCGATCTGGGTCAGGTCCGGCACACCGCTCTCTGCGGTGCAATTACCGTCGGCCAGGCGCAGGTCGCTGGCTTCGATCTGCTGGTTCTCGCACAGGGTGTGAGCCCGCTCCAGCACGTTCTCCAACTCTCGCACGTTGCCCGGAAAACGGTAGCCTTTCAGCGCGTCGAGGGCGAGCGAGTGGAGTTTTACGGCAGGTTGACCGCTGCCGGCGGCCAGACGCTTGAGCACATGGCTGGCCAACAGTTCGATATCGTCACGGCGTTCACGCAAAGGCGGTACGCGTAGCTCGATCACGTTCAACCGGTAGTACAAGTCCTGGCGAAAGCGTTCAGCGGCGACTTCGGCATCGAGGTCTTTGTGGGTGGCGCACAGGATGCGCACATCGACGACGGTTTCCTGTTGCCCGCCGACGCTGCGAACGGCTTTTTCCTGTATGGCTCGAAGCAGTTTGACCTGCATGGCCAACGGCAAATCAGCCACTTCATCAAGGAACAGAGTGCCGCTATTGGCGGCCTGAAATAACCCGGGTTTGTCCTCGATAGCGCCGCTGAAGCTGCCTTTGCGATGGCCGAAGAATTCGCTTTCCATCAGCTCCGAAGGAATGGCCCCGCAGTTCACCGCAACGAACGGCTGATTGGCTCGCGGGCCTTGTTCATGAATCAGCCGTGCGACCAGTTCCTTGCCGCTGCCGGATTCACCGCTGATGTACACGGGGGCCTGGCTGCGAGCGAGTTTGTCGATTTGTTTGCGCAGGTTGCGCATGGGCAATGAATCACCCAAGAGTCGGCGATCGATGGCTGTGCTGACGCCGCCCGCCGC
This sequence comes from Pseudomonas sp. JAI111, assembly GCF_024809425.1. NCBI lineage: Bacteria > Pseudomonadati > Pseudomonadota > Gammaproteobacteria > Pseudomonadales > Pseudomonadaceae > Pseudomonas > Pseudomonas sp. JAI111. The sequence goes on along the minus strand of NZ_JANUCB010000008.1, from coordinate 75,164 downwards.
TGACAATCGCAAGGCACTGCTGACCAGTTCGCGCAGGCGGGTGAGGTCGACCGGCTTGGTCAGAAAGTCGAACGCACCGGCCTTGAGCGCGTTGATCGCCGTTTCCAGGCTGCCATAGGCGGTGATCATCGCCACCGGTACGTGCGGATAACGCTGCTGGATGAAATGCACCAGCTCAAGGCCGGTGCCATCGGGCAGGCGCATGTCGGTCAGGCACAGATCGAATGCTTCCCGGCCCAGCAAGGCTTGGGCTTCGCCAAGGTTACGGGCACTGAAGGTGTCGAGTTTCATCCGTCCCAGGGTGATTTCCAGGAGTTCGCGGATATCCGGTTCGTCGTCGACGATCAGGACTTTCGGCCGTGGGCTGATATTCAACTTTGTTTCCGTCCGTGAGCAAAAGTGATGCGAAAGCAGCCGCCGCCTTGGCGTGGTTTGAAGTCTAGGCGGGCCTGGTTGCTTTCGCACAGCTCACGGGACAGATAAAGCCCCAGGCCAGTACCCTGGCTACTGGTGGTGAAGAACGGTTCGAACAAATGCGTCTGTTGATCCGGCGCCACGCCGGGGCCGTCGTCCACGACTTCGAGCACGGGTAGCTGGCTCTCGGCGTCGACGAACAACTCAAGCCAGACCTGCGCCTGGTCATGATTCATGGCGCTGTGGCGCCAGGCATTGCGCAACAGATTGTCGAGAATCTGGGTCAGTTGATTGGGGTCCATCAAGGTATTGAAGTCGCCCGCGCCGATGTGCAGATGGATGTGCTGGCGCTCGTTGGCTCTTTCGCGGGTTTCGGCGACGAAATGCTCCAGCCACGGCTTCAGATCGAGCCTTTGTGGCACGGCTTGCTGGCGGCGGGACAATTGCAGGACGTTTTCGATAACCCGATTCATTCGCTGAGAGTGGTCTTGGATGATTTGCGTCAGACGCCGGTCCGCGCTGTTCAGTTCCTCAGACTCGCGCAGCAATTGCGCGGCATGACTAATGGCACCGAGCGGGTTACGGATTTCATGGGCGATACCGGCGGTCAGACGGCCTAGGGCCGCGAGTTTCAGTTGCTGTGCCTGTTGCGAGATCTGGGCGAGGTCTTCGAGAAACACCAGGGTTCGATGGTTCGGGCTTTGGTCCAGGGCAATGAAACTGGGTTGCAGCTCAAGGCCGCTGTCGGCAATCTTCAGGCTTTGCGGTCGCAACGTCGGATTGTTGAGCCATAGCTGAAGGCGCTCGACCAATGCTGGCGAGTAGTCGTCGATCAGTTGTCCGTCGAGGTTTTTCTGCCCCAGCAAGGTCAAGGCGCTGTGATTGGCCAGCTGTACCCGCCGTTGGTCGTCCAGCACCAGAATGCCGGTACGCATGCGTTGCAGGATCAATGCGTTGAGCGCTTCGAGGCCAACCACTTCACTGGCTCGCTGCTGGGCGAGGTTTTCGCTGACTTCCAGGCGCCGCGTCAGGCCTTGGACCAACAGCGCCGCGGCAAAACACAACGCACCGAGCGTGCCCACTTGCAAGTAATCGCCAGGGCTGGTCGGTTGACTGAAGCTCAGGAGAAAACTGAAACCGACGATGCCAAGGGCCGCGACGGCGGCTATCAACAGCCCGATACGCCCGCGCAGCAGCGTATTGCTGATGGCCACCGACACAATCAGCAGGTTGCCGATGGCGCTGCCGACACCGCCGGCGGCATAGAACAATCCGCACAGCAGCAGGACATCGACCCATGCCAGGGTGAAAAGCTGTGCCGGCCGCCGGGTGTTCTCCCAGAACACCACCAGCAAGATATTCAGCACCAGGTACAACCAGCTGCCGCTGCGCAGCAAGTCGTCCTTGGCGAAGGCCAGCAACTGGTTGTCCATGTTGCTGGAAATCAGCAACACCAAGGTGATGCCGACGCTTAATCGGTAGAGATGGTAAAGGCGCAGCAGTCGCTGGGCCTGTTTGCTGCCGGGACTGGACGTCTCAGCGAGCACTGGGGCCCGGGCCTTGCTCAAGGTGAGCCTGGCTGCAATACCACTGTTGTTGAAGGCTCAGTGCCCGATCACGGGGCAGGTGCACGCCGCAATGCGCACAGCGGACCATGGGTGCGGCTTCCAGCTCGGCGGAGGACCTGGGGGCGGAGGTCGTTCCCTTGAACTTGCGCCAGAACCATACCGCGGCGGCAATCAGGGCGATCCAGAACAATAAACGAAGCATGGCGAGCTGCTTTATGGCGAGTGATTAGCCAGTTTAGCCAAGGACATCGCAGCCGCACAGCGTAATAAAAAAGGGAGACTCAAGAGTCTCCCTTTTTTCACAACCCGATGTGTCAGTCGAACACGCCGAAGGTCATGTAGCTGAACCACGAGCGGTCGCTGTTGTTGGCTTCGGAGTCGTGTTCCTCTTCTTCGATCACGTCGCCTTTTTCATTTTTAGGCTTGAGCTCGCTCGGAATCGCGTCCTTGGCATCCTGGAATTGCTTCTGCACGTCCTGGTTGGCGCGGGTTTCGCCCGGCGGCAGCGGCGGACGGGAGTCGATCAGGCCCAAAGTGGCCTTGCTCAGCCAGGACCGGTTGTCGGCTTCTGCGACCGACGGCTTGAACTCACCGTCCACCAGGCTTGGGTGGTTCGGGTAGTTGAGCTTCAGGGTTTGCAGGCTGGTGGCTGCCAGGTCGTCCAGGTGCAGACGCTGGTAGGCTTCAGTCATGACCGCCAGGCCGTCACCGACCGAAGGGGTTTCCTGAAAGTTTTCCACCACGTAACGACCACGGTTCGCGGCGGCGACGTAGGCCTGACGGGTCAGGTAGTAGTCGGCAACGTGAATTTCGTAGGAGGCCAGCAGGTTGCGCAGGTAGATCATGCGCTGCTTGGCATCCGGCGAGTAGCGGCTGTTCGGGAAGCGGCTGGTGAGCTGGGCGAACTCGTTGTAGGAGTCGCGAGCGGCACCCGGGTCACGCTTGGTCATGTCCAGTGGCAGGAAGCGCGCCAGCAGGCCGACGTCCTGATCAAAGGAAGTCAGGCCCTTGAGGTAGTAGGCGTAATCCACGTTCGGATGCTGTGGGTGCAGACGAATGAATCGCTCGGCAGCAGACTTCGCCGCTTCAGGCTCGGTGTTCTTGTAGTTGGCGTAAATGAGCTCGAGTTGAGCCTGATCGGCGTAGCGACCAAATGGATAACGCGACTCCAGCGCCTTCAGCTTGGCTGTGGCGGCGGTGTAGCTGTTGTTGTCCAGATCGTGCTGAGCCTGCTGGTACAGCTCGACCTCGCTCAGGTTTTCGTCTACGACTTCCTTCGATGAGCAAGCAGCGGTCAATGCGAGGATGGCGATCAGCAGCAGGTGTTTCACTTGCATGGCGGCTTGCGTCCCTATGACGGCCGCTGTCTTGGGCGGGGCCGTCCTGTTATGATGAGCGCCCCGTTGAATAGCCTCGGGGCAAAAGACGCCGTATTTAACCACAAGCGCGCAGCCGAAACCAAAGGCTGTGCCGACGCCTAGTCTGAGCATGTCCGATAAAATTGAACTTCGCGCAGAGGTGCCGTCCGAATTGGGCGGCCAACGCCTCGATCAAGTCGCCGCACAATTATTCGCTGAGCACTCGCGCTCGCGCCTTTCCGCCTGGATCAAAGACGGCCGCCTGACTGTGGATGGGGCGGTAATCCGCCCGCGAGACATCGTTCACGGTGGCGCCATTCTTGAACTGACTGCCGAGCAGGAAGCTCAGGGCGAATGGATCGCTCAGGACATCGAGCTGGACATCGTCTATGAAGACGACGACATCCTGGTGATCAACAAGCCTGCGGGCCTGGTGGTGCATCCGGCTGCCGGTCACGCTGATGGCACTTTGCTCAACGCTTTGCTGCACCACGTGCCGGACATTATCAATGTGCCCCGCGCCGGTATCGTGCATCGCCTGGACAAGGACACCACGGGTCTGATGGTGGTAGCCAAGACCATTCAGGCGCAGACACAGCTTGTCACGCAATTGCAGAGCCGCAGCGTAAGCCGGATCTACGAATGCATCGTGATCGGTGTGGTGACCGCAGGTGGCAAGATCAACGCGCCGATCGGTCGTCACGGCCAGCAACGCCAACGCATGGCGGTGATGGAAGGCGGCAAGCAAGCCGTCAGCCACTACCGCGTGCTCGAGCGTTTCCGCTCCCACACGCATGTGCGGGTGAAGCTGGAAACCGGTCGTACGCACCAGATTCGCGTGCACATGGCACACATCAACTACCCGTTGGTCGGAGACCCTGCCTATGGCGGTCGCTTCCGCATTCCGCCGGCAGCCAGTGTGACCATGGTCGAATCGTTGAAGGCGTTCCCGCGTCAGGCACTGCATGCGCGGTTCCTGGAGCTGGATCATCCGACCACCGGTAAACGCATGAGCTGGGAATCGCCGTTGCCGGACGATTTCGTCTGGTTGCTGACACTGCTCAAGCAAGACCGCGAGGCGTTCATCGGATGAGTGACTGGCTGATTCCCGACTGGCCTGCGCCTGCCGGGGTGAAAGCCTGTGTGACCACCCGTGCGGGCGGCGTCAGTCTGGCGCCGTTCGACAGCCTCAACCTCGGCGATCACGTCGACGACAATCCCGAAGCTGTCGCCGAAAACCGCCGTCGCCTCACCGATCATTTCTCTATTCAACCGGCCTGGTTGCAACAGGTTCACGGCGTTGTCGTGGCACCTGCTGACCCAGGCCGGGTGGTGACCGCTGACGCCAGCTGGACAGCAACGCCCGGCATTGCCTGCACGGCAATGACCGCCGATTGCCTTCCGGCACTGTTTTGCGACCGAGCCGGGACTCGCGTGGCAGCAGCCCACGCCGGTTGGCGCGGGTTGGCGGCGGGTATTCTGGAAGCGACCCTCGACAGTCTGGCGGTACCGTCAGATGAAGTGCTGGTCTGGCTGGGCCCGGCCATCGGCCCGCAAGCCTTTGAGGTCGGTCCGGAAGTTCGCGAAACCTTCATCGAGCAACTGCCCGAAGCCGCCAAGGCTTTCGTGCCGAGCCAGAATGCTGGCAAATTCATGGCTGACATCTATGAGCTGGCGCGTCTTCGCCTGGCCGCTCGCGGCGTTACCGCTGTCTATGGTGGCGGTTTCTGTACCGTGACCGACCCACGCTTCTTTTCTTACCGCCGCAGTCCTCGCACTGGTCGGTTTGCCTCCCTTATCTGGCTTGACCGCTAGACTTAGCTGACCTGCATCAACATCACCCCGCTTGAATCTCCCAGAATCGACCACATCTAGTGAGGTATCTGGCAGGTTTCTTCATTCAGGATGGTTTCTTAGGTCCGGCCTGCTCAAAAGGAAGGTGACCCATGCGTATCGACCGTTTAACCAGCAAGTTGCAATTAGCCCTCTCCGACGCCCAATCCCTGGCTGTCGGCCTCGACCATCCCGGCATCGAGCCGGCGCACTTGATGCAAGCCATGCTTGAACAGCAGGGCGGTTCGATCAAACCTCTGCTGATGCAGGTTGGTTTCGACGTCAACAGCTTGCGTAAAGAGCTGACCAAAGAGCTCGACCAACTACCGAAAATCCAGAATCCGACCGGTGACGTGAACATGTCGCAGGATCTGGCGCGCCTGCTCAACCAGGCCGATCGGCTGGCCCAGCAGAAGGGCGATCAGTTCATTTCCAGCGAGCTGGTGTTGCTCGCTGCAATGGACGAGAACAGCAAGCTCGGCAAATTGCTCCTCGGTCAGGGCGTCAGTAAAAAAGCCCTCGAAAATGCGATTACCAATCTGCGTGGCGGCGAAGCGGTTAATGACGCCAACCACGAAGAGTCGCGCCAGGCGCTGGATAAATACACCGTCGACCTGACCAAGCGTGCCGAAGAAGGCAAGCTTGATCCGGTGATCGGCCGCGACGACGAAATTCGCCGGACCATTCAGGTTCTGCAACGCCGCACCAAGAACAACCCGGTGCTGATCGGTGAGCCTGGCGTGGGTAAAACTGCCATCGCCGAAGGCCTGGCCCAGCGCATCATCAATGGTGAAGTGCCGGACGGCCTTAAAGGCAAGCGCTTGCTGTCCCTGGACATGGGGTCGCTGATCGCGGGCGCCAAGTACCGCGGCGAGTTCGAAGAACGCCTGAAGTCGTTGCTCAATGAGCTGTCGAAGCAGGAAGGGCAGATCATTCTGTTCATCGACGAACTGCACACCATGGTCGGCGCCGGTAAAGGCGAAGGCTCGATGGACGCCGGCAACATGCTCAAGCCGGCACTGGCTCGCGGTGAGTTGCACTGCGTCGGCGCGACCACGCTCAACGAGTACCGCCAATATATAGAGAAGGATGCGGCCCTTGAGCGGCGCTTCCAGAAAGTGTTGGTGGACGAGCCGAGCGAAGAAGACACCATCGCCATTCTGCGTGGCCTGAAAGAGCGTTATGAGGTTCACCATAAAGTGGCGATCACCGATGGCGCGATCATCGCCGCGGCCAAGCTCAGCCACCGTTACATCACCGACCGTCAGTTGCCGGACAAGGCCATTGACCTGATCGACGAGGCTGCCAGCCGCATTCGCATGGAGATCGACTCCAAGCCGGAAGTGCTGGATCGTCTTGAGCGTCGCCTGATTCAGCTGAAGGTCGAATCCCAGGCGCTGAAGAAAGAAAGCGACGACGCGGCGAAGAAACGCCTGGAGAAACTGCAGGAAGAAATCGTTCGTCATGAACGTGAGTATTCGGACCTCGAAGAAATCTGGAACGCGGAAAAAGCTGAAGTCCAGGGCTCTGCGCAGATCCAGCAGAAAATCGAACAGTCCCGTCAGGAACTGGAAACTGCCCGCCGCAAAGGCGACCTTAACCGCATGGCCGAGCTGCAATACGGGGTGATCCCGGACCTGGAGCGCAGCCTGCAAATGGTCGACCAGCATGGCAAAAGCGAAAATCAGTTGCTGCGCAGCAAGGTGACCGAGGAAGAAATCGCCGAAGTCGTGTCGAAGTGGACCGGTATTCCAGTGTCGAAAATGCTCGAAGGCGAGCGCGACAAGTTGATGAAGATGGAAAGCCTGTTGCACCAGCGTGTGATCGGTCAGGACGAAGCGGTGATCGCGGTTTCCAACGCGGTGCGACGTTCGCGAGCCGGGTTGTCCGACCCGAATCGTCCGAGTGGTTCGTTCATGTTCCTCGGCCCGACCGGTGTCGGTAAAACCGAGCTGTGCAAGGCGCTGGCCGAATTCCTCTTTGATACTGAAGAGGCGATGGTGCGGATCGACATGTCCGAGTTCATGGAGAAACATTCCGTGGCTCGACTGATCGGTGCGCCACCAGGCTACGTGGGCTATGAAGAGGGCGGTTACCTGACCGAGGCGGTGCGTCGCAAGCCTTATTCGGTGATCCTGCTGGACGAGGTCGAGAAGGCCCATCCGGACGTCTTCAACATCCTGCTGCAAGTGCTTGAAGATGGCCGTCTGACCGACAGTCATGGTCGCACGGTGGATTTCAAAAACACCGTGATCGTCATGACCTCCAACCTGGGCTCGGTGCAGATCCAGGAACTGGTGGGTGATCGCGAGGCGCAGCGTGCGGCGGTGATGGATGCCATCTCCACACACTTCCGGCCGGAGTTCATCAACCGGGTCGACGAAGTGGTGATCTTCGAGCCATTGGCACGGGATCAGATTGCGGGCATCACCGAGATCCAGCTGGGTCGTCTGCGCAGTCGTCTGACTGAGCGTGAGCTGAAACTGGAACTCAGCCCAGAAGCGATGGATAAGTTGATCGCGGTGGGTTACGACCCGGTGTATGGCGCACGGCCGCTAAAACGTGCGATCCAGCGCTGGATCGAGAACCCGTTGGCACAACTGATTCTGTCCGGTCGGTACATGCCTGGCGACACTGCCAAAGGTGTAGTGGAAAACGACGAAATCGTCTTTGCCTGATCCTTGTGGGCAGCAAAAGTGGAGAGGCCTCGCATTGCGAGGCCTTTTTTTCGTCAGGTTGTTGAACTCAAAGGAAAAGGCTTGTAAAGTGCGCCCCGCAGTAAGTCACCCGGAAGGGTTTCTGCTCCCCAAGCAGGAATCTGAAATAAGTTGCAAATCATTAACTTGAATGCAATTTAGGGGGTTGACAGAGGTGCTTAAGATTGTAGAATAGCGCGCCTCAGACACACGAACGCAGCGATGCGAACGAGTCGAAGAGATGCAATTAGCTTCACCGTTGTAAATTGAAATATGTAGTTCCGTGATAGCTCAGTCGGTAGAGCAAATGACTGTTAATCATTGGGTCCCAGGTTCGAGTCCTGGTCACGGAGCCAATTTCAAACCGGGGTATAGCGCAGTCCGGTAGCGCGCCTGCTTTGGGAGCAGGATGTCAGGAGTTCGAATCCCCTTACCCCGACCATTTTTGGGTCGTTAGCTCAGTTGGTAGAGCAGTTGGCTTTTAACCAATTGGTCGTAGGTTCGAATCCCACACGACCCACCATTTTTGAAACCAGTTAACGCTGGGATCAGATCTTAAGATCAGACGCCAAAAGCTCTGTTCGCAGAAGGCGCCTTTAAAAGGTGCCTTTTTTTTACCGGGGTATAGCGCAGTCCGGTAGCGCGCCTGCTTTGGGAGCAGGATGTCAGGAGTTCGAATCCCCTTACCCCGACCATATTAAAAATCCTCGTATCGAAAGATACGGGGATTTTTTTTGTCTTCGAAAAAACAACACTTCAGTCGTCGTACAACCTGCCGATAACGAGGCTGCGGGGTACTGCCAAATGACGCCCCCAATCCTGACCACTACAAGAAAAGGGCGTTCGTCATGTTGCTTCGTCAGTTGAATATTGCTCCTCGGGCAGCCTTGGGGTTTGCCTTGATCGCCGTGCTGGTGGCCTTGCTCGGCGTTTTCGCCCTGGGGCAGATGTCGAGCATCCGCAGCAGCGAGGTGGCGGTGGAGAAGCAATGGCTGCCGAGTATTCGCGGTGGCGACGAGATTCGCGAAATCATGCTGCGCATCCGCACGATCTCCCTGCGAATGGCGCTGGATCAGGACCCGAAGAACATTGCTCAATACCGCAGCCAGATGGATACCCGGGACAAGGAGCTGAGCGAAAAAATCGCCGCCTATGATCAGTTGGTCAACACTGCCGAAGGCAAGGCTCTGTATGACCAGTTCAAAACCACGTTCGCGGCTTACCGTGCCGGTATCGCCCAATCATTCTCCCTGGCCGAACAAGGGCGCCGTGACGAGCTGACCAAATTGTTGTTGGTGGACATGAAAACCGTGGTCGATGGCTCCGGCAAACAGCTTAATGACCTGGCAGACCTGTTTGCCAAACAGGTCGCCGCCGAAAGTCAGAACTCCGCAGCGCACTACGACACTTCGCGAATGATCGTCAGTCTGTTCATCGCCCTCGCAGCCTTGGCCACCGTTGGCCTGGCAATGCTGCTGACGCGCAGCATCGTCAAGCCTTTGGGCGATGCGTTGAATGCCGCGGAGAACGTCGCCCGAGGCGATCTGACTCGCCCCATCGAAACCCACGGCAATGACGAAGTGAGCCGCTTGCTCAAGGCTCTGGCGACCATGCAACAGAATCTGCGTGAAACCTTGCAAAGTATCAGCGGCTCGGCAGCGCAATTGGCCACGGCGGCCGACGAGTTGAACGCGGTCACCCTCGACAGCACGCAAAACCTGCAGCAGCAGAACAACGAGATCGAACAAGCCGCCACCGCCGTCAATGAAATGACCACGGCGGTGGAGGAGGTCGCGCGCAATGCCGTGTCGACTTCCGATGCCACGCGCCAGTCAAGCGAGTCTGCGCATGCGGGCCAGGAGCGCGTCAGCGAAACGGTGACGGCCATCGGCGCCCTCGCCAGTGATGTGCAAGTTACCGGCGGGTTGGTTCAGTCCCTTGCCAATCAATCCCAGGATATTGGCAAGGTACTGGATGTGATTCGGGCGATTGCCGAGCAAACCAATTTGCTGGCGCTCAACGCGGCAATCGAAGCGGCGCGGGCCGGAGAAAGCGGTCGGGGTTTTGCGGTGGTCGCCGACGAAGTTCGCGCCCTGGCTTATCGCACACAGCAGTCGACCCAGGAAATCGAGCAAATGGTCCAGGGTATGCGCAGCGGTTCAACCCAGGCGCTGAATTCGATGCAGGCCAGTTCCTCGCGCGCAGCCGCAACGCTGGCTCTGGCCGAGCGAGCGGGGGAGGCGTTGCAGACGATCACTGCTTCGGTGCACCAGATTCACGAACGCAACCTGGTGATCGCCAGTGCCGCAGAAGAACAGGCGCAAGTGGCGCGTGAAGTCGATCGCAATCTGGTGAACATCCGTGACCTGTCGGTGCGATCCGCCGCCGGGGCAGACCAGACCAACGCTTCAAGCCATGAACTTTCACAGTTGGCCAACTCGTTGCGCACGATGGTGCAACGCTTCCAGGTGTAAATCCGCCAGACAAAAAAAGCCGCGCTTCTCGGTGGAGAAGCGCGGCCTGGTTTCGGGCGTTTAGGCGCCGTCTTGGTCTTTCAGGTGCTCGAACAGACCTTTTGGCATTTTCTTGCCGTTGGCTTCGAAGTTGGCTTTCACGTTGTTGTAAGCCTCTTGCTCGTCGATGAAACCGTCATGGTTAGTGTCGATCTTGTCGAAGTTGGCCTTCGGCGCGACAGCCTGGAATTCGGCGCGGGAGACTTTGCCGTCGCCATCGGTGTCGGTCTTGGCCATCGACGCATCGCCACACTTGCCTTCACCACATTTGCCTTCAGGGGTTTTCACCACCTGTTCGGCCGAGGCCAGCAGGTAGCCCTGGGTCAGAGGCTGCGAAGCGAATACGGAACCGGACAACATCATGCCGCCGGCCAAGACAGCGCCGAGCAGACCAATAGTGTTTGTAGTGGTACGGGACATTTCAACTCTCCTGGGTTGCACGACACAACCGTTCGATAAAGGACGCCACGTCAGGCGGCGATAACCGTAGCTGGCTGGGTTGCCTTGCTCGGATGGGGTCATTTAACGGGTGAGGTGTATCGCTACTGTGTCGCGCAAGGGGGGAGTTTGTAAGCGAAGGGGCGAAATCGCGGGGGGAGATACAGTGAGACACAGATCAACAGGCGGGTGAGTAAGACATGTGGGAGCGGGCTTGCTCGCGAAAGCGGTGTCACAGTCAACAGAGATGTTGAATGTTATGACGCTTTCGCGAGCAAGCCCGCTCCCACACTGGACCGAGTTAGTGCAGCTTCAATCGCGGCTCTGTCCCGCGCCCGATCTTGCTGCCCAGCATCAGCATCGCCGTACGAAACGCGCCATACAGCGCCATCTGGTGCATGCGGTACAGCGACACGTAGAACATCCGCGCCAGCCAGCCTTCCAGCATCACGCTGCCGGTCAGGTTACCCATCAAGTTACCCACAGCCGAAAACCGCGACAGCGAGATCAGCGAGCCGTAGTCGGTGTATTTGTATTCCGGCAATGCCTTGCCTTCGATCCGCAGTTTCAGCGATTTGGCCAGCAACGACGCCTGCTGATGCGCCGCCTGGGCACGGGGCGGCACGTTGCGATCACTGCCTGGTTGCGGGCAGGCCGCGCAGTCACCGAAGGCGAAGATGTTCTCGTCCCGGGTGGTTTGCAGGGTCAGCAGCACTTGCAGTTGATTGATGCGGTTGGTTTCCAGGCCATCGATGTCCTTGAGGAAACCCGGTGCGCGAATCCCGGCAGCCCACACCTTCAGGCTGGCGTTGATCACTTTGCCATCGGCGGTGATCAGGCTGTCGGCCGTGACTTCGCTGACCGCGGCATTGGTCATGACGTTGACCCCGAGTTTCTCCAGGGTTTTATGCACAGGCCCACCGATGCGTTCCGGCAGGGCTGGCAATACCCGAGGTCCGGCTTCGATCAGGGTGATGTGCATGTTTTCCGGTTTGATCCGGTCGAGCCCGTAAGCGGCCAGCTCATGCGCGGCGTTGTGCAGCTCGGCGGCCAGTTCGACGCCGGTGGCACCTGCGCCGACGATGGCGACGCTGATCTGCTCGACCTTGTCGGTTTGCCCGGCATGGGCACGCAGATAGTGGTTGAGGAGTTGCTGGTGGAAGCGCTCGGCCTGTTTGCGGGTGTCGAGGAACAGACAATGTTGCGCCGCGCCCTGTGTCCCGAAATCATTGGTGGTGCTGCCGACGGCGATCACCAGCGAGTCGTAGCCCAATTCACGGGCCGGGACCAGCTCCACGCCGGCTTCGTCGTAGGTGGCGGCCAACTGGATTTTCTTCTGTTCGCGATCAAGCCCGCTCATGCGCCCCAGCTGAAACTCGAAGTGGTTCCATTTGGCTTGGGCAACATAGTTGAGTTCGTCTTCGGAAGAGTTCAGCGACCCGGCCGCCACTTCGTGCAACAGCGGCTTCCAGATGTGCGTCAGGTTCGCGTCGACCAGCATCACACTGGCCGTGCCACGCTTGCCCAGAGTCTTACCCAGACGGGTAGCCAACTCCAGACCGCCGGCGCCGCCGCCAACGATGACAATACGATGAGTCATGGGGATATCTCGCAAGGCTAAAGGAAATAGGTGCGGTTACCCTCGCGAGCGCAATGCGGCTCATAGCGCCAGGTAACCGATAAGTCGGCTCAACAGGCCCAAACCAATGGTCACTGCGAGCACCAGCACCAGGAGCATCCACGGCCGGAAAGGCCGGCGCTCGACTCGGTGCTGGGACAGGTGCAGGTACTCTTCGACATGCTTCTGGTCGTCGGGGTTCAGGCGGCTGGTCATAAAGGCCTCGTCAGGTAGACGTTGCTGAATGTGTGGAAGCTACAGGCTGATTTAACGAACGTTGAACGGAGCATAGCCGGTGTCCGGAACCGGCTCGACGCTCACCGTGTCGTCCAGGCGAATGATTCCACTTTGTAACACCCGGGCGGTGATTCCGCCATGTCCGCGAACCGCCTGAAACGTCCCCGGCCCGAGGTTGTTTTGCAGGCGTGCGCAAGGCTGGCACCAACCGGTGGTTTCGAAAATCGCCTGGCCGATCTTGAAGCGACGGCCCTTGAGGCTGAACAGGTTGATACCGCTGATAACCAGGTTGCGCCGCAGATCACTCGGTAACACCGGTTGATCGTCCGGGCGGCCCATCAGCGAACTGATCACCGCCAGATGCTCCCACTGAATCAACGTCACCTGCCGTGCATTGCGTACGCCGGGCCGTGCGCGATCACCGGTCAGGCCGGCTTCAAGTCGCGCTTCCACGGCTTCGAGTTCGATCATCGGCACGTGAGGTTCCGGGCGCACGCCGATCCAGCGTACGCGGCCGACTTGCGGGACTTGCGCGATCAGTTCCTGCAATGGGCTCACAGGCTGATCCCGACATCGAAAACAATGCTGCGCCCGAGGTTGCTGCGCAGGAAATCCGGAGCGTCCGGATGGGCGAAGAGCACCCGGGCGAACGTCGGGCCGACCAGCGACAACGAACGCCAGCCTTGGCGCAGGTATTCGGTGGGCGGCGGGAAATGGCTGTTCAAGTCCAGCACTTCGCGCTTGAGGCTGGCGAACGCGATGATGTCCAGTTCCCCGAGGTCCATGCCGCGCTCTTTGTAGTTGTGCGCTTTTTTACGCAAGGTCGGCGCCAGTCTTAGCAAGAATTCATTGGCTGGAATGCGCCGGGGCTTGGCTTCGCGGCGGACCAACTGACTGAGGGAAAACGCGCTGCGTCGACGTTGCAGCTCGTCGCGCCATTCATCGTTGAGGCGCCGGCCTTCATCGAGTACGAAGAACACCTCAAAATTGGCGTCGCGAAACAGCACGTCCGGCGGTTCCCCGGCGGGTGCGAATTCGTCGGCGCGATAGGGAATGTTCAAGCCTTGCAACAGGCGCTGGCAGACCCAACGCTCACGCTCCCATTTGCGGGCATTGGACAGAAATGCGTTGGCTTGCTCGGCCGCGATGGTCAGCAGGCGTAAATAATCTGAGTCATCCATAGGCCCAAGCTTAGCGTTCAAATGTGACCCTAAGGAATAAAGTCTGTCGCGAAAGAAAAAAGTCTGCCGGGATTTCGCGTGCCTCTGCGCGAACGCTTGCCATTCGCTATGCGGTGCGCTGTGAGTCGCTACGCTGGAATTGTTGATTTTTATCAATGGATTTGCGCATGACTGAGGACACGATTCCCACTAAGCAATGATGCAATTTAATAGTTTGCTCACCTGCAGCTAATTCAAAAAGCCAAGGATGACCCGGCTCATCATTTTTGTATTTTCGGAGCATCTTCAATGAATATTTTTATTGAAAAGGACCCCGTACTAAATCGCTGGTGGGTTCACATGGATGTGTGGGTCGTAAGTTTTCGCAGTCTTGATGGCGCTGAATCTTTTGTCGAACGATTGAATTCGCGAATCAATGCGCCGCATGCCCTCTATATGATTGGAGATTATTCTCTGTTACCAAAGAAAGATCTGAAACAGTCCAGCGCTGAATCAACACGATGTACTCCACCCCTTAAGCAATGCTCTCACGCGTGATACTCAATTCTTCTCGAGGGAGTGAAGAAAAGAAACGCGCTGCCCTAGTTATGTCTATAGCTATTGTTGTCAGTTAATCGATTCAGGGTTTTGAGACGGCCAGCTTGTTAACTTTCCTTAGCGTACCGCCGGACGCGAGGGTCAACCCGTTGAGCAGATCAAGGAGTTTCCGATGGCCGACTCAAGCAAAAAAATGAGCCTCATGGGGCTTACCACGCTGGTGACGGTGAACATGATGGGCTCGGGCATCATCATGTTGCCAACGAGCATGGCCCAGCTCGGGGCCGTTTCGCTTCTGTCGTGGATCGTTACCGCCATCGGTTCCATGGCCATCGCCTACTGTTTTTCCCAGTGCGGAATCTACTGTCCGCGCTCCGGCGGGTTGTCAGCCTACACCGAAGAAGCCCATGCCAAATCGGGGTTCTTCCTTTGCTCGTACCTGTACTTTCTCTCGCTCGCCATCGCCAACGTCGCAGTTGCTATCTCCGCGGTCGGGTACATGACATCGTTCGTGCCCTGGTTGGGTAGCGGTGCCATCCCGTTGTTCATCGGTACGGTCGGCCTGCTTTGGCTGACCACCGTGGCGAATTTTGGCGGCCCTGGCATCACCGGCAAGATTGGTGCGATTACCGTGTGGGGTGTGATCATCCCGGTGGCCGGGTTGAGCATCATCGGCTGGTTCTGGTTCAAGCCCGAACTGCTGATTGCCGCCTGGAACCCGAACAACCTGCCCATCTCCGAAGCCATCGGCAAGGCAATTCCCCTGACCCTGTGGGCATTCCTTGGCATGGAGTCGGCGGCGCAAGCGTCTGATGCAGTGGAAGATCCCAAACGCACCGTGCCGCTGGCCTGTCTGTTCGGCACGCTGGGTGCGGCAGTCATCTATGTGCTGTCGACGACGGTTATTCAGGGTGTCATTCCAAACGCCGAGCTGGCCAACTCGACGGCACCGTTTGCGCTTGTCTATGCACACATGTTCAATCCGGCGGTCGGTCACATCATCATGGCGCTGGCGGTGATGGCCTGTGTGGGGTCGTTGCTGGGGTGGCAGTTCACCTTGGCACAAACAGCCAAAATGACGGCTGACCAAGGCATGTTCCCCAAACTCTTCAGCAAAGTGACCTCACTCGATGCACCCATCGTCGGCATGCTCGTCTGCGGTGTGCTTCAAACGCTGATGGCGTTGTCGACCATCTCGCCCAATGCCAGTGCCCAGTTCGGAAAACTCGTCAGCCTGGCGGCGGTGACCAACCTGATCCCCTACGTTACGGCGGCTACCGGCTTGCTGGTCATGATGTACAAGGCCCGCGTCAGCGCGGGGGTCTTCATGCGCAACACCACGCTTTTGCTGATCGCCGTGGCCTATTCTCTGTACGCCCTGTTTTCCTGCGGTAGAGACGCGGTATTCGGCGGTGCTCTGGTCCTTGTTTTCGGGTACTTGCTCTACGGCTTCCTCGCCAAGCGCTCTGTCGAGGCGCCTTCAACCGTTCAAGCCAGAATCGACAATCCTTAGTCGTTGTGTTCAGTCATGCAAAGACATCTGAATTCGGGTAACCGGGACATGAACGTAAAATTGATAAAAACCATCCACCTCTTCTTCGTCGGCTTGCTTGGGCTGATGTCGTTGATGGCCGGTGCCAATACCCTTGAACGGGTGCGGGCGAGCAATACCTTCACCCTCGGTTACTTGCCGGACTTCGCACCTTTCAGCGACCAGGCAGGCGATAAAGCTACGGGTTATGCCATCGATCTTTGTTTGAAAATCGCCGATAAGGTCAAGGCCGATTTGGGTTTGCAGGGGATGCAAGTGCGTTATCAGGCTGTCACTGACTCAGAGAAGATGAGTGCCGTCAGTTCAGGCAAAGTTGACATCCTTTGCACACCGACGCCGCCCACCCTGCAAGAGCGCAAAATCGTAAGCTTCTCGGTGCCCGTCTACACCGCCGGCCTCTCTGCCGTGGTGCGCGAGGATGCATCGGAGCCGTTGCTGAATGCGCTCAACGGCAAAGTCGCTCATACCGGGCCGACCTGGCGCGCAACGGTCAATCATGGGCTGTCCAACCAAACCTACGCGACTATAGCGGGCGGAGTCACTGAAGCGTGGATTCGCCAGAAAATGCAGTTGCTGGGTGTTGTGGCAACGCTCGTCACGGTTCCGAACGTTGATGCAGGAATCAAGTTGGTCGCCGAGGGTAAAGCCGATGCGTTCTTTGCTGAACGCATGATGATCAAAAATCTTCTCTCCACGCATTACGCAGCCGCGAATCTGATCTTGCTGGATCGCATTTTCGAATACGCGCCGACGGCAATGGCGGTGGATCGCAACGATGAGAACTTCCGCTTGCTGGTCGACACTGCGCTGAGTGAAATGTACCGCTCGGGTGAAATCGAACAGGCCTATGACAAATACTTGGGTGGCATCAGCAATCTGGGCAAGAAGCTGTTCAAGGTTTATGCGCTTCCGTAGTCGTTTAATTAGCGGGCGCGGTGATTGGATCGGCGTCATTAGTCTTCTTCTCTAAGCGCTTTGATGCGCCCCGATTTTTCGGCGGCTATCAGTGACGCATGATCTTTCGCATTTTGATCCGCATAGCTCATGGCAAACTTGCCAATGGCCAGATCGAAGGTGTCCGATTTTCCCAAATAGCCGCTAATGAGTGCTGAATCACCGGATTTTGCATGGGCACGGGCCAGGGTGAGGCCGCACAACTCGGCGTATAACTTCATTTGTTCAACCGATGCGCCCTCGATAGGGGCCGACATTTTCATGTCCCTCAACTGGCGCACGAAAAAATGCCGGCCACTTTTTCCCTGCGCCCAGCCCAGGAAAATATCGCTGGCGGACTGCATTAGCCGTTGCCCGGTAACAACACGCTGACCTTGATTCTCGAATTCGCTCTTGCCGGCAAAGGGTGCCAGTACCGAAGGACTGGCTTCCTTGAATTGCAGAAGCAGCGGGTGGTTTTCCGCGGAAAAAAACAGGCCCACGAAACAATGGGTACCGACGCTGCCGATCCCGACGGCCTTGACGACAAAGTCTTCGAGTCGGTAACGATCCAGCAGCACACGTCGTTCGAGGGGTAGCGATAATCGATAGTCCTGCAGCGTCAGCCGCACACGCTGTTCGAAGTCATGTTCATACACATGAAACAGTATCGGTGGCTGATCGACCAACCGCCGACGCCCTGCCACTTCGTTGCTGATGGTCGGATAAAGGTAATCGCCGATGCGTACTTTTGCTTTGGCGATCACCTGTTCTCTATTTTTTTTGATTTTGGCGTTGGGGGCCATGTCGATGATCATTTGAGCATCGAGGCGGTCATACCAGACCTCCAGCGGACTCATCTTCGACAGTTTGCGCAGGCGCCTGCGGTAAGCACTGACACACTCGACCGCGATCGCCTGGGCATCTTTGTCACTGATCTGGAGATCGCGGGCAGCCACGGCAAAACTGATCGCCAAGCGTTTGATATCCCACTCCCAAGGCGCAGGAAGCGTTTCGTCGAAATCGTTGATATCAAAAATCAGATTACGTTCGGGAGTTGCGAACAGTCCAAAGTTCAAGAGATGGCAATCTCCGCAGGCTTGTACCCGAACGCCTGTGGTCGGAGTCGTCGCCAGGTCATACGCCATGACCCCCGCAGAGCCGCGCAGAAAGGTGAATGGGCTGCGTAGCATGCGCCCGAAGCGCACAGGAATCAGGCTGGGCAATCGATATCGGTTCGACGTTTCCAGAATATCAATGGGGTCGCGGTGTTTGCGTGTCGGCTTCCAGACGGCGTGAAGCGCATGTGGACAGGTCCTGGATAAACGCTCACCCGCTTCAAGGCGCTCCTTGCGCGAGCGAAAAAACACCTCGTCGTCCCACATTCCCTTGACGTTCTCCACCGCACCTTTGGCAGAACCCATTTGGTTGTGAGACATATCCGCTCCTTTACTCAACGAAGTCGAATGCGTTTGGGGCAGGCCATGGTTTCAATAAGCTCGTTGAGCAGTTGGCCTGTTGCCTGATCACGGTTTCTATTGCGCGGCGGTTGCCGTCAGACTGTCCGCCTGACTCACCCAGCCTCCGCCGGTTGCCTTGTACAGATCAATCATGTTGGTGAACACCGAGCCCCGGGTGCGGGTGTAATTCAACTCGGCGTCAAACAGGCTGCGCTCGGCGTCCAGCACTTCGATGTAGCTGGTGTAGCCGTTTTCGTAACGCTGCCGTGCGAAATGGGCGTATGTGCGCAGTGCGTCGACTTGCCTTGCCTGGTAATTCATCTGCTCTTTGGATTTGCTCGACGCCACCAAGGCATTTTCAACGTCCCTGAACGCCGATTGAATTGCCTGTTGGTACGTCAACAGCGCTTGTTTCTGGAAGGCTTCAGCTTGTTGCACCTGCCCGGCGATGCCGCCGCCAGTGAAGATTGGCATGCTTGCCGCAACGCCGTATGACCAGGTGGAGGCGGGCCCGGTGAACAGGTTCGACAGTTGGTTGCTGGCAGACCCTAACAGCCCGGTCAGGGAGATAGTCGGGAAATACTGGGCCTTGGCCGCGCCAATCTGCGCATTTGCCGAGATAAGATTCAGCTCCGCCTGACGCAAATCGGGTCGCCGCTCAAGCAAGTCAGACGGTAAGCCGGCAGGCACCGTTGGCAGATTCAGTTGGCTCAGGTCGCGCCCTCGAATGATCGGCCCCGGGTTGCGCCCCAGTAGCACGGCCAGGGCGTTTTCCTGTTGCGCGACCAAGGGTTCGAATTGCGCAACAGACGCCCGGGTTCGCTCGTACTCGGATTGGTTTTGTGCCAATTCCATTTCAGAAATGGTGCCGGCACCAAAGCGTAGTTTGAATATTTCATAAGAGTCGCCGCGCACCTTGGCGGTCGTGCGGGCGATCTCCAGCTCCCGGTCGAGATCGCGCAGCGTCACGTAACTCGATGCTACCGACGCCACCAGGCTCAATATGACGCTTCGACGACCTTCTTCCGAAGCGAGCAGATCGGCACGGGCGGATTCGTCGAGGCGGCGCAAACGGCCCCAGATATCCAGTTCCCAGTTCACGCTGAGAATGGCCTGGTAGTTGTTGAACACCGGATCCACCGTTGGGTCCAGCGGCACCGGGCCGTTGTCCCGCTGCGAACGGTTTCGTTGCGCCTGGGTACCCAGCCCGACTTGCGGGAACAACAGGGAACGGGTTTGACCGTACCGGCCCTGGAATTCTTCGACCCGCGCGGCGGCAATCTTGATGTCTTTGTTTTCTTGCAACGCGATGCGGATCAGGTCATTCAGGACAGGGTCCTGGAATTGCTCCCACCACAAGGTGTTCGACAGATTCTTTGCTTCCTTGTCCGCGTAACGGTACGCCGCGGGGGTGTCGATTTTCGGGGGCTGATAGTCAGGCCCCACCATGCAACCCGCGAGGCACAAATACAGCAGCAGAGGGACGGTGGGCTTGCGCATCTCAATCCCCCTCATGTCTGTTTTGCGCCGCACCATCGGGAATCTGCGCAGCCTGCGGCGGTGCAGCCGGCCTGACAGTCTTTTGCTCGGCGTCCTTTTCCCCGAACATTCTTTCAATCAGGTAATAGAAGAGAGGGATGAAGAAGATCGCAATCACCGTCGCCGCCAACATGCCGCCAATCACCCCGGTCCCGATGGAGTGACGACTGTTCTCCGAAGCACCCACAGCAATGGCCAACGGAACGCAGCCGAGGATGAACGCCAGGGACGTCATCACGATAGGGCGCAGCCGTTCCCTTGCGGCAGTCATGGCGGCATCGTAGGCCGACATGCCGGTTTCCCGGTTGAGCACCGCAAACTCGAAAATCAAAATGGCGTTCTTCGCCGCCAGCGCCACCAGCATGGTCAAGCCGATCTGGAAGTAGACGTCGTTGCTCAAGCCTCGAATCAGGACGGCGAGCAGCGCGCCGAACAATGCAAATGGCACCGCCAGCAGCACACCCACCGGCAGCGACCATTTTTCGTATTGCGCCGCGAGAATCAGGAACACCATCACCAGGCCAAAAATGAACACCTGGGAGGAGGCACCGCCGCTCTTTTTCTCTTCGAACGCCTCGCCGCTCAAGGCCAGCGCGTAGTCGTTGGTCATGATTTGCGCGCTGATTTCTTCCAGGGCATTGAGCGCCTGGCCGGAGCTGTAGCCGGGCGCCGGGTTCGCCGTGAGTTTGACCGCCGGGAAGTTATTGAAACGGGTCAGCAGGTCGGGGCCGGTAACGTAACGGGTGGTCAGCAGGGCTTTGAGCGGCACCATGTCATGGTTTTTGCTGCGCACGTAGATCTCGCGCAGGTCCTCGGCCTTCAAGCGATACGCCGGTTCGGCCTGCAAAATCACCTGCCACAGCCGACTGAACTTGTTGAATTGCGAAACGTACAGCGAGCCGAACATGGTCTGCATGGCGCTGTAGACATCTTCGACCGGCACCCCCAGGGTTTCCGCTTTTTCCCGGTCGACGTCCACCATCAGCTGGCGGGAAAACACGTTGAAGGTGGAGGTGATAGCGCCCAGTTCCGGCCGCTCCTTGGCCTTCGCCACCAGATTAGCGACCATTTCCGCCAGTTGATCGATGCTGGCGTCACCCTTGCTCTGAACCCAGACCTCCATCCCGCCGGTCGTACCGAGGCCAGGAATCGAAGGTGGGTTGACCGGCAGAATGATCCCGCCCTGAACCGTGGAAAACGCCCGCGCGGCTTTCTGAATCACCGCCGGGGCGCTTTGTGCCTTGATGGTATCGGAGTCTTTGTAGCGTCCTTCGAAATCCTTGAAACCGACGAAAAACGCACCGGCATTGTTCTTGTTCTGTCCGTCGAGCAGGCTGTAGCCGTTAACGATCGCGACGCCTTCGACGGCTTCGTCGTTCATGAAGAAGTCACTGGCTACTTTGCCCACCTCACCGGTGCGATCGAGGCTGGCGGCGTCGGGCATGATCACCGCGCCAAGCAAGTAGCCCTGATCTTCCGGTGGCAGGAACGCACTGGGAATGCGCTGCCCAATCAACAGGATCAGCACGATCATCCCGGCAAAGAGCAGCAACGCCAGCACGAAGCGCTTGATCATGAAGGCCACCGAGCGTGAGTAGCCCTCGGTCATGCGCTCGAAGTTGCGTTCGAACCAGCGGAAAAATGCGTTCTTGTCGCCGTGCTGAGGTTTGAGTAGCAAGGCGGCCAGGGCGGGGGAGAGGGTCAAGGCGACCAGGCCGGAAATCACCACGGAAATGGCGATGGTGATCGCGAACTGTTTGTACAGCTGACCGGTGATACCGCCCATGAAGGCCACCGGAATGAACACCGCGCACAGCACCAGCACGATGGCCACCACGGGACCTGCCACTTCATCCATCGCCCGTTTCGCCGCGTCCTTGGGCGTCATCTTGTGCACATGCATGTTGCGTTCGACGTTTTCGATCACCACGATCGCATCGTCCACCACGATACCGATCGCCAGCACCATGCCGAACAGCGTCAGCATATTCACCGAAAATCCGAGGGCGGACATGCCGATGAACGTGCCGACAATCGATACCGGCACCGCCAGCACCGGAATGAGCGTGGCACGCAGGCTTTGCAGGAAGATGTAAACCACGATGACCACCAGCACCAACGCTTCGAAGAAGGTGTGGATCACCTCGGAAATCGAAGCGCGGGTAAAGGCCGTGGTGTCCATCACGATCTTGTATTCGATGCCCTCGGGAAACGTGGCCTTCATATCGGACAAGGTCTTGGTCACCGCCGCAGAAACGTCGAGGGCGTTGGCGCCGGGTTGCTGATACACGGCAATCAATGTCGCCGGCCGGCCCTGATAGGTGCTGCGCAGGGAATAGTCTTTTTGCCCCAGCTCGGCGCGTCCGACGTCCTTGAGTCGAACGATGGCGGCGCCGTCGTTGCTGGCGCGCAAGATAATGTTCTCGAATTCCGAAGGTTCGGTCAGACGTCCCTTGGTCGTCACCGCAAAAGACTGCTCGACAGGTTGCCCCGTTGGCGACTGACCGACCCGGCCCACGGCGAACTGCTGGTTCTGATTGGCTACGGATCTCTGTACGTCGGCGGCGGTGATGCCCAGTTGGGCCATGCGGTCAGGCTTGAGCCAGATCCGCATGGCATAGTCGGGCGTGCCGAAGATGCTGGCCTGGTTCGCCCCCGGAATCCGTTTGATCGCATCGAGGATATACAGGTTGGCGTAGTTGGCGACGTAGGTGCTGTCGTAGCGCTCGCCAGCGGAATACACGGCAAGCACCATCATGAACGCCGAGGATTTCTTCTGCACCTGGATGCCTTGGCTCTGCACGGCGGAGGGCAATTGCGGCAAGGCCAGATTGACCCGGTTCTGAACGTCGACCTGGGCCAGCGACGGATCGGTGCCGATCTCGAAGAAAACGTTGAGGGTCATGTTGCCCGTCGCCGAACTCGACGAGTTCATGTAGATCATGTTGTCGGCGCCGTTGACCTGCTGCTCGATGGGCGCGGCGACGTTATTGGCCACGACCTGTGCATCGGCGCCGGGGTACGTCGCGGCCACCGTAATCTGCGGCGGGGTGATGTCCGGGTATTGCGCAACGGGGAGTTTGAGCATGGCCACTGCACCGGCCAGGGTGATGATGATGGAGATCACCGAAGCGAAGATCGGCCGGTCGATGCAATAGTGGGAAATGCTCATTGGCGTTCCCCGCCATTGGCTTTTACTGGTTGCCCATTGGCTGCGCTCGCGGGGGCGGCGCCAGGGGTATCGACGATATTCAATGGCCCGCCCGGTGTGACCCTGATCGCGCCATCGACGACGATGCGCTCGCCCGCCCGCAGGCCTTTGTTGATGAACCAGTTGTCGCCTTGCCAGTCGCCCACTTCGACCACCCGTTGCTCGGGTTTGCCTTCGGCATTGAGGACCCAGACGAAGTGGCTCTTGGCACCTTCCAGCACGGCCTTTTGCGGCACAAGAATAGCGTTGGGCCGGGAAGCGCCTTTGGCCAGGGCCCGTACAAACTGACCGGGACGGAGCTGGCCATTCGGGTTGGCGAGCACTGCCCGAACCAGGAAGGTGCCGGTGCCCTGGCTGTAGGAAGGCGCGAGGAAATTCACCTTGCCGGTGTTGGGCACCACGGTGCCGTCGGCCAGGACCACTTCAACGACAAACTCACTGCGTGGCGGGAAAACAAGATGACCGGCAGCGATCTCGTCGCGGTACTTCAGGGTTTCGTTTTCCGAGAGGCTGAAGTTGACGTACATCGGGTCCATCTGTGACACGGACGTCAGCAGTCCCGACTCACCTGGCGTCACATAACTGCCTTCCTGTTTTTTGGCATAGCTTGAAAGCCCGGTGAGGGGAGAGGTGATGGTGGTGTAACTGAGGTTCAATTGCTCGGTGCGTACATTACCCTCTGCGGCCAATACGGCGGCACGGGTCTCACGCTCGTTGCCGACGGCATTGTCCAGGTCCATCTTGCTGACCGCATTCTGCGCCGCCAGTGGGCGGACTCGAGCCAGCGTCGACTTGGCCACTTCCCAACGGGCCTGTTGCTGCGCCAGTTGCCCCTGGGCCGATACCAACGCGGCCTCAAAGGGTTTACGGTCCATCTGGAACAGCGTCTGCCCGGCCTTCACCAGATCGCCTTCGGTATACAGCCGCTTATCCAGGAATCCGGCCACGCGAGCACGGATTTCCACCTCGCGGGAGCTCTGGGTCTGGGCGACGAATTCGAAGGTTACTGGCGTGTTGCTGGCGGTGACCGTCATGACCGTCACTTCGGGCGGCTTGCGTGCCGGTGAAGCCGGTTCTTTGCCGCAGCCGTAAAGCAAGCTCAAAGCCCCCAAGACAAGGGCAAATGAAAAGCCGGCAGGCTGTCTGGCATTCTTGATATTCACGCCTGCGCCCCTCCCATGCCCGTTTAGGTTATATGAATGGATACGTAGGCATTTCTTATAAAGTAGCCATTTCTTATTAAAAAGCTAACACCCGTAGAAGGTGGCATTTCTGACAAATATCAACTGTACGCAACGGGACAGCCGGGCAACCCGTTACAGCGAAAAACATTACTTGCCACAGCGCGGACAAGACGAATCGATGAGGAGGTGGGTTTCGAAAACGAAGTGAAATCATCTGGCTGATACACAGGCGATATTTCGAATCGGATTCAAATTGATCAATGCTTATAGCCAGATACTTGATGTAAAACGGCTCGGGAACTACCCGCGCGAAGAATAGTTGATTTAACGCAAATCACGACGTCCGCCGCATTTCCATACTGACTTCGCAGGGATGAGTTGCTGAATGCAATTTCGCTCGGGAGTATTCAATGAGCCAGCGCCCCTCTGGACCGAATGAACCCCAACGGATTGACCCGTCTCAAGTTGCGCTTGCGCATTCGGACAGCCGCTCGCGTATGCCAGTACCGGAGTGGATGGGCAACTATCGGCAGGCTTGGCTCAAAGGCGATACGGTTGCAGGTCTGACCGCTGCGGCGGTGGTCATACCCAAAGCGTTGGCGTACGCCACCATTGCGGGTCTGCCGGTGCAGGTCGGGCTGTATACAGTCATGGTGCCGACGCTGATTTATGCCCTGCTCGGATCGTCGCGGCCGCTCAGTTTCAGTACGACTACGACACTCGCCATCCTTGCTGGCTCGGCACTCGCGCAGGTTGGGGCCTCCGGCGCAGACTTGATGACGGCATCAGCCACATTGACCCTGCTGGTAGGGGGATTCCTCATCCTGGCGGGGATCTTGCGCATGGGCTTTGTCGCCAGCTTTATCTCCGAGCCCGTACTGGTTGGATTCAAGGCAGGAATCGGCGTCGTCATAGTGCTCGATCAGATTCCCAAACTCATCGGCATTCATATCGAGAAGGGCGGCTTCTTCCATAACGTGTTGGTCACGTTGCAGGGCATCCCTGATGCGTCGTTACCGACTGTCGCCGTCGGAGCGCTCATGGTGCTTATCCTGATCAGCATGAAGCGCTTTACTCCTGCCATACCTGCGCCATTGGCAGCGGTAGCCATTGGGATTGCCGGGGTGAGCTTATTGGGTCTGGATCACCATGGTGTTTCGGTTGTCGGTCATGTTCCAACAGGTTTACCCGCCGTGACGTTGCCCGCGTGGGGGTTAGTGACACAGCTCTGGCCTTCTGCGGCGGGCATCGCGCTGATGAGTTTTACCGAAACCATTGCTGCGGGGCGTGCCTTCAGTCGCAATGATGAACCTTCGCCTCAAGCAAACCGGGAATTGATCGTGACCGGCATGGCCAACATCGGGGGAGCTTTCCTCGGCGCCATGACCACCGGAGGGGGAACGACGCAGACGGCGGTCAATCGGCTGGCCGGGGCCAACACTCAATTGGCGGGATTGATAACAGCCATTTTGGCATTCGGTACCTGCCTGTTGTTGGCCCCGTATATCGGCTTGATGCCCAATGCCACGTTGGCTGCCGTGGTCATCGTCTATTCAGTCGGGCTTATTCAGCCTTCCGAGTTTCAAGAGATTCTCAAGGTCCGCCGTACAGAGTTTATTTGGGCAGTTGTCGCAACGTTAGGAGTCATGATCCTTGGAACATTGCAAGGCATCGTCGTCGCAATAATCGTGTCACTTCTGGCCTTGGCTCATCAGGGTTCCGACCCGCCGGTCTATGTCATGGTTCGCAAGCCAGGAACCAACATCTTTCGCCCCAGGAGCGACGCTAATCCCCTCGATGAGCAATTCTGCGATTTGCTTTTACTGCGCCCCGAAGGCCGGATTTTCTTCGCCAATGCCGAGAGAGTCGGACAAAAGTTGCAGGCATTGATCGTCGAGGCGAAACCACGCGTCGTGGCTATCGATTTCACGGGTGTATTCGATCTGGAATACACCGCGCTCAAAATGCTCATAGAAGCTGAGCGCCGAATGTACGATCAAGGCGTGACACTGTTGCTGGTCGGCATGAACCCCACTGTATCGGCCATGATGATGCATTCGCCCTTGGCAGAGCTAAGCCAGACACGAATGTTTTTAAACCTTGAGCAAGTGGTTGCGAGTTACCAGGCTTAACCGGTCCTGGGATTCGTGATTTAGGCAACAGGCATCCCTGACGCAGCCAGGGGGAGGATGAGTGCATGCAAAGCACTGGAAAGCCAAAGCGAGCTCGTGTACTTGATCCGGTCGATCGAGTCACGGAAGTCATCTTCGGCCTGCTCATGGCAATGACCTTCACTGGAACAATCAGCGTGGCGACGGCTGGCGAGGAGGCGGAACGTACGATGATGATCGCCGCGCTGGGTTGTAACCTCGCCTGGGGACTTGCGGACGCCGTGATGTATTTATTGCGAACGCTGATCGAGCGCACACGCAACCTTACGTTACTCACACGTCTATATGGCGCGGCCGACGCCGCCGCCGGGCAAGCGCTGATTGCTGAGGCATTGCCACCGCGTTTCGCGTCGGTGGTCGGCACCGATGAGCTGGAGTCACTGCGCTGCAGTATGGTCAACCATTCAGCCATGCCCTTGCCGCCGCGCCTCGGCCTGGATGATTTCAAGGGCGCTGTCGGCGTTTTCCTGTTGGTAGTGCTCGCGACATTTCCGCTGGTGGTGCCGTTTCTCCTGCTTGAGGAGACTGCGCTCGCCGTGCGCGTGTCTAATCTCGTCGGCCTTGCGGTGCTGTTCATCGCCGGCTGGATACTCGCCAAGTACGCCGGCGCAACACCGTGGCAAGGTGGTGTGGCAATGGCGGTCACCGGGGCCATTTTAATCACCGCGATCATTGCGCTCGGCGGATGAGCGCGATGATCCTGCGAAAAGCATAAAGCGTTTACCGATAAAGGGCGTGACTGGGCAGCCAGAGAGGGCGGTGTAGACTGAGGGCCATAAAGCACACGATTCAACAAGGGGATGAACGTGAACTATTGGCCTGTGTTGCTGTTCAGTCGTCTGCCTTTGTGGGCCCAGGCGCTGGAGAAGGCGCGGCCATGATCGGTGCCGAGCTGCTGTCACCGCAAAGCCTGACGGTCGGCTGGTTGATATATGTGCCCGTGCTGCTCTGGGCCATCTGCCGTGCGCCCTGGGTTGAGCTGTTCAGTGACAGTCGCCGTCAGCATTTGCTGTTCGGTACGGTGTTCGCCCTGTTTATGCTGTGGCTGGTACGCCGTGATTTCGACACGGGCGTGTCTTACCACTTCATCGGCATGACCGCGGTGACCTTGCTGCTGGATTGGCCGCTGGCGATCATCGGTGGTTTGGTTGCGCAAACCGGGCTGGTGATGCTCGGGCGTCAGGACCTCGCGGCTTTAGGGATCAATGGCGCTCTGTTCATATTGCTGCCGGTTCTGGTCACTGAGTGCTGTGCGATTCTCGTGGAGCGAGCGCAGCCGCGAAATCCCTTTGTGTATATCTTCGTTTCCGGTTTCTTTGCGGCAGCGTTATCGGCGCTGCTGTGTCTTCTGCTGGCGCTCACGTTGCTATGGTTTGACGAACGTTTTGCCATGCCTTACTGGCTCGAAGATTTTGTCGGCTATCTGTGGCTGCTTATTTTTCCGGAAGCGTTTATCAACGGAATGATCGTCAGCGCGCTGGTGGTGTTCAGTCCGGAATGGCTGGAAACGTTCAATCGCACCCGCTACCTCTCGGCGCCCTGGAAAGACGACGATCCCAAGTCTTGACCCATATCAAATCCATTAAACGCTGCTGCTTTCATGCTCTGCAAAACCGTCAGGAGTATTGAAATGAGCGTCTACGAATGGGCAAGGCAAGAGGTGCGTCAAAGTCTGGATGCGGCGCAGGAAGTGGGGTTCGATCCGGGGCTGAGCCTGCGCGCCTTGCTCAGTGCGGTGGTGCAGCAGAGCAAGGCAGTGCGCAGTCTGGAAGACCTGGCCGATGAGTTGAGTTTTCTGGCAGAAAACCTCGATGACAGCCAGGAGTACGGATTTATGCGACCTTGAGTCATCAGTGACGCGGGTCGAAATCCCCGGAAAACATTTCATCCTCGGCATCCGGGGCGACCGGAATCTTGTGTTCTTCCGACGCCCAGGCGCCGAGGTCGATCAGCTTGCAGCGATCCGAGCAGAATGGCCGATTGACGTTGCTGGCAACCCATTCAACAGGTGCGCCACAGGTTGGGCAATTGACGGTTGGGGTCTGGCTCATGACTGGCCTCCACGCAAAGTAAGGTAAAAGTGATGCAGGCGTTCGACCTCGCTGTGCAGCCAGGCGAGGTCGCGGTCGTTGACCACCACATCGTCGGCATGGCTCACGCGGTCCTGGCGGCTGGACTGGGCCTTGAGGATCGCCTGGACCTGTTGCTCGTTCGTTTGGTCGCGCTGCAGGGTGCGTTCGATCTGTAGCTGTTCCGGTGCATCGATCACCAGCACCCGTTGGGTCATGGCGGCCTGCCCGGACTCGATCAGCAACGGCGAAACCAGAATCGCGTAAGGCGATTGTGCCTTGGCCAGATGATCGGCGATTTCCTTGGCGATCAGCGGATGCAGCAACGCCTCAAGCCAACGGCGTTCCTCGGGCACCTCGAAGATCAGTTTGCGCAGCGCTGCACGATCCAGTTGTCCGTCGGCTTGCAACACGCCGGGGCCGAAATGTTCAGCGATGCTGGCCAACGCCGGGCGACCCGGTTCCACCACCCAGCGTGCCGCGTGGTCGGCATCGACAACGTGCACACCCAGGTCGATGAAATGTTGGGCCGCCGCGCTTTTGCCGCTGCCGATGCCGCCGGTCAAGCCAAGAATCCAGGGTTTTTCCACAGGGGTATTCATTTCAAACCGACAAACTGCCAATAGAAGTCGGTTATTTGACCACCCCAGAGCAAGGCAATCCAGCCGGCAATCGCCAGAAAGGGGCCGAAGGGTATCGGTGTCGAGGTTTTCGCCTGGCGCAAACGCAGCAGAATCACCCCGATAACGGCCCCCACCAGCGATGACAGCAGGAGCGTCAACGGCAACATCTGCCAGCCGCCCCAGGCACCGAGCATCGCCAGTAACTTGAAATCGCCTTGGCCGATGCCGTCCTTGCCGGTGATCAGTTTGAACAGCCAGAACACCGACCACAACGTCAGGTAACCGGCCACCGCGCCCCACAAAGCTTCATGCAAGGACACGAAGAGCCCGAAGCTGTTGACGATCAATCCCAGCCACAGCAGCGGCAGCACCAGCACATCCGGCAGCAGTTGGTGCTCGGCATCGATCAGGCTCATCGCCAGCAAGCCCCAGGTCAGCACCATCAGCAGGCAGGCTTGCCAGCCGAAACCGAAATGCCAGGCGATAAACGCCGAAAGCAGGCCGCAGGCCAGTTCGGTCAGCGGATAGCGCTTGCTGATCGGAGCGGCACAGCTTGAGCATCGCCCCCGCAAAAAAACATAACTGAGCAGCGGAATGTTTTCCCACGCGCGAATGCGGTGGTTGCAATGCGGGCATTGGGAATGCGGCAGCATAAGGTTGTAGGTCGGGCCGGGGGCTTCCTGCGGCACGCCCAGCACATCACGGGCTTGCAACCGCCATTCGCGGTCGAGCATTTTCGGCAGGCGCCAGACCAGCACATTGAGGAAGCTGCCCACCAGCAGGCCAACTGCCAATGCGATCACCACGAACACCAGCGGGTAGAAGGTCAGAATGTCGTTCAAGGGCATGTCAGATCGCCGCGCCGAGTTGGAAGATGGGCAGGTACATCGCGACGACCAGGCCACCGACGACCACACCCAGCACCACCATGATGAACGGTTCCATCAGGCTGGTCAGGTTGTCGACCATGTTGTCCACTTCGTCCTCATAGAAGCTCGCGACCTTGTCCAGCATGTCGTCGAGTGCACCGGATTCTTCGCCAATCGCTGTCAGCTGAATGGCCATGCTGGGAAAAATACCGGAGGTGCGCATGGAAAAATTCAGCTGCATGCCGGTCGACACGTCCTGTTTGATCCGCAGGACCGCTCGCTTGAACACGATGTTGCCGGTGGCGCCAGCTACTGATTCCAGAGCCTCGACCAGCGGCACGCCAGCGGCGAAGGTGGTCGACAGCGTGCGGGCGTAGCGGGCCACGGCAGACTTGTACATGAGCGTGCCAATCAATGGCAGCTTCAGCAACCAGGTGTCCATTTTGTCCCGAAAGGCCTCGGACGTCTTGAAGGCGCGGCGCACACCGAACACGGTCGCGATCAGCACGCCGAGCATCGCCCACCACCACGCTTGCATGAACTCCGACAGCCTGATGACCATGACCGTGAAGGCCGGCAGTTCGGCGCCAAAACCTTTGAACACGGATTCGAACTGCGGCACCACCTTGACCAGCAGAATGCCGGTGACGATGATCGCCACAAACACCACCGCCAGTGGATAGGTCATGGCTTTCTTGATCTTGGCCTTGAGGCTTTCGCTCTTTTCCTTATAGGTCGCCACCCGCTCCAGCAGGGTGTCCAGG
Source organism: Pseudomonas sp. JAI111 (assembly GCF_024809425.1). Taxonomy (NCBI): domain Bacteria; kingdom Pseudomonadati; phylum Pseudomonadota; class Gammaproteobacteria; order Pseudomonadales; family Pseudomonadaceae; genus Pseudomonas; species Pseudomonas sp. JAI111. Next base: position 44,396 of record NZ_JANUCB010000008.1, on the reverse strand, counting down.
GCGCCCGCCTGCTCTCCGGCGTCGACCAGGTTGCAGTAGAGTTCGTCGAAATACTGCGGTTTTTTACGCAACGATGCCGCGAAGCTGTTACCGGCTGCGACTTCCTGTTTCACCTCGTCCACCAGTTTGCGCATGGCCGGGTTATCGAAACCTTCACCAATGATGTCGAACGACTGCAACAGCGGCACACCGGCTTTCATCATGGTCGCCATCTGCCGGGTAAACAGGGCGATTTCCTGAGCCTTGATACGGTTGCCAAAACTGAAGATCGAGGCTGATTTCTTGCGCACCTTTCCCGGATTGATGCCCTGCTTGCGCAACTGGGCCTTGATCAATGCGGGGTTCTGACCGCTTAACTCGCCGGTCATCCGGGTGCCTTTCCTGTCCGTGCCCTCCCAGGCGTAGACGCTGATTTTTGCTGCTTTGACCGCCATGTTCAGTCCTTGGTGACCCGATTGATTTCTTCAAGACTGGTGACGCCTTGCATGGCCTTGATCAGGCCGGAAGTGCGCAGGTCGTTGAAACCGTCCTTGCGCATCTGGATATCGATTTCCAGCGAGTTGCCTTCGGCCATGATCAGGCGTTGCAGATCCGGGGTGTTCTTCACCACTTCGTAAATCCCCACCCGACCTTTGTAGCCGCCGTTGCACTGGTCGCAACCGACCGGCTCATAGATCGTGAACGAGCCGATGCGTTCCTCGGGGAAACCTTCCTTGAGTAACGCCTCACGGGGAATCTCGATGGGTTTCTTGCAATGGCTGCACAGTTTGCGCGCCAGTCGCTGAGCAATGATCAGGGTGACCGAGGTGGCGATGTTGAAACCCTGAATGCCCATGTTGTGCAAGCGGGTCAGGGTTTCGGCGGCGCTGTTGGTGTGCAGGGTGGAAAGCACCATGTGCCCGGTCTGGGCGGCCTTGATGGCGATTTCAGCCGTTTCGAGGTCGCGGATCTCGCCGACCATGATGACGTCCGGGTCCTGACGCAGAAACGAACGCAGGGCCTGGGCAAAATCCAGTCCCTGTTTCGGATTGACGTTGACCTGGTTGATGCCCTCCATGTTGATCTCTACCGGGTCTTCGGCGGTGGAAATGTTGATGTCCACGGTGTTCAGGATATTCAAGCCGGTGTAGAGCGATACCGTTTTGCCCGAACCGGTGGGGCCGGTGACCAGGATCATCCCTTGTGGCTGTTTCAGCGCGGCCATGTACAGGTCTTTCTGCTCGGGTTCATAGCCGAGGGCGTCGATGCCCATTTGTGCGCTGGACGGGTCGAGGATCCGGATCACCACCTTCTCGCCCCACAAGGTCGGCAGGGTGTTGACCCGGAAGTCGATGGACTTGGTCTTGGACAAGCGCATCTTGATCCGCCCGTCCTGAGGTTTGCGCCGCTCGGAGATGTCGAGGCTGGCCATGACTTTCAACCGCGCCGCAATACGATTGGCCAATTGAATCGGCGGCTTGGCGACTTCACGCAGCATGCCGTCGGTGCGCATCCGCACACGGTAGGATTTTTCGTAGGGCTCGAAATGCAAATCGGAAGAGCCGCTTTTGATCGCGTCGAGCAGCATCTTGTGAACGAAGCGCACCACCGGAGCGTCATCGGCATCCTGACCTGCGATGGCGTCCCTTCTGTTGTCATCGACTGACTCGGTGTCCACACCATCAAGGTCGACATCTGCCATGTCCTCAAGGCCGGTGGAATGGCTGTCGAAGAATTTTTCGATGGCGTCGACGAGCTTGTCGTCCTCCACCAGGATGGCTTCGGTGGTTAACCCGGTACTGAACTGGATGTCGTTGATGGCTTGATGGTTGGTCGGGTCGGAAACGCCGACAAACAATTTGTTGCCGCGTCGCCAAAGAGGCAGGACGTGGTGCTGACGAACCAGCTTTTCGCTCACCAGCCCTCGTGGCTGGGTTTCCTTGTCCAGGTAGTTGAGGTCGAGCAGCGCCATGCCAAAGTGCTCGCAGGCGATTTCGGCAATCTGCTGGCTCTTCACCAGTTTGTTCTGCACCAGGTAATTGACCAGTGAGATTTTGCTGCGTTGAGCTTGCTGATACGCCTGTTGCGCGCTTTGTTCAGTGAGCAGCTCGGCCAGGACCAATTGCTTGGCCAGACCGCTAAGGGCGATGTCATTCATGGGGATACCGGACGCAGACAGTTCATGACTTATAGCCTAGTCAACGAGCTGAGCCAAACGGCGGGCATCAGGTGACAAAAAGTGTCAGATAGTGCGGTTACTGGGGGTAGGGAAGGGCTGTTTATGGCGCGTGCGCCCTGCTGGCATGGGGCGTGGTGCTTGGCACGGGCTGTGCTGGGGCTAATTCAGGTCATGAGATTTCGACTCATGCGTGGAGCTTGTCTATGAATACTCAAAAAGGTTTTACCCTGATCGAGCTGCTGATCGTGGTGGCGATCATCGGGATTCTGGCGACGTTTGCGTTGCCGATGTATTCCAAGTATCAGGCGAAGGCCAAGGTAACGGCGGGTCTGGCCGAGATTTCGGCGATGAAGGTGCCGTATGAAGAGGTGATCAATCAGGGGACTGCGCCAACCACCACCAACGTGGCACCGGCGGGTGCCTCCGCTACGTCTAACTGTACTTTGACAGTGACGGGTGTGGCTGCAACAGGCATAGGTACCATCGTCTGCACGCTGGTGAATGCCCCGGCTCCAGTGGTAAGCAAGACAATCACGTTGACTCGTGATCCAACCACTGGCTGGGTTTGCACCAGCACCGCGCAACAAGACTTCTTGCCTAAAAATTGCACCGGTTCTGCAACATAACGCTCGGTCATTCGCTTGAAAGCCAAAGCCCTGCCCCGGAAAGATTAATGCTGTTCACTTAAGTAAGTTTTGGGGTTGGGGTGGGGACATATCCATTGCTGCGGTAACGGCGGCTTAGGGTTCCGCCCTGACGGCGGGTCACTTGGAAAAGCCCCAAGTAACCAAGGGCTCTTGCCCCTGACGTTCGGTGCCTCGCTAGGGCTCGGCATACCCTCGCTCCGGTCCTGCTCCGTGGGCCCGCCGCCATCGGCCATCCATGGCCGGGGGCGGCTAACCCGGCATCCATGCCGGGTTGCCCACTGCGCAGAACCTGCGCTCGGCCTCACGAGGGGGCGTGCACCGCCAAAGCAAAGCGAGGCGGCCTACGGGCCGACCTGATTCTTCAACGCTTGCGCGTCCTGATCCTGACCCTGATCGTTCCCACGCTCCGCGTGGGAATGCATCCCGTGACGCTCCGCGTCACCCTTGCGCAAGACTCAAGCTTGGTGTCGACAGCGGAACGCAGAGCGTCCCCGGCGGCATTCCCACGCGGAGCGTGGGAACGATCAACAGCAAAGGCATCGCGAGCAGGCTCACTCCCACATAAAGCAGAGCAGACCGGCGCAGTGCTTTTGCTCCTCACCACTCATCAGGTCGAGCGTTAGCTCGCCTTCCGCTTTTGATCTTGATCTTGATCTGCTCCGTCGGAAGGCCGAACGCAGGTTCTGCGTAGTGGGCAACCCGGCATGGATGCCGGGTTAGCCGCCCCCGGCCATGGATGGCCGATGGCGGCGGGCCCACGGAGCAGGACCGGAGTGAGGGAATGCCGAGCCTAGGCGAGGCACCGTACGTCAGGGGCGCAAGCGCTTGGTTACTTGGCGCTCTTCCAAGTAACCCGCCGTCAGGGCGGAACCAATAGCCGCCGTCACCAAAAAAACGGATATGTCCCCAACCCCAACCCCAACCCCAACCCCAAAACTTTCTTAAGTGAACCGCATTAGCCCTGAAAAGCGGGGCTTTCTGCTGGAACAGCGCCCGCGAATTCCTAAAACAAAAAAATCCCCGACAATTCATGGCCTTAGGCCCAACGCAAAACCCGCAACTTGCATGTAGAGAATCACCAAGTCATGCATTTTGCATGAATCCGAAAATCGAGTGATTTATTAAGTGGCTGATTTATATAGATTTATTGGCTGTCTCAAAGTTGGCACACCGTTCGCAACATACACAGCAACCCTGCTGAATAAGACACACAGCAGACTTTATAGAAAAACAGGAGTTACTCGTATGAAGAAGTTCGCTATCGCTGCCGCTGCTGCAACCGCGCTGACCCTGACCATGGCCAACGCAGCATTTGCACAAACCACTACCACCCAAGCCCCGATGACTCTGGCGGCGGGTGAAGTGACCAAGGCCAAGGAAGCTACTTCCGATACCTGGATCACCACCAAAGTCAAAAGCGACCTGGTAACCGAAAAAGGCATTCCTGGCACCGACATCAAAGTTGAAACCAACAAAGGTGTTGTATCGCTGTCCTCCACCGTTGCAGTGACTGACGCTCAAAAAGCTACCGCTGTAGCGATCACCAAGAAAATCAAAGGCGTCAAAGCGGTCTCCGCTGACGGCCTGAAAGCCGAGTAAGGCACGACTTCTCGCCTGAACCGGGAGAAGGCGCAGCAGGTGGGCTGAGTAATACGCCTGTTGCATCTGAAGAGTTCATGCGAAGGCCACAAGGATGTGGTCATTACAGGCCTCCGACATTCGTGTCGGGGGCCTGTTCTATTGTGGGCGCCGCAAAACTAGTGTGGGAGCGGGCTTGCTCGCGAAGGCGGTATGTCATTCAGTATTTATGTTGGCTGACACACCGCTTTTGCGAGCAAGCCCGCTCCCACATGGGTTGTGGTGTCTTCAGTTTCCGCGTTTGCTGGTGATCTGTTTCAGCCGGTTGCCTTCAAACCGCAGGTATTGATACATCCCGCTGTTGGGTCCGTAGGTCCATTCCTCGACCTGGAACTCTTCGCGCCGGTTGGCGCTGCGCTTGTAGCCCAGCAAGTCGCGGGCAATGGGCTCACCGCACTTTTGCAGCACTTCGCTGGACCTGTCCCCCACGCTGACCAACTGACTGCCGCAGCGCAACGTGTCAGTCGCCCAGGCCTGGCTGGCCGCCAGTGCCAAGGTTACGCTCAGGCCCATCAGCACTCGTCTGATCATCATTCGGCATCCAGGTGCATCGGCGTCACCACACGACCATCACTTTGCGCCTCGCCAAGGTTGGCGTCGACGAAGTAGACACGGTCATCGGCCATCTGCGTCTTGTCCACCAGGAAATCCTTGATGCTGCTGGCGCGTTCCTGACCGAGTTGTCGCAGCAGCACATCGTTGGTACTCCAGAACTTGATCACCTCGGCGCGCATTTTGGCGGTGCGTTCTTCCTTGCCCAGGTCCTTCCATTCGGCCGGCGGCTGGGTCTTCAGGCGTATGCGGTATATCCCTTCCAGCAACGGGCCTTTCTCGCTATCCGGCACTTCGACCAACGACGCCTGGGCCGGAACCTTGTCGCCGCGACGCTGGAGCATTTTGTAGTAGTTGTATTGGTATTCGCGCTCAAGCCGTTGCTCGGCAATCAGCGGACCGTCGCTGCTGGCAGCGGCAGTGCCTTCAATTTCCAGGCGCAGGGCCGGACGTTCCTTCAAGGCTTGCGACAGTTTGACCAGTGCCGCTTCGGCCTCCTTGCTCAGATCGCTTGAACCTGGAGCGAACGACACACTGCCCAGATCTTCGGAACTGCCGCCACTGACCAGCCCGCCGATCATTTTGAACGGTGCGGCGGCGGCCTTGACGATCAGGTTGCGCAAGGTCTGCCAGACAATCGGCATGATGCTGAACTGCGGGTTGTTCAGGTCGCCGGTCACCGGCAGCTCAATGGAAATCTTGCCGTCGACATCCTTGAGCAAGGCAATTGCCAGTTTCAACGGCAGGCTGACGGCGTCCGGACTGTCGACTTTTTCACCCAGTTGCAGCTGCTCGACCACCACTTTGTTTTCGGCTTTGAGCTGGCCTTTGGTAATCATGTAATGCAGGTCGAGATTGAGCCGGCCCTTGCGGATGCGGTAACCGGCGAACTTGCCGGAGTAGGGCGTCAACGTGGTCAGTTCCACGCGTTTGAAACTGGTGGCGATGTCGAGGCTGGCCATCGGGTCGAACGGGTTGACCGAGCCCTTGATGGTCACGGGGGCATAGCGGTCGACCTTGCCATTGATATCGACACTGGCCGGTTTGGCCTGGCGGCTGTCGATGGTGCCGATCTGCCCGTTGAGTTGTTGCACGGCAGTGGCGAAGTTGGGGGTCAGGCTGAAGTCGGCGAAGTTTGCCGAACCGTCATTGATGGCCACGCCGCCGATATGGATGCCCAGAGGTTTATCTTTGCTGACGGGTTTGGCTGCTGCTGTCTTGGCAACACCTGAGTCGGCCGGTTGCGGGATCAGCAGGTCATCGATGTTTGTCGTACGGTCATCGTTGATCATGAAGCGCGCATACGGCTGGTACAGGTTGACCTTGTCGATCGACAAACTGTCGCCGTGTTGATAGTTCAAGCCTTCGAGCACCAGTTGTTGCCACTTGAGGAAATCGCGGGTTTTCAGGGTGTCGAGGGTATGCAGTTGATCGACCTGAGCGCGGCCGGTGACGTTGAACGCCAGCGGCTCGGTGCTCTTGAGGTCGACAGCCAGGTCACTGCCGAGCATGCCGCTGCGCAGTTCGAGGCGGATGAACGGGTTGATGTAGGACTGCGCGACCCGCAGATCGATGTCTTTGGTCTGCACCTTCAGCTTGGCGCTGACCGGCGCCAGATTGACCACGCCGTCGGCCGTGAGTTTGCCTTGCTTGCCCACGCCGGTGTCCAGCTTGAGGTTGAAAGGCGAGCCGTTAAGGCTGTCGAAATTTTGCAGGTCCAGGTTCAGCGGACCGACGTCCAATGCCACGGCAGGTTGTGCCTTGCGGTCGGCCAGATGCACCTGGTAATTGCGCAGTTGCACGTCTTTGAGCAGCACTTGCCATGGTTTGCCTGGCGCGGCGGGTGCCGCGGGTTCGGCTTTTGGCGAATCGGCTGCCGCCGGCGTTTTCTTCGGTTCTGCGTTGGCTTTCACCGCCGCTTTGGACGGTTGGCTGGCGAACAGTTTTTGCCAGTCAAGTTGGCCATCGGCATCGAGCGCGGCCCAGGTTTCCAGTTTATTGCTGCGGATCTTGCCGACCACCACTTGTTGCTTGGCCAGGTCGACGGTGGTGTCACTGATGTCCAGGCGCTCCAGTCTCGCCAGCGGCCGACCGTCCGGGGCCTTGATGGCGAAGGGCGCGACGCTGACGGCAACGTTGCTCAGCAGCAGGTGGGTTTCTTTGGACAGGTTGAGTTTGTAGTCGGTACTCAGGTTGAGGACGCCGTTTTCCAGCACCAGCGGCAAAGCGTCACGGACATAGGGCCAAAAGGATTTCATCTTGCCGTCGGTGATTTTCAGCTTACCTTCGGAGGTGATCGGGATCAGGCTGAAATTGCCGGTCCAGTCGAGCTGCCCACCTCCGGGGCCGTTGGCCACCAACGTCATGTTGGCACTGTCTTCGGGCAGGGTGCTGAGGTTCTTCAGTTCGAAGTCGAGCTTGTCGTAAAGAAATTCAATGGGTTCACTGGGGCGTGAATCCTGAAAATGCACATTGCCGCCTGCCAGTTTGATGCGCTCGATGCGCAGCGGAAACGGCTTGGCGTTCGGGTCTGCCGGGGTCGGTTCGCTGGCGGGTATTTTGAACAGGCCCAGCAGATTGAGTTTGCCGTCCTTGCCAAAGAGGATTTCGGTCTTGGGCTTGTCTATTTCGATATCGGACAGGTGCAGCGCCTTGGTCCACAGGCTGTCGATCTGCAGATTGGCGTACAGGCGTTCGAAGCCGACCTGTTCCTTGCCCGGCTCACCGATGACCAGGCCCCAAAGGGTGACTTCCAGGCTGAAGGGGTTGAGTTCGATCCGCGAAATCGTGGCGGGCGTCGTGGCGTAGTGAGCCAGTTGCTGATTGGCAATCCGCAGCGCGATGCCCGGTAAAATCAGAAACCCCAGCAGGCTATAAAGGGCCAGAGCAGTCAACAAAGCGCCGATAGCGCGAATCAATCCTTTGGGCATGTGTGGCTTCGTCTGTCTGAATCGGAGTGCGTTGGAGTATGGCACGCGTTTCCGGTTCCGAAGCCATCCTGCTTTCCAGGATTAAGCTGATTTTTTGCTGATTCTCAGAATTGCAGGATCAGGGTTTTCAGCGGCGGTTGTTGATCCATCGACGGGAAATCGCCGCCGGGCTTCATCACTGTCCACTCACGTACGGGCCGGCCAGCCTTTTCCGCGCAGCGCAAAACCTGTTCGCGCCAATCGTCCATGCTGACCTTTGCCAGGTTGTTGCAGCAGATCAGCACGCCATTGTCGGCGGTCGTCAGCAGGGCGGGTTTGAGCAGGCTCTGATAGTCACGCAACAGGTCGACGGTGCCAAATGCACTCTTGGCCCAGGCAGGCGGGTCGAGCAGTACGAGGTCGTATTGACGCTGCTCAAGACGCAGGTAACTCGGCAGTTTCTGCCCGCGCCGTTGGCTGATGGGCAGCCCGGCCAGTTGGCGGATCGCCGGGAAGTAATCGGACTGGATGAATTGCATGGCCGGCAACTGCGGATTGAGCAGGCCGTTTTCACGACCGACCGCCAGGTTGCCCTCGGCGAAATCCAGATTGCACACTTCGCGAGCGCCACCGGCCGCAGCGCTCAAACCCACGCCGCAGGTGTAGGCGAACAGGTTGAGCACGCTTTTGTTCTGACTGTTTTGCTTGACCCAGCCGCGGGTGTTGCGCAGATCCAGGAACAGCAAGGGATCCTGGCCGGCATGACGTCCGCGGACCCGGTAATTGAGCCCCCATTCGTGGCCGACCAGATCCTGCAGCGCGGCATCGTCGGCGCGGTAGACGGTGTCTTCGCGGTCGATGCGCGAGTTGCCCCGGGAGCGGTCGTTGTAGACCAACAGCGTTTCCAGGCCCAGGTGTTGATTAATCGCTTCGTGCAGCTGCAGCAGCGCGTCACGTTCCAGCGCCTGGTGAAAGCTTTGCACCAACAATTGCGGGCCGTAGCGATCAATGGTCAGGCCACCGGCACCTTCCTGGCTGCCGTGGAACAGGCGATAACAATCGGTGCCTTGCTGATGCAGCTCGGCAAGCAGGTCCTGGCGATGATCGAGGGCGGCGCGCAGCGCCTGATTCAAGGAAGACATGCTGGGCGCCTTGCAGGAGGGAATTTGGCGCGGGAGTTTAACAGTTACTGAACTGCAAGCCGCAAGCTTGAAGCTTTAGCTGAGTAGCCCCATGCGCCGCTTGGCCCGCTGCACCGAACCATTTCGCATCGCCCAACGCAGCATCGGTGCGCTGCGCTTGACGCTGGCACGGATCAGTTGGCGTTGCAGCGGGTTCTGGCGCACGTCGAGCATGTCACTGGCCCAGTCTGGCAACAGGTCGATCCCGGCCTGCATCATCAAGCCGCCGAACGGTTTGGCCAGGCGACTGGGGGCGGGTGCGTTCAGCAGCAGTCGCAACACTTCGCGACTGCGTTCGTCGCACAGCAGTTGCGGGCGGATCCGTTCAAGGTAATCCGCGATTTCCTTGCGGTTGCGCGGCACATCGCGGGCGCCCAGGCGTTCGGCAATCATCGCGATTTCGCCGTAGTAACGATCCTGATCAAGCGGGGACAGGTGCGGATTGCGATACCGCAGATGCGCGGCCAGGAAGTTGCTGACCTCCGCCACGTGCACCCACGTCAGCAGGTCGGGATCGCTGGCAGCGTAGGGCCGGCCATCCGGCGCGGTGCCGACCACCTGCAAGTGAATGGTGCGGACCTTCTCGATCAGCCAGTCGGCGTCCTTGCGCGAACCGAACGTCGTTCCGGAGATGAACTGACTGGTGCGGCGCAGGCGACCGATCATGTCTTCGCGAAAATTCGAATGATCCCAGACCCCAGCCAATGCCAAGGGATGCAAGGCCTGGAGCATCAATGCACTGATGCCACCGATCAGCATGCTGCTGAAGTCGCCATGCACTTGCCAGCTCACCGAATCGGGACCGAACAGCCCGGGATCACCCTTGGGATTTTCCAGGTCGAGCTTGCCCAGGGACAGACCGGTCAGGCTCATGAGCTGGGTTTCGATGCGGCTGCGGATAAATTCCATGGCGACTCAGTTGTAGAAAGAAAACGCGGCCATTGCTGGCCGCGCGAGGCTTACTGGTTCAGACGCTTGTCGATCAGGCCTTGCACCACGCTTGGGTCAGCCAGCGTCGAGGTATCACCGAGGCTGTCCAGTTCGTTGCAGGCGATCTTGCGCAGAATGCGCCGCATGATCTTGCCTGAGCGGGTTTTCGGCAAGGCCGGCGCCCACTGGATCAAGTCCGGCTTGGCGAAGCTGCCGATTTCCTTGCTGACGTGAGCCAGCAGTTCTTTCTTCAGTTCGTCAGTAGGTTCGGTGCCGTTCATGGGGGTGACGAAGGCGTAGATGCCCTGGCCCTTGATGTCATGGGGGTAACCGACCACGGCGGCCTCGGCGATGCTGTCGTGCAGCACCAGCGCGCTTTCCACTTCCGCGGTGCCGATACGGTGCCCGGACACGTTGATCACGTCATCGATGCGCCCGGTGATCCAGTAATCGCCATCCTCGTCGCGCCGCGCGCCGTCACCGGTGAAGTAATAGCCGGGGTAGGGCTTGAAGTAGGTATCGACCATCCGTTGTGGATCGCCGTAGACACTGCGAATCTGTGCCGGCCAACTGGACTTGATCGCCAACACGCCACTGCCGGCGCCTTTGATTTCCTTGCCCGTCTCATCCAGCAACACCGGTTGCACGCCGAACATCGGTTGTGTGGCGCAGCCGGGTTTGATCCTTTGTGCGCTGACCAGCGGGCTGAGCATGATGCCGCCGGTTTCGGTCTGCCACCAGGTGTCGACAATCGGGCAACGTTGTTCGCCGACGGCATTGAAGTACCAATCCCACGCTTCCGGGTTGATTGGCTCACCGACGCTGCCGAGTAATCTCAGGCTCGCGCGCGAAGTTTCCTTCAACGGTTCCGGGCCTTCACGCATCAGAGAGCGCAACGCAGTCGGAGCGGTGTAGAAGATGTTGACGTGATGTTTATCGATGACCTGCCAGAAGCGCGAACTGCTCGGGTAGCTTGGCACCCCTTCGAAGATCAGCGTGGTCGCGCCGTTGGCCAGCGGGCCGTAGACGATATAGCTGTGGCCGGTGACCCAGCCGACGTCGGCGGTGCACCAGAAGACTTCGTCGTCGCGGTAGTCGAGCACGTATTTGAAGGTCATCGCCGCTTGCAGCAGATAGCCGCCGGTGGTGTGCAGCACGCCTTTGGGTTTGCCGGTGCTGCCGGAGGTGTAGAGGATGAACAGCGGGTCTTCGGCGTCCATCGGTTCCGGCGGGCAATCGTCGCTGACGTCGCGCAGCGCCTGGTGATACCAGAGGTCACGGCCCTCGACCCAGTCCACCTCGCCTTGGGTGCGCTCAACGACAATGACCGTGCTGACGTTCGGGCAGCTTTTCAGCGCCTCGTCGACCTTTTGCTTGAGCGGCACGAATTTACCGCCACGCACGCCTTCATCGGCGGTGATCACTGTGCAGCAATCGGCATCGAGAATGCGGTCGCGTACAGAGTCAGAAGAGAAGCCACCGAATATGACCGAATGCACCGCGCCAATCCGCGTGCAGGCGAGCATGGCGTAGGCGGCTTCGGGAATCATCGGCATGTAGATGCACACGCGGTCGCCTTTTTTCACGCCACGGCTTTTGAGCACGTTGGCCAGGCGGCAGACGTTGTGATGGAGTTTTTTGTAGGTGATCTGCGCCGATTCAGCGGGGTCGTCGCCTTCCCAGAGAATGGCGGTCTGGTCGCCGCGTTTTTCCAGATGGCGGTCGATGCAGTTGTAACTGACATTCAACTTGCCCCCGGCAAACCAGCTGGCCTCGCCGGTTTTCAGGTTGTAACGCTGGACGGTGTCCCAGGGTTTACTCCAGTCGAGAAACCTTGTGGCCTGTTCAGCCCAGAACTCGGTGGGGTGTTCGATGGATTGGCGGTAGAGGCGCTTATAGTCGTCTTGACTCAAGTGCGCAGCCCTGCGCACGGCATCGGCTTTGGGGAACGTGCTGATATCGAACATGACGGTTCCTTATTCTTGTTGCGACAAGTAATAAAGATGCGCCGAGTAATGAAAGGGTTCAAGCCGAACGCCTTGGGAATGGGTAAACCAAAACAACTGTGGGAGTGAGCCTGCTCGCGATAGCGGTGGATCAGTCAACATCGATGTTGAATGACAAACCGTTATCGCGAGCAGGCTCACTCCCACAGTATTGGTGTTGCCCACAGAATGTATGCCTGGCACAAACCCTGTGGGCGGGGCGTCAGATCAACCGCGGTGACGGCCGCGGAAGTAGTTGATCAGGCCTTGAGTGGATGCATCGTCAGCCGGGGTTTCTTCGCTGCCGACCAGGCGGTTGTAGACGCCTTTGCCCAGCTCCTTGCCCAGCTCCACGCCCCACTGGTCGAAGGCGTTGATGCCCCACACCACGCTTTGCACGAAGACTTTGTGTTCGTACATCGCCACCAGTGCGCCGAGACGACGCGGGCTGATGCGCTCGACCACCAGGGTATTGCTCGGACGGTTGCCCGGAATCACCTTGTGTGGTGCAAGTTTATGCACGTCTTCTTCACTCATGCCTTTGTCGCGCAGCTCGTTTTCAGCTTCGGCAAGGGTCTTGCCGAGCATCAATGCCTGGCTTTGCGACAGGCAGTTGGCGTACAGCCACTGGTGGTGGTCGGACACCGGGTTGAAGCTGACGATCGGCACAATGAAGTCAGCCGGGATCAGTTGGGTGCCCTGGTGCAGCAACTGGTGGTAAGCGTGTTGACCGTTGCAACCCACGCCGCCCCAGATGACCGGGCCGGTGTCGGTGGACACTGGTGTGCCATCCTGACGGACGCTCTTGCCGTTGGATTCCATGTCCAGCTGTTGCAAGTGCTTGGTGATGTTACGCAGGTAGTGGTCGTACGGCAGGATCGCGTGGCTTTGCGCGCCCCAGAAATTGCCGTACCAGACGCCGAGCAACGCCAGCAGCACCGGCATGTTCTGTTCGAATGGCGCGCTCTGGAAATGCTGGTCCATGGTGTAGGCACCGGACAGCAGCTCCTTGAAGTTCGACATGCCGATGGCCAGGGCGATCGGCAAACCGATGGCCGACCACAGCGAATAACGACCGCCGACCCAGTCCCACATCGGGAAGATGTTTTCTTCGCGGATGCCGAAGGCCACGGCTGCTGCGTTGTTGCTCGACACGGCGATGAAGTGGCGATACAGCTCGGCTTCCGAACCGCCCTGGGCCAGGTACCAGGCGCGTGCAGCCTGGGCATTCTTCAGGGTTTCGAGGGTGTTGAAGGATTTCGACGAGACGATGAACAGCGTGGTCTCGGCGCGCAGCTTCATGGTCAGTTCGTGGAATTCACTGCCGTCGATGTTCGCCAGGTAATGGCAACGCACGCCTTTCTGGGCGTAGGACAACAGCGCTTCGGACACCAGCTCTGGACCGAGGAACGAGCCACCGATACCGATGTTCACCACGTCGGTGATCGGCTTCTCGGTGTAACCGCGCCACAGACCATCATGGATACGGCCCACAAGATCAGTGATCTGGTTGAGTACTTTGTGCACTTCAGGCATCACGTTGACGCCGTTCACCGACAACTTGTCGCCAACCGGGCGGCGCAGAGCGGTGTGCAGGGCCGGGCGGCCTTCGGATGAGTTGACGATTTCGCCGTCGAACAGCGACTTGATCGCGCCCTTGAGGTCGACTTCGTTGGCCAGGCCCACCAGCAGATTGCGGGTCTCGGCGTTGATCAGGTTCTTGGAGTAATCGAGAAACAGGCCGCAGCTGCTGAGGGTGAATTGAGTAAAGCGCTGCGGGTCGGCATTAAAGGCTTCGCGCATGCTGAAATCCTGCATGGCTTGGCGGTGGTCTTTCAACGCTTGCCAGGCGGGCAGAGCGGTCACGTCATGAGGAGTGCGGTAGTACGCCATCGCTGCGGGTTTCCTTTTTACTTGAACGGCTTTTTGAACACGAAAAATCCCGGAACGCTGCGGGCGGGCGCTCCAGTCAACTGCGTCGAGACGATTTCATGGCGCAGGGCGAATACAGTAAACCCCGCGCAGTGATCTGTCTTGCCTTTGTCTGACCCGTTTTCGGTACTTTTTTAACACCGAGGTCATGCACCAGCCGACAAACGGGCAAGAGAGAGGGCGTCGGTTCGATCAGGCGACCTGAACCGGGATAGCGTTGCTGGTGTGGCTCAGTTCGTTGCCCGGCGCCATGTAGAGCATCCGCGGCTTGAAGTTGAGCAGTTCGGCGTCGCTGTAATAAGCGTAGGCGCAGATGATCACACGATCACCGACCTTGGCCTTGTGCGCGGCAGCACCGTTGACGGAAATCATGCGCGAGCCTGCTTCGCCACGAATCGCGTAAGTGGTGAAGCGTTCGCCATTGTCGACGTTATAAATCTGGATCTGTTCGTATTCACGGATACCTGACAAGTCCAACCACTCACCGTCGATGGCGCAGGAGCCTTCGTAATCGAGGACAGCGTGGGTGACTTCGGCGCGATGCAGCTTGGCTTTGAGCATGATGGCGTGCATGAGTGTTTCCCCAGGTCGGAATCGAACGGCGGGCAGTTTGCCCGAAGGCTTGAGGGGCGGCAATACGATGTGTGGCCACTGCTTAACCCTTGTGGGAGCGAGCTTGCTCGCGATTGCGGTGGATCAGCCAACATCGATGTTGAATGACGATCCGCTATCGCGAGCAAGCTCGCTCCCACAGGGTTTGGTGGTGTTTATGCGAGCGCGTCGAGGTTCAGGTGCAGGTTGTCGATCAACCGCGTGGTCCCCAGGAACGCTGCGACCAGAATCACCAGGTCGCGATCCTGAGCGGTGGCCGGACGCAGGGTCAGGGCATGGCGAATTTCCAGGTAATCAGGACGCAATCCTGCCGCTTCAAGCTGCTTGATCTGCGCGTCGATCAATGCCGGGAAATCGCGCTCACCCTGTTTGATCGACTCTGCGATCTGACACAAACCGCGATATACCACCGGTGCCACAGCGCGCTGTTCTTCGCTGAGGAAACCATTGCGCGACGACAGCGCCAGGCCATCGGCCGCCCGAACGGTCGGTTCGCCAATGATCTGGATCGGCATGTTCAAGTCGTGCACCAGCGCGCGAATGACCGCCAGTTGCTGGAAGTCTTTCTGGCCGAAAATCGCCAGATCCGGCTGGACCATGTTGAACAGCTTGCTGACCACCGTCGCCACACCTTCGAAATGCCCGGGACGGCTGGCGCCACACAGGCCTTCGGAGAGTTGCGGCACGCTGACGCGGGTCTGGCCGGTCATGCCATCCGGGTACATTTCTTCAACGGATGGCGCGAACAGCAAATGGCAACCGGCCTGGAGCAGTTTTTCCTGGTCGGCGGCAAGGGTGCGCGGGTACTTGTCGAGGTCTTCGCCAGCGCCGAATTGCAGCGGGTTGACGAAAATGCTCGCGACTACGAAATCCGCCCGTTGGGAGGCTTTGGTGATGAGCGCCACATGGCCGCTGTGCAGGTTGCCCATGGTTGGCACGAAGCCGATGCGCTTGCCTTCATTGCGGGCGCGGGCCACGGCGGCCCGCAGTTCGCGTACGGTTTTGACGGTGTTCATGCAGAGAATCCGTGTTCGATCCCAGGGAAAGTCGCTTCTTTGACTTCAGTGACGTAGGCGCTCAGTGCCGCGTGGATACTGGCTTGGCCATTCATGAAGTTCTTGACGAATTTTGGCACACGACCGGTGATGGACAGACCCAGCATGTCGTGCAGCACCAATACCTGGCCGTCGGTGCCACTGCCAGCGCCGATGCCGATCACCGGGATCTTCACAGCCTGGGTGATTTCTTCGGCCAATTCGCTCGGCACGCATTCGAGCAGCAACATCGCCGCGCCAGCCTGCTCAAGGGAAATCGCATCGGCGCGCATCTGCCGCGCCTGGTTCTCGTTGCGGCCCTGGACTTTGTAGCCGCCCAGAATGTTCACCGATTGCGGTGTCAGGCCCATGTGTGCGCAAACCGGGATGCCGCGTTCGGCGAGCAGGCGGATCGAATCGGCGAGCCACAAGGCCCCTTCAACCTTGACCATGTGCGCACCGGCCTGCATCAACAGCGCGCTGTTGGTCATGGCTTGTTCGGTGGTGGCGTAAGCCATGAAGGGCAGGTCGGCGAGAATCAGCGCATCAGTGTTGCCGCGTTTGACGGCCGCCACGTGGTAAGCCATTTCAGCGGTGGTCACGGGCAGGGTGCTGTCATGACCTTGCAAAACCATGCCGAGGGAGTCGCCCACCAGCAGCACTTCGACGCCAGCCTCATTACAGGCGTGGGCGAAGGTTGCGTCATAGCAGGTCAGCATGGTGATTTTCTCACCTTTTTGCTTGAGACCTTGCAGCGTGGTCAGGGTGATGGCTGGCATGAAAAGTTCCTCATTCAGGCGCTGTGGAAACTACTGCGAGTAACGCGCGTGATTCTTCGTTAAATACAGGCGCACGGTCTGTTGTCGTGCTTTTAAGGCCTGGATTGCGCCCTTTAACGCCGTGTTGGCGGCAGCGGGACGCCTATAGTCGTGAGGAGAACTCGGGAAGTCAATTGGATGTGTTACCGCGTTGTTACGAGGCGGGTGTTACCGCTGTAACTGATGCGTTTCAGCAACTGCAATCTCGCGTTCGACACAAAAACCAGTGTGGGAGCGGGCTTGCTCGCGAATGCGGTGTGTCATTCAGCATCAATGTTTACTGTCACACCGCATTAGCGAGCGAGCCCGCTCCCACAGGGATTTTTGTCAATTTTGAGGGAGGCGTTCCAGACCGACGAACGGGCAGGCAGTGAGCAAGTCGCTCAGCGTGCGGCCATCGGCGAGGCGCAAATCTGCGGGCGCAAGCTCAGCCAGCGGATACAGCACGAACGCTCGCTCCTGCAAATGGTAGTGCGGCACCTTGAGGCGCGGTTCATCGATCAGCCGATCGCCAAACAGCACGATGTCGAGATCCAGCGTGCGCGGCCCCCAGCGTTCAAGGCGCTCGCGGCCCTGTTCGTTCTCGATGGCTTGCAGTGCATCGAGCAGGTCCAGCGGCGCGAGAGTGCTATGCAGCGCCGCCACCGCGTTGGTGTAACGCGGTTGGCCGGGCAGCAGCGAGTCGCTTTGATAAAACGCGGATACCCCGACCAGTTCGGTCTGGGGCAAATGCGCGAGCGCGTTGACGGCGCTGCGCAACTGTTCAGCGGGGTCAGCCAGATTGCTGCCCATGCCGATGTAGATGCGTTCCATGGATTACTCGCCCGTGGCACTCGGTGCGCCGGCTGTGCGTTTGCGCTTGGCGCCACCGCTGCGACGACGTTTGCGTGGAGCGCCGGTGCCTTCATCCTTGCCGCTGAGGTCGCGAATCATTTCGCGACGTTCGCTGTCGTTGGCGTCCTGATAGTCCGTCCACCATTCGCCCAGGCCATCGGTTTGCTCGCCAGCGCTTTCGCGCAGCAGCAGGAAGTCGTAGCCGGCGCGGAACCGCGGGTTGTCCAGCAGCAGGTCGGCACGTTTGCCGCTGCGCCGTGGCAGGCGCTCCTGCATGTCCCAGATCTCGCGGATCGGCATGGTGAAGCGTTTTGGAATCGCGATTCGCTGACACTGTTCGGCAATCAGCTCGTGCGCCGCTTCCTGCATCGCCGGAATCGGCGGCATGCCGCGTTCTTGCAGGCGCAATACGCGTGCCGGCAGGGCAGGCCACAGCAGGGCCGCAAACAGGAACGCCGGGGTGACCGGTTTGTTCTGCTTGATCCGCAGGTCCGTGTTGATCAACGCTTCGCTGATCAGGGTATGGGTGTAGGTCGGGTTGTATTCGAGCGCTTCGGCACTGGCCGGGAACAGCGGATCGAACAGCTGCAAGTCGACGAGCATCTCGAAGGTGTCTGCGGCATGGCCGGAGAGGAACAGCTTGAGCACTTCTTCGAACAGGCGGGCGGAGGGAATCTCGCGCAGCATCGGCGCCAGCTCGCGAATCGGCAGGGCGCTGTGTTTTTCGATACCGAAATTCAGCTTGGCGGCGAACCGTACGGCCCGCAGCATCCGCACCGGGTCTTCCTGATAGCGCTGCTTGGGGTCGCCGATCAAACGGATCAGGTGATTGCGGATGTCGTGTACGCCGTTGGCGTAGTCGAGAATGCGCTCACTGACCGGATCGTAATACAGGGCGTTGATGGTGAAGTCGCGGCGTTGCGCGTCTTCTTCCAGCGTGCCGTAGACGTTATCGCGCAAGATGCGCCCGCTTTCGTTACGGGAAGACTGGTTGCTGTCTTCTTCCTCGTCATTTTGCGGGTGATTGGCGCGGAAGGTCGCGACTTCAATGATTTCGCGACCAAAGTGGATATGCACGAGTTTGAAACGGCGACCGATGATCCGCGCGTTGCGGAATTCGGCACGCACCTGTTCAGGCGTGGCGCTGGTGGCGACGTCAAAATCTTTAGGCGTGATGCCGAGCAGCATGTCACGCACACAGCCGCCGACCAGGTAGGCTTGGTAACCGGCGTTCTGCAGGCGTTCGACGATATTCACCGCATAACGGCTGAATTGGGCCTTTTGCAGCGAGTGTTGGCCGCTGTTGAGGACTTCAGGCGTGGTGCGAATGTGTTGCGTATGACGCTTGGGAGAACGGAATGACTGGAACAACTTCTTCAGCATGGGATGCACTGTTTGAAGGAATGTTCGGCCATAACGAGGAATGACCGCATGATGGGCGGGGATTCTAGCATTTAGTCGGGGGATGGTGTAGGAAGCTGCGCAAGCGTGTGCAGGGGATGTCGCGTACGGGGCCAAACGCCAGAAACCACAAGGGGAGCCGAAGCTCCCCAAGAAGTAGTTGCATGCTCTATTTTTATTATTGGTTTCGGGCTTTTTGTTTTTGTTAAGTGCCCTCGCCATGAAGTTTTCCTTCATGACCCTCCCAATCGGGAGCCAAGAGCAAACGGATTGCTTTGGTCGCTGTGCTGCAGTGATCTCGCGATCCAACCAGTTCAGGCACTGTCTTAGGACAGTTTTTTATTATTCTCGGCCTGGTCGTGGGGCAAGCCCCAAATACAACGCCTCTCCAAAAGAATCAGTTAGCTGCGCCTCTCGCCGTCTTGTTTTTATTGTGCGTGAGTCGATTCGTCTTATTTTTATTGTCTTGTGCATTGCTTGTTATTGTTCTTGTACCAAACATATAGCAGGGGGCGTGCCAACTTTTGCGAGGGCCAGTAAAACAAGGGGTTAGGCCGGCTGGCGGGCTTTTTCAAGGCCCAAAAAAACCGGGGCTTCGTTACCGTAAGCCCCGGCTTCTGTTACGCGCAATTGGTGGGGTAACAGTTTCTTCGCAAAGTCACGTGTTACCCGCACATCAGACAGCTGTGGTTCAGCTCTCGCTGGCGACCCCTGTCTTGCGCCGCGGGATACCCAGGCGCTGACGGCGTTCCCACAGACACTTGCGACTGACCCCGAGTTTGCGGGCCAGCTCGGTTTCGGTCATGTGATCCTGATGCTCGAGGACGAAGTGCTGGAAGTAGTCTTCCAGTGACAGGTCTTCGGTCGGCTCATGGCTGTTGTTGCTGGCATTGTTGCCCTGTTGCGGCGCCAGGCCCATGAAGTCGTCGTCTTCCAGATCGCTCAGCTCGATATCGATGCCCAGCAGCTCGGCGGAAATTTCCGGGCTTTCACACAGGATGACAGCACGCTCGACCGCATTTTCCAGCTCGCGAACGTTGCCCGGCCAAGTGTAATGACGAATCGCTTGTTCAGCATCCGGAGCAAACTTCAGATCGGTGCGGTTGACCCGTGCGCTCTGTCTGGCCAGGAAGGCGTTGGCGATTTCGTTGACGTCGGCACCGCGCTCGCGCAGGGCCGGCAATTTCAGGGCGATCACGTGGAGGCGGTAGTACAAGTCCTCACGGAACTGGCCGATTTTCGCCAGGCTCTTGAGGTCGCGGTGAGTTGCTGCGATCAGGCGCACATCGACCTTCTGCGACTGGACCGAGCCGACCCGGCGAATCTCGCCTTCCTGCAACACGCGCAACAGGCGGGCCTGGGCTTCCAGCGGCAGTTCGCCGATTTCATCGAGGAACAGGGTGCCGCCATCCGCAGCTTCGACCAAGCCGGCACGCCCGGCGCTGGCACCGGTGAACGCGCCTTTTTCGTGGCCGAACAGTTCGGACTCGATCAGGCTTTCCGGGATGGCTGCGCAGTTCACCGAAATCATCGGTGCCTTGGCGCGCTTGGACAGGTTGTGCAGCGCGCGCGCCACCAGTTCTTTACCGGTGCCGGATTCGCCCTGGATCAGGACATTGGAATCGGTCGGCGCGACTTTGCGAATTTTGCTGTACAGGTCTTGCATCGGCGGGCAGGAGCCGATGATGCCGATTTCGCCGTTGCTGTTATCGATACCCGGTTTCGCGGCGCCATTGCCGGCTTTGCCGGTGGCAGGTTCAACGCTGGCTTGCACCGATTGACGGTCGCGCAGGATCCGGGCGACGGCCTGGAGCATTTCGTCGTGATCGAAAGGCTTGGCGATGTAATCCACCGCGCCCATCTTCATCGAGTCAACAGCCGAACGCAGGCTGGCGTAGCTGGTCATGATCAGCACCGGAGTGCCCTGGCCAAGTTTGATCAACTCGGTGCCCGGGGCGCCAGGCAGGCGCAGGTCACTGACGATCAGGTCGAACGTGGGAATGGTGAAGCGTTCTTGTGCTTCCTGCACTGAACCGGCTTCGCTGACCTGGTACTGGTTACGTTCCAGCAGGCGGCGCAAGGCGGAGCGGATAATTGTTTCGTCTTCGACGATCAAAATGTGCGGCATTGATTCGATTCTCTCGACGGTCTCAGTTCACAGCGGACGTCGCTTCGACATGACGCGGCAAGGTCACCCGGATACGGGTGCCGCGTTGGCTTTGAACATCAGCCGGGCTGTCGATGGTGATTTGTCCATAATGCTCTTCAACGATGGAATAGACCAGTGCAAGGCCCAGACCGGTGCCTTCGCCAGGATCCTTGGTGGTGAAGAAAGGTTCGAACAATCGGTCCATGATGTTCTTCGGAATACCGCTGCCTTCGTCTTCCACGATCAAGTCGACCGTGTGTTCGCCGGCTTCACTCTTGACCCGCACCGCACTGCCGGGAGGCGAGGCGTCACGGGCGTTTGAGAGCAGATTGATCAGGACCTGGGCAAGTCGCTGCGGATCACCCTCGACCCAGTGATCCGGGTCGCAGAGATTATAGAACTGCACTTCGAAATTGCGCCGGTTCAGGGCCAGCAAACCGATGGCATCCTGCGCCACTTCGGCCAGACAGACGGGCTCGTCGCTGTGCTGATGACTGCCTGCGTGAGCGAAGCTCATCAATGACTGGACGATGCGCGAGACACGTTTGGTCTGCTCGAGAATCTGCCCGCTGATTTCCTTCAGCTCGCTATCGTCTTCGCGTTCTTCGCGCAGGTTCTGCGCCAGGCACGCAATGCCGGTGATCGGGTTACCGATTTCATGGGCTACGCCGGCGGCGAGTCGACCGATGCTGGCCAGACGCTCGGAATGCACCAGTTTATCTTCGAGCATCTGGGTTTCGGTCAGGTCTTCCACCAGCAGCACCAGGCCACTGTTGCCCGGAGCGAGTGGTTCATCGATCGCCGCTTTGTGCAGGTTCAGCCAGCGCGTCTGGCCATCGAGAGCCAGGTGCTGTTTGTGCAAGTGCTCGTCCGGCAGATTGATGAAGCCTTGCAACAGCTCCTTCCACGGATCGGCGATGGTGCTCAAGCGCGAACCGACCACACGCTGCGCGGCAATCCCGGTCAGCTCCTCCATGGCTTTGTTCCACATGAGGATTTCCTGATCCTTGGCCAGCGAGCAGACGCCCATCGGCAATTCCTGCAAGGTCTGGCGGTGATAGCGGCGCAGGGCGTCAAGTTCGGCGGCAAGTCCCGTCAGGCGCGAGTGGTAATCCTCGAGGCGGCTTTCGATGAAGTGAATGTCTTCGGTGACGTAGTTTTCGCCGCCGGCCTTATAGGGCAGGAAGGTTTCGACCATGTCTTGCGCGACACTTGGGCCCATCAGGCCGGAAAGGTTGGCTTCGATACGGTCACGCAAACGGCGCAAGGCGTACGGCCGACGCTCGTCGAACGGTAGATAAAGGTCGCGCAGCGCCTGTTCGACTTCTTTCTGTGCGGCTTTAGCGCCCAGTGGTTTGGCCAGTTGCGTCGCGAATTCCTGAGGCGATGCGGCGTGCAGTTCGCGGCGTTGCGGGCGACGTACGTTGTCCACGGCGCAGGCTTCGGCGGCACTGGCCTCTTCGGGGCTGGCATTGGTGAACAGCGAGATCAGGGTGAACATCAGCACGTTGGCAGCCAGCGATGCGATCGCCGCCATGTGCCAACTGGTATCGTCCAGCACGTAGATCATGTTCAGCAGCGGAATGTAGAAGCCCTGCAGGTTGCCGACCAGCGGCAACAGCATGGTCACCACCCACACCAGAATCCCCGCCAGCAAACCGGCAATGAAGCCGCGGCGATTGGCGGTCGGCCAGTAGAGGACGGACAGCACGCCGGGCAAGAACTGCAACGTCGCCACAAACGCGACGATGCCCAGGTTCGCCAGATCCTGTTCGGCGCCCAGCAGCAGGTAGAACCCGTAACCGGCCATGATGATCGCGACGATCAACGCCCGGCGGGTCCACTTCAGCCAGCGATAGATGTTGCCTTCCGCCGGCGGCTGATAGAGCGGCAGCACCAGGTGGTTCAGTGCCATCCCGGACAGCGCCAGTGTAGTGACGATGATCAAACCACTGGCCGCCGACAACCCGCCGACATAAGCCAATAGCGCCAGGGCTTTGCTGTTGGCGGCGATGCCGATGCCCAGCGTGAAGTATTCGGGATTGGTGGTGGCGCCGAGTTTCAGGCCGGCCCATAGGATCAGCGGCACCGCCAGGCTCATCAGCAGCAGGAACAGCGGCAAGCCCCAGCTCGCACTGACCAGCGAGCGCGGATTGAGGTTTTCAGTAAACGTCATGTGGTACATGTGCGGCATTACGATCGCCGAAGCGAAGAACACCAGCAGCAGCGTGCGCCACGGACCTTCTTGCAAGGGTGTGTGCAACGCAGCGAGGGCGGTCTGGTTTTGCAGCAGCCACAACTCAAGCTGTTGCGGGCCATCGAACACCCCATAAAGGGCATACAGACCGACACCACCAATGGCGATCAGCTTGATCACCGACTCGAAAGCGATCGCGAACACCAGGCCTTCATGCTTCTCGCGCGTGGCAATGTGGCGGGAGCCGAAGAAAATCGTGAACAGCGTAATCAGTGCGCAAAAGCTCAGAGCCACGCGATGCTGCACCGGTTCCCGAGTCAGGATGCCAATCGAGTCGGCCACTGCCTGAATCTGCAATGCCAGCAACGGCAGTACCCCGATCAGCATGAAGATCGTGGTCAGCGCCCCGGCCCACGTGCTGCGGAAGCGGAACGCGAACAGGTCGGCCAGCGACGACAGTTGATAGGTGCGGGTGATTTTCAGAATCGGGTACAGCAACACTGGCGCGAGCAAAAATGCACCGGAGACACCCAGGTAGCTGGACAGAAAGCCGTAGCCGTACTGATAGGCCAGGCCCACCGTGCCATAAAATGCCCAGGCGCTTGCGTAAACGCCCAGCGACAAGGTGTACGTCAGCGGGTGGCGAATGATCGCCCGGGGGATCATGCCCCGTTCGCTGATCCAGGCGACGCCGAACAGCACCGCCAGGTACGCGGCGCTGATCAGGATCATCTGGGTCAGGCTAAAGCTCATCGGCATCTTTTTGGCTCTGCAGGATGAAGGTCACGACGATCAGAATCAGCCAGAGCAGATAGGGGCGATACCAGGCGCCAGTGGCGTCGATCCACCAATCCATGATGGCCGGGGAGAACAGATAAATCCCCACTACCAGGAGCAGGACCAAGCGATAGATGTACATCCCGGCCTCTCTTTTTTAGGCGCGTGCCCGAAAACGTGCGGCGATGGTAACGGATGGGTGCGCCACTGCAAGCGCGATCACTGCAATTGCGCCTCGGGCAGCGCCAGTGTGCGCGGGATTGACCGCGCATCCCAGTGGGCGATGCCCCAATTCAGCACTTCCCGTGGCGTGGCATATTCCAGTTCAGTGCCCGGCTTCTGGCCCAGCGCCCGCAGTGCCCGCAGGAGCAGCGGCGTGGCCTGATCCTCGGTCAATGGCGGCGAGCGGTAGGACTTGCCGAGTTTGTTGCCGTCGGGTTGAGTGATCAACGGGATATGCAGGTAACGCGGTTGCGGCAGGCCGAGCAGTTCTTGCAGGTAAAGCTGGCGCGGGGTCGAGTCGAGCAAGTCGGCACCACGCACGATGTCGGTAATGCCTTGCCAGGCGTCGTCGAGCACCACCGCCAGTTGATAGGCGTAGAGGCCGTCGCGGCGACGGATCACGAAATCGCCGACGTCCCGGCCCAGGTGCTGGCGGAATTCGCCTTGCACCCGATCGATGAAGTGGTATTCCAGTTCAGGTACGCGCAAGCGAATCGCGGCGTCTTCGGTGCCATGCCCGGCATTGCGACAAAACCCCGGATAAATGCCGTGATACGGCTCCAATTGTTTGCGCGAGCACGTGCAGGCGTACGCCAGGCCCTGATTGAACAGGCGATTGAGGACGTCGGCATAGGCCTCGTGCCGGTCACTCTGGCGGACCATCTCGCCATCCCACTCGAACCCGTAGCTTTCCAGGGCTTTGAGGATAGCGGCCTGAGCACCGGGTTCTTCCCGTGGTGGATCGAGGTCTTCCATGCGCATCAGCCAGCGACCTCCGACCGAGCGAGCGTCGAGGTACGAAGCCAGCGCTGCGACCAGCGAACCGAAATGCAGGTGTCCACTGGGCGTGGGGGCGAAGCGGCCGATGTAAGTAGAGTCGGTGGCAGTCATGGGAGATGCTACTTGTTGGGGCTAGCACGAACCCCCTGTGGGAGCGGGCTTGCTCGCGAAAGCGGGGGGTCCGTCAACAACCATGTTGAATGTCAGATCGCATTCGCGAGCAAGCCCGCTCCCACAGGGGGGAGCTGTCGGGGCAAATATCAGAAACAAAAACGGAGCGTTCGCACGCTCCGTTTTTCGTTCAAGTCGATGTTACTTGCCGACCTGCTTTTCCTTGATTTCCGCCAGGGTCTTGCAGTCAACGCACATGTCGGCGGTAGGGCGGGCTTCCAGTCGCTTGACGCCGATTTCGACGCCACAGGACTCGCACCAGCCATATTCTTCGTCTTCGATCAACTGAAGCGTCTTGTCGATCTTCTTGATCAGCTTGCGCTCACGGTCGCGGGCGCGCAGCTCAAGGCTGAACTCTTCTTCCTGGCTGGCACGGTCTGCCGGGTCCGGGAAGTTGGCCGCTTCGTCTTTCATGTGATCAACCGTGCGGTCGACTTCCTGCATCAAGTCCTGTTTCCACTTGTTCAGGATCTTGGTGAAGTGAGCGCGCATGGGCTTGCCCATATACTCCTCGCCCTTCACTTCTTTGTAGGGTTCGAAGCCGCTGATCGACTGATTTTGTTGCTTTGCTTGGGTGGACATGAAATAGACCGCCTCTACTCTTGTAATCCATTGCGCAGGATTGCTCCATCACCGACACCTGCCGGCCCTGCGGCTGCAAGCGGGCGAACTTACCAGATCAAATCGGGGCGCGCTACTCCCGGATGTCGAGGTAATGGCCCCAGGGGCTTGCAAATGATTGCAAAGCCTTGTCTGGCGGCGTTGGAGGCCTGATCAATTATTGATTTTAGTCAAACCTGGGGTACACGCTTGAGTCGTTTACGGCCAGGGGTATAAGCGCTCAGACCGCTTTAGGTTCTCGCTCGTTCCTGCGCTTGGGTAGAATCGATTCTTTTCCCCGTTGAGGAAGGCTAATGGCTCAGTCCTACAGTGCCCGCAGTCGCGCAATCGAACCTTTCCATGTCATGGCGCTGCTGGCGCGGGCCAATGAACTGCAAGCTGCTGGTCGCGATGTTATCCACCTGGAAATCGGCGAGCCGGACTTCACCACCGCCGAGCCGATCATCCAGGCCGGCCAGGCCGCGTTGACGGCGGGCAAGACCCGTTACACCGCCGCGCGCGGCATCCCCGAGTTGCGTGAAGCCATTTCGGGCTTTTATCAGCAACGTTACGGGCTGAACATCGATCCGCAGCGAATCCTCATTACTCCGGGCGGTTCTGGCGCCTTGCTGCTGGCCAGCGCTTTGTTGGTGGATCCGGGCAAACACTGGTTGCTGGCGGATCCGGGTTATCCCTGCAACCGGCATTTCCTGCGATTGGTCGAAGGCGCTGCGCAACTGGTGCCGGTAGGACCGGACGTGCGCTATCAGTTGACGCCGGACCTGGTGGCCCGCCACTGGGACCAGGACAGCGTCGGCGCCCTGGTGGCATCGCCGGCCAACCCAACGGGGACGATCCTGACCCGCGATGAGTTGGCGCGATTGTCGACGGCGATCAAGGAGCGTCACGGCCATCTGGTGGTGGACGAGATATACCACGGCCTGACTTATGGCACCGATGCCGCCAGCGTGCTGGAAGTCGATGACAGCGCCTTCGTTCTCAATAGTTTTTCTAAATACTTCGGCATGACCGGATGGCGCCTGGGATGGCTGGTTGCGCCGGAAGCAGCAGTCGGCGAGCTGGAAAAACTGGCGCAGAATCTCTACATCAGTGCCCCGAGCATGGCCCAGCACGCGGCACTGGCGTGCTTTGAACCGGCGACCATAAGTATTCTGGAAGAGCGTCGCGCCGAATTCGGTCGTCGTCGCGATTTCCTGCTGCCCGCCCTGCGAGAGCTGGGTTTTGGGATCGCCGTGGAACCGGAAGGTGCGTTCTATTTGTATGCTGATATCAGCAAGTTCGGCGGCGATGCCTTCGCGTTCTGCCGGCATTTCCTAGAAACCGAGCACGTGGCATTTACCCCGGGTCTGGATTTCGGACGTTACCAGGCAGGGCATCATGTGCGATTTGCCTATACCCAAAGCTTGCCACGCCTGCAGGAAGCGGTTGAACGGATCGCGCGCGGCTTGAAGAGCTGGCAAGGCTGATGCGTTTTCATCCTCCCCTTGAAGAAGGTCGCCTGATCCGCCGTTACAAGCGCTTCCTCGCCGATATCGAAACCATTGAAGGCGAGTTGTTGACCATTCATTGCCCAAATACCGGCTCGATGCTCAATTGTCAGGTCGAAGGCGGGCAGGTCTGGTTCAGTCGTTCCAATGACCCGAAGCGCAAACTGCCCGGTACCTGGGAAGTTGGCGAAACTCCGCAAGGCCGGCTGTTTTGTGTGAACACCGGGCGCGCCAACGGTTTGATCGAAGAGGCGTTGCGCGCGGGCGTCATTACCGAGTTGAACGGTTTTACCGGGCTCAAGCGCGAAGTGGCCTACGGACAGGAAAGCAGCCGCATTGATTTCCGCCTCGAGTACCCGAGCGGCCCGGCGTACGTGGAAGTCAAAAGTGTCACGTTGGGCTTCGACGGTTCATTGGTGGCGGCGTTTCCCGATGCGGTTACACAGCGTGGTGCGAAACATTTGCGCGAACTCGCGCATCTGGCTCGGGACGGGATTCGTGCGGTGCAGTTGTATTGTGTGAACCTGACGGGAATCGACGCCGTGCGTCCGGCAGAGGAGATCGACTCTGCCTACTCGGCGGCATTGCGCGAGGCGGTGGCCTGCGGTGTCGAGGTGCTCGCTTACGGCGTGCGTTTGACTCACGAAGAGATGGTGGTCGATCGCCGGCTGGACGTATTGCTCGGCGACTAAAGGCTGATCCAGATCCCTTGCGCGTCTTCGCGGCAGGCAACGGAGGTCAGGGATTGTCCGGCGCACGGGCCGGCGACGCATTCGCCGTCTTCGATCAGAAACAGTGCGCCGTGGGTCGCGCACTGGATCAGGCTGTTGCTGGGGTCCAGGAACTGGTCGGCTTTCCATTCCAGCCCGACGCCCCGGTGTGGACAGCGATTGATGTAGACATACACTTGTCCGCCCCGGCGCACGGCAAACAGCTTCTGGCTATCGATGTCGAAACCGCGACTGCTGTTGTCGGGCAATTGCGCGCCGGTACAAAGAAACTTCATGTCTATCCTCAAATCGCCGGCCCGTGAGCAGGAATGTCCGGGCTTGATGTTCAATTGCATTCAGTAATCAAAATTGCGCTTCGCCCCTCGGGTGCAGGCGCCGGATGTCGAGGATACTTGGCCTGTCATCCCGGTGCCTGGGAAAACTTTAAAGGAAGCTGTCTATGCACCTGAACCCGGTCCTGTCTGCGACCTGCACGGCCAACGTGGGGAACGTTCTTGAACTTGCCCCGACGTGTGTGGCGGCCCAATGACCCTTCTGGTTAAACCCCGTGCCTTGTTCGTTGGTTTGAGCCTGCTGTGTTTGCTGGCGATCTGGTTGTCGCTGGCGCTGGGCCCGGTGAGCCTGCCGTTGTTCGACACCTTGCGCGCGGCGTTGCGCATAATCGGCCTGCCGATCGCGCCGGACGGCCTGGAACAGGCCGAATTGATTCTTGGGCAAATTCGCCTGCCGCGGACCTTGCTGGGACTGGTGGTGGGGGGCGTGCTGGCGCTGTCCGGCGTAGCGATGCAGGGATTGTTTCGAAATCCTCTGGCCGATCCGGGGCTGGTCGGTGTGTCCAGTGGCGCAGCATTGGGCGCGGCCATCGCGATTGTCGGTGGTTCGATGTTCGGCGGCCTGCCGGAGTCCTTCGGTCCTTATGTGCTGTCGGTGTCTGCGTTTCTCGGCGGGTTGGGTGTGACGGCGCTGGTGTATCGACTGGGTCGCCGCAATGGCCAGACGAATGTCGCCACCATGCTGTTGGCGGGTATCGCGTTGACTGCCCTGGCCGGCTCGGCGGTCGGACTGTTTACCTATCTGGCCGACGACGCGACCTTGCGTACGTTGACGTTCTGGAATCTGGGCAGCCTCAACGGCGCCAGTTATTCGCGGCTTTGGCCATTGCTGTTGGTGACTGTCGGGGTGGCACTTTGGCTGCCGCGGCGGGCCAGCGCATTAAATGCTTTGCTGTTGGGCGAGTCGGAGGCTGGTCACCTGGGCATCGACGTCGAAGGGCTCAAGCGCGAGTTGGTGTTCTGCACCGCGCTGGGCGTCGGCGCGGCGGTGGCGGCTGCGGGCATGGTCGGGTTCGTCGGTCTGGTGGTTCCGCATCTGGTGCGCCTGCTGGCCGGTCCTGATCATCGCGTGTTGTTGCCGGCCTCAGTGCTGGCGGGTGCCAGTCTTCTCTTGTTTGCCGATCTGGTCGCACGACTTGCACTGGCGCCGGCGGAACTGCCGATCGGAATTGTCACGGCCTTTATCGGTGCGCCGTTCTTTCTGTATTTACTGCTGAGGGGACGCGCCTGATGTTGCGAACGCAGAGTCTGCAAATCCGTCGGGGCGGCAAAATCGTTCTGACAGACATTACGCTTGAGCTCATGCCGGGCGAGGTCCTTGGCGTGCTCGGGCCAAACGGCGCCGGCAAAAGCACCTTGCTCGGTGCCTTGTGTGGCGAGTTGAAGGCCGACCTCGGCAGCGTCTGGCTCGATGAGCGGGAGTTGAGTCACTGGGGCGGGGCGCAGCGTGCCCGGCGATTGGCCGTGTTGCCGCAGGTGTCGACCCTGGACTTTGCCTTTCGTGTCGAAGAAGTGGTCGGCATGGGGCGTTTGCCTCATCAAAGCGGGCAAGTCCGGGATGACGAAATCGTCGCCGCCGCGCTGCAGGCTGCCGATGCGGCGCACCTGAGGGGTCGAAGTTATCTGGCCTTGTCCGGCGGCGAGCGTCAGCGGGTGCATCTGGCTCGGGTGCTGGCGCAGTTGTGGCCAGGTGAAGCCGGGCAGACGCTGCTGCTCGATGAGCCGACCTCGATGCTCGACCCGCTGCATCAGCACACCACGTTGCAAGCGGTACGTGAGTTTGCCGATCACGGCGCTGCGGTGCTGGTGATCCTGCATGATCTGAACCTGGCGGCGCGTTATTGTGATCGCTTGTTACTGCTCGAAGGCGGGCGGCCGGTGGCGCTCGATACGCCGCAGCAGGTGTTGCGACCCGAACCGCTTAAAGCCGTATTCGGTCTGGAGGTCTTGGTGCAGCAACACCCGGAGCGTGGGCATCCGCTGATCATCGCCCGCTGAACATTTCATCAAGGTGAGCACATGCGTGTGATTTTGCTACTGGCGTTGCTGGCCTTGAGTGGGTGCCAGCATCTGACGAACCCACCACCGGTCGCCGGTGAGATTCGCGACCTGAACAGTGGCCAGGTCCTGACGGCCCCTGAACTGATTGCACGGCTGGCCGGATCTTCGCGGCTGATCGTTGGCGAGCAGCATGACAATCGTGATCATCATCAACTGCAATTGTGGTTGTTGCATGCCCTGGGCGAGCGGCGTCCGCAAGGCAGTCTGCTGCTGGAAATGCTCACGCCGGATCAACAGTTGCGTGTCGATGATGTGCACCACGCTTCGACGTTGCCGGCGGATCTGCCCGGTGCGCTAGCCTGGCAGCCGGGATGGGACTGGAATCTGTATGGGCCCATTGTGCGTTTTGCGCTGACTCAGCCCTACCCATTGTTGGCGGCAAATCTGGACAATCTCGACGTCCGCGCCGTCTACGCCAACCCGCCGATTCTTAACGGTGCGCGCTCCAATGCAGCGTCGGTCAAGACCGAGTTGCTGGCACAGATCAGCGATTCCCATTGCGGACTGCTGCCTGCCTCGCAAATGCCGGCGATGCTGGCGGTCCAGCAACAACGTGACCGGCGAATGGCCGAGCGCTTGCTTGCGGCTGCGACGCCTTCAATGCTGTTGGCCGGCGCCTATCACGCGCGCAAGGATGTCGGCGTGCCGATTCATGTGCAGGATCTGGGAGAGGCGCAAATGCCGACGGTTTTGTTGCTGGCAGAGCAGGGCGCCGAGGTGACATCGGCCATGGCCGATTACGTGTGGTACACACCCGCCACACCGGCCCAGGATTACTGTGCACAAATGCGTAAGCAGTTCAGCCAGTAGTCCGGCGACTTTTCTGCAGGCAAAAAAAGACCCGGCAAGCGCCGGGTCAAATAACCGTGATTAGCCTGATGAGGAGATATCTGAGAGTCCGAACCAAGGGCTTTTCAAATATCGACCAGTCTCGCGACCAGTTGTGATAATCATAGCGATTCTCATTTGCGTGTCAATCGCTGTTTTTTGATTTCTATCAGTCTGTCGTTTTTCTCACTACTAAAGGCCTGTAATGACGAGGGTTTTCCCTCGTCAGAAATTTACCGGTTCAATTCTTGTGACGTGACGAGATGGCTTCCAGTTGTTTGTTCAAGGCGTCTTTGCGTTCGGCTGGAATGTCGTTCCAGTGCACGTCCATCAATGCGCCTTCGATCGCATACAACAACACCTTGGACGCTCGAAACCCGCGCGTGCGCACGGCCCGATAAGCATCCACCGCCCCCAGGCGACGCAAGTCCGATGCACTGTGGATGCCCACGGCATGCAGCCACTGCGCCGACGTCTTGCCAAGATTCTTCAGGTGTTGCAGTTCATCATTCATCAAGCCTCCTTGCGACGGCCGAACGGTGCGTGGGCGAGCTTCTCAGGAGTGTAGCCATCAGTAGGAAAAGCGTGATTGTTTGGTCGGTTTCGACGCAAAAGCTTCTAAGAGAAAGGCGCGATGCGTTGGGGGAATGTCTGCGGTTGCAGTAGGAGAAGGGGCGCGGGAGTTGTCTGTTACGGCAAAATACACAGCGTCCAGCGCAAAGCGGGGGCGCTGGACTTTCGGGCGGGAACGTCGTTTTTAGCGGGTGCGGTAACGCAGGCGTGTACCGAAATTCATCGACATCAGGATCTCGTCAGCACTCAGTTCTGCCGGGAAATAAGCCCCGGAGATCTGTGCGTGGGCCAGGCTGGCGCCTTCCAGGCAAGAGTTGCGGAAGTCGATGCCGCGCAGATCGGCTGAGCGGAAATAGGCATCGGTAAAATCGACGCCGTCGGCATTCAGCTCGCGCAGGTCCAGACCGCGAAAATCACCGCCGACCATGTCGACAGAGGCGTGGCTGGCACGTTCGGCATTGAAGCCGGTGATGTCGTCTTTGTGCAGCAAGGCATAAAGCGGGGTGTCGAGAAGTTTTGGCTGGCTCATGTCGCATCACCTGATGGTTTTATGACGCCAGTATAGTGCCACTATTTGACAGCCGTGAAGCCGGCAAAGGCTTCACGGCTGAAATAGTTTTTACAGCCCTGGCATGCGCTGACGGATTTGCGCAACGACGGTGTCCAAGGTCCCGCTTTCATTGGTCTGGATGCGTTTGCTGCACAGGATTTCTGCTGGCGTCAGTGGCTCACGATTCGCCTGCTGGGCTTCGATGACGGCCAGGTTGGCGTCGGACGGGTCCTTGTTGTCGGCCTGACGCAACGCCAGCCAGCCCTCGATGACCGCTTGTGGCGCATTGCAGTCGAGGATCAGGAACGGAGCACCGGTAGCCTCGGCAATTTTCGCCGCGCCGTCGCGCTGGTCGCGCTTGAGGTACGTTGCATCGATAACGACCGGAAAGCCGGCACGCAGGATAACGGCGGCAATCTCATGCAAACGGTTGTAAGTCGCGACGCTGGCGTCGGCACTATAAATGCCGGCCTGTGGATCGTTCGGTACGGTTTGCTCGCCGAACAGACGTTTGCGCTCGACATCCGAACGCAGGCGAATGGCGCCAAGCGCTTCTACCAGTCGCATGGCTACGCGGCTTTTGCCAACGGCCGACACACCGTGAGTAATGGCCAGGAAGCGCGAAGGAATGGTGCTGTAGCTTTCTGCCAGGTTGGCGTAGTTGCGGTATTGGCGCAGGGTGGTGGCGCGCTGCACCGGGTCGGCCTCGGCCGGCATGCTGAACAGGCTGACCTTGGCGCGAACCAGCGCGCGATAGGCTTTATAGAAGTTCAGCAGCTCAAGGCCCTGATAGTCGCCGGTCAATTCCAGGTACTGACTGATGAAACGACGCGCCAGGCTCTTGAGGCCACGGTCTTCCAGGTCCATTGCCAGGAAACCGGTGTCGGCATAAACATCGGTGAAGCGGAACGGTTCGTTGAACTCGATGCAGTCGAAGATCACGACCTTGCCATCGATCACGGTGGCATTACCCAAATGGATGTCGCCATGGCATTCGCGGATGAATCCGCCGGCCTTGCGCTGAGCGAACAGCGGCTTGAGGCGTTCGAAGCTGCTTTCGGCCCAGGCTTGCAGCGCGTCAAGTTGCTGCAGGTCAGCCTTGTCGCTGAGGAACGGGCGGATCTGGTCGAAGTTCTGACGCACCGGCGCCATGACGCTGTCCGGGGTGCCGGCTTCGTGTTCGGCCGGGACTTTCGGTGCGCTGAGGTGAAACTGGGCAATCTGCTCAGCCATCTCGTCAATGTGCGCAGTGGTCAGTTCGCCGTTGGCTTGCAGGGTGCTGAGCAACTGGCTTTGTGGGAACTGGCGCATTTTCAGCGCGTAATCGACAACCGGACCCTCACCACCCAGTTGCGGTGCTTCGGCGGTGCCGGTGATCGGCAACACTTCCAGATACAAATCCTTGGTCAGGCGCTGGTTAAGGCGCAACTCTTCACCGCAGAAATGCTTGCGAGCATCAAGGCTGGTGAAGTCAAGGAAGCCGAAATTCACCGGCTTCTTCACTTTATAAGCAAAAGGGCCTGTCAAAATGACCCAGGAGATATGGGTCTCGATGACCTGGAACCCGTCTACCGGATGCGGGTAGAGGGCCGGGTTTTGCAGGGCGGCGATCAGGGACTGGCTCACAGGCGATCCTTCAGAGTCTGGGAAAAATTCACGGCCGCCATTATGGCCACAAGTCCGCCTGACGCAAACCTCGGCGGGCTCCTGTTGAGTATGAATAAAGTGCGTATAATCCGCCGCCATGACTCGTACTCGATCCCCCCGCACCCCAAAAAAACCACCTTCCAAGGGCTTGAGCCCCTGGCTGGGCTGGGCCCTTAAACTCAGCCTGGTCGGCCTCGTTGTGCTCGCCGGGTTCGCGGTTTACCTCGATGCCGTGGTCCAGGAGAAGTTCTCCGGCAAACGGTGGACCATTCCGGCCAAGGTGTATGCGCGCCCGCTTGAACTGTTCACCGGCCAAAAGCTGAGCAAGGATGACTTTCTCACCGAGCTCGATGCATTGGGCTATCGACGTGAAAGCGTCAGCAATGGCCCCGGCGCTGCGGCGGTCAACGGCAATACCGTCGACTTGAATACCCGTGGTTTCCAGTTTTATGAAGGCCTTGAGAAGCCTCAGCCGGTGCGTGTGCGGTTCTCCGGCGATTATGTAGCCGAACTTTCGGCGACCAACGGTTCGAAGCTGTCCGTGGTGCGCCTGGAGCCGCTGCTGATCGGTGGGATTTACCCAAAAAACCTCGAAGATCGCATTCTGATCAAAATCGATCAGGTCCCGCCGTATCTGCTGGAAACCCTGGTGGCCGTGGAAGACCGGGATTTCTATAGCCACTGGGGCGTGTCGCCGAAGTCGATTGCCCGGGCAGTCTGGGTCAATACCTCTGGCGGCAAGATGACCCAGGGCGGCAGTACCCTGACGCAACAGTTGGTGAAGAACTTCTACCTCACCAGCGAGCGCAGCCTGACCCGTAAACTCACCGAAGCCATGATGGCGATGCTGCTTGAGTTACATTACGACAAAAAGGAAATTCTCGAGGCGTACCTCAACGAAGTGTTCGTCGGTCAAGACGGTCAGCGTGCGGTGCACGGTTTTGGTTTGGCCAGCCAGTTCTTCTTCGGCCAGCCATTGTCCGAGCTGAAACTGCATCAAGTCGCATTGCTGGTGGGGATGGTCAAGGGGCCGTCCTATTACAACCCGCGTCGCAATCCGGAGCGGGCGCTGGAGCGGCGCAATCTGGTGCTTGATGTCCTTGAGCAACAAGGCGTCGCCACTGCCGAGCAAGTCGCCGCTGCGAAGAACATGCCACTGGGCGTGACGACTCGCGGCAAACTGGCGGACAGCTCTTTCCCGGGTTTCCTCGATCTGGTCAAGCGTCAGCTGCGCGAAGACTATCGCGACGAAGACTTGACCGGAGAAGGCATGCGGATTTTCACCAGTTTCGATCCGATCCTGCAGATGAAAGCCGAAGCCTCGGTCAATGACACTTTTAAGCGCCTGGCTGGGCGCAAAGGCTCGGATGACGTCGAAGCGGCGATGGTCGTGACCAACCCGGAAACCGGTGAAGTCCAGGCCATGATCGGCAGTCGTCAGGCCAGTTTTGCCGGCTTCAACCGAGCGCTGGATGCGGTGCGGCCGATCGGTTCCTTGATCAAGCCTGCGGTTTATCTGACTGCCCTGGAAAAGCCGAGCCAGTACACGTTGACCAGTTGGCTGTCGGACGACTCCTTCTCGGTCAAAGGCGCGGACGGCCAGGTCTGGAAACCCCAGAACTACGATCGCCGCTCCCACGGGACTGTGTTCCTCTATCAAGGTCTGGCGCATTCCTACAACCTGTCGACCGCGCGTCTCGGGTTGGCGATGGGCGTACCGAATGTCCTCAAGACCCTGGCGCGTCTTGGGGTGAGTCGCGAGTTCCCGGCGTTCCCTTCGATGTTGCTGGGGGCTGGCGGTCTGACGCCGATGGAAGTGGCAACCATGTACCAGACGCTGGCCAACGGTGGCTTCAATACACCGATGCGCGGGATTCGTAGCGTTCTGACTGCCGAAGGCGAACCGCTCAAGCGCTATCCGTTCCAGATTGAACAGCGTTTCGATCCGGGCTCCATCTTCCTGATTCAGAACGCCATGCAACGGGTCATGCGTGAAGGCACTGGCAGCTCGGTTTATAACGTCTTGCCGAAAACCCTGACCCTGGCCGGCAAGACCGGTACCAGTAATGACTCGCGAGACAGCTGGTTTGCAGGTTTCAGTCAGGACTTGCTGGCGGTGGTCTGGCTGGGTCGCGATGACAATGGCAAGACGCCGTTCACCGGTGCCACCGGTGCTTTGCAGGTCTGGACCAGTTTCATGCGCAAGGCCGATCCATTGCCGCTGGACATGCCGCAACCGGACAACGTTGTTCAGGCCTGGGTCGATTCGCGTACAGGGCAAGGCTCCGATGCCAACTGCCCAGGTGCGGTGCAGATGCCGTATATTCGCGGCAGTGAACCGCCTCCCGGCGCCGCTTGCGGTGGCGAAAGCCCTGCTTCCGGCGAGACGGTGATGGATTGGGTCAAGGGCTGGATGAACTAAGCAAAGAGGATTTCAAGTGAACAAGTGGTTGATTCCAGCGGTTACCGCCGTGGCTTTGCTCAGCGGTTGCTCCACCGTACAGCGCGGTTCGATTCCGGTTGTGGATTCCGGCAGCGCTGTTTCGAATAGCGAGCGGATTCAGGCGAATGGCGGCTTCCGCCAAACGACAGTGAAGCGTCCTGTGCAAGCCCAGCCTCAGGCAATTCCGCAAGGCGATACCGGTGTGGTGGTGATGGTTCCTGGAGGTGGCGCGGTGACGTCGGCACCGATCAGCACAGCGCCGATCACGCCGGGTCCGATTACTCCCGGCCCGATTGATACCTCGCCGGTGCAGTCGGCGCCAATCAATCAGGGCAGCTACAGCATGCCGTCGACGCCGAGCGGAATTCCTTCGGCCAGTACCGGCGGTGGCTTGTCTGCCGATGAACAACTGGACGGTCCAGTACTGGCATTGTTGACCACCGCTCAACAGCAACAGGCCAGCGGTGACCTCAACGGTGCTTCGTCCAGCCTTGAGCGCGCCCAGCGTGTCGCGCCGCGCGAGCCGCAAGTGCTTTATCGCCTGGCTCAGGTGCGCATGGCTCAAGGCGATGCGCCGCAGGCTGAACAATTCGCCCGTCGTGGTCTGACGTTCGCCAATGGTCGTCCTGCGCTTCAGGCTAGCCTGTGGGAATTGATCGCCCAGGCGCGTGAGAAGCAGGGTGATTCCGCAGGTGCGGCACAGGCCCGTCAGAAGGCCAAGGTTACGTCGTGATGGATGCACGCTTCCCGAAGATTGCCGAGCAGCTATTGCTGATCGAGCGTGAACTGCGAATTCAGGGATGGTGGGACGAGGTTTCGCCCTCCGCTGAAGCGTTGTCCAGTGTCGAGCCGTTTTCGGTCGATACGCTGGATTTCGAGCAGTGGCTGCAATGGATCTTCCTGCCGCGCATGAAGGCCATCCTTGAGCAGGATCTGCCGTTGCCCAACGCATCGGGGATTCAGGAGATGGCTGAAATGGTCTTCGCCGCACGCAATGTCCAAGGCAAGGATCGGCAGTTGCAGGTCTTGCTCAAAGAGTTCGATCTGCTGATTACCGCCTCCCGCTGATGCCCGATCCTTTGTAGGAACTGGCGAGAGAAACGAGGCTGCGATCTTTTGACTTTGTTTTTTAAAAGACAAGATCAAAAGATCGCAGCCTCGTTTCACTCGACAGCTCCTACAGGGATTTACTGGCAGTTTTTCTCGATCTGTTTTTGTGCCTCGGAAATTCGTTCCTGACGCTGCTCGTCATTGAGGCGACGCATCTCGCCGTCAACTTCTTCACGCACCCGCGGGTTGTTCTGCAATTGAGCCAGGTTCGTTCGCGCCTGATTGCAGAATACCTTTAGCTGGGCTTGCTGCTCGGCGACTTGTTTTTTTACTGTCTTGTCGATGGCCTGTTGATCGCCGATTGCGGTGCTGCGCGACGGCGTGACCGATTTGCCGGCAGGCGAGGAGGGCGTCACCACGGTGGTGGCCTCCTGTCCTTGGGGCGGTTGTGCATCAAAGTGAGTAACGCCCTGGGCGTCGACCCATTTGTAGATCTGTCCTGCCATACACAAAGGGCTGATCAGCAGACTGACCATAATGAACGTTCGCATGCCATTTCCTTGCCAGAGTTGCGCAATTGAAGCTAACACAGTTGCTGTTTAGCGGTTTTTTCTTGCTTTCTCATGTGCTTACTTCAATAAAGCACATAGACGACTTGACTTGCAGGGGACGAAACAGAAGAATCCAAAGTCCGCTGTAGAGGGACTGCCAGAAGCAGACCCACTCAGCAGATCATGAGGCGCACATCCGCGCCGACCTGTTACACCCGCAACGCGTTACCTCGCGCTGGGTGGGAACGGCCCGCAACACTTGGGACGATCCCAATACTTGCTCAGTCAGTGCTGACGTAGTCGGCGACCACCGTCGCTCATGCTCTGCTGAGAAGTAAACCTATTAGACCCGTCCCTTCTTATGTGGGCGGTATTCTGGCGTTTTAGAGGTGGACAACGTGGAGCTTTTATCTGGCGGTGAGATGATCGTCCGCTTTTTGCGTGACGAAGGCGTCAAGTATATCTATGGGTACCCGGGTGGTGCCGCATTGCATATCTATGATGCGCTGTTCAAAGAACCAGCTGTTCAACATATTCTCGTTCGTCATGAGCAGGCTGCCACTCACATGGCCGACGGCTATGCGCGTGCTACCGGCAAGGCTGGCGTCGTTCTGGTGACTTCGGGTCCTGGCGCGACCAACGTCATTACCGGTATTGCCACGGCGTACATGGACTCCATCCCGATGGTGATCCTGACCGCCCAGGTACCTAGCATGATGGTCGGTACCGATGCGTTCCAGGAAACCGACATGATCGGTATCTCCCGGCCAATCGTGAAACACAGTTTCATGATCAAGCATGCTTCGGAAATCCCTGAAGTCATGAAGAAGGCCTTCTACCTGGCGCAATCCGGTCGTCCTGGTCCTGTCGTTGTCGACATTCCGAAAGACATGACCAACCCGGCCGAGAAGTTCGAATACATTTTCCCGAAAAAAGCCAAGCTGCGTTCCTACAGCCCGGCGGTTCGTGGCCATTCGGGCCAGATCCGCAAAGCCGTGGAAATGCTGTTGGCGGCCAAGCGGCCGATCATCTATGCCGGCGGCGGCGTCATCCTGGGTAACGGCTCCGCGCCGTTGACCGAGTTGGCGCAGCTGCTGAACGCACCGGTTACCAATACCTTGATGGGCCTCGGCGCCTATCCGGGCAGCGACCGTCAGTTCCTCGGCATGCTCGGCATGCACGGCAGCTATACCGCCAACCTGGCGATGCACCATGCGGACGTGATCCTGGCTGTCGGCGCGCGTTTCGATGACCGTGTTATCAACGGTGCGTCGAAGTTCTGCCCGAGCGCCAAGATCATCCACATCGACATCGACCCGGCTTCGATCTCCAAGACTATCAAGGCCGACGTTCCGATCGTAGGCCCTGTGGAAAGTGTGCTGACTGAAATGGTCGCTACCTTCAAGGAAATCGGCGAGACACCTAACAAGGAGTCGGTTGCTGCGTGGTGGAAGCAAGTTGAAGAGTGGCGCGGTGATCGCGACATGTTCCCTTACAACAAGGGTGACGGCAGCATCATCAAGCCGCAGACCGTGATTGAAACCCTCCACGAAGTGACCAAGGGCGATGCCTATATCACTTCGGACGTGGGTCAACATCAAATGTTCGCGGCGCAGTACTACCGCTTCAACAAGCCAAACCGCTGGATCAACTCGGGTGGCCTGGGCACGATGGGCTTCGGTTTTCCGGCCGCGATGGGCGTGAAACTGAACTTCCCGGACGCTGATGTGGCGTGTGTGACCGGTGAAGGCAGCATCCAGATGAACATCCAGGAGCTGTCGACCTGCTTGCAGCATGACCTGCCGGTGAAGATCGTTCTGCTTAACAACGGCGTACTCGGCATGGTTCGTCAGTGGCAGGACATGAGCTACGGCGCGCGTCACTCGCACTCCTACATGGAATCGTTGCCCGACTTCGTCAAGCTGGCTGAAGCCTACGGTCACGTCGGCATGCGCATCACGGATTTGAAAGATCTGAAGCCGATGATGGAGCAAGCGTTCGCCATGAAGGATCGCCTGGTGTTCATCGACATCAAGGTCGACGCTGGCGAGCACGTCTACCCGATGCAGATCAAAGACGGCTCCATGCGCGATATGTGGCTGAGCAAGACGGAGCGTACTTAATCATGCGGCACATTATTTCCTTGCTTCTGGAAAACGAACCTGGCGCTCTGTCTCGTGTAGTCGGCCTGTTCTCGCAGCGCAACTACAACATCGAAAGCCTGACCGTGGCACCCACCGAAGACCCGACCCTGTCGCGTCTGACGTTAACCACGGTGGGTCACGATGAAGTCATCGAGCAGATCACCAAGAACCTGAACAAGTTGATCGAAGTGGTCAAACTGGTCGACCTGTCGGAGAGTGCTCACATCGAGCGCGAACTGATGCTGGTCAAGGTCAAGGCCACCGGCGCCCAGCGCGCCGAGATCAAGCGCACCACCGATATTTATCGTGGGCAGATCGTTGATGTCAGCGCTAGCGTGTATACCGTTCAATTGACCGGTACCAGCGACAAGCTCGACAGCTTCATTCAGTCCATTGGTACCGCCTCGATTCTGGAAACCGTCCGCAGCGGCGTAACCGGTATTGCCCGCGGCGACAAAGTACTCAGCATCTAAACCAAATTAGCGAATGGCCTGAACGGCCTGGATATATAGGGGAATTTCATGAAAGTTTATTACGACAAAGACTGTGACCTGTCGATCATCCAGGGCAAGAAAGTTGCCATCATCGGTTACGGTTCCCAGGGCCACGCTCAAGCGTGCAACCTGAAAGATTCCGGCGTTGACGTTACTGTTGGTCTGCGTAAAGGTTCGGCCACTGTTGCCAAGGCCGAAGCTCACGGCCTGAAAGTGACCGACGTTGCTTCCGCCGTTGCTGCTGCCGACCTGGTCATGATCCTGACCCCGGACGAATTCCAGTCGGCCCTGTACAAGAACGAAATCGAGCCGAACATCAAGAAAGGCGCCACTCTGGCCTTCTCCCACGGCTTCGCGATCCACTACAACCAGGTTGTTCCGCGCGCCGACCTCGACGTGATCATGATCGCGCCGAAAGCCCCGGGCCACACCGTGCGTTCCGAGTTCGTCAAAGGCGGCGGTATTCCTGACCTGATCGCTATCTACCAGGATGCTTCCGGCAACGCCAAAAACGTTGCACTGTCCTACGCCGCTGGCGTCGGTGGCGGTCGTACCGGCATCATCGAAACCACCTTCAAGGACGAGACTGAAACCGACCTGTTCGGCGAACAAGCCGTTCTGTGCGGCGGTACCGTTGAACTGGTCAAGGCCGGTTTCGAAACCCTGGTTGAAGCTGGCTACGCGCCGGAAATGGCCTACTTCGAATGCCTGCACGAACTGAAGTTGATCGTTGACCTCATGTACGAAGGCGGTATCGCCAACATGAACTACTCGATCTCCAACAACGCTGAATACGGCGAGTACGTGACCGGTCCGGAAGTGATCAACGCCGAGTCCCGTCAGGCCATGCGCAACGCCCTGAAACGTATTCAGGACGGCGAATACGCCAAGATGTTCATCAGCGAAGGCGCAACCGGCTATCCTTCGATGACCGCCAAGCGTCGTAACAACGCCGCTCACGGTATCGAGATCATCGGCGAGCAACTGCGCTCCATGATGCCGTGGATCGGTGCCAACAAGATCGTCGACAAAGCTAAAAACTAAGTCGCGCACTTGTACAAAAAACGCGGCTTAGGCCGCGTTTTTTCGTTTGGGCGGTCGGTTCTGGTATAAAGCTGCATCGTTTGCGGCCGAACCGTCGTCCCAGACACCTGTCGAAACTTTCCACCCCGTTGCAAGGTAATGTCCATGAGCGAACGTCCCGAAGAGCCAAACCAGGCTTCTGACGCCGAAAGCCTGCTGCCCATCGATGAGCACATCGAGGAAGGGCATGACGCTGAAGGTCGTAAAGTCCGGCATCGTGGTATCTATCTTCTGCCGAATCTGTTCACCACTGCGAACCTGTTCGCAGGGTTTTATTCCATCATCAACTCAATGAGCGCCCAGAGCGCCCTGAGTGCAGGTGATTCAATAGGCGCAAGCAAGTATTTCGCTTTTGCCGCGATCGCGATTTTTGTCGCCATGGTGCTCGACGGCCTGGACGGTCGAGTCGCCCGCATGACCAACACCCAAAGTGCATTCGGCGCCGAGTACGATTCGCTGTCGGATATGGTCGCCTTTGGTGTCGCGCCGGCGTTGCTGGCATTTGGCTGGGCCCTGGGTGACATGGGCAAGGTCGGCTGGATGGTTGCCTTCATCTATGTGGCTGGCGCCGCGCTACGACTGGCGCGGTTCAACACGCAAGTTGGCACGGCTGATAAACGCTACTTCATCGGTCTGGCCAGTCCGGCTGCTGCAGGTGTCGTTGCCGGGATTGTCTGGGCATTCAGCGATTACGGGATCCAGGGCTCCAAGATGTCATTCCTGGTTGCGTTGATGGTCGCGGCTGCGGGCATGTTGATGGTCAGCAACATCAAGTACAACAGCTTCAAGGAGCTGGACTTGAAGGGGCGTGTTCCCTTTGTCGCGATCCTGGCGGTGGTTCTGGTGTTTGCCGTGGTGTTCAGTGATCCTCCGCGTATTTTGCTGCTGGTTTTCCTTGCTTACGCGGCTTCTGGCCCGGTGCAGTACCTGTTGCATCTTCGTCGCCACAAAAACGCCGAGTGATGTAATTTCGCTCATACTCCGCAGTCTATTGGTGCATCTGTCCTCCAATGCTGCGGAGTTGCCATGCTGATCAAAGTCCCCAAAGCGTCTGACTGCCATGAGTCGGACGTCACGCCTGAATCGTTCTATCTCTCCCGACGTAGCCTGCTGGGCGCAACCGTTGCCGGTTTGGCTGTGAGCAGTCTGCCGCGTTGGGCCAGTGCCGACGATGCTGCTCGTTATGCCGATGTCGAACCTGGCAAGGCGCCTTCCTGGTTTGCCGAAAAGCTTCCTTCTACCAAGTGGGGGGCGGTCAACGTCAAGGATGAGGCGATCACGCCCTTCAAGGACGCAACCCACTACAACAACTTCTATGAGTTCGGTACCGATAAAGGTGATCCGGCGGCCAATGCGGGCGCGCTGAAGACCGAGCCGTGGAGTGTGGTGGTGGACGGGGAGGTGGGTAAGCCGGGTCGGTATGCGCTGGAAGACTTTATGAAGCCTTATCAATTGGAGGAACGGATCTATCGTCTGCGTTGTGTTGAAGCCTGGTCGATGGTCATTCCCTGGATTGGTTTCCCCATCTCTGCATTGCTCAAGGAAGTCGAGCCAACGTCGAAGGCGAAATTCATCCGATTCGAAACGCTGCAGGATCCGAAAAGCATGCCTGGACAGCGTTCTGGCTTTGCCTTGATCGACTGGCCCTATATAGAAGGGCTGCGACTGGATGAGGCAATGAACCCGCTGGCGATTCTGGCGGTAGGTATGTATGGGCGTGAACTGCCGAATCAGAACGGAGCGCCGCTGCGTTTGGT
Organism: Pseudomonas sp. JAI111; assembly: GCF_024809425.1. Lineage (NCBI taxonomy): Bacteria > Pseudomonadati > Pseudomonadota > Gammaproteobacteria > Pseudomonadales > Pseudomonadaceae > Pseudomonas > Pseudomonas sp. JAI111. The sequence continues at coordinate 1,117 of NZ_JANUCB010000008.1, read as the reverse complement.
CGTGCCCTGGAAGTACGGCTTCAAGAGCATCAAGTCCATTGTGCGGATCAGTCTGGTCAGCGAGCAGCCAAAAACTACCTGGCAGAGCATTGCCGCCGATGAATATGGTTTCTACGCGAACGTGAATCCCACGGTCGATCACCCACGCTGGACGCAAGCTCGCGAGCGTCGTTTGCCGAGCGGCTTGTTCAAGCCAAATGTGCGGGATACCCAGATGTTCAATGGCTACTCCGATGAAGTCGCTTCTCTCTACGCAGGGCTCGATCTGCGGAAGAATTACTGATGCGTTTTCCCTTTTGGCGAATTGGCGTCTTTATAGCTGCTGCGGTATGGCCGCTGCTTTGGTTGTATCAGGCCTGGGAAGACGTATTGGGGCCTGATCCTGGCAAAGTGCTGGTGGATCGGCTGGGGCTGGGGACGCTTATCCTGCTTCTTATTACTTTAAGCATGACGCCATTACAGAAGCTCACCGGATGGTCAGGCTGGATTGCCGTCCGCAGGCAGCTCGGGTTGTGGTGCTTCGCCTATGTGGTTCTGCATCTGAGCGGCTATACGGCGTTCATTCTTGGATTTGACTGGTCGCAGCTGGGCGCCGAGTTGCGCAAGCGACCGTATATTATTGTCGGGACGCTGGGCTTTTTGTGTTTATTGGCGTTGGCGGTGACTTCCAATCGTTATAGTCAGCGGCGACTGGGGATGCGCTGGAAGAAACTGCATCGGCTTGTTTATGTGGTTCTCGGGCTTGGGCTGTTGCATATGTTGTGGATCGTGCGTGCCGATCTGAAGGAGTGGTCCATCTATGCAGCTATAGGGGGAGCGCTATTGGTGCTGCGCATCCCCGCTGTGACACGTCGAATTCCACGTTTAATAGCTAAAAAGACCTCTTCTGCAAGAAAAGCATAAATAGGTGTTGACGGCAGATTCCAGAAGTCTATAATTCGCCCCACTTCCGGCGCAGTCGAAACGGAAAACTCCTTGGTAAACAAAGAGTTACGCAGTTTTCGACAGCGAGTTGCTTCAGGTCATCGAAGCCCAGAAGGAGTCGGTAAGGCAGGTGGGTTTGGCCTTATGGACGTTTCGATCTTCTCGGTCGAAAGCGGAGAAAAAGAGGTGTTGA
>NZ_JANUCB010000007.1:0-369550 GCF_024809425.1 Pseudomonas sp. JAI111 | reverse complement strand
AAAGGTCATCAAGCGGATGGCTTACGGTTACCGGGACAGCGAGTTCTTTTTCATGAAGATCAAGAGCGTCTTTCCCGGTAATCCGTGAAGAACCAAAAAAAAGGCCTCCCGAAGGAGGCCTCTCTTTTGTCACGCCGCGTGGTGCAGCGCTACCGGATCAGCAGCTGTAGTACAGCTCGTATTCCAGTGGGTGTACGAAGGTACGAACCTTGATTTCTTCTTCGCTTTTCAGGGCGATGTAAGCGTCGATGAAGTCGTCGCTGAAAACGCCGCCTTTGGTCAGGAACGCACGACCTTTGTCCAGCTCTTCCAGGGCTTCTTTCAGGCTGCCGCAAACTTGTGGGATCTCTTTCGCCTCTTCAGGCGGCAGGTCGTACAGGTTTTTGTCAGCTGCGTCGCCAGGGTGGATCTTGTTCTGGATGCCGTCCAGGCCAGCCATCAACAGTGCAGCGAAGCCCAGGTACGGGTTGGCTGCCGGATCCGGGAAACGTGCTTCGATACGGCGAGCGCGAGGGCTGGACACGTAAGGAATACGGATCGAAGCGGAACGGTTGCGAGCCGAGTAGGCCAGCATTACTGGCGCTTCGAAACCTGGGACCAGACGCTTGTAGGAGTTGGTCGACGGGTTGGTGAAGCCGTTCAGGGCCTTACCGTGCTTGATGATACCGCCGATGAAGTACAGGGCGGTGTCGGACAGGCCGGCATAACCTTCGCCAGCGAAGGTGTTCTTGCCATCTTTGGCGATGGACAGGTGAACGTGCATACCCGAACCGTTGTCGCCGTACAGCGGCTTAGGCATGAAAGTCGCGGTGCGACCGTATGCATCAGCAACGTTGTGTACGCAGTATTTCAGGGTCTGAACTTCGTCAGCCTTGGCAACCAGGGTGTTGAACTTCACACCGATTTCGTTCTGGCCGGCAGTCGCCACTTCGTGGTGGTGAACTTCGATGACCAGGCCCATTTCTTCCATGGCGTTGCACATGGAGGTACGGATTTCGTGGTCGTGGTCGAACGGCGGAACCGGGAAGTAGCCGCCTTTGACGCCTGGACGGTGGCCTTTGTTGCCGCCTTCCACGTCCTGGTCGGACATCCACGAACCTTGTTCGGAGTAGATCTTGAACATGGAGCCGGAGATGTCGGACTTGAACTTCACTTCGTCGAAGATGAAGAATTCTGGCTCCGGGCCAACAAATACGGTGTCGCCGATACCGGTCGACTTCAGGTATTCCTCGGCACGCTTGGCGATCGCACGTGGGTCACGGTCGTAGCCTTGCATGGTCGAAGGCTCGATCACGTCGCAAACCAGGATCAGGGTTGGCTCTTCGGTGAACGGGTCGAGGACAGCGGTGCTGTCGTCCGGCATCAGGATCATGTCGGAAGCTTCGATGCCTTTCCAGCCAGCGATGGAGGAACCGTCGAACATTTTGCCTTCTTCGAAGAAAGCTTCATCCAGCGCGTCGCGAGCCGGCATGGTCACGTGGTGCTGAGTGCCTTTGGTGTCCGTGAAGCGCAGATCAATCCACTTGACGTCATGATCTTTGATGAGTTGAACCGACTTCGACATAGTGTCCTCCGGGTGGCTTCGGGCTTAGTAGTGGATGCCCTTAGAATGTGGGTGATGCCGGCGCGAATACTCTGCCAAGGCAACCTGCCTCACAAGGGAGCAAATTGCATGCCAGTGCCCCAGCATGGGTTTTTTGCCCCAATTTCACGCTTATAAACGTACAAAGCGGCATAAAGCTGAAAATCACGCCCTGTAATGTAGCGTTTAAATCGTCAAATGACCTGTTTTGGTGCGCGCGAAACCTTCTGCACATTAACTGGTTAAACCTTGAGCAATTTCCGCTATAATCCGCGCCCCCCTTTTTCGGCTGGGCCTGCGCGCGCTGTTTTCATGAAATTAATCGTAAAAGTCTTTCCCGAGATCACCATCAAGAGCCGCCCGGTACGGATGCGTTTCATCCGCCAGTTGGCCAAAAATATCCGTACCGTGCTCCGCGACCTGGACCCGGCTGTGGTGGTGAACGGTGTGTGGGACAATCTCGAGCTGGAAACCCGCGTCAGCGAGCCCAAGGCCCTGAAGGAGATGACCGAACGCCTGAGCTGCATGCCCGGCATCGCGCATTTCCTGCAGGTCGATGAATACCCGCTGGGCGACTTCGACGACATCGTCGCCAAGTGCAAGCAGCACTTCGGTGATTCGCTGGCCGGGAAGATCTTTTCGGTGCGCTGCAAGCGGGCTGGCAAGCATGAATTCAGCTCGATGGATGTCGAGAAATACGTCGGCAGCCAACTGCGTCGTCAGTGCGGCGCCGCCGGAATCTCGCTGAAAGAGCCGCAAATCGAAGTTCGCATCGAAATTCGCGACAAACGGTTGTTCGTGATCCACAGCCAGCACAACAGCATCGGCGGTTATCCGCTGGGAGCCCTGGAACAGACGCTTGTACTGATGTCTGGCGGCTTCGATTCCACCGTTGCTGCGTACCAGATCATGCGTCGCGGGCTGATGAGCCATTTCTGCTTCTTTAATCTGGGCGGACGTGCCCATGAACTGGGCGTCATGGAAGTCGCGCACTTCATCTGGAAGAAGTACGGCAGCTCCCAGCGCGTGTTATTTGTGAGTGTGCCGTTCGAGGAAGTACTGGGAGAAATTCTCGGTAAAGTCGATAACAGTCATATGGGTGTAGTTTTGAAGCGTATGATGTTGCGCGCTGCTTCCCGTATTGCCGATCGGCTGGACATCGAGGCGCTGGTCACCGGCGAAGCGATTTCCCAGGTGTCGAGCCAGACATTGCCGAACCTGTCCGTGATCGACTGCGTGACCGACAAGCTGGTCTTGCGTCCGCTGATCGCCAGTCACAAGCAGGACATCATCGATCTGGCCAACGAAATCGGCACTGCCGACTTCGCCAAGCACATGCCGGAATACTGCGGGGTCATTTCGGTGAACCCGAAAACCCACGCCAAGCGACCGCGCGTGGAGTACGAAGAACAACAGTTCGACATGGCAGTCCTTGAGCGTGCGCTCGAGAACGCCAAGCTGGTGCCGATCGATCGCGTGATCGACGAATTGGGCCAGGACTTGCAGATCGAAGAAGTCAGCGAAGCGCTGGCGGGGCAGATCATCATCGATATCCGTCATCCGGATGCCGCTGAAGACGACCCGCTGGAGCTCGCCGGCATTGAGGTACAGACGATGCCGTTTTATGCATTGAACGCTCGTTTCAAGGAACTGGACCCTACTCGCCAGTACCTGCTGTATTGCGACAAAGGCGTGATGAGTCGCCTGCATGCCCACCATTTGCTCAGTGAGGGGCATGCCAATGTGCGCGTTTATCGACCGAGCTAAGAGCCCGGGGCTGTATGCCTGTGGCCTGCGTCACCGGCCCCCCGACTCTGCCGTCAAGCTGTAACGGCAAGGCCTGACTCTACTGTAAATCGCTGCCAAGACTTGTCAGCACACCGAATCCTCTGATCGAGATACACAAGTGATCGAAAATCTACGCAACATCGCCATCATTGCTCACGTTGACCATGGTAAAACCACCCTGGTAGACAAACTCTTGCGTCAATCCGGCACCCTGGAGCGCAACGAGCTCAACGACGAGCGCGTGATGGACTCCAACGACCAGGAGAAAGAGCGCGGTATTACCATTCTGGCGAAAAACACCGCCATCAACTGGAACGGCTACCACATCAACATCGTGGACACCCCGGGCCACGCCGACTTCGGCGGCGAAGTTGAACGCGTAATGTCGATGGTCGACTCCGTTCTGCTGCTGGTTGACGCTCAAGACGGCCCTATGCCGCAAACCCGTTTCGTGACCAAGAAGGCTTTCGAAGCCGGCCTGCGTCCAATCGTGGTCATCAACAAGGTCGACCGTCCAGGCGCGCGTCCGGACTGGGTTCTGGACCAGATCTTCGACCTGTTCGACAACCTCGGTGCCACCGAAGAACAGCTGGACTTCAAAGTCGTCTACGCCTCGGCCCTGAACGGCATTGCCGGTCTGGAACACACCGACATGGCTGAAGACATGACCCCGCTGTACCAGTCGATCGTCGACAACGTACCTGCGCCGAAAGTCGACCGTGACGGTCCGTTCCAGATGCAGATCTCCGCTCTGGACTACAACAGCTTCCTGGGTGTTATCGGCGTTGGCCGTATCGCTCGTGGTCGCATCAAGCCGAACACTCCGGTTGTCGCTATCGACGCCGACGGCAAGAAGCGCAACGGCCGTATCCTGAAGCTGATGGGTCACCACGGTCTGCACCGCATCGACGTTGAAGAAGCAGCTGCCGGCGACATCGTCTGCATCAGCGGCTTCGACCAGCTGTTCATCTCCGACACTCTGTGCGACCCACTGAACGTCGAAGCGATGAAGCCGCTGACCGTTGACGAACCAACCGTTTCCATGACCTTCCAGGTAAACGACTCGCCTTTCTGCGGTAAAGAAGGCAAGTTCGTCACCAGCCGTAACATCAAGGAACGTCTGGACAAGGAACTGCTCTACAACGTTGCCCTGCGCGTTGAAGAAGGCGACACCGCCGACAAGTTCAAAGTCTCCGGCCGTGGTGAGCTGCACCTCTCGGTACTGATCGAAACCATGCGTCGCGAAGGCTTCGAAATGGGTGTTGGTCGTCCGGAAGTGATCATCCGCATGGTTGACGGCGTCAAGCACGAACCGTACGAAAACGTGACCATCGACCTGCCGGAAGAATCGCAAGGTTCGATCATGGAACAGATCGGTATCCGTAAAGGCGACCTGACCAACATGGTTCCGGATGGCAAGGGCCGTGTGCGCCTTGAGTACAACATCCCGGCTCGTGGCTTGATCGGTTTCCGTAACGAGTTCCTGACCCTGACCTCCGGTGCAGGCATCCTGACCTCGATCTTCGACCGTTACGACGTGATGAAGTCCGGCGACATGTCCGGCCGTCAGAACGGCGTGCTGGTTTCGGTTGCTACCGGTAAGGCTCTGACTTACTCGCTGGAAACCCTGCAAGCTCGCGGCAAACTGTTCCTGGGTCACGGTGAAGACGTGTACGAAGGTCAAATCGTCGGCATCAACAGCCGCGACAACGACCTTGGCGTCAACCCAACCAAAGGCAAGAAGCTCGACAACATGCGTGCTTCGGGTAAAGACGAAACCATCGCTCTGGTTCCGCCTATCCGCTTCACCCTGGAGCAGGCTCTGGAATTCGTTCAAGAAGACGAATTGTGCGAAGTCACTCCTAAGTCCATCCGTCTTCGCAAGAAGATCCTGGGCGAAAGCGAGCGTACCCGCGCTGCGAAAAAAGCTGGTAACTAAGTCATTTAGTTAGCTGCAAAAAAACGCCCCCGACTGCAAGGTCGGGGGCGTTTTTGTTTGTCTGGGGTTTGTGCAGTGTTTGTGCTGACCTCATCGCGAGCAAGCCCGCTCCCACAGTGATTTTGGGTGTTCACATAAGTTGTGTTTAGCGCCGAACCCTGTGGGAGCGGGCTTGCCCGCGATGAGGCCCGGTCAGGCAGCGAGATCCTGGATCAGAATTTTTCGAGCGTGCGACGGCTCTCGCTGCTCTCGCGCGCCACTTCCTTGGGCTTGTAAGCGCAGTACCCCGGACGCGGGCCGATCTTGGGGTGATTGCGGCAAGTATCCGGGCGCTTTTCATAAATAGTGCACAGACGGCTCTTACGATCCAGGTACAGGCAATCGTTGTTGCTCATGCGCTGGAGCGTGAAGATTTCGGATTTTTGGTTGTAGCGCTCGACGATTCCTTCCTTCTGCAGGCGCTTGGCGATGTTCTTCGCCGGTTCGCCGCGCTCGAACTCGTCGACGATGCCGATACGGATCAGATCCTTGATCTTGACCTCGACCGGCAACGTGCAGCAACTGGACACACAGGAACCGCACATTGGCGCAGAATACTTGGCCCAGGTGTCGAGGCGATCGATCTCGGCGGCAGCGATCAGGTTGGACTTCATCATCGGTTGTTACCAGCGTGTGCATCAGGGCGCGCGATCATACCGGGACTGGTGGATTTTTGAACAACCTTTCGCCAGTTTTTTTTGACAACCGTCCGATATCACCGTTAATCCGGCACGGCCCCTGCATTGATTAAGGCACATGACAATGTAATGTCGGCCTATCTCGCACTATCAGGAAAAACTGCCGAACCAGAGCCTCCGCGGCCGGTCAGACCGTCTAGGCTCAACAACTCCACGCTCGCTCGAGGTCCTATCGATGACTCAAGAACCACTTGTTCGCGAAGCAGAGGTGGCCGCATTCCGCGACGCCGTCTTGACCAAACTCACCTACGCGGTGGGCAAAGACCCGGATCACGCGTTTGACCACGACTGGTTCGAAGCGATTGCATTGGCAGCGCGCGATCACATGGTCGAGCACTGGATGGATCACACCCGGCAGATCTACCGCAAAGGTCAGAAACGGGTTTACTACCTCTCCCTGGAATTTCTCATCGGCCGGCTGCTCTACGACAGCCTGAGCAACCTCGGCCTGCTGGACGTCGCCCGTGAGGCCCTGACCGAACTGGGCGTCGACCTCGAACGCATTCGCCTGCTGGAGCCAGACGCGGCCCTGGGCAACGGCGGCCTCGGTCGCCTGGCAGCGTGCTTTATGGAAAGCATGTCGACCCTGGGCATTGCCGGCCACGGCTATGGCATTCGTTATGAACACGGTTTGTTCCGCCAGGCCATCGTCGATGGTTGGCAGCAGGAACAAACCGAACACTGGCTGGATTTCGGCAACCCTTGGGAATTTGAACGGCCAGAGGTGGTTTACCCGATCGGTTTTGGCGGCAGTGTCGAAACCGTCACCGACGAAGCCGGCAAGACCAAACAGGTCTGGACCCCGGTGGAAACCGTTCGCGCCATTGCTTACGACACGCCGGTGGTTGGCTGGCGCGGGGCGAGCGTCAATACGCTGCGCCTGTGGCGTGCCCGGGCGGTGGAAGATTTGCACCTGGAACGCTTCAACGCCGGTGACCACTTGGGCGCGGTAGCCGAAGTTGCCCGGGCGGAAAGTATCTCGCGCGTCCTCTACCCGGCCGACAGTACCGAAGCCGGCCAGGAACTGCGTCTGCGCCAGGAATACTTCTTCGTCGCTGCGTCCTTGCAGGACTTGCTGCGCCGACACCGCAATATGCACACCTCAGTGCTGACGCTGGGCGATCACGCAGCCATCCAGCTCAACGACACCCACCCTTCGATTGCTGTGGCAGAGCTGATGCGCCAACTCGTTGACGTCTACGACGTCGCTTGGGATGCGGCATGGCAAGTCACCGTCGACACGCTCTCGTACACCAACCACACGTTGCTGCCCGAAGCGCTGGAAACCTGGCCGGTCGGTTTGATGGAGCGCATGCTGCCGCGGCACATGCAGATCATCTACCAGATCAACGCCCAGCACATCGACTCGCTGCGCGCCAAAGGCATTCACGACTTCGACGTGCTGCGCGCGGTGTCGCTGATCGAAGAAGACAATGGCCGCCGCGTGCGCATGGGCAACCTGGCGTTCCTCGGTTCCCACAGCGTCAACGGTGTGTCCGCGCTGCACACGCAGTTGATGCGCAAAACCGTGTTCTCGGAACTGCACAAACTCTATCCGGAGCGGATCAACAACAAGACCAACGGCATCACCTTCCGACGCTGGCTCTATCAGGCTAACCCCGAGCTGACGTCAATGATGGTCGACGCTCTCGGCCCGGACCTGCTGGACAACCCTGAAGCACGCCTGAAGGATCTGGAGCCGTTCGCCGAGAAAGCTGCGTTCCGCAAAGCTTTCGCCGAGCAGCGGCTGCACAGCAAAAAAGCCTTGGCGTACCTGATTCATGAGCGACTGGGGATCGCGGTCAATCCGGCGGCGATGTTCGATGTCCAGGTCAAACGGATTCACGAATACAAACGTCAGTTGCTCAACCTGATGCACACCGTGGCGTTGTATCAGGCGATTCGCGCCGAGCCTGAAATCGACTGGGTGCCGCGGGTGAAGATTTTCGCCGGCAAGGCAGCGGCCAGTTATCACCAGGCCAAGCTGATTATCAAACTGACCAACGACATTGCCCGGGTGGTGAACAACGACCCGACCGTGCGTGGTTTGCTCAAAGTGGTGTTCCTGCCCAACTACAACGTCAGTTTGGCGGAGAGCATCATTCCGGCGGCGGATTTGTCGGAGCAGATTTCCACCGCGGGCTTTGAAGCATCGGGCACCAGCAACATGAAATTCGGCCTCAACGGCGCGCTGACCATCGGCACCCTCGATGGCGCCAACGTCGAAATGTGCGAATTCATCGGCGCCGAGCACATGTTCATTTTCGGCCTCAGCGCCCAGCAGGTTGAAGCGCGCAAGCAGAACCATGAGTTCAATGCGACGCCGGACATTGCCGCATCACACCGCTTGAATGACGTGCTGCAGGCGATTCGTGGCGGGGTGTTCTCGCCGGATGATCCGGCCCGTTACACAGGCTTGATCGATTCGCTGATCGACTACGACCGCTTCCTGGTCTGCGCCGATTTTGATTCCTACTGGGACGCGCAGATGCGCGTGGAAGCCCATTGGCACGATTCGCAAGCCTGGTGGCGTTCGGCAGTGTTGAACACCTCCCGGATGGGCTGGTTCTCGTCCGACCGGACCATTCGCGAGTACGCCACGGAGATTTGGAAAGCTCTGGAGTAACTTTTAGCAATAATTGCGAGCAAGGCCCGACGGTTGTTGGGCCTGATCGATATACTAAGCAGCAGTTTCAGTGAGCGCTGCGCGCTCAATCGCGGGCAAGCCACGCTCCCACAGGACTTCATGGGTCGCAAGATCGACATATGACCTGTGGGAGCGTGGCTTGCCCGCGATGGCGTCAGCGTAGGCGCCACAAGGCAATGGGCCGCTTAGGGATATCGACCATGCAATGGATTTTCATGCTGATTGGGCTGGTGCTGGGCTGGATACTTGACGAGTCGTTCAGCGATGCGCTGTTGGGCGCGCTGCTCGGGTTGGGTATTGGCCAGGCCATCCGTATCGCTCGCTTGGGTTCACAAACGGCCGAGCAACGCGTTCTTCTGGAGCAGGCACAGGTTGCGCTCAATGCCGTGCAGCAACGCCTGGCATTGCTCGAAGTGTCTGGCGTCAAGGCGCCTGAGACCAGCGAGTCGGTGGTCAGCGAACCCGCCCCGACACCTGAATTCACACTCGACGAAATCCCCGTCGAGGCCCCGGAGCTGATCTGGGACCTCCCACCTGAACTCCAATCGGTCACTGCTGCAGCCACTGAAACCAGTCGCCCGCTGCCAGTCGATGTCTGGAAGCCCGAGCCCGTCGCTCGCGAGCCGCAACAACCCGCCATTCCTCGTGGCCCCAATTTTATTGACCGAGCCATCAGCGGCGCCCGTAACTGGCTGTTCGGCGGCAACACCGTGCTGCGGGTCGGCGTGGTGCTGTTGTTTCTCGGCCTGGCCTTCCTGCTGCGTTATGCCACTGAAGGCATGGTGGTGCCGATCGAGCTGCGTTATGCCGGGGTGGCAGCAGTTGCGCTGGGCTTGCTCGGGTTGGGCTGGTGGCTGCGCCATCGCAATAACAATTACGCATTGATGCTGCAAGGCACCGGGATTGCCGTGTTGTACCTGACGGTGTTCGCCGCCATGCGGTTGCATCCGCTGCTTGATCCAACGGCAGCCCTGGGCCTGTTGGTGGCGGTGACCGTGTTCTCTGCGATTCTGGCAATCACCCAGGATTCCCTGGCGCTGGCGTGTGTCGCCGCACTGGGCGGTTTCGCCGCGCCGATCCTGACGTCGACCGGTGCCGGCAACCATGTTGCGCTGTTCAGCTATTTCGCCTTGCTCAATGCCGGCATCCTCGCCATCTCCTGGTTCAAGGCCTGGCGTCTGCTCAACCTGATCGGCTTTGTCGGCACCTTCGGCATTGGCTTCGCCTGGGGACTGCGCTCCTACACGCCGGAACTGCTGTGGAGCACTGAGCCGTTCCTGATCCTGTTCTTCCTGATGTACCTGGCCATCGGCCTGCTGTTCACCCGGCGCAAGCTGCTGGAAATGAGCGACGCGCCCGAAGACGACAGCCGCGAGGCGTTGCTGCGCTGGTCGGCAGCTAAAGGCGATTACGTCGACGCAACGATGTTGTTCGGCCCGCCTCTGGTGGGCTTCGGTTTGCAGTTCGCGCTGGTTCAGCATCTGGAATTTGCCACGGCGTTCAGCGCATTGGCGTTAGGCATGATCTACATGGGGCTCGCTCGTCTGCTGATGGGCGGACGGGCGTTGCTGCTGGCGGAAACCTGTCTGGCGCTGGGCGTGATCTTCGCCAGCCTGGCGATTCCGCTGGGGCTGGACGCTCGCTGGACGTCAGCCGCTTGGGCTGTAGAAGGTGCGGGGATTTTCTGGCTCGGTCTGCGTCAGCAACGACCGCTGGCCCGGGCGTTTGCCTTGCTGCTGCAACTCGGTTCCGCGCTGGCGTTTCTCAGTGAGCTGCGCACGGGCGAAAGCAGCCTGCTCGACGGCGCTCCGCTGGGTGCGTTGATGCTCGGTGCGGCGTTGCTGTTCAGCTTCTACCAATTGCGCAAAGCCTTGCCCGAGCAAACGTCGGACTGGGAGCGCAAAGGATTACCGGTCCTGGCGTGTCTTGCTCTGACGTTCCTCTATTTGCTGGCGCCGTTGTTCTTCTTCACCCAGGGCACTGCAATCAGTTGGGCATTGGCCGGCCTGGCGACCTTGTTTGTCGGCCTGCGCCTGCAATCGCGCACGTTCCTGTTCAGCGCATTCGCCGTGCAGTTGCTCGGCGGTGCGTTGTTCCTGCTGCGATTGCAGGGCGCTGGCGGTGAGTCCGGCGCCGTGTTCAGCGCGGGCTGGAGCGGCTTGCTCAGCGCGTCCCTGATTGGCCTGGCACTGATCGCCGGCATGTTGCTCGCCGCGCGTGACGACATGGTGCGCAACGACGTTCGACTGTTGCGTGGCTTGTCGGTGGTGCTGCTGGCCGGTCTGGTGCTGATCAATCTGGCCGTGCTGTTCGTGCTGCCCTGGCAAACCGCGAGTGCGGTGTGGGCGGCCAGCGGTTTGTTCATCATTTGGCTCAGTCTGTACCTCAAGCAACGGGTGAGTTTCATCTTCGGCCTGTTGTTGCAGGTCATCGGCGGCGGCGCGTTTCTGCTGGCCGGGCCGGACCTGCTTGGCCCGCTGGCCAGCGAAGGTATGAGGCCGCTGGCGCACAGCGGTTTCTGGACGCCATTGGTGTTGGGCCTGGCCGCGTTGGTCGGGGCCTGGCGCTTGCAGCTCGGCAATCACGGCTCGGCGTTCGATGCGCTGAGTTTGCAGCGATTATCTGAAGTGTTGCTGGTGTGGGGCGCGGGTTGGTGGGCACTGGCGTGGATCAGCGAAGTGCTGCGCTTTGCGCCGTTGAATCTGCAAGCGACGTGGTTGCTGGCGGTCACGGCCGTGAGCGTGGCGCTGTGGGCGGCGTTGGCATTGCGCCTGAAATGGCCGTCCCTCGGCCTGCTCTGCACTTTGCTGATACCCGCCGCCGCGCTTGTGTTGCTCGCCGCGTGGCATTCGCGTTATCACCCGGCCGCCGACTTTGGCTGGCTGGTGTGGACGGCTGTGTTTGCCGTGCATTTCGTCTCCCTGCGACGCTTGGCGCCAATGCTGCCGGCCCGCGCCTTGAGCACCGCCCATGTGCTCGGCGCCTGGCTGTTGATCGGCGTGCTGGCGCTGGAGCTGCGTTACGGTTTGCTGCTGTTGTCCGAGCAGTACAACGCCTGGCGCTGGCTGGGTTGGGCGATCCTGCCGAGCCTGTATCTGGTGCTGATGGCTGCGCCGCGCAATTGGCCATGGCCGGTGTCGACGTACGCTCGCGAGTATCGTGTCTACGCTGCGGCACCGCTGGCGTTGCTGATGCTTGGCTGGTTCTGGCTGGCGAACATCGCCAGTGACGGCACCGCCGAGCCGCTGCCCTATGTGCCGCTGATCAACCCGTTGGAGCTGGGCCTGCTGTTTGCGCTGTTCGGCGTTTATGTCTGGTCCCGCAGCGCCGTGGAGCAATTGGCGATTCGCAAGGACTACGCCGAACAGGCCACGCAACTGATCGCCGGTGTCTCGTTGTTCGCCTTCTTTACCGCGCTTGTGATGCGCACTGCTCACCATTGGGGCGGCGTGACGTTTGAGCTGGATGCCTTGCTCGAATCGATGCTGGTGCAGGCCGGTTTGTCGATCGTCTGGACCCTGATGGCGCTGAGCCTGATGATCGGCGGCCATCTGCGGCATCGCCGCGAAGTCTGGCTGATCGGCGCCGCGCTGATCGGCGTGGTGGTGGCCAAACTGTTCTTTGTCGAACTGAGTAACCGCGGCGGCCTGGCGCGGATCGTGTCGTTTATCGGCGTCGGTGTCTTGCTGTTGGTAGTGGGCTATTTCGCTCCGCTGCCGCCCAAGCGCGCCGAGGCTATACCGGATGCTGAAAAACCGGCCCCGCAAACCGAAGGAGTGTCGTCTTGAGTCAGAAGCTGAACCTGGGCTGGTTGGGCGCTGTTGCGCTGGGTGTGGCGCTGTCGGCCAACGCCCAGGAAAAACCGGCGGACTTCGCCACGCAAGTGCCGTTGTCGGTGAGCGGCGAGGGGCCATGGTATCGCCTTGAATTGCCCTTGGCCGTGCAGCTCAATGCACGGCAAACGGATCTCAGCGATGTTCGTGTGTTCAACGCCGCCGGCGAGGCCCAGGCCTACGCCTTGGCTCGCGAAATAGCGTCAACCCGCGAGAGCCGCGCTCTGACCGACGTGAAATGGTTCCCGCTGTACAACACCGCGGACGCCACGGAGCGCGCGCCGGGCATACGCGTGCAATCGACTGCGAGCGGCACGTTGGTCGAAGTGCAGCCCTCCACTGAGCTGGAGGCGGGCGAGGAAGTGCTGCGTGGCTGGTTGCTCGACGCCAGCGGCATCAAGGCGCCCTTGCAGCAGTTGGTCCTTGACTGGACCAGCGAGCGCGATGGCTTCCAGCGTTTCAGCATCGAGGCCAGCGACGACTTGCAGCATTGGCAGTCGTGGGGCGAAGGGCAGGTAGCGCGCCTGACGTTTGCCGACGAACGGGTCGAGCAACATGAGGTGGGGCTTCCGGGACAACCGGCGCGGTATCTGCGCTTGCTGTGGAATTCATCGCAATCGGCGCCGACGCTGACGTCGGCGCAACTGGAAAGCGCCAGCACGCGCAGCCTGCCGCTGCCGTTGGTCTGGTCGCAACCGTTGGCCGGCAGCAGCGTGAAGAGCGGTGAATACACCTGGCAATTGCCGATGGGGCTGAATGTCGAGCGCGTGCAGGTCGAATTGAGTCAGCCCAACAGCCTGGCGCCGGTGACGTTGTCCGGACGGCGCGAGAGCAGCCTGCCGTGGCAGTCCCTGAGCAGCGGGTTGCTCTATCGCCTGACCCAGAATGGCCAGGACGTGGTGCAGAACGAATTGCAGCTGTCGGGGCAAACCGTGCAGCAACTGAAGCTGGTCGTGGACGAACGCGGCGGTGGCTTTGGCGCACAAGCGCCGACGTTGAAGTTTGCCGTGCGCTCGACGCAGGTGGTGTTCCTGGCCCGTGGCGCCGGCCCTTACACGCTGGCGCTGGGCAGCGCCACGGTGAAGGCCGCGAACCTGCCGTTGTCGACGCTTGTTCCTGATTACAGCGCCGCGAAGTTTGCCACGTTGGGCAAGGCTTCGGTCGAAGGCGCGGCAGTGGTGAGCAGCACTTCCACGGCGACAGCGGCAGCGACGACTGACACCAACTGGAAGAAATTCGGGCTGTGGGCGGTGTTGTTGCTGGGCGTTTTGTTCCTGGCGGCGATGGCGTTCAGCTTGCTGCGAAAACCGCCTGTCAAACCTTGAAAGCGGGTGCTGCGCACCCGATCGCGAGCAGGCTCGCTCCCACAGGGGAATGCGAACTCCTGTGGGAGCGAGCCTGCTCGCGATAGCGGTATATCTGACGGTAAAATGCCCGTTTCGAACTACGCTCAACCGGGCGCATGAACTCTATTGGGCGGATCACGTCTGATAGGAGGAAATGCGCCTCGACTCGCGTTAAACTGCGCGGGTTTTTTAGCCCCCAATTCCACCGGAGCCTTCCATGTCCCGCGTTACCCTGAGTCGCTATTTGATTGAGCAGACCCGTAGCAACAACACCCCTGCCGATCTGCGTTTCCTGATCGAAGTGGTGGCGCGTGCTTGCAAGGAAATCAGCCACGCCGTTTCCAAAGGCGCCCTGGGCGGTGTTCTGGGCAGCATGGGCACTGAAAACGTCCAAGGCGAAGTGCAGAAGAAGCTTGATGTGATGTCCAACGACATCCTGCTCGAAGCCAACGAATGGGGCGGTCACCTGGCCGGCATGGCGTCCGAAGAAATGGACAATGCCTACCAGATTCCGGGCAAATACCCGAAAGGCGCCTACCTGCTGGTATTCGACCCACTGGACGGTTCGTCGAACATCGACATCAACGCGCCGGTCGGAACAATCTTCTCGGTACTGCGTTGCCCGAATGAATACCTGACCCAGAACGAGCCTTTGAACGAAAAGGCCTTCCTGCAGCCAGGCACTCAGCAGGTTGCCGCCGGTTACGCGATTTACGGTCCACAGACCATGCTGGTGCTGACCCTGGGCAATGGCGTGAAAGGCTTTACCCTCGACCGTGAAATGGGCAGCTTCGTGCTGACCCATGAAGACATCACGATCCCGGAATCCACGCAGGAATTCGCGATCAACTCGTCCAACCAGCGTCACTGGGAAGCGCCGGTACAGCGCTACGTCAGCGAATTGCTGGCTGGCGATGAAGGTCCACTGAAAAAGAACTACAACATGCGCTGGGTCGCCGCGATGGTTGCCGACGTGCACCGTATCCTGACCCGTGGCGGTCTGTTCATGTACCCACGCGACAGCCGCGAACCCTCGAAGCCGGGCAAACTGCGCTTGATGTACGAAGCCAACCCGATGTCGTTCCTGGTTGAACAGGCTGGCGGCGCTTCCACCGACGGCCATCAGCGCATCCTCGACATCAAGCCTGATGGCTTGCACCAGCGTGTCGCGGTGTTCCTCGGTTCCAAAGAAGAAGTCGCACGCATCACGGCTTACCACAAGGAATAAACCATGTCCGCGCCCTGGCAGCCGTTGCTCGACTGGTGGTTCGGAAACTTCGAATCCCCCAGCGAGATAGCGGCGCAAAAGGGCAGGTTATGGTTCGGCAAGCGCGACAGCCAGGACCTCGAAGCGCGCGAGCGTTTCGGGGACTGGGTCGAGCAGGCACTGGCCGGCGGTTTGACTGACTGGGCGCAACGCCCCGAAGGTTGGCTGGCCCTGGTGCTGCTGCTCGATCAACTCCCGCGCATGATCTATCGCGACACTCCCAAATCGTTCTCTGGTGATCTACGGGCCCAAAAACTCGTGGCGCAAGGCATTGCTGCGGATTTCGATCGCCAGTTGCGGCCGATTCAGCGGGTGTTTATCTACCTGGTGTTTGAGCATTGCGAGAATCTGGCGGTGCAGAACGAGGCGGTTTCGCGATACATCGACCTGGTTGCGCAGCAGCCGGAAGCCGACCGTGCCCTGTTTACCGATTACCTGAGTTATGCCGAAAAGCATCAGCAAGTGATTGCGCGGTTTGGGCGGTTTCCGCACAGGAATGCGGTGTTGGGAAGGAAGTCGACGGCAGAGGAAATCGAGTTTCTTTCGGGGTCTGGGTCTCGCTTTTAGTTTTCTGCTGTAGCTGATGCCGCCATCGCCAGCAGGCTGGCTCCCACATTTGGTTTGTGTCGTTCACAAATCCCCTGTGGGAGCCAGCCTGCTGGCGATGGGTCCAGTGAAAGCAGCTTAAATCCGGAAACTACCCACCAACTGCTTCAACCGCGCCGCCTGCTGCTCAAGATCCGAGCAAGCCCGCAAGGTCGCCTGCAGGTTCTCCACGCCTTCCTGGTTCAGCGTGTTGATCTCGGTGATGTCGACGTTGATCGACTCCACGACAGCGGTCTGCTCTTCGGTCGCCGTGGCCACCGACTGGTTCATTCCGTCGATCTCGCCAATGCGCTGAGTCACGCTGCTCAGGCGCTCGCCCGCCTGATTGGCGATGCCCACGCTGCTTTCACTCTGACGCTGGCTGTCGGTCATGGTGCTGACCGCCTCGCGGGCGCCGACTTGCAGTTCCTCGATCATCTTCTGCACTTGCTGCGCCGAATCCTGGGTGCGGTGGGCGAGGTTGCGCACTTCATCCGCCACCACGGCAAAGCCACGGCCGGCTTCACCGGCGCGTGCCGCTTCGATGGCGGCGTTCAGCGCCAGCAGGTTGGTCTGCTGCGAGATGCTGGTGATCACTTCCAGAATCTGTCCGATGTTCACGGTATTGCTGTTGAGCGTTTCGATGTTGCCGCACGAATCGCTGATCTTCGCCGAGAGCTGCTGCATCGCTGCGATGGTTTTATCCACCACTTGCTGGCCATCTTCAGCCAATTCGCGGGCGTCGCTCGAATGCTGGGAGGCGAGGGCGGCGTTCTGGGCGATTTCCTGAGCCGCGGCGCCCAGCTCGTTGATGGCGGCGGCCACGCTGCTGGTGCGCGAAGCTTGTTGATCGGAGTTGAACATCGATGAGTTCGACGCGGCCACCACGCGCAGCGCGACTTCGTTGACCTGGCCGGTGGCCGAGGCGACTTCGCGGATCGAGGTGTGAATACGCTCCACAAAGCGGTTGAACGACATGCCCAGCGCACCGAATTCATCGTGGCCATGGATGGTCAGGCGCTTGGTCAGGTCGCCTTCTCCCTCGGCGATGTCATGCATGGCGCGACCCATGGTCAGCAAGGGCTGCATCAGGAAACTGATCAGCATACCCAGCAGCGCGATGATGATAACCACGGCAATGACCATGGCGATGATCGCTGAGGTGCGGAATTCGCTGAGCATCGAGAATGCAGTGTCTTGATCCAGCACCAGCGCCACGTACCAGTCGGCTGACGGCACGCCGTTGACGTGGGTGAAGGAGATGAATTGGGTCTTGCCGTCGAGTTCGACTTCTTTCATGCCCGGACTGACTTTCGGTGCGCCGTTAGGGTAGGCCTCGGCGAGGGTTTTGAGCACCAGTTTGCTGTCCGGGTGGATCAGGATCTTACCGTCGGCGCTGACGATAAACGCATGGCCGTGACCACCGAAGTTCAGCGAGTTGATGATCGCGCTGACGCTGGACAGGTCGATGTCCGCGCCGGCAACGCCGATCATCTGGCCCTGATGCTGCACCGGCGTGGCCACGGTGATCACCAGTTTGCCTGAAGAAGCTGCGATGTACGGCTCGGTAACGATGGTCTGTTGCGCGCTGTTGGCGGCCTTGTACCAGCCGCGAGCGCGGGGATCGTAATCCGCGGCGCGATTGCCGGCAGGGACCGAGAACATCACGCCATCAGTGCCGCCGAAGTAGCTGAGCTGGAAGTTGCTGGTGTAGGCCGGCAAGTCGATGGCGCGTTTGAGGTTGGCTTGGGCACTGCCGTCCACGGCAATCTGCTGGGACAGCGATTGCAGTAACTGAATACGGCTTTCGAGCCAGGTCTTGATGTTGCTGGTGGTCAGGCTGCCGAGTTCCTGCATCGAAGATTCGGTGCTGCTGCGCAGGGTCTGGCGCTGGCGGTAGTCGTTGAACAAGATAAAGCAGGCGAACGCAACGGCGACCACGAGGGCGGCTGCCAGCAGGATCTTGTGGCTGAATTTCATGTTTCTGGTCATTGAATGCACTACCGCGGAGGGGCTGGTCAGCGAGGGGGCGTCAATTTGCCACACTAGGAGGCTTGGCGCTGCTTCTATGTCGACTGGCCAGCGCCAAAGATTAGGCGTCTTTTTGCGAAAGCCGACGAAATACCCAATAGCCAGAGAAAGTGGCTGATTTTTCAAAAAAACCGGCAGACGAGCGGCCCGATAAATAGCCGGGCGCGTGGGGAACCAGATGGGGGTTTTCTCTTCTAAGCTTCTGCTTGGCAGCCGTGCCAATCCCCTACGTACCAGGAGTTTCACCATGTCGCTGCGATCTATCGCCTTGCTTTCGTTCTGCGTGCTTTTGGCCGCTTGCAGCAAGATCAATCAGGAAAACTACTCGAAGCTCTCGGCCGGCATGCCCAAGGCAGAAGTTGAAGCCTTGCTGGGTAAAGCCACTGATTGCTCGGGCGCGCTCGGCATGTCCAGTTGCACCTGGGGTGACAAGAATAGCTTTATCAGCGTGCAGTATGCCGGTGACAAAGTGCTGATGTTTTCTGGCCAAGGCCTGAAGTAAACCGGGGCAATACGCCTACGGGAGAAAAATAATGAAGCGTTTATTGATCCTGCTTTTTGCCGGCCTGGTATTGGCCGGCTGCGCCACTTCTGGCGAAGATTCACTGGCACCGAAGACCGTCAACAGCGTCAATCTCAAGAAATATCAGGGCACCTGGTACGAGTTGGCCCGCCTGCCGATGTACTTTCAGCGCAACTGTGCGCAATCCGAAGCTCATTACACGCTCAAGCCTGATGGCAACATCCAGGTGTTGAATCGCTGCCTGACGGCAGACTGGGAGTGGGAAGAGGCCAAGGGCACGGCTTATCCACAGGTACCGGGCAAGACCGACAAATTGTGGGTCGAGTTTGATACCTGGTTCTCGCGATTGCTGCCAGGCGTGGCGAAGGGGGAATACTGGGTGTTGTACGTCAGCGACGATTACAAGACCGCCATCGTCGGTGACCCAAGCCGTAAGTATCTGTGGCTGTTGTCCCGCACGCCGTCGGTTAATGGTGTAGTGCGTGAAGAACTGCTGAGCAAGGCGCGTCAGCAGGGATACGACACGACGCGATTGATCTGGCGCGCATCGGATAGGCAGATGGCCAAGACCTCGAACTGACGGCTAGTAGAGAACAAATGTGGGAGCGAGCCTGCTCGCGATAGCGGAGTATCAGTCAACATTTCTGTTGGATTTGATGGCCCTATCGCGAGCAGGCTCGCTCCCACATTTAGTTTGCGTCAGCCTAGGAGATCGCGCAGGACTTGGGTGAACGCGCGATTGCTTTCCTCTTCGCCGGCATGACGCCCGTCCCGCACAACCCACTGGCCATTGACCAGCACGTCGCGAACCTGACGATCACCGCCAGCAAACAACCAACGATTGAGAATCCCGTCGCCACTGGCGGTCGCCAGGTACGGATCGTTGCCGTCCAGCACCAGCCAATCCGCGCGCTTGCCCACTTGCAGCGCACCAATCGGTTGCCCCAACGCCTGAGCACCGCCATCCAGCGCTGCGTCAAACAGTGTGCGCCCAACCATCGGCTGATCCGCGCCGTACAAACGGTTACGCCGCTGATCGCGCAGACGCTGGCCATATTCCAGCCAGCGCAATTCTTCGACCACGCTCAATGAGACATGGCTGTCGGAACCGATGCCCATGCGCCCGCCCTGAGCGAGGAAGTCCACCGCCGGGAAAATCCCGTCGCCGAGGTTGGCTTCGGTGGTCAGGCACAGGCCGGCGATGGCGCGACTCTTGGCCATCAGCGTGACTTCTTCCGGGTTGGCGTGGGTCGCGTGGACCAGGCACCAGCGCTGATCGACTTCGGTGTTTTCGTACAGCCATTGCAGCGGACGGCGGCCGCTCCAGCTCAGGCAGTCATCGACTTCCTTCTGCTGTTCGGCGATGTGAATGTGTACCGGGCATTGCTTGTCGCTGGCGGCCAGCACTTCGCTGATCTGCTGCGGTGTGACCGCGCGCAACGAGTGGAAGCACAGGCCCAGCGATTGCGCCGGTTGCTGCGCCAGGATCGGTTGCAAGCGCGTCTGAAGCTTGAGGTAGTTTTCGGTGCTGTTGATAAAGCGCCGCTGGCCATCGTTCGGGGCCTGGCCGCCGAAACCGGAGTGGCTGTAAAGCACGGGCAGAAGGGTCAAACCGATACCGGCGGAACTGGCGGCCTGGCTGATGCGCAGTGCCAGTTCGGCCGGATCTGCGTAAGGCTGGCCGTTGATGTCGTGGTGCACGTAATGAAATTCCGCGACCGAGGTGTAACCGGCCTTGAGCATTTCGATGTACAGCTGACGAGCGATCACGCCGAGTTGGTCCGGGCTGATTTTTCCGACGAGGCGATACATCAAATCGCGCCAGGTCCAGAAACTGTCGTTCGGATTACCCGCCACTTCGGCCAGCCCGGCCATCGCCCGCTGGAACGCGTGGGAGTGCAGATTGGGCATGCCCGGCAGCAGCGGACCGCTTAGCCGTTCTGCGCCATCTGCATGAGAATCGGCCTGGATTTGAGTCAAGACGCCGTCGGCGCTGACTTCAAGACGTACATTGTTGGCCCATCCACTAGGCAGCAGCGCGCGTTCGGCAAAGAAGGCGGACATGGTTCAGCACCCCATCGTGTGTTATTTGTATATACATATACAGACGTTTGCCTGCTCGGTAAACTCCGGCAAGCTAGCAACTATTACTAAACGACCAAGGATTAACCGTGCCGACTCCGCCTCCAGTGTCACCGTTGGCCGCGAACATGGGCGACAGTCCGGCGCCCTTGTACGCCCGCGTCAAACAGATGATCACCCAGCAAATCGACAGTGGAAACTGGCCGCCGCACTACCGCGTTCCGTCGGAAAGTGAACTGGTCAACCAGTTGGGCTTCAGTCGCATGACCATCAACCGCGCCTTGCGTGAGATGACCGCCGACGGTTTGTTGGTGCGCATGCAGGGTGTCGGCACCTTCGTCGCCGAGCCGAAAAGCCAGTCCGCGCTGTTTGAAGTGCACAACATCGCCGATGAAATCGCCTCCCGTGGCCATCGCCATACGTGCAAGGTGATCACCCTCGAAGAAGAGGCGGCCGGCTCGGAGCGCGCACTGGCCCTGGACATGCGCGAGGGCCAGAAGGTGTTCCATTCGCTGATCGTGCATTTCGAAAACGATATCCCGGTGCAAATCGAGGACCGTTTCGTCAATGCGCTGGTAGCGCCGGACTACCTCAAGCAGGATTTCACCCTGCAAACGCCGTACGCCTACCTGAACCAGGTCGCGCCGCTGACTGAAGGCGAGCACGTGGTCGAGGCGATTCTGGCCGAGGCGTCCGAATGCAAGTTGCTGCAGATTGAAAAGGGCGAGCCGTGCCTGCTGATTCGCCGTCGCACCTGGTCCGGCCGTCAGCCAGTGACCGCCGCCCGTTTGATCCACCCCGGTTCCCGTCATCGTCTGGAAGGTCGGTTTCATAAATAGAGAGCCATAAATGAATGTAACGAAGGTTCTACGCGCAAAAGACTACCCACGCATGCCGTGGAAAAACGGCGGTGGCAGCACCGAAGAAATCACCCGTGATGCCGGCACTGGCCTGGAAGGGTTCGGCTGGCGCCTGTCGATTGCCGATATTGGCGAGTCGGGCGGGTTTTCCACGTTCGCCGGTTACGAGCGTGTGATTACCGTGCTGCAAGGCGAGGGCATGACCTTGCGCGTTGATGGCCAGGACACGCGGCCGTTGTTGCCGCTGGACCCGTTTGCCTTCAGCGGTGAGAGCCAGGTGTCCTGCACGTTGCTCGGTGGGGCAATTCGCGATTTCAACCTGATCTACGCGCCGCAGCGCTACAACGCACGGTTGCAATGGCTGGACGGCGAGCAGCGGTTTTTCAGTTCGGCGGGGACGGTGTTGGTGTTCAGCGTCACCGAGCTGCTTGAAGTGAAGGCCGGTAACAGTGACGAAAAACTGGGGCGTCACGATTGCCTGCAACTTGACGGTAATGCTGGCCTGCTGGAAGTCTCCACTAACGGGCCGTGCTGTGTGATTGAGCTGACTGCACGCTGATCCAACACCTCCACTGATCGTTCCCACGCTCCCGCGTGGGAATGCATCCCGTGACGCTCCGCGTCACAGTCGCAAGAAGCGGACGCGGAGTGTCTGTAGAGGCGTTACCACGCAGAGCGTGGGAACGATCATCTGATTCGAAACTGCGCACCAACTTGTTACCGAACGCCCCAGCGTGGCGCAAAACCACGCTTAAGTAACAGCCGCCACACTCCCGCGCCCGACCCCGCACATCCCCACCGAAAAATATCATCTGCGTCAAAACCCTTGATCTAAAGGGTTTACAGCCCTTTGCGCCATTTTTCTTGAACACCCATCCAACAAGTTGGCCGCTTGATTGCATATGCTTGTATGTACAAGTAAAGACGTATGCGTATGAGTCGATCGAGACTCTCCGCAGCGTCCACTGATTCGCTTGTGACGCGTTGACGCGCACAGGCTGGCTTGCCCACCGCCAGGGTTGGTTTGAATTGATCGCTGAGGAGTCTTTTTCGTGACTGACAATACCCAGAAACCTACGAAGTACCGCAACGTAGAAATCCGTGCCGCACGCGGTAACAAGCTGACCGCCAAGAGCTGGCTGACTGAAGCGCCGCTGCGCATGTTGATGAACAACCTCGACCCGGAAGTTGCCGAGAACCCTAAAGAACTGGTGGTTTACGGTGGTATCGGTCGTGCGGCGCGTAACTGGGAATGCTACGACAAGATCGTCGAGAGCCTGACCAACCTGAACGACGACGAGACCCTGCTGGTGCAATCCGGTAAACCGGTCGGCGTGTTCAAGACCCACACCAACGCTCCACGCGTACTGATCGCCAACTCCAACCTGGTGCCACACTGGGCGAGCTGGGAACACTTCAACGAACTGGACGCCAAAGGCCTGGCCATGTACGGCCAGATGACCGCCGGCAGCTGGATCTACATCGGCAGTCAGGGCATCGTCCAGGGCACCTACGAAACCTTCGTCGAAGCCGGTCGCCAGCACTACAACGATGACCTGAAAGGTCGTTGGGTCCTGACCGCAGGCCTGGGCGGCATGGGCGGCGCTCAACCACTGGCTGCAACCCTGGCCGGCGCTTGCTCGCTGAACATCGAATGCCAGCAGGTCAGCATCGATTTCCGCCTGAACAGCCGCTATGTCGACGAACAGGCTACCGATCTCGACGACGCACTGGCTCGCATCGCCAAATACACCAAAGAAGGCAAGGCGATTTCCATCGCGCTGCTGGGCAACGCGGCTGAAATCCTGCCGGAACTGGTCAAGCGCGGCGTGCGCCCGGACATGGTCACCGACCAGACCAGCGCCCACGACCCGCTCAACGGTTACCTGCCGGCTGGCTGGACCTGGGAAGAGTACCGCGCTCGCGCCAAGACCGAGCCTGCTGCCGTGGTCAAAGCCGCCAAGCAATCGATGGCTGTGCACGTAAAAGCGATGCTCGAATTCCAGAAAATGGGCATTCCGACCTTCGACTACGGCAACAACATCCGTCAGATGGCTCAGGAAGAAGGCGTGGAAAACGCTTTCGATTTCCCAGGCTTCGTACCGGCTTACATCCGTCCACTGTTCTGCCGTGGCATCGGTCCGTTCCGTTGGGCTGCACTGTCGGGCAACGCTGAAGACATCTACAAGACCGACGCCAAAGTCAAAGAGCTGATCCCTGACGACGCCCACCTGCACAACTGGCTGGACATGGCCCGTGAGCGCATCAGCTTCCAGGGTCTGCCGGCACGTATCTGCTGGGTTGGCCTGGGTCTGCGCGCCAAGCTCGGCCTGGCGTTCAACGAAATGGTGCGCAGCGGTGAATTGTCCGCGCCAATCGTTATCGGCCGCGACCACCTGGACTCCGGTTCGGTAGCCAGCCCGAACCGCGAAACCGAGTCGATGCAGGACGGTTCCGACGCTGTGTCCGACTGGCCTCTGCTCAACGCCCTGCTCAATACCGCGAGCGGCGCGACCTGGGTTTCCCTGCACCACGGCGGCGGCGTCGGCATGGGCTTCTCCCAGCACTCGGGCATGGTGATCGTCTGCGACGGTACTGACGAAGCGGCTGAGCGTATTGCTCGCGTGCTGCACAACGACCCGGCGACCGGTGTCATGCGTCACGCCGATGCGGGCTACCAGATCGCGATCGACTGCGCCAAGGAGCAGGGTCTGAACCTGCCGATGATTACCGGCAAGTAATTCAGATCGCTTCACCTGTGGGAGCGAGCTTGCTCGCGATAGCGATGTGTCAGCCAATGTAGATGTTGGATGTGCCGACCTCATCGCGAGCAAGCTCGCTCCCACAGGGATCTCATACAGACAGTAATTTCAATAACAATCCATAGAGGTTGAATCATGGCTGTTAACAGCGAACGTGCAGGCAGTAAACCGTTGATCGAGAAACGCTCGATCGACTACATCCCGGAAGCGGAAAGACACGGTCGTCTGTTTAGCCAGTTCACCCTGTGGATGGGCGCCAACCTGCAAATCACCGCCATCGTGACGGGCGCTCTGGCCGTCGTGCTGGGCGGTGATGTGTTCTGGTCGTTGATCGGTTTGCTGATCGGGCAACTGCTCGGCGGCGGTGTGATGGCGTTGCATGCGGCGCAAGGGCCCAAGCTTGGCCTGCCGCAGATGATCTCCAGTCGCGTGCAGTTCGGCGTGTATGGCGCAGCCATCCCGATCGTTCTGGTCTGTCTGATGTACCTCGGCTTCACCGCAACCGGTACGGTGCTGTCCGGCCAGGCGCTGGGCCAATTGTTTGGTGTCAGCGACAGTGTCGGCATCTTGATCTTCGCCAGTGTCATTGTGTTGGTGACGGTGCTCGGTTATCGGGTAATCCACTGGATCGGCCGTGTTGCCAGTGTCATTGGCGTGATTGCCTTCGTTTATCTGTTCAGCCGTTTGATGAGCCAGACTGACGTGGGTGCACTCCTGCAAATTCGCCACTTCAGCTGGAGCAGCTTCCTGCTGGCGGTGTCGCTCGCGGCATCCTGGCAGATCGCCTTCGGTCCTTACGTGGCTGACTACTCTCGCTACCTGCCGAGCAAGACTTCCTCGGTGAAAACTTTTTTCGCCGCGGGTGCCGGTTCGGTCATTGGTGCACAAGTGGCGATGATCCTCGGTGTGTTTGCCGCCGCTTCGTCCAACGGGCAGTTTGCTGGCCATGAAGTGGCCTACATCGTCGGTCTGGGCGGTACAGGTGCCACCGCTGCTCTGCTTTACTTCAGTATCGCGTTCGGCAAGGTCACCATCTCCACGCTGAACTCCTACGGCAGCTTCATGTGCATCGCGACCATCATCAGCGGTTTTCGTGGTGATCTGAAAGTATCGCGCCTGCAGCGTCTGGCCTTCGTGCTGGTCATCGTAGGTGCTGCGACCCTGATGGCGTTGCTCGGTCAGCACTCGTTCCTCGGTGCGTTCAAGTCCTTCATCCTGTTCCTGCTGGCGTTCTTCACGCCATGGAGCGCGATCAACCTGGTGGACTACTACTGCATCACTCGCGAGCGCTATGACGTGCCGGCGCTGGCCGATCCGAACGGTCGCTACGGCCGTTGGAATATCCTCGGCATCAGCGTCTATGTGTTCGGTGTGCTGGTACAGCTGCCGTTTATTTCAACCAAGTTCTATACCGGTCCGCTGGTGGCGGCCCTGGGCGATGTGGATATTTCCTGGATCATCGGCCTGGTGCTTCCCGCAGCCGTGTATTACGTGTGCGCAAAAAAATGGCACAGCGCCGTACCCGATCGCTTGATTCTGCCAATCGAGCGGGACAGCGTCACAGCACCAAAAACAAGTGGGGCTGGCCGCGCTGCTGCTGCGCAGGCCTGATTGGACGTGGACAGGGCTGGATGCCTCTTGACTGCCGTAAGCCAATTAATGATTAGGAGCGTCACAACAATGAAATCGAACAAGACCCTGCTGACCACACTGCTTTCCATGGGCCTGTTGGCCAGTGCCGGCGCCACTCAGGCTGCCGGTTGGTGCGAGTCGGGCAAACCAGTGAAATTTGCTGGTCTGAACTGGGAAAGCGCCATGCTGCTGACCGACGTGCTGCAAGTCGTGCTGGAAAAAGGCTACGACTGCAAGACCGACAGCCTGCCAGGCAACTCCATCACCATGGAAAACGCCCTGAGCAGCAATGACATTCAAGTGTTTGCCGAAGAGTGGGTCGGGCGCAGCGAAGTCTGGAACAAGGCCGAGAAGGCCGGCAAAGTCGTCGGCGTCGGTGCTCCAGTCGTTGGCGCAGTCGAAGGCTGGTACGTACCGCGCTACGTGATTGAAGGCGACGCCAAGCGCAAGCTCGAAGCGAAGGCACCCGACCTGAAAAACATTGCCGATCTGGGCAAATACTCAGCGATTTTCAAGGACGCCGAGGAACCATCCAAAGGCCGTTTCTACAACTGCCCGGCCGGTTGGACCTGTGAGCTGGACAACAGCGAAATGCTGAAAAGCTACGGCCTGGAAAGCACCTACACCAACTTCCGCCCAGGCACCGGCCCGGCGCTGGATGCGGCCGTGCTGTCGAGCTACAAGCGTGGCGAGCCGATCCTGTTCTACTACTGGTCGCCAACCCCGCTGATGGGCCAGATCGACGCAGTGAAACTCGAAGAAAAACCAGGCGTGAACAAAACCGTGGATATCAAGGTAGGCCTGTCCAAGACTTTCCACGAACAAGCCCCGGAACTGGTGGCCGTGCTGGAAAAGGTCAACGTGCCCATCGACATCCTGAACCAGAACCTTGGGCGCATGACCAAAGAGCGGATCGAGTCGCCAAAACTGGCCAAGATCTTCTTGAAGGAACATCCTGAAGTCTGGCACGCATGGGTGAGCGAAGACGCAGCCAAGAAAATCGACGCGGCCTTGTAGGTTGAGCCTCTGCGACTGTCGTACGCGGCAGTCGCACGCTGAATCGCAACCCCTTGATTGAGAGTCTCTTATGTTTCCCGAAAGTTTTACCTTTTCCATCGCCGACTGGGTCAACGGTTGGGTCGATTCGCTGGTCACCAACTATGGCGATGTGTTCCGGCACATCTCCGACACCCTGTTGTGGGCCATCGTCAATCTTGAAGGTTTGCTGCGTGCAGCGCCCTGGTGGCTGATGCTGGCAATCGTGGCGGGCGTAGCCTGGCACGCGACCCGCAAAGTCGTGACCACCGCCGTGATCGTCGGCCTGCTGTTTTTGGTGGGTGCCGTCGGCCTCTGGGACAAGCTGATGCAGACCCTGGCGCTGATGATGGTGGCGACGGTCATTTCGGTGCTGATCGGCATTCCGCTGGGTATCCTCTCGGCACGCAGCAATCGCCTGCGTTCGGTGCTGATGCCGTTGCTGGACATCATGCAGACCATGCCGAGCTTCGTGTACCTGATCCCGGTGCTGATGCTGTTCGGCCTGGGCAAGGTCCCGGCGATTTTCGCCACGGTGATCTACGCGGCTCCACCGCTGATTCGCCTGACCGACCTGGGTATTCGCCAGGTTGACGGTGAAGTGATGGAAGCCATCAACGCCTTCGGTGCCAACCGTTGGCAGCAACTGTTCGGCGTGCAATTGCCGCTGGCCCTGCCGAGCATCATGGCCGGGATCAACCAGACCACCATGATGGCCCTGTCGATGGTCGTCATTGCCTCGATGATCGGTGCTCGTGGCCTGGGCGAAGACGTACTGGTGGGGATTCAGACCCTCAACGTCGGACGTGGCCTTGAAGCCGGTCTGGCGATCGTGATTCTGGCAGTGGTCATCGACCGCATTACTCAGGCGTATGGTCGGCCACGGCATGAGGTGAGCAAATGAACAACGAAGCCATCAGCAAAATCGAAGTCAAAAACGTCTTCAAGATTTTCGGTAACCGTTCCAAGGAAGCGCTGGGCATGATCGGCCAGGGCAAGACCAAGGATCAGGTGCTGGCCGAAACCGGCTGCGTGGTCGGCGTGAACGACCTGTCGCTGAGCATCGGTACCGGTGAGATCTTCGTCATCATGGGCCTGTCCGGTTCCGGTAAATCGACCCTGGTGCGGCACTTCAATCGCCTGATCGACCCGACCAGCGGCGCGATCCTGGTGGATGGCGTGGACATCCTGCAATACGACATGGAAGCCTTGCGCGAATTTCGCCGGCACAAGATCAGCATGGTGTTCCAGAGCTTCGGCCTGCTGCCACACAAGACCGTGGTGGATAACGTCGCCTATGGCTTGAAAGTGCGTGGCGAGAGCAAGCAAATGTGCTCTGAGCGCGCGCTGCACTGGATCAACACCGTGGGCCTCAAAGGCTACGAAAACAAATACCCGCATCAGCTCTCGGGCGGTATGCGTCAGCGTGTGGGCCTGGCCCGTGCCCTGGCAGCGGACACCGATATCATCCTGATGGACGAAGCGTTCAGTGCCCTCGACCCGCTGATTCGCGCCGAGATGCAGGACCAATTGCTGGAGCTGCAAAAGACCCTGCACAAGACCATCGTCTTCATCACCCACGACCTCGACGAGGCCGTGCGCATCGGCAATCGCATTGCGATCCTCAAGGACGGGCGCCTGATCCAGGTCGGCACCCCACGAGAGATTCTGCATTCGCCAGCGGATGAGTATGTCGATCGGTTCGTGCAGCGTCGGGCTGCGGTGGTTTAAGAATTTGCGGTGATCTGGCGGGCCTCTTCGCGGGCAAGCCCGCTCCCACAGGGGGACGCATTCCAATGTGGGAGCGGGCTTGCTCGCGATGAGGCCGGTAGAGCTGCATCAATTTTCAGGTTGTACGCACGAGGTCAAAGATGTCCCAGGCTGAAAAAATCGTTATCGCCGACGCCCCGTTGCGTTGGCAGGATGTGGTGGCCGTTGCCCGTCATGGCGCACAGCTTGAGCTGTCGACCCAGGCCTGGGCGCGGATCGACAATGCGCAGGCCATTGTTCAGCGCATCGTCGTCAGCGGCGAGCGTGCCTATGGCGTCAACACCGGCCTCGGTGCCTTGTGCAACGTCTCGCTCAAGGACGAACAACTCAGCCAACTGTCGCGCAATACCCTGCTCAGTCATGCCTGTGGAGTCGGTGCTCCACTGGCCGATGAGCAGACCCGCGCGATCATGTGTGCGGCGATCCGCAATTACAGTCACGGCAAATCAGGCATTCATCGTCGGGTGGTCGAAGCCCTGTTGGCGTTGCTCAACCGCGGCATCACCCCGCAAGTGCCGTCTCAGGGCTCGGTGGGTTATCTGACCCACATGGCCCACATCAGCATCGCCTTGCTGGGTGTCGGCAATGTCAGCTATCGCGGGCAGATTGTTTCTGCGCAACAAGCCCTGGCTGAAGAAGGTCTGCAACCGGTCCAGCTCGGCGCCAAAGATGGCCTGTGCCTGGTCAACGGCACACCGTGCATGACCGGCCTGAGCTGCCTGGCACTGGCCGACGCCACGCTTCTGGTGCAGTGGGCCGACGTGATTGGCGCCATGAGTTTTGAGGCCCAGCGCGGTCAGATCGCGGCGTTCGATGCCGAGATTATTGCGCTCAAGCCGCATCCGGGCATGCAGCAAGTCGGGATCAATTTGCGCGCGCTGCTCGATGGCAGTGAGGTGATTGCGACGAGCAAGGGCATCCGCACGCAGGATGCGCTGAGCATTCGTTCGATCCCGCAGGTTCACGGCGCCGCTCGCGATCAGCTTGCGCACGCGACCCAACAGATTGAAACCGAACTCAACAGCTGCACCGACAACCCTTTGCTGCTGGGCACGCCGGACAACTTCCGTGTCATGTCCCAGGCCAACCCGCACGGCCAATCGGTCGCGCTGGCGGCCGACCTGTTGGCGATTGCCATGGCGGAAATCGGCTCCATCGCCGAACGTCGCCTCGACCGATTGATCAACCCTCACGTCAGCGGTTTGCCGGCATTCCTGGTCGCCAATCCGGGGGTTAACTCCGGGATGATGATCGTCCAATATGTGGCCGCTTCTCTATGCGCGGAAAACCGCCAGTTGGCGCAACCGGCCGTGCTCGACAACTACGTCACCTCCGGCCTGCAAGAAGATCACTTGAGCCTGGGCACCAACGCCGCGCTTAAGCTGCATCGCGCGCTGGAAAACTGCACGCAGATCCTCGCCATCGAATATCTGCTGGCGGCCCAGGCATTTGAGTTCCTCAAGGAACAACGTTTCGGCGCCGGTACCGATGCCGCGTGGCGTCTGTTGCGCGAGCGAGTTCCTGCCTACGACCAGGACCGCTGGTTGGCGCCTGATATCGCCGCTGCGGCCGGCGTGCTGAAAGACCCGATTTTGCTGCACAAGGCTTTACCGAACCTGAACTGATTTCCACAACACCAGCGTGCCAAGGCGCCAGCCCTCTCAAAAAGATGGGAAGCGACGGACAACGGACATCTCCGGAGCGTCTGGTTAGTTAATAAAAAGCTCTCAAAAGGAGAATGATGTGACTGCGCTTAATTTGATTCCCGGCCAACTGAGCCTTGCCCAGCTGCGTGATGTTTATCAGCACCCGGTCAAAATCACCCTCGATAACAGCGCCTCGGCCCAGATCGAAGCCAGCGTTGCCTGCGTGGAACAGATCCTCGCCGAAAACCGCACCGCCTACGGCATTAACACCGGTTTTGGCCTGTTGGCCTCGACCCGCATTGCCAGCGAAGACCTGGAAAACCTGCAGCGCTCGCTGGTGCTGTCCCACGCCGCCGGTGTTGGCGAGCCAATCAGTGACGCCCTGGTGCGCCTGGTCATGGTGCTCAAGGTCAACAGCCTGAGCCGTGGTTTCTCCGGCATTCGTCGTGTGGTGATCGACGCGTTGATCGCGCTGATCAACGCCGAGGTTTACCCGCACATTCCTTTGAAGGGTTCGGTCGGTGCATCCGGTGACTTGGCGCCTTTGGCGCACATGTCGCTGGTGTTGCTGGGCGAAGGCAAGGCCCGTTACAAGGGCGAATGGATGGAAGCGACCGAAGCGCTGAAAGTCGCCGGCCTGACACCTCTGACCCTGGCCGCGAAAGAAGGCCTGGCGCTGCTCAATGGCACACAAGTGTCGACCGCTTACGCGTTGCGTGGCCTGTTCGAAGGCGAAGACCTGTTCGCCGGCGCCGTGGCTATTGGTGCCCTGACGGTTGAAGCAGTCTTGGGTTCGCGCTCGCCGTTTGACGCACGCATCCACGCCGCACGTGGCCAGAAAGGCCAGATTGACGCCGCTGCTGCTTACCGCGATCTGTTGGGCGAGCGCAGTGAAGTGTCCGACTCGCACCTGAACTGCGAAAAGGTCCAGGATCCGTACTCCCTGCGCTGCCAGCCGCAAGTCATGGGCGCCTGCCTGACCCAGTTCCGTCAGGCTGCCGAAGTGCTGGCGGTGGAAGCCAATGCCGTTTCCGATAACCCGCTGGTATTCGCCGCTGAAGGCGACGTGATCTCCGGCGGTAACTTCCACGCCGAGCCCGTGGCCATGGCCGCTGACAACATGGCGCTGGCGATCGCTGAAATCGGTTCCCTTAGCGAGCGTCGCATCTCGTTGATGATGGACAAGCACATGTCGCAACTGCCGCCGTTCCTGGTGGCCAATGGCGGTGTGAACTCCGGCTTCATGATTGCCCAGGTGACGGCGGCGGCATTGGCCAGCGAGAACAAGGCGCTGTCCCATCCGCATTCGGTGGACAGCTTGCCGACGTCGGCGAACCAGGAAGACCACGTGTCGATGGCGCCGGCCGCCGGCAAGCGTTTGTGGGAAATGGCCGAAAACACTCGCGGCGTTCTCGCGGTGGAATGGTTGGCTGCCGCACAAGGGCTGGACCTGCGCGAAGGCCTGAAAACCTCGGCAAAACTGGAAAAGGCCCGGGCGATTTTGCGTAATGAAGTGCCGTTCTATGAGAAGGACCGGTTCTTTGCACCGGACATCAATGCGGCGACCGAGTTGCTGGCCACGCGTTGCCTGAATGATTTGGTTTCGGTGAAGTTGCTGCCGAGCCTCTAAACCCCACCATACCGATCGTTCCCACGCTCTGCGTGGGAATGCAGCCCGTGACGCTCCGCGTCACTGGACGCAGAGCGTCCCTAGAGGCATTCCCACGCGGAGCGTGGGAACGATCAAAGACGAGGAATTCGGGATGAAAACTCTCTGGCAACACTGCCACGTCGCAACCATGGCGCAAGGCGTCTACTCGATCATCGAGGACGCGGCCATCGTGACGTCCGGTGCGCACATTGAGTGGGTCGGCCCGCGCGATAAATTGCCGGCGGGTGAGTACCCGGCCGTCAACGATTTGAAAGGGGCCTGGGTTACCCCAGGCCTGATCGACTGCCACACCCACACGGTGTTCGGCGGTAACCGCAGCGGTGAATTCGAACAACGCCTGCAAGGCGTCAGCTACGCAGAAATCGCCGCGGCTGGTGGTGGCATTGCCAGCACCGTGCGCGCCACTCGTGCTGCCACGGAAGACGAACTGTTCGCCAGCGCCGCCAAGCGCCTGAAAAGCCTGATGCGCGACGGTGTTACCACGGTCGAAATCAAGTCAGGCTACGGCCTGGACCTGACCAACGAACGCAAAATGCTGCGGGTCGCGCGTCGTCTCGGTGCCGAGCTGCCGGTCAGCGTGCGCAGCACTTGCCTGGCCGCTCACGCCTTGCCGCCGGAATACGCGGATCGCGCCGACGACTACATCGAACACATCTGCGCTGAAATGCTCCCGGCCCTTGCTGCCGAGGGTTTGGTGGATGCTGTGGACGCGTTCTGTGAATACCTGGCGTTTTCGCCGGCGCAGGTCGAGCGGCTGTTTATCACCGCGCAGGAACTCGGTTTGCCGGTGAAGTTGCATGCCGAGCAGTTGTCCTCGCTGCATGGTTCGAGTCTGGCGGCGCGTTATCACGCCTTGTCGGCTGATCACCTGGAATTCATGACCGAAGACGACGCCATCGCCATGGCCAAGTCCGGCACCGTCGCAGTGTTGTTGCCCGGTGCGTTCTATTTCCTGCGAGAAACGCAATTGCCGCCGATGGAGGCCCTGCGCAAGCACGGCGTGAAAATCGCCATCGCCAGCGACCTCAACCCCGGCACTTCGCCGGCGCTTTCGTTGCGCTTGATGCTCAACATGGCGTGCACCTGTTTCCGCATGACCCCGGAAGAAGCATTGGCCGGCGCAACCATTCATGCCGCCACCGCGCTGGGCATGGCCGACACTCACGGTTCGCTGGAAGTCGGCAAGGTCGCGGATTTCGTCGCCTGGCAAATAGATCGTCCCGCCGACCTGTCGTACTGGCTGGGCGGCGACCTGGAAAAACGCGTCGTGCGTCACGGCGTCGAAACGAGCGTTTAGGAGAACAGTTGTGGATAAGGTTCTGAATTTCAAACAAGGCCGCGTGCCGCTGCTGATCAGCATGCCGCATGCGGGGCTGCGCCTGACTCCGGCGGTCGAGGCCGGGTTGATCCCCGACGCGAAAAGCCTGCCGGACACTGACTGGCACATCCCGCGGCTTTATGAGTTCGCCGCCGAACTCGGCGCCAGCACCCTGGCTGCCGAATACTCGCGGTTTGTCATCGACCTGAACCGGCCGTCCGACGACAAGCCTTTGTATGTCGGCGCGACGACCGGCCTGTACCCGGCAACGCTGTTCGACGGCATTCCGTTGTTCCGCGAGGGCATGGAACCGTCGGCGGCTGAGCGTGCGACCTATCTGGAGCAGGTCTGGACGCCGTATCACAGCACACTGCAGAACGAGCTGGCGCGACTGAAAGCCGAATTCGGTTACGCATTGCTGTTCGATGCGCACTCAATCCGTTCGATCATCCCGCACCTGTTCGACGGCAAGCTGCCGGACTTCAACCTGGGCACCTTCAACGGCGCCAGTTGCGATCCACAGCTGGCCACTCAACTGGAAGCGATTTGCGCCAGGCACACCGATTACAGCCATGTGCTCAATGGTCGCTTCAAGGGCGGCCACATCACCCGTCATTACGGCAACCCGGCTGAAAACATCCACGCGGTGCAGCTGGAATTGGGCCAGTGCACGTACATGGAAGAGTTCGAGCCGTTCCGTTATCGCCCGGACCTGGCCGAGCCGACGCAAGTGGTGCTCAAGGAATTGCTGCAAGGCCTGTTGGCCTGGGGCCAGAAGCACTACAACGCATAACCCCTGTGGGAGCGAGCCTGCTCGCGATGGCGGGGTGTCAGTCGACGCAAGTGTTGTCTGACCCACCGCTATCGCGAGCAGGCTCGCTCCCACATGGAACAGTCGCCGCTGTGCAAATCTCGGTCGCTACAGTTCGCTTTTCTCCTCTCGACGCTGCGTAATGTTCTGGGCACGGTGCATGAAGACACCGACCTCACAATAATCTGCCGCACGAGATCCTACCGATGAAAAGACTGTTCACCCGCTGTCTCTCAATCCTCTGCGGCACCGCTCTCCTGAGCACCAGCGTCCTGGCCAGCGACGACGCCTCCTGCAAGGCTGTACGCATGGGCGTGGTCAACTGGACCGACGTCATCGCCACCAGTGGCATGGCCGATGTGCTGTTGAACGGGCTGGGCTACGAAAGCAAACAGACCAGTGCTGTGCAGCAAATCATCTTCGCCGGCATCCGCGACAAGCGCCTGGATATCTTTCTCGGCTACTGGAAACCGGCGATGGACAAGAACATCGCTCCGTTCGTGGCCGCCAATCAGTTGAAGGTCATGGACAAACCGAGCCTGGCCGACGCCCAGGCAACGCTCGCTGTGCCGGATTACGTCGCGGCGGCGGGGCTGAAAACCTTTGCCGACATCGCCAAGTTCAAAGACAAGCTTGGCGGCAAGATCTACGGCATCGAACCGGGCAGTGGCGCCAACACCACGATCAAAACCATGATCGAGACCAATCACTTCGGCTTGAAGGATTTCAAACTGATCGAGTCCGGTGAGGCCGGCATGCTTGCCGCCGTGCAACGGGCGGTCAACCGCAAGGAATTCGTGGTGTTCGTCGGCTGGACCCCGCACCCGATGAACATCAACATGAAGATCACTTACCTGACCGGCAGCGAAGACGTCTATGGCCCGAATGAAGGCGCGGCGACCGTCTCCACCGTAACCGCACCGGACTATGCCCAGCGCTGCCCTAACGTGTATCGGCTGCTGGAAAACCTGACCTTCACCGCCGCCCAGGAAAGCCAGTTGATGGTGCCGATCATGGAGCGCAAGACGCCTCAGGATGTTGCCAAGCAGTGGCTGCGTGATCACCCCGAAGATCTTTCGCGCTGGCTG
Source organism: Pseudomonas sp. JAI111 (assembly GCF_024809425.1). NCBI lineage: Bacteria > Pseudomonadati > Pseudomonadota > Gammaproteobacteria > Pseudomonadales > Pseudomonadaceae > Pseudomonas > Pseudomonas sp. JAI111. The sequence continues at coordinate 334,596 of NZ_JANUCB010000007.1, read as the reverse complement.
TCAGGCGTCACCAGTCTCGATGGCAAGGACGGCGTCGCCACCGTTCAGGCCAGTTTGAAACCCTGATGACGGCTTATCCTTTATCCGCGCAGATGACGGCGTTCGTCGAGAAGACCGTCAGCTTCAACAGCACTGACGCCAGCCTTCCCGGTTTGCGTAAGGCTTACAGCGAGATGTGCCGGGCGTTCACCCCGCCACGTCCCGCAGGGCTTTATGTGGTCGATTTCGAATTGGCCGGCGTGCCGGTGCGGTCCTATCAACCGTCAGTGACATCACCTGCCGGCGGTTGCCCGTGCATTGTGTATCTGCACGGTGGCGGCTGGGTGGTGGGGGATCTGGACTCCCACGACTTCATCTGCAGCGAACTGGCGTCCACGCTTGGCGTGTTGGTGGTTGCTGTCGATTACCGTTTGGCGCCGGAGCATCCGTATCCGGCCGGCTTCAACGATTGCCTGGGTGTCTGGCGCGCGCTGCGAAGCGGCCCGTTCCGGCTTGACCCCGCGCGAACGCTGGTGGCCGGGGACAGCGCTGGCGGCAACCTTGCCGCCGCACTTTGCCTGGCGCTGCGGGATGCGAACGAGCCATTGCCGGCGGCGCAAGTCCTGATCTATCCGGGGTTGGGTGGTGATCATCAGTTGCCGTCGCGCAGTGAATGCATTGACGCCCCCTTGCTCAGCAGCAGCGATGTTGATTGCTATCACGCCCTGTACTTGCGCGGTTCGCGAAAGCCGAGCGCTTATGCGATGCCGTTGCTCGCCGGGGATTTGGCCGGCTTACCTCCGGCGCTGATCGCCGTGGCGCAATTCGACCCGCTGCGTGACGACGGTGTCTGCTACGCCGAGCGACTGAATGCGGCGGGCGTGACCGCCACGCTGTATTACGGCGAGGGGCTGGTTCACGGCTGTTTGCGGGGGCGCGGCCAGGTCGCCGAGGTCGACGCGCTCTATGAAACCCTGCTCGATTTTCTGGCGGCAAAACTCTGACTCAGCAAGGGCATGCTCATTGACGTAATTCGGGTTTATGATGCCGGACGGCAGAATAATAGAAGTCCCCCCAGGGATGACCTCGACCCCTTACGGAGCGCGCAATGCAGACTTTGTACCCGCAGATCAAACCCCACGCCCGGCACGATCTGGCTGTCGATGAAACCCATACCCTGTATGTCGACGAAAGCGGTTCACCGGAAGGTTTGCCCGTGGTGTTCATCCATGGCGGCCCGGGCGCCGGGTGTGATGCCCAGAGCCGCCGGTACTTCGATCCGAACCTGTATCGCATTGTGACGTTCGACCAGCGCGGTTGCGGTCGCTCCACGCCCCACGCCAGCCTCGAGAACAACACCACCTGGGATCTGGTTGCCGACCTTGAGCGGATCCGCAAACACCTGGGCATCGAAAAATGGGTGCTGTTTGGCGGTTCCTGGGGCTCGACGCTGGCCCTGGCTTATGCGCAAACCCATCCAGAGCGCGTGCACGGCCTGATCCTGCGCGGGATTTTTCTCTGCCGCCCGCAGGAAATCGAATGGTTCTACCAGTGTGGCGCCAGCCGTCTGTTCCCCGATTACTGGCAGGACTATGTCGCACCGATTCCACTGGACGAGCGCGACGATTTGCTCAGCGCTTTCCACAAACGCCTGATCGGCAACGATCAGATCGCGCAGATGCATGCCGCCAAGGCCTGGTCGACCTGGGAAGGCCGCACCGCGACCCTGCGTCCGAACCCGCTGGTGGTCGATCGCTTCTCCGAACCTCAGCGCGCCTTGTCCATCGCCCGCATCGAATGCCACTACTTCACCAACAACGCGTTCCTTGAACCCAATCAACTGATTCGCGACATGGGCAAGATCGCGCATTTGCCGGGTGTGATCGTCCACGGTCGTTATGACGTGATCTGCCCGCTGGACAACGCCTGGGAACTGCATCAGAACTGGCCGAACAGCGAACTGCAGGTGATTCGCGACGCCGGCCACGCCGCTTCCGAACCAGGCATCACCGATGCGCTGGTACGCGCCGCCGGCCAGATGGCTCGTCGCCTGCTCGACCTGCCACCTGAAGAAGCATGAAGGGCCTGCTGCAACGCGTGCGTGGCGCGCGAGTCGAGGTAGCGGGGGAGGTGGTCGGTGCGGTCGATCAGGGATTGCTGGTGCTGGTGGCTGTCGAGCCGGAAGATACTCGTGTCAGCGCCGACAAACTTCTGCATAAGCTGCTTAACTATCGAGTGTTCAGTGACGCCGAGGGCAAGATGAACCTGTCCCTGGCGGAGGTGGGTGGCGGGTTGCTGCTGGTCTCGCAGTTCACTCTGGCCGCCGACACCAAAAGCGGGTTGCGCCCGAGTTTTTCGACCGCGGCCCCTCCGGCCCTGGGCGAGGAGCTTTTCGACTATCTATTAAGCAAAGCGAAACAGGTGCATGGCACTGTGGCATCAGGTAGATTCGGCGCGGATATGCAAGTGCATCTGGTCAACGATGGCCCGGTGACATTCCTGTTACAGACCTGAAAGCCCTTGAAACTCCTTTTTAAGGGCTTTTCGACTGAAAACAGGGGCTTTTCGCGATAAATACTTTGTTCGCCCTGATGCGTTGTAACGCGGCCTACTAGATAATCGCGCGCTACGGGGATCGGCGTTCGTTGGTCCATTTTGACTTAGGTAGAGACTTGTCCGGGACCTGTTGGGGAATCATTTAGCCCCATAGGAGTCGGAACAATGCTCGCCAACTTGGCAAGAGTGGTCTGTAGGGTCGGTTTTTTCATGCCGGATTCCTCACAGGCCCTTTAACTGGCCGTTGGTTTTTTGATCTGTTTTCGGCGAGGGTTGCTCGTGATTGTTAGTCCCTGTAATGCACCAAAATTGTCTGCCAAACGGTTGCGAAGCGCTCTTGTAGCGGGTTCGGCATTCTTTTGCCTGCTCAGCGCCGGCCAGCTTTGGGCGTTTAATCTGGATGATGTGTCGGCCAAGGCAAAAGAGATGGCCGGGCAAAAATACGAAGCCCCGCGCAGTAACCTGCCGAACGAATTTCGTGAGATGAAATTCGCGGATTACCAAAAGATTCGTTTCCGCACCGAAAAAGCCGAATGGGCCGACCAGAAAACCCCGTTCAAGCTTTCGTTCTATCACCAGGGCATGCATTTCGACACGCCGGTGAAAATCAACGAAATCACGGCTAACACCGTCGAAGAGATCAAATACGACCCAAGTCGTTTCGATTTCGGCGATGTCAAGTTCGATCCTAAAGCCACCGAACAACTGGGTTATGCCGGTTTCCGTGTGCTTTACCCGATCAACAAGGCCGACAAGCAAGACGAAATCATGACCATGCTGGGCGCGAGCTACTTCCGCGTTGTCGGCAAGGGCCACACCTATGGCTTGTCCGCTCGCGGCATGGCCATCGATACCGCATTGCCGTCCGGCGAAGAATTCCCGCGTTTCACCGAGTTCTGGATTCAACAGCCAAAGCCGGGTGACAAGCATCTGGTCATCTTCGCGCTGCTGGATTCGCCACGCGCCACGGGTGCCTATCGGCTGACCCTGCGTCCGGGCAGCGACACCATTGTCGACGTCAAGGCCCAGATGTTCCTGCGTGACAAGGTCACCAAGCTTGGCGTTGCGCCGCTGACCAGCATGTTCCTGTTCGGCGCCAACCAGCCATCGAAAGTGCTGAACTACCGTCGCGAACTGCACGACTCCAGCGGTCTGTCGATCCATGCCGGCAACGGCGAGTGGATCTGGCGCCCGTTGAACAACCCCAAACATCTGGCCGTGAGCAACTTCTCGATCGAGAACCCGCGCGGTTTCGGTTTGCTGCAACGTGGCCGCGACTTCAGCCACTATGAAGACCTCGACGACCGTTACGACAAGCGCCCAAGCGCCTGGATCGAACCGAAGGGCGACTGGGGCAAGGGCTCCGTTGATCTGGTTGAGATTCCGACTGCCGACGAAACCAACGACAATATCGTTGCTTTCTGGAGTCCGGAAAAACTGCCGGAGCCTGGCCAGCCGCTGGACGTCGCTTATCGCTTGCACTGGACTATCGACGAAGCCGCGCTTCATGCACCGGACAGTGCCTGGGTTCAACAGACCCTGCGCTCTACAGGTGACGTGAAACAGTCCAACCTGATCCGTCAGCCGGACGGCACCGTGGCTTATCTGGTGGACTTTGAAGGTCCGTCCCTCGCGGCCCTGCCGGAAACAGCGGACGTTCGCAGTCAGGTCAGCGTTGGCGATAATGCCGAGCTGGTCGAGAACAGCGTGCGTTACAACCCGGAAACCAAGGGCTGGCGCCTGACTCTGCGGATGAAGATCAAGGATCCGGGCAAGCCTACCGAGATGCGTGCTGCACTGGTCGAAAACATCGTGCCTGCCGATCTCACCAAGACATCGCTGCCAGCCTCCAATTCTTCTGTTGCCAAGGCCGACAAGGTCGCCGCCAAGCAACAAGAGAAGACGGACAAGGAAGCCAAGGACGCCAAGCAAGCTGACGCCAAACAGGCCGATGCCAAGCCAGCTGCGGATGCCAAGAACAAGGACAACAAAGACGCCAAGCAGCCTGTCGCTGCGGACGCGGCCCCAGCCACACCGGAATCGGCATCGACTGAAGAAGTCCTGACCGAGACCTGGAGCTACCAGTTGCCTGCCGATGAGTAATTCTCAAGTACAGCCAGAGACTCTTGCCGAGTATCTGGCGCATTTACCGATGACCGACCAGCAGCGCGCGGAACTCGCGGGCTGCAAGTCCTTCAGCGAGTTGCACCAGCGTCTGTCATCTTCGACGTTCGACGCGCCGACCGAGGCTGCACAAGCCTCGGTGGGCAAGCGCCTGCTCCTGAATTCTGCTGAAGAGCTGGAAGAGGCGGAAATGCTGGGGGTCGACGCGAGCGGTCGTGTCGTACTCAAAGCGACGCCGCCTATCCGTCGAACCAAAGTCGTGCCGGAGCCTTGGCGCACCAATATTCTGGTGCGTGGCTGGCGGCGTCTGACCGGTCGCACCAATCCACCGGCTCCGCCCAAGGATGAACGCGTGTTGCCGGCGGCTCGCTGGCGCACCGTCGGTTCGATCCGCCGCTACATTTTGCTGGTACTGATGCTGGGCCAGACGATCGTTGCCGGCTGGTACATGAAAGGCATCATGCCGTACCAGGGCTGGTCGTTTGTCGACCTGAACGAAGTACTGCATCAACCGCTGCTGCAAACGGCTACTCAAGTACTGCCGTACGCGCTGCAAACCAGCATCCTGATTCTGTTCGGGATTCTGTTCTGCTGGGTGTCGGCCGGTTTCTGGACTGCGTTGATGGGCTTCCTCGAGTTGCTCACCGGTCACGATAAATACCGCATCTCCGGTAAAAGTGCCGGCAACGAGCCGATCGCCAAGGACGCGCGCACCGCACTGGTGATGCCGATCTGCAACGAGGACGTGCCACGGGTGTTTGCCGGTTTGCGGGCGACCTTCGAGTCGGTGGCGGCCACGGGTGACCTGGATCGCTTCGACTTCTTCGTCCTCAGCGACAGTAATGAAGCCGACATCTGCGTTGCCGAACAGCAAGCCTGGCTGGACGTCTGCCGTGAAGCCAAGGGTTTCGGCAAGATCTTCTATCGCCGTCGTCGCCGTCGTGTGAAACGTAAAAGCGGCAACCTCGACGACTTCTGCCGTCGTTGGGGCGGTGACTACAAGTATATGGTTGTGCTCGACGCCGACTCGGTGATGAGTGGTGAATGCCTGACCAGCCTGGTGCGCTTGATGGAAGCGACCCCGGATGCGGGCATTATCCAGACCGCGCCACGTGCGTCGGGCATGGACACCCTTTATGCGCGCATGCAGCAGTTTGCGACTCGCGTATACGGTCCGCTGTTTACCGCCGGTCTGCACTTCTGGCAGTTGGGTGAATCCCACTACTGGGGCCACAACGCGATCATCCGCATGAAGCCGTTCATCGAGCATTGCGCCTTGGCGCCGTTGCCCGGTAAAGGTGCTTTTGCCGGTGCAATCCTGTCCCACGACTTCGTTGAAGCAGCGCTGATGCGCCGTGCCGGCTGGGGCGTGTGGATCGCCTACGACTTGCCGGGCAGCTACGAAGAGCTGCCACCGAACCTGCTGGACGAACTCAAGCGTGACCGTCGCTGGTGCCACGGTAACTTGATGAACTTCCGCCTGTTCCTCGTGAAGGGCATGCACCCGGTACACCGTGCGGTGTTCCTGACCGGCGTGATGTCTTACCTGTCGGCGCCGCTGTGGTTCTTCTTCCTCGTGCTGTCGACGGCGCTGCTGGCGGTCAACACGCTGATGGAGCCGCAGTACTTCATGGAGCCGCGTCAGCTGTATCCGCTGTGGCCACAATGGCACCCGGACAAGGCCGTGGCGCTGTTCTCGACGACCATCGTGCTGCTGTTCCTGCCGAAACTGTTGAGCATCATCCTGATCTGGGCCAAGGGCGCGAAAGAGTTCGGTGGCAAGTTCAAGGTGACCTTCTCGATGCTGCTGGAGATGCTGTTCTCCATGCTGCTGGCGCCGGTGCGGATGATCTTCCACACCCGTTTCGTGCTCGCCGCGTTCCTCGGCTGGGCTGCGACCTGGAACTCGCCGCAACGTGACGACGACTCCACGCCATGGAGCGAGGCGGTCAAACGCCACGGTCCGCAAACCCTGCTGGGTTTCTTCTGGGCGCTGCTGGTGGTCTGGCTGAACCCGAGTTTCCTGTGGTGGCTGGTGCCGATCGTCGGTTCGTTGATGCTGTCGATCCCGGTGTCCGTGATCTCCAGCCGCGTCGGTCTGGGCCTCAAGTCTCGCGATGCGAGCCTGTTCCTGATTCCTGAGGAATACAATCCGCCGCAGGCGTTGCTGGCGACGGATCAGTACACTCACGAAAATCGTTGGCATGCTCTGAATGACGGCTTCGTGCGCGCGGTGGTCGATCCACAGCAGAACGCCTTGGCGTGTTCGCTGGCGACTTCGCGTCATGCTCATGCCGAGCCGATCGAATGGCTGCGCAACGAACGGGTTCGCCATGCATTGAAAGTCGGTCCTGACGGGCTGACCAACAATGAGCGTGTGTACTTGCTGAGCGATCCGGTGGCATTGGCTCGCTTGCACGAACAGGTCTGGGACGAAGGTAACCCTGAGTGGCTGGGAGCCTGGCGCAAATCGGTGAAAGCCGATCCCCATGCGCCGCTGCTGCCACTCAAGCCACTGAGCGCACAACCTCAGATGGCCTGATGAGAAGCCCCGCGAAAGCGGGGCTTTTTTTTGCCTGATCGTTTCCAACCCCTTGTGCAAATGGCCGAGTGGGTTAGCATCCGTCCCCGAATTGGTGCGCCCGGACAGTTTTCTGTTCGTATCTGCTGGTTTTCTAAAGAAAAACCGCCGTTTGCGCGCCTCACAACGCAATGGTTTTGGGGACTTGATGATGAAGAAGTATCTGTCGATGCTGCTGGTCGGCGTCACGGCATTGGTTGCAGCGGGCGCGGCGCAGGCCGGTGCCATCGATGACGCGGTCAAGCGCGGTACGCTGAAAGTCGGCATGGACCCGACCTACATGCCGTTCGAAATGACCAACAAGCGCGGCGAGATCATCGGTTTCGAAGTCGACATCCTCAAAGCCATGTCGAAGGCCATGGGCGTCAAGCTGGAGCTGGTGTCCACCGGCTACGACGGCATCATCCCGGCCCTGATGACCGACAAGTTCGACATGATCGGCAGCGGCATGACCCTGACTCAGGAACGCAACCTGCGCCTGAATTTCAGCGAACCCTTCATCGTGGTTGGCCAGACCCTGCTGATCCGCAAGGAGCTGGAAGGCACCATCAAGTCCTATAAAGACCTGAATACCGCTGACTATCGCATCACCTCCAAGCTGGGCACCACTGGTGAGATGGTCGCGAAAAAACTGATCGCCAAAGCCAAGTACCACGGCTACGACAACGAACAGGAAGCCGTGCTCGATGTAGTCAACGGCAAGGCGGACGCGTTCATCTACGACGCACCGTACAACGTAGTGGCGGTGAACAAGGTCGGTGCCGGCAAACTGGTGTTCCTCGACAAGCCGTTCACCTATGAGCCGCTGGCTTTCGGTCTGAAGAAGGGTGACTTTGACAGCATCAACTTCATCAACAACTTCCTGCACCAGATCCACGAAGACGGCACCTACGATCGAATCCATGACAAGTGGTTCAAAGACACCGCTTGGCTCAAGGACATGGAATAACGCCGGTCAGCTAGACCACGTCGCCGCCATCGCCAGCAGGCTGGCTCCCACAGGAGATTTGTGTACACCACAGATCCAATGTGGGAGCCAGCCTGCTGGCGATGGCTTCCCTGGCGACATAACTTTCGGATTTCGCTAAACCCATGAAACAGAAAAAAGCCCAATGGCCGTGGCACGTTTTGACCGTGCTGCTGCTTATCGGCCTGGCCGGCGCGTTGTATTACGCCACCTCGCTGATGTCCTACGAATGGCGCTGGAACCGCGTGCCGCAATACTTCGCCTACCACGCCGAAGAGTCCCAGCGCGCCGCCGACATCTCTACCGTCAGCGAACTGGTGCGCAAGGGCGATAAAGCCGAAGTCACCCTGCGCAATGACGCGGGCGATGAACAGCACCTGACCGTCGACGACAACAGTCTTCAAGTTGCCCAAGGCGATGACGTCGCCGAAGGCGATGTGATCGGCGTCACCCGCCACTGGGCCGCAGGACCGCTGATGTGGGGCCTGTGGACCACCTTGTGGTTGTCGGTGGTCTCCGGCGTGCTGGGGCTGTTGATCGGTCTCGCCACGGGACTGTGTCGTCTGTCGAATAACCCGACGTTGCGCGATCTCTCGACGATCTACGTTGAGCTGGTGCGCGGTACGCCGCTGCTGGTGCAGATCTTCATTTTCTACTTCTTTATCGGCACGGTGATGAACCTGTCCCGGGAGTTCGCCGGGATCGCCGCGCTGTCGTTGTTCACCGGCGCCTATGTGGCGGAGATCATCCGTTCCGGCGTGCAGTCCATCGCCCGTGGCCAGAACGAAGCCGCGCGTTCCCTGGGTTTGAGCGCTGGCCAGTCGATGCGCCACGTAGTGCTGCCGCAGGCGTTGAAGCGCGTGCTGCCGCCGTTGGCCGGGCAGTTCATCAGCCTGGTCAAGGACACCTCGCTGGTGTCGGTGATCGCGATTACCGAGCTGCTCAAAAGCGGTCGCGAAGTCATCACCACCTCGTTCTCGCCCTTCGAAATTCTGTTCTGCGTAGCCGGGCTGTACCTGTTGATCAACCTGCCGCTGTCGAAAATCGCCAGCCGTCTTGAGCGGAGGCTCGCGCAAAGTGATTGAAGTCCGCAATCTGGTAAAAGTCTTCGACACCCGTGGCCAGGTGGTTCGCGCGGTGGATAACGTCACCACGCAGGTGGCCAAGGGCGAAGTGCTGGTGGTCATCGGCCCCTCGGGGTCCGGCAAGTCGACGTTCCTGCGCTGCCTCAACGGCCTGGAAGCATTCGACTCGGGCTCGGTGAGCATCGACGGGCTGCAACTGGCCGATCCGAAAACCGATGTGAACGCCTATCGCCGCGAAGTCGGCATGGTGTTCCAGCACTTCAACCTGTTCCCGCACATGACCGTGCTGGAAAACCTCTGTCTGGCCCAGAAAGTCGTGCGCAAGCGCGGCAAGAAAGAGCGCGAGGCCAAGGCCATGGTGCTGCTGGAAAAGGTCGGTATTGCGCAGAAGGCCCACGAGTTTCCATCGCGCCTGTCCGGCGGCCAGCAGCAGCGTGTGGCCATTGCTCGTGCGTTGGCCATGGAGCCCAAGGTGATGCTGTTCGATGAACCGACCTCGGCACTCGACCCGGAGATGGTCGGCGAAGTGCTGGACGTCATGAAAACCCTGGCCGTGGAAGGCATGACCATGGTCTGCGTCACCCACGAAATGGGTTTTGCGCGGGAAGTAGCGGATCGGGTGTTATTTTTCGATCACGGTAAATTGCTGGAAGATGCTTCGCCGGCCGAGTTCTTCGATGCACCGAAGGACCCGCGGGCGCAGGCTTTCTTGCGCCAGGTTCTCTGACTTCGGCGACCTTACGGTCGCCATCGCGGGCAAGCCCGCTCCCACAGTAATTTCGTTGTTTACGCTACTTGCGTTACACCGCCGAACCCTGTGGGAGCGGGCTTGCCCGCGATTGCATCACCTCGGTCCCAAGTGAACCGAGGCCTTCGCATCACCTCAAACCTTGAATCTGCCCACCAGCATCTGCAAATGCGTCCCCAGCCGCGCCAGTTCGACACTGGACGCCGCGGTCTCTTCACTGGCTGCCGAGGTCTGTTCCGACACATCGCGCACGTTCAGCACGCTGCGGTTGATCTCTTCAGCCACTGCAGTTTGCTGCTCGGCAGCGGCGGCAATCTGCTGGTTCATCGACTGGATCGCCGACACGGTACGCGTGATGCTTTCCAGCGAGCTGCCGGCGCGGCGCGTCAGTTCGACGCTGCTGTCGGTCAGGCTGCGGCTGTTGTCCATGATGGTTGCGACTTGCTGGGTGCCGGTTTGCAGGCCGACGATCAGCTCTTCGATTTCTTCGGTGGACTTCTGGGTGCGCTGGGCGAGGCTGCGGACTTCGTCGGCGACTACCGCAAAACCACGTCCGGCCTCACCGGCCCGAGCGGCTTCGATCGCCGCGTTGAGCGCCAGCAGGTTGGTCTGTTGGGCGACGGATTTGATCACGTCGAGGACGCTGCCGATCTTGTCGCTTTCGCGTTTGAGATCGCTCATGGCGGCGGTGGAATTGCCGACTTCGAGGGCCAGGCGTTCGATCTGGGCGATGGCTTCGCCGACGACCTTGTCACCTTCACGCGCCTGCTGATCGGCGGCGACGGCGGCTTCAGAGGCTTCTTCAGCGTTACGCGCGACCTCCTGAACAGTGGCGGTCATTTCGTTCATGGCGGTCGCCACCTGATCGGTCTCGACCTTCTGGCTGTTGACCCCGGCGCTGGTTTGCTCGGTCACGGCGGACAGTTCTTCGGCGGCGCTGGCAATTTGCGTGACGCCATTGCTGATGCCGCCGATCAGCTCGCGCAGGCCCAAGGTCATGCTCTGCATGGCGCGTTGGAGCTGGCCCAGTTCATCGCGGCGCTCGGAGACCAGGTTGTGGGTCAGGTCGCCTGCTGCGACGCGTTCAGCCACCTTAAGGGTCTGGTTCAACGGGATCACGATCTGGCGAGTGATGGCCCACGCAGCGAGCAAACCAAACGCCAAGGCCAGAACGGTCGCCATCAGCAGCAGGTTTTTGGCGTGCGCAGCGTCGGTGTCACGGACGATGGTTTGCGATACGGTCAGTTTTTTGCTGACATCGAGCAGGATGTCCCCTTGCGCGGCCATTTGCTTGAGGGCGGCGGCGCTGGCGACCTGCGAGTCGCGGAATTGGCTGACGGCGGCGCGGTAGGCTTTGAGCGAATCCGTCGCCTGTTGCAGGTTGGCGATATGTTGCTCAGGCAGTTTGGCCGGCAGGCTTTCGAGATTTTTCAGGGCGTTGTCGATGGCGTCCAGCGCGGGTTGCTCGGCCTCGGTTTTGCCGCTGTAGGTATAACCGCGAACCTGGAAGCGCGCTTGCTGAATCAGCTTGCTCAGGTCGATCACACTGTTGAAGTCGGCGACGCTGTTGCCTTGCAGCATGGACTTCTCGACTTCGGCGACGCGGGCCACGGCGTTGTCGGCGTTCGCACCGAGTTTGCTGCGGGCATCTTCGCGATTCGCTCCGGCCTGGACCATGGTGCCGAACGCTTGCTTGTACTGGCTGACGGCGGTCAGTTGCTGGTCGATCATCGCCACGTCGTCTGGCTGTTCGATCAGTTTGCGCGCGGTTTGCAGGCCGGCGTCGAGCTGGCCCAACAAGTCGTTGACGGCGCCCGGACCTTGTTCGCCTCGGCGCATTTCATAGTCCAGGCGTGCCAGACGCAGGTCTTTGGTCAGGTCATTAAGGCTGGCGATGAACCCGAGCTTGTCGCCACGGTTCATCACGCCTGTCAGGCCGGTCCAGCCCGTGAAGGTGATCAGCAACGTTAGCAGCAGCACCAGACCGAAGCCGATCCCCAGTTTGCGATTGACGCTTACATTTCCCAGACTCTCGGCTAGCGAACGGTACATGCTGCAACTCCCTCGGACCACACATGGTTTTATGAGGGCTGTATCGGCAGGCGAGCACGAATCTGTAGGCGTATACGTTGGCCGGGACGAGGAATTTGCCTGTGGGAGTGAGCCTGCTCGCGAAAGTAATCTACCAGTCAATATTGATGTTGAATGTGATGGCCTCTTCGCGAGCAAGCCCGCTCCCACAGTGTAGGTGTTCAGCTTTAGAACAGGCGGGCGAGCAGGGCGGTGACGGCGGTTTCGACGCGCAGGATGCGCTCGCCCAGTTGCACCGGTTGCAGGCCAGACTTGGCCAGCAGGTCGATTTCGTAAGGAATCCAGCCACCTTCGGGGCCGATGGCCAGGGTCACCGGCTCGTCCAGGCCGCGGGGGCAGGGCGGATAGTTGCCGGGATGGCCGACGAGGCCGAGGGTGCCCTCGCTGATGGCGGGCAGGCGATCCTCGACGAACGGCTTGAAGCGCTTCTCGATTACGATGTCGGGCAGCACACTGTCCCGGGCCTGTTCGAGGCCGAGGATCAACTGTTCGCGAATCGCCTCGGGTTCAAGGAACGGCGTTTGCCAGAAGCTCTTCTCGACGCGATAGCTGTTCACCAGGATGATTCGTGGCACACCCATGGCCGCTACGGTCTGAAACACCCTGCGCAGCATTTTGGGCCTTGGCAGGGCCAACACCAGTGTCAGCGGCAGCTTGGCCGGTGGCGGCTGGTCGAGGGTGACGCGCAATTCGGCTTCATCGGTGTCCAGGCGCAGCACTTCGGCTGAGCCCATAAGCCCGCCGATGCGCCCGACCCGCATGCTGTCACCGACGACGCAGCGATGGACTTCCTGCATGTGCGTCAACCGGCGATCACGCAGGATCACCCGGTCGGCCGCAATGAAGTCGGCCTCTTCGAGGAGCAGCAGGTTCACGGCTGGGTCGCTGGCGGCTGGTCGTTGTGATCGTCCGCCGGCTGGTCGTCCGGATGCTCGCCGCGTTTGCTGATCAAGCCGCCGAACAGCACGCCGATTTCAAACAGCAGCCACATTGGCACCGCCAGCAAGGTCTGCGAGAAGATGTCCGGTGGTGTCAGGATCATGCCAACCACGAAGCAGCCGATGACCACATACGGGCGGATTTTCTTCAGGTATTTGACGTCGACCACGCCGATCCATACCAACAAGACCACGGCCACCGGGATCTCGAACGCAACGCCGAAGGCGAAGAACAGCGTCATGACGAAATCGAGGTAGCTGGTGATGTCGGTCATCATTTCCACGCCGGCCGGTGTGGCGGCGGCGAAGAATTTGAAGATCAGCGGGAACACCAGGTAATAGGCGAACGCCATGCCGGTGTAGAAAAGCACAATGCTGGACATCAGCAATGGCACCGCAATGCGCTTCTCATGCTTGTACAGGCCCGGCGCGATGAAGCCCCAGATCTGATGCAGGATCACCGGGATCGCCAGGAACAGCGAGACCATCATCGTCAGTTTCAGCGGCGTCAGGAACGGCGACGACACGTCGGTGGCAATCATCGTCGCGCCAGCCGGCAGGTACGCGCGCAGTGGCGTGGAGACGAAGGTGTAGATCTGCTGGGTGAACGCAAACAGCCCGGCGAAGATAATGAAAATCGCCGCTACGCAGCGCAGCAGACGGGTACGCAGCTCGGTGAGGTGCGAAACCAGCGGCATGTGCTGGTCGTTTTCAGGGAGATCGCTCATGGGGCTCGCGGCGGCAGTGTTGGGTCATGAGGGGCTGGCGCAACAGGCGCAGCCGCAGGCGTAACAGGTTCAACCGGCGTTGCTGCAACAACGGGCGCAGGTTCGGCGGCCACTGCAACAGGTGTAGCGGCTGGAGCCTGAATCATCTGTTCTGCCACGGGCTCAACCGGCTGGACCGGTGTGGCTTCCTGCTGGGTCGGCGTGAAAATCTTCCGCGCCTCCTGTTCCAGCGACAGAATGTGCTCATTGTGCAGTTGGCGACGGATCTCGTCGGCACCGATTTCACGTTCAACTTCCTGTTTGATCGCGTTGAAGCTGCGCTTCAGGCGGCCGACCCACAGGCCGGCGGTGCGCGCAGCACCCGGCAGACGCTCGGGGCCCAGCACCAGCAGGGCAACGAGGCCGACGAGCAGCAGTTCAGAGAAGCTGATACCAAACATAAGTCAGTGCTCACACGTCTTTGCGGATTGGCTCTTCGACTTTTTGCGCCTGCACATCGATGGTGTGCGGCTGGTTCACGGACTGCGTGGTCTGTGGCTGAACCGGTGGAACCGGTTGGGCCGGGGTCACAGTCGGGTCAACCGGCTTGTCTTCGTCGCTCATGGCTTTCTTGAAACCCTTGATCGACTCGCCCACGTCAGTGCCGAGGTTTTTCAGTTTTTTGGTGCCGAACACCAGCACGACAACAACCAGGATGACGATCCAGTGTTTCCAGTCAAAAATGCCCATGTTGCTGCTCCTCTCTAATAATTGTTCAGGCGGACGGGCGCGAGGCTTTCTCGGCGTGTCCGGACAGACCGAAACGACGGTCCAGTTCATCGAGTACAGCCTGAGGATGCTGCCCCAGTTGGGCGAGCATTACCATGCTGTGGAACCACAAATCGGCGGTTTCGTAGATCACATCGCTGCAGTCGCCGCTGATGGCGGCATCCTTGGCGGCAATGATGGTTTCGACCGACTCTTCGCCGACTTTTTCCAGAATCTTGTTCAAGCCCTTGTGGTACAGGCTGGCGACATACGAGCTGTCGGCGGCCGCGCCTTTGCGATCTTCAAGTACCTGGGCCAGACGGGTCAGCGTGTCACTCATGGGTGTGTCCTGCGCTATAGATGGCGTGCGGGTCCTTGAGCACCGGGTCGACGGTTTTCCAGTCGCCGTTCTCGAAGACACGGTAGAAGCAACTCTGGCGGCCGGTATGGCAGGCGATGTCACCGATCTGCTCGACCATCAGGATGATCACGTCGGCGTCACAGTCCAGACGCATCTCATGCAGCGTCTGCACATGGCCGGACTCTTCGCCCTTGCGCCACAGCTTGCCGCGCGAACGTGACCAGTAAATGGCGCGGTTCTCGGCAGCGGTCAATTCCAGTGCTTCGCGGTTCATCCAGGCCATCATCAGGACGTGCCCGGTCTTGTGATCCTGTGCGATCGCCGGCACCAGGCCATCGGCATCCCACTTGATCTCGTCCAGCCAGTTTTTCATCTTCGATTCCCGAGGGGCAGCGACAAGCTTCAAGCTTTAAGCTTTAAGCCACAAGTAAAAGCCGATCTGTATCGCGCTTTCATAATGTGTAGCGTTGCTAATCTACAGCCATAAACCAAAAGTGAGCGCTACGAATATCGCTTGAAGCTTGAAGCTTATCGCTTGCAGCTCAATACGGCTATCGGCGAACGACCAGATACAAGCCGACGGCCATCATGATTCCGGCCGGCCAGTAAGCCAGTTCGTTCAGCGGTCCGCCGATGGCGAGTATCGCACCACCCGCCAGGTGGGCGGTGCCGAGCAATCGCAGGAACCATTCATCCCGGCGCCGGTGCCACGGTGGCGGCGGGTCATAGGCATGAGGCTGGGACATCCGTTCGAGCAGGTCGCGGGCCATGTTGGCCAAATGCGGGAGCTGCTCGAACTGGCTCTGTACGTTGCCAAGCAAGGCTTTGGGGCTGACCCGCTCGCGCATCCAGCGTTCGAGGAACGGTTGGGCGGTGTTCCACAAGTCCAACTCCGGGTACAGCTGACGGCCCAGGCCTTCGATGTTCAACAGGGTTTTTTGCAGCAAAACGAGCTGCGGCTGCACTTCCATGTTGAAGCGTCGAGCCGTCTGGAACAGGCGCATCAGCACCTGGCCGAAGGAAATATCTTTTAACGGTTTTTCGAAGATCGGCTCGCACACGGTACGGATCGCCGCTTCGAACTCGTTGAGTTTGGTTTCCGCCGGCACCCAGCCCGAATCGATGTGCAATTGCGCCACACGACGGTAATCGCGCTTGAAGAAGGCGAAGAGGTTGCGGGCCAGGTAATCCTGGTCTTCCGGGGTGAGGCTGCCGACGATGCCGCAGTCGATCGCAATGTACTGCGGGCTCCACGGGTTCACGGTGCTGACAAAGATGTTGCCCGGGTGCATGTCGGCATGAAAGAAACTGTCGCGGAAAACCTGGGTGAAGAAGATCTCCACACCGCGTTCTGCGAGCATTTTCATGTCGGTGCGCTGGTCGGCCAGGGTCGCGAGATCGGTGACCTGAATCCCGTAAATGCGCTCCATCACCAGCACTTTCGGCCGGCACCAGTCCCAGTAGACTTGCGGCACGTAAAGCAGCGGCGAGCCTTCGAAGTTGCGCTTCAGCTGGCTGGCGTTGGCCGCTTCGCGCAGCAGGTCGAGTTCGTCGTAGATGGTTTTTTCGTAGTCCTGGACCACGTCCACCGGGTGCAGCAGACGCGCGTCGGCCGAGAGTTTCTCGGCGGCGCGAGCGAGAATGAACAGCCACGCGAGGTCCTGGGCGATGATCGGTTTGAGGCCCGGGCGGATCACCTTGACCACCACTTCTTCACCGGTTTTCAGCTGCGCGGCATGCACCTGCGCCACCGAGGCCGAGGCCAGCGGCTCGACGTCGAATCGGCTGAACACTTCGCTGATCTTTTTGCCGAGCTGCTCTTCGATCAGGTTGACCGACACCTGTGAGTCGAACGGCGGCACGCGGTCCTGAAGTTTCATCAGCTCATCGGCGATGTCTTCCGGCAGCAGGTCGCGGCGTGTTGAAAGGATCTGGCCGAACTTGATGAAAATCGGTCCGAGGTCCTGCAGCGCCAGGCGCAAGCGTGCGCCACGGCTCAGGTCCAGCGTCTTGCGCGGGAACCAGCGCCACGGCAACACGTAGCGCAGCGCCAGCAGAAACCAGGGCAGTGGCAAGGCGAACAGCAGGTCATCGAGGCGGTAGCGAATCACAACGCGCTGGATGCGCAACAAACGGCGGACGGCAAGCAGCTTCATGCGTTATCGCTTGGGTCGAGGGATCGGGAAAGGCGCTCGAAACGCGCCTCGAGACGTTCCAGATCGAGTTTGATCTGGTCCAGTTCACTGAAACGGGCTTCGGCTTCGCGCTGGCCGACGAGGGTGCGCGATTCTTCAGCCAGGTATTCGCCCAGGTTCTGGTTGAGGCTGGCGAACCCCTGCTGATACCAGCGTGCGCGGCTGCGCAGGTGACCGCCAACCAGTTGCGTGGCGACCGGCCCCAGCCAGCGCGAGAGCTCGTACTCCCAGTCCAGTTCAAGGTCCTGAAGGATCGCCGCCAGTTCCAGCAGTACGCCGCTGTCGCCGTCGAGTTCGACTTCAGGGCCATGCAGGACTGAGGTCTTGTCCTTGCTCATCGCCAGTTTCAACAGGCTGGAACCCGGTGCACGCAAGGTGCAATCGGCGCCGGTTTCCCAGTGAGCGGCGAGCATCAAGCCTTCATCGCTGGGCAGGATGAACAGTTGCAGCGCCGGACTGCGGCAATCGACGGCAATCACCCTGCCGCTCAAATGCGCCAGTCGCGGCAGCGCCGTGCTGTCGAGACGCAGCACCCGGTTCAGACCGAGTTCAACGCTGGCGAGCAGGCCGGCCAACAACATCAGGGTTTGATGCCGCGGTGCAGGGCGACGATGCCTGCGGTCATGTTGTGATAGGTCACGCGGTCGAAACCGGCCTCGACCATCATCGACTTCAGGGTTTCCTGGTTCGGGTGCATGCGGATCGATTCGGCCAGGTAGCGATAGCTTTCCGAGTCGTTGGTGATCAGCTTGCCCATCAACGGCATGAAGGCGAACGAGTAGGCGTCGTAGGCTTTGGACATCAGCGCGTTGGTCGGTTTGGAGAATTCCAGCACCAGCAGACGGCCGCCCGGTTTCAGCACGCGCAGCATCGAGCGCAGTGCATCTTCCTTGTGGGTGACGTTACGCAGGCCGAAGGCAATGGTGACGCAGTCGAAATGGTTGTCCGGGAACGGCAGTTTTTCAGCATCGGCCTGAACGAATTCGACGTTGCCGGCCACACCCAGATCCAGCAGGCGGTCGCGACCGACCTTGAGCATGGATTCGTTGATGTCGGCCAACACCACTTGGCCGGTCGGGCCAACGAGGTGCGAGAACTTCTTGGTCAGGTCGCCCGTGCCACCGGCGATATCCAGCACCCGATTACCGGTGCGAACACCCGACAGTTCGATCGCGAAACGCTTCCACAGACGGTGCATGCCGCCCGACAGGAGGTCGTTCATCAAGTCGTATTTGGCGGCTACCGAGTGGAAAACCTCAGCGACTTTTTCCGCTTTTTGGCTTTCCGGAACGTTTTTGAAACCGAAGTGAGTGGTGGGTTCGGCATCGCTGCCTTTGCGCTGATCAGTCATATCGCTGTCACCAGAAGAGAATGCGGGACATTCTAATCCCGGTGGCCTGCTTTGTCTTGGCAAGGCTGCAGGTAAGATGGACTGCCACGGGGACGTTTTGCCGCAGTGACGGTCAAGATGCTTCAGGAAAGTACTCATAAAGCAGGAGTTATTTGATGGCCCGTATTAGTGTTGAACGTGCCCACGGCCTGGGTAAGGAAGCTGCCCGCGAGAAGGCCGAGAAGCTGGCGCAGAAACTGTCCGAGCAATATGGCCTGGAACCGCAGTGGTCCGGCGACACCCTGAACCTCAAGCGTTCCGGTGTTAAAGGGGCGGTGCATGTGGGTGAGGATTCGATCAAGGTTGATGTCGAGCTGGGTCTGTTGATGTCGGCCATGAGTGGCACCATCAAATCGGAAATCGAAAGGGCCCTCGATAAAGCGTTGGCCTGATTTCCGAATCGAAACACATCCCCTGTGGGAGCCAGCCTGCTGGCGATTGCGGTGGCATCAGTCAGCAGTGATGTTGATGGAAAAATCGCTATCGCCAGCAGGCTGGCTCCCACATTTGTTTTGTGGTGTGTCCCAAAGGTTTATGTCAGTTGTTAGGGTGCCGTTTCTAATTTTTCTCCCTACTTTGTGCCTGAGCCCGACACTTTCGCGGGCAGTTCCTCAAACCTTCTGCGCGTGAGGTGCACCATGGCCAAAGTTATTTTGAAGAAAAAAATCGACGCTTCGACAACCGCTCTGAGCGACGTCAAATCCTATGCCCGCAAGATCTGGCTGGCAGGCCTGGGTGCCTATACCAAGGTCGGCCACGAGGGCAGCGAATACTTTCAAGAGTTGATCAAGGCTGGTCAAATCGTTGAAAAGAAAGGCAAAAAAGTAGTGGCCGAGAAACTTGAAGCCGCTAACTCAGAGATCGATGAAGCCAAGAGTGAAGTGAGCACTTTCAAAGGCAAGGTGGAACTTCAACTCGACAAGGTCGAGAAGGCTTTTGACTCGCGTGTCGCAAGTGCCTTGAATCGCATCGGCATTCCGTCTAAACATGACGTTGAGACACTCTCTGCTAAGCTCGATGAGCTGACGGCATTGCTCGAACGCGTCGCGCGTAAATCTTAAGGAGAACGGGATGGCTGGCAAAAAGAACACCGAAAAAGAAGGCAGCTCGTGGATCGGGAAAGTCGAAGACTACTCCCGCAAAATCTGGCTGGCTGGTTTAGGCGTGTACTCGAAGATCGACACTGACGGCAGCAAGCTCTTCGATACATTGGTTAAAGACGGCGAGAAAGCCGAGAAGCTCACCAAAAGCGCTGTCGGCAAGAAAGTCGATGCCGCCAAGGACACCGCTTCGTCGGCCAAGTCGCGTATCAGCGGCGTTAAAGACCGTGCACTGGGCAAGTGGGATGAGCTGGAAGGCGCTTTCGACAAGCGTCTGAACAGCGCCATTTCGCGCCTGGGTGTACCAAGCCGCAATGAAGTGAAAGCACTGCACAGCAAGGTCGATACCCTGACCAAGCAAATCGAAAAACTCACCGGTGCCAAGGTTGCGCCTGTTGCGGCGAAAACCGCGGCAGCCAAACCTGCGGCAAAAACCGCTGCCAAGCCGCTGGCAAAAGCTGCCGCTAAACCAGCTGCTAAAGCAGCGGCCAAGCCGGCGGCCAAAACTGCTGCCGCCAAACCTGCTGCCAAAGCAGCAGCCAAGCCGGTCGCAGCGAAAGCAGCTGCAAAACCAGCGGCCAAGCCTGCGGCAAAAACCGCAGCAGCCAAGCCAGCGGCCAAACCTGCCGCAGCGAAAAAACCGGTCGTGAAAAAACCGGCAGCGCCTAAAGCGGCTGCACCGAAACCAGCAGTGGCTGCCGCCAAACCGGCAGCCCCGGTCAGCGCATCGAACTCCGCTGCCGCACCGACCCCTGCTGTCACCCCGACTGCCGCGCCAGCTCCATCGACGCCAACCAGTCAGTCCTGATTTTTCAGGGCTCAAAAAAACGCCCGGCCTGCAAAGGTCGGGCGTTTTTGTTTGTGAATGTTTTTCCCGGTACGCCGTAAATTCCTGTGGGAGCTAGCCTGCTAGCGATAGCGGTTCATCAGTCAACAGCAATGTCGGCGGATAAATCGCTATCGCTAGCAGGCTAGCTCCCACAGGGTGCGGCGGTGTTCAGGGGTTAATCGTGTTCTTCGAGGTACTGCAAAGCCAACTGCTCCGTCGCGACCTTGATCGGCGGCAGCAAGTGCGGCGCCACCAGCATCATGATCTGGTAGACCACCAGCCTCACCTCACCCTCTCGATCCAGAATCCGCTGATAGTCCAGTGAGAACAGCAGCGTCATGGTGATCTGCTCTACCAGTTGCCCCAACGCTTGCGTGTCGCTGACCAACTGTCCTTGGGCTTTGAGCCGCGCGAGCAGTGAAGCCAGCGTGCGTTTGAGTGCATTGAGCAGATTGCGGATGCCCTTGGCCAGTTTCGGCAAGCGCCCGGCCAGGTTCGACAGGTCCTGAAACAAAAACCGGTAGTGAGCCAGCCGTTCGACGATCAGGTGCAGGAACAGCCAGTAATCCTCCGGGGCCAGTTCCACATCGGCCGGGGGATCAAGCAGTGGCGCGAGCTCGGCCTGGAAACGCTCGAACAGTCCGAGAATCAGCGGTTCCTTGCCGTGGAAGTGGTAGTAGAGGTTGCCTGGGCTGATCCCCATTTCGTTGGCAACTTCCATGGTGGAGACGTTGGGTTCGCCCTTCTGATTGAATAACTGCAGGGCACATTCGAGGATCCGGTCGCGGGTTTTCATCCAGTCTTCTTAATGGTCGAGTCATGCCACGGCAGGCGTGTGTCGTGGTTCGTGGTCCGTCAGCGCACACGCACGTAAGTGCCGGGTGCCGCCTCCATCGGTGGATAGTTCTGGTTGCCCAGGGCCATGTGGGTTTCCTTTAGCGCGCCCGAACGCTGTTGAATCCAGCCCAGCCACTGCGTCCACCAACTGCCGTCGACTTGTTTGGCGTCGTAATACCAGGCCCTTGGGTCGCTGCTCAGTTTCGCGCTCTCGACGAAGTTGGCTTTGGGGTTGCTCGGCGGGTTGAGGATGCTCTGCACGTGGCCGCTGTTGGAAAGAACGAAGCGCCGCTCGCCCCCCAGCAACAGCGTCGAGCGATACACCGCGTCCCATGGCGTGATGTGGTCGTTGATGCCGGCCACGCTGAAACTGTCGACGGTGACTTTCTGCAAGTCGATCGGCGTACCGCACACTTCAAGACCGCCCGGATGACTCAACGGGTTGTGCTTGAAGAAGTCCAGCAGATCACCATGGAAGGCGGCAGGCAGGCGGGTGTTGTCGTTGTTCCAGTAGAGAATGTCGAAGGCCGGCGGCTCCTTGCCCAGCAGGTAGTTGTTGACGAAGTAACTCCAGATCAAATCGTTGGGGCGCATCCAGGCGAACACCTTGGCCATGTCGCGCCCGTCCAGCACGCCCTTCTGATAAGAGCGACGCTTGGCCGCTTCCAGCGTCTGCTCGTCGGCGAACAGTGTCGCTGGAGAGTCCATCTGACTGTCCAGCAGGCTGACCAGATACGTCGCGCTGGACACCCGCCGCAGCTGCCGCTTGGCCTGCAAGTGCCCTTGCAGGGCGGCGATGGTCAGCCCGCCTGCGCAAGCACCCATCAGGTTGACCTCGCGGGCACCGGTGATCGCCCGGCAGACATTCATGGCTTCTTCAACGGCTTCTACGTAGGACGACAGCCCCCATTCGCGATGCCGCACATCCGGGTTGCGCCAGCTGATCATAAAGGTCTGCAGGCCGTTCTTCAGGGCGAACTGGACGAAGCTGTTGTGTGGGCTCAGGTCGAAAATGTAGTACTTGTTGATCTGCGGAGGCACTACCAGCAGCGGCTTGGAATACTGCTTTTCACTCATTGGCTTGTACTGGATCAGCTCCAGCAGTTCATTGCGAAACACCACGGAGCCGGTGGTGGTTGCGACGGTTTTGCCGACCTCGAAAGAGTGCTTGGTGACCTGTCTGGGCAGGCCGTCGTTGTGCAGGAAGTCGTCAACCAGATGGCCGAGGCCACGCACCAGACTGTTGCCGCCGGAATTGAAGATTTCCTTGATCGCCAGTGGATTGAGCAAGGTGTTTGACGGCGCCACGGCGTCGTTGAGCAAGGCAAAGGCAAAGTGCGCGCGGGCAAGGTCGTCGGGCGCCATGCCGCTTTCGTCGATCCAGCTTTTGACCTGCTTCTGCCAGCTCAGGTAGGCCTGCAAGCTGCGGCGATAAAAAGGGTTGAGGCTCCACGCCGGGTCGGCAAAACGACTGTCCTGCGGGTTGATGGGGTGCAGGGTTTCACCCAACAGTACGCGACCCAACTGACCGCCCAGCTTCAAGGCATGGCGGGCACTATGCACCGGGTGGCGCAAACCGTGGGATGCCACACTGCGCAAGGTCGATAAAAGATCCCGGCCGCGCAGACCGGTAATTGCACTCTGTGCGTTGATGAACGCGGCGGGCGTAGGCAAAAAGTCCCTTGCTGGTCTTTCGCGCATGAATCAACACTCCTTCGTCTTCAGGCCAAAAACAAATACACCGAACCAGAACACCATAGACGCTGTAACGGGTTGTTGCGCGGTGCGGCGTCCTGCCGCCCGACAATGGGCCGGTTAACCGCCCAATGGCGACGGATGCGGGTGCATCACGGCGCGCTGCCGCTCCTCTTCAAGGAATTTCATGATGATCGGTGCCACGGCTTCGGCGCGGGTAATCAAAAACAGATGCCCGTCATCGATGATATGCAACTGGGCATTGGGAATCCGCCAGGCCAGCATGCGCATGTTGATCAGCGGGATCAGGGGATCATCATCGCCGGCCAGTACCAGGGTTGGCTGGTTGATCTTGTGCAGCCAGTGAATGCTGGTCCAGCCGAATCCGGCGAACAGCTGCCAGTAGTAACCGAGCTTGCCTGCCGAACGCACCTTCGCCGCATGGCTGGCGGCCAGCGTCGGATCGCGCCGGAACGAGCCGCCGTAGATCATCGGTGCAATACGAATCACATGGGATGGCTGGATGTAGCGCCGAGGGCTGGCCATCATCCACAGCACTTTCGGTTTGCCCGGCACCATCACGGTGCCGGCCGCAGTGGCCGCCAGCACGAGTTTCTTGCAGCGTTCGGGATAGTCATAGGCGAATTGCTGGGCGAGGGCGCCTCCCCAGGAAACGCCGATGACGTTGACTTGCCCGTAGTCGAGGTAGTCGAGCATCCGCGCCGTGAGTTTGGCCAGGCCCGGAAAGCGGTATGGCCGATTGGGCGTGGATGATCCGCCGACGCCGGGGACGTCGAACGCGATGACTTCCAGGTCCGGGTCCAGTGCCGCGACAAACGGAAACACCAGCTCCAGGTTGGCGCCGATACCGTTGAAAATAAGCAAGGGCGTCAAATGAGGCTTGCCGGGACGTACTGCCGTGCGGAGGGTCTGGCCATCCAGGTCGACGGTACGGAATATGAAAGATTGCGGCATGGCTTCAAGCCCTGTGGGTGAATTCATCCCCGATCTCCCCTGAGGGAGCGGGCTTGCTCGCGAAAGCGCCGCAACAGTCGACATCAATGCCGAATGATCAAACGCTATTGCGAGCAGGCTCGCTCCCACAGTGGGTGGGGTGTGTCGGTTACCGCTCGTGTACGTAAGTGCCTGGCGCTGCCTCGCCTGCCGGGTAGGTTTTGTTGCCTAGGCTTGTTGGGGTCTTTTTCAGTTTGCCCGAGCGCTCGGCTTGCCATGCCTGCCAGTGCAGCCACCAGGAGTCGGTGTGCTTGGTGGAGTTTTCTTGCCAGTCCTCGGCTTTGACCGGCATTTCGGTGCTGGTCATATAACGTGACTTCGGATTGCCAGGCGGGTTCAGAATGCTTTGGATATGCCCGCTGCTGGACAGCACGAACTCGACCTTGCCGCCAAACAATTGCGCCGACTTGTAGCAGGACTTCCATGGGGTAATGTGGTCGTTGGTGCCGGCCAGCGAAAAGATGTCGGCGGTGACCTGCTTCAGGTCGATGGGGGTGCCGCACACTTCCAGTGCGTTGGGGCGGATCAGTGGATTGTTTTTGAACATCTCGATCAGGTCGCCGTGGAATGCGGCGGGCAATCGGGTGGTGTCATTGTTCCAGAACAGGATGTCGAACACCGGTGGCTCGTTGCCGAGCAGGTAGTTGTTGACCCAGTAGTTCCAGATCAAATCGTTGGGGCGCATCCAGGCGAAGACTTTCGCCATGTCGCGGCCTTCCAGCACGCCGGCCTGGTAGGAATGGCGCTTGGCGGCTTCGAGGGTTTGTTCATCGACGAACAGTGCTACGTCGCTGTCCAGGGTCGTGTCCAGCACGCTGACCAGCAAGGTCAGGGCGTTGACCTTCTTCTCGCCGATCGCGGCGTAGTGGCCCAGCAGCGCGGTGCAGGTGATGCCACCGGAGCAGGCGCCGAGCATGTTCACGTCTTTGCTGCCAGTGATCGCCATCACCACGTCGACTGCTTCCTTGAGCGCTTCGATGTAGGTCGACAGACCCCACTCGCGCTGCTCCTTGGTCGGGTTGCGCCAGCTGACGATGAAGGTCTGCACATTGTTGCGCAGGCAGAAACGCGCCAGGCTCTTGTCCGGGCTCAGGTCGAATACATAGAACTTGTTGATCTGCGGCGGCACCACCAACAGCGGACGCTCGTGCACCTGCTCGGTGATCGGGCGGTACTGGATCAGCTCCAGAACGTCGTTGCGGAACACCACCGCACCTTCGGTCACGCCCAGGCTCTTGCCGACTTCGAAGGCGCCCATGTTGACCTGGCTCGGCATGCCGCCGTTGTGCACCAGGTCCTTGGCCAGATGCGAGAGACCATCGAGCAGGCTTTTACCGCCGGTTTCGAAGAAGCGTTTGACCGCCGCCGGGTTGGCCGCACTGTTGGTCGGGGCCATGGCTTCGGTCATGAGGTTGATCACAAAATGCCCGCGACTGACGTCTTTGGGCGGCAGGTTACTGTCGTCGATCCAGGCGTGGAGTTCCTTGCGCCACGCCAGGTAAGTTTGCAAATAACGTTTATAGAGCGGGTTCTGGCTCCAGGCCGGATCGGCAAAGCGACGGTCATCGCTAGTGGGTTGAAGCTCGGATTTTCCGAATAACACGTTCTTCAGTTCAAGGCCGAAATGGGCGACATGCTTTGCACTGTGAATCGGTTGCTTGATGGCCTGCCTGAGCACCATTCGAGCGGACGCCAGAAGATCCTTTCCACGCAGCCCAACGACAGGATTCAGCCCCAAGGTGTTTTCCGAGGCTTGATACTTCAAGTCATCGTTATTCTTGTTACTCATCTACGACGCTCCATTGTCCTGAGACGAGTACCTGGGTCCAGCTGTGTAGTCGCACACAGCCAAGGCCAGGTACTACTGCTCGGGTGACCGTTAATTCTGCATCGCTGCTTTTTTCAATCGCAGAGAGCACTGCAGGGAACTTGCCAGCTCCATTGGTTACCCGAGTTTAATTTTTTTCGCAAGCGGGCCAATCAGCGACCCAGGAGCGGAGCATTCAAACAGATGGAATTAGAAAATGCCCTCTAATGAGCAAGAGGCTTGACTTAGAGCATCAGCTTGACGACGGACTGGTTGGGGTCGCGGGTTTTCCCGGCCGCTTTGAGCTCGGCAAGATAATCATCCCAGAGTGCGTCCTGGCGTCGCCCCAGTTCGTACAAATATTCCCAGGTGAACAAGCCGCTGTCGTGGCCATCGTCGAAGGTCAATTTCAGTGCGTACTGACCGGCCGGTTCTACCTTGGTCAGGCCTACGCCGATCTTGCCAAATTGCAGGATAGGCTTGCCGTGGCCCTGGACCTCGGCGGAAGGAGAGTGCACGCGCAGGAACTCGGCGGGCAGGTGATATTCCTCACCGGACGCGTATTTCAGCGACAGGGTTTTCGAGGCTTTGTGCAGCTTGATATCGGTAGGGATTTGGCTCATGGAGCCAGCCTACAAGTTTCAAGCTTCAAGCTGCAAGCGGTAGGTGACCGACTTGCAGCTTGTGGCTTGCAACTTGCCGCTTTACAGAATGTAGCGGGACAGGTCTTCGTTCTGCGCCAATTCACCCAAGTGGCTGTTGACGTAGTCGGCGTCGATCATGATCACCTTGTCGTCGTGGGCGCTGGCCAGGTCGCCGGCGCTGAACGACACCTCTTCGAGCAGGCGCTCGAGCAAGGTGTGCAGGCGACGGGCACCGATGTTCTCGGTCTTCTCGTTGACCTGCCAGGCGATCTCGGCGATGCGCTTGATGCCGTCCGGCTGGAACTCGATGGACAGGCCTTCGGTTTTCAGCAAGGCGCAATATTGCTCGGTGAGCGAGGCGTGCGGCTCGCTGAGAATGCGCTCGAAATCTTCAGGCGTCAGCGCCTTCAATTCGACACGAATCGGCAGACGACCTTGCAGCTCAGGCACCAGGTCGCTCGGCTTGCTCAAGTGGAACGCGCCGGAGGCGATGAACAGGATGTGGTCGGTCTTGACCATGCCCAGCTTGGTGTTGACGGTGCAGCCTTCGATCAGTGGCAGCAAGTCGCGCTGCACGCCTTCACGGGACACGTCGACGCCGCCGGAGTTACCGCGCTTGGCGACTTTGTCGATTTCGTCGATGAACACGATGCCGTGCTGCTCGACCGCTTCCAGGGCCTTGGCCTTCAACTCATCATCGTTGACCAGGCGGCTGGCTTCTTCGTCACGCACCAGTTTCAGCGCTTCCTTGACCTTGATCTTGCGGCTCTTGCGTTTGCCCTTGCCCATATTGGCAAACAGGCTCTGCAACTGATTGGTCATTTCTTCCATGCCCGGTGGCGCGGAGATGTCGACGCCGGCCATTTCGGCGACTTCGATTTCGATCTCCTTGTCATCCAGCTGGCCTTCACGCAGGCGCTTGCGGAACAGCTGGCGGGTGTTGGAATCGGAAGAAGACGGCGCGTCGTCGTTGCTGAAACCCATGCGTGCCGGTGGCAGCAGGGCGTCGAGGATGCGGTCTTCGGCGGCGTCTTCGGCGCGGTGGCGAACCTTGGTCATTTCCTGTTCGCGCAGCAGTTTGATGGCGGCATCGGCCAGGTCACGAATGATCGATTCGACGTCGCGACCGACATAGCCGACTTCGGTGAACTTGGTGGCTTCGACTTTGATGAACGGCGCATTGGCGAGTTTGGCCAGGCGACGGGCGATCTCGGTTTTACCGACACCAGTCGGGCCGATCATCAGGATGTTCTTGGGGGTGACTTCAACGCGCAGCTCTTCAGGCAGCTGCATCCGGCGCCAGCGGTTACGCAGCGCGATGGCGACGGCGCGCTTGGCATCGTCCTGGCCGATGATATGGCGATTGAGTTCGTGGACGATTTCACGGGGAGTCATGGACATAGTAATTGGCGGTCCTCAAGCAAAAGTGAGCCGTGGCACTAAGGCCGGAACAGGCTTACTCCGCGAGGTCCTGCTCCTCAATGGTAAAGGTGTGGTTGGTGAATACGCAGATGTCGCCGGCGATGCCGAGTGCGGTTTCGACGATTTCCCGGGCCGACAGATCGGTTTTCTTCAGCAAGGCGCTGGCGGCAGCCTGGGCGTAACCGCCACCGGAACCCATGGCGATCAAGCCTTGCTCGGGCTCTACCACGTCGCCGTTGCCGGTGATGATCAGAGAGGCGTCTTTGTTGGCAACCGCGAGCATGGCTTCGAGGCGGCTGAGGGAGCGGTCAGTGCGCCATTCTTTGGCGAGTTCGACAGCGGCGCGAACCAAGTGGCCTTGATGTTTCTCAAGCTGGCCTTCGAAACGCTCGAAGAGCGTGAAGGCGTCAGCGGTGGCCCCGGCAAAACCGGCGATAACCTGGCCGTGGTACAGGCGGCGAACTTTCTTCGCGTTGCCTTTCATCACGGTATTGCCGAGAGAAACCTGGCCGTCGCCGCCCATGACGACTTTGCCGTGGCGGCGAACTGAAACGATGGTGGTCAAAGGGAGAGTCTCCACGCAGCGGGGCGAAAATGCCTTATGCAAACTCATATGGGGGTGGTGGCGCGTATTTCAACTGTGGGGCAGGAGAGGGGACGAGCGGTGTAGAGGGTGATCGTTCCCACGCTCTGCGTGGGAATGCAGCCCGGGACGCTCCGCGTCCCTTTCTAAAGCTGGAACGCGGAGCGTCCCTTGAGGCATTCCCACGCGGAGCGTGGGAACGATCAGAGGTGGGTCAGCGGTTCTGGCGTTGTTGTAACAACAGGTTGCTGAAGCCGGCGCCGGCCAGTTGTTTCTGAGCGGTGGTCAGTTGTTCGCGGTTGCTGAACGGCCCGACCAACACCCGATACCAGGTTTCGTCTTTAACAGTGCCGGATTCAACCGCCACTGCCTGGCCCAGCAGAATGATCTGCGCCCGAACCTTGTCCGCGTCCGCTTGCTTGCGGAAGGAACCCGCCTGCAAGAAGAACTTGGTCACTGGCGCCGCCTTCGACACCGGTGGTGCTGGCGGCGGTGTGATCCCGGCCAATGCGGCCTGAGCGCGCTGTGTGTCGATCTTCGCCGCCTGCTCTGGTGTGACCGGCGTGGTCGGAACGGCTGGCACTTGCGGCGACGGCAGGGTTTTCTCCGGCACGGCGTCCGGTGGCACGATCACTTCCGATTCCGGCAGCAGGGTATAGAAGTCGTACTTGGGCTTGACCGGTTGCGTCGGGCTCGGCGGCGTCTTGTTGGCCTCGGCGATTTTCGTCGCTTTCTGCTGCTCGATCTTCTCGCGCTTGACGCTTTCGCTGCCCTTGCCCGGCTCCAGCTTCATCAGGAACACCACGAACGCGCCGACCGTCAGGCCGATCGCCATCCACAGCCAACCCGGGATCGGTTGCTTTGCAGGGGCTTGGTAACGGCTGGCGCCACGCTTGGGTGCAGGTTTTTTCTTGGCAGCCAACTTACATACGCTCCAGAGTTTCCAGACCCAAGAGTTCCAGGCCTTGCTTGAGAGTGCGACCGGTCAGCGCGGCGAGGCGCAGGCGGCTCTGCATTTGCGCCGGGGTATCGGCGCTGAGGATCGGGCAGTTCTCGTAGAAACTGGAGAACAGACCGGCGACATCGTACAGGTAGGTGCACAGGATGTGCGGTGTGCCTTTTTCGCCAACGTTATTCAGCACTTCGCCGAACTGCGCCAGCTTGGCCGCCAGTTCGTGTTCGTGCTCCGCTTCGAGGACGATCTGGCCTTCGACTTCGCTGAAGTCCTTGCCCAGTTTGCGGAACACACCAGCCACCCGGGTGTAGGCGTACAGCAGGTAAGGCGCGGTATTGCCTTCGAAGTTCAACATCAGATCGAAGTTGAAGCTGTAGTCGCTGGTGCGGTGTTTGGACAGGTCGGCGTATTTCACCGCGCCGATGCCGACGACCCTGGCGATATTGCGCAATTCGTCATCAGCCAGCTCTGGATTCTTGTCCTTGACCAGGGTGTAGGCGCGTTCCTGGGCTTCGGTCAGCAGGTCGATCAGCTTCACGGTGCCGCCGTCACGGGTCTTGAACGGACGGCCGTCTTTACCATTCATGGTGCCGAAGCCCATGTGTTCCATTTCCATCGGGTGCGTCACGAAACCGGCCTTGCGGGCGACCGCGAACACTTGCTGGAAGTGCAGCGCCTGACGCTGGTCGACGAAGTACAGCGCGCGATCAGCCTTGAGCTTGCCGCTGCGGTAGCGTATCGCCGCCAGGTCGGTGGTGGCATAGAGGTAGCCGCCGTCTGCCTTGACGATGATCACCGGCAGCGGGTCGCCGTCGGCGTTCTTGAATTCGTCAAGGAACACGCATTGCGCGCCGTTGCTTTCAACCAGCAGGCCGGCGGCCTTGAGGTCATTGACTACGTTGATCAGGTCGTCGTTGTAGGCGCTTTCGCCCATCACGTCGGCCATGGTCAGTTTGACGTTCAGCAGTTCGTAGATTTTCTGGCAGTGCGACAGCGAGATGTCTTTGAACTTGGTCCACAGCGCCAGGCAGTCTGGGTCGCCGGCCTGCAACTTGACCACCAGGCCGCGGGCGCGGTCAGCGAACTCTTCGGATTCATCGAAGCGTTGCTTGGCGGCGCGGTAGAAGTTCTCCAGGTCCGACAGTTCGTCGCTGGTGATCGGATTTTCCTGAAGGTACGCCATCAGCATGCCGAACTGGGTGCCCCAGTCGCCAACGTGGTTCTGACGGATCACCTCGTCGCCGAGGAACTCCAGCACGCGCGCCACGCCGTCGCCGATGATGGTCGAACGCAAGTGGCCGACGTGCATCTCTTTGGCCAGGTTCGGCGCCGACAGATCGACCACGGTGCGTTGCACCGGGCCGGCCTTGCGCACGCCGATGTGTTCGTCGGCCAGCGCGGCGTCCAGGCGTGACGCCAGGGCATCGGTATTCTGGAAGAAGTTCAGGAAGCCCGGGCCGGCGATCTCGGTCTTGGCGACGTTTTCGTCAGCCGGCAGCGCAGCGATGATCTTCTCGGCCAGGTCACGCGGCTTCATGCCGGCCGGTTTGGCCAGCATCATTGCAATGTTGCTGGCGAAGTCGCCGTTTTTCTTGTCACGGGAGTTTTCCACCTGGATCGCCGGCGACAGGCCTTCAGGCAACACACCTTCGTTGACGAGTTGGGTGATGGCTTGTTGGATCAGCTGGCGAATGGTGTCTTTCATGGTGTTCTCTTTCGACCGCAAGCGCGGCGGCGCCTGGATGCGCTAGTGGAAAAACTGGGCATTATCCGTGGCCCAGACGTGCTTGCCAACTATAGCGGGCAGGTTATGGATATGTGGTGACAAATCGGCCGCCATCGCGGGCAAGCCCGCTCCCACACTGGATTGGCGGCGGTTACCTATTATGTGCCTGACACAGAACCCTTGTGGGAGCGGGCTTGCCCGCGATGGCGATCTTGAAATCAATACAAATCGACGGGATCGACATCGAGCGACCAACGCACCGCTCGCCCGCTCGGCATCTGCTCCAGCACCAGCAGCCAACTGGCAAGCAATCGGTGCAATGGCGCTCGAGCCGTGGCCTGCAACAACAATTGCGCACGATAGCGCCCGGCACGTCGCTCCATTGGGGCCGGCACCGGCCCAAGCAGCTCGATTCCGGTCAATTGCTGCTCAGCCAGCAAACGCTCGGCCTCACTGCACGCCTCATCGAGAAAACCTTCGGCTTGCCCTGGTTTATGCGCTTCTGCCCGCAGCAGCGCCAAATGCGCAAACGGTGGCAATCCTGCAGAACGACGTTCGCTCAAGGCCTGCTCGGCAAAGGCGAAATACCCCTGTTCGGTCAATTGCACCAGCAGTGGATGGTCGGCCAAATGCGTCTGGATAATCACCTTGCCCGGCTCTTCGGCCCGGCCCGCACGGCCTGCGACCTGGACGATCAACTGAGCCATGCGCTCGCTGGCGCGGAAGTCGCCGGAGAACAGCCCGCCGTCGGCGTCGAGAATCGACACCAGCGTCACCCGTGGAAAGTGGTGCCCTTTGGCAAGCATTTGCGTACCGACCAGGATGCACGGATGGCCTTTCTGGATAGTGGCGAACAGCTGATTCATCGCGTCCTTGCGCGAAGTGCTGTCGCGGTCGACCCGCAGCACCGGGACGTCCGGAAACAAAATGCCCAGCCGCTCCTCGGCGCGCTCGGTGCCGGCGCCGACGGGCCGTAAATCGACCTTGCCACATTTCGGGCAGTGCCGAGGTACGCGCTCGACATAGCCGCAATGGTGACAACGCAGTTCGCCGGAGCGCTGGTGCACGGTCATTCGGGCGTCGCAGCGCTGGCACTCGGACATCCAGCCACAGTCATGACACAACAGCGTCGGCGCGAAGCCGCGGCGGTTCAGGAACACCAACACTTGCTGACCGGCAGCCAGTGTCTGACCGATGGCTTGTTGCATCGGCCCGGAAATGCCGCTGTCCAGCGGACGGCTTTTCACATCCAGACGCAGGAACCGCGGCTGCTTGGCGCCACCCGCTCGTTCATTCAGACGCAGGAGTCCGTAGCGACCGGTGTAGGCGTTGTGCAGGCTTTCCAGTGACGGCGTGGCGGAGCCGAGCACGATTGGAATGTTTTCCTGCCGTGCACGAACCAGTGCCAGATCCCGGGCGTGGTAACGCAGGCCTTCCTGCTGTTTATAGGAGCTGTCGTGCTCTTCATCGATGATGATCAGGCCGGGGTTTTTCATCGGCGTGAACAGCGCCGAGCGGGTGCCGATAATAATGTCGGCGTCACCGTCCCGGGCGGCGAGCCAGGCTTCGAGGCGCTCGCGGTCATTGACTGCAGAGTGGATCAAGGCGATGCGCGCATTGAAACGCTGCTCGAAGCGCGCAAGGGTTTGCGGACCGAGGTTGATCTCCGGGATCAGCACCAGCGCCTGCTTGCCCGCCTCAAGCGTCTCGCGGATCAACTGCAAATACACTTCAGTCTTGCCGCTGCCGGTGACGCCGGCCAGCAGGAAGGCGTGATAACTGTCGAACCCGGCGCGAATGGCTTCATAAGCAGCGCGCTGCTCGGGGTTGAGCGGCAGCTCGGGTTGCGCGAGCCAGTGTTCGTGCCGAGCGCCAGGCGCGTGCTTGCGGATTTCCACCTGCACCAGATCCTTGGCGAGCAGCAAATCCAGGCTGTCCTTGCTCAGCATCAGCTTGCTCAGCAATTGATGAGCGACGCCGTGAGGATGTTGTGCAAGCGTCGCCAGGGCTTCACGCTGGCGGGGCGCGCGGGCGATGCGCGGGTCATCCAAGCTGGCACCGGGCGTGGCGGACCAGAATCGCTCCTGGCGTGCTTCGGCCAGTTCGCCCTGACGCAACAACACTGGCAGTGCCCAGCTCAACGTGTCACCGAGGCTGTGCTGGTAATACTGGGACG
The DNA here is from genome assembly GCF_024809425.1 of Pseudomonas sp. JAI111. NCBI lineage: Bacteria > Pseudomonadati > Pseudomonadota > Gammaproteobacteria > Pseudomonadales > Pseudomonadaceae > Pseudomonas > Pseudomonas sp. JAI111. Next base: position 301,318 of record NZ_JANUCB010000007.1, on the reverse strand, counting down.
TCCACAGGCACAGCTTGAACAGCGCCGGTGGCAGCGGCGGGGTGGCGTCGAGCAGGGCCAGCGCCGGTTTGAGTTTCTCCACCGGCACTTCGCTGGTGTCGGTGACTTCCACCAGAATCCCGATCATCTCCCGTCGGCCGAATGGCACTCGCAGGCGCATGCCCGGTTGCAACTGGGCGCGCAGGACCCCGGCCGGGGCGCGGTAATCGAACAGGCGGCGCAGGGGCGAAGGCAGGGCGAGGCGCAAAATGGCGTCGGGCACGCGGGGGGATCTCGGTCAGCAGGCGGTAAAAAGGCTCAGGCACATAACCTTGTAGGAGTGAGCCTGCTCGCGATAGCGGTGTTTCAGACGACACAAACGTGAATGACAGATCGCTATCGCGAGCAGGCTCACTCCCACAAGGGACGGCGCTTTGGGTCGGGAGCCTAGCAGACGGTCGGTATAAGCGACAGCTTGCGTGATTGGCGATGTCTGGTAGAATCCGCGGCCTAATTACGTGCGGTATTCAACAATAGTGTTGAGTGGCGGCACGCTAGCCCGAGGAAGACACCATGAAAGCCGATATCCATCCAACATACGAAGTCACCGCAGTTACCTGCAGCTGTGGCAACAAGTTCGAAACTCGTTCGAACCTGGCCAAGCCTCTGGCGATCGACGTATGCAACGAATGCCACCCGTTCTACACCGGTAAGCAGAAGACTCTGGATACTGGCGGTCGTGTACAGCGCTTCGCAGACCGTTTTGGCGCTTTTGGCAAAACCAAAGCTCCAGCTGCTGCAGAGTAAGGTTGAAGGGCCCTATGGGCTTTTCCTTGCTGTTAAAAAAGGCGTCCCTCGTGGGCGCCTTTTTTGTGTCCGCGATTTGGCTGTCCGGCGCCCACGCCTTCTGTCCGGTGCCGAGTGGGCTTACACCCGTGGCGGTGCAGCGAGTGGTCGATGGCGACACCTTGCGCTTAAGCGATGGCCGCAGTGTACGCATGATCGGCCTTAATACGCCTGAAATGGGCAAGCAGGGCCGTTCCGACGAGCCGTTCGCCGTGGCGGCACGCAAACGCCTGGAAGCATTGGTGGCTGCCAGCGACGGGCGGGTGGGTTTGCTGCCGGGTAAAGAGAGCAAGGATCACTACGGTCGCACGCTGGCTCATGTCTACGGTGCCGATGGCAGCAATCTCGAAGCGCAGATGCTTGCCGAAGGTCTTGGATTTCAAGTCGCGGTAGCGCCGAATGTCGATTTGGTCGGCTGCCAGCAAGCCGCCGAGCGCAGTGCCCGTCAGGCCGGTCTTGGCCTGTGGCGGCAATCCCCTGTACTGAAAGCGGAGCAGATCAGCACCTCGGGCTTCGCCGTGCTCAGTGGGCGTGTCAGCAAGGTTCAGCGCAATCGCGGCGGGGTTTGGATCGAGTTGCAGGATTCGGTTGTATTGCGCGTTGCACCCAATTTGTTGGGGCAGTTCGATGTTGCACAGCTGGAAAAGCTCAAAGGCAGGCAAATCGAGGCGCGTGGCTGGGTAGTGGATCGGTCGCGGCGTGGTGGTTTGAAATCCGGCCAGGCGCGCTGGCTACTGCCGCTGACCGATCCGTCGATGTTGCAGATGACGCCTTGAAAAAGAAATTGTAGACATTTTTAAATTAGATTGTGAACAGTCTATCCCTTGTGTTCCGTGGCTCTTGGCCCAAAGTCGTAGGGCAGGGCGCTTGACAGGGGTGACTGGTCAGTCTTGTGGGGATTTTGCGAGGCGCGTATCCTCGCTGACCAGTCTGTCCAACAGTAAAAGCGGAATGCCCCCATGTCTGATCTGAAAACTGCCGCTCTCGAATATCACGCCCATCCTCGTCCAGGTAAGCTGAGTGTCGAGCTCACCAAGGCCACCGCTACCGCCCGCGACCTGTCGCTGGCCTATAGCCCCGGCGTAGCCGAACCAGTACGCGAAATCGCTCGTGATCCTGAACTGGCCTACAAATACACCGGCAAAGGCAACCTGGTTGCAGTCATTTCCGATGGCACCGCGATTCTTGGCCTGGGTAACCTCGGCCCACTGGCGTCCAAGCCTGTCATGGAAGGTAAAGGCGTGCTGTTCAAGCGCTTCGCCGGTATCGACGTGTTCGACATCGAAGTCGACTCCGAAAGCCCACAAGCCTTCATCGACACCGTCAAGCGCATCTCCATCACCTTCGGTGGCATCAACCTGGAAGACATCAAGGCGCCTGAGTGCTTTGAGATCGAACGCGCTCTGATCGAGCAGTGCGACATTCCAGTGTTCCACGATGACCAGCATGGCACCGCAATCGTGACTGCGGCCGGCATGATCAACGCCCTGGAAATCGCTGGCAAAACCCTGGCTGACGCCAAGATTGTCTGCCTGGGTGCCGGTGCGGCCGCCATCTCCTGCATGAAATTGCTGGTGAGCATGGGCGCCAACATCGAAAACATCTTCATGGTCGACCGTACCGGCGTGATCCACTCCGGCCGTGACGACCTGAACCAGTACAAGGCTGTCTTCGCTCACGCGACCGACAAGCGCACCCTGGCTGACGCTCTCGCCGGTGCTGACGTGTTCGTCGGCCTGTCTGGTCCGAACCTGCTGAGCGCTGAAGGCCTGAAGTCCATGGCGGCCAACCCGATCGTGTTCGCATGCTCGAACCCGGATCCGGAAATCGCCCCGGAACTGGCTCACGCCACCCGTGACGACGTGATCATGGCCACCGGCCGTTCGGACTACCCGAACCAGGTCAACAACGTACTGGGCTTCCCGTTCATCTTCCGCGGTGCCCTGGACGTTCGCGCCAAACGCATCAACGAAGAAATGAAAGTGGCAGCGGCCAACGCCCTGCGTGAACTGGCCAAGCTGCCGGTTCCTCAGGAAGTGTGCGACGCCTACGGCGGCATCAAGCTGGAATTCGGTCGTGAGTACATCATTCCGAAACCAATGGATGCACGTCTGATCACCGTGATCTCCGATGCCGTGGCCAAGGCCGCTATCGAGACCGGCGTGGCGACCCTGCCGTATCCGAAGAACTACCCGCTGAAAAGCGTGGATGACGTGTTCAACGGATAACAGCAGCACCCATAAAAAAACCCAGCCTAGTGCTGGGTTTTTTTATGGGCTTCTAGTGGCAAGCTACAAGCTACAAGTTGAAGCGTGCGCATGGCGTTTGCTTTTACTTGTGGCTTGCAGCTTAAAGCTTGCTGCTGCTTCTCTAGAACAAATCGATCGGCGCCGACTCATCCGCTGGCAGCGGGCTGCCCGGCGCTGTGCCGTTACCCAGTTCATTCACCGATGGCGGCGTGTCTTCAGCCTTGAACAGTTCGAAGTAGGCCCCTGGCGTTCCAGGACTGGCCGCGCGGCCGCTGACCGGGTCGACCCGCAGGCTGAGAATGCCTTCTGGCTCTGGTTGCGTATGAGGCGGCTTGTCTTTAAGGGCTGCCGCCATGTAGTTCATCCAGATCGGCAGCGCCACGGTGCCACCGAACTCGCGCTTGCCCAGGCTTTCAGGCTGGTCGAACCCGGTCCAGACGGTGGTTACGTAGTCGGCGTTGTAGCCCGAGAACCATGCATCCTTGGATTCGTTGGTGGTCCCGGTCTTGCCCGCGATGTCGCTGCGGCCCAAGGCCAGGGCGCGACGGCCGGTACCAAGCTTGATCACGTCCTCAAGCATGCTGTTGAGGATGTACGTGGTGCGGCCATCGATGATGCGTTCAGCCACCGCAGGCGTTTGTGGCGTAGTGCCTGGCGCGGCCGCAGCCTCGCCCGGGGTCTGGTTGACCGTAAACGTCTGGGCGACCGGTGCGGCGATACCGCTGGTGGCTGCGCCCCCCTGAGGCACGCTCGGTGGATTGGCAACGAACAGGGTGTCACCGTTGCGGCTTTCGATTTTATCGATGATGTACGGGCTGACCTTGTAACCGCCGTTGGCGAAAGTGCTCCAGCCTGTGGCGATTTCCATCGGTGTCAGGGTCGCGGTGCCCAGCGCCAGCGACAAGTTGCGCGGCAGGTCCTGCTTGTTGAAGCCGAACTTGCTGATGTAGTCGATGGTGCGATCAACGCCCAACGCCTGCACCAGGCGGATCGAGACCAGGTTGCGCGACTTGTACAAACCTTCACGCAGGCGAATCGGCCCGAGGAAGGTATTGGTGTCGTTCTTCGGACGCCAGACCTTGTCCAGGTACTCGTCGACGAACACGATCGGCGCATCGTTGACCAGGCTGGCGGCGGTGTAGCCGTTATCCAGCGCGGCGCTGTAGACGAATGGCTTGAAGCTCGAACCCGGCTGACGCTTGGCCTGCATGGCACGGTTGTAGTTGCTCTGCTCAAAGGCAAAACCACCGACCAGCGAGCGGATGGCGCCGTTCTGCGGGTCAAGCGACACCAGGGCACCTTGCGCTTGCGGGATCTGGCTGAATTTCAGTGAGTTGTCCGGCTGGCGCTGAACGCGGATCAGATCACCGACCTGGGCCACATCCGACGGTTGTTTCGGGTTGGCGCCCATGCTGTTGGTGTTCAAGAACGGACGTGCCCACTTCATGCTGTCCCAGCTGACGTGTTCGTCACCGGTGCGAGTCATTACTTGCAGGCCGTTCTTGTCGACTTGAGTGACGATCGCAGGCTCGAGGGTGCTGATGGTGCGCTGTTTGGTCAGCTCGACTGCCCAGGCTTCGCGAGTCTTGCCCGGCAGGCGCGACTCGGGACCGCGATAGCCGTGACGCTGGTCGTACGTCATCAAGCCTTCGTGGACCGCCGTGTTGGCCATTTCCTGCAAATTGCTCGGCACCGTTGTGGTGACGCGGAAACCTTCGGTGTACGCGTCGCTGCCATAGCGGCCGACCATTTCGGCGCGGGCCATTTCAGCGATGTAAGGCGCGTTCACTTCCGGGGTCGGCACGTGGTAGCTGGCGTTCAGCGGCTCATTGATCGCGGTGGTGTAGTCGGCTTCGGAAATTTTTCCGAGCTTGTACATGCGTCCGAGGATCCAGTCGCGACGTTCCTTGCTGCGAGCCGGGTTGGCCAGCGGGTTGAAGCGCGAAGGGGCTTTGGGCAGGCCGGCGATCATCGCCATTTGCGCCAGGCTGACGTCACGAATCGACTTGCCGTAGTAAACCTGCGCAGCGGCTTCGATGCCGTAGGCGCGGTTACCAAGATAGATCTTGTTGACGTACAGCTCGAGGATCTCGTCCTTGGTCAACTGCCGCTCGATCTGCAGGGCCAGGAGGATTTCGGTGGTTTTACGTGAGAAGCTGCGTTCGCTGGTCAGGAAGAAGTTCTTGGCGACCTGCATGGTGATGGTGCTGCCGCCGGACTGGATGTGTCCGCTTTTAACCAGTTGGGTCGCTGCGCGCATCAGGCTGCTGGGGTCGACGCCGTAGTGGTTGGCAAAATTGTCGTCTTCAGCACTTAGTAACGCATTGATGAAATTGGGGGGAATGTCGGCGAAACGGATCGGCGTACGGCGCATTTCGCCAAATTCGGCGATCAACTTGTTGTCGCTGCTGTAAACCCGCAACGGAATCTGCAACTGGATGCTTCGCAGAGCCTCCACGGACGGCAATCCGGGACTAAGGTAAAGATACGCGCCGCTCAGACCGAGAAGCAGTCCGCAGAAAACGGCGACGATGGACCAACCGAAAAATTTCAGCAGACGAATCAAGGCTTTGGGATATCCAGGGCAAAGAATGAATTAGGCAACAGGGTTCAGAAAACAGGGAACGACCCGCGCTTGCAGTAAAAACCGGAAAAAATCGCTCGGCATTATAAGCATTTTTCCGTCGAGAGCGTCATTTGCGCTGCTGTCAAGACGGGTGGTTTGAACGCAATGGATATTACAGAGTCCGTAAGACACGGATTGTCATAGGGAATTGGTAGTGCTAGGACTCTTCAACAAGAAAGCCAATACGCTTCTGGGGATCGACATCAGCTCCACGTCGGTGAAGCTATTAGAGCTTAGTCGCCAAGGCGACCGTTATCGGGTTGAAGCCTATGCGGTCGAACCGTTGCCCGCCAACGCCGTGGTCGAAAAAAATATCGCCGAGCTCGAAGGCGTGGGGCAGGCACTCGCGCGCGTGCTGGCAAAGGCCAAGACCAGTCTGCGGAACGTTGCCGTGGCCGTCGCCGGCTCGGCCGTCATCACCAAGACCATCGAGATGGACGCCGGTCTTTCCGACGACGAGATGGAAAACCAGCTCAAGATCGAAGCGGATCAGTACATTCCTTACCCTTTGGATGAGGTCGCCATCGACTTCGAAGTCCAGGGCGCTTCGGTGCGTAACCCCGAGCGGGTCAATGTGCTGTTGGCGGCCTGTCGCAAGGAAAACGTCGAAGTGCGTGAAGCGGCTCTGGCCCTCGCCGGCCTGACCGCTCGCGTGGTGGACGTCGAGGCCTACGCGCTGGAGCGCTCCTATTCTTTGCTGGCAACCCATCTGGCGGCCTCTCAGGAGCGTTTGACGGTGGCAGTGGTCGATATTGGCGCCACCATGACCACCCTCAGCGTCCTCCATAACGGGCGGATCATCTACACCCGCGAACAATTGTTCGGCGGTCGCCAGCTCACGGAGGAAATCCAGCGCCGTTATGGCCTGACCCTCGAGCAGGCCGGGCTTGCGAAAAAACAGGGTGGATTGCCGGACGACTACCTCAGCGAAGTATTGCAGCCTTTTCGCGATGCGCTGGTGCAGCAGGTTTCCCGTTCATTGCAGTTCTTCTTCGCCTCCGGTCAATACAACGCGGTCGATCACATTCTGCTGGCCGGTGGTACCGCGTCGGTCCCGGGGCTTGACCGGTTGATCGAACAACGGCTCGGTACGCCGACCCAGGTGGCTAATCCGTTCGCCAATATGGCGCTGAGCAGCAAGGTCAATGCGGGCGCCCTGGCGAGCGATGCGCCGGCCTTGATGATCGCCTGTGGACTGGCCCTCAGGAGTTTCGACTGATGGCACGGATCAACCTTTTACCCTGGCGCGAGGAGCTGCGCGAAGCACGCCGCAAACGCTTTTTGCTGGCGCTGGTCGGCGTGTTGGTCGGCTCCGTGGGAGCCGTACTCATTGCGGACCAGATCATCAGCGGTGCGATTGACCGGCAAGTGGCCCGTAACGATTACATCGACAAGCAGATTGCCGTGGTCGACGAGCGGATCAAGCAGATCAGCGACCTGAAATCCCGTCGCCAGCAACTGGTGGAGCGCATGCGCATCATCCAGGACCTGCAAGGCAATCGCCCCATCAGCGGACGGATTTTCGACCAACTGGCGCGCACACTGCCGGACGGGGTGTATTTCACCGAAGTGAAAATGGTCGGAAAAACCTTATCGATCACCGGCGCGGCGGAGTCCAACAATCGAGTGTCGGAATTGATGCGCAATCTGGACGCCTCGGATTGGTTCGACGCACCCAGCCTCACGGAGGTCAAGGCGACCACCGCCGGTCAGCTGGATCAGGCCAATGTTTTTCAGTTGACTGTCCGTCAGACGCAGCCCGCCGTTGTAGAGGTGGGTCAATGAACCCTTCTGGATGGTTCGAAGCGCTGCGCAAGATCGATATCAACGATCTGGACACCAACAACATCGGCTCCTGGCCTCCAGCGATCAAGGCGCTGGCAGGGATTCTGCTGATGATTCTGGTGCTGGCGCTGGGCTATTCCTTTTACCTCAGCGATCTGGAAGATCAATTGGGACTCAAGCGCGAACAGGAATCGACCCTCAAGGAGCAATTCGCGACCAAGGCCCGCATGGCGGCGAACCTCGAGCTGTATACCCAGCAGATGACGGAGATGGAGAACTCATTCGGCGTATTGTTGCGGCAATTGCCCAGCGACACCGAAGTGCCTGGTCTGCTGGAAGACATTACCCGTACAGGGTTGGGCAGCGGGCTGGAGTTCGAAGAGATCAAATTGCTGCCGGAGGTCACGCAGCAGTTCTACATCGAGTTGCCTATCCAGATCACTGTTACCGGTGCCTATCATGACCTGGCGACGTTTGTCAGTGGCGTGGCCGGGCTGCCGCGGATCGTTACGCTGCATGATTTCGACCTCGCTCCGGTCGACCCCGAGAGTGGTCCCAAGCTGCGCATGAGTATCCTTGCCAAGACCTATCGCTACAACGACAAGGGGCTGCAGAAATGAGCCCGGCTCGTTGTTTCTCGATGGCGATGTTGTTCGCTGGCCTGGCGGGCTGTGGCAACGCCAATGACGTCAGTGACCTCGATGCCTACATGAATGAAGTACGCCTCAGGCCGCCCGGCAAGATTGAACCAACGCCGACTTTTCGGTCTTACCCCACGTTCACGTACAACGCTGCCAACCTGCGCAGCCCGTTTTCCCGGCAGGTCAGGGTCGATCTGGCGGGCCAGAAGCATGGCTCGCGCAACGTCAAGCCCGACCCCAACCGCACCAAGCAGTACCTCGAAGGTTTCAACATCGAGCAGTTTGAAATGGTCGGCACGATCTCCAATGCGACCGGCTCCTTTGCGCTGTTGCGCGGGGCGGGCGGTGTGCATCGGTTGAAAGTCGGCGATTACCTGGGGCGTAACGATGGACGGATCGTCGCCATCAGCGGCTCACAAGTCGATGTGGTCGAAATCGTGCCCGATGGCCAAGGTGCCTGGCTGGAACGACCGCGGACCATCCCTTTGAAAGAGCACTCATAGTGGAACTCGAACAATGAACAGGACTTTCTCAACCGTCGGTATCACGCTATGGATAGCGTTGCTGTCGCCGATGGTACAAGCGGCCAACCTCAAGGCGCTGGATGTCGCCGCGCTGCCGGGTGATCGCGTCGAGTTGAAGTTGTCTTTCGACGGGCCGCCACCGGAGCCCCACGGATACACGACCGAGTCACCTGCGCGAATCGCGCTCGATCTACCCGGTGTGGTCAATCAGCTGACGAGCAAGAATCGTGATCTGGGCGGCGGCAATGCGCGCAGCGCGACGGTGGTGGAGGCTAAAGATCGTACGCGGCTGATCATCAACCTGACCCAGTTGACCCCGTACAACGCCCGGGTCGAAGGCAACAAACTGATTGTGGTGGTCGGGCAGGGGGCCACCAGGGCGCCTCGACCGCCGGCCAGTGCGCCCCGCGTCGCGACGGCAAAGCCTGCCCCGGTGAAAGCCTATGTGCCCGCCAACAAAGCCATCCGTGGCGTGGACTTCCAGCGTGGCACCCAGGGTGAAGGCAATGTGGTGATCGACTTGTCGGATCCTTCAATCGCCCCGGATATCCAGGAGCGCGACGGCAAGATCATCCTCGGTTTCGCCAGGACCCAATTGCCTGAGCCGTTGCGCGTGCGTCTGGACGTCAAGGATTTCGCCACTCCGGTTCAATTCGTCAACGCCAGTGCCACGGGCGACCGGGCGACGATCAGCATCGAGCCCAGCGGAGCGTTCGATTATTCGACCTACCAGACCGACAACAAGCTGACGGTCAGTATTCGTCCGATGACCGTCGACGACCTGCAAAAGCGCAACGCCGAGCGTTTTGCCTATACCGGTGAAAAGCTCTCGCTGAATTTCCAGGACATCGATGTGCGTTCGGTACTGCAGTTGATCGCCGATTTCACCAACCTCAACCTGGTCGCCAGTGACACCGTGCAGGGCGGCATTACCTTGCGTTTGCAAAACGTCCCATGGGACCAGGCGCTGGACCTGGTGCTGAAAACCAAAGGCCTGGACAAGCGCAAGATCGGCAACGTTCTGCTGGTGGCGCCGGCCGATGAAATCGCCGCTCGCGAACGCCAGGAGCTGGAATCGCAGAAGCAGATCTCTGACCTCGCGCCGCTGCGTCGAGAGTTGCTGCAGGTCAATTACGCCAAGGCTGCCGACATCGCCAAATTGTTCACTTCGGTAACCAGTGCCGAAGCGAAAGCCGACGAGCGGGGTTCCATCACGGTTGATGAGCGGACCAACAACATCATTGCCTACCAGACCCAGGACCGCCTCGACGAACTTCGGCGGATCGTCGCGCAACTGGATATACCGGTGCGCCAGGTGATGATCGAGGCGCGAATCGTCGAAGCCAATGTCGACTATGACAAAAGCCTCGGTGTGCGCTGGGGCGGTTCGGCTCAGAACAAGGGCAACTGGAACACGTCCGGGGTCAGTGGCTCCTCGACGACCATTGGTACGCCGGGCAGCACCAGCACCAACTCACCGTTTGTCGATCTGGGTGCTGCCGGCAATACCTCGGGGATCGGCATCGCCTTCATCACCGACAACGTGTTGCTGGATCTGGAGCTGACGGCGATGGAGAAGACCGGCAACGGAGAAATTGTCTCGCAGCCGAAGGTCGTCACGTCCGACAAGGAAACCGCAAAAATCCTCAAGGGCACCGAGATTCCCTATCAGGAAGCCAGTTCCAGTGGCGCGACTTCGGTGTCTTTCAAGGAGGCCTCGCTGTCGCTTGAAGTGACGCCGCAGATCACCCCGGACAACCGGATCATCATGGAGGTCAAGGTCACCAAGGATGAGCCGGACTACCTGAACAAGGTCCAGGATGTACCGCCGATCAAGAAAAACGAAGTCAATGCCAAGGTGCTGGTCAACGACGGCGAGACCATCGTGATCGGTGGAGTTTTCTCAAATACTCAGAGCAAGGTTGTAGATAAGGTGCCATTTCTCGGTGATGTGCCGTATCTTGGCCGCCTTTTCCGGCGTGACGTGGTTTCGGAGAAAAAATCCGAGCTGCTGGTATTTCTCACTCCGCGTATCATGAATAACCAGGCGATTGCTGTGAGTCATTGATTCTGTGCGAAATTTGATTCTTGTTGGACCGATGGGGGCTGGAAAAAGCACCATCGGCCGGTTGCTGGCCAGAGAGCTGCGCCTGCCGTTCAAAGATTCCGATAAGGAAATTGAATTGCGCACGGGCGCCAATATCCCGTGGATTTTCGATAAGGAAGGCGAACCGGGCTTCCGTGACCGCGAGCAGGCAATGATTGCCGAGCTGTGTGGTTGCGACGGCGTGGTGCTGGCGACCGGTGGTGGCGCGGTAATGCGCGAAGCCAATCGTCGGGCACTGCGCGCCGGTGGTCGGGTGGTTTATCTGCACGCCTCCGTCGAGCAGCAGGTCGGCCGCACTTCCCGTGATCGCAATCGGCCGCTGTTGCGTACAGCCGACCCGGCCAAGACACTTCGGGACCTACTGGCGATCCGCGATCCGCTTTATCGGGAAATCGCCGACCTGGTGGTGGAAACGGATGAGCGGCCGCCGCGAATGGTGGTGCTCGACATTCTCGAACGCTTGCAGCAGCTACCTCCCCGTTAATGCCCGGCGCGAAATGCGCTATCCTCGGCGTCCTGCCACAACCGCTCAAGGTTGTGGCAGATGGCTGCCAAACGGCGTCACACCAACAGGCATCATGGACATTCGTTAATTCAAGGCAGGACGCCTGATTCATCTTCACTGTGGGGACACATGCAGACACTCAAGGTCGACTTAGGCGAGCGCAGCTACCCGATTCATATTGGCGAAGGTTTGTTGGATCAGCCTGAGCTGCTGGCCCCGCACATCCGCGGACGGCAAGTAGCGATCATCTCCAACGAGACCGTTGCGCCGCTCTATCTGGAGCGTCTGACCCGCAGCCTCGCGCAATTCTCGGTGATTTCCGTGGTGCTGCCCGACGGCGAAGCCTTCAAGACCTGGGAAACCCTGCAACTGATTTTCGACGGCCTGCTGACCGCACGGCACGATCGACGTACCACGGTGATCGCCCTCGGTGGTGGTGTTATAGGTGACATGGCCGGTTTTGCCGCGGCCTGTTACCAGCGCGGCGTCGATTTCATCCAGGTCCCGACCACATTGCTGTCGCAAGTCGACTCCTCGGTGGGCGGCAAGACCGGGATCAACCATCCGCTGGGCAAAAACATGGTCGGCGCGTTTTATCAGCCGAACGTGGTGCTGATCGATACCGCCACCCTCAATACCCTGCCGGCCCGCGAACTCTCTGCCGGGCTGGCGGAAGTCATCAAGTACGGGCTGATCTGCGATGAGCCGTTCCTGACCTGGCTCGAAGAAAACGTCGATCGCTTGCGCGCCCTGGATCAGGTGGCCCTGACGTATGCCATCGAGCGCTCTTGCGCGGCCAAGGCGGCGGTGGTCGGTGCCGACGAGAAGGAAACCGGCGTTCGTGCCACCTTGAACCTGGGTCACACCTTCGGCCACGCTATCGAAACTCATATGGGCTATGGTGTCTGGCTGCATGGCGAGGCTGTGGCTGCTGGCACCGTAATGGCGTTGGAAATGTCTGCGCGCCTGGGCTGGATCACCGAGCAGGAACGTGATCGTGGTATTCGCCTGTTCCAGCGCGCCGGATTGCCGGTCATCCCGCCTGAAGAGATGACCGAAGCCGATTTTCTCGAACACATGGCAATTGACAAGAAAGTGATCGACGGTCGTTTGCGCCTGGTGCTGCTGCGCCACATGGGCGAAGCGGTGGTGACCGACGATTATCCGAAAGAGGTTTTACAGGCCACGCTGGGAGCGGATTACCGCGCCCTGGCTCAGCTTAAAGGTTAATAAGATCCCGATGACTAGTTTGCATGCCGACGAGGCTTTCCTCGGCCATTACCAGTTAAACCATGACCCTTTTGCTCCACGGGTGCCTGGTTTCAAATTTTTCCCGGCCCAGCGCAAGCCGGTGCTGGGACAACTGCACCATCTGGCGCGTTACAGCCAGTTGCTGCTGGTGGTCACCGGCCCGCAAGGCAGTGGCAAGACCCTGTTGCGTCAGGCGCTCGTAGCCAGCACCAACAAACAGTCGGTGCAGAGCCTGGTGGTTTCCGCCCGTGGCGCCGGTGATGCGGCTGGCGTGCTGCGTCAAGTGGCCCAGGCGCTGAACATCGAACAGGCCGAAATCGGCGCGATCCTCTCTCAAGTGGTGCAGTTGGCGCTGACGGGGCAGGAAGTCTATTTGCTGGTGGATGATGCCGAGCAACTCGACGAATCCGCGCTGGAAGCCTTGCTGGCGCTCGCCGCTGGCGCGCCGGAAGGTCGGCCGCACGTGTTCCTGTTCGGTGAGTCCTCGCTGATTGCTCAGCTTGACGCGCTCAGCCTTGAGGAAGAGCGTTTCCACGTCATCGAATTGCAGCCCTACACCGAAGAAGAAACGCGCGAATATCTGGCTCAGCGCCTTGAAGGTGCCGGCCGGGGTATCGAACTTTTTACCGCAGATCAGATCTCTGATATTCACGAAAGCTCCGACGGTTGGCCTGGCAATATCAACCAGGTCGCCCGCGATGCAATGATCGAAGCCATGATTGCCAGCCGCTCAGCGGTGAAGCGTCCAAGTATGGGGTTCAACATGCCGAAGAAACACGTATTGGCGATATCCGCCGTCGTCGTGGTCGCGGTAGCCGCCGCCTGGTTGATGCCAGGTCGCAGCAAAGCACCGACCACTGGCGCTCCTGCCAACGAGCAGGCGCAATTGCCGCTCGGCCAGGGCGCGCCAAAACCCAATAGCGGCGGTGCACCATCCGTCGAATTTGCCGGTAATACACAACCGATGCCGTTACCGCTGGTCGGTAACTCGCAACCAGTTATGCGCGGTCCGTTGGCCGAAGCGGCTGGCGGTATCACTGAAGGTGACGACGGCGTGCCTGTCGAAGGTTCCAGCGCTAAACCGCCTACCGTGACCACCACTGCGCCGCCTGCGGGTATCCAGCCTGGTCCTGCACCAACGCCTGCCGCCAAACCGACGCCTGCGCCGACTCAGGTGGCAACAGCCAAGCCGGTCCCGACCGCGCCTGCCGTGAAGCCGGCTCCAGCGCCTGCCAAGCCCGCCGCCGTGGCTACCGCCAAACCTGTCGAGAAAGCGGCCGAGAAGCCCGCTGCCGCCGCGAAAGGCGCCGGTGGCACCTGGTACGCCGGGCAACCGACGAGCAACTACGTGGTGCAGATCCTCGGTACCAGCTCTGAAACGGCCGCGCAAAACTTCGTGAAAGAGCAGGGCGGCGAGTACCGTTATTTCAAGAAAGTCCTCAACGGCAAACCGCTTTACGTCATCACCTACGGTAACTTCGCCAACCGCGATGCAGCCGTTACCGCCATCAAGGCCTTGCCAGCGAAGGTTCAGGCTGGTAAACCTTGGCCTCGCACTGTCGCCAGCGTCCAACAGGAACTGGCAACAACTCGCTGAAGATTCGGCGGCCTTACCCAGGCCGCCTCTCCAAGCACCTCAAAATTTCTACAAGCGCATGCCGTCTCTACAGACCGCGTGCCTTGTGGTGTCTGCGTCATAGTGGTCTTTGAGTCGTTGCGGTCAAAATTAAAAAAGTTTTGACTAGCACAGCATATCGCTTTAAACCTTTCACAAATGCGACATAGATTTGCGACATTTCGTCGTCAAATTTGTGAGCGTAAGTGTCGGTGTGTACAATGACCTCCCTTTTGCCCCCGCAAAGCTGGCGTACGTTCGGCGCGGACGGTAAGTGGTTGAATTGAAAAGAAATTTGCCTCGTAAGAGGCAGCCTGGTGAGAAAGTGTCTATGAAAGCAGGTCTGTACCAACCAGATGAATTCAAGGATAACTGCGGTTTCGGCCTGATAGCCCATATGCAGGGCGAGCCCAGTCATACCCTTTTGCAAACGGCCATCGAGGCCCTGACCTGCATGACCCACCGCGGTGGGATCAACGCCGACGGCAAGACCGGTGACGGTTGCGGTCTGCTGATTCAAAAGCCGGACGTGTTCCTGCGAGCCATCGCCCAGGAAACCTTCGGTGTCGAATTGCCCAAGCAATATGCCGTGGGCATGGTCTTCTTCAACCAGGACCCGGTCAAAGCCGAAGCCGCTCGCGAGAACATGAACCGCGAGATCCTGGCTGCCGGCCTGACCCTCGTCGGCTGGCGCAAAGTGCCGATCGACACCAGCGTCCTCGGCCGTCTGGCCCTCGAGCGTCTGCCGCAGATCGAACAAGTGTTCATCGGTGGCGAAGGCCTGAGCGATCAGGACATGGCGATCAAGCTGTTCAGTTCCCGTCGTCGTTCGTCCGTGGCCAACGCCGCCGACGTAGATCACTACATCTGCAGCTTTTCCCACAAGACCATCATTTATAAAGGCCTGATGATGCCGGCGGACTTGACCGCCTTCTATCCAGACCTGAGCGACCAGCGCCTGCAAACCGCGATCTGCGTGTTCCACCAGCGCTTCTCCACCAACACCCTGCCGAAATGGCCGTTGGCTCAACCGTTCCGCTTCCTGGCGCACAACGGCGAGATCAACACCATCACCGGCAACCGCAACTGGGCCGTGGCCCGTCGCACCAAGTTCGCCAACGACCTGATGCCCGATCTCGAAGAGCTCGGCCCGCTGGTCAACCGCGTCGGTTCCGACTCCTCCAGCATGGACAACATGCTTGAGCTGATGGTCACCGGTGGCATCGACCTGTTCCGTGGCGTGCGGATGATCATTCCGCCTGCGTGGCAGAACGTCGAAACCATGGACCCGGACCTGCGGGCGTTCTACGAATACAACTCGATGCACATGGAACCGTGGGACGGCCCGGCCGGCGTGGTAATGACCGACGGTCGCTACGCGGTGTGCCTGCTCGACCGTAACGGTCTGCGTCCGGCGCGTTGGGTCACCACCAAGAACGGATTCATCACCCTGGCCTCTGAAATCGGTGTCTGGAACTACCAGCCTGAAGACGTGATCGCCAAGGGGCGCGTGGGCCCGGGCCAGATCTTTGCCGTGGACACCGAAACCGGTCAGATCCTCGACACCGACGCCATCGACAACCGCTTGAAGTCCCGTCATCCGTACAAGCAATGGCTGCGCAAGAACGCTCTGCGCATCCAGGCGACCATGGAAGACAACGACCACGGTTCGGCTTTCTACGACGTCGATCAGCTCAAGCAGTACATGAAGATGTATCAGGTCACGTTCGAAGAACGCGATCAGGTGCTGCGTCCGCTCGGCGAGCAGGGCTACGAAGCCGTGGGCTCGATGGGCGACGATACGCCGATGGCCGTGCTGTCCCAGCGCGTGCGCACGCCGTACGACTATTTCCGCCAGCAGTTCGCGCAGGTCACCAACCCGCCGATCGACCCGCTGCGTGAAGCCATCGTCATGTCGCTGGAAATCTGCCTCGGTGCCGAGCGCAACATTTTCCAGGAGTCGCCGGAACACGCCTCGCGCGTGATCCTCAGCTCGCCGGTCATTTCCCCGGCCAAGTGGCGCTCGCTGATGAACCTCGATCGTCCGGGTTTCGAACGCCAGATCATCGACCTCAACTACGACGAAAGCGTCGGCCTCGAGGCGGCTATCCGCAATGTCGCCGATCAGGCTGAAGAAGCTGTGCGCTCCGGTCGTACCCAGGTGGTGCTGAGTGACCGTCACATTGCTCCGGGCAAACTGCCGATCCACGCTTCGCTCGCCACCGGCGCGGTGCATCACCGCCTGACCGAAAAAGGCCTGCGTTGCGACTCCAACATCCTCGTGGAAACCGCTACCGCCCGCGACCCGCATCACTTTGCGGTGCTGATCGGTTTCGGCGCCTCGGCGGTCTACCCGTTCCTGGCCTACGAAGTGCTGGGCGACCTGATCCGCACCGGTGAAGTGCTGGGCGACCTCTATGAGGTGTTCAAGAACTACCGCAAAGGCATCACCAAAGGCCTGTTGAAGATCCTGTCGAAGATGGGCATCTCGACCATCACCTCGTATCGCGGCGCGCAGCTGTTCGAAGCTATCGGCCTGTCCGAAGAAGTTTGCGACCTGAGCTTCCGTGGCGTACCAAGCCGCATCAAGGGCGCGCGTTTCGTCGACATCGAAGCCGAACAGAAAGCCCTCGCCGCCGAAGCCTGGAGCCCGCGCAAGCCAATCCAGCAAGGTGGTCTGCTGAAGTTCGTCCACGGTGGCGAATATCACGCTTACAACCCGGACGTGGTCAACACCCTGCAAGCCGCTGTGCAGCAGGGCGACTACGGCAAGTTCAAGGAATACACGGCGCTGGTGGACAACCGTCCGGTGTCGATGATCCGCGACATGTTCAAGGTGAAGACCCTGGACACGCCGCTGGACATCAGCGAGATCGAACCGCTGGAATCGGTGCTCAAGCGCTTCGACTCCGCCGGTATCTCCCTTGGCGCCTTGTCGCCGGAAGCCCACGAAGCCCTGGCCGAAGCCATGAACCGCCTCGGTGCGCGTTCCAACTCCGGCGAAGGCGGCGAAGACCCGGCGCGCTACGGCACCATCAAGAGCTCGAAAATCAAGCAGGTCGCGACCGGCCGTTTCGGGGTGACCCCGGAATACCTGGTCAACGCTGAAGTGCTGCAGATCAAGGTCGCTCAGGGCGCCAAGCCTGGCGAAGGTGGTCAACTGCCCGGCGGCAAGGTCAACGGTCTGATTGCCAAGCTGCGTTACGCAGTGCCGGGCGTGACCCTGATTTCGCCACCGCCGCACCACGACATCTATTCGATCGAAGACTTGTCGCAGCTGATTTTCGACCTGAAACAAGTCAACCCGAAGGCCCTGGTCTCGGTGAAGCTGGTCGCAGAAGCGGGCGTCGGCACCATCGCCGCCGGTGTGGCCAAGGCCTACGCGGACTTGATCACCATTTCCGGCTACGACGGTGGTACCGGCGCATCGCCGCTGACCTCGATCAAATACGCGGGCGCTCCGTGGGAACTCGGCCTGGCCGAAACCCACCAGACCCTGCGCGGCAACGACCTGCGCGGCAAAGTCCGGGTGCAGACCGACGGCGGCCTGAAAACCGGCCTCGACGTGATCAAGGCGGCGATCCTCGGCGCTGAAAGCTTCGGCTTCGGCACCGCGCCGATGATTGCGCTGGGCTGCAAATACCTGCGCATCTGCCACCTGAACAACTGCGCCACCGGCGTCGCGACCCAGAACGAGAAGCTGCGCAAGGATCACTACATCGGTACCGTCGACATGGTGGTGAATTTCTTCACCTACGTCGCCGAAGAAACCCGTGAGTGGCTGGCCAAGCTGGGCGTGCGCTCCCTCGAAGAGCTGATCGGTCGTACCGATCTGCTGGAAATCCTCGAAGGTCAGACCGCCAAGCAGCAACACCTGGACCTGACGCCGTTGCTGGGCAGCGATCACATCCCGGCAGACAAACCCCAGTTCTGTCAGGTGGACCGCAACCCGCCGTTCGACAAAGGCCTGCTGGCCGAGAAAATGGTCGGCATGGCCACTTCGGCCATCAACGACATGAGCGGCGCCGATTTCGCGCTGGATATCTGCAACTGCGACCGTTCGATCGGCGCCCGGATCTCCGGTGAAATCGCGCGCAAGCACGGCAACCAAGGCATGGCGAACGCGCCGATCACCTTCCGCTTCAAAGGGACGGCCGGTCAGAGCTTCGGTGTATGGAACGCTGGTGGTCTGAACATGTACCTGGAAGGCGACGCCAACGACTACGTCGGCAAAGGCATGACCGGCGGCAAACTGGTCATCGTTCCGCCGAAAGGCAGCGTCTACAAGACTCAGGACAGTGCCATCATCGGTAACACCTGCCTCTATGGCGCTACCGGTGGCAAGCTGTTCGCCGCCGGCACCGCGGGCGAGCGTTTTGCGGTGCGTAACTCCGGTGCCCACACCGTTGTTGAAGGCACTGGCGATCACTGCTGCGAGTACATGACCGGTGGTTTCGTCTGCGTTCTGGGCAAGACCGGTTACAACTTCGGCTCAGGCATGACCGGCGGTTTCGCCTACGTGCTCGACCAGGACAACACCTTCGTTGACCGGGTCAACCACGAACTGGTGGAAATCCAGCGGATCAGCGGTGAGGCGATGGAAGCCTACCGCAGCCACTTGCAACGCGTGCTGAACGAATACGTCGAGGAAACCGACAGCGAGTGGGGTCGTAACCTCGCTGAAAACCTCGATGACTATTTGCGTCGTTTCTGGCTCGTCAAACCGAAGGCAGCGAGTCTGAAATCTCTGCTCTCGAGTACTCGTGCGAGTCCGCAATAAACGACGCAGCTGCAAGCGGAAAGCTTCAAGCCGCAAGCTTGAGGCCGTGCGCGGTGTGGCGGATTAATTTGATTTTCTTGCAGCTCGAAGCTTGTAGCTTGGAGCTGTCGTGTACGAGGTTTTGAAGATGGCCGAACGTCTAAATAACGACTTCCAGTTCATCGATGTCGGGCGCAAGGATCCGAAGAAGAAACTGTTGCGTCAACGCAAGAAAGAGTTCGTGGAGATCTACGAACCCTTCAAACCCCAGCATTCGGCCGATCAGGCCCACCGCTGCCTGGGTTGCGGTAACCCGTATTGCGAATGGAAGTGCCCGGTGCACAACTTCATTCCGAACTGGCTGAAGCTGGTGGCCGAGGGCAACATCCTCCAGGCCGCCGAGCTGTCGCACCAGACCAACACGCTGCCGGAAGTTTGCGGCCGGGTGTGCCCGCAGGACCGTCTGTGCGAGGGTGCCTGCACCCTCAACGACGGTTTCGGCGCGGTGACCATCGGTTCGGTCGAGAAGTACATCACCGACACCGCGTTCGCCATGGGCTGGCGCCCGGACATGTCCAAGGTCAAGCCGACCGGCAAGCGTGTTGCAATCATCGGTGCAGGCCCGGCCGGCCTGGGTTGTGCTGACGTGCTGGTACGCGGCGGCGTGACGCCGGTGGTGTTCGACAAGAACCCGGAAATCGGTGGTCTGCTGACCTTCGGCATCCCCGAGTTCAAGCTGGAAAAGACCGTGCTGAGCAATCGTCGCGAAGTCTTCACCGGCATGGGCATCCAGTTCCGCCTGAACACCGAAGTGGGCAAGGACGTGACCGTCGAGCAACTGCTCGAAGAATACGATGCCGTGTTCATGGGCATGGGCACCTACACCTACATGAAGGGCGGCTTTGCCGGTGAGGACCTGCCGGGCGTGCATGACGCGCTCGACTTCCTGATCGCCAACGTCAACCGCAACCTGGGCTTTGAAAAGTCGCCGGAAGATTTCGTCGACATGAAAGGCAAGAAGGTTGTGGTGCTGGGTGGTGGCGACACGGCGATGGACTGCAACCGTACTTCGATTCGTCAGGGCGCCAAGTCGGTGACCTGTGCTTATCGTCGCGACGAAGCAAACATGCCGGGTTCGCGCAAAGAGGTGAAGAACGCCAAGGAAGAAGGCGTGAAATTCCTCTACAACCGCCAGCCGATCGCCATCGTCGGTGAAGACCGCGTCGAAGGTGTGAAGGTGGTCGAGACCCGTCTCGGCGAGCCGGACGCCCGTGGCCGTCGCAGCCCTGAGCCTATCCCGGGTTCTGAAGAGATCATCCCGGCCGACGCCGTGGTCATCGCCTTCGGTTTCCGTCCAAGCCCGGCATCGTGGTTCGAACAGCACAGCATCCAGACCGACAGCCAGGGCCGCGTCGTGGCCCCGGAGCAAGGGAAGTACAAGCACCAGACCAGCAACCCGAAAATCTTCGCCGGTGGCGATATGGTTCGCGGTTCTGACCTGGTGGTAACGGCGATCTTCGAAGGGCGTAATGCCGCTGAAGGGATCCTCGATTACCTGGGCGTCTGATCACTTTCCAATAGTTTGGAATGCAATACCTGTGGGAGCTGGCCTGCCGGCGATGCAGACACCTCGGTCTACCAGACCAACCGAGGTGTCTGCATCGCCGGCAGGCCAGCTCCCACAGTGTTTTGTGGTGCTGCAATCACTGCATTCCCCCGCGACAAATTGACCCGATAGACAAAAGGCTGACCTGCAACCGTGCCTTTTGTGTCGCGCTCTGAGAAAATGCCCGCACTTTTTTTCCGGATGCCGACATGACTGCCCTGAAGAACGACCGTTTCCTTCGCGCCCTGCTCAAGCAACCCGTAGACGTCACCCCTGTGTGGATGATGCGTCAGGCCGGTCGCTACCTGCCGGAATACCGCGCCAGCCGTGCCAAGGCCGGTGACTTCATGAGCCTGTGCATGAACCCGGAGTTCGCTTGCGAAGTCACGATGCAACCGCTCGACCGCTATCCTCAACTGGACGCGGCGATCCTGTTCTCCGACATCCTCACCATCCCCGACGCGATGGGCCAAGGCCTGTACTTCGAAACCGGTGAAGGTCCGCGCTTCAAGAAAGTCGTCAGCACCCTGGCCGACATCGAAGCCCTGCCGATTCCCGATCCACACAAAGACCTCGGCTACGTCATGGACGCGGTCAGCACTATCCGCCGCGAACTGAACGGTCGCGTGCCACTGATCGGCTTCTCCGGCAGCCCATGGACCCTGGCCACCTACATGGTCGAAGGCGGTTCGTCGAAAGACTTCCGCAAGACCAAGGCCATGCTCTACGACAACCCGCAAGCCATGCACTTGCTGCTGGACAAGCTGGCGCAGTCGGTCACCAGCTACCTCAACGGCCAGATCATGGCCGGCGCACAAGCGGTGCAAATCTTCGACACCTGGGGCGGCAACCTCTCGGCGGCGGCGTACCAGGAATTCTCCCTGGCCTACATGCGCAAAATTGTCAGCGGCCTGATCCGTGAACACGAAGGACGCAAGGTTCCGGTCATTCTGTTCACCAAGAATGGCGGCCTGTGGCTGGAAAGCATCGCCGATGCTGGCGCTGATGCCCTTGGCCTTGACTGGACCTGCGACATCGGCGAAGCCCGCCAACGTGTCGGCAATAAAGTCGCGCTGCAAGGCAACATGGACCCGACTGTGTTGTACGCCAAGCCAGAAGCCATTCGCGCCGAAGTCGGCCGGATCCTCGCCAGCTACGGCAAAGGCAGCGGCCACGTGTTCAACCTTGGCCATGGCATCACGCCGGAAGTTGATCCGGAACACGCGGGTGCGTTCCTGCGCGCGGTTCACGAATTGTCGGCGCAGTATCACGAGTGATCGTCGCCCAATAAAAAACGCCCGGCAGATGCCGGGCGTTTTTGTATGGAGATCTCGGGCAACACTCGGTCCCTGTGGGAGCGAGCCTGCTCGCGATGAGGTCATAACATTCAATATCTCAGTTGGCTGTTATGCCGCCATCGCGAGCAAGCTCGCTCCCACAGTTGTTTATGGCTGACTGGTATTTGTGTTTAAGCCTTTACACCGCCCAACGGCGGCAACTTCGCCAGCTTCAAAGCCACCAGCAGCGCAATCACCAGCAACCCGCCAATGAACAACCCGATCCCATTCCATCCACCCATGTGCCAGAACACCCCACCCGCCGTCCCGGCGATGCTCGATCCGGCGTAATAGCTGAACAAATAAAGCGACGACGCCTGCCCCTTGGCCTTGATCGCCCGGCGCCCGATCCAGCTGCTGGCCACGGAGTGCGCGCCAAAGAAGCCAAACGTGAAGATCAGCATGCCGATGATCACCAGCGGCAATGGCGTGAACATCGTCAGGGCAAGACCGGCGAGCATCAGCACAATCGTTGCCCAGAGCACTTTGCGCCGGCCCAGTTTGTCAGCCAGCGAACCGATTTTCGCCGAGCTGTAGATACCCGACAGGTACACCACCGACAGCAGCCCGACGAACACCTGATCCATATGGTAAGGCTCGGCCAGCAAGCGATAACCGATGTAGTTGAACAGCGTGACAAACGCGCCCATCAACACAAAAGCTTCAAGGAATAGCAGCGGCAGGCCCGCATCGCGGAAGTGCATGGTGAAGCCATCGAGCAGGCTGCGCGGGTGAAGTGAGCGAGCGCGGAAGTTGCGCGATTCGGGAAGGATTTTCCAGAACACCGCCGCCGCGATCAGCGCCAGGCTGCCGATCACCAGCATCGCGGTGTGCCAGCTCACGAAGTCGATCAACACACCGGTAATCAAGCGTCCGCTCATCCCGCCAATCGCGTTGCCGCCGATGTACAGGCCCATCGCCAGGCCGATGTGTTGCGGGTGGATTTCTTCGCTCAGGTACGTCATGGCAACTGCCGCCAGACCGCTCAGCGACAACCCGATCAACGCGCGCATCACCAAGACGCCTTGCCAGCTCGGCATCATCGCGCTGGCCATGGTGCACAGCGCGGCGGCGAACAGGGCCGCGACCATCACCGGTTTGCGTCCGATGCGGTCGGAGATAGGCCCAGTGATCAGCAGACCAATCGCCAGCATGCCAGTGGCCACCGACAGGATCAGGCTGCTCTGCGCCGCATTGATCGAATACTCGTGGGACAGCAGCGGCATCATCGGCTGCACGCAGTAGAGCAAGGCGAACGTCGCGAAACCGCCGCAGAACAGCGCCAGCACCGTGCGCATGAACATCGGCGTGCCTTTTTCGATGTAGATCTCCTTCAATTCGGCGACGGCATCGTCGACCGCAGCGGGCGGAACTTCATGAGCAAGGGGGGCGACAGCAGTTTTCACTTCAGACCTCGGAGGACGCAGCCGGTCAGGCAATGAAAAAAGCATATAGCTGGCTAATGATTCAATCCAATATATTGTTCGACCTGTTTGATAGGTTTAACGACCTAATGGAGTTTTCATGGAATTGCGTCACCTGCGCTACTTCATCGCCGTCGCCGAAGAACTGCATTTCGGCCGCGCCGCCCAGGTGTTGGGCATCTCGCAACCGCCATTGAGCCAGCAGATTCAAGCGCTGGAACAGGAAGTCGGTGCGCGGCTGTTCGAGCGAACCAATCGTCGGGTCGAGCTCAGCGAGGCGGGTCGGTTGTTCCTGGAAGAAGCGCGGTTGGTGCTGGCGCAGGTCGATAAAGCCGCTGACGTGGCGCGTCGTGCGCAGCTTGGCGAGTTGGGTGAGCTGAAAATTGGTTTCACCTCGTCGGCCCCCTTCAACTCGACCATTCCCCAGGCGATTTTTTCATTCCGCCAGCGCTTTCCGGCCGTGCATTTGAACCTGCGGGAGATGAGCAGCACCCAAGTGGCCGATGCGCTTGTGGATGAGTCGATCGAGGTCGGGATCATGCGACCGCTGGGGTTGCCGGACTCCCTCAGCGTGGTGGAATTGATGCGTGAACCGTTGGTGGCCGTGCTCAGCTCCAAGCATCCGCTGGTGAGCGGCAGCGAAGAGGGGTTGTTCCTGTCGGCATTGGCCCTCGAACCCTTCGTATTTTTCCCACGCAGTTATGGCAGTGGTCTGTACGCACAATTGCTCAGCCTGGCGCGGGACGCTGGTTTCAGCCCGCACTTTGCGCAAGAGGCGGGTGAGGCGATGACGATTATCGGGCTGGTGGCGGCGGGGCTGGGGGTGTCAGTGCTGCCAGCGTCTTATCAGCGGATGCGTATTGACGGCGTGGTGTACCGGCCGTTGCTCGATCCGGAGGCTGTGTCGGCGGTATGGCTGGTGCAGCGCAAGGATCAGAAGTCGCCGATGGCCAAGGCGTTTGTGGAGTTGTTGACGAGGAAGGTTGAGGGAAGTTGAGCACGGGACACTTAAAACAGATGAGTTTTAAGCGGTCAAAATCGCGGTACGTAAAGCGCTTGGCGTGTGATGGCATCGGGGGGTGGCACAGTCAGGCGAATGGCCAGTCGTTGCCCCTGATCCTTTTTCAGGCAATACTCGCGCCGCTCCCGAAAGGGGCTTGTGAGACTCTGAGTATCCTGGGAAACCAGCCATCGCAGAGCCAGACAGGTACCGGGCGATGACAAGCCGACCTGTTTGTGAAGGGGCGCCGAAAGGCGCCCCTTGTCGTTTCCGAGGTGCTCACCTCAGTCAACCTTTACCAACTCCCCTCGCAACCCCACACCGGTCACTACAGGCTTAAGCGCCACCGCCACGGCAAACAGCGCGGCGATGCGCTGAAACTGAGTCATTCCCTTTACTCCAAACGTGTCCGGATCAGTGCCAACGACGGAAAATCAACGAGGTGTTAACGCCACCAAACGCAAAATTGTTGTTCATCACGTATTCATTACTCATCTGCCGGAACTCGCCGCGCAGGTAGTCGAGCTTGCCGCAGAGCGGATCGACATCGTCAAGGTTGAACGTGTGCACATACAGGTCGCGGTTCATCATTTCGATGCTGAACCAGGACTCCAATGCTCCGCACGCACCCAAGGTATGGCCGAGGAAGCTCTTTTGCGAACTGATCGGCATGTGTTCGCCGAATAGCGCACTGGTCGCCAGTGTTTCGGCGATGTCGCCCTGTTCAGTCGCCGTGCCGTGACCATTGACGTAGCCAATGTCCGAAGGCTGCAGCCCGGCGTCTTCCAGGGCCAGTTCCATGGCCCTGCGCATGGTGACCTGTTCCGGTCGGGTGGCGTGCTGGCCGTCGGCGTTGCTGCCGAAGCCGACGAGTTCGGCGTGGATGCGTGCACCGCGAGCCAGCGCGTGTTCGAGTTCTTCAAGCACCAGCATTCCGCCGCCTTCGCCTATCACCAGGCCATCGCGGGCGCTGTCGTAGGGACGCGGAGAGGTCTGCGGTGCATCGTTTTTCAGGCTGGTGGCGTAGAGCGCGTCGAAGACCATGGCTTCGGTCGGGCACAGTTCTTCGGCGCCGCCGGCGAGCATCAGTGGCAGTCGGCCGAACTTGATCGACTCGTAGGCATAACCGATGCCCTGGCTACCGCTGGTGCAGGCGCTGGAGGTCGGGATCAATCGGCCGGTGAGACCAAAGAAGATGCTGATATTGGCCGCGGTGGTGTGCGGCATCATCCGCACATAGGAGTTGGCGTTCAGGCCCTCGGCCACCGAGTTGAGCAACATGTTGCCGAATGCCTTGATCTCGTCGGTGCTGCCGGTGGACGAGCCGCAGGAGACGCCCATGCGCCCGTCCTTGATCGACTCGTCACCCAACAGCCCGGCATCGGCCAGCGCCTGTTCCGCCGCGCCGACCGCCAGGCGTGAGACCCGGCCCATGCTGCGCAGTTGTTTGCGGGTCCAGTGGGCGGGCACTTTAAAGTCGTCGATGGGCCCGGCCAGGCGCGTGTTGAGTTCGGTAAAGCGATCCCACTCGTCCATCCGGCGAATGCCACTGCGGTTGGCCGCGAAGTTGGCGGCGATGGTTGCCCAGTCGCTGCCCAGTGAGGTGATGCCGGCCATGCCGGTGACGACGACGCGCTTCATCAGCACAGGCCTCCATTGACGGCCAGAACCTGCCGGGTGATGTACGACGCTTCCGCCGACATCAGGAAATTCACCGCGCTGGCCACCTCTTCCGGGGTGCCCATGCGTTGTGCGGGAATCATTTTCATCAGTTCTTCCACCGGCACGTTTTCGTCGAGCATTGCCGTGTCGATCAGGCCGGGTGCGACACAGTTGACGGTAATTTTGCGCTTGCCCAGTTCGATCGCCAACGCTTTCGCCGCGCCGATCAGACCGGCCTTGGACGCGCTGTAGTTGACCTGGCCGCGATTGCCGATCAGGCCGGAAACCGAGGTGATGCAGACAATCCGCCCGGCAGCGCGACGACGAATCATCGGCATCATCACCGGGTGCAGCACGTTGTAGAAACCGTCGAGGTTGGTGCGCATCACCACATCCCAATCATCCTCGCTCAGTGCTGGAAAAGCACCGTCGCGGGTCAGGCCGGCGTTGAGCACGACACCGTAGTAGGCGCCATGGGTTTCAACGTCGGCTTCGAGGATGGCTTTGCAGCCGGCGCGGTCGGACACGTCGAATTGCAGGATGCGCGCCTGGCGCCCCAGCGCCTGGATTTCGCCTTGAACGATCACGGCGTCCGCCAGACCGCTGCGGCAATGCAGGACGATGTCATGCCCTGCCTGGGCCAGGCGCAGCGCGATGGCGCGGCCGATGCCACGGCTGGAGCCAGTGACCAGTACGGATTCAGTCATGACTGGACTCCTTCGGGTTCATGAAGATATTGAGCGGCCTGAGGTGGGCGGAACACGTTCAGACGGGCGCTGGCGTGAATGCCTGGAGCGTTGATGTGGCATTCGAACACGCCCATGCCGTTATCGTCTTCCAGCGAGCGCATCCCGTGGATGGTTAGCTCGGTGCCGACGGGGAAGTGTTCCACGTTGCATTCGAATTTACGCGTACCGAGCAGAAAACCCAGCACCACGCCATCGCCCCGCTGGCGCGCGTGGCAACCGGCGTACGCGGCGACACTCTGGGCCATCAGTTCAATGCCGACCCAGGCGGGCATGCTGCCGTCGGCACGGCTGAACAGGCCATCGGGCCTGACGGTGAGGCGTGTGCGGATCTGGTCGTCATCGAACTCCAGAATCTGTTCGATGAAGATCATATCGCCAGCGTGCGGCAGCAGTTCGGCGATCGGCCAGTCAATCATGGGGCGTCTCCGATTATCAGGCTGACGTTGTTGCCACCGAAGGCAAAGGAATTGCTCATCAAGTAGCGAGGTGCAATGGACGTCAGGCGATCGGTCGGGGTCACCCAATCCAGGGCCGGTAGCTCAGGATCAGGCTGGCCGTCCCAGACGTGGGGCGCCAGGGCCTGCTCGCGGTTGTTCGTGCTCAGGCTCAGCCAGCAGAACGCCGCTTCCAGGGCACCGGCGGCGCCAAGGGTGTGACCGGTCATCGGCTTGGTTGAAGAACACGGCACACCTAGCGGGAACAGGGTCGCTACGGCCAGGCTTTCCATGGCGTCGTTGTGTTGGGTCGCGGTGCCATGCAGGTTCAGGTAACCGATCTGAGCGGGTTGCAGATTTGCTCGGCACAAGGCTTTGCGCATGGCTTGCAAGGCGCCACGGCCAGTCGGTTCCGGCGCAGAAATGTGGTGCGCATCTGAACTGGCACCGCTGCCTAGCAGTGCAATCGGCTGGCCGTCGCCGGCATTTTTGCTCATCAGAAACAGCGCGGCGGCTTCACCGATATTGATGCCGTTGCGGTTGACCGAAAACGGATTGCAACGTTGCTCGGACACTGCTTCCAACGCCGAGAAACCGTTGAGGGTCAGTTTGCACAAACTGTCGACGCCGCCGCACAGCACCGCATCGCACACGCCCAGATCCAGCAGGCGTTGGGCGCTCATCAGCGCCCGGGCGCTGGAGGTGCAGGCGGTCGAGATCACATAAGCCGGGCCGCTCAATTGCAGCCAGTCGGCGAGGAAATTGGCCGGTGCGCCTAGCTCCTGCTGCTGATAGTCGTAATCGGCAGGGAAATGATGCTCGCGAATGTAATGGGCCAGGCCACGGCTGGCCTCATGGATGCCCGATGTGCTGGTGCCCAGCACCACACCGATACGGTCACGGCCGTAGGTCTGGATCGCACGATCGATGTCTTCGCGGATTTGCAACGCGGCTTCCAGCAGTAGCTGGTTGTTGCGGCTGCTTTGCTGAGCCAGTGCCGCTGGAATCGGGGCCAATTCGCCACTCACCGCCGCCACCGGCAATGAGCGCTCCGGGACCCAGCCAGCCTCGCTGCGCATGCCAGAGCAATCACCGGCAAACAGATTGCGCGCGACTTCCGTTTTGTCGCGACCCAGGGCACAGATAACCCCAAGGGCGTTCAGATAGGCGGTCATGGCTCGTCTCCGCTAAGGGGCGTGACTTGATACTTGGGACCTTTGGGCAGGTTCAATTCGAAGCTCATCGGTTGTGAATAACGGACGTCCCAGTGCGTGGGCAAGGAGCGTTGACTGCCATGTTGCCAAGCCGTGGGGTAGTTGCCCGACAGTTCATCCTTGGGTGTCAGCGCAAACAGCAACGCCGCGAACAGCTCCCGGGCTTCCGGGTTCGGCGGCAACAGGCCGTCGGCTTTCCATTGGCCATCGATCAGTTTCTGGCGAGCCTGTGGAATGCCCAGCAAATCCATCATCGACCAGCGAATGCCTGGGCCTTCACGCTGGATCACCAGCACCCAGTCCTGACGTTGTTCGGCGACCAGGCGCTGAATGTGCAACTGCAGCGGCAACGACAGGTTCGGGGTTTGCTCGGGCAGCGGCGGACTGCTGGCGCAAGCGCTCAGCAACAGACAGCAACCCAGGAGCAGGAAACGAATCATCAGACCTCACCTTCAAGGGAAGTTCGCCACAAAAAGGCGTTCACGTTATTCATGTGACATCTCTGGCGCAGAGTTCTGACAGCATGCGCAGCCGACGTTTGGGTTCACTGACGAACGGATTGCGCTCGTCCCAGGCATAACCGGCGAGGATCGCGCTGATCATGCGGCGGATGTCAGGTGAACCGTCCGGATGGAAAATCACATCCTGGAAGGTTCCGGCGTACCAGCCTTCGACGTAGCAGCGGAATGTGTCGACGCCGCGCTTGAGCGGTGCGGCGAACTCGGTTTGCCAGTCGACGCTTTCACCTTGCAGTTGGCGGTGCAGGACGCCGGCGGCCATGCTCGCCGAGCGCATGGCGATGGTCACGCCGGAGGAGAACACCGGGTCGAGGAATTCCGCAGCGTTGCCCAGCAGTGCAAAGCCCGGGCCGTGCAAGGTTTTGACGTTGGCCGAGTAGCCACCAATGGTGCGCGCGGGGGTGTCCCACACAGCGTTGTTCAAGACGCTGGCCAGGCTTGGGGTTTCAGCGATAAAACCGCGCAGGCACTCGTCCAGGTTGTCCATGCGGCCTTCAAAGTGCTCGGCTGCCGCCACTACGCCGACCGAGCAACGGCCGTTGCTGAACGGGATGGTCCAGAACCAGATATCGCGATGAGTCGGATGGGTGGTGATGAGGATTTTTTCCCGCTCGAAGGTCGGGCTGTCGATGTTGTCTTCGATGTGGGTGAACACGGCCTGGCGCACCGGGAAGTTCGACGGCGCTTCAAGGTCCAGCAAGCGCGGCAGCACGCGGCCGTAGCCGCTGGCATCGAGCACGAAATCAGCTTCGACGCGGTATTGGCTGCCATCTTCTCGCTGCACTTCGAGCTGCGGTTTTGCCAGGGTGAAATCGGCGCTGACGATGGCCTCGCCGTAGCGAACTTCCACGCCTTGCAATTCGGCCTGGTCGGCCAGCAACTTGTCGAAATCGGCGCGTTGAACCTGGAAGGTGGTCGGCTTGCCGTGGCTGAACGTGTCGCCGAAATCAAAGGCGCTGTATTGGTCGCCCCAGGCGAACGCCGCACCATTCTTCAACTGGAACCCGGCGGCGTTCACCGCGTCGAGCATGCCGGCCTCTTCGACGAAATCCAGGCAGTGCGACAACAGGCTTTCGCCGATGGAAAACCGTGGGAAATGCTGGCGTTCGATCATCAGCACGTCATGACCTTTGCGCTTGAGCAGCGCGGCGGCGATGGCGCCCGAGGGGCCCGCACCGATAACGACGACCTGGCGATGTTCCATTTCAACTGTTGGCACGGGGGCTCCTTGCCGGGGCGGCGATATTCAAAGGGGGGCTGTGCATGCCGGCGAGTGCCGGCAGCAATGTAGCGATCAAACCCATCAACATCAGTGCGAAATACAGCGCCGGACTGATGAGCTGTTGTTGCAGCAGCAGGTTGAGAAAGACGATCTCACTCAAGCCGCGAATATTCAGCAGCAGGCTTTCGCGCCAGCGGCTGGCGCCCTCGAACGAGGCGCCGGCCCAACCGAGGCCCAGCCAGTTGCCCAGCAGTTTGCTGGCTATCGGCAACAGCAGCAGCGCCGCCAGCTGGACCCAGCCGAGGCTGGCCATCGCAGCGTGAACGTTGATCTGCACGATACCGAACGTCAGGATCAGCGGAATGGCGATCCAGGTTTGCAAGCGGCTCATCCAGATCGCCGGCAACGGTAGCACCAGCGGCACTTTCAGCGCGGCCATGCACAACAAGTAACCGATGCCGAAAATCAGCGCGTTGAGCTTGAAGTGTTCGGCGACAACCAACAGTGCGAAGAAGCCGCCGCTGTACAGCATCGGTTGGCGCGCACCGAGCAGACGCAGCAGCAATGGCAGGCAGGCGCCGGCCAGCGGCAGCAAGAGGCTGCTCAGGTGCAAACTGCCTTGGGCGAAACCGAACAGCGTCCAGCACGTCAGGTCGATGAGAATCGCCGTTTGTACCAGGCGTCGGGTGGCGTCGGGTGGGTAATGAATGTGTCGCAGGTACAAATACAGCACCGGAATCGCGGTGATGGCGAACACCAGGCCGACCGCCAGCGAGCTTATCCAGGATTGCGCCGGCAGCAGCCAAACGGCGGTGGCGAGTCCGCAGACAAACGGAATACAGAAACTCGGCAGAGCAATTTTCAGGCTCTGGCGATCCAGTCGCAGGTCGATCACGTCACTGAGGATGTGCCCGAGCAGCAAGGCAAAACCCAGGCTGTAGAGGTTTTTCAGCCACGTCGGCGAGATCAGTTCGGTGCCGCTGAGTTGCCAGCCCGGCTCGATCCAGAAGTACATCAGCAGCGGCAGGCCGAAGGTCGCCAGCAGCAACTGGCTGACGATCGGGATCAGGCCGAAATGCCGACCGACCCGGGTGGCCGCGGCGAACATTGCCAGGGCCATGAGCCAAAACACGGCGATCATCATGCCGCGGACTCCGTAACGGCAGCGGTGTGGACATGGCGTCCGGCCCACGGCGCGAGGATGAAGCTGAAAGCCAGGCCCAGGCTGACCGACAGGCCGAAGTTGCTCACCGCCGGTGTGCTGGACACCGCCAGCAGACCGAACGACAGCCAGGTGGTAACCGCCGCCAGCAACGTACCCAGCAGGCTCACGGCGGCACCGCCGACCTGTTCGCGCATGAGGATCGCGTAATCGACGCTGATCGCCGTCACCAGCAACAGGCCGAACAGGCTGAACAGCGTCAGCGGCTGACCCAGCCAGCCAAGACTGGCCAGACTGCACAATGCGGCCAACAAGGGCAGCGAGACGATGCGCAGCGCGCCACCAAGGCCGAATGGCACGATCAGCACCAGCACGATCAATGCGCAGGAAGCGAGTTTGAGCTCAGCGGCACTGATCTGGGTCGCCGCAAAAACAGTGTTCAGTTCACCGAGACGGTCGACCAGTTGGACACCCGGCAAGTCCAGCGCCTGAGCGCGCAGCAGCGAAGGATTGTTCAGGCCCTGCAGACTGACCATCGCCGCCACGCCGTCATCGGTCGGCCCCAGCCACAAGGTGCGATAGGGCTCGGCCAACGGACCGGTTAGCGCCGCGTCGATGTCTTCGGTGGGCAATGCCTGCAATTGCATAAGCTCTGCTTGCAGCGCTTGCGCTGTCACGCCGAGGTCGAGCAGCGGCTGCCAGAATTGCGGCAATTTGTTCAGCGCTTCGTGCACTTTGTGCTGTTCGCTCGGTTGACTCACCAGTTGGTTGAGCGACAGATAACCCTGGAGTTTGTCCATCTTGACCAGCTGATCGAGACGCTCGCTCAGCGCGGTTTGGCGCTCGAGCAGCTCTTGCTGGTTGGCTGCACGCACCAGGAAGAACTGGCTGGTGGGTTGATAACCGGTAATGCGCGCGATGGTCCTGGCTTCGTCCGTCAATTGCTGCGGCGTGCCGATCCACTGGCGGATATCGTTCTTGCTCTCGAGTTGCAACAAGCCGCCGACGCAAAAGGCAATCAGCAGTGCCAGCAGCACCGGCGTACGCGCAATTTTGAGCAACGATTCGCGTAGCTCCAGCAAAAATTCACTGACGCGCAGCGGCCATTGCGCCGGTCGCAGGTCCGCGCCCTTGAGCAGCGCCGGTAGCAGGCACACCGCTGACAGGTAGGCGCCAAGCAGGCCGGCGGCGGAGAATACGGCGATCTGGGTCAGCGCCGGGAATGGCGTCCACGCCAGCGCCAGGTAGCCGATGCAACTGGTGATCAGGCTCAGCGTCAGGCCTGGCAAGGTCAGGCGTAAAGCCGGCCAGCTGTGCCAGGGTTTCATGCTCCAGCTTTTCGACAGGTAATGCAGCGGGTAATCGACGGCAACGCCGATCAGGCTCGACCCCAGCACCAGCGTCATCACATGCATGTGACCGAACAGCGCCACGCAGGCCACGGCGCCAAACAGCATGCCCACCAGCACCGGCACGAACGCCAGCAAGACCCGCCAGCGCCGGAAGGCCAGCAACAGCAACAACAGAATGCCGACGGTAGCGCCGCCACCGACCCAGGTCATTTCGCGAGTAGCTTGTTGCTGACCGTTGGCCGCGTACAGCAAGCCGCTGGCGGCAAGCAGTTGAACGTCGCTCTGGGCCGCTTCTTCGCGGCTGTGTTTGAGCAGGGCGGCCACTTGCAGCGGCAGGTTCATGTCGAAGGCGTTGCCGGTGGTTTTTGCTCGCAGCAACACCCAGCTTTTACCGTCGGCATCGGCCACCAGTGCGCCGCTGCCGATGTCCAGTTGCACGGCGCCGTGTTGTGGCTGACTGTTCTGGATGCGTCCGGTCAGCCCCAGCCAGTCTTCCTGGCTCGGCACCAGACTGAAACCGGTGAAGGGGTCGAACAGCGCTTGCACGCGCTGTTGGATGAAGGCGTCAGGGTGTTCGATCAGTTGCTGACGATCTGTGGCAGACAGCATTGCCAATCGGCCTTGCAGCAATTGAGTGCGCAGCGCTGGCAAGTCGGCTTGCAGGGTCCATTGGACCTTCTCGAACAAACCGCTGGCCTGCCATTGCTCACCCAGTTTCTGCGCCATGGCGATGGCTTTTGGGCGATCTTTATGGCCGACCAGCACCAGCATTTCGCGGTTCAGCGGTTCTTGCATGCGTTGTTCGGCGCGCAATTCCAGCGCGTCCGGCGCCGTGCCCGGCACCAGTTCCATCAGGTTGGCCGACAGCGGCGCGCCGTTACGCCATTGCCAGCCGGCGAGCGCAAGCACCGCCAGCAGCAGGATCAGAAACAGCCACGGGAGCCTGCGTTCACTCGGCAAAGTCATGTTGCTCCGCGTCGCTCAGCGGTTGCGCGCTGGTGCTGTCCTGCATGCGCAACAGAGTGCTGTCACCCTGGGTTTCCAGCAGTTCGATGCTGTGCACCAATTCGCCGCCGGTGATGTTGATCTGATTGAACACTTGCTTGAGCAGCATCGAACGCGGGGTCAGTGTCAGCTTCCAGTCCTGTGCCTCGCCGCTCAGCGACAGCTCGAAATCTCGTTGCAGACCGCTGCTGTCACCTTGCAGCACGGCGAGGAACAACCGGTTCTGCTCGGCGCCAGCACTCTTGCCTGGCAGCATCTGCCAACCGTTGGCGTCACGTCGGGCAATACCCTTGTCGGTGATGCGGTAATCCTGCTGCAGCGGCGTCTTCAGCAACCAGAGCAAACCGTGGTTTTTGGCGAGGACGAAAGTGCCCTTGCTGGTCAGTGGCTGGGGCAGCGCACGCAGGTGTTTTTCCTGGATGAAATTGCCATGGATCACATCGGGTTTGGCCAGTTGATCGCTCAGTTGTTGCAGATCGAAGGCGTGAGCGATCGATGACAGCCCAAGTAGCGCTAACGCACCCAGGCATTTAAAAAACGGGCTCATGCCAGGATCCTTTCAACGGCGTCTGTGAAGATCTTAGGTGAAGCCAGCTGCATCTCACGGCTGGCCATGTCCACGGCTACCTGCACCGAGCTGGCGCGGGTCAAGCGTTCGCCGGTTTCCAGGTCGCTGATCAGGTAGCTGATTTTCAGGCGGTTCTCCCACTCCACCAGATTGGCGCGCACGTTCAGCTTCTGGCCGAACACAGCACCACGCACATAGCGCAATTGCAGGTCGATCACCGGCCAGGCGTAACCCGATTCGACCATCGCGGTGTAGTTGTGGCCGATTTTGTCCAGCAGCGCGCAGCGGGCCACTTCCAGGTATTTGACGTAATGGCCGTGCCAGACGACGTTCATGGTGTCGACGTCAAAGAACGGCACGAGGATTTCCGTATCGGTATGAAGCACTCCTTTGCTACGCATGCAGCCTCCAGTGTTGTTCGGCAATCCGCTTGAGGCACAGGCGCAATTCACCTTCCAGCGCACGGTCTTCGATGACCGGCGGGAAGTCCTTGCCCAGTTCTTCGTGCATGGCGGCCAGGGCTGGCGGCAACGGACGCGCGTCTTCAGCCTTGCTGCGCAGCCACACGCCCTGGTTAGCGGCGAGCAACGTGGCAGCGGCGACTTGTTCGGTCAGCTCCAGCACGCGGATCGCATCACGGGCGGCGATGGTGCCCATGCTCACCTTGTCCTGGTTGTGGCATTCGGTGGAGCGCGAGAAGACGCTGGCCGGCATGGTGTTTTTCAGGGCCTCGGCAGTCCAGGCGCTGGTGCCGATCTGCACGGCCTTGAAGCCGTGATTGAGCATCGCCCGGTCAGCGCTGGCGCCGGACAAATTGCTCGGCAAACCATGGTTGTAACGCTCGTCCACCAACAGCGCGAGTTGACGGTCGAGCAGGTCGGCGACGTTGGCCACCAGGTTTTTCAGGCTGTCCATGGCGAACGCGATGTGGCCGCCGTAGAAATGCCCGCCGTGCAGCACGCGCTCGGCTTCAGCGTCGATGATCGGGTTGTCGTTGGCGCTGTTGAGTTCGATCTCGATGAACGAGCGCAGCCAGTTCAGGCTGTCGGCCAGGACGCCGAGGACATGCGGCGCACAGCGCAGGGAATAGCGGTCTTGCAGGCGATGCAGCGGCGCGGTCGGCGCGTCGATCGCCAGGTCTTTGCGAAGCCAGGCGGCCACTTGCATCTGCCCTGGATGCGGTTTGGTGGCGAACAGGCGTTCGTCGAAGTGTTCCGGGTTGCCTTGCAGCGCGACCACATTCAGCGCGGTGATGCGCGTGGCCAATTGCAGCAGGTAATCGGCTCTGGCATAGGCCAGGCAGGCAAGGCCGGTCATCACGGCAGTGCCGTTCATCAATGCCAGGGCTTCTTTCGGGCGCAGCACCAGCGGCTGCCAGCCGAGTTCACGGTGCACGTCGGCCGCCTGGCGGCGTTCGCCACGGAACATCACCTCACGCTCGCCGGACAAGGTCGCCGCGACGTAGGACAACGGCGTCAGATCACCGCTGGCGCCCACTGAACCTTCTTCCGGTATCAGCGGCAGGATGTCGTATTCGAGGAACGCGTGCAGGCGCTCCAGCAGCTCCACGCGCACACCCGACACGCCGTGGCACAGCGACTGCAAACGCGCGGCGAGCACCGCGCGCGTGGCCTGGGCGTCGAGCAGTTTGCCCAGTCCGCAACCGTGGAAGGTGTACAGATGACGGGGCAGGGCCTCGACGTGATGCAGCGGCACGGCGACCACGCAAGAATCGCCGTAGCCGGTGGTCACGCCGTAGATCACGCCTTCCTTGTCCAGCAGGGAATCGAGGAATCGCGCGCCCTTGGCAATGCGCTCACGGTACGCGGGATCACTTTGCAACTGCGTCGGCACCTGACGGTTGGCCAGGGCCAGCACGTCTTCAATGCGCAAAGGGAGTTCGCCGAAGGTTACCGGCTCAAAGGTTGGCGTCGTCATCGGTCTTCCAGAAAGGGTAAAAGTTGAACCATTGTTGAGGCGCTTCGAGGCAATAGTGGCCCAGGCGTTCGGCGTAGCGGGTCGCCCACTGATGGATGACCTGTTCGCGGTCGTTGCGTTTCCACACCACGGCCTCTGTAAACGGCTCGAGGATCACGCGGTATTGGCCCGACGGTTTCTTCAGGCACATCAGCAGATTGATCGGGCACTTGAGCAGGCCGGCCAGCAGCCACGGTCCCTGAGGGAACGCGGCCTGATGACCGAGGAAGTCCACCGTCACGCTACGCCCGCCATGCAACGGCACACGGTCGCCGGCAATCGCCAGCCACTCGCCGCGCTCCAGGCGTTCATGCAGTTGCAGCATGATCAAAGGGTCCAGCTCGCTGACCTGAATCAGCCGCAAATTGGTCGCCCCGGCTTCACCCAGCAGACGGTTGAATTGCTCGGCATGCTTGGTGTGCACCAGCACGTTCATCGTGACTTTCTCGCCAATCTCCGCCAGTGCGCGGCAGACTTCGAGGTTGCCCAGGTGCGCGCCCACCAGCATCTGCCCGCGCGTGCCGCGCAACTGATTGCGCAGCAGTGCCGGGTCGATGATTTCGATTTGCTCGATGCTCAGCTTGCCGTTCCACACATCGAGCTTGTCGAGCATCGAATCGGCAAAGGCCATGAACTGGCTGAACACCCGCCACTGGGTCGGGCGCAATTCAGGGCGACCACTCCAGTCGGCAAGCCGTTGCTGGTATTGCCAGGCGCTTTGACGGGCGCTGCGACCGAACAGGAAAAAATACAGGACGATGCCATACAGCAGCGGGCTCAACAGACGACGACCGAGGACCTTGGCGCCGAACGCGGTGAGTTTCATCAGCCAGAAACTGCCGCGTTCCTGACGGTCGGCCCAGTGCTGTTTGTCAGCGTTGATGTTCATGTCCGCCACCGTCGCCAGAGAATCAGCGGTGCCCGCAGCAACATGCCGAAGAACAGCCGTGTGTGCATGCTCGAAATCAGCACGTTGTCGTGGAACATGCGGAAATGCGAGACCCCGTCCAGCGGGTAACGAACCCGCACCGGCAACCACCGCATCGGCAGATTGCGCCAGGCCAGCCGCACGAGAATGTCCGAGTCGAAATCCATGCGCTTGCCGATTTTTGCCGAGTCGATCAGCGCCAGCGTTGCTGGCAGTGGATAGATGCGGAAACCACACATGGAATCGCGAATCTGCAATGAAAGCGTGTTGATCCAGACCATGACGTGGGTCAGGTAACGGGCGTACAAACGACCTTTAGGCACGCTGGCGTCGTATTGCGGATAACCACAGATCACCGCGTCGGGATGCCGGCGCGATTCTTCGATGAAGGTCTTCACATCCTGCAGGTCGTGCTGGCCGTCGGCGTCCACTTGCAAGGCGTGGCTGAAACCCAGGCGCGAGGCTTCGCGAAAACCGGTCATGACTGCACCGCCCTTGCCCTGATTGGCGGCGAGGCGGATCAGGTTGACCATTTCGCGCTGCGCGAGCTGGTCGAGCACTCTGGCGCAGGCCTGATCGCTGGCATCGTCCACCAGAATGCACGGCAGGCCGCTGGCAATCAGCGCGTCGACCACCGTGGTGATGGCGGTTTCATGGTTGTAGACCGGAACCACGGCGCAAGGGTTATGCATCACCCACAGCCTCCAGCAAGATGCGCCCGCTGGAGCAGGTCGCGGTTTCATTGCGATAGGCGAAGTACAGCTTGCCGCGCTCCGGATCAAAGCGCAGGTGCAACTGGACCTCATCGCCCGGGCGCACCAGTTGCTGGAACTTCAGCACTTCCATGCCGGCAAATTTTGCGGGCAGCTTCATCAATTGCTGGCCCAGGCTCAAGGCCCAGTCCACCTGAACCACGCCAGGCAGCACCGGTGTCTTCGGGAAGTGTCCGCTGAAATAGGCCAGGTCCGGCGGCACGGCCAGTTGCAGGCTCCATTCACCTTCGACTTCGACTTGCTCCAACACTTGCGGCGCCTTGGGGCGGGGCGCCAGCAGCAAGGCTTCGACGTCGGCCTGGGGCAGTTTGCCCTGAGCATTCAGCGGCAACTGGCGCAACATCCGCCAGCGTCGTGGCAGCGCCAGGGCTTCGCAATGTTGGCTAAGATGCTGACGCAGCGCTTGGGTGAGCGCGCGGCGTCCCTGATTGCGCAATGCATGCAGGCCAGCGTCTGTCAGCACCAGCAGCGCACCCAGCGAGGCGCGATTTTCCCGGACCACGCCGAGGCGCGCTTCGGCCACCCAGTCATGGTCAGTCAGCGCCTTTTCCAGCATCGGCAGCGAGATACGTTTTTCTTCCAGCTTGACGATCCGGTCCAGTCGTCCAAGCAGTTCGAAGCGGCCGTCGGCAGCGATTCTGGCCGCATCGGCGGTGTGCTCGATGTGGCCGGCGGGCAGGTAGGGAGACGCGATCAAGAGGGCGCCATCGTTGTCCTGGCTCAGCTCGATATCAGCAAAGGGTTGCCAAAGCTCGTGACCCTGGCGCCAGGCGATGCCGCCGGTTTCCGAGCTGCCAAAGATTTCTGTCGGCCATTGGTGCAGTCGCTCGAAAAGGCTTTGCGCAGCCTCGGCCGGTAGCGCGCCGCCGGATGAAAACACTCGGCGAACGGCGCTCAAGGCCGGCCAGTCGAGGTTGTCGCCCATGCGCTTGAGCAGCGCCGGGCTGGCGACCCAGGCAAACGCCGGGTGTTCGCGGCTGGCGCGTTGCAAGTCTTCCGGAAAGGCCAATTGTTTGCGCAGGAATGAGCGCCCGGCGCACAGCGGCCACAACACCCGAAACAACAGGCCGTAGATGTGCTGGGTGGCGACGCTGCCGATGATGCAGGCCTCCCCCAGTTCCGCGCCCCACAGCTGTTCCAGCGCTTCAACTTCGTTAGCCAGTTGGCGCAGGTTCTTGTCGATGCGCTTGGGCTCGCCACTGGATCCTGAGGTGCACAGGCTTAGCTGGCAGCGATCCAGATCCAGCGCAGCGGCGCTCAGTGGGGCGTGGCGGTAATCGGTGAGATGCGCGTCATCCGCCTGATCGGTCAGCCATAGATCAACTTCGCTCGACCAGCGCTGGCGAGTCTGGGGTTGCAGATCGGCGGGCAGCAGCACACTGACCCCGGCACGCCAGGCACCGAGCAGGGCAATCGCCAGCTCGGCGGCGTCTTCCAGGTGCACGGCGATGCGTTGCACGCCTTGGGATTGCAGGCCGGCTGCCAGGCTCAGGGCCTGTTCGCAAAGCTGTGAGTGATTCAATGCCGGCTCGGCCGTCACGGCGCGCTCCGGTTGAGCCTTGAGCAGCAATTGCTCAAGTTTTATCCAATTCATGGGTGGCCTCGTACCCGTTGTCGTATGAGCCATTCAATGGCAAACAGCAAGCCCATCAATCCGTAGGAAATCAGGCCGGTGTACAACATCCACCAACTCAGCGGCGCCCAAAGCGTCAGGGCGGCGGCGAGCAAACCGTTAAAGAGAAAAAAAACACACCAGACGATCGTCACCTGACGGGTATAAACAATGGCCCTGGCCGGCAAGTGCGGTTCACGCAGCCTTGCCAGCCGCTCGACCATCGGTGGTCCGATTTTCAGGCTCAGGCCAAACAGCCCGAGCAGGAAGGCGTTGATCAGCACGGGATACCAGCGCAATAACAACGGACTGTCGAAAAGCGCCAGCAACAGGCAAAAACCGATGGCGGTCAATGCCATCCACAGGCTGCCCGGGCGACGCGCGCCGAGCACGGCACGCGCCAGCCACAAGCTGCCCAGCAACAGGCCGAACTGCCACGGAGCAAAATGCTCCATGCCGAAATACACCGCAAAGGGGTACAACAGGCCTGCCAGCAGCAGGCCCAGGCCGATCAATCGGCTCATGCGGCGGGTTGAACCAGACGGTAGACCGCCTCGACCACGTCGCCGACGGTGCGCACCGATTTGAATTCTTCGGCGGCGATTTTCTTGCCGGTCTGGCGCTTGATGTGATCAATCAGGTCGACGGCGTCGATGCTGTCGATTTCCAGGTCCTGATACAAATTGGATTCGAGGCTGACGCGGTCGGGATCCAGCTCGAAGAGTTCGACCAAGGCATCGCGCAGGGTGTTGAAAATGTCGTCTCGAGTTTGCATGGTCCGGTCTCAAGCTGCCTGTTTTGCTGTGACGAACGCCGCAAGGCTCGCCACGTTGCTGAAATGATTACGAGTGTCCTTGGCGTCGGCATCGATTTTGATGCCGTACTTTTTCTGGATCGCCAGGCCCAGTTCCAGGGCGTCCACCGAGTCCAGTCCCAGGCCTTCGCCAAACAGCGTCTGGTCGTCGCCGATATCGTCGACGCTGATGTCTTCCAGGCCCAGGGCTTCGATGATCAGCAGTTTGATGTCACGGTGTAGATCGCTCATCTTCGGCGAGCTCCTTGATAAAGTAGTGATGCAAATAATCGTTGAGCTTGCGCGAGGCCTGAGGCGCAGGGCCACACGCGGCGAAGGCTTGTGGATCTATATCGGCCCCGACACGGAAACTGAAGTGCACACGGCGTTTTGGGATGCGATACCAGGGTTCTGCCTTGGTCAAAGTGCTCGGATTGACCTTGATGATCACAGGGGTGAGGATTTTCGCACCGCGCATGGCGATTGCCGCGCCTCCCCGATGAAAGGCCGGCGGTTTGCCTGGCTGGGTACGGGTGCCTTCGGGAAAAATGATCAGGGTCTGGCCGTTTTTCAGTGCGTCGGCTGCCGTGTCCAGCATGTCCATGCTGCCGTCGTTGCTGATGTAATCGGTGCGGCGCAGAGGGCCACGGGTGAAGGGGTTGGTCCAGAGGCTTTGCTTGACCACGCAATTGGCGTGGCTGACCAGGCCGATCAGGAACACCACATCGATCAGCGACGGGTGATTGGCAACGATCATCTGGCCCGGTCGACCGAGTTTTTCGGCGCCCTGGATGTCGTAGGTGAGCACGCCAGTGCGAGCCATGAACCGCACGAAAAACCAGAAGCAGCGGCTGACAGTGACGCGCGCCCGCAGTCGATGTGCCTGGGCGTCGCCGGGCAGGCAGCTCAATAGCGGGAAAACCAGCAGACGCAGGCACAGTCCACCCAACCCGAAGAGGGTGAAGCTCGCGGCGGTGGCCAGCAGACGCCAGTAATAAGCGTCGCGGTTTTTTTCGGTTACAGGTTGCGTTGCCAGGTCCATACACGATTTTTCCAGGCATGTTGGCAGGTGGTCTGCTGGCCGAGCAGGGTACGCAATAGATTCAAGGCATGGGGCCATTGGGCTTTTGACAACGGATCCGCAGGGCTGTTCATGGACAGCTGCCACTCGGTGCCCGGTGTCAGTAACAGACCGACCGCATAAGGGAATGGCACGTCATCAATCCAGGCCGAGTAGGCTTGGGGTGGTTGTTCTTCGGTAACGATCAGCAAAACGGCAGGCGCGCCTTCGGCGAGCAGTGCCGCGGCCTCTAGCATGCCGTTTTCGAGGCCGTCACCGGCAGCGGCGAGCGCGGTCATTTCGCTGGTTTCACCCCGCAGGATCGACCAGAGGCCAATCACTGCGTTGTGAACCGACAAGCTGAATTGAGTAGGCGACAACGGCTGATCGGCGGCCAGGTCGCTGAGTATTTCGAAGGTCCGTGGGGTTTCGCCGTGGCGGGAAATAAAGACCAGCGGTAGTTCATCGCGACCCTCGGCCAACGGCCAGCCGACACTGAACGCCATCCGAGCGAGGCGACTGAGCCGCCGACGCTGCATCGCCGGGAGAAAAGACACGTCGGGGGCTGCATCGCTGTTCTGAAGCGCGACCGGTTGTCGGCTCCAGGCCTGCCAATCGTCCACGCTTTCGAGCCCAGGGGCCCACGCGCGCCATTGGGCGATATTGAAGTTGATCACAGACATTCTTCCCGCCCCTGCGGGCTTTCTTGACGCGGCGAGCTGCAAAAAAGCGCGAGCTACCTTACGTGGCGCTTGGCGCCGAGTGACGGGCATTATCCCGTTGCGGCCGGCGCGTAGCAAATGATGGTTACATTTTGCTCAGCGAAATGTACTGGTTGGTCCGCTGTACGCTGTCGTTTGGCCATTATCCACATCGTGGTGCTTGGGTCTGTCGGCTCAGTCAGCGATCAACGGCAGAGATAGCGGATTTTTTATTAAGAGATTACCGCTGACTGTGTAGTCCCTATGCCGATGAGGTAGCTAAGCAGCGCCGTGGACTACTACACTCGGTCATTCTTTGATACACGGAGGTTTTGACATGCGGCGCGTGGTGTTCAATCAGAAAGGTGGCGTGGGCAAATCCAGCATTGCCTGCAACCTGGCGGCGGTCAGTGCCAGCGAGGGGTATCGTACGTTGTTGGTGGACCTCGACTCCCAAGCCAACTCCACTCAATACCTGACGGGCCTCACAGGTGATGCCATTCCGATGGGCATCGCCGACTTCTTCAAACAGACCCTGTCGTCCGGGCCGTTTTCGAAGAAAAACCAGGTCGATATCTACGAGACACCATTCGATAACCTCCATGTCATCACCGCCACGGCTGAATTGGCTGATCTACAGCCCAAGCTCGAGGCCAAGCACAAGATCAACAAGCTGCGTAAATTGCTTGAAGAGCTGGACGGTGATTACGACCGTATCTACCTCGATACGCCCCCAGCGCTGAACTTCTACGCGGTATCGGCGCTGATCGCCGCTGACCGGGTGTTGATTCCTTTCGATTGCGATAGTTTTTCGCGCCAGGCCCTTTATGGCCTTTTGGCAGAAATCGAAGAATTGAAGGAGGACCACAATGAAGGGCTGGAAGTCGAGGGAATCGTCGTCAATCAGTTCCAGGCCCGTGCAAGTCTGCCTCAGCAGATTCTCGACGAGTTGATTGCCGAAGGGTTGCCGGTGCTCCCTGTCTATCTGGGCAGCTCGGTGCGCATGCGTGAATCCCACCAGGCCAACACGCCGCTAATCCACCTTGACCCACGGCACAAGCTGACCCAGCAGTTCATCGAACTGCATAACTTGCTGGAAAAAGCCTGATTCGCGCTAATCACTGACCTGATGCGGGAGTGGGCTTGCTCCCACATTAAGGTTCGTGGTGGTTTCAGATCCCCTGGCTACGCAACCAGCTCATCAATTGCGGTAAAGGGAAGGCCCCACTCTGGCGCGCCACTTCCCGGCCGTTCTTGAACAGAATCAAACTCGGAATCGAACGAATCCCCAACTGCGCCGACAACTGCTGATTCGCCTCACTGTCCAGTTTGGCCAGCCTGCATTTACCCGCCAGTTGCACCGCCGCCTGCTCGAACACCGGAGCAAACGACTTGCACGGCCCGCACCAGTCTGCCCAGACGTCCACCAGCAACGGCAGATCGCCCTTGATCTGACTGGCGTAGTCACTTTGCTTCAATTCGAACGGTTTGTTCAGCAAGACCTCGGCTTTGCAGCGGCCGCATTTTGGATGGTCGTTGAGGCGCTCGGCAGGGATGCGGTTGAGGCCGTTGCAGTGGGGGCAGGGGATGAGGAGTGGGTCGGTCATGATCGGGCGGGCTCTGAAAGGTTGGGCAATACAAAGCTGATCTGGAGTCGCAACCTGCGTTTATCAAGAAAGATTTTTAGATCGAGGACGCAGACTGTCGCAAATGCTCACATATTCCAGAGTTTCGGATTGCAATCGATGGCTACGCTGGAGGCAACTTTACCCGCTTAGATACCTTAATAGGAGTTCGCTTTTGCCTTTAGCGTCGTGCTACTTTTGTTGCACTTATCGAGAAATCGATATCTCTCAATTGTCGGATAGGAGTTATCCCATGTCCGTGACTTCCAGAATTCGCCGTCAAGGTGGCGCCGCGGTGATTACGCTCCCCCCTACTTTACTGAAGCTCCTGCATTTGGACGTGGGGGCACAACTTGAACTGAATGTCGTCGACGGTGAGTTGATTGCCCGCCCGGTTATCCAGTCTTCTCGCAAGCGCTACAGCCTCGCCGAGTTGCTGGAAGGGGCCGAAGAAATAGCAGAACTGAATGCCCAGACGGCGTTTGCACGTGAAGGCGATCCAGTTGGCCGGGAGTTGGGTTGATGGTGCGCCGGCAAGCCCCGCAGCGGGGTGATGTCTACTGGATTGATCCGAACCCGGTTGCTGGGCGGGAGATGATGGATCGGCATCGATTCGTGGTGATCACCCCAAGGGAGATCAACTCTTTGGGTGTCAGCATGACGGTACCGGTGACCAGCGGTGGGAGCTTCAGCCGAAGCTCCGGTTTGGCAGTCATCGTCTCTGGCCACGAAACGAATGGCGTTGCGGTTTGTAATCAGGTACGCAGTTTTGATATTGAGCAGCGTGTTCGCGACGGCTCAGCCAAATTTATTGAGCGGCTGGATGACATCACGATGGCAGACATCATCGCCCGAGTCGTCAGTGCCATCGATCCCCTGGAATGAACAGCTTCACGACGAACAACTGATCTCCAGATGCTTGCCCCATTCCGGCGGCCGCTCGGCGTAACTCTCCATCCCCGGTTGT
Organism: Pseudomonas sp. JAI111; assembly: GCF_024809425.1. Taxonomy (NCBI): domain Bacteria; kingdom Pseudomonadati; phylum Pseudomonadota; class Gammaproteobacteria; order Pseudomonadales; family Pseudomonadaceae; genus Pseudomonas; species Pseudomonas sp. JAI111. The sequence goes on along the minus strand of NZ_JANUCB010000007.1, from coordinate 256,742 downwards.
TCTTCGAAGGGATTGCTCAGCACCGCGTGCAAACGGCGAACCTCTGAATAGTCACCACCCTCTGCCGCATCGATGGCTTTCTGCGCCAGGTAGTTGCGCAAGATGTACAGCGGATTGACCGCGTGCATCCGCGCGCGGCGCTGTGGTTGATCCAGCGTTCCGTCGCGAGAGACCCGGGCGATGTAAAGCTCGCCCCAGGCATCGAAACCCTTGATGTCGACGAAATCGTCGCGCAACCGGGCTACAGCCAGTTCGGGTGATTCATCGCCAAGTCGGCGGAAGAACAGGCTGTAGTCGACGCCGCTGTTCTGCATCAGTTGCAGCAGATGCTCCAGCAATTTCTGGTCGTCCTCTTCGGCGGTGGTGAAGCCGAGGCGGCGGCGCATCAGGTCCAGGTAATGGGCCTGGTAGAGCGGAAAGTACAAACCAAGAGTTTCGCGCAGGGCTTCGACGCTGATGAACGGCGTCAGGGCCTGGGCCAGGGCGCTGAGGTTCCATTGCCCGATCGGCACTTGATTGCTGAAAGAGTAACGACCCTGATCATCCGAGTGGTTGCAGATGAAGTGGGCGTCGAAATCATCGAGGAAGGCAAATGGGCCGAAGTCGAAAGTGATGCCCAGGATCGACATGTTGTCGGTGTTCATGACGCCGTGGCAGAAGCCGTAAGCCTGCCATTTGGCGATCAGCTCGGCATTGCGCTCGACGATCTCGCGAAACATCGCCAGATAAGGTTCCGGCTGTTCCAGGCATTCTGGAAAGTGCATGGCCAGCACATGCTCACCGAGTTCTTTCTGTTTCTCGGGGCGTTTGGTGTAGTAGAAATATTCGAAATGGCCGAAGCGCACATGGCTCGGCGCCAGGCGCAGGACCATGGCCGCGCGTTCCTGTTTCTCACGCCATACCGGCGTGTCGGAACCGATCACGCAGAGTGCGCGAGTGGTCGGGATGTTCAGGGCATGCAGCGCTTCGGAGGCGAGAAACTCACGGATCGAGGACCGCAGCACGGCCCGTCCATCGCCCATTCTTGAGAACGGTGTCTGGCCCGCCCCCTTCAGGTGCAAGTCCCAGTGCTCGCCGGCTTCGTTGTAGACCTCGCCCAGCAACAAACCGCGACCATCGCCCAGCTGCGGATTGTAGGAACCGAACTGATGGCCGGAATAGACCATCGCCCGCGGGACCGCATCGGCCCAGAGCTTATGGCCACTGAACAGCTCTGCGAACTCCGGGGTATAGGCCACGGCCGGGTCGAGATCGAGCAACGCCATGGCGGCAGGGCTCGCAACGACAAGGCGCGGGTTGTCGATAGGTTCGGGCAACACATGGACGGAAAACGTATCGCCCAAGCGGGCGAAGCGATTATCGAAGGTCAGTTCGTCGAGGACTTTCAACGGCCATCTCCAGCAGAATGTCCGAGCATTCTGCTAGGGATAAGCCGGTTAGTCGAGCTTGGCGGCCGGCGGCTCTTGCGGTTCGTCATCTCGCTTGGGGACGATGGTTTTGGATTCCGGCTCGATCGGCACCATTTTGTATTCCTGGCCCTGGAGGTTCTTGAGGTAAACCTCCATCTGGCGGAACGAGATGTTGATGTGCTGCTTCTTGAACTCACGGTTGATGAAGCGGTTGACCTCATCGAGCACCGGGTTACGGTCGCCGAGGTCGCGCACGTGCATGCGCAACTCGTGGTCGAGGGTGCTTTCGCCGAAGTTCAGGAAGTACACGTGCGGTTCTGGATCCTTCAGTACGCGCGGGTTATCCCGGGCAGCTTTGAGCAGCAGCTCTTTCACCAGATCCAGATCGGAGCCGTAATCGACGCCTAGCTTGAGCGTCACGCGAGTAATGGTGTCGGTCAGGGACCAGTTGATCAGTTGCCCGGTGATGAACGTCTTGTTCGGGACAATGATGTCCTTGCGATCGAAGTCGGTGATGGTGGTGGCGCGGATACGGATCTTGCTGACCGTGCCTGACAAGTTGCCGATGGTGATGGTGTCGCCGATGCGCACAGGACGCTCGAACAGAATCATGATGCCGGAGATGAAGTTTGCGAAAATTTCCTGCATCCCGAAACCTATACCCAGCGATAGCGCTGCCACCAGCCATTGCAACTTGTCCCAGCTCACGCCGAGTGTGGACAGGGTCGATACGAAACCGATGCCGGCAATCGCGTAAGAAAGCAGCGTGGTCGTGGCGTAGGCGCTGCCCTGCGCCAGGTTCAACTTCGACAGCACCAGCACTTCCAGCAGTCCCGGCAAGTTGCGCGCGAGGGCGAAGGTGATGCCGATAATGATCAGGGCGCCGAGCAAGTCGCCAATACTGAGCGGCACCATGCTCAAGTTGGCGCCGGTGCCGCTGGTGTATTCGTAAAGGGTGATGTTGTCCAGGTACGAGAACACCGAGATCAGATCGGACCAGACCCAGTACAACGCGGCGATGAAACCACCCAGCAACGCCAGGCGGATCAGTCGCAGCGATTGTTCGTTGACCTTTTCGATGTCCAGCGTCGGCTCTTCGATCACCGCTTCGCCTTCGCCGGCTTCTTTTGCGGCCTGCCGTTTGGCCAGCGCTCGCTGATAAGCCAGGCGTCGGGCCGCAACGCTGAGGCCGCGAACGAAAGTGGCTTCGATCACCAGCCAGAACATCAGCAGATAGAGTGTATTGATCAACCGGTCGCTCAGTTTCAACGCCGTGTAGTAGTAGCCGAAGCACACCGCCACGAACAACGCGACGGGCAGGACGGTGAACATGATCCCCACCGCTTTGCGAAACAGCGATGCGTTCTGGTGAGTCGGGCTGCTGACCAGCAGGCGGCTGAGCAGCCAGGCCATCAAGGCGTAGCACGTCAACACCACCGGCATGCCGAGCACATCATCGGCCAGTGTCGCGGGTTGCAGTTCGGCGACAGCCACCACCGCGACCAATGCCATCACCACAAGCCCCAGCCTGCGGACCCAGCCTTGCAGGAATTCGACCTGGGGTTTTTCCCAGCGGAAATGCAGTTCGGCTACGCCACCCGGCGCGAGGATCCGGTAAGCGGTGTAGAACACCAGCCAGGCCTGGGCCATTTGCAGCAACGCCGCGCCCATGTTGGCATTCTGTCCGCGGGCATCGATCTGCAACGCCAGGCCGCACAACGCGAGGCCCAGGGAAACCGGCATCGCCAGCAGAATATTGATCAGGATGGCCTGGGGGGTGTGCCACTGGCTGTCACGTTTGAAGTGACCGATGTCCTGGTGAACCTTGTTCAGTCGGGCATACAGGCTTTTGCGCCGCCACAACAGGGCGCCGATCAGCAGCACCAGTGGCAGAAACAGCAACGGTCGCTGAATCAGGCCATCGGTCAGTTCACTGAGGCTGGAGGCCCACGGCAGCGTCGTCACCTGGCGTTGCAGGCGTTCCGGCACGGCGCGCATCCATTCCAGGTCCAGCGGCTTGTTGCTGGGAATCCAGAACATCTGTTCATCGAGCGTCGCCCGCAGGCTTTGCGCGGTGCTGAGCAATTGTTTCTGATTGAGTTGCAGGGTGATGGATTCGTTGAGCACCGCGCTCAGTTCGCGGTTCAGTCGCTCCAGCAGATCCGCGCGGGTCGTGGCCAAGTCCAGCAGGCTCTTGCGCAGCTGCGGAGTGACTTGTTCCGGCGGTTGGGACGCCAGCAGGTTGTCGACATAGGCTGCCGGGTTGCTGAGCAACTCCCGTTGCTGGCTGACTTCAAACTGGTAGAGGCGAATGTCGGCAATCTGGTCGGCCAAATCTCGATCAAGCTTGAGGTGCGGCAGCGATTGTTTCTGTTTGTAGAGAATCTTGGAGAGCAGCAGGCTGCCCTTGAGCACGTTGATTTGCTCGTCCAGCGCCGCATCGCTCTGTGTCACGTTGTCCAGCTGCTGCTTGGTCTGCAGGTTCTGCTGGGTGACTTCGTTGAGACGGTCAGTGCTTTTGAGCAGGTAGTCGGAGAGTTTCAGGTTGGCTGCGCTTTCAGTGGCAAGCAAGCTGCTGCTGCCCGACTTCTGCGCTTCGATGGACTGCTGCGTCACCGTTTCCTGGGACTGAGCCAGACGCTTCTGGTTGATCAGGGTTTGCAGCTCCTGGATTTCCTGATCCAGGCGATCGGATTTTTCCGTAAGCAAGTCATGCTGGCTGTTGCCCAGGTCTTGCAACTGGCTGTTGCCGGCCAGTTCCTGACGACGCAGCGGGATCAGGGCATTGAGGGCTGCGAGCTCGGCATTGAGCAGGTCTCGCTGTTCGCCGGTCAAGGTCTTGCCGGCGTCTTTACCGGTCTTGAGGATGTTGTTGATCTGCTGAATGCGCGTCTGGCTGCTGGAGATTTCAGCCTGGGCTCGCTCGGGACGGGTCTGGGCGGTAATCACCAGACTGTTGGCCTCGGCCAGTGCTTTTTGCAAATCGCTTTGCTGGGTCGAGCGCTCGGTGAGCATTTGCTCAAGCTGCTGGATTGACTGATTGGCGTAGCGTTGCGCCACCGGCAGCACTTTGGAGGCTTTAAGCCGGACCAGCTCACGCTGGTTTTCGATGTTCTGCTTGGGTGCGGTGGCCAACTGTTGCTTGAGGGCCGCCAGCTTCTGCTCGTAATCGCGCTGATTATTGAGCTGGGTCAGCGTGTTTTGCAGGATCGATTGCAAGGCTTTCTGATCGGCTTCCGGCAGTTTGCGGTCGGCGATCTTGTCCAGGTTCGCCTGCACGGCTTCGGCGGACGGCGGTTCGGCCGCTTGCAGGGCTCCGACAGAAAGACTCAAGCCCAGCAGGGCCATGATGAAAAAGGTGCGCAGGGTTGACATAGAGACCGATCGAAAACGAGACGAAGTGTGGAGTTTAGAGGAACAAGCCGGGACCCGGGCGACTTCCTTCGGGGAATCTGACGCCCACTTTGCCGATCTTGTTCCCGTCCATGACCGCGACGGTCCAGATGGTGTTGTTCCACTCCACCTGGTCACCGACAACGGGTGCGCCACCGACTTTCTGTGCGATGAAGTGCCCCAGGGACATGTCCGGATCGATGCCTTCGACTTTCAACCCGTACAGCGCCGCAACCGCAGCCAGCTGGGCGTCTCCTTCGAGCACGAAGTCGCCGAAGAAACGCAAATCCAGCCCGCGTTGCGGTGCCTGGCTGAAGAGTTTTCCCAGCGCCGGAAGGTTATGTTCATGGCCGATAACGCAGAGCAAATCATCGACTTCAAGCACCGTACTACCCGACGGATGGAGCAGTTGCTGGCCACGAAACAGTGCAGCGATGCGAGTGCCTTCCGGCATTTTCAGCTCGCGAAGGGGCGAACCGATGCACCATTTTTCCGGGCCCAGGCGATAAACGAACAGTTCCCACTCGCTGGTGACATGCACTTCCAGCGCAGAACGGGAGATCGGTGCCGGCTCCGGCGGGACGGTGACTTTTAACAGTTTTGCCACCCACGGCAGGCTCGTGCCTTGCACCAGCAGGGACACCAGCACAATAAAGAAGGCGAGGTTGAAGTAGAGCTGGGCATGGGGCAGCCCGGCCATCAGCGGGAACACCGCCAGAATGATCGGGACCGCGCCGCGCAATCCGACCCAGGAGATAAATGCTTTCTCGCGTCCGTGGAAGGCTTTGAACGGCAGCAGGCCGACCAGCACCGACAACGGCCGCGCAAACAGAATCATCCACAGCGCCAGCCCAAGAGCGGGCAGGGCGATGGGCAGCAGGTCATGCGGGGTCACCAGCAACCCCAGCACCAGGAACATGCCAATCTGCGCCAGCCAGGCCATGCCGTCGAGCATGTGCAGGATGCCATGGCGACTGCGCACCGGACGGTTGCCGATGACCAGGCCACAGAGATAGACGGCGAGGAAGCCGCTGCCGTGCAGGGCGTTGGTCAGGGCGAACACTGCCAGGCCGCCGGCAATCACCAGAATCGGGTAGAGGCCGTTGGCCAGGTTGATCCGGTTGACCAATTGCAGCATGACCCAGCCGCCGCCCAGGCCGATGATGGCGCCGATGCCGAACTCCCGCACGAAATGCCCCAACAGGCTCCAGTGCAGGCCGGTCTGGCCGCTGGCAAGCATGTCGATCAGGGTGACGGTGAGAAACACCGCCATCGGGTCGTTGCTGCCGGATTCGATTTCGAGGCTGGCGGTGACCCGTTCGTTCAAGCCTTTGCCACCCAGCAGCGAGAACACCGCCGCGGCGTCCGTCGAGCCGACAATGGCGCCGATCAGCAAGCCCTGAATGATGTTCAGGTTGAACAGCCAGGCCGCGACCAGACCGGTCAGTGCGGTCGTAATCAATACCCCGACGGTGGCCAGCGACAGCGCGGGCCACAGTGCCACACGGAAACTCGCGACCCGGGTGCGCAATCCGCCGTCGAGCAGAATCACCGCCAACGCGAGGTTGCCGACCAGATAAGCCGTTGGATAGTTATCAAAGATAATGCCGCCGCCGTCGACGCCGGCCGCCATGCCCACGGCCAGGATAATCACCAGAATCGGGATGCCAAGGCGGGACGAAAGTGAGCTCACCAGAATGCTTGCACCTACCAGCAACGCGCCGATCAAGAACAGGCTGTTGATGGTCGTCGCATTCAAAGGCAGTACTCCAGAAAGCTGAAAGACGGACACAAACTGACCATGCAGTCTGCGTGCCAGCGATTCTAACCTGTTGAAATGTGATGCTGTCAAAAAGGTTTTGCAGCATTGGATATCAGGGGGCGTGATCGTTCCCACGCTCTGCGTGGGAATGCAGCCCGGGACGCTCCGCGTCCCAATACGGACGCGGAGCGTCCATTGAGGCATTCCCACGCAGAGCGTGGGAATGATCCTTCAAGGAGGTAACCGTTAAAGGCTAAACCGCCCAACCATGTTGTTCAGGTCCAGGGCCAACCGCGACAGTTCATTGCTCGCCGCGCTCGTCTGGTTCGCCCCGGTCGCCGACTGCACCGACAGATCCCGGATGTTCACCAGGTTACGATCCACTTCCCGGGCCACTTGCGCCTGCTCTTCAGCCGCGCTGGCGATCACCAGGTTGCGCTCATTGATCTCGACGATGGCACTATTGATCGTGTCCAGCGACAAACCGGCACCACGGGCAATGTTCAAGGTCGATTCGGCACGTTCGGTGCTGTTGCGCATCGAATTCACCGCGTGTTCGGTCCCGGTCTGAATGCTGCCGATCATGCGCTCGATTTCGCTGGTCGACTGCTGGGTGCGATGGGCCAGTGCACGAACCTCGTCCGCCACCACCGCAAATCCGCGACCGGCCTCACCGGCACGCGCCGCTTCGATCGCCGCGTTTAGCGCAAGCAGGTTGGTTTGATCCGCCAGGCCGCGGATCACGTCCAGCACCTTGCCGATGTCGCGGGATTCATTGGCCAGATCACCGATCAAGGTCGCCGTGCTCTGCACATCAGCGCTCATGCGTTCGATGGCACTGACAGTTTCCTGCACCAGATCACGACCGTCACCGGCCGAGGTGGTGGCGTTTTTCGAGGCTTCGGAGGTGCTCACGGCGTTGCGGGCGACTTCTTCCACGGCGCTGGTCATTTCGTTGACTGCGGTGGCAGCCTGTTCGATTTCGTTGTTCTGCTGAGTCAGGCCGCGGGCGCTTTCGTCGGTGACGCTGTTCAACTCTTCTGCGGCGGACGCCAATTGTGTGGCCGAGCCAGAAATCCGTTGCAGGGTGTCGCGCAGCTTCTCCTGCATCTTCGACATGGCCAACAGCAAACGACCGGCTTCGTCCTCGCCATCGACATGAATCGGACGAGTCAGATTGCCTTCAGCGATTTCTTCGGCGGCGCTCAAGGCATTGGCGATGGGCTTGGTGATGCTGTTGGTCAGCAACCAGGCGAACAGCAAGGTCAGGCCGCCAGCGATGACCAGCAAAGTGATGACCAGGTTAAAGGATGTCGAATACTGGTCACCTGCCTGGGTGTTGGTGGCGTCAACCTGTTGTGTATTGATCTCAAGCAACTTGGCGAGGGCCGAGTTGACGCCTTCTGAGTTGGAGAGCAATTCGGTGTTGAGCATCTTGCGCAGTTCATCGACCTGGTTATTGCGCGAGAGTGTCTTCATGCGGTCTTCGAGCTGGCGATACTGCGCCAGCAACTGCACGTATTGATCGTAAGCCGCGCGTTCTTGCGGGCCGTCGATCAGCGGTTCGTAAGCCTTCTGAGCATCGCGAATCTGCTGATTGCGCAGTTCAAACAGCTCGAAGGTTTTCTGCTGCACGTCCGGTTCGCGGTTGACCAGCAAACGGTAGGACAACACCCGCAGACGCAGGGTCAGTTGGGTGAATTCGTCCAGGCTCTTGATGCTCGGGACACTGGTGGAGGCGATGTCTACGCCCGCTGCGCGAATCTTGCTCATCTGGTTCAAGGCAAACACCCCCAAAACCAGCATCAAACCGCCAATCAGGGCGAAACCGAGGAACGCTCGCGGTGCGATGTTCATATTACGAAGGGACATGGTGTTTACCGAAATGAGCGCACCCGTGCGGTGCCGAGACTGACGTATGGATGACTTATCGGTCATGCGACTAAAGTCTTGAGTGGCTGCGCGGTTTTGTCGCACGGCACGCCCGGCGACGAAGTGCAGGAACCAGATCCGCCAATCACAGTCTTTAAAGTTCGCGAGGAAGCTCATCTGCCAGGAAAATCAAGGCCTTGCGCCCCAATATCCCTGGCATCCGTGGTGACTTTTCTTTATCGTACGCGCCCTTTGAAAATGCTTGGAAAATCAAAATGTTGGAAGCATCCCTAAGCCAATTGGAACAGCTGGTCAGCGACCTGGTGCAACAGAACCAGAGCCTGCTCGCCACCAACCAAACCCTGAGTGCAGAACTGGCCCAGGCCAAGGATGAAAACGAGAGCCTGCAACTGAACCTGATGGAACAGGAAGAGAAACAAGGCGCCACCGCCGCACGCATCCAGGCCCTGGTTGAGCGCGTCAGCGCCGGCCCGGTCAGCGCATGAGCTACGGCGCCGCAGGGGTAAAAGTCGTCTCCATCCTGGGGGAGGACTATTCGATCAAGGCGCCGGCCGGGGAAGAGCAAACCCTGCTGGACGCCGCAATGATGTTGAAAGCTGCCTTGGCCGATACCAAAAGAAAGTACCCGACGCTGATCGGTGACCGCCTGCTGGTGCTGGCCGCGATGAATCTGTGTTCCCAGCAGATCGAAATGCAGAAGCAGCACAAGCAGGAACTCGACCGTTACCAAGAGCAAGTCAGCGCCACGGTTGAAGTGATCTCCAAGACGATCAATCAGGCCTGATCGGCTTTGCGCACAACCAAAGAATAAATTGTCGGTTGCGTTGTATACAATCGGCACGGCTGTTGCAGTGTTTCAGCCTCTTATTCTTTGGGGGTGCTCCATGCAGTTTTGGCGACGCAGTATTCAATGGCAGTTGATCCTGAGTATGGGCACCGCCCTGCTGGTCAGTATTCTGATCGTGATTGGCATTTATACCCTGGTGGTCAACCGTCTCGCCCAGAGCTACCTGGTCGAACAAGCGTTGCCGTCGAGCATCGAGGCGATGCGCAACGACATCGAGCGTATCCTCGTTCAGCCCCTCACCGCCGCCAAGGACATCGCCAGCAACAGCATGGTGCGCGACTGGTTGGCCGGGGGTGAAAGCAGCGCCCGGACAGACGCGTTCGTGCAGTACCTGGAAGGCATCCGCGCCGAGCACAAAGCGTTCACCGCGCTGATCGTCGGCACCGCTTCAAACCACTATTTCACTGAAAAAGGCCTGGACCGGACCCTCAGCCGTTCCAACCCCAAAGACGCCTGGTTCTATTCGTTTCTCGACAGCAACCAACCGCGCACCCTCAATATCGACAATGACACCGCGACCGGAGAATTGGCGCTGTTCATCGACCTCAAGGTCGAGCAGGCCGGTAAAACCGTGGGCGTTGCCGGGCTTGGCCTGAGCATGAAAGAGCTGTCGGAGCTGATCCACAACTTCAGTTTCGGCGCGCGCGGCAAGGTCTATCTCGTGCGTTCAGACGGTTTGATCCAGGTTCATCCCGAAGCGGAATACAGCGGTAAACGCACACTGGCCGAGCAAATCGGCGCGCCGGCCGCACAAGCGGTGATGGGCCACCTTTCTGGCTCAAAAGCAGTTGCCACCAACAGCAGCTTCGTGCGCGATGGCGAAGATTATCTGGCGTTGAGCCTGCCGTTGCGGGATTTGGGCTGGACCCTGGTGGCCGAAGTGCCACAGTCGCAGATCTACGCCGAAGCCCGGCGTGCCATGTGGATGAGCAGCGGCATCGGTCTGGCAGTGGCGCTGGTATGCCTGCTGTTGGTGGTCTTGCTGGCCCGTGGGTTGGTGCGGCCGATTCGTCAGGTAACAGCGGCGCTGGTGGCCATCGGTAGCGGTGGTGGAGATTTGACTCACCGGTTAGATTCCAGTCGCGCCGACGAACTGGGTGACCTGGCTCGAGGCTTCAACCGATTCCTGGACAGTCAGCGCCAGATGATTGGCGAAGTACTGACCACCAGCGAGCGTTTGCGCACGGCCGTCGGCCAAGTGGCGCGAGTGGTGGACAACACCGCCGAACGCTCTGGTCGCCAGCAGGAAATGACCGACATGGTCGCCACCGCTGTCCATGAGATGGGCCTGACCGTGCAGGAAATCGCCCAGAACGCGGGTAATGCCGCCGTCGCTTCGCAGAATGCTCGCGATGAAGCGATGCAGGCGCGGGAAGTGGTGGGTGGGTCGATCCGGCATATTGAAAGCATGTCGAATGAAATCGGTATTGCGGCGGGTGCCGTGGGTGAGTTGGCCAATCAGGTAGCGTCCATCGATCAGGTGCTGGCGGTGATTCGCGGGATTTCCGAGCAGACCAATTTGCTGGCACTGAATGCGGCCATCGAAGCCGCGCGAGCCGGTGATATGGGGCGTGGTTTTGCGGTGGTGGCGGATGAAGTGCGCACGCTGGCGCGGCGGACGCAGGCGTCCACCGATGAGATTCAACAGATGATCGGCAGCCTCAAGCAGGGCGCGGAGAATGCGGTGTCATCAATGCATTCCGGGCAAGCGGCGACAGGCACAGGCGTTGAGTCGAGCCAGCGCACCGGCGCTTCATTGACGGCAATCACCGGTCAGGTCGAACGCATCAGCGACATGAACCATCAGGTGGCAACGGCGACGGAAGAGCAATCGGCGGTGACCGAAGAGATCAACCGCAATGTCCAGGGGATTTCCGATCTGGCGCGGGCGACGGCAGGCGAAGTCAGGGCTTGCCGCGAGGACTGCCAGACGTTGCAACGGTTGGCCGATGATCTGGCGCGGCAGATGAGCAGTTTCAAACTCACCTGACCGATCGTTCCCACGCTCTGCGTGGGAATGTAGCCCGGGACGCTCCGCGTCCCTTCCGGAGCCGAACGCGGAGCGTCCGTTGAGGCATTCCCACGCGGAGCGTGGGAACGATCAGTGTGAGGGGTTAAAACCACTCATCCTGCATCCCAAGGCACACATCATCCCGCGCCTCAAGAATCGCCAACTCATGGTGGCAACCCGGTACTTCCCACGTCAGGAAATACCGCGCCGCCTGCAGCTTGCCTTTATAGAAGCTCACATCCGCCGCATTGCCTTTGGCCAACCCTTCCTCGGCACGAATCGCCTGCTCCAGCCAGCGCCAGCCAATCACCGTGTGCCCGAACACTTTCAGGTACAGCGCCGAATTCGCCAGGCTGCTGTTGACCTTGCCCTGACCCAGGTCGGTGAGCAAACCGATGGTCACCGCTTGCAGGCGAGCCACCAGTTTTTCCAGCGGTTCACGCAGTGCCGTCAGCGATTCGTATGCCTGAGCGCGCTCGGCGGTGTCGGCGATCAGCCGGATCAATTGCTTGAGCCCGGCACCTCCGTTTTGCGCCAGTTTGCGTCCCAGCAAATCCAGCGACTGAATGCCGTGAGTGCCCTCATGAATCGGGTTCAGGCGGTTGTCGCGGTAGTACTGCTCAACCGGATATTCGCGGGTATAGCCGTGGCCGCCGAGAATCTGGATCGCCAGTTCGTTGGCCTTCAGGCAGAACTCCGACGGCCAGGATTTGACGATCGGCGTCAGCAAATCCAATAGCTCATGGGCCTGCTTGCGCTGGTCTTCGGTCTCCAGCGTCGTGGTGTCGTCGAACAATCGCGCCGCATACAACCCAAGGTCGAACGAGCCTTCGACGTAGGCCTTCTGAGTCAGCAACATGCGTTTGACGTCAGCGTGCTGAATGATCGCCACCGGCGCGGTGTTCGGGTCCTTGCTGTCCGGCACCCGACCCTGCGGACGCTCACGGGCGTACTCCAGCGAATACAGATAACCGGCGTAACCGAGCATCACCGCGCCCATGCCGACGCCGATCCGCGCCTCGTTCATCATCTGGAACATGTAGCTCAAACCGTGGTGCGGCTTGCCCACCAGATACCCGACACACTCCCCGTTATCGCCGAAGTTCAGCGCGGTGGAAGTGGTGCCGCGCCAGCCCATCTTGTGGAACAACCCGGCCAGTAGCACGTCATTGCGCTTGCCGAGGCTGCCGTCATCGTTGACCAGAAACTTGGGCACGATAAACAGCGAAATACCCTTCACCCCGGCCGGTGCGTCGGGCAATTTGGCCAGCACCATGTGCACGATGTTTTCCGACAGCGGATGGTCGCCGCCCGAGATGAAAATCTTGTTGCCCTTGAGGCGATAGGTGCCGTCAGACGCAGGCTCGGCGCGTGTACGAATATCCGACAGCGAAGAGCCGGCGTGCGGCTCGGTCAGCGCCATGGTGCCGAAGAAGCGACCGTCGATCATCGGTTGCAGGAAGCGCTGCTTCTGTTCATCGGTGCCGAAGCTTTCGATCAGGTTGGCCGCGCCCATGGTCAGGAACGGATACGAAGTCGATGCCGCGTTGGCCGATTGAAAATGCGCAAAGCAAGCCTGGGACAACAACGTAGGAAGCTGCATGCCGCCAGCGTCGAAACTGCGTGCCGCGTTGAGGAAACCGGCTTCGAGGAAGGCATCCACCGCCGGTTTTACTTCCGGAATCAGAATCGCCTGACCGTTTTCGTAGCGCGGCTCGTTCTCGTCGTTCTTGCGGTTATGCGGCGCGAAGAATTTCTCGGCGATGTTGCGCGCGGTGCCGATGGCAGCATCGAAGGTTTCGCGGTTGTGCTCGGCAAAACGCTCACGCTGGGTCAGGCCCTCGGCATCGAGGACTTCATACAGCTCGAAAGCCAGATTGCGGGAACTGAGCAACGTCTCGGACATGGCGGCTTACCTTTTTTTGGAATGGGCCGAGTCTAGGCGTGGGAATAAAGGCTGAACAGGATGATTGATGAGCGTGATGGTGTGGTGCGGGCACCGCTAATCAAATGTGGGAGCGGGCTTGCTCGCGATAGCGGTGTGTCATCCAGTTTATGAGTCGGATGACACACCGCTATCGCGAGCAGGCTCGCTCCCACAGGGATTTTGCTCACCGGGCAGCCATTGCGGTTTGCCCGGTCTTGTTGCGGTTTAGCCGATAGTCATCAGACTGGCATTACCACCCGCCGCAGCAGTGTTAACGCTCAACGCCCGCTCGATCACCAGGCGCTCCAGCGCAATGTTGGTCTCACCTTGGGACAAGCCATGAACCCCGACAATCGCCCCGGCACGCTTGGCCACTTGCTGGCACACCGCACGCAGCTGATCGGAATGGCCATGATGCAGAACCGCATCAAACACCACTTCGTCCTTGTTCCAGTCGGACACCAGCTTGATCTTCGCCTGAATGTCCTTCGGCAGACGTGCGAACAAAGCCTTGGTCAGGTCAGCGTCCGGCCAAACTGCCGAGCCACCCACCGCCAATACCGCCGCCAGTTGTGTCAGCAGGTCGCCTTCGACTTCCGCCAGGCACAGCACGTGTTCACGCGGCAGGATGGCGTAGCTGTTGCGCTCGCCGGTCGGGCCTGCCAGAACGCGGGTGATGCCGCTTTGCGATTGCGCCGCGAACTGCACGCACAGGGTGCTCAAGTCGCTGAACTTGTTGCTGTCGGCCCAGGCTTTCAGGGCTGTCAGCGGTTTGCTCATGGCATCGCGCAGACGTACATCCGGCGCTGCGATGGCGTCGCCGCGAGCGAAGGACTGTTCAATCGCATCGGTAGGACGCGTCGACAGCAGACGGTACAGGTACAACGGACCGCCAGCCTTCGGACCGGTGCCCGACAAGCCTTCGCCGCCGAACGGCTGCACGCCCACCACGGCACCCACGATGTTGCGGTTCACGTAGACGTTACCGGCGTGGACGTTGTCGATCACCTTGGCGATGGTCTCGTCGATCCGGGTGTGAACACCCAGGGTCAGGCCGTAACCCGAAGCGTTGATCTGACCGATCAGTTGATCGATGTCCTTGCGCTTGTAACGAACCACGTGCAGCACCGGACCGAAAATCTCCCGTTGCAGTTCGTCGAAGCTTTCCAGTTCGATCAAGGTCGGCATCACGAAAGTGCCGCGTTTGACTTCTTCGGTATTGGCGATGGCCACCTGGTATACGCTGCGACCTTTGTCGCGCATGGCCTGGATGTGCTTCTCGATGCCCGCCTTGGCTTCGGCGTCGATCACCGGGCCGATGTCCACGGACAGGCGTTCCGGGTTACCGAGGCGGCATTCAGCCATCGCGCCCTTGAGCATTTCGATGACACGGTCAGCGGAATCTTCCTGCAGGCACAAGACGCGCAGAGCCGAGCAACGTTGGCCGGCGCTGTCGAAGGCTGACGACACCACGTCGATGACGACTTGTTCGGTCAGTGCCGAGGAGTCGACGATCATTGCGTTCTGGCCGCCGGTTTCGGCGATCAGCGGAATCGGGCGACCTTGTGCATCAAGACGACCGGCGACGTTGCGTTGCAGCAAGCGAGCGACTTCGGTCGAACCGGTGAACATCACGCCTTTGACCCGATCGTCACCGACCAGACGAGCACCCACGGTTTCGCCGCGGCCCGGCAGCAGTTGCAGCACGCCTTCCGGAATCCCGGCTTCGAGCAGCAAGCGCACGGCTTGAGCCGCTACCAGTGGGGTTTGTTCCGCAGGCTTGGCCAATACCGGGTTGCCGGCAGCCAATGCAGCAGCTACTTGGCCGCTGAAGATTGCGAGCGGGAAGTTCCACGGGCTGATGCACACCACCGGACCCAGAGGGCGGTGGGCGTCGTTGGTGAAATCGTTACGTGCCTGCACCGCGTAATAACGCAGGAAGTCCACGGCTTCACGCACTTCGGCGATGGCGTTGGCGAACGTCTTGCCGGCTTCGCGAGCCAGCAGGCCCATCAGCGGCTGGATTTCGCCTTCCATCAAATCAGCGGCACGTTCAAGAATCGCGGCACGTTCGGCGGGCGGGGTGGCCTGCCAGATCGGTGCAGCCTTCAGGGCGCACTGGATCGCGTTGTCGACGTCTTCGACGGTGGCTTCCTGCACGTGGCCGACTACGTCACGCAGATCGGACGGGTTCAGGACTGGCGCAGGGGTTTCAGTGCTGGAGGCGCAACCGAGCATCGGCGCGGCTTTCCAGTGGTTGTGAGCAGTGGCCAGCAGGGCGCAGGACAACGAAGCCAGACGATGTTCGTTGGCCATGTCGATGCCGCTGGAGTTGGCGCGCTCGGCGCCATAAAGATCACGCGGCAGCGGGATACGTGGGTGCGGCAGGCCGAAGCCGCCTTCCAGCGTCGCCATCTGCTCGATGCTGGCCACTGGATCGGCCACAAGCTCCTGAATCGAAATCGACTGGTCGGCGATGCGGTTGACGAACGAGGTGTTCGCGCCGTTTTCCAGCAGGCGACGTACCAGGTACGCCAGCAGTGTTTCGTGAGTGCCGACCGGTGCGTACACGCGGCACGGACGGTTCAGCTTGCCTTCGGAAACCTTGCCTACAACCTGTTCGTACAACGGTTCACCCATGCCGTGCAGGCACTGGAACTCGTACTGGCCGGGGTAATAGTTCTGACCGGCGATGTGGTAAATGGCCGACAGGGTGTGGGCGTTGTGCGTGGCGAATTGCGGGTAGATGACTTCCGGCACCGACAGCAGTTTGCGCGCGCAAGCGATGTAGGAAACGTCGGTGTACACCTTGCGGGTGTAGACCGGATAGCCTTCCAGGCCTTCGACCTGGGCGCGCTTGATTTCGCTGTCCCAGTACGCGCCTTTCACCAGACGGATCATCAAGCGATGACGGCTGCGACGAGCCAGGTCGATCACGTAGTCGATGACGTACGGGCAACGCTTCTGATAAGCCTGGATCACGAAACCGATGCCGTTCCAGCCGGTCAGTTGCGGCTCGAAGCACAGGCGCTCCAGCAGATCCAGCGACAGCTCGAGGCGGTCGGCTTCTTCGGCGTCGATGTTCAAGCCGATGTCGTATTGCTTGGCCAACAGGGTCAGCGACAGCAGGCGCGGGTACAGCTCGTCCATCACGCGCTCGTACTGGGCGCGGCTGTAACGCGGGTGCAAAGCGGACAGCTTGATCGAAATGCCCGGGCCTTCATAAATCCCACGACCGTGGGACGCTTTGCCGATCGAGTGAATGGCTTGTTCGTACGAGGCCAGGTACTTCTGGGCGTCATGTTCGGTGAGTGCTGCTTCGCCGAGCATGTCGTAGGAGTAGCGGAAACCCTTGGCTTCGAACTTGCTCGCATTGGCCAGGGCTTCGGCGATGGTTTCACCGGTCACGAACTGCTCGCCCATCAGGCGCATGGCCATGTCGACGCCCTTGCGGATCATCGGCTCGCCGCTCTTGCCGATGATGCGGCTCAGGGACGACGTCAGGCCGGTTTCGTTATGGGTGGCGACCAGTTTGCCGGTCAACAGCAAGCCCCAAGTGGCAGCGTTGACGAACAGCGAAGGGCTGTTGCCCAAATGCGGCTGCCAGTTGCCGGTGCTGATTTTGTCGCGAATCAGGGCGTCGCGAGTGCCTTTGTCCGGGATGCGCAGCAGCGCTTCGGCCAGGCACATCAGCGCCACGCCTTCCTGGGACGACAAGGAGAATTCCTGCAGCAAACCCTGAACAATCCCGGCACGGCCGCCGGCGCTCTTCTGATTGCGCAGTTTTTCGGCAATCGAAGCAGCGAGTTTGTTGGTGGCTTCCGCCATGGCGACCGGCAGGCGAGCCTGTTCGATCAGCATCGGCACCACTTCCGGCTCAGGGCGACGGTAAGCAGCGGTGATCGAGGCGCGCAGGACCGATTGCGGCAGGATGCTTTCAGCGAATTCGAGGAAGCACTGGTGGGCGTGATCCAGAGGCGCATCGACGGACTCGTCGGAATCCTTGGTCAAACCACTCAGCTCGGTCAGGGTTGCACCACCCTCGAGTTTTTCCAGGTAATTGAAAATTGCCTGCTTGATCAGCCAATGCGGCGTGCGATCAATCGAAGTCGCGGCCGCTTTGAGGCGCTCGCGGGTCGGGTCATCTAGTTTGACCCCAAGGGTGGTGGTAGCCATATTTTTATCCTCATGTTTGCCACGACCGCGTGGCATCAGCTGGCGGCAAGATTAGCCGTGCAACCGTTGAGGTGCAACCGGGTGCAACCCTTTTTTTGTCGGAATAATAAGCAGCTCGTCAGGAAATAAATTCCGGTACGAACGTCCTGCTTCTGCTTGGTGCTTTTACTTCTAGTAAACCGTCAGGACTGCCCTAAAAGGGAGCAAAAACAGGGCTTTTTCAGGTAAATCGTATTAGGTGCAACTTATTCTCATAAAACTGGTTGCACCTTATTTGCTTTGTTGAATAGCATTCGCGCCCAAGGTGCAACCGGTCAAAAAAGACAGGTGCACCGGCTGATGGCTTTCCTGGGGAAACATCAGTCATAAATGCGCGGGGCTGGAAATCGGTTCAACAGACGTTGTCGTCTGTCGGCGTTTCACGCTTCGCCGTACATAAAAACAAAGCCAGGGCATCACTCGAATGAGCGTAAGCAATCCAACCCTGATCACGTTCGTGATCTACATCGCAGCAATGGTGCTGATCGGCTTGATGGCCTATCGCTCCACCAACAACCTTTCTGACTACATTCTGGGTGGTCGCAGCCTGGGCAGCGTCGTTACCGCGTTGTCTGCCGGTGCTTCCGACATGAGCGGCTGGTTGTTGATGGGCCTGCCGGGCGCTATCTACATGTCCGGTCTGTCCGAAAGCTGGATCGCCATCGGTCTGATCATCGGTGCTTACCTGAACTGGCTGTTCGTCGCCGGCCGTCTGCGTGTGCAGACCGAGCACAACGGCGATGCGCTGACCTTGCCGGATTACTTTTCCAGCCGATTCGAAGACAAAAGCGGTCTGCTGCGAATCATCTCTGCGGTCGTGATCCTGGTGTTCTTCACCATCTACTGCGCCTCCGGCATCGTCGCCGGTGCCCGTCTGTTCGAAAGCACCTTCGGCATGTCCTACGAGACCGCGCTGTGGGCCGGTGCTGCTGCAACGATTGCCTACACCTTCGTCGGTGGTTTCCTGGCAGTGAGCTGGACAGATACCGTGCAAGCCACGCTGATGATCTTCGCCCTGCTGCTGACGCCGATCATCGTGCTGCTGGCCACCGGTGGCATCGACACCACCTTCCTGGCCATCGAAGCGCAAGACCCAAGCAACTTCGACATGCTGAAAAACACCACCTTCATCGGCATCATTTCGTTGATGGGCTGGGGGCTGGGCTACTTCGGTCAGCCGCATATCCTGGCGCGTTTCATGGCGGCGGATTCGGTCAAATCGATTGCTAATGCCCGTCGCATTTCCATGACCTGGATGATCCTGTGCCTGGGCGGCACCGTCGCTGTAGGCTTCTTCGGTATTGCCTACTTCTCGGCAAACCCTGCCGTGGCCATGCCTGTGAGCGAAAACCACGAGCGTGTGTTCATCGAACTGGCCAAGATCCTGTTCAATCCCTGGATTGCCGGTGTGTTGCTGTCGGCCATCCTGGCTGCCGTCATGAGCACCCTGAGCTGCCAGTTGCTGGTGTGCTCGAGTGCCCTGACCGAAGACTTCTACAAAACCTTCCTGCGTAAGAGCGCTTCCCAGGTTGAACTGGTCTGGGTCGGTCGCGCCATGGTGCTGCTGGTTGCCCTGATCGCTATTGCGCTGGCGGCTAACCCGAGCAACCGGGTACTGGGTCTGGTCAGCTACGCCTGGGCAGGTTTCGGTGCTGCATTTGGTCCGGTTGTGCTGATCTCCGTGATCTGGAAAGACATGACCCGTAACGGCGCACTGGCCGGCATCCTGGTCGGCGCGATCACTGTGATCGTGTGGAAACACTTCGAGCTGCTGGGTCTGTACGAAATTATCCCTGGCTTCATCTTCGCCAGCCTGGCGATCTACATCGTCAGCAAACTGGGCACGCCGACGACCGGCATGCTGCAGCGCTTCGCTGCTGCCGAGGCTGATTACCGCCTGAACAAGTGATCGCGATGAGCTGAAGCTCTGACCATTCACCGAGCATAAAAACGGCCCGCTTCCTTTTGGAGGCGGGCCGTTTTTTTTGCCTTGCGATTGCGGCGGACATGGCACAGATCCCCTGTGGGAGCGAGCCTGCTCGCGATAGCTTCGGGTCAGTCGACATCAATGTTGAATGAACAATCGCAATCGCGAGCAGGCTCACTCCTACAGGGGAGGGTGGTGGTATTGAGGGAGATGTCTGTAGCAAAACACACTCATTTCTGAAGGAAAAATCTCTAAAAAAGTAGGGCAAATCTGATTTTCCTGTCCCTCCCTCAACACCCTTTGTTGCTCATGCAGAATCGCCCGCCTTCATTCTGCAGAGACACATCGGATGTTCGCTCCTGCCAATCAACCGCGTTTCACGTTGACCATCGACGGCGTCCAGAATGAGCTCAAGGTACTTGAGTTCACGGGCACGGAAGCCATTAGCCAACCCTACCGTTTTGACCTCGAGCTGGTCAGCGAACGACCGGACATCGAGCTTGAAAGCCTGCTGCATCGTCAGGCGTTTCTAAGTTTTGATGCAGAAGGTTCCGGCATTCACGGTCAGATTTTTCGGGTCGGGCAAAGCGATTCCGGGAAGCGTCTGACGGGCTATCAGGTCAGCCTCGTACCACGACTGGCCTACCTGGGTCAGCGCATCAACCAGCGAATCTTCCAGCACAAAAGTGTGCCAACGATCATCGCGCAGGTTTTCAAGGACCACGGCATCCAGCGCGATGCGTTCGAGTTTCGTCTCGGCAGCGACTACTCGCCTCGCGAATACTGTGTGCAATACGCCGAAAGCGATCTCGCGTTCATTGAGCGCCTGTGTGCCGAGATCGGTATTCACTACCACTTCCAGCACAGTCCTGACGGGCACCTGCTGGTGTTCGGCGATGACCAGACGGTGTTCCCTCGTCTGCCCGAGCCGACGCTGTACTTGCCGGGCAGCGGCATGGCGGCGCAGGCACCGGCCATTAAACGCTTCAACGTTCGCTTGGAAACCCGCACCACCGCAGTCGCCCGTCGCGATTACGACTTTCAAAAGCCACGCCTGCAACTCGAAACCCGTCTCGACAGCGAACAGCGTCCGGTGCTGGAGGATTACCACTTCCCGGGTCAATTCATTGATCGCGAACATGGCAAGCAACTGACCCAACGCACACTCGAACGCCACAACGCGGACTTTCGTCAGGCCGAAGGTAAAGGCGACGATTCGACGCTGGTTTGCGGACATTTCCTGCATCTCGCTGAGCATCCACACCAGGCGTGGAATGACCTGTGGCTGATCACTGAAATCGAACACCGTGGCCGACAGCCGCAGGTGCTGGAAGAGTCAGCCACCAGCGACGACCCGGATGATTTCCAGGGTTATCGCAATACGTTTCTGGCGACGCCGTGGGACGTTTCCTTCCGCCCGCCACTGGGGTCGGACAAACCACGCATGCTCGGCTATCAACCTGCCGTGGTCACCGGGCCGGTCGACAGCGAAATCCATTGCGACGAGTTCGGCCGGGTCAAGGTTCAGCTCGCCTGGGACCGCGACGGACAACTCAATGAGCATTCCAGTTGCTGGCTGCGGGTAGCCACTGGCTGGGCCCACGACCGTTACGGCAGTGTGCTGATTCCGCGGGTCGGCATGGAAGTGCTGGTCGGGTTTATCGACGCCGATGCTGACAAACCGCTGGTGATGAGTTGCCTGCCGAATGCGGCGACGCCAGTGCCGCTCGACCTGCCTGCTGACAAGACCCGCAGCATTTTCCGCAGCCAGAGCAGTCCCGGTGGCGGCGGTTACAACGAATTGCGCATCGAGGATCGCAAAGGCGCCGAGGAAATCTACCTGCGCGCCCAGCGAAACTGGACTCAACACGTGTTGAACGATCAACAGGTGCAGGTCGATAACGCCCGCAGCATTGTCGTCACCGGCATGGCTCGCCATGAGTTGAAGGCTGACGAGCAGCGCATCACTCATGGCCAGCGCCAGACCGAAGTGAAACTCGACGATCACTTGGTGGTGGTCGGTGACCGGCACATTCGTGTGACCAGTCAGGCGCTGAATGCCACTCAGCAATTCCATGTCAGCGCTGGCCAGCAAGTGGTCATCGACGGCGGCGCCAGCGCGACGATTCAGGCCGGCGGGCAGTGGATCAACATTGGCCCCGGCGGGATTTTCAGCAGCGTACCGATTCAGGTGGGCGGCGCATTGATGCCGGCCATGGCAGCGGCACCTGCCTCGCCCGACATGCCATTGAAACTCGCCGCCGCCCCGGCTGCATTGCTGAGCGCCGCGCAGATCCTCAGCCTGAAAAGTGACGCGCCGTTCTGTGAGGAATGCGAGCGCTGCAAGGACGGTGTCTGTGCAGCCTGATTGCCTGTCGCCTCATGAATGGCTGGAACGACATCCGCTAAAACCGTCGGAACAACTCTTCGCGATCTTCAGTAATGCCAGCGCAGCGGAGCCATTCAAAGCGTGGCAGCACGCGATTTCTGCTGAGGCACCGAGCCCGATCTGGGCCGACACCGACTACGCCGAGTGGGAACCTGTCATGCCCTATGTCGGAATCGTCGCTGCGGGCGGTGAGTTTCTGGAGTGGGTTGCCAGCACCGATTCTCGGGATTGGGGTTGGCTGGCGGTTTCTTCTGCCTCTCAAGACGTGCTGGTCGAGCATCTGCGCAGCCTCACTCAAGTGCTTTTACCCAACGGTAATGCGGTGTTTTTTCGGTTCTGGGATGGGCGTTATTTGCTGCCGATTCTTCAGTCTGCCGAGGTTAAGGTCGCGCAGTTAATGCCTGTGATCGACCGTTGTTTGATCAATGGTCAGCCGCTCGATATCGGCGGTAGTGCGCTTAAAACTTCCAGGGTTTTTCCGTGGTGGGAAGTTTCTGCATCGCTGCTCGAACACCTCGCCAACGAGTCCGCAACAACCCGTATTAACAACTTGTTGATGTGGTTGAGCGAGGACCGACCTGATCTTTTTGAGGCGTTTTCGCCGAGCGTATTGCGGCACAAAGTCGCGACTTTTCTAGATACGCCGGACCTGCCTCAAGCACCGAAATCAGCCTTGGTGGATTACCTGATAACGGAGCTGGACTGATGGATCAGATCGTATGGATCGAGCAGGAGCTCGACGGTTTTAAAGACACCTTGGTTTTGTATCGGCAGCAACTTGGCAGCTTCTTGAGCCGGAATGCGGACAAGGCCAGCCGCGCGATGGACATGCCTTCGCTGTTGGACATGGAGCGGCTGATAAAGCTTGGCGATACGACGACAGCGGTGAGTAGTCGCGACGACGATTTTTTCTCGGGTTTGGCGCGGTGTCCTGCAAGTGGAATCCTGGAGATCGAGAGCAAGTTCGAATCGGTTTATGACATTCCGTTGGGGAATATTTCGGTTGATGTGGTTGCCAGCGATGGCGGAGAGAGCACACCGGTCAAGCTCGACGAGTACGGTAAAGGGCAGTTCGTAGGGACACCGGGCAAGTTCTACCGGGTTCATGTTCAGAGTGAAGTTACGCCGGATCAAATTGATGATCTGTTCTCCTCTTACGATGGCCTGACCCAAGAACTGGAAAGTTGGCTGCGCAAAGAGTGGGAAGGCTACAAACCACAATGGTCGCATTCGACTTTTGCCGCCGCTGGTAACGGACTGCTGGCGGGAAGTTGGGCGGCGGTCATGGGAGTTTGGGACGGTCTAAATCTCGTCTTTGACATCCTTCAAAATCCTGGCGCTCACCTTGAACGACTAGGCAGCAGTGCGCAGCAACTTATCGAGCTGGCGAAGCAATCCCCCGCTGCGATGGAAAAAGCCTTGTTGCTGGCGAGTGATGAGGCGGCGCTTTGCCTGCTGTTTCGTGCCGCGAGTCTTTGGTTTTCGGCGTTACCGCCAAGTGAAGTTGTGGGTACCACAGCAGGGGCGGTCAGCAATGCCATTGTCTCGGTGCTGATCGATGTTTTGATTGCTTCGGCGCTGGTTTTTACGGGTGTCGGCATGCCCGTAGCCGTGGCCTATTTGAAGCTTCGTGGAATCAAGTACGGGATGGTGTTGGCCAATCTCGCGATACGTTTCGTCGAGGCCACTTTCAATATCCTCAACACCTTCATGAAGTACGTCGACCAGTACAAATCGGTCGCCGCGCGCGGTGTAGCGGCGGGTCTCAAAAAAGGTCGCATGCAACTGCGCTGGGATGCCAAGCGCAACACCACACTCAAGCAAACCGAGCATCACGACAACGTCCCGGTTCAAGCGAAAAACCCCAACGGCGACCCCGCCGATTCCGCCGACAAAACCGCCACCAACAAATGCCCAGTGTCGATGGTCACTGGCGAAGAGCTGCTGACCCTCAGCGACGGTGCGCTCGATGGTTTGCTGCCGTTCGATTTCACCCGGCTCTACCGCACCAGCGCCGCCGAGATCGACTGTGGCCTCGGTTTCGGTTGGAGCCATTCGTTGTCCCATCGACTGGAAATCGACGGCGACACGGTCATCTGGATCGACCACGAAAACCGTCGCACCACCTTTCCGCTACCGTCCGCCGAATGTCCGGAGATTCATAACAGCCTGTCGCGCGCGGCGATTTATCTCGGTGATGAACCCGAGGAACTGATCCTCGCCCAAGCCGGTGACGAAGCCCGTTTCTATCACTTTCAGAATGGTTTTCTGACAGCGATCAGCGACGGATACGACAACCGTCTGCGCATCACCCGCGACAGACAGGGCCGCATTCAACGTCTCGACAACGGCGCCGGCCGCGCCTTGCTGTTGCGCTATGAGCGCAGCCATCTGATCGCCGTCGACTACCAGGTGTTTGTCCCGGCCCAGACGCTCGATAACCCCTGGAAGACCGAGCAGACGCTGGTCAGTTATCGCTACGACGAGCGCGATCAACTCATCGAAGCCACCAACGCCGCCGGCGAAGGTGAACGCTACGACTACGACGACCACCACGTCATTCTCCAGCGGCAACTGGCCGGTGGGGCGAGTTTCTTCTGGGAGTGGGAACGCTCCGGCAAGGCGGCCCGATGTGTCCGCCACTGGGCTTCGTTTGCGCAAATGGACGCGCGTTATGTCTGGGACGACGAGGGCAGCGTCACCGTCCACAACATCGATGGCAGCGAAGAGGTTTATGTCCACGATGATCGTGCACGGCTGGTGCGCAAGGTCGATCTGGACGGCGGTGAACACCTCAAGGCCTACGACGACCAAGGCCGGTTGATTGCCGAGCAGGATCCGGTCGGCGCGGTGACCGAATACCGCTACGACGAAGTCGGACGGCTGGTGGCGCTGATTCCGCCAGAAGACGAGCCAACGTCCTACGAGTATCGCAACGGTTTCTTGCATGCGCGCTATCGCGGTAATGCGGTGTGGAAATATCAGCGCAACGCTCAGGGCGACGTCACCGAAGCGACCGATCCTGACGGGCAGGTCACTCACTATCACTACGACGAAAAAGGTCAGTTGCTGTCGATCCGCTACCCGGATACCAGCCGGCATGTGTTCGTCTGGAATGGTTTGGGTCAGTTGGTGGAGGAAACTCTGCCGGACGGCGGTCGGCGGCGCTTTTCCTACGATGCACAGGGTCGGCAGATTACCCGTCAGGACGAACATGGCGCGGTTACGAAATACCAATGGGACGCCGTCGGCCGACTGATCCAGACGATTCTTCCTACCGGCGCGAGTCGTGCCTACAGCTACAACGCCTACGGCAAGATCACCGCCGAACGCGACGAACTCGGTCGCGTCACCCGCTACGAATACCTCGACGACCTGCACCTGGTCAGCCGCCGCATCCATGCCGACGGCACCGAGCTGAAGTATCGCTACGACAACGCGCAGTTGTTGCTCACGGAAATCGAGAACGAATCCGGCGAAAAATACCGGCTGGACTACACCCCTGGCGGATTGATCCGACAGGAAACCGGATTCGACGGCCAGCGCACCGCATACGTTTACGACCTCAACGGCCATCTGCTGGAGAAAACCGAATTCGGTGATGACGGCTCGCAGCTGATCACCGGGTACGAGCGGGATGCGGAAGGGCGGCTATTAGTCAAAACCCTGCCCGACGGCATCAAGGTTCAATACCGCTATGACAGCCTCGGGCGATTGGTCAGCGTCGACGACGGCCACGACCACCCGCTGGAATTCGAGTACGACCAACAGGACCGATTGATCACCGAGCATCAGGGCTGGGGCACGTTGCGCTACGCCTACGATGCCTGCGGCCAGCTCAATCGCCTGCGCCTGCCGGACGGCAGCAAACTTGATTATCACCACGCCAAGGGCGGCGCACTGACCGCCATCGACCTCAACGGCGCGCGGCTCACGACCCACCAGTTCGTCTTCGGTCGCGAACGGCAACGCCAGCAAGGCCAGTTGCTCAGCGACTATGCCTACGACGATCAGGGACGTCTGAAGGCCCACGCTGTCAGTCAGCAACACCAAGCGCTGTATCGCCGCGACTATGCCTACAGCACCAACGGCAATCTCGACAGCATCGCCGACACCCGTCACGGCCAACGCAACTACCAATACGACCCGCTCAACCGCCTGACCCGCGTCCGCCACTTGCGCGACCAGCCGCCGGAAAGCTTCGCCCACGACCCGGCCGGCAACCTGCTGATGCAGGACCGCCCCGGCGCCGCGAAGGTCCGGGGCAATCGGTTGTTGATGCAAGGCGACCGCCATTACGACTACGACGCCTTCGGCAACCTGATCCGCGAACGCCGCGGCACCGGACAAAAACTCGTCACCGAATACCGCTACGACTGCCAGCACCGACTCATCGGCGTCACCACCCCGGACGGTCGCACCGCCAGCTACCGCTACGACGCCTTCGGCCGCCGCATCGCCAAAACCGTCGACGGCAAAACCACCGAGTTCTTCTGGCAAGGCGACAACCTCATCGCCGAAAGCAGCCGCGAACACTACCGCAGCTACCTCTACGAACCCGGCACCTTCCGCCCACTGGCCATGCTCGACGGCAAAGGCCCGAGAAAAGCCTGTCCGTTCTACTACCAACTCGACCACCTGGGTACGCCACAGGAACTGACCGATTTTGGTGGCGAGATAGTCTGGTCAGCGAAGTACAACGCCTACGGCAAAGTCATTCGCCAAACGTTCGGCGGGGGCGAGCAACTTGAACAACCGTTGCGGTTTCAGGGGCAATATTTCGATGCCGAGACGGGCCTGCATTACAACCGGCATCGGTATTACAACCCGGATGTGGGGCGATATCTGACGCCGGATCCGAGTGGATTGGCAGGTGGGTTAAACGGGTATCAGTACACAAGGAACCCGACGGGGTGGGTTGATCCGTTGGGGTTGAGTGATTGTCCTGGGGGAGATGGGTGTCGCAAGCCTTCGTTTGGGGATGAGGATCCGGTTGCGAAGGTGAAGGTTGATAAGCGGGAGCCGAATCTGCCTTCCCTAATATATGACGTTGACCCGAGCAGTTTAAATCGAACGCATGCGTTATCAGGTAAAGGCTCTACAAAGCGTGTAGAAAATATCGCAAAAGACATGCGCGAAGGTGGTTTCCATTCTAACTTCCCTATTGATGTCGCAGAAAATGACGGAAAACTGTATATCCTCGATGGGCATCACCGTGCGTCGGCAGCTAGACAGACATCGACTAAAGTAATAATAAATCTTGTGGCCGACATAGCGGGACATAAAGGAAACCTGAACAGCATTGAAGAGGTTTTAAAGTCTGCAAGCAACACTGGACATGACAGACTGGAGCATCGAAGACGATGAATTGCAGTAACGAGAGCCTTGATCAGCTTATATTCGACTACCTTTTTATGGTGGACAAAGCAACCGCACTACTCGAAGAGAAATTTGGCAGCCGATGTATTTTAAGGCTGTGGCGGACGAATAAGATCGAGCGATGCGGAACAATTATCGGCGACATTACTTATGAACTTCATGGCGTAGGCTGCGCCGTGTATTTTCCTGATCTATGCGTAGACTTTGACTACGGCCCGGACGGCAGGACAGATGGATTTGATGTTTGGAGGCTCTACATCTTTGCTTGCGAGTTACCGACCAAGTATAAAAAATATGCTGACAAAAAAGTGCTAGAGACGGACTTCAACGGATATTTGACATTAGGTAAATTTGAAAGAATGTCAAAGTCCCCGGGCGAACTATACTGTTTGAGGACTGACTAGTTTTAGGCCGATAAATTGGCCATGCAATTGCTACAGATCAAGTCGGACAGCAAAGGGACGGATTTGTTTTTGCTGCCAGCTTCGAAGGTGTTGTTATAGAACAACAAATAAATCCGTCCCCTTTTTGGTCAGTCGTATCGGTTTCCATGAACTGGTTTGAAATGCATTCCATCGATAGTCTCTGGTGGTCACTGAAAATTCAGTGGCGGGGTGTAGGAGCCCTTCAAAGTCGTTGGAATGTATTGGCGTCGAAGCTTGGTTTGCGGCCGTTAACGTGCGTCCGTAAGATCAGTTGCGGCGGTTGTGCGCGGGCACGCTTCGGCGTGGTCGAGTTTTCCAAAGGCCTCGATACTCCTACCCCGCGCATAACTGCCACCCCAGCCTGTAGGAGGGTTGATGGCAGTTCCTATTTACTGCCTCTGGAACTTGAAAATGAAAAATCTTCACCCCGACCCACCCTACGAAAAACCAATCCCCCACCCCAAAAGCCGCTTCATGGCCCTCACCAGCAATTGCACCGACATGCCCACGCTGTTCGTCGATACCCACGCGCCGCTCGATGTTTTATACGACGCCGCCAACTATCGAATCCGAGCCGTTACCCAAGTGCTGGAGAACATGTCGATGCGCGGCTCCGTCGAGTGTGAGTCGTTCATTCTTAGTGATTTTGCGTTGCTCTGCGCCATTCCATTGCGCGATGGCTGTGATGTGTTGGACGTGATTGGGCGGCGGTTGCGGGCTCGGTCTTCGGAGTAGCGCCGCAGAGTGATCGTTCCCACGCTCCTGCGTGGGAATGCAGCCCGTGACGCTCTGCGTCACATTCGATGCCCGACTCGACACCGGCGGCGCGACTGGAACGCGGAGCGTCCCTTGAGGCGTTCCCACGCGGGAGCGTGGGAACGATCAGCGTGTGGAGTGGCCGCTCGGCTGTGAGGCCCTGACGTTCGGCGCCGTACAAGGTAAACTTCCCGGCCTTCGCAGGAGCAATCATGAATTATCGTCACGCCTTCCATGCCGGCAATCACGCCGATGTGTTCAAACACCTGACTTTGACCCGCCTCATCGCCTTGATGTCGCGCAAGGAGCAGCCGTTTGCCTATCTCGATACTCACGCCGGCATTGGTCTGTATGACCTGCAGGGTGATCAGGCGAGCCGTACCGGTGAGTACCTGGAAGGTATTGCGCGTTTGTGGGATCAGCCGGATTTGCCGGCGTTGACCGCCGACTATATGAAAGTGCTGCACGACATGAACCCGGATGGCCAGTTGCGCTATTACCCGGGATCGCCTGAGTTGGCGCGGCGCCTGACGCGGCCGCAGGATCGGGTGATGCTCAACGAGAAGCACCCCGAGGACGGTGTGTTGCTCAAGGACAACATGGCCGGCGACCGTCGGGTGAAGGTGCATCTGGGCGAAGGCTGGCATGTGCCTCGCGCGATGTTGCCGGTGCAGGAGAAGCGGGCGGTGATGTTGATTGATCCGCCGTTTGAACAACTCGATGAGATGCAGCGCTGCGCGGCTTCGCTGAAAGAGGCGATTGGCCGGATGCGGCAGACGGTGGCGGCGATCTGGTACCCGGTGAAGGACCAGCGCTTGTTGCGGCGTTTTTATCAGGACCTGGCCGGTACGGGCGCGCCGAAGTTGTTGCGTGTGGAGTTGTTGGTGCATCCGCTGGATACGCCGAACAGTTTGAATGGTTCCGGGTTGGCGATTGCGAATCCGCCGTGGGGCCTGGAAGAGGAATTGCGTGAGTTGCTGCCGTGGTTGTCCAAGAAGCTTGGGCAGACCCAGGGTGGGTGGCAGATGGATTGGTTAATCGCCGAGAGTTGATGCCCGACCGATCGTTCCCACGCTCCGCGTGGGAATGCAGCCCGGGACGCTCCGCGTCCCAGCCGAAGCGGACGCAGAGCGTCCATTGAGGCATTCCCACGCAGAGCGTGGGAACGATCAGTACGAGGTCAGATCGGGCAGGTCACGCCTGTACCGCCAATCCCGCAATACCCTTCAGGGTTTTTGGCCAGGTATTGCTGGTGATAGGCCTCGGCGAAGTAGACCGTCGGCGCTTCGTCGATTTCAGTGGTGATTTCGCCTTTTCCAGCCTTGGTCAGTTCGGCCTGGAACACGCCCTTGCTGTGCTGGGCGGCGGCCAGTTGCGCCGGGTTGGTGGCGTAGATCACCGAGCGGTACTGGGTGCCGATGTCGTTGCCCTGGCGCATGCCCTGGGTGGGGTTGTGCAATTCCCAGAACATCTTCAGCAGTGCTTCGTAGCTGACTTTTGCCGGCTCGTAGACCACCAATACCACTTCGCTGTGGCCAGTCAGGCCCGAGCAGACTTCTTCATATGTCGGGTTCGGGGTAAAGCCGCCGGCGTAACCCACCGCCGTGCTGACCACGCCTTCGCGCTGCCAGAACTTGCGCTCGGCGCCCCAGAAGCAACCCAGGCCGAAGATCGCAAAATCCACGTCCATCGCGAACGGGCCCAGCAGTGGGGCGTCGTGGACGAAGTGTTTTTCCGGCACGGTCATTGGGGTTTCACGGCCGGGCAGAGCTTGTTCTTTGGTAGGGAGCACGTTTTTGTTCACCAGGATTTCCGAGCGCAAGACCATTAGCAGTCCCCTCAGTCAGGTTGAGTTGTAAATAAACAGGCTGCCAGTGTGCCCAATGCTGCCAAGTTACGCACTACCCCTGTAGGAGTGAGCCTGCTCGCGATGGCGGTGTGTCAGTCAGAATCCACGTCACTGACACACCGCCATCGCGAGCAGGCTCACTCCTACAGGGGATTGGGGTGTCACACGAGGATGTGGGCTGTCAGACGAGCGGGCCGCGCGGGTAGCGCTTGAGCTTTTCGATCAGCTCGGAGCCCGGGATAGGGCGGTCGAATAGGTAGCCCTGGCCGACGTCGCAGCGGTGGCGGCGCAAGAAGGCCAGTTGTTCGGCGGTCTCGATG
This sequence comes from Pseudomonas sp. JAI111, assembly GCF_024809425.1. Classification (NCBI taxonomy): domain Bacteria; kingdom Pseudomonadati; phylum Pseudomonadota; class Gammaproteobacteria; order Pseudomonadales; family Pseudomonadaceae; genus Pseudomonas; species Pseudomonas sp. JAI111. The sequence continues at coordinate 226,240 of NZ_JANUCB010000007.1, read as the reverse complement.
CCTTCAGCCACGACCTTGAGTTTCAGGTTGTGGGCCATGGCGATCACGGCGGAGGTGATTTCCATGTCGTCCTGGTTGTCCGGGATTTCATGGATGAAGCTTCGATCGATCTTGATGATGTCGATCGGGAATTTTTTCAGGTAGCTGAGCGATGAGTAACCGGTGCCGAAGTCATCCATGGCCAGGGTCAGGCCCAGGCGCTTGAGCTGATCGAGCTGCAAGTGGGTGTCTTCGGTGGCTTCCAGCAGCAGGCCTTCGGTCAGTTCCAGCTCCAGAAGGTTCGCCGGCAGCGCTTCCTCCTTGAGGATGTTGGCAATCGACGACACCAGGTCCGGGTCGGAAAATTGCTTGGGCGACAGGTTGATCGCCACTTGCAGATTGCCCAGGCCCGCGGCGGTCAGGTCTTTGCTCATGCGACAGGCCTGGCGGGCGATCCACTTGCCGATCGGAATGATCAGCCCGGTCTCTTCGGCGACGCTGATGAACTGGTCCGGGCGGATCATGCCTTTTTCCGGATGGTTCCAGCGCAGCAGCGCTTCCATGCCCAGCAAGCGGCCGCTGCGCAGGCAGAGTTTGGGCTGGTAGAACACGTCCAGCTCATTCTGGGTCAGGGCGCGGCGCAGGTTGTTCTCGACGAACAGTTTGTAGCTGGCTTCGGCGTTCAGCGCTTCGGTGAACACCTGGACCTGATGTTTGCCGTTGGCCTTGGCCTTGTGCAGCGCCAGGCCGGCGTTACGCATCAGGGTCTGTGGATCGCGACCGTGCAGCGGCGCGCAGGCCAGGCCGACGGAGCCGGTGACGCTGATCAGTTGGTTATCGACGAACATCGGCTTGTCGAGGGTCGCGAGCAATTGGTTGGCGACTTGCTGGCCCATCGAAAGGTCGGTGTTGTCCAGCAACACGGCGAACTCGTTACTGGCAAAACGCGCCAAGCTGCCACTCGGGCTCAGGCTGTTGCGCAGACGTCGGGCCAGGCTGATCAACAACTTGTCGCCGGTCTGGTGGCCAAGGCTGTCGTTGATCCGCTTGAAGTTGTCGATGTCCACCAGCAACAGGCTGATCGGGGTATCGCTGTCTCGGGCGAAGCGTTCATCGAGGTTGCGGATGAACGCCGGGCGGTTACCGAGGTTGGTCAGGTTGTCCGTGTAGGCCAGGCGCTCGATGCGCTGCTGGGCGAGTTTGGTCTGGGTGATGTCTTCGTAGATGCCGATGTAATGCGTCAGCTCGCGGTTGTCGCCGTAGACCTTGGAAATCGACAACTGGCCCCAGTAGGGTTCGAGGTTTTTACGCCGGCTCTTGAACTCGCCCTGCCAGCTGTTGCTCTTGGCCAGCGCCGAGGGCGCGTCGAACAGCAGCTCGCTGAGGTTTTCCAGCGCCGGCAGTTCCGACAGCCGCTGGCCGTGGACTTCTTCGGTGCTGTACTGGGTGATCGCCGTGAAACTCGGGTTGACGTATTCCACCACGCCGTCGCAATTGACCAGCAAAAAGGCGTTGGCGCTTTGCTCGACGGCACGCTGGAACAGGTGCAAGGCGCTGGTGGCGGTGCGGCGATTATGGTTGTTGATGACCTGGGCGAACTGGTCCGCCAGCTCGCCGGCGAAGGCGATTTCGTCCGACTGCCAGGCACGGGTCACGCCGGTCTGCTCCAGACAGAGCACGCCAACCACCTGGCCATCCACACGGATACTGGCGTCGAGCATGGCGTTCACATTGCGCGGGCGCAGGCTTTCGGCCATTTCCCGGGTACGCGGATCGCGCATGGCGTTGTGCGCGTCGATGGCGCGGCTGCTGTGCAAGGCCTCGAGGTAATCCGGGAAACCGCTGACATCGATCGGCTCGGGCAATTGATACTCCCCGGAGGCGCGGTGATAGGCTGAGATCGGCACCAGCAGCGAACCTTCGAGGTTCCACAGGCTGGCGCAGTCGATTTCGTAGATATCACAGGCGCTGCGGGTGATCAGCTCGGCGGCTTCTTGCAGGGAATTGTTGCTGCTGTAGCGCTGGCGAGTCAGCAGCAGGATCAGGTCTTGCTGGGCGCGCACCCGATCCAGATGCTGCAGTTGTTCAAGTTGGGCGCGCTGATTGAGTTCGAGGGCGATTTGCAGGCGCGAGTTCTGGGTTTCCAGGTCCAGCGTCGGCAGCAGTTGTCCGTCCTCGAACAATCCGTCCACGACCATCAGGTAGCCGCGCAGCAGGTGTCGATTGTGTTGTCGGTAGGCTTCGCCGAGTTCGAGCAGGCTCAGGGAGCCCTTGGCGGTGTGCAGTTTGTAGCGGATCAGGTAATTGGGGCCGTCGCTGAGTTGCTGCTGAATCGCGTCGTGCAGTTGATAGCGCGCTTCGGGCTCCATCAGGCTGGCGTAGGGTGAGTCGACCAGGGCGCAGAGCTCCACGGCCGGCACACCAAACTGTCTTTCGCAATTGGGATCGAGAAACAGGAGCGCCCAGCTAGCTTCATTCAGCCGTTCGAAACGCAGCATGCCGAGCCGCGAGGGCACAGGCAATTGCGTCACTACCTCGGCCACCATACGGCTGGCGGCATCGGGTTGGCTTTTCATTGAGGGAAACTCGCTTCGAATGTGCTGATCGCGCCGGGCTCTCGCCCTCTTAACTGTTGCCTGCGGCAAGGTTGCATCATTGCGACACTGACTGACAAGAGACATGAAGGCCAAGTGCTATAAGAATATGTCGGCAGCGGTGCGGATTTCTCCAGCCAGCGACCGAAACTAATGCTTTTGCGCAAGAAATCGCAGCCACAGGCGTCGCCCAAGGCTGCGATTTTTTTTGCGGTTAACGCAAAGGGATCGTGACCGATTGCAGTGGCTTGCCATCGCGGTCGTGATAATTGACCCGTATCTGCGCCTGCTCAATGATCAGGTGGGCAAAGTTGTCCTGGCTGATCACGTCGCTGGTCAGTTGATGCCGATAGTCTCCGGCGGCGGTTTGCGCCAGTGGCTGATCAAGCATGAAGGTCGACGCCTTGGCATACGGCAGCAATTTACTGTTGCACAGCGGCGAAGACACGATGGTGTGCACTTCGAAGTCTGGATCTTCGCTGTGGCTCAGGCGACTGGTGAGGGAGCCATGGACATCGCCGGAAATGAACAGGACGTTTTTGATGCGCTGTGTACGAATGGTCTCCAGCAGTCGTAGTCGTTGTTCCGGAAACGCTTTCCAGGCGTCATCGCCGTGCGATTTGCGGTCGGGGTAGAACATCACGCTGGTGACCACGCATTTGACCCTGGCCGGGCTGTGGACCAGCCATTTGCGCAGTGCCTGCTCCTGCTCCTCATCGAGTATCCGTCGATCATCGGCCGACAGATTGCGTCGGGTGCGGCTGTCAGTGACAAACCATTCAATGTCACCTTCGGTGAACTGATACCAATACTGTTCCAGTTTTTTGCTCGGTTGTCCGCTGGGCAGAAGTTCATGTGCCGGGCTGTGGCTGGCTTGATACAGCTCATAGGCGGCCATGGCATTTTTATATAAATAGTCGTCTGCCTTGCTTTTGTTGGCGGGCCAGTTGTCTTCTATTTCATGGTCGTCGAGGATCATGTAAGTCGGCGTGCCGGACATTAACTTTGCGATATGCGGCTGGGCAAACGCCGTTCGATACTTGCTGAGTATTTCCTTGTACTCCCGGTCAGGCGCAATAACGTTCAAGTCGTCGACGTAGATTTGGTCGCCGGTCATCAGCATGGCGCTGATGGGCGGTTCAGCCTGCTGCGCGAGCCGGGTGATCGAACCGAAGATCCTGTCTCCCAGATGCGGCGTCGATGGTACTCCTGCGGTCATTCGCAGATAGCGACACGAGCCAACGATATACGCCCGCGGTGTTGTGGTTTTGCTGGACTGTGTACGGAAACGATACGTCACCCGAGGCCATTGCAGTGGTAACTCCTGAACCGTTTCGACGGTGTGCACCGGGCTCATGGGGCTCAACCATCCGGCTTGATATTCGTACTCGGTGTCGCTGGATAAATCATTGAGAGCGATCACATCGGACATGTCGCGCAGGATGGACAATTTGGAAAAAACACCTTGGGACCAACGCACTTCTCCTTCACGCCGGTAGCGGATGCCGGCAAAGACCAGTGAGTCATCTTGATGTTCACCGCGCAGAAAAATACGCACGTGATTAGTTGTGGTGTGGCCAATGATTGGGCCAACAGTCGGTTTGAACATGTTCGAATCCATTCGAAATAACGCTAACTAAGTAAAGGAAGTTCTTGGGATTTATTAGAAGTTCCTGTTGAACTAAGCCTAGTTATTGGACGAAGAAAAATATCGCGCGAAAGTGGACCGGAGTTGTGGGCGGGGTCAGCTGGGGCCGTAGGAAAATGCTTTATTCCAGGCAAAAAAAGCCCCGCCAAATTGGCGGGGTTGAGGTACGAGCGTGGCGCTCGGAAAACGTGGAACGCGAAAGGCCCTCCGATGAAGGAGGGCCGGTCGTTGTTACAGCAGGATGGTGCGGATGTCCGCCAGCAGGCTACTCAGACGCTGGGTGAAGCGTGCAGCAGCGGCGCCGTTGATCACACGGTGATCGTAGGACAGCGACAGCGGCAGCATCAGTTTCGGCTGGAAGGCTTTGCCGTCCCAGACTGGCTGGATGGTTGCCTTGGAGACACCGAGGATCGCCACTTCCGGCGCGTTGACGATCGGCGTGAAGCCGGTGCCGCCAATGTGGCCGAGGCTGGAAATGGTGAAGCAGGCGCCTTGCATGTCGTCGGCGGTGAGCTTTTTGTCGCGGGCCTTGGCAGCCAGTGCGGCGGCTTCGGCAGCCAGTTGCAACAGGCTCTTCTGGTCGACGTTCTTGATGACCGGTACCAGCAGGCCTTCAGGAGTGTCGACGGCGAAGCCGATGTTGACGTACTTCTTGCGGATGATCGCTTTGCCGCTTGGTGCCAGCGAACTGTTGAAGTCCGGCAGTTCCTTGAGCAGGTGCGCGCAGGATTTAAGCAGCAGCGGCAGGATGGTCAGCTTGACGCCAGCCTTCTCTGCAACGGCTTTCTGGGCGATACGGAACGCTTCCAGCTCGGTGATATCAGCCGAGTCGAACTGAGTCACGTGCGGAATGTTCAGCCAGCTGCGATGCAGGCTCGACGCGCCGATTTGCATCAGGCGAGTCATCGGCACTTCTTCGGTTTCACCGAAGCGGCTGAAGTCTACGACCGGAATCGGCGGGATGCCCGCGCCGCCGGTTGCGCCAGCAGCGGCTGCCGGTGCTTCCTTGGCCTTCTGCATCATGGCTTTGACGTAAACCTGCACGTCTTCTTTCAGGATGCGACCGTGCGGACCGCTGGCGCCGACGGCGCTCAGCTCGACACCGAACTCACGGGCCAGTTGGCGTACAGCCGGGCCTGCGTGAACCTTGGCGCCCGGCTTGGCCGGTGCAGCCGCCGGTGCGGCAGGCGCAGCGGCAGCAGCAGGAGCCGCTTCAGCCTTGGCCGCCGCAGGAGCAGCAGCAGGCGCGGCAGCTGGTGCCGGAGCCGCGGCCGGAGCAGCGCCTTTGACTTTCAGCTTGAGGATCAGATCGCCGGTTCCGACTTCGTCGTCCAGCTTGACGGAAACGCTTTCCACCACGCCAGCGGCTGGCGATGGAATTTCCATGCTCGCCTTGTCGGATTCCAGGGTGATCAGCGACTGGTCGGCTTCAACGGTGTCGCCGGCCTTGACCAGGACTTCGATGATCTTGGCCTTGCCCGACGAACCGATGTCCGGGACGTGAATGTCCTGAACGCTGTCCGCAACCGGTGCAGCCGGGGCCGCAGCGGCAGGTGCCGGAGCAGCGGCGGCCGGTGCCGCCGCCTGAGCTGGAGCGGCCGCAGCCGGTGCCGCAGCACCCGCCACTTCCAGGTCCAGGATCAGGTCGCCAGTGCCGACTTCGTCGTTGAGCTTGACGCTGATGGCCTTGACCACGCCAGCGGCAGGCGACGGGATTTCCATGCTCGCCTTATCGGATTCCAGGGTGATCAACGATTGATCAGCTGCGACGGTGTCGCCGACCTTGACCTGAATCTCGATGATCTGGGCCTTGCCCGACGAACCGATGTCCGGCACGTGCACTTGCTGAACCGAAGCGGCAGCAGGTGCGGCAGCTGGAGCAGGAGCGGCGGCAGCGGCAGGCGCCGCAGCAGGTGCAGCTTCAGCCTTGGCAGCCGGCGCAGCGGCAGCCGTCGGGGCCGCAGCAGCGGCACCTTCGACTTCCAGCTCCAGCAGTTCGTCGCCTTCTTTCAGGCGATCGCCCAGCTTCACTTTCAGGCTCTTGATGATGCCGGCCTTTGGCGCAGGCACTTCCATGCTCGCCTTGTCCGACTCAAGTGTCAGGATGCTCTGATCGGCTTCGATACGGTCGCCGACCTTCACAAACAGTTCAATTACTTCACCTTCACCGCTGCCGATGTCAGGTACGCGAATGAGTTCGCTCACAGAGTGTCTCCTCAGCAGTCCAGTGGGTTGCGTTTTTCCGGGTTGATACCGAACTTGACGATGGCTTCAGCCACCACCTTGGGTTCGATGTCACCACGGTCAGCCAAGGCTTCCAGGGCTGCCAACACCACGAAATGACGGTCGACTTCGAAGAAGTGACGCAGCTTCTTGCGGCTGTCACTGCGGCCGAAACCATCGGTGCCCAGGACTTTGAATTCCTTGGACGGGACCCACTGACGAATTTGTTCAGCGAACAGCTTCATGTAGTCGGTAGAGGCGATGACCGGACCTTTACGGCCGTTCAGGCACTCTTCGACGTAGCTCAGCTTAGGCTTCTGGCCAGGGTGCAGACGGTTGGTACGCTCAACGGCCAGGCCATCGCGACGCAGTTCGTTGAAGCTGGTAACGCTCCACACATCGGCGCCGACGTTGAACTGTTCACGCAGGATTTTCGCCGCTTCGCGGACTTCACGCAGGATGGTGCCGGAGCCCATCAGCTGTACGTGGTGCGCCGCTTCGCGGGTGTCTTCCTCGAGCAGGTACATGCCCTTGATGATGCCTTCCTCGACACCGGCCGGCATGGCGGGCTGCTGGTAGGACTCGTTCATCACGGTGATGTAGTAGAAAACGTCCTGCTGCTCTTCGGTCATCTTCTTCATGCCGTCCTGGATGATCACCGCCAGCTCGTAGCCGTAGGTTGGATCAAAGGTGCGGCAGTTCGGGATGGTGGCAGCCAGGATGTGGCTGTGACCGTCTTCGTGTTGCAGGCCTTCGCCGTTCAGCGTGGTCCGGCCGGCGGTGCCGCCGATCAGGAAGCCACGGGTACGGCTGTCGCCAGCGGCCCAGGCGAGGTCGCCGATACGCTGGAAGCCGAACATCGAGTAGAAGATGTAGAACGGCAGCATTGGCTGGTTGTGGCTGGAGTACGAAGTACCGGCAGCGATGAAGGAGCTCATGGCGCCCGCTTCGTTGATGCCTTCTTCGAGGATCTGGCCCTTCTTGTCTTCCTTGTAGAACATCACCTGGTCTTTATCGACTGGCTCGTAGAGCTGGCCGACGGACGAGTAGATGCCCAACTGACGGAACATGCCTTCCATACCAAAGGTACGGGCTTCGTCCGGGATGATCGGGACGATGCGCGGGCCGATTTCCTTGTCCTTGACCAGTTGCGCCAGGATGCGCACGAAGGCCATGGTGGTGGAGATTTCACGGTCGCCCGAACCATCAAGAATGGCCTTGAGGGTGTCCAGCGATGGCGTCGGAACGCTGAAGCTCTGCGCGCGGCGCTGTGGCACGAAACCGCCCAGTGCAGTGCGGCGCTCGCTCAGGTAACGGGCTTCGGCGCTGTTTGGCTCAGGCTTGAAGAACGGCAGGTTTTCCAGCTCTTCGTCGCGCACTGGAATGTCGAAACGATCGCGGAACAGCTTCAGGCTTTCAACATCCACTTTCTTGGTGTTGTGCGCTGTGTTCTTCGCTTCGCCGGCACCGGTGCCATAACCTTTGATGGTCTTGGCCAGGATAACGGTCGGTTGTTCTTTGTGGTTGACCGCTTCGTGGTACGCCGCGTAGACCTTGTACGGGTCGTGGCCGCCACGGTTGAGTTTCCAGATCTCGTCGTCGGACAAGTCTGCAACCATCGCCTTGAGTTCTGGCGAGTTGAAGAAGTGTTCACGCACGAACGCGCCGTCTTTGGCTTTGTAGTTCTGGTACTCGCCGTCGATGACTTCGTCCATGCGACGTTGCAGGATACCGTCGACGTCTTTGGCCAGCAGCGGGTCCCAGAAACGGCCCCAGATGACTTTGGTCACGTTCCACTGGGCACCGCGGAACACGCCTTCGAGTTCCTGGATGATCTTGCCGTTGCCGCGAACCGGGCCGTCGAGGCGCTGCAGGTTGCAGTTGATGACGAAGATCAGGTTGTCGAGCTTCTCGCGGCCAGCCAGCGAGATCGCGCCCAGGGATTCCGGCTCGTCGCACTCGCCGTCGCCCAGGAAGCACCAGACTTTCTGCTTGCCTTCAGGAATGAAGCCACGGGCTTCCAGGTACTTCATGAAGCGTGCCTGGTAGATCGCCTGGATCGGGCCCAGACCCATGGATACCGTCGGGAACTGCCAGAAGTCAGGCATCAGCCAAGGGTGCGGGTAGGACGACAGGCCCTGACCGTCCACTTCCTGGCGGAAGTTGTTCATCTGGTCTTCGGAGATGCGGCCTTCCATGAACGCACGGGCGTAAACGCCTGGCGAGGTGTGACCCTGGAAGTAGATCAGGTCGCCGCCGTGTTCGTCGGTCGGGGCCTGGAAGAAATAGTTGAAGCCGATGTCATACAGCGTGGCGCTGGAGGCGAAGCTGGAAATGTGACCGCCCAGGTCCGAATCTTTCAGGTTCGTACGCATCACCATGGCCATCGCGTTCCAGCGTACCAACGAGCGAATGCGGCGTTCCATGAACAGGTCGCCAGGCATGCGTGCTTCGTGGGTAACGGGAATGGTGTTGCGGTATGGCGTGGTGATGGCGTAAGGCAGCTGCGAGCCACTGCGGGTCGCCAGTTCGCCCATACGGGTCATTAGATAGTGAGCGCGGTCTTCGCCTTCTTTGTCGAGAACCGATTCCAGGGCGTCCAACCATTCCTGGGTTTCGACGGGATCGAGGTCTTGCATGGCTTGCTCCAGGGCGGAAAGGCTTCCAGAATCGGTTGCCTGAGTTTGCGACTGGCCTTGTGGGCAGACGATATAAATTCTTGGATTGCCGAGAGGTTGTTCCGGCGGCGTGTAGTTTTACTACAAATCATCGGGCATTTCAGCCTTTCGAATGTATATACGAGTAGTAAAACTACAGATGAGCGGCTTGTGGCCTCCAGCTGCGTTGTGAGAATAATCGTTAAGGTTGGTCTTTTGCCAACCGAAAAAGGTGAAAGCTTGATGCTGTCTGCCAAAAATAAAGAAATTTCAGCTATTTCTAACCTTTGTTCGACAGTCGATCACGTAGTGCATTTCGCAAAATCACTACATGCAGCCCTTTACACGCCGATCAAGGATAGACCATGAGCCTTCCCACGCTTGCTGAACTGCCCGACATTCTCCTGCCGTTTGTCACCCGTGCCGAGCAGTCGTTCCGTACCGCCGTCGCGGCGCTGGACGACGATCATGGTCTTTCCTCCTGGACCCCCGATCGCTGGGCACAATTTGCCCGCGTCACGGCCGCCAGCGACTTCGTGATTGAACAATCTGTTCGTGACCCTTTGATGTTGCTGACGCTGGTGCAGTCCGGCGAGCTGGACCGCAGCTTCGCGCCCGGCGAGCTGTGCGGGCAGGTTGCTGGCGCAGTCAACGCCGCCGAGACCGAAGACGAACTCGGCCGCGCCTTGCGCCGCCAGCGCGCTCGTCATCAAGTGCGGATCGTCTGGCGTGACCTGACCCGTCAGGCTGATCTGATCCAGACCTGTCGCGACCTCTCGGACATGGCCGATGCCAGCATCGATCAGGCTTATCAATGGTTGTACTCGCGCCATTGCCAGCAGTTCGGCGTGCCCACCGGTCGGCGTAGCGGCGAGCCGCAACAGATGGTCATCCTGGGCATGGGCAAGCTCGGCGCCGTCGAGCTCAACCTGTCGTCGGACATCGACCTGATCTTCGCCTATCCCGAGGGCGGCGAAACCGTCGGGGTGAAGCGCCCGCTGGACAACCAGGAATTTTTCATCCGCCTTGGCCAGCGCCTGATCAAGGCGCTGGACCCGATGACCGTGGACGGTTTTGTATTTCGCGTCGACATGCGCCTGCGCCCTTATGGTTCGGCAGGTGCGCTGGTCTTGAGCTTCAACGCTCTGGAGCAGTATTACCAGGATCAGGGGCGCGACTGGGAACGCTACGCGATGATCAAGTCGCGGGTGGTGGCCGGCGATCAAGTGGCCGGCGCGCAGTTGCAGGAAATGCTGCGCCCGTTCGTTTACCGGCGTTACCTGGACTTCTCGGCCATCGAAGCGCTGCGCACCATGAAGCAGCTGATCCAGCAGGAAGTGCGGCGCAAGGGCATGGCCGACAACATCAAGCTTGGCTCCGGCGGCATTCGTGAAGTCGAGTTTATCGCCCAGGCTTTCCAGCTGATTCACGGTGGTCGCGACCTGAGTCTGCAGCAGCGTCCTTTATTAAAAGTACTGAGCACGCTGGAAGGTCAGGGTTACCTGCCGCCCGCGGTGATCAGTGAGTTGCGCGAAGGTTACGAGTTTCTGCGTTACACCGAGCATGCGATCCAGGCCATCGCCGACCGCCAGACCCAAATGCTGCCGGACGGCGCACAGGATCAGGCGCGCATTGCCTTTATGATGGGATTTGCCGATTGGGCGGCGTTCCAAGAGCAACTGATGCATTGGCGTGGGCGTGTGGCCTGGCATTTTGGCCAGGTGATCGCCGATCCCGATGAAGAAGAAGGCACCGAAAGCGAAGTGGTGGTTGGCGGCGAATGGCTGCCGCTGTGGGAAGAAGCCCAGGATGAAGAGGCCGCTTGCCGTCAGTTGGAAGAGGGCGGTTTTGCCGATGCCACCAAAGCCTTGAAAGCGCTGGCCAGTTTGCGCAGCAGCCCGCAATTGCGCGCGATGCAACGTCTGGGGCGCGAGCGCCTCGATGCCTTTATTCCACGGTTGCTGGCCCAGGCGGTCGAGCATGCCAACCCGGACCTGGTGCTGGAACGCGTGCTGCCGCTGGTCGAGGCCGTGGCCCGCCGTTCCGCCTATCTGGTGTTACTGACCGAAAATCCCGGCGCGCTGCGGCGTTTGCTGACCTTGTGCGCGGCGAGCCCGTGGATCGCCGAGCAGATCACCCGCTTCCCGCTGTTGCTGGATGAATTGCTCAATGAAGGCCGGCTGTTCAAACCGCCCCTGGCGCCGGAACTGGCGGCCGAGTTGCGCGAGCGCCTGACGCGGATTCCCGAAGACGACCTCGAACAGCAAATGGAAGCCTTGCGCCATTTCAAACTGGCGCACCGCTTGCGGGTCGCCGCTTCGGAGATCGCCGGCAGCCTGCCATTGATGAAAGTCAGCGATTACCTGACCTGGCTGGCCGAAGCGATCCTCGAACAAGTGCTGGCCCTGGCCTGGCGCCAGACCGTGGCCAAATATGGCACGCCGCTGCGCACCGACGGCACGTTGTGCGATCCCGGCTTCATCATTGTCGGTTATGGGAAAGTCGGTGGTCTGGAACTGGGGCATGGTTCGGACCTGGACCTGGTGTTCATCCATGATGGCGATCCGCAGGCCGAGACTGACGGGGCGAAACCCATCGACGGCGCGCAATTTTTTACCCGGCTGGGGCAGCGGATCATTCATTTGATTACGACGCAGACCAACTCCGGTCAGCTGTATGAAGTCGATATGCGGCTGCGGCCGTCGGGCGCGTCGGGGTTGCTGGTGAGTTCGGTAGGGGCGTTTGCCCGTTATCAGGAAAATGAAGCCTGGACCTGGGAACATCAGGCGCTGGTACGGGCGCGGGTGCTGGTGGGCAGCAAGGATGTCGGCCAGGCTTTCGAGAAAGTCCGCGCCGCGGTATTGGGTAAATCGCGCGACCTGGCGACCTTGCGTCAGGAGGTCAGCGAGATGCGCGCCAAGATGCGCGATAACCTCGGCAGCAAGAGCACGGCGGCCGGCACCGGGGCAAATGCCTTCGAGGCCACGGCGCCATTCGACCTCAAGCAGGACGCCGGAGGTATCGTCGATATTGAATTTATGGTGCAATACGCGGCCTTGGCGTGGTCCGAAACACATCCGCCATTGCTGCGCTGGACGGACAATATCCGCATTCTGGAAGAGCTGGAACACGAAGGGCTGATGCCTGCCGAAGACGCCAGCCTGCTGCGAGAGGCCTATAAAGCCTACCGTTCCGCCGCTCATCGGCAGGCCTTGCAGAAGGACCCGGGAGTGATACCGGGTGATCAGTTCGTGGACGAACGACGCCAGGTGATGCGGATCTGGCGTGAGCTGGGATTGAGTTAAGCGACACGATTCAAATGTGGGAGCGGGCTTGCTCGCGAAAGCGGTGTGTCAGATGACATTGTTGGTGACTGACACACCGCTTTCGCGAGCAAGCACGTTCCCACAGTAGGTCTGTGTTGTTTTGTAAAGTGAGGCAGCTAAGCTGCACCGCACTGGATGTGCACAAAATTGATCCGACGAGCCCCAACCGGCTCGTCCAAATGACCTGGCAGCCAAGGCTGCGGGTGCTGGATTCTCGAGGCGGGGAGGCGTATGCCTCCCCGGTTTCGTTTTTGGAAACCACATGAAAATTCTGATCGTTGGGCCCAGCTGGGTCGGTGACATGGTGATGGCGCAGACACTGTTTCAGTGCCTCAAGCAACGCCACCCGCAGTGCGAAATCGACGTCCTGGCCCCCGAGTGGAGCCGGCCGATACTTGAGCGTATGCCCGAAGTCCGTCAGGCCTTGAGCTTTCCGCTCGGCCATGGCGCCCTGGAACTGGCGACGCGTCGACGCATCGGCAAATCCCTGGCCGGTCAGTACGACCAGGCGATCCTGTTGCCCAACTCCCTGAAGTCGGCGCTGGTGCCATTCTTCGCCGGCATCCCGAAACGCACGGGCTGGCGTGGCGAGTTCCGCTACGGCTTGCTCAATGATGTGCGCACCCTGGATAAAGAACGTTACCCGCTGATGATCGAGCGCTTTATGGCGCTGGCCTTCGAGCCCGGTGTCGAGCTGCCGAAACCGTATCCGCGGCCGAGCTTGCGGATCGACCCGGTCACTCGCGAGGCGGCACTGGCCAAGTTCGGCCTGACCCTGGACCGCCCGGTGTTGGCGCTGTGCCCCGGTGCCGAGTTCGGCGAGTCCAAGCGCTGGCCGTCCGAGCATTACGCCAAGGTCGCCGAAGCGAAGATCCGCGAAGGCTGGCAAGTCTGGTTGTTCGGCTCGAAAAACGATCACGCGGTCGGCGAAGACATTCGCGCGCGGCTGATTCCGGGCCTGCGTGAAGAATCGGTGAACCTCAGCGGCGGCACCTCCCTGGCTGAAGCCATTGATCTGATGTCCTGTGCTGACTCGGTGGTGTCCAACGACTCCGGCCTGATGCACGTTGCTGCGGCGCTGAACCGCCCGCTGGTCGCGGTCTACGGCTCGACATCGCCGGGTTTCACGCCACCGTTGGCCGAGCATGTCGAGATTGTGCGCCTGGGCCTGGAATGCAGCCCTTGCTTCGATCGCACCTGCCGTTTCGGTCATTACAACTGTCTGCGCCAGCTCATGCCGCAAGCCGTGAACGAAGCTTTGCAGCGGTTGCAGGGCACTGTGATCGAGGTCAAATAGTTTGCGCGTTCTGCTGATCAAGACTTCATCGCTAGGCGACGTGATTCACGCGTTGCCGGCGCTGACCGACGCGGCGCGGGCGATCCCCGGCATCCAGTTCGACTGGGTGGTGGAAGAAGGCTTCGCCGAAATCCCGACCTGGCACCCGGCCGTGAGCAAGGTGATTCCGGTGGCGATCCGTCGCTGGCGCAAGAACCTCTGGCAAACCATCAAAAGCGGCGAGTGGAAGCGCTTCAAACAAAGCGTTCGCGCTTCGAAATACGATCTGGTGATTGATGCTCAGGGCCTGCTGAAAAGCGCCTGGCTGACCCGCTATGTCAAAGCACCGGTCGCCGGGCTCGACAAGGAATCGGCACGCGAACCGATTGCCGCGCGCTTTTATTCCCGTCGCCTGGCGGTGGGACGTGGGCAACACGCGGTTGAGCGGGTGCGTCAGTTGTTCGCCCTGGCATTGGGCTACGACTTGCCCAAAGGGCTGGGCGATTACGGCCTGAATGTCGAGCGCCTTGTGGAACTGCCGCGCAAGAATCCTTACGTGCTGTTCCTGCATGGCACCACGTGGGACACCAAACACTGGCCGGAAGCCTATTGGCGTGAATTGGCCGAGCGGGTCGGTTACCTCGGTGTCGCGGTGAAGCTACCGTGGGGCAATCCGGTCGAGAAGGCCCGGGCCGAGCGCATCGCCGCCGGGTTCCGTCATGTCGAAGTGTTGCCCAAGCTGAATCTGGCCGGCGTCGGCAAAGTATTGGCCGGCGCCCAGGCCTGTGTGGCCGTGGACACTGGCCTCGGTCATCTGGCGGCCGCGCTCGACGTGCCAACCTTGTCGCTGTTCGGGCCGACCAATCCGGGCCTGACCGGCGCCTACGGCAAGGCGCAGATTCACATCGCCAGCGATTTCCCCTGCGCGCCGTGCCTGCAAAAGAAATGCACCTATCAACCGACGGCCGATGATGCCCGTCGGTTCGACCTGAAGCGTGAGTGGCCGCTGTGCTTCACGCGCCTGAACCCCGAGCGTGTCGCGACTCGACTGAGCACGTTGTTACTGGCTGAGGAGCTGCGCTGATGCAATTGGCATTCGTCTTGTACAAGTACTTTCCATTCGGGGGCTTGCAGCGCGATTTCATGCGCATCGCCCTGGAATGCCAGAAGCGCGGCCATCAGATTCGTGTGTATACGCTGATCTGGGAGGGCGACGTGCCGCCGGGTTTTGAAGTGCTGGTCGCGCCGGTCAAAGCGTTCTTTAACCATCGCCGTAACGAAAAGCTCAGCGAATGGATGGAAGCGGATCTGGCCAAGCGCCCCGTGGATCGGCTGATCGGTTTCAACAAGATGCCGGGCCTGGACGTTTACTACGCCGCCGACGGCTGCTTCGAAGACAAGGCGCAAAACCTGCGCAACTCGCTGTACCGTCGCTGGGGTCGCTACCGGCACTTCGCCGAGTACGAGCGCGCGGTGTTCGCCAAGGACGCAAAGACCGAAGTGCTGATGATCTCCGAGGTCCAGCAGCCGCTGTTCATCAAGTATTACGACACGCCGCTGGAACGCTTTCATTTGCTGCCACCGGGCATCTCCCAGGATCGTCGCGCGCCGGCCAATGCGGCCGAGATACGCGCCGAATTCCGTCGCGAATTCAACCTCAAGGACGATGAATTGCTGCTGGTGCAGATCGGCTCCGGGTTCAAGACCAAGGGTGTCGATCGCAGCCTCAAGGCGCTGGCCGCATTGCCCGCTGATCTGAAGAAACGCACCAGGCTGTTTGTAATTGGCCAGGATGACCCCAAATTGTTCCAGATGCAGAGCGCCACTTTGGGGCTCGGCGACAACGTGACGTTCCTCAAGGGTCGCAGCGATATTCCGCGTTTCCTGCTCGGCGCCGATCTGTTGATCCACCCGGCGTACAACGAAAACACCGGGACCGTGTTGCTCGAAGCCGTGGTGGCCGGGTTGCCGGTATTGGTAAGCGCAGTCTGTGGTTACGCCCATTACATTGCCGAGGCCGACGCCGGTCTGGTGCTGGACGAACCATTCGATCAGGCGCAACTGACGCAGTACCTGACCGGCATGTTGAACGACCCTCAGGCACGGGCGGCCTGGAGCCGCAACGGTCTGGCTTTCGCCGAGACGGCCGACCTCTATAGCATGCCGCAGCACGCGGCCGATGTGATTCTGGCGGAGCACGCTTAATGAAGTTGATGCTGGCTGAACCGTTCAAGAGCCTGTGGGCCGGACGGGATGCGTTCACTGAAGTCGAAGGCCTGCAGGGTGAGGTTTACCGTGAGCTGGAAGCACGCCGGACGTTGCGCACTGAAGTGAACGGCAATGGTTTCTTCGTGAAGATTCACCGTGGCATTGGCTGGGGTGAGATTTTCAAGAACCTGCTGACCGCCAAATTGCCGGTCCTCGGCGCAGGCCAGGAATGGAAAGCCATTCAGCGCCTCAAAGAAGTCGGCGTACCCACCATGACCGCCGTGGCTTATGGCGAGAAGGGCAGCAACCCGGCGGACCAGCACTCGTTCATCGTCACCGAAGAGCTGGCGCCCACCGTCAGCCTCGAAGACTTCAGCATCGATTGGGTCAAACAACCGCCCGAGCCCAGGCTCAAGCGCGCGCTGATCGCCGAAGTCGCCCGCATGACGGGCATGATGCACCGCGCCGGGGTCAACCACCGCGACTGCTACATCTGCCACTTCCTGCTGCACACCGATAAACCGGTGACGGCCGATGACTTCAAACTCTCGGTGATTGATCTGCACCGCGCCCAGACCCGCCCGGCAATTACCCGGCGCTGGCGCGACAAAGACCTGGCAGCGCTGTATTTCTCAGCGCTGGACATCGGCCTGACCCGGCGCGACAAGCTGCGCTTCCTCAAAGGCTACTTCCAGCAGCCATTGCGCCAGATTCTGGCCGAAGAAGCCCCGTTGCTTGCCTGGCTTGAAGGCAAAGCCAACAAGCTTTACGACCGTAAACAGCGATACGGAGACGCGCTCTGATGCCGGGCTGGAAACTGGGGTCTGCTTACAGCGATCTGGCGCAAGATTTTGGCAGCCTGGACGCGGTGTTCGCGCTTCAGGGCGAGAGCGTGACCCTCGACCCGTTGTCCGAGGTCATCCGCGTTAATCGCAATGGCGTCAATTATTACGTCAAGCGCTACGTGGGTGCCGGCAAAGGTCTGCGCCGCTATCTGGGCAAACCCCGGGTCAAGTCCGAATGGCAGAACCTCAAACGTTTCGCCAAGTGGGGTATTCCCACCGCTGAAGTCGTGGCCTGGGGCCTGGAGCGGCGCGGTGCGGCGTATGCCCGGGGTGCGATGATTACCCGCGAACTGCCCAACACCGAAGACTTGTCAGCCCTTGCTGGCCGGCACGACCCCAGGCTCGCGGATCGCGATTGGGTGGATACCGTCAGTCGTCAACTGGCCGGGTACACCCGGATCATGCACGACAAGCGCTTTACCCATAACGATTTGAAGTGGCGCAACCTGTTGGTCGACGATGAACCCAAGCTGTTTCTGATCGATTGCCCCAACGGCGATTTCTGGCGCGGCTTCTGGCTCAAATACCGAATTACCAAAGACCTGGCCTGTCTCGACAAGGTGGCCAAATATCACCTGTCGGCAACCCAGCGTCTGCGTTTTTATCTGCAATACCGCCAGTGTGATCGGCTCGATGCCGACGACAAAAAACGCATCCGGCACGTAGTGAGATTTTTTAAGGGGCGTGAATGACCGATTTTCTGGCCGCCGAAGACCGTGCGCTCCTTGAGCATCACGGCCTCGGCACCTTCGACGAACTTTGGGCCAAGCAGCTCGATGCAGTGGATGAACCCAATACCGTTAGTGATGGCTGGAGCAGTGTGTTTCGGCTGGACCTGGAAGGTCATGGCTATTACCTCAAGCGCCAAAGCAACTACCTGACCCGCACCTTGCGCGCGCCCTTCGGCGAGCCGAGTTTCGCTCGTGAGTTTCGCAACATCAGTCTCTATCAGAAGCTGGGCATTCCGGCACTGCAGGCGGCGTTTTTTGGTGAGCGAAAATTTGATGGCGAAGTCCGTGCGGTGCTGCTGACTCGCGCCCTGGATGGCTGGGATGATCTGGATTCGCTGTTGCAGTTCTGGTCGGAGCTGAGCGAGGAGCAACACTTGGCCATTATGAAAGCCTGTGGCGAACTGGCGCGGCAGCTGCACGGCGTGCGCCAGGTTCACGGGTGTTTCTACCCCAAGCATATTTTTTTACGACCCACGGAAGACGGTTATGAGGCGCAGCTGATCGACCTGGAGAAAACCCGGCCGTTACTGTTTGGCCAGCGTGACCGGATCAAGGACCTGGAACCGTTGCTGCGCCGCGCCCCGGAATGGACCGATGCGCAGTTGCGCGAGTTTTTGGCGGTCTATCTCGAACAGCCTCAGGACAGTTCGTTGGTGGACAGTTGGATGTCGCGCCTGACTGCCCGGCGCAGTCATAAGGAGACACGTTGATGCGTTTGTCCGAGCTGAAAAACGCCGGCCGCAGCCCGAGCCTGCCGATGAGTATTTCCCTGGCCGATGCTGCCGGCCCCGGCCAATTGCAGTTGTTGAGTTTGCTACGCGTATTGCCGGGACAGCGTTATGTTGGTGCCGGCGTCTGGCGTGGCCGGCCGGTGCTGGCAAAGTTGTTGGTTGGCAGCAAGGCGGCCCGGCATTTTCAGCGTGAACTGGCCGGTGTTCGCTTACTGGCCGATCAAGGCCTGACCACGCCGCAACTGCTGGCGGATGGTTTGAAAGAAGGCGAAGGCGGCTGGCTGTTGTTTGACTTCCTCGAAGGCGCCGAGAGCCTGGGGGATACCTGGAAACAGGTCGAGCACTTGCCGGTGCTGGCCGATATGCAAGGGGCCGTGCTGGCCGAGGCGTTGGGCGCTATCGGCCAAATGCATCGCAAGGGGCTCTGGCAGGAAGACCTGCATCTGGACAACCTTTTGCGTCAGCGCGGTCGGCTGTATCTGATCGATGGCGGTGGCGTTTGCGCCGAGACCCCCGGCCAACCGCTGTCACGGCAGAAAGTCCTGGAGAACCTCGGTGTGTTTTTCGCCCAGCTACCTAAATCGCTGGAGCCATTCACCGAAGAGTTGCTGGTGTATTACCTGTTGAGCAATGGCGAACACGCCTTGCCAATGGAAGCGTTGCAGAAGCAGATCGACAAGGTTCGCAGCTGGCGCTTGAAGGACTACCTGATCAAGGTGGGCCGCGATTGCACGCTGTTCAGCGTTCAGCGCGGGCCGTTCGGCCTGCGGGCTATTCGTCGCGAGGAAGAAACGGCGATGCTGCCGGTGCTGGATAAGGCCGATGCATTGCTCGATCAGGGGCATCTGTACAAGACCGGCGGTGCGGCGAGCGTAGGAAAAGTCGATGTAGCGGGTCGGACGTTGGTGATCAAACGCTACAACATCAAAGGCTTTGCGCATTGGCTCAAACGCTTCTGGCGCCCGAGCCGTGCATGGCACTCGTGGCGCGAAGGCAATCGCCTGGCATTTCTGGGCATCGCTACGCCCAAGCCGTTGGCGTTGCTGGAAAAGCGGTTTCTCTGGTTGCGCAGTCGGGCTTACCTGATTACGGAATACCTGCCGGGACCGGACATCATCGAGCGCTTTGCACCCTACGTTGAGAGCGGTGATGCGCCCGAGGCAGAACTGGCGGCACTGGATCATTTGTTTGCCGAGCTGATTCGCGAGCGCATCAGCCATGGCGACTTCAAGGGTCACAACCTGTTCTGGCAGCAGGATCGCTGGGCGCTGATCGACCTGGATTCGATGTGCCAGCATGGCTCGATGGGCAGCTTTGCCCCGGCTTATGCGCGGGATCGGGCGCGGTTCATGCGTAACTGGCCTGAAGAAAGCGCCCTCTACAATGTCATCGATCAGCGGCTTCCCAAAGACATCTCTGGCGCTGCCTGAATCGGGTCTTCGACCCTTCGCGAGCAAGCCCGCTCCCACGGTAACTCTGCGCCGCACACATATTTTGTGTGTGGCGCAGATCCCCTGCGGGCGCGGGCTTGCTCGCGATGAGGCCAGAACAGTCAGCCGAGATTAAGGGGACAAGTTCTTGTGAACTGTCCTACATGATCCACAGACTCCATGAACTGTGCCCTGAATAGCCACGATGCTAGTTTGCCTGACGTTCACGGAGGGCAGATTTTGACGATAAAAATGGCTGTTGCGATGGGGGCTTTTTCACTGGCTTTAACGGGCTGCGGAACAGCGCTAACAGTGCTGCAAGACGACGAAGACGCCGCCCGCGGCCTGCGAAAACACAAGACTTACTGCCAATCCATCCCCCGTGTTTACAGCGGTCTGGCCTATAACTTCTGCATCCTGCATGCTCCGCCGGATCCCACGGGCGTCCTGGTGCCCTTGGTACTGCTCGATCTGACGCTCTCGGGCGTCTGCGACACGGTGTCCTTGCCCTATACGATTTTCCGCCAGGCTACTGACGGCAATCTGGGTATTTACTGGCGGGCAGGGCGTGGATAGCTCTTTCGTATTCCGGCGTCATGTGTCTAGTGCAGAAACAGGTTTTCCCTGTTTCAGAAAGCGAAAAGCCCCGATGAAACTCACCGAGGCCATAGCGCCGACCGGGATCTCCCAGTCCATTAGAGTGCGAGCCTATGACGACATTTTTCTGCTGTCAACGCGTGGGCTGCGGCTCACCAGTTCCCGCTAGAGGCTTGCCGTCGCTTTTAAGCTATAATCCCGCCCTTTAGCTGTCTCTCGCCCCTTGCGAGGGCACATTAATTTTTGAGGCGCTTGTCGCCTGCATGCAGACTAAAGAGGCTAGACCCCTGTGGCATTGACGATTCTTGGCCTGTCCGGCGCCCTTAGCCATGATCCTTCCGCAGCCTTGTACATCGACGGCAAGCTGGTCGCTGCGGCTGAAGAAGAGCGCTTCGTGCGCGATAAACATGCAAAGAACCGCATGCCTTACGAATCGGCGAAGTTCTGCCTCGAACAGGCGGGTATCAAGCCGTCCGACGTTGACGTGGTCGCGATCCCATTCGCCCCGATCAGCATTTTCGGCAAGGCTCGCTGGCAGTACGCCAAGCGTTACTGGTACGCCCCGGACCGCGCGCTCGACGCGATCCTGATGGGCAACCGTCGCTACAAGCGCTATCGCAACAAGA
Organism: Pseudomonas sp. JAI111; assembly: GCF_024809425.1. Lineage (NCBI taxonomy): Bacteria > Pseudomonadati > Pseudomonadota > Gammaproteobacteria > Pseudomonadales > Pseudomonadaceae > Pseudomonas > Pseudomonas sp. JAI111. The sequence continues at coordinate 205,369 of NZ_JANUCB010000007.1, read as the reverse complement.
TCGTCTGGTGCCTCGAGCAACTGGGCTTCGATCCGAAGAAAATCAAGATCGAGCCGGTCGAGCACCACCTGGCCCACGCCTCCAGCGCTTACCACTGCTCCGGTTTCAAAGAGAAAACCGCGATCCTGGGGATCGATGGCAAGGGTGAGTACGCCACGACCTTTTTCGGTTACGGCGAAAACGGCAAGATCCACAAGATCAAGGAATTCTTCGATCCGGACTCACTTGGCGGCCTGTATGGCGCGATCACCGAGTTCCTCGGTTTCGACATGCTCGATGGTGAGTTCAAGGTCATGGGCATGGCGCCCTACGGCGACGCCAGCAAATACGATTTCTCGCGCCTGGCGTCGTTCGAAAACGGCGAACTGGTGATCAACACCGACTACGCCAACGTCATCGGGCTGCGTCGCTACAAAGAGAAGGGCAAAGGCTACTACTTCTCGCCGAAGCTGATCGAGTGGCTGGGGCCCAAGCGTGAAGGCGACATCGCTGACGAGCCGTACATCCACTACGCGGCGAGCATTCAAGCGCTGTTCGAAAAGATCGCGCTGCAGATGATCGACCACTACCTGGGCGACGTGCTCAAGGAAACCGGCAAGCTGGCCTACGCCGGCGGCTGTGCGTTGAACGTCAAGCTCAACCAGAAAATCATCGCTCGCGATGACGTAAAAGAATTGTTCGTGCAACCTGCGTCCGGCGATGCCGGCACCGCGGTGGGCGCTGCAGCTTACGTGTCCAACGCCCGTGGCGTTCCGGTCGAGAAGATGGAACACGTCTACCTCGGCCCGTCCTACACCAACGAAGACGTGCTCGCTGCCTGTGCTCGTCACCCGAGCAAGCCGGTCTGGCGCAAGCTTGAGAACATGCCGGAAAACATCGCCAAGATCATGGTCGATGGCAACCCGGTGGCCTGGTTCCAGGGACGCATGGAGTTCGGTCCGCGTGCCTTGGGCGGTCGTTCGATCATCGGTTGCCCAAGTGCCGTTGGCGTCGCTGACCGTATCAACCACCAAATCAAGTTCCGCGAGCGCTGGAGGCCTTTCTGCCCGTCGATGCTCGACACCGTCGCGCCGCAGATGATCAAGATCGATCACCCTGCGCCGTTCATGACCTTCACCTTCGAAGTGGCTGAAGAGTGGAAGACCCGCGTGCCGGAAGTTGTCCACGAAGATGGCACTTCCCGGGCCCAGGTGCTCAAGCGCGAATACAACCCGCGCTACTACGACATGATGAAGGCGCTGGAAGTATTGACCGGCAACGGCGTGTCGCTGAACACCTCGCTCAACCGTCGCGGCGAACCGATGATCTGCTCACCCACCGACGCCCTGAACATGTTCTTCGGCTCGGACCTGCAGTACCTGATCATGGAAGACATTCTGGTGGTCAAAGAGGGTGCGAACGCTTATGACACGCTCGGCTGAACGCCATGTGCTGCAGTTCTGTCACGGCTATGACGGGCCGTTTCTGGACTGCGCCCGGCAGTACGCCAGCCTGTTCGCCGGGACTGGATATCGCGTGACAACGGTGTTCCTCACCGGGGCCGCCGACAGCGACGTCGCTGCAGGCTGCGCTTCCGATGAAGTGCTGTTCATGGAGTACAGCTCAAAGGCCATCCGTGGCCTGAAGCTGGGCGCCATCAGCGATCTGCGCAAGATCGCCGCCTCACGCAATTTCAGTTTCTGCATCGCTCACCGGTTCAAGCCGATCTACATCGCCTTGCTCGGCACCTCGCTGCCGGTGATCGGTGTGCACCACGCGTTTGGCGATTACAAACGCGGCACCCGCAAACTTTTCGCCAATCTTTTCCGCAAGCGCCTGAGCCTGCTCGGGGTTTCCGATGCGGTGCGTGATGACATGCGCAGTTGCCTGCCGAAATGGCCCGCCGAGCGGATTCAGACACTCTATAACCGCATCGATGTGCCGGCGTTGCAGACCAGCCAGGTGTCGGTCCGCGAGGCGCGGGAAACCCTCGGCCTGTCGGCGGATGCCTGGATTGTCGGCAACGTCGGGCGGCTGCATCCGGACAAGGACCAGACCACGCTGCTGCACGGTTTCGCCGCAGCGTTGCCGGGCTTGCCGGCCAACAGTCAGTTGGTGATCCTCGGTAGCGGTCGACTCGAACAGGACCTCAAGGCCCTGGCCCGTGAATTGGGTATCGGCGACCGCGTGCTGTTTCTCGGTCAGGTACCGGATGCGCGCCGCTATTTCCGCGCATTCAACGTGTTTGCCTTGAGCTCCGATCACGAACCCTTCGGCATGGTGCTGCTGGAAGCCATGGCTGCCGGCGTTCCGTTGCTCGCCACTGCGTGCGGTGGGGCGAAGGAAATCGTTGAAGGGGTGGGCATTCTGTTCCCGCTGGGCGATGCCGAACACTTGGCCCAAGGGCTGCAACATCTGGCCGCGATGGACGACCAGCAACGTCACCAGTGCGCCGAACTGATGCTCGATCGCTTGCGTGAGCATTTCTCCGACCGCGCGGTACGTGATGCTTTCTGGCATTTGCCACAGGTCACAGAACTGGCGCAGAGGGGCTGATGCTCAACCGATTTCAAGGCTGGCGCGAACGTGGCTGGGCGGTGGTCGATGCCTCGACTTATGCCCAGGCCTGGCAGCGTTTTGGCGGCAGCGTCGCGACTCATCCCCTGGTGGTTGAACGCCTGGCGCAGTTGGCCGAGATCCCGGTGCGGTACCTGGCCTGGGAGCAAAACGGTGAAGTCAAAGCTTCGATTCCGACCTGGGGGCGCGACCTTGCGCTGTCCAAGGATGTGCTCAAGCGCCGCGGTAAAAAGGGCCTGTTCGACCTCGGTAATGCCGAGCTGATCTTGCCGGCCGCCGCAGATGCTCAAGCACCTCTGCGCCATCGCGGGCGATATTTGTCAGCCTTGAGCGAAGGCCGCTTCACCGACATCAAGTTGCAGGCCGAACAACTGGCGATGGCCCGTACACCCGAAGAGTTGTCGAAAAAATTTCGCTACAACCAGCGCCGTGAATTGCGCCTGCTGGAAGAGGCGGGCGGGGTGGTGCGTCCGGTCGCCGATTTCTCCAGCGCTGAGCTGGCAGCGATCTACTGCGACCTGTTCCAGCGGCGCTGGGGCTTCCCGGCCACCGGGGCCGAGCGCATGGGCGAGGTGATCGAGCTGCTGCGCGACTTCCTGATAGGCTCGGTGATTTTCCTCAACGATGCACCGATTGCGATTCAGCTGGTGTATCGCGTCGAGGCGCCGCAGTGGATCAGCGTTGAATACATCAACGGGGGCGTCGACCCTCAAACGCGTGAGTTCAGCCCCGGCAGTGTGCTGAGTTTTCTCAACACTCAAAGTGCCTGGGAGCATGCGCGGGCCCTGGATAAGCCCTTGCGGTTTTCCTTCGGGCGCGCCGATCGTGAATACAAGGACCGCTGGTGCAATCCCGTGCCGGTCTTCACCGTGTGAGACAGCCCATGAGCCGCAAACAGCAACTGCTCAAACGCCATCGTCGCAACAAGCGCATCGGTCTGTTGATCGCACTGGTGCTGCTGATTGCCATCGGCGTGTGGGTGGCCTGGTGGTTGCCGCCGGTGTTGGCGGTGTTGGGCTGGATTGCTCACGAAGCCTGGTTCGCCGACCATTTGTTCTATTCGCCCAAAGACGATTACCAATACAGTTTTGCGCCGTACACCCAGCAGCCCAAGGTTCATCTGGACGGTGAGCGTCTACGGCTGGACGAAGGCGTCATGCTGGTCGATGACGCGACTCTGGTGCTGGCGCTGCGGATAAAGAGCACGTGGCTGGGACGCTTTATCGATCCGGTGGTTGAGTTGGCGGGCGGCGAGAGTCCCGACCGGCAAACCTTCGAACGGGGCGTCAACGGTCTGCGTTACCTGAACCTCAGCGGTCAGGCGCAGGTGCTGTCGCGAGGCGAGTTACGTCTGCGTGGGCGGTTCTGCCGATTGTTCGGCGAGCCCGTACTCTGGGCATTCGAACAACCCGATTATCGACGCCAGCGCGTGATGGTGATTGCGCCCCACGCTGACGATGCAGAGTTGGCGGCCTATGGTTTATACAGTCAGGCCGATGAAGCCTGGATTGTCACGCTCACCGCCGGTGAAATCGAAGCTGAACACTATCGACAACTGGGCCTGAACAAGGTCGAGGCAGCACGCCTCAAAGGGCGTTTGCGCGCCTGGGACAGCATCGCGGTACCGCGTTGGGCCGGTGTGCCTGAAGCGCATTGCGTTCAGTTGGGTTATTTCTGTCTGCAATTGGCGGCGATGCAGGCCACGCCAGCTCAACCGGTGGGTTCGCGGGAAGCGGATCTGAGCGACACCCGAGTGTTTCGCCAGTTGAACCCATTCGCCCTGCCAGGCGATGTCGACGGCGCTGCGACCTGGAACAATCTGCTGGCCGATCTGCGCGAGCTCTTGCTGCGCGCGCGGCCCGAAGTGATTGTGTTGCCACACCCGATACTCGATCCGCACCCTGATCATATCTGCGCCCAGCAAGCGGTCCTCGAAGCCTTGCAGGGGCTGGAGTGGCAGCCGACGACACTGCTCGGCTATGCCAACCATTTGCACGACAACGACCGTTGGCCAATGGGCGATGCAGGCCACGGCATCGCACTGCCTCCTGCCTTTGACTCGGTCGCGCCGATGGAGCCGTACTGCCTGCCGCTGTCGCAGGACTTGCAGAGAGATAAAGCCATGGCGCTGGGCATGATGCATGACCTGCAACCGCCCATGCCCTTCAAGCGCCGTGTGCGTCGGTTGATACAGCGACTGCTGGCCCGTAGAGCACTGCCGCTGTATGGCGAAAACGAATTTTTTCGTAAGGCGATCAGGCGTCACGAGTTGCTATGGCTTTTGAAGCATACTGAAACACCTAGGCAGCAGAAATGAAGTTCTGCGCGGCCTAGCATGGCTGCGACTCAAACTACTGTAGTGATTCTTCTGTGATCAACCCATGCCCACGAATAGTTTTTTTGATTCCGTATTTCGGCTGTTGGCCGTTCTGGATGCCGTTCTTTCTGGAGAGTTGTCGTCGTAACCCCGATATCGACTGGTTGCTGTTCAGCGACTGCGGTATCCCGGAGCATCTGCCGCCCAACGTCACGGTCGAATGCATGAAATTCAGTGAGTACTGTGGGCTGGTGTCTGATCGGCTCGATATCGACTTTGCACCGGATGCGCCTTACAAACTCTGTGATATCAAACCGGCGCTGGGGCATATTCATGCCGACCGCCTGCAAGGCTATGATTTCTGGGGGTTCGGCGATATTGATCTGGTGTATGGTGACCTTCGTGGTTATTTCACCTCGGAGCGACTGGCCGGTCATGACCTGTTCTCGACTCACGAGCGGCGGGTCGCGGGCCATCTTTGCCTGATGCGTAACAACACCCGAAAGCGCGAGTTGTTCATGAAGATGAAGGACTGGCGAAAGCGCTTTACCGACCAAGTGCACCACGCGCTGGACGAGGGCGCATTCAGCCGAATCTTCCACTGGCGCAAAAATTTTCCCGAGCCCTTGTTCACCTGGGTGGGCAAGCTCAATCCGTCTCGACGACGCAGTGAATTCACCGAGGCGTTCAGCACCCCGGGAGGCTGCATCAAGTGGCACGACGGCACGGATGATTTTCCGCGCCACTGGTATTGGCGCAATGGCTGTTTGAGCAACGATCGCGATGGCGATCGCCGGTTTCCGTATTTCCACTTCGTCTGCTGGAAGCGCAATGAGTGGTCACGGTTGCCTTCACCCGATCCAGGCGAGGTCCGGCGTATTGCCGCCGACGCGACCTGGGTCATCGATGCGACTGGTTTTCACCGGGGAGAGTTATGAGTCAACGGTCAAAGGTTCTGCAGTTGCAGCCTGACTACAACGTCAAAGCCCATGATTTTGCCGACCTGGCGGAGCAGATCGTCAAGGCTTTGCCGAGCGAGCGCTATGAAGTGACCGCCGCGTTCCTGCGTGGCAAGCCCGGGCCAGGCGAGGCCGTGAGCCGGGCTGACCGTTCGGTGTATTTCGAGTTCTCCGACAAGTCCCTCAAGGGCATGCGCCTGCGGGCGATGTGGCAGCTGTACAAGTTTTGCCGCGCGGAAAAATTCGACGTGGTGATCTGCAACCGCTTCAAACCCGTGAACATGATGCTGACCCTCAACCGTTGGTTGAAAGTGCCGCTGTGCATTGGCATCTCCCACGGCTTTGGCGAGTACGACCGGTTTTACCGGCGTCGCCAGACCCAGCGCCTGATCGATCGGCACTGGCGTTTTGTCGGCGTATCGCCGGCCGTCAAACAGTACCTGCTGGACTGCGACTGTGGTTTCACCGACCAGAACACCTACGCGATCACCAATGCGATCGACATCGAACAGGCCGAAGGCTTACAGCACAGTCGTGAGCGCGCCCGCGAGTTGCTGGGCATCGATCCGTCGGTGCGCTTGATCGGCGCGTTGGGTCGTCTGGTGCCGGTCAAGGGCCACACCTATCTGCTGCAGGCGTTTGCCGCGCTCAAAGACAAATACCCGAACACCCAATTGGCGATCATCGGGGCCGGCCGCGAAGAGTCGAAACTGGCAGCCGAGATCGAGCGCCTGGGCCTGACCGGTCGCGCACACCTTTTGGGCTTCAAGGAAATCGCCTTGCAGTACATTCGTGCGTTCGATATCTGGACCATGCCGTCCCTGGCTGAAGGCCTGGGCCTGGCGCTGCTGGAAGGCATGAGCGGACACCTGCCGGTTATCGCCTCCAATGTGCCGGCAATGCTGCCGCTGATCCAAGGGGCTGGCGGGTTGGCGATTACGCCGAAGGATGTGCCGAGCCTGGTCACGGCGCTGGATAACTACCTTGCCCTGTCGGATGGCGAACTCAAGGCCAAAGGTGAGCAGGCGTTCCTTTATCTGCAAAAAGAACATGACATCGAGGTGTTCCGCCAGGAATACCTGAACCTGATCGAATCCGGCCTTGAACAGGCTCGCAAGGAACAACCATGAGCGACGCGCAACCTCTCGTAACGGTCATCATCGCGTCGTATAACCACGCTCGCTACATCGAGGAAAGTATCCTCAGCGTTCTCAATCAGACCTATAAGAACATCGAGCTGTTGGTGGTCGATGATGGTTCCAGTGACGACAGTGTCGAGCGCATCAAGGTATTGCAGGAAAAGTACGGCTTCGATTTCCGGGTTCAACAGAACCAGGGCCTGACGAATACCCTCAATGCCGCCATTGCCCGCTCAAAGGGCAGCCTGATCGTGCCATTCGGTTCCGACGACATCATGCTCCCGGAACGTATTGCGACGCAGGTGGCCTACATGGATGGCAAGCCTGAGGTCGGTATCTGCGCCGGTAACATCGAGCTGATCGATGCCGACGGCAATCTGTTTCCCGAGAAGCGCCAGCGCCGCGATGTGCCGTTTCGGCGCCTGGACTTCGATGACATGTTCCTGGAGCGCAAACCCTATCCGCCCGCGCCGACCCTGATGATCCGTCGGGAAGCGCTGGACAAGGTGGGTGGGTTCGATCCGAACATTCGGCTGGAAGACTTGCTGATCGAATTGAAGGTGACCCGTGCCGGGTACTTCATCGATGGCCTGAATGTATTGATGGCGCGCTATCGCAAGCACCCCACCAATTCCTACAAGAACCACCGCTTCATGGTCGACAATATCCTGCGCTCCTACGCGCTGTTCAGCGATCATCCGCTGTACGACGAGGTGCGCTACAAGTTCCTCAGTTCAATGTTTCTCAAAACCTCCAACCGCGATCGCAAGTTGGCTCGCGAGCTGCTGGCACAGATCCCGTTCAAAGCCTGGAACAAGAAGACCTGGCGTGGTCTCGGGCGGCTGTACTTCTCGCCGCTGGAAAAAGACTAAGGTCTTGACGCAATATTCTTAACAGCTGGCGAAGCCTGCATTCGGCTGCGCCAGCTGCTAGAGGGTATGTGAGATCAGCGAGCGATCTTTTCCGTCAGGCCCTTGTCGACCTTCCTGCTCCTGCTTTGCCGCAACCACTGCAAGACTTTCTTGCCTGCGTTGATGCCCGGCTGTTCGATGTACAGGAACGTCAGGCTGCTGATGACTATCAACAGGCAGCTGCACACGGCCAGCAGCGTCAGAAAGGTCGAAGTGTCGCGAGCATCCAGCTCCAGCATGGGCGGCAGTCGCTGCACCAATAACCAAAGCACGAACCCGTGCAGCAAATAGGTGCTGTAGCTGATTTCCCCGAGCCAGCGGATGCTGCGCGGTTTCAACAGGCCGAACAGGTTGTTTCCGGACGCCACGATCACGAAAAACAACGACATGAGCAACAATGGCCTAAGGCTGAAGGCGCGGTTGAATGCCGTGAATGCAATGGCCAATGCCAGCAATGCGACAATGCCCGCCATTCGTGTCTGACTCCAGGCCATCAGTTGTGGCCGGCGAATCCAGTACGCGGCTCCGATGCCGCCGAGGAAGCTCGCCAGGAAGTGTTTTTTCAACGAATGTTCCCAGCCGACCACCTGGTAAAGGGCATAGATGCCGATCAGGCACAGCACCACTTGCATCCAGGTTGTGCGATAGATAAACACCATGGCGGCGAGCGGCAGGGCGAGGTAGAAAAACATCTCATAGCCCAAGGTCCAGGTGACGTTGGAGATCAACATGCCGGTGCGGTGGTACTGGTTGACGTCCGGTAGGGCGAAGGTCAGCCAGGCCAGAATCTGTCCGAGCAGACGGATGCCAGGTTCCTTGAGTTCCCAGTTCTGCAGATAAAACACCGTGACAAATACGATCAGCATCAGCGGCAGGTACAACGGGTAGAGGCGAAACAGGCGAGACACGGCAAAGGCAAGCCAGTCGTGTTGACGTCCTTGGGTGAGCAATCGGTTCCAGAACAGGAAGCCGGTGATCATGAAAAACAGCGCGACGCTGCCCTGGCCGAGTTGTGCGTAAAAATTGCTCGGCGGAAAATCGATCACGCCGGTGCGCAGGAAGATCCAGGTAATGATCGAGTGATGCACAAACACGCCGAACGCCAGATAGCCGCGCAACCCGTCAATGCTGGCGTAACGGCTTTCGCCGGAATGCTTCAGGTGACGAGCTATTTTCGGGACGGCGCGCAACAACAGGGCGGCGGTCAGGATGGCCAGCAGATAGGCTGCCGGCGCAATGAGTGGGTTGGTTTCGGTCATCAATGAGACCGAGCCGGGAGACTCCCGGCCAGCACTTGCCTGTGCAGATTATCGACAGCGGATTTTGACGCCGTCATGGCATATCCCTGGAGCAACGCTTCGAAGTGATCTTCGAACAACCAGCGTCGATCTACCGTGTAGCGTTGCATGTGGCGCAGATTACGCTGACGCAGCGACAGGCTCAGGGATGAAGGGTAGATGCGCATGTCGGCCACGTCGATCAAGCCGAACTCGCCATCTTCAAGCACCAACACGTTGCCCAGGTGCAGCGAGCGGAAATACACACCTTGCTCATGCAGTTGAGCCATGAACTTGCCGAATCGCTCCACCAGAGCCTGACGCACTGCCGGAGCTGTAATGCCTTGCATCACCTGGCGCAAGGTGTTGCCCGGGAGTGGCATATAGTGCACGGCGCTGCTGCCATCGTGGAGCCGGTACAGTTCAAGAATTTTCGGGGTGGGAACCCCCATGTCGCGCAATTGTTCGCTGTTGACGGCAAAGCGTTCGGAGTACGGGTTGAAGCTGCCCGAGGTGTACCAGCGGCGGCGACGGAACAGCTTGAGGAAGCTGCCATCAACCAGACGCAGGACTTTAGGGCCCAGGCCATCTTCTTCGATTACCTGCGCATTGGCCGTCAGCGCTTGCAGGTCTGTCGGCTTCAGTGCCTTGACCGGCATTGCCAACAGGCGTCTGGCGCGCAGGTTGATGCTTAGGGCTGCGACCAGTGCCAACGGAATCCATAGCAGAAACCAGTGCTCTTTAGGTCGCGAGATAATGCCGCCACCTTCGGTCAGGCCCGCACCAATCCCGAATATCAACCACGTCGAGGCAATGATAAACAGCGGTTGCACGCGATTACGCCAGCTGCTCAGCAACGCCCAGGCCTGAAAGAACAACCACGGGAGCAGGCCTATAATGCCGACGTAATACAGAACGCCCAAGGCAAAGCTATGAGGCTCCTGGAAGTTCGTTCCGACCCCCGGGTCTATGGCCAGATCAGCGTTGTAGCCATGACCGATCCACGGGTGTTCAGCAATTTTGTTCAGCGCCAACTGCCAGATTTCGAAACGATAAGAGTCGCCGCGCTCGATGATCATCCGTGAGAACAGCACTGCTACGGTTGCCCCGCTGGCGAGCAGCACGCCAAGCAAGACTATGGACCGGCGACCCCAGCAGATGAAACTCAGCCAAAACGAGGCGATGGTCAGCGCAACCAGCGGGGTTCTGGAGCCGGTCGCAATGACGGCGGCGAACATCACGGCCATCGCCGGGATGCTCAGCCAGAGCACCTGCTTGCGCTTGCAAGTCATGCTCAAACTTAACCAATACGCGCAGAAAAATCCGAATACGTGAGAGCTGAGCAAGGGATTGTCGAACGCACCGCCACCGATCAGGCGTAGCCCAGGCTCGTAGATACGAGAAAACATGAATAAGTAGTAGGCCGTGCAGATCAGACCCACGATTGCGGCGGTGAGCAACAGTGGTTGAATGATTTCACTGCGATAACGCACCAGCAAATAACACCCTGCGAACAACAACAACGTATGCAGCGGTGGCTTGAATTCGCCGAAGAAGCTTTTGCTGTCAGGGGTCCAGCATAAACTCACCATAGCCCAGGCGACGAACACCAGCGCTGCAATGAAGATCGGTTGGCGTAGCAGCTCCTTTAGTGCACGAGGCCGCAGGCAAAGGGCAACCAATGCCGGAATGCTGAACAGTCCATAAAAAAGCTTGTGGTGCAAACTTCGGCCCGGCAGGAAAAACATCGCGCACAAGAGCAGAAAATAGCCAACGGGAAGAATCCAGAGGCAAATGAAATCGAAAACTCGATTGGACACGTTGTTTAAACCGCTTAGCTGCATGCTGAAAGATTCAATCCTGAAGTTGATCGGCCATTTCGGGGTGATGGCTATTTGATGCTGAACAATACGTCTAACAATAACAGCCTTTGTGCGATTGCCAGAACCCTGAGGAAGCTGTGCTAAAGTCAGCGTCCTTTTTATCGACATTCGCGTGATATGACCGACTCCAGTCTCTCCGCAAGCCCTTCGAGCTTGAAAATCTACTTCCGCCTGCTCGGTTATGTCCGGCCGTACATCAGTCTGTTTCTGATCAGCATCGTCGGTTTTCTGATTTTCGCTTCGACGCAGCCGATGCTTGGCTACATCCTCAAGTATTTCGTCGACGGTTTGTCCAACCCCGAGGCGGCACTGTTTCCAAACGTGCCTTACCTGCGTGATCTGCAACTGCTGCAGGCCGTGCCGTTGCTGATCATCCTGATTGCCGCATGGCAGGGATTGGGATCTTATCTGGGCAACTACTTTCTGGCCAAGGTTTCCCTCGGGCTGGTGCATGACTTGCGTGTGCAGCTGTTCAATAACCTGCTGGTCTTGCCCAATCGATATTTCGACAAGCATAACTCGGGTCATTTGATTTCGCGTATCACCTTCAACGTGACAATGGTCACCGGGGCGGCCACAGATGCGATCAAGGTCGTAATCCGTGAAGGCATGACGGTGATCTTCCTGTTCGCTTCGCTGCTGTTCATGAACTGGCGCCTGACGCTGGTCATGGTTGCCATCCTGCCGCTGATCGCTGTCATGGTGCGCACCGCGAGCAAGAAATTCCGCAAGCAGAGCAAGAAAATCCAGTTGGCCATGGGTGACGTGACGCATGTGGCGTCGGAGACCATTCAGGGTTATCGCGTGGTGCGCAGCTTTGGCGGCGAAGTCTACGAAGAAAAGCGTTTCTTCGAAGCCAGTCAGGGCAACACCGACAAGCAACTGCGAATGACCCGTACCGGCGCCATCTACACGCCGTTGCTGCAATTGGTGATCTACACCGCGATGGCGGTACTGATGTTCCTGGTGCTTTACCTGCGCGGTGATTCGTCGGCGGGCGACATGGTTGCCTACATCACTCTGGCCGGTCTGCTGCCCAAACCGATTCGCCAATTGTCCGAAGTCAGCTCGACCATCCAGAAAGGCGTGGCCGGTGCCGAGAGCATCTTCGAGCAACTGGACGTCGCGCCTGAAGTCGATACCGGTACCGTCGAGCGTGATGCCGTCAGCGGCCGTCTGGACGTGCGCCACCTGAGCTTCACCTACCCCGACACCGAGCGCCAGGTGCTCGATGACATCAGCTTCTCGGTCGAGCCGGGGCAAATGGTGGCGTTGGTCGGTCGATCAGGTAGCGGCAAGTCGACGCTGGCCAACCTGATTCCGCGCTTCTATCACCACGACAAGGGCGAGATCCTGATCGACGGTGTCGAAGTGGAGCAGTACAAACTGCTGAACCTGCGCAAGCACATCGCCCAGGTGACCCAGCACGTCACGCTGTTCAGTGACACCGTGGCCAACAACATTGCCTATGGCGATCTGGCCGGCGCGCCCCGTGAAGACATTGAAAAAGCAGCTCGGGATGCTTATGCGATGGACTTTATCGCGCAACTGCCCGAAGGCCTGGACACCCAGGTCGGCGAGAACGGCGTGCTGCTTTCCGGCGGTCAGCGCCAGCGTCTGGCAATTGCCCGGGCGCTGTTGAAGAACGCGCCCCTGCTGATTCTGGACGAGGCCACGTCGGCCCTCGATACAGAGTCGGAGCGTCACATTCAGGCAGCGCTGGATCAGGTCATGAAAGGCCGGACCACCCTGGTGATCGCGCATCGCTTGTCGACCATCGAGAAGGCGGACCTGATTCTGGTGATGGACCAGGGGCGGATCGTCGAGCGCGGCACCCATGCCGAACTCCTGGCGCACAATGGTTACTACGCCCGACTCAATGCCATGGGCCTCGATGCCCCGGCCGAAGACATCGCCTGACAAATGGTCACCGGGCGTGCAATGCGCCCGGTGATTTGTATCCAGACCTTTACCCTTCTTGACCAAACCTGAATAAAACTGCGTGCCGCGCTTGCTAAGGTTCCTGAACGAATCTTGACTTCAACGAGAGGGTCATCCCTTTCGCGCGGGTAATGCCATGTTTCAACGTTATCTCTGGAAAATCCTGCCCAAGCCGCAACGGGCCTTCCTGCTGGGGCGCCTGTCGGTGGTGGACCGTCAGGCAGTGAACAAGTCGATGTCGGGCAACCTGCGTTTCCCTCGGGCCTTCGAGCAGCATGCCTGTCTGTTCATCCACGTCCCTAAATGCGCCGGGAGCAGCATCTGTGCGGCGATATTCGATAACTGGAGCCCTGGGCACTTGCCGTTGTACTGGTACGAGCAGCAGTTTCCCCAGCAGTATGCCGCCAGTTTCAAGTTCGCCTTCGTTCGTGATCCACTGGAAAGGGCCTACTCGGCCTACGCTTTTTTACGGGGCAACGTGTTGGGGCAGCGTGATCACGCAGCGCAGCAACTGGTCAGTCACTACCGCGACTTCGATGACTTCGTCAGGCGCTGGCTGCACCCGGAAACCATCAACCGGCAATTGCACTTCGCCGCGCAGACAGACTTTGTCACCGACTCCCTGGGGCATCTGGCCCTGGATTTCGTTGGTTATCAGGAACACCTGGAACGTGACTTCCAGCTGGTTTGCGAGCGGTTGGGTCAGTCGGTGGCATTGCCTCACCTCAACGCCTCCCGGCAACGACTTGCAACGCCGGCCCGGGATTTCTGCACGGCGCGCACACGCCGGCTGGTGCGGCGAGCGTATCAACGTGACTACGAGATGCTCGGTTATGAATGAGTCGCTGTCGATGCCCGTTTCCGGCATCAGGCCCTACCATTTGTCGCTGACCCGAGAGGCCCGCGCTTCAATCAAATGCCAGCGCCCGCGTTGTCTATGGCTGACGGGGTTGTCCGGGGCGGGAAAGTCGACGTTGGCCAATGCCCTTGAACTACAGCTCAATCAGCATGGGCTGCACACGTTTCTGCTCGATGGCGACAACCTGCGCAATGGCCTGTGCCGTGATCTGGGGATGGGCGCTGACTGTCGTCGGGAAAACATCCGGCGCATGGCCGAGGTGGCACGGCTGATGGTCGACGCCGGCCTGATTGTGATCGTCGCAGCCATTTCGCCGTTTCGCGCCGAACGCGAGGCCGCGCGGCAATTGTTCGCCAAGGGCGATTTCATTGAGGTGTATGTGAGCACGCCGTTTGCGGTGTGTGCGCAACGTGATCCTAAAGGGCTGTATCAAGCGGCACGGGAGGGCCGAATCAAGGATTTCACCGGTATCGATAGTCCATACGAGGCGCCGCTGTCTGCCGAGTGCGAGATCGACACCGAAAAACGGGCGCTGGCAGCTGCTTGCAGGCAGTTATCGTCATTTCTGCTCAATAAATGACCAGATTTTAGTGTCGAATCATCCGGTTGCAGCCGTCGCGCAAGCCAGTGCCCACCCTGTGGTAATATCGCGCCCCTGTTCATTTTGTATGTGGGTTGCTCCATGAAGTTGTCCATGCCGCGATTCGATCAAGCCCCTGTCTTGGTGGTCGGCGATGTCATGCTCGACCGTTACTGGCATGGTGGTACCTCACGGATTTCCCCTGAGGCACCGGTGCCGGTGGTCAAGGTCGAGCAAATCGAGGACCGCCCGGGCGGTGCCGCCAACGTTGCGTTGAACATCGCCGCCCTCGGTGCTCCGGCCTCGCTGGTCGGCGTGACCGGCGACGACGAAGCCGCCGACAGTCTGGCCAACAGTCTCAAGGGTGCTGGCGTTCGCGCCTTGTTCCAGCGCATCGCGCACCAGCCGACCATCGTCAAGCTGCGGGTCATGAGCCGTCACCAGCAATTGCTGCGTATCGACTTTGAAGAACCGTTCGCTACCGATGCACTGGCGCTGGGCGAGCAAGTCGACGAGTTACTCGAAGGCATCAAGGTGCTGGTGTTGTCCGACTACGGCAAAGGCGCGCTGAAAAACCATCAGGTGCTGATCCAGGCCGCCCGTGCCCGTGGCATTCCGGTGCTGGCCGATCCCAAGGGCAAGGACTTCTCGATCTATCGGGGCGCGAGCCTGATCACCCCGAACCTCAGCGAATTCGAAACCATCGTCGGCGGTTGCGCCGATGAGCACGAGCTGGTGAGCAAGGGCGCGCAGCTGATGCACGACCTCGATCTCGGCGCATTGCTGGTGACCCGTGGCGAACATGGCATGACCTTGCTGCGTCCGGACCATCCGGCGCTGCACTTGCCGGCCCGTGCCCGTGAAGTGTTCGACGTGACCGGTGCCGGCGACACGGTGATTTCCACCCTGGCGGCAGCGATTGCAGCGGGCGAAGAATTGCCTCACGCGGTGGCCCTGGCCAACCTGGCGGCGGGCATCGTGGTCGGCAAACTCGGTACGGCGGCCATCAGCGCGCCGGAGTTGCGTCGTGCTATCCAGCGTGAAGAAGGTTCCGAGCGCGGTGTGCTGGGCCTGGAGCAGTTGCTGCTGGCGGTCGCCGATGCGCGTGCGCATAAAGAGAAGATCGTGTTCACCAACGGTTGTTTCGACATCCTGCATGCCGGCCACGTGACTTATCTTGAGCAGGCTCGGGCCCAGGGCGATCGTCTGATCGTCGCGGTCAACGACGATGCGTCAGTGAGCCGCTTGAAAGGGCCCGGTCGTCCGATCAACAGCGTTGACCGTCGCATGGCCGTACTGGCTGGTCTCGGCGCGGTGGACTGGGTTATCAGCTTCCCTGAAGGCACCCCGGAAAACCTGCTGCGCGAGGTCAAGCCGGATGTGTTGGTCAAGGGCGGTGATTACGGAATCGACCAGGTGGTCGGCGCGGGCATCGTGACCGCTTACGGCGGGACGGTGAAAGTGCTGGGGCTGGTTGCGAACAGCTCGACGACTGCAATAGTCGAGAAAATCCGCAAGTCCGAGTGACACGTTGATCGTTCCCACGCTCTGCGTGGGAATGCAGCCCGGGACGCTCTGCGTCCCAGAGCGGACGCCGAGCGTCCATTGAAGACTTCCACGCCGACGGTTCGACCGGTTCGACGTGAGAACGATCAAGAGCTGACTTTCTTGCGCGGCACAATCTTCTTCAGTAATAGCTTCGCTTTCCCACGCAGCCGCGCCAAACCGGAAGCTTTCCCCGGCGGGCTCAATCCCTGCTGTCGCATCCAGTCCTTCCAGCGAATCCGCTCATCGCGCACCAGCCAACCTTCCTGCTGGGCAAAACTCTCTGCCAGATACAACCCACGCGTACTCGCCGGGTATAGCTGATCCTTTTTCAAGGTATACAGCTCGGCCATCGGCTGGCCGTCCTGCAGAGGCATCAGGTACAAATCGGGGCGCTTGCGATCGAGCCGGGCCACCAGCTGATCACCCTCCAGTCGTTCGTCGACATGGAACAGGCTCAGGGATTTGACTTCCTTGGGCACCTCCAGACGCAGGTCATAGATCAATTGCAACGAAGCCGTCGGCAGATGCACATAGGCATGCGGACGTTCGATCAACTGCATCTTGGCGCAACGCACCGGCCGCGCAGAGCCGGACAACGGTGTCAGGCGAAAGGGCAATGCCTCGCGGTAATGCAGCGCGGACGAGTAGGGCGCCGGCAACCAGGTGTCATTGAAGCGTCCACCGAGCCAGCCTTCCGGGGTTTCGAGCAGACACTCTTCGGCTATCTCCTGGATCGCGGTGTGCAGCGGCAGGTTCAGTTCGTGGGCCGGCACGTAACCAGAGATCAACTTGAGTACCACGTCGCCACGGTCCTGCCGACGCTGACGCACCAATACCCAGTAATCGCGATTTTGCCAATGCAGGGTCAGGCGCACCGAGACCCCGAGGTTGGCCAGTTCCAGGGCAAAGCGCTGAGGGTCGGCCACCGCCACCGGGCGGCGACGTTGCAGGGTCTGGGAAAAATTGAGCGGCATCCCGACGCTCTGATAGCTCAGGCCTTCGGGAGTCGCTTCGACGTATAACGGCAGGGTCTTGAAGTTGCTCGGGTTCTTTCTTATGAGCGTACGCGGCATGTCGGCTCCTGCTTAAGGCCGCGTCGGCGGCATCAGTTTCTACGAAGGACCTGGGCAACGGTCGCGACGTTGTGGGCGAGGTGCAGCGGATTAATGGTCCCGACAATAGCACTGGCAACGCCGGGATGTTCAAACAACAGCTCGAAGCTGGCGCGCACCGGGTCTACACCCGGGCTCAGGCAGACGTGACCGCTGGCGAGGGCTTTCTTGACCAGAATGGCTTTACCGTGAGCAGCAGCATAGTCAATGACCGGCTTCTCGTTCTGATCGTTCAGATTGTAGGTGACCATGGCGCAATCACCTTGTTCCAGAGCCTTCAAACCGCCTTCTACGGTTTTGCCGGAAAAGCCGAAGCCGCGAATCTTGCCTTCGGCCTTGAGTGCGGCGAGGGTCGCATAGACCTCGCTGTCATTGAGGATCGCCAGGTCGTTGCCGTCGGAGTGCACCAGCACCAGGTCGATGAAGTCTGTTTCCAGGCGTTGCAGGCTGCGCTCCACTGACAGTCGGGTATGCGCGGCGCTGAAGTCATGGCTCGACTGGCCGTCGCTAAACTCTTCACCGACCTTGCTGACGATCACCCAATCCTGACGCTGGCCACGCAACAACGGCCCGAGACGTTCTTCGCTGCGGCCATAGGCCGGGGCTGTGTCGATCAGGTTGATGCCCATGTTGTGCGCAAGCTTGAGCAACATCCGCGCTTCGTCGTCATCGGGAATCTGGAACCCGCTAGGGTATTTCACCCCTTGATCGCGGCCGAGCTTGACCGTGCCCAGGCCCAGCGGCGAAACCAGCAGGCCGGTGCTGCCCAGTGGGCGATGCAGTTCGTGCAGGGTCGGTTGGCTCATGGCAACAGTTGCTCCCAGGCGGGGATGCCAATCGGTGGTTTTGGCAGATCGGGTAGCGGCGTCGTAGGGCCGGGTTGAATGCCGTCACGCGCAAGGCTTGCGATCACCCGGTCGGCGAAGTCTGGCGCCAGTGCCAATTTGGTCGGCCAGCCGACCAGCAGTCGACCTTCTTCGGCCAAAAATGCATTGTCAGGACGGGTCAGCCCCGATTGCAGCGGCTCGGCGCGGTCCACGCGCAGGGTCGCCCATTGCACCGTGCTCAGATCAATCCATGGCAGCAACTGGCCAAGTTCTTTCTGCGCGGTGGCGATTTGTTCGGCGGGTTCGCGAGCAACACCTTCGGCTTCAGCGATATCGCCGCCCAGGTACCAGACCCATTGGCCATCGGCCGCCGGGTGGGTGGTCACGGTGATGCGCGGCTTGGTGCCGCCGCCCAGGCAATGGGCGTACAGCGGTTTGAGGCTAGGGCCTTTGGCGATGATCATGTGCAGCGGCCGGCGCTGCATGGCGGGCTGGCTCAGGCCGAGTGCTTCGAGCAGCGCTGCCGTGCCGCCACCGGCGCTGAGCACGATGCGCTGCGCACGGATCTCGCGCCCGTCGACCTTCAGGCCCACCAGAACGCCATCCTCCAGCAACGGTTCAATCTTCTGGCCGGCGAGCAAGCCGTCCCCCGCCAGGTCGGCGAGGCGCTGGATCAGGCTCGGTACGTCGACCACCAATTCTGCCAGTCGATAGACTTTGCCCTTGAAGCGCTTGTTTTGCAGGGCCGGCGGTAGTTGGTCGCCCTTGACCTGATCGACGCGGCCGCGCACGGCTTTGCTGGCGAAGAAACTGGTGAGGTTGCCGGCGAGGGTGCCGGGGGACCAGAGATAGTGGGCTTCGGACAACAGGCGCACGCCGGACAGGTCCAGCTCGCCGTCGCCGGCCAACGCCTCACGCCAACGGCGCGGCATGTCGGCGATGGCTTCCGAGGCGCCGGTCAGGGCGCCATGCAGCGCGTATTTGGCGCCGCCGTGGATGATGCCCTGAGACTTCACGCTCTGTCCGCCGCCGAGGCTGGCGCTTTCCACCAGCACGGTCGAAAAACCCTGACGGCGCAGGCGCGCATTCAGCCAGAGGCCGGCGACACCAGCGCCGACAATCAGAACGTCGGTGGAAATAACGGATGGCATGCAGCGACCTCAATGTTCAAGACGAGGGCGCAGTATACAGACTCGAAGATTGGAGGTTTTGCTGGCGATCAATCGATGGCAGCACACAAACCCTGTGGGAGTGAGCCTGCTCGCGATAGCGTCATGCCAGTCGACATTTATGTAAGCTGACACACCGCTATCGCGAGCAGGCTCACTCCCACAATGGATTGCGCTTCGAACCTTAATGGCCGGCGGTTTTGGAGAAGAGCTGGATCACGACAACACCCAGTACGATCAGCGCCATCCCCAGCATCGCCGGCACATCCAGCTTCTGGCCGTAGATAAACAGCGCCGCCACGCTGACCATCACGATTCCCATGCCGGCCCATACCGCGTAGGCAACACCCACCGGAACGCTGCGCACCACCAGGGTCAACATCCAGAAGGCAATGCCGTAGCCGACAATCACCAGAATCAGCGGCAACGGGGTGCTGAAGCCTTTGACGGCTTTCATCGAAACGGTTGCGATCACTTCGGCGCAGATGGCAATGGCCAGATAGTAGTAAGCGGTCATGGGTGCATCCTCGTGTGAAGTGTTGCTTTGTGTGGTCGGCATTCTAGAGATTCCTCAGATGCGGTAAAGTCATTACCTATCTGTTCTGACGATGGGTTGCCTCATGAGCATGCAATGGAATCTGGAGCATCTGCGGCTGTTTGTCAGCGTAGCGGAGCAGCGTTCGTTTTCGGCGGTTGCGCGGGATCAACGCAAGGCGCAATCGGCGGTGAGCAGTTCGATTGCCCAGCTGGAGGACGACCTCGGCGTGAGCCTGTTCGACCGCAGCAGTGGTCGTCAGCCCAAACTTACCGAAGCCGGCAACGCCTTGCTGGAGGAGGCGCGCGAAGTGCTGCGTCAATGTGAACGCCTCAATGGGCGGGCGTTGGCGATGATGCGCGGCCAGGAGGCACGCCTGCGTGTGGCTCAGGATGAGGCGATGCCCTATCAGCCGATCATCGAGAGCTTTGAAGCCCTGGCGGAAAAATTTCCCAGCCTTGAAGTGCAACTGACCAGCGCCGCCCAAGGCGATGTGGCGCGCAAGCTGGTGGAGCGCCGGGCCGATCTGGGCTTGCTGTTCTATCACGATCAGATTCCCGAAGCCCTTGAGCGGCGAGTGCTGGGCAGCGTCGAGATGGTGACCGTGTGCGGTGTCGGACATCCGTTGGCCAGGCAGATGCAGATTGATTGTCAGCAAATGGCGCAGCATCGACAGCTGCTGATGTCCACACAGTCCAGCGTCTACCCCGGCAGTGAGCCGGCCAGCCCGCAGGTCTGGCGGGCCGACAGCTTCTACGTCATGGCGGAATGGCTGGTGCGCGGCCTCGGCTGGGCCTGGCTGCCGCGGCACGTAGTGCAATATCCGGCGTATCAGGGCCTGATGGTCGAACTGGACAGCGAATGGACTCCACCGGCGCTGGTGGTGGAGCTGGTCTGGCGCCGTGATGAACCCCTAGGTCCGGCGGCGCGTTGGTTGGCGGAACGTTTTACGGTGCACTTGCAGGCGATCGGTCAAAAAAGCCGATAAACTCCGCCGCCATGAATAGAACTCTCTACACCGCGCTGTTTTACCTGGGGCTGCCACTGGTAGCGATTCGGCTGTGGCTGCGCTCGCGCAAGGCACCGGCGTATGCCAAACGGATTGGCGAGCGATTCTCCCTTGGCCTGCCGGCGATGAAACCGGGCGGCATTTGGGTGCACGCGGTGTCCGTGGGTGAAAGCATTGCGGCGGCGCCGATGATTCGCGCCTTGCTGCAACGTTATCCACAGCTGCCGATTACCGTGACCTGCATGACCCCGACCGGGTCCGAGCGCATCCACGCACTGTTCGCCAACGAGCCGCGCATCCAGCACTGCTATTTGCCTTACGACTTGCCGTGCGCCGCCAAGCGATTTCTCGATCGGGTCCGGCCGACACTGGCGGTGATCATGGAAACCGAGCTGTGGCCAAACCATATACACCAATGCGCCAAGCGCGGCATTCCGGTGGCGCTGGCCAACGCGCGACTGTCCGAGCGTTCGGCCAGGGGCTATGGCCGCTTCAACAAGCTGACTCAACCGATGCTTGCCGAGATGAGCCTGTTCGCGGTGCAGACCGAAGCCGAGGCCCAGCGCTTCCGTGACTTGGGCGCGCGTGCAGAAACTGTCGAGGTCACCGGTTCGATCAAGTTCGACCTGACCATCGACCCTGCACTGCTTCAGCGCGCTGCCGAACTGCGGGCGCAATGGCAGGCTCAGGAACGTCCGGTGTGGATCGCTGCGAGCACTCACGAAGGCGAAGACGAAGTGGTGCTGGCGGCTCATCGTCGGTTGTTGGCCAATCATCCCGATGCGCTGCTGATTTTGGTGCCACGTCATCCAGAGCGATTCAATTCAGTGTTCGAGTTGTGCCGGCAACAGGGGTTTGCCACGGTGCGTCGTTCCGCTGGCGAACCGGTCACCGCCGGCACGTCGGTGTTGCTGGGCGACACCATGGGCGAGCTGCTGTTTCTGTATGCGCTGGCGGACAGCGCATTTGTCGGCGGCAGTCTGGTGGCAAACGGCGGGCATAATCTGCTGGAGCCGGCGGCACTGGCCAAGCCGGTGCTGAGTGGGCCGCACCTGTTCAACTTCCTCGAAATCGCCGCGCAATTGCGCAGCGCCGGGGCGTTACAGGAAGTGGAAGATGCCGAAGGTCTGGCGCTGGCCGTGCAGCGGCTGTTCGAATTGCCGCGCGATGCGCAGCGGATGGCGGAGGCGGGGTTGAAGGTGATGCGCACCAATCAGGGGGCGTTGCAGCGATTGCTGGATGGGTTGGGGCGGCTGATCGATTGATCGATCGGGTCGTCTGAAACAAAAAGATCGCAGCCTCGTTTCACTCGACAGCTCCTACAGGATTGATGCAAATCCGGTGTAGGAGCTGTCGAGTGAAACGAGGCTGCGATCTTTTGTTTTTACTGCGTCGGATTAGCCTTCAACTGCGCCGCCGCAGCCTTGGCCAGGTCCGGTGGCAGGAAGTCTTTATCCGGGTTGTAGTCGGCCTTCAGATAACGCCCCAGGTCCTGCAAATCCCCGGGATTCAACGTGCCCGCCGCCTGCTTCAAGCGCAGGTTGTCGAGAATGTAGTCGTAACGGGTATTGTTGTAATTGCGCACCGAGGTGTACAGCTGACGCTGCGCATCCAGCACGTCGACAATGTTTCGCGTGCCCACCTGATAACCGATTTCGGTGGCTTCAACCGCACTCTGGTTGGAAATGATCGACTGCTTGCGCGCCGCCACCTGCTCAACGTCGGTGTTCACCGCGCGGTGCAGGTTGCGGGTGCTTTCCACGATCTGCCGACGCAGGGATTCGCGCTGCTGCTCGGACTGATCCAGTTGCGCATACGATTGGCGCACCTGGGAACTGGTCAAGCCGCCGCTGTAGATCGGGATGTTCAGTTGCAGGCCCACTGTCGTTTGCGAGACGTTGCCACCATACGGTTGGGGGAAGGCGTTCGGGTTGCTGAAACCCAGGGCGTCGTTGTCACCTTTCTCGTATTTCGCCACGGCGTCGAGGGTAGGCGCATGGCCGGCCTTGCGTTGCTTGAGGGTTTCTTCGGCCGCGCTGACGGCGTAGTTGCTGGCCAGCAGATTGAGGTTCTGCTTCGCCGCCGTATCGACCCAGGCCTTGGCGTCGTTCGGCGCGGGCGGCAGGATCGGCAACGTATGGGAAATACCCCAGATCGAGTTGTACTGACGGTTGGTCAGGGTGATCAGAGCTTCGAAAGCATCATCCACCTGACGCTGCGCGAGGATCCGGTTGGCGCGCGCGGTGTCGTAGCTCGCTTGCGATTGCAACACGTCAGTCTTATCCGACAGGCCGACGTCAAAGCGTTCGTTGGACTGATCGAGCTGGCGTTTGAACGCGGCTTCCTCGGCCTTGGTCGAGGCCAGGTTGTCCTGGGTGCGCAAGACGTTGAAGTAACTGTTGGCGGTTTGCAGGATCAGATTTTGCTCGGTTGCCGAGAGTTGCAGTGCAGCCTGCTCGTTGACGTCTTTGGCGGCCTGGAACTGGAACCAGCGATCAGCGCGGAACAGCGGTTGAGCCAACGTCGCCTGGTAGGAGTGGGCGTTGCGGTTGGCGGTCGCCGAAGGCTGATCGATGACAGTGCGCACGTTGGCCATTTCTGCGCCGCCCGAGATATTGGGCAGCAGCCCGGCGCGAGCCTGAGGCACGACTTCTTTCTGTGCGCCATATTGAGCAACGGCGGCGGCGAGGTCGGCGTTGTTATCCTTCGCTTCCTGATACACGCTGACCAGATCGTTTTTGGTCGATAAGGGCGCTTCTGCTGCCCAGGCCATTCCATTGGACGCACAAGACACGGCAAGGGCCAGTGAGAGTTTGCGCAGCATGAGGCCATCCCTAAAAAAATTATGCTGATAATTTGAGCGCCAAGGCTACGGCGCGGCCCACACAGCGTCAAGGTGCGGCATGGCTTGCGAGTGTAGTGGTGGCCACGTTCGGCAACAATCCGTTAATTGCGCCATTCATCATGGTGTTTACCGCGGTGTTGGCGTTCTTTGCTGGTTGTGTCTAGACTGGCCGGGTTCTTGTCGGGGTGCCTTGCTATGAGGCTGAGATCGAATAATTTCGGATCCCGTTGAACCTGATCAGGTTAGCGCCTGCGTAGGGAACAAGATTTCTCGTCACCCGGCGAGTCCTCTTGTGCTTCGTCCGGGATGTTGTTCGACAATCGAACACCCCTCGAGCACTGAGCACAGCACAGCTGGTTTTCCCAGCGCACGTGCGTCCATTCGTTTACAGGTTCGCTCCGACAAAAAATCCACTGCCTGGATGTGTTCGGAGAGCCCGTGATGACGATAAAACTAAAAGACCATACGAACCTGAGTGACTCGGCCCAAGTCGATCAACAGTCGGTTCAGCCGTTTACCCGCTCGCAAAAAATCTACGTTCAGGGCTCCCGTCCGGACATCCTCGTGCCGATGCGCGAAATCAGCCTCGATGTGACCCCGACCGACTTCGGCGGCGAGGTCAATGCGCCGGTAGTGGTGTACGACACCTCGGGCCCGTACACCGATCCCAACGTCATCATCGACGTGCGCAAAGGCCTGGGCGATGTGCGCTCGCCATGGATCGAGTCCCGCGGCGACACCGAGCGCCTGCCCGGCCTGAGCTCCAGCTTCGGTCAGGAACGCCTGGCCGATGCCGAACTGACCAAGCTGCGTTTCGCCCACGTGAACAACCCGCGCCGCGCCAAGGCCGGGGCCAACGTCAGCCAGATGCACTACGCGCGCAAAGGCATCATCACCGCCGAGATGGAATACGTCGCCATCCGCGAAAACATGAAGCTGGAAGTCGCCCGCGCCGCCGGTCTGCTGGACCAGCAACACGCCGGTTATAGCTTCGGTGCCAGCGTGCCGAAAATCATCACCCCCGAATTCGTCCGCGACGAGATCGCCCGCGGTCGCGCGATCATTCCGGCCAACATCAACCACACCGAACTGGAACCGATGATCATCGGCCGTAACTTCCTGGTGAAGATCAACGGCAACATCGGCAACAGCGCCTTGGGCTCGTCCATCGAAGAAGAAGTGGCGAAACTCACCTGGGGCATTCGCTGGGGTTCGGACACGGTCATGGACCTGTCCACCGGCAAGCACATTCACGAAACCCGCGAATGGATCATCCGTAACTCGCCAGTGCCAATCGGCACAGTGCCGATTTACCAGGCCCTGGAAAAAGTCGGCGGTGCGGCCGAAGACCTGACCTGGGAGCTGTTCCGCGACACCCTGATCGAACAGGCCGAGCAGGGCGTCGACTACTTCACCATCCACGCCGGCGTGCTGCTGCGCTACGTGCCGCTGACCGCCAAACGCGTGACCGGCATCGTCTCCCGTGGCGGTTCGATCATGGCCAAGTGGTGCCTGGCGCATCACAAGGAAAACTTCCTCTACACCCATTTCGAAGACATCTGCGAAATCATGAAGGCCTACGACGTCAGCTTCTCGCTGGGCGATGGCCTGCGTCCGGGTTCGATTGCCGACGCCAACGACGCCGCACAATTCGGTGAGCTGGAAACCCTCGGCGAGCTGACCAAGATCGCCTGGAAGCACGACGTGCAGTGCATGATCGAAGGCCCGGGCCACGTGCCGATGCAGTTGATCAAAGAGAACATGGACAAGCAGCTCGAGTGCTGCGACGAGGCGCCGTTCTACACCCTCGGCCCGCTGACCACCGACATTGCGCCGGGTTACGACCACATCACGTCGGGCATTGGCGCGGCGATGATCGGCTGGTTCGGTTGCGCGATGCTCTGCTACGTCACGCCGAAGGAGCACTTGGGCCTGCCGAACAAGGATGACGTGAAGACCGGGATCATCACCTACAAGATTGCCGCGCATGCCGCCGATCTGGCCAAAGGGCATCCGGGCGCGCAGATCCGCGACAATGCCTTGAGCAAGGCGCGGTTTGAATTCCGTTGGGAAGACCAGTTCAACCTGGGCCTCGATCCGGACACTGCGCGCTCGTATCACGATGAAACCCTGCCGAAGGATTCGGCCAAGGTCGCGCATTTCTGCTCCATGTGCGGGCCGAAATTCTGCTCGATGAAAATCACCCAGGAAGTCCGCGAATACGCGGCCAACCAACGGATCGAAACCGTCGATGCCGAAGTCGCCCAGGGATTGGCGGAACAGGCCGAGCGGTTCAAGCAGGAAGGCAGTCAGCTATACAAGAAAATCTAGCCACAAGTGGCAAGCTGCAAGCTGCAAGAAGAAGCGGATTTCGTACTGCTTCTATCTTGTGGCTTGCGGCTTGAAACTTGCCTCTGCTCCTATTTGAGATAACACCCTTGAGCATTCAACCCAGTACTTATTCTCCAGACATCGCCGTACCGACGGACAAGCGCGTCTTCGGCGGTCGCGATCTGTTTTCCCTGTGGTTCTCCCTCGGCATCGGTTTGATGGTGCTGCAGACCGGCGCCTTGCTCGCGCCGGGTCTGGGCCTGTCCGGCTCGTTGCTGGCGATCTTCCTCGGCACCTTGGTCGGCGTTCTGCTGCTGGCCGCCGTCGGTGTGATCGGCAGCGACACCGGCCTGTCCTCGATGGCCGCGCTCAAACTCAGCCTCGGCAAACGCGGCGCCAGCCTGCCGGCCGTGCTGAACCTGCTGCAACTGATCGGTTGGGGCTCGTTCGAAATCATCGTCATGCGCGACGCGGCCAGCCTGCTCGGCGCGCGGGCCTTCAGCGAAGGCAGCCTGCTGTCGAATCCGCTGCTCTGGACCTTGTTCTTCGGCGCACTCGCGACCTTGCTGGCAGTCAGCGGGCCGTTGACATTCGTGCGGCAGATCCTGCGCAAGTGGGGCATCTGGCTGTTGCTGGCGGCGTGCATCTGGCTGACCTGGAACCTGTTTGCCAAAGCCGATCTGGCCGCCTTGTGGGCGCAGGCCGGTGACGGTTCGATGCCATTCGCGGTTGGTTTCGACATCGCGATCGCGATGCCGCTGTCGTGGTTGCCGCTGATTGCCGACTACTCACGTTTCGGCAAGCGTGCGAAAAACGTGTTCGGCGGTACGGCGTTGGGTTTCTTTATCGGTAACTTCTGGCTGATGAGCCTGGGCGTGGCATACACCTTGGCGTTCGCGCCGAGCGGTGAAGTGAATGCCTTGTTGCTGGCACTGGCCGGTGCAGGTCTGGGGATTCCGCTGCTGCTGATTCTGCTGGATGAGTCGGAAAATGCCTTTGCCGATATTCACTCGGCGGCGGTGTCCAGCGGGATTCTGTTGCGCTTGAAGGTCGAGCATCTGGCCCTGGCGATCGGCGTGATCTGCACACTGATTGCGTGCCTGGCGCCGTTGGCCCAGTACCAGAACTTTTTGCTGTTGATCGGCTCGGTGTTTGCGCCGCTGTTCGGCGTGGTGCTGGTGGATCACTTCATCTTGCGCAAACGCAGTGCTCAAGTGGCGTCAGCCGCATTGCGCTGGCCGGCGTTGCTCGCCTGGTTGGGCGGGGTGAGCACTTATCACTTGCTGGCCAATCTGTATCCGGACATCGGCGCAACCCTGCCGTCGTTGATTCTGGCAGGGTTGCTTCAGCTCGTGCTGGGTCGGGCTTTCAGTTACGGCCGGGAAACAGCTCAGGCTTGAGAATGCCGTTCAAGCGTGGGTAAGGGATCTTCAGTTCGATATGGCCCAGCGCGTAAGGCGCGATGGTGCTCACTTCGTACTTGAGGATCACTCCACCGTAGGTCAGCGCCACGTTCTGGGTTTTCTGGAAATGCCAGCTCTTCAGGAACTCCGGCTCCTGATCGAGTTTGGTGCTGATCAGCCAGCTGTTGTGCGCCACTTGCGCGGCTTTCCAGAACGCCTCTTCCTGTCCCGGCAGCAACATATCCGACAGCGTCAGCACTTTATGCTGCTGGCGCGAATAGTTGATGAAGCTGCGTCCCGGCGTGCCTTGCGCGTTGCCGGTGTCCAGGTAACTGGAAAATTCGACAATCACCAAGCCGTCATGCTGCTCACGTACCTTGGCTTGCAAGTAGCTGCTGGAGTGCGGTGCGGCGGTGCGCAGGAACTGATCGCGATACGCGGCCAGGGTCGGCGCTGCCGGGGCGTCCGGGGTGCGGGTCAATAGCAACAGGTTTTTTTCCACCAGGCCATCCAGTTGTGGCTCGGCCGGGAAGTGCACGGTGTCGATGTTCACCAGCGGGCAATCAGGAGTGGAGCAACCCGGCTTCAATGTTTCCGAGGCATCGCGGGTGGTCTCCAGCGGTGTCCGGTAATTGGGCTGGAACAAACTCTGGCAGGCACCCAGGGTCAGGGCGATTGCGGCCACGGAGGCGATTTTAAAAAACGACATGGGCGTCCTTCACAAAACAGGGAAAGGCGAAAAGTTATCCGCTTCGACTCTCAACGAAGCGGTCAGTTCGCCACTAAGCTAATTAGAGTTGGTTTCGCCCTCACCGTCTATCTCGCTGACTGGAAAGGGGCTGCATCAAACGGTGCGAGCGCGTTAGGATGGCGCGAAGTCGAGGTTGCAAGTCACCAAAGGAGCCTCGTAACGGACTGCAGTAAACGAGGATAGTCATGACTGATTTTGCCAACGCCATTCCGACCGCCGTAGATATCGTTCGGCGTGAAAAGTGCTACGAGGGTTTCTACAAACTCGATCGTGTGCACTTGCGCCACGAATTGTTTGCCGGGGGCATGAGTCGTGAGATCAATCGTGAAGTGTTTGTCCGTCATGATGCCGTGTGCGTGCTGCCATACGATCCACAGCGTGATGAAGTGGTGCTGATCGAGCAGTTTCGTGTAGGCGCCATGGGCAAGACTGACAATCCATGGCTGATCGAACTGGTCGCCGGTCTGATCGACAAGGATGAAGTGCCAGAAGAAGTTGCTCACCGCGAAGCGCAGGAGGAAGCTGGGCTTGTGTTCGGGGCGCTCTGGCCGATGATCAAATATTTTCCATCGCCGGGCGGCAGCAACGAGTTTGTGCATTTGTACCTGGGGCGTTGTGACAGCACCGGCGTCGGCGGCCTGTATGGGCTGGAGGAAGAAGCAGAAGATATCCGCGTCACGGTCTGGGCATTCGAAGATGCCTTGCAAGCCGTACGCGACGGAAGAATTGCCAACGCGCCTTGTATCATTGCTTTGCAATGGCTGGCTTTGAACCGCGTTGAAGTGAGGGGGCTATGGTCGTAAACAAGCTGCGCGATCGCTACCGGGTTGACCTTGTAGGGCTGCAAGCCTCTTGCGAGGCCAACTACGCGCGTCTGATGCGACTGCTGCCGGACATGCGCAACGAGCCGGCGGCGCGGCGCATTGCCGTAACTAACGGTGACCAGATGCTCGGCGTGCTGGCCCTCGAGGTGCTTCAAGTCTGTCCGTACACCACGACGCTGCAGGTCCGGCAGGAACATAGCCTGCCATGGCTGCCAGTGCCGCAACTGGAAGTGCAGGTCTATCACGACGCCTGCATGGCTGAAGTGGTCAGCGCCGAACATGCGCGACGCTTTCGTGGCATCTATCCTTATCCGAATGCCTCGATGCATCAGCCTGACGAGAAGGCTCAACTGAATATGTTTCTGGGCGAATGGCTGAGCCATTGCCTGGCATTGGGGCATGAGTACGAAGTCGTCCGTTAACGTGAGTTGTGAACTGTGTCCGGTTCACAGGTTTCCTCTTTTGATCGTCCCCCAGCATAATTGCGGCACTCATCCATCCCGTGATTCAGCCTTGGGAGAACGCCTTGCCGAGCGTATCCACATTGACCACCGCCGATTCGGCGTTATTGGTGCAACTCTCTGACAGTCATCTGTTTGCCGACGCGAACGGGACGCTGATGGGCATGAATACGCGCGACAGTCTGCAAAAAGTCATCGAGTTGGTGCGGCTTCAGCAGCCACGGATCGATCTGATCATTGCCAGTGGGGATTTGTCTCAGGACGGGACGCTGGAGTCCTATCAACTGTTTCGCGATTTGACGCGGCCGCTTGATGCGCCGGCGCGTTGGATTCCCGGCAATCACGATGAGCCGCGGATCATGGCCGAGGCGGCGGTACAAAGCGCTTTGCTGGAGTCGGTGGTGGATGTCGGCAATTGGCGGGTCACGTTGCTGGATTCGGCGGTGCCGGGGTCGGTGCCGGGGTTTTTGCAGGATGAGCAGTTGCAGTTGTTGGTCCGTTCATTGAGTGAGGCGCCGGAGCGGCATCATCTGGTGTGTTTTCATCATCATCCGGTGTCGATCGGGTGTGCCTGGATGGAGCCGATCGGGTTGCGTAATCCTGATGCGCTGTTTGCGGTGCTTGATCGTTTTCCGCAGGTGCGTGCGGTTTTGTGGGGGCATGTGCATCAGGAGGTTGATCTTGAGCGTAATGGTGTTCGGTTGATTGCTTCGCCTTCGACGTGCATTCAGTTTGAGCCGGGGAGTGATGATTTCAGTGTCAGTGATGAGGCGCCGGGGTATCGGTGGTTGCGGCTTTTGCCTGATGGGCGGGTTGAGACTGGCGTTGAGCGGGTTTCCGGGTTTGCCTTCCAGATTGATTACGGTTCTAACGGGTATTGACGGTTTTGGTTTTGGTCTTGGCGGCCTTTGGGCCGACCATGTTGTGGGGTGACCGGGTACATATCCGTTGCTGCGGTAACGGCGGCTTAGGGTTTCGCCCTGACGGCGACTCACTTTTTTTGACAAACGCCTCAAAAAAAGTAAGCAAAAAAAAGGCTCGCCCCGGCGTCCGGCCCCTCGCTTAGGCTCGGTGTTCCTTCGTTCCGGCATTCATCTGGGGGCATCGCCTCCGGTCTGCTTCGCGACGACCTCCTCTCGATGTGTGCGGCTCCGCCGCACGGCGCTACGCGCCTGCCCCCCAGATGAACGCCTCCACTCAGCCTCCCGAAGGGGCGGGTAGATCAAGATCAAAAGCTGCAGGCGAGCTACCGCTCGGCCTGTTGAGTGGTGAAGAGCGGGGGTACACCTCGATTTACTGTGGGAGCTGGCCTGCCGGCGATGGCGGCCTGACAGCCGACCAATCTCTCGCAGGTGTACAAAATTCAATTGTGGGAGCTGGCCTGCCGGCGATGGCGGCCTGCCAGCCGACCAACCTCTCGCAGGTGTACAAAATTCAATTGTGGGAGCTGGCCTGCCGGCGATGGCGGCCTGCCAGCCGACCAGTCTCCTGCAGATGTACACCAAACCCTGTGGGAGCTGGCCTGCCAGCGATGACGGCCTGACAGCCGACCAGTCTCCTGCAGGTGTACACCAAACCCTGTGGGAGCTGGCTTGCCAGCGATGACAACCTACCAGCCGACCAATCTCCTGCAGATGTACACCAAACCCTGTGGGAGCTGGCTTGCCAGGGTAGAAACCGGGGACATCCTTTACGTTTTAAACCGGAGACATCCTTTACAGGTGTACAAAATTCAATTGTGGGAGCTGGCCTGCCAGCGATGGCGGCATGACAGCCGACCAGTCTCCTGCAGGTGTACACCAAACCCTGTGGGAGCTGGCTTGCCAGCAAAGGCGGCCTGACAGCCGACCAATCTCTCTCAGGTTTACAAAATTCAATTGTGGGAGCTGGCCTGCCGGCGATAGCGGCCTGACAGCCGGCCGATCTCTCTCAGGTGTACAAAATTCAATTGTGGGAGCGAGCTTGCTCGCGATAGCGGCCCGCCAGCCGACCAATCTCTCGCAGGTGTACACAAAAACCTGTGGGAGCTGGCCTGCCAGCGATGGCGTCCTCGCTGGCGCCCCATTTTTTGCGGATGTCCCCGATTCTCCTGACTCCCTGTAAACTGCGCCTTTTTACCGACGTACAGGGAGCTCAAATGTCCGGTTCGATCCTTTATATCCACGGTTTCAACAGCGCGCCAGCCTCTAAAAAGGCCACTCAGTTGATGCAGGTGATGGATCGTCTGGGTCTGAGTGATCAGTTGCGTGTACCGGCCTTGCATCATCATCCCCGTGAGGCCATCGGTCAGTTGGAGAGGGCGATTGAGGAGCTGGGGCGGCCGCTGCTGGTCGGCAGCTCACTCGGCGGCTACTATGCGACTCACTTGGCTGAACGCCATGGTTTGAAGGCTCTGTTGATCAACCCTGCGGTCAGTCCGCACCGGATTTTTGACGGGTTCCTGGGGACGCAGAAAAACCTGTATACCGATGAAGCCTGGGAATTGACCCACGACCATGTAACGGCCCTGGCTGAGTTGGAAGTGCCGGCGCCCCAGGATCCGCAGCGGTTTCAGGTGTGGTTGCAGACCGGCGACGAAACGCTGGACTATCGCCTTGCCCAGCAGTATTACCGAGCCTGTGCCTTGCGCATTCAGGCCGGTGGCGATCACGGTTTTCAGGGTTTTGCCGCGCAGTTACCGGCAATGCTCAGTTTTGCCGGCATCGGCGCAGATTTGTATCAGGCGATTGATTTCACAGCACTGTGAGCCTTCACCTCTTTTTCCTTGAACATATTTACAGAAGACGGACGACGAGACCCCATGGCCACTCCCAGCGCTAGCTCCTATAACGCAGACGCCATCGAAGTCCTCTCGGGCCTCGACCCGGTGCGCAAACGCCCCGGCATGTACACCGACACCAGTCGGCCGAACCACCTTGCCCAGGAAGTCATCGACAACAGCGTCGACGAAGCCTTGGCCGGGCATGCGACGTCGGTGCAGGTCATCCTGCATGCCGATCACTCTCTGGAAGTCAGCGATGACGGGCGTGGCATGCCGGTGGACATTCACCCGGAAGAGGGTGTGTCAGGCGTCGAGCTGATCCTCACCAAGCTTCATGCGGGCGGCAAGTTTTCCAACAAGAACTACCAGTTCTCCGGCGGTCTGCACGGGGTGGGTATTTCGGTGGTAAACGCCTTGTCGACCGAAGTCCGGGTGCGCGTAAAGCGTGACGGCAACGAATACCAGATGACCTTCGCCGACGGTTACAAGAAAACCGAGCTGGAAGTGATCGGCACCGTTGGCAAGCGCAACACCGGCACCAGCGTGTTCTTCGCGCCGGACCCGAAATACTTCGATTCACCGAAATTCTCCATCAGCCGCCTCAAGCACGTGCTCAAGGCCAAGGCCGTTCTGTGCCCGGGGCTGCTGGTCAGTTTTGAAGATAAGGCCACCGGCGAGAAGGTCGAATGGCATTACGAAGACGGTCTGCGTTCTTACCTCGTCGATGCCGTCAGCGAATTCGAGCGCCTGCCGGACGAGCCGTTCTGCGGTAGCCTGGCCGGTAATAAAGAAGCGGTCGATTGGGCGCTGTTGTGGTTGCCGGAAGGTGGCGACAGCGTTCAGGAAAGCTACGTCAACCTGATCCCGACGGCGCAGGGCGGTACGCACGTCAACGGTTTGCGTCAGGGCTTGCTCGATGCCATGCGTGAGTTCTGCGAATTTCGCAGCCTGCTGCCGCGCGGTGTGAAGCTGGCGCCGGAAGACGTCTGGGAGCGCATCGCCTTCGTCCTGTCGATGAAGATGCAAGAGCCGCAATTCTCCGGCCAGACCAAAGAGCGTCTGTCGTCCCGTGAAGCGGCGGCTTTCGTCTCCGGTGTGGTCAAGGACGCCTTCAGCCTGTGGCTCAACGCCAACCCGGAAACCGGCATGCTGCTGGCGGAACTGGCCATCAACAACGCTGGCCGTCGTCTGAAGGCCAGCAAAAAGGTTGAGCGTAAGCGCATCACCGCAGGTCCGGCGCTGCCGGGCAAACTCGCCGACTGCGCCGGGCAGGACCCGATGCGTTCCGAGCTGTTCCTGGTGGAAGGTGACTCCGCCGGTGGTTCGGCCAAGCAGGCGCGCGACAAAGAGTTTCAAGCGATCCTGCCGTTGCGCGGCAAGATCCTCAACACCTGGGAAGTCGACGGCAGCGAAGTGCTGGCCAGCCAGGAAGTGCACAACATCGCCGTGGCCATCGGAGTCGATCCTGGCGCGGCGGACATGAGCCAGCTGCGCTACGGCAAGATCTGCATCCTCGCCGACGCCGACTCCGACGGCTTGCACATCGCCACGTTGCTTTGCGCCTTGTTCGTCCAGCATTTCCGCCCGCTGGTGGATGCCGGTCACGTCTACGTCGCGATGCCGCCGCTTTACCGCATCGACCTGGGCAAAGAGATTTACTACGCCCTGGACGAAGCCGAGCGCGATGGCATTCTCGATCGCCTGGTGGCCGAGAAGAAACGCGGCAAGCCGCAGGTCACCCGATTCAAAGGCCTGGGTGAAATGAACCCGCCGCAGTTGCGCGAAACCACCATGGACCCGAACACTCGGCGACTGGTGCAGCTGACGCTGGACGATTTTGCCGCGACCTCGGAAATGATGGACATGCTGTTGGCGAAGAAACGCGCCGGGGATCGCAAATCCTGGTTGGAATCCAAAGGCAACCTGGCCGAGGTTCTTGGTTGATGCGGCTTGGCTTAGTCCTGGCGTGTGGGTTGCTGCTGACCTCGTTGACGGTCTCTGCCGAACCGGCGCCGGAGCTGCGCGTGTTGTCCGAACATGCCGTCGATGGCATGCGCGGCGGCAATCTGTCGGGGCTGGCCCAGTGCGGCAAGGACCTGTGGACGGTTTCCGATCGCGACGATGATCAGATCTACCGTCTCGACACGACGGCCAACACCTGGCAAGCCGAAACCGTGCATATCGACGTACCTCCGGTGCCGGACACCGGTTTGCCCTGGGGGTTGCGGGCGCGGACCTGGGCGGCCTCTTTCGTGCGGGGCGGGGATCTGGATTTCGAAGGGATCACCTGCGACAGCGCGGGCAATCGTTACATCGTCAGCGAAGGCCATGCGGCCGTCCTGCAAGTACCGGCAACAGGGCCGGCAAACTGGCTGAAAATTTCGCCCATGATGGTTCGCGAAGCTCGGGCCAGCGGCATGCTGCTGCAATTCAATGCAATATTCGAAGGTCTGGCGATCAATCCGGCAGGCGACCAAATGTGGCTCGCCGCGGAGCGCCAAAGCCGGGGGTTGCTGCTGATCAAGCGCAAACAGACTGTCTGGGATTGCGACGGTCGTTGTGTGCTGTTGAGCGAAGCCGGCATGGAAATGCAGCCGCCGCAATTTCCCAAGGCCAAACCGGTCAACCGGGATTTTTCCGACCTGTCATTGTTCGAGGGCAAGCTGTTTACCCTTGAGCGCAACGCCTATCAGATCTGTCGTCGAGATCCACAGACTGCCAAGGTCGAGCGCTGCTGGTCGTATGCCGCCGAGTTGTTGCAGGAAAACCGACGGTATTCGCAGAACTACGGTCTGGAAGAGGCATTGATCATCGACGCCGACGGTGCCTGGATTGGCGTCGACAACAACTTTGGCCCCCGCGCCGATGGCGAGGTCCGCCCGGTTGTCTGGCGCTTCGCAGCGCCTGAAGGTGGCTGGAGCGCCCAGCTTTGAGCCAACAGACGCCAGGAAAACGTGCCGGTCGCGTTTTTATGGTGTTGGCCTGGTGCGCTGCACTGTTTTTGGCGACGCGGTTTTTCGGGCAGTGGGAGGCGCGTCAGCAGAACCCCAATGTCGTCGTCACCTCGCAGCAGGGCGAAGGTTTTATCGAGGTGAAGCTGGCCAGTAACACACAGGGGCATTTCGTCGCCAGCGGCCAGATCAACGGCCAGGCGGTGAATTTCATGCTCGATACCGGGGCGACCGATGTGGCGATCCCGGCAGAAATGGCCGAAAGGCTGAAGCTGGAACAAGGCTTCGGGGTCACCCTGAGTACGGCCAACGGTCGCACGGAGGGGTATCGAACCCGCGTCGACCGGCTGCAACTGGGCGATATTGTGTTGCGTGATGTGCGCGCCATCGTCGTGCCAGGCCTGGATGGCAATCAAGTGCTGCTCGGAATGAGCGCGCTGAACAAACTTGAATTTACCCAGCGCGGTGGCACCATGCTGCTGCGCCAGACAACGAACTGATGAGGCCCGCATGAGCGACTCCCTTGATCTCAGCCTGGACGGTGTAGAACGCCGGTCACTGGCTGACTTCACCGAAAATGCCTACCTCAACTACTCCATGTACGTGATCATGGACCGTGCCTTGCCGCATATCGGCGACGGCCTGAAACCGGTACAGCG
This sequence comes from Pseudomonas sp. JAI111, assembly GCF_024809425.1. Classification (NCBI taxonomy): domain Bacteria; kingdom Pseudomonadati; phylum Pseudomonadota; class Gammaproteobacteria; order Pseudomonadales; family Pseudomonadaceae; genus Pseudomonas; species Pseudomonas sp. JAI111. The sequence goes on along the minus strand of NZ_JANUCB010000007.1, from coordinate 169,761 downwards.
ACGCATCATCTACGCGATGAGCGAGTTGGGGCTGGACGCCGATTCCAAGCACAAGAAATCGGCGCGTACCGTCGGTGACGTGCTCGGTAAATTCCACCCGCACGGCGACTCGGCCTGCTACGAAGCCATGGTCCTGATGGCCCAGCCGTTCAGCTATCGCTACACGCTGGTCGACGGTCAGGGCAACTGGGGTGCGCCGGATGATCCCAAGTCCTTCGCCGCCATGCGTTACACCGAAGCGCGGCTGTCACGTTATTCCGAAGTGCTGCTCAGTGAACTGGGCCAGGGCACCGCGGACTGGGGCCCGAACTTCGACGGTACCCTCGACGAGCCTCTGGTGTTGCCGGCACGTTTGCCGAACATCCTGCTCAACGGCACCACCGGCATCGCCGTGGGCATGGCCACCGACGTGCCGCCGCATAACCTGCGCGAAGTCGCGACGGCGTGCGTGCGTTTGCTTGATGAGCCCAAAGCCACGGTCGAACAGCTCTGCGAGCACATCCAGGGGCCGGATTACCCGACCGAAGCGGAAATCATCACGCCCCGCGCCGATCTGCTGAAAATGTACGAAACCGGCAAGGGCTCGGTGCGCATGCGCGCCGTGTATCACATCGAAGACGGCGACATCATCGTCACCGCGCTGCCGCATCAAGTCTCCGGCGCCAAGGTGCTGGAACAGATCGCGGCCATGATGCAGGCCAAGCCGTCCAAGGCTCCGCAGATCGCTGACCTGCGAGACGAGTCCGACCACGAGAACCCGTGCCGGATCGTGATTATCCCGGGCGCGCGCAAGAACTTCGACCACGATGCATTGATGCAACACCTGTTCGCCAGCACCGAGTTGGAGTCGAGCTATCGGGTCAACATCAACATCATCGGCCTGGACGGCAAGCCGCAGTTGAAAAACCTGCGTGCGTTGCTGGTGGAATGGCTGGCGTTCCGCGTCCAGACCGTGCGCCGTCGCCTGCAATTCCGCCTGGACAAGGTCGAGCGTCGCCTGCACCTGTTGGACGGTTTGTTGATCGCCTACCTCAACCTGGATGAAGTGATCCACATCATCCGTACCGAGGAACACCCCAAAGCCGCGCTGATCGAGCGTTTCGCCCTGAGCGAAATCCAGGCCGACTACATTCTGGACACCCGTTTGCGTCAATTGGCGCGACTGGAAGAAATGAAGCTGCGCGCCGAGCAGGATGAATTGCTCAAAGAACAGGCCAAGCTGCAAGCCCTGCTGAGCAGTGAAGCCAAGCTGAAAAAACTGGTACGTACCGAACTGATCAAGGACGCCGAAACCTACGGCGACGACCGTCGTTCGCCGATCGTCGAGCGTGCCGAGGCCAAGGCCCTGACCGAGCACGATCTGCTGCCGAACGAGAAAGTGACCGTCGTGCTGTCGGAAAAAGGCTGGGTGCGTTCGGCCAAGGGCCATGAAATCGATGCCACCGGGCTTTCCTATAAGGCTGGCGATGGCTTCAAGGCCTTGGCGCCGGGACGCTCGAACCAGTTTGCGGTGTTTATCGACTCCACCGGTCGCAGCTATTCGGTGGCCGCCCACACGTTGCCATCGGCGCGGGGGCAGGGCGAACCCCTGACCGGCCGTCTGACACCGCCACCAGGGGCAAGCTTCGAATGCGTGCTGATGCCGGAAGACGATTCGCTGTACGTGATCGCCTCCGACGCCGGTTACGGTTTCGTGGTCAAAGGTGAAGACCTGCAAGCCAAGAACAAGGCGGGCAAGGCGCTGTTGAGCCTGCCGAACAATTCGAAGGTCATTCTTCCGCGTCCGGTAACGGACCGCGAGAATAATTGGCTGGCCTCGGTGACCACCGAAGGTCGCCTGCTGATCTTCAAGATCAGCGATCTGCCACAATTAGGAAAAGGCAAAGGCAACAAGATCATCGGAATCAATGGTGAGCGTGTGGCCAGTCGCGAAGAATATGTCACGGACATCGCCGTACTGCCGGAGGGCGCCACGCTGGTGTTGCAGGCCGGAAAACGTACCTTGTCACTGAAAGCGGACGACCTCGAACACTACAAAGGTGAGCGTGGACGTCGAGGCAACAAACTGCCACGTGGCTTCCAGAGGGTAGATGCGCTGCTCGTCGAAAACCTCAATTAAGCGTGCTAGAGCGATCGATCTACGATTTAACGCGTAGATCGACGCTTTGGCGCTGGAGTCGGAACGCATATTCACGGATGATATGGCCTTTCAAGCGCCGGCGTGGCCGAGCGTTCTTCATTTTTATTGAGTATTTTCACTGTGGTGAGCCTTGTGGCAACCACCTGGATGGGACGATGACTGCTCTGCGCCTTCCTTTTATTTTGATGCTCGCTGGCGTTCTTGGCCTGGCGGGTTGCAGCGTTCACCAACCGGTGTCGCTGTATCAGCTGGACAGCGGTAGTCCGGCTCCGCCTGCGCAAAGCGCGGGCATGGCGGTATTGCTGGGCCCGGTAACGGTTGCGGATTACCTGCAACGTGAAACCTTGCTGCAGCGACAGCCCGATGGCAGCCTTCAGGCCTCGACCGACGGTCGTTGGGCCGGGAGCCTGTCGTCAGACATCGATCAGTTGTTGCTGCGTCAGGTCGCCGCTCGCCTGGACAGTCAGCGTGTTGTCCTGGCGCCGGCTACCTTGGGCTTCACGCCGGACGTTCAGGTGCTGCTGACGATTACCCGTCTGGATTCGGGCAAATCGCAGCCAGCGATCCTGGATGCGCAATGGCGTCTGATCGACCGTCGTGGTCAGGTTCGCGATAACCGCATCATTCATTTGCAAGAACAGCATGCTGGCGGTACGGCGGCTCAGGTTCAGGCGCAGGGCGTGTTGCTGCAGCGTCTGGCCGAGCAATTGTCGGTGGCCCTCAAGCCGCTGGCTAACCAGCCACCCATTGCCGAAGCACCACGCAAGTCTGCTCCGAAACCTGCCGCACCAGCGGCCGAGCAGGAGAAACAGCCGAAGATCCCGATGGCCTCGCCAATCCGCACGGATATGGAAGTGTTCAGGTTCTAACGCTGGATTGATTCAACACAAAGCCCGCACAGATGCGGGCTTTGTTGTTTCTGCAGGGTGCAGTTATCTATTGTTCGTCCTGGCCCCATCGCGAGCAGGCTCGCTCCCACAGATGATCTCGGCGCCCCACAAATCCCATGTGGGAGCGAGCCTGCTCGCGATGGGGCCGGGACAGGCAACAAAAAGCCCGCAGACGATCACTCATCTGCGGGCTTTTTCACTTCTGGGCTTTAAGGCTTACGCCCGACGCTCGTGCATCCGCGCCAGTTGCCGTTCCAGCATCGACGGATAAGGCTCCATCAACCGTTCCACGCAGCAAGCGCCCTCAGGGCTGGCAATCGGACGAATCCGCGCGCGCTGACGGATCAGCGCATCGTCACCGATCTTGCGCTCCACCAGCAGCAGATTGCGGCTGTGTTGCGACAAGGCCAGGGCGTCCTGAGCGGTTTCGGTCAGCAGCAGGTCGATCTGGCTCAGACCGAACAACTCGTCGCCCAACGTCAGGCCCAGCTGCAGCTGCAGGGTAATGCCACTGTCAGCGACTTCGATCTGCAACTGATGGCCCAGGGCCCGCAACAGCTCACCGCAGCAGATCGCGTTGGTCAGGTAGTCGTCGCCGCTGTCTTCGGTGTGGAACAGCATCAGCGTACTGCCGTCGTTCAGCGTGTGCAGCTCGCTCTGGTACAGCGAGGCCGCCTGATCGAGGCAATCGCGATAGCGTTTCAGCAGTTCTTCCAGGCGGGTACGTGGCAGGCGACGCAGTTGATCCTGGGCGCCCAGCTGCACGGCCAGTACTGCGCTGTGCTGTGGCACGTTCGAGACGACCGGTTTTGCCTGTGCTATCGGTGCGCTGGTTGCCGATTCGTCAATCAAGTCGGCAAACGCGTCATCGTCATCATCGTCTTCGACAGTGCTGACACTGCGCCGTGGCGCAGGCTTGAGACCCGCCACAGGTTTGGTTTCGTCAAAGCTTGGGTCGCGCAGGTTGCGCACTTCGAAGGTCGGCTCGTTATCGTCCGCGTCTTCGTATTCGCTATCGTCCACCTCGGGCTGCGGTGCCGGCGCAGGCTCGGCCGGTTCCGGCGCGAAGTTGGCATGCAGCTGGCGAGCGAGGTCGCCGACTTCATCCTGACGTTCGGTAGCCGGGGTGTATTCGTCGATATTGCGCAGCCACACGCGCAGCTGCAGCAGGGGTGTTGAGATATTACGCCCCAGGCGCAAGCTCAATGCCAGGGACAGGGCCAGCAGGATCGCACTCAAAATGCCCATGCTTTGCAGGCTGATGGTCATCGGCTGCTGGAACTGATCCATGTCCAGGCTGATGCGCAGTTGCCCGGCAGTCACGTCCTGGAAGGTGATCTTGCTCTGGTACATGCCCTCGGCTTCGCCCAGCAGGCTGTGCTTGGGACGTTGACCGGCTTCGGCGAGGATGCGGTTATCCACGCTATAAATAGCCGCGTGAGCCACCAGCTTGTTTTTGGTCAGGTTGTTGAGCAGCACGTTGAGGCTGAGGATGTCGTTGGACACCAACAGCTCCGTGGCGGAGGTGGCGGTCTGCGTGGTCAGGCTTTCGCCCAGCGCATCTGCCTGCTCGTGCATGGCCTGCTTGAACTGCAAACCCATCACACAGGCATAGATGACCAAGGCCAAAGCGACCAGGATCACGTTATGGCTGGCAATGCGCAATGCAATCGGTACACGGCGATGGCGCAGTGCCCGGAAGATCAGCAGAAAGAAGTTATCGGTTTTTACTGGCGTGGGCCGGTTCACTTGAGCTCGGCTCTTTTGTCCGTGAAGTTGACGCGCAGTATAGCGACAGGCCCTAGACCGGCAAAGCGTTGACGGTGCCCGATGGTCACTGAAAGTGGGTAGAATGCGGTTTTTTTCCACCTGCGGGGGTGCGCCTTGCGCGAAATCGTCCTGATAAACATCACGGGAGTCGACCGTCCGGGTCTGACTGCGGCCATAACTGGCGTTCTGGCCCAGGGTGGTGTGAACATTCTCGACATCGGTCAGGCGGTGATCCACGACACCCTGTCGTTCGGCATCCTGGTTGAGATTCCTGACACCGAGCAAGGCAAATCAGTGCTCAAGGACATCCTGTTCAAGGGTTACGAGCTTGATCAACAAGTCCGTTTCACCCCGGTATCCGAAGAGGATTACCAGCAGTGGGTCGGCAACCAAGGCAAAAAACGCCACATCGTGACCCTGTTGACCCGCAAAGTGACCGCCGGTCAATTGCAGGCCGTGAGTTCGATCACCGCCAAATATGGCCTGAACATCGATCATATCGACCGTCTGTCCGGTCGCATGCCGCTGGACACCCCGGCCGACAAGGGCAAGGGCTGCATCGAGTTTTCCGTGCGTGGCGAAGCGGCCGATCCGCAGGCGCTGCGGGCTGAATTTCTCAGTGTCGCGCAAGAACTGAACGTCGACATCGCCTTCCAGGAAGATTCGCTGTTTCGCCGTAACCGCCGTCTCGCGGTGTTTGACATGGATTCGACACTGATCGAGGCCGAAGTCATCGACGAGCTGGCCAAGGCCGCCGGCGTGGGCGATCAGGTGTCTGAAATCACTGAACGCGCGATGGCCGGCGAGCTGGATTTTCGCGCCAGCTTCAAAGAACGCCTGGCCTTGCTCAAAGGGCTGGACGTCAGTGTGCTGGACTCGATCGGCGCATCCCTGCGCCTGACCGAAGGCGCCGAAACACTGTTCGCCGAGCTCAAGCGTCTGGGCTACAAGACTGCGATCCTGTCGGGTGGCTTCACCTACTTCGCCAAGCAATTGCAGGCCAAGCTGGGTATCGACTACGTGTTTGCCAACGAACTGGAAGTGGTCGACGGCAAGGTCACCGGCGTGGCGGTCGAGCCGATTGTCGATGCGCAGCGCAAGGCTGATCTGCTGCGCGAGCTGGCGCACAAGGAAGGTTTGCGGCTGGAGCAGACCATCGCGGTCGGTGACGGTGCCAACGATTTGCCGATGCTGGCGATTGCCGGTCTGGGTGTAGCTTTCCGCGCCAAGCCGCTGGTGAAGCAGTCGGCGAAACAGGCGATTTCCACCCTCGGGCTGGATGGGGTGTTGTACCTGTTGGGCTTCCGCGATCGTGACGGGCAGCTCTGATTAACGATCAAAAGATCGCAAGCTCCTACAGTGCACGCAATCCTCTGTAGGAGCTGTCGAGTGAAACGAGGCTGCGATCTTTTGCTTTCGGGATCAAAGCGACTTCCACAACGAATCAAACTCCTCCTCAACGCCGCTTTCAGCGGCGTTGTCGTTTCTGCTCGCTTCCAGGGAACGGTAAGCAAACTGATTGAAACTGTTGGTACTCGCCACCCGCCGATCTAGCCCGGCCCGGCGTTCCTGGCCGTTGGTGTTGATCAACACTTTGTTGCCTTCCTGGAACGGCAGACGCGGGGCGAGCAGGGTGGCGGGCAGGTCGATGGCGCTGATCTCGGGCAGCAACAGGCCGCGCAGGTATTGGCTGTGATCGTCCCGCGAGCGCACCAGTTGCAACCCGCACGGCTCGGCGTAAGGCGCAACCTGTTCGATGCCCATCTGCGTGCCGCCGCCACGCACCTGACGAATCCAGCGCACCACCGCAATGCTCCAGCCTTTATTGGCGGAGTCCTCGATTCCGACCATCTCGCCGGCCTGTAGCTCGGCGGGCACCGCGCCGGGCCACGCCAGGCAATATCCGCCGGGGCTGTGATTGATGATCGGCAGGGCATAGGTCGGAAAATGCCGATTGCTGTCGGCGGCATCCTTGCCGTCGTCGTTCTGCAATTGCGGGTATTCAATCTCTTCATAAGGCAGCAAGGCATCGGCGCTTGCGTTGGGCGCAGCATCGAACGCCTGGCTCCATTGGTCCTTGCCTTGGCCTGTCAGGGGCAATGCAGAAAATTTCGCGAGTCGGGTGCCGGGGTTTTTCAGGATGTCGCTGAATGAACGTTGCCCGCCCAGGTAAAAGTGCAGCGCGCTCATGCCCACGCACAGGGTCAGGGTGCCTTGGCCGACGGTACGCTGAAAGCTGCGCTCGGCCGCCTGCCCCCATGCGGCGTGCAGGTGTTGCAGCGTATCCAGGGGCAAGCCGGCGGGTACCGGCAGCGGCGTTGAGCCACTGTTATTGCCCTGCAGATGCGCTTCGATAGCGGCGACCAGGGGCTGAGGATCAACCCCCAGCAAACTGGCCTGCTGCTCGGCCCTGAATTTGGAGCGATAGCGGGGCCCGACGTCGAGGTCCGGTGCGACGGCGAACAGCCCGTCGGCGGGGTTGGAGGGCTGCAGTTTGATCCATTGGCTCCAGGGCTCCAGTACCTCGGCAAGTCGGGCGATCTGGTTCTGGCGCAGCTGATTGCAGCGTGCGGCGCCCAGCAGCAGGGCGACCACGTAAGTCTGTTCGATGCTCAGGGTTCGCGTCTGGCTGGCCAGTTCATCGCGCAGGCTCAAGTGCTGGAGTTTATGCGCGCAGGCGATCCGGTAAAGCTGATGCAGCTCCAGCCACAGACCTTCCGGCACCGGGCAGTAGAGTTGCGTCGCACGGATCAGCGGGCCATTGAGGCAATGGATCGCCCGCTGTAGTGCTTGTGCCAGCAATGGCGCCCGATCTTTGCTGAAACGCGGTGTGATCCGCACGACGATCTGTTTGTAGCCGGTCGCCAAGTGATTTTGCAGCGCCTGGCAGAGGTTGGCGATTTTGCGCGAGCGCTCGTCGAGCACAATGGCTTGATGCAGAAAATGCCGCTCCAGGTGTTTGCAGACGAAATACACCTCGGGTCGCAGCAGTTCGAGCAGTTGCAGGCGATTGTCGCTGGGGGTGAGCAGCTGGTTGAGTTCGCTCAGGCCCTGATAGAGCAAGCGAGCGGTTTCGCCGATGTTGGCCTTGGGCAGGTCGGCGATCCAGCGCTTGAGGTCGCGTGGCGTGGGTTCACAGAACGACAGACGCTGTTGCGTCGGGATCGGGACACGTAACAACAGGTGGGGGCTGGTCTCATTCATGCCGTGGAAAAACTCCGACCGGGAAATGGGCAGTGAATGACGTGACTGTAGCAGTTATGCGCCTCGACTGTTTGTCTGTCAGGCGCGTGTCGCTCGGGCTTTTGTGGGCGAATCGAGCGACGGTGCAACCGTAATGTCCGCCCCGTCGAACTCATTCGGCGGGGCGGATCAGTTCGCTCAGGCCTTTGGCAGACCCAGCGCCTGGCCCATTTGAACCGGCGACAGGGCACCAAGTCCTTCAACCCATTTCACCTGGTCCGGCCCGAACAGCACGACCGCGGTCGAACCCAGTTTGAAGCGACCCAGTTCGGCGCCTTTTTCCAGATGGATCGGTGCGCGGGCAGCTTCGTCGTAACGGAAGGTTTTCAGTTCGCGCTTGGGTGGCGTCACCAGCCCGGCCCATACGGTTTCAATCGAAGCCACGATCATTGCGCCCACCAGCACCACGGCCATCGGCCCGCGCTCGGTGTCGAAAATGCACGCCACGCGCTCGTTGCGGGCGAACAGCTCCGGTACGTTTTCAGCGGTGGTCTGGTTGACCGAGAAAATCCGCCCCGGGATGTAGACCATCTCGCGCAGGGTGCCGGCCAGTGGCATGTGCACGCGGTGGTAGTCTTTTGGCGACAGGTAGATCGTCGCGAAATCACCGCCCATGAACGGCGCAGCATTCGCCGCATCGCCGCCGAGCAATTCCAGGACACTGAAGCTGTGGCCCTTGGCCTGGAACACACGACCGTGTTCGATCGGACCGAGCTGGCTGACCGCGCCGTCGGCCGGGCTGAGAATCGCGCCCGGGGTTTCGTCCAGCGGGCGAGCGCCATCTTTCAGTGCGCGGGTGAAGAACGCATTGAAGTGCTCGTACGCAGTCAGATCCTCGACCAGCGCCTGAGACATGTCCACCTGATAACGCTTGGCGAACCAGGCGGTAAAGGCGTTCTTGAACCAGCGTACGCGGCATTCGGCAATGCAGCCGGCCAGTCGCGACAGCAGGTGATGAGGCAGCAGGTATTGGCTGAGGATAAACAAACGCTTATTCATTAACTGTCCTTAAAAACCTTGAGTTTCTACGGGCGTATCAGGGTGGTTGCCCCATTCGCCCCAAGAGCCGGCGTAGCCTTTGACCCGCGGATAACCGAGGGATTTGGCCACTAGATAGGTGAAGCCAGAGCGGTGGTGAGTCTGGCAGTGGGTAATCACTTCTTTGTCTTTGGTGATGCCGAGTTGTTCCAGGATCTGCGGCATGTCCTGGCGGATGCGCAGGTTGCGCGCCTGATCCATGCCGGCGGTCCATTCGAAGTTCACCGCGCCGGGAATGTGCCCGGCCTTGGCCGCCAGCACCTTCTCGCCCGAGTACTCCAGCGGGCCGCGCGCGTCCCAGATGGCCAGGTCGGCGGCACCGAGACGGCTTTGCAGGTATTCACGGGTGGCGGTGGGTTCGTCGTTCAGGGTCAACGCAACCGGGCCTCCTGCGGATGGCGGGATCTGGATCGACATTGGAAATCCTTCTGCCAGCCAGGCCGTCAGGCCACCGTCGATGTAGTGGTATTTTTTATGACCGATGACATCCAGCAGCCAGATGAAGCGTCCGGCCCAGCCGCCGCCTTCGTCGTCATACACCACGTAGACGGCATCGGGGTTGTGTCCCAACTCGCCGAACAACGCTTCGAGTGCGGCTTGCGGCGGAATCAGCCCTGGCGCAGGCGCCTGGCCGAGTTGAGTACGCTTGGGATCGACAAAGCGCGCTCCGGGAATATGCCCTGCGGCATAGCGGGCGCTGCTGGTCAGGTCCACCAGAATCAGTTCGCGGGACTCAAGGCGAGGGAGCAAGTCGCTCGGCTCGATGACCAGCGCCAAGCCAGAGAAGTCAGACATGTGAGGTCTCCAGAGCACAAAGGGAGAGGATTGTAACGCAGCCTTATTGGCCGCGGTGGCTAAAGCTGTGCAGGGCCTTTTCGATGCACTGCGCGGTTTTGCCGAAGGCTTGCACGGTGATCTCCGAGAACGGCCCGCCGCCCTGATCGGCAACAACGACCATGATCACTCGACCGTTGTTGACCAGTGAGCGCAGCAGCAAGTGTTCACCGCGAAACTGCGCGCGCAAGCTGGCGGGTAATAAAGCTGAAAACTGCGCGTTGTTCGCCGGCGTCAGGCGCACTTGGGCCTGTTGCGAGAGCAAGCGTTGCAGCACGGTGCTCTGGCTGACCACAAAGTTCAGACCTGCTGCTTCCTTCGTCAGTCCGGCCGTTTGATGCACGCGCAAATTGGCGTGGGTACGGTCAGCCATCAAAATCATCACCCGCCGCATGCCGCACGCGACCAGTGCGTCCCGGGCCGAGGTGGTCAAGTGCATGGCGTTGGTGAAACGGCTCGGCTCGACCAGCAGTTCGGCGCATTGCTTGCGCCAGTTCGCCAAGTCTTCGGCGGTGGGCGCCGGGGCCGGGAGCAAACCGGCGTGAATGCGGTTCATGCCCGTAGGCCAGATTAGCGAGACAGCCGGGTGCCAGAGGTCCGGCATGGCGTGCTGGTGCGCGCTGTTGACCGCCTGCTGGTGCAATTGCTGTTGCACCTCGGTTAGCGGCATTTGCAGATAAAGGCTGGTCAGGTACTGCCAGCGCTCACAATGCGGGCTGTCCCAGGCATGTTGCGCCGATAGCGCCAGCCCATTGGCCAGCAACACAGTATTCGCGGGCTGATTGAGCCAGCGGCGCAGGGTCGGATCGTCATCGAGGCGGTTTTGCTGGCGCAGCGGATGGTCGACGTCGCGGGCGATGCGCAGCACTTTGACCAGTTCGCGCTGCTCGTTCAGCAGCAGTCGATAGCCTTGCTGGACCCAGATCGGCAGGCGCCAGATATCCACCAGTGCCAGGCAGATATCCAGCAGGCGCACGCCGAACAATTGCTTTTCGACGGTGCGTGCCGACTCGCCTTTATGAATGACCCGCAGTTCCCACTCTTCAAGCAGTTGTGGATGAGTCAGCGCCATCGGCCACAGCGGTGAAAGAAACAGCAGGCTGCCCCAATGAATGTCCTGCCACAAACGCGCCAGACGGCTGGCAAAAAAACCGTTGGCCTGTTGGGTTGCGTGCTGACTGATCAGTTGAAGCTGACGCAGCGCAACCGGTATCTGTGACAAAGGTTCGGCGGGAAGACGGGCGAGCAATTCTTCGGTGCGTTTCAAACCGAGGCGATTGAGGGCCACCTCAAGGTTTTCAGCCGGCTCGGCCATGCTGCCGTGGGTGTGGCGGTTGGCTTCGCGAATCACGCTCAAGGCCAGTGCCGGGCTGCCTTGCAACAGCTCGGCGATGTCGCGAAGTGAACTGCGGTTATCGGCAATGGCCTTGCAGACCCGGTCGTGACTGTCTTGCGGAACCGGCAGGCGCACGCCGTCAAGCAGTTTGACCCAGCCTTCAAGCGTGGTCGGTTTCGCGGTGGGAATGTTCGTTTCGTTAGCCATGGTTGGACGCGATCATCGTCTGCATTACCTATGCCTGGAGCGGGCCAAATTGGCTTTTCGCCTGAACTGGCTATAGTCTGGCGCAGTTTTGCCGATAAGTAGAAGAAGAGATTTTTTAACTTCCGAATATGACCTTGAACCCGACTCAGTAAGTGCTCTCCTACCTATGGCTAAAATTATCGGCATCATCGTCGTATTCGCGAGCGTGCTCGGCGGATACGTGCTTTCCCACGGCAAGATTGCCGCCCTTATTCAGCCTTTCGAGGTGATGATTATCGGTGGCGCGGCCCTTGGCGCATTCCTCCAGGCCAACCCCGGTCATATGACGATGCACGTGCTCAAGAAAGCATTGGGCATGTTCAGTTCGCGTTTCAACCACACCTTCTACCTGGAAGTGCTGGGGCTGATTTACGAAATCCTCAACAAGAGCCGTCGCGAAGGCATGATGGCGATTGAAGGCGACATCGAAGATGCCGCCGCGAGCCCGATCTTCGCCAAGTACCCGGCGGTCCTGAAAGATGAGCGCATGACCGCGTACATCTGCGATTACCTGCGCATCATGTCCTCGGGCAACATGGCTCCCCATGAACTTGAAGGCCTGTTCGACATGGAACTGACCAGCCTCAAGGAAGACCTGGATCATCCGTCACATGCAGTGAACGGTATCGCTGACGCCATGCCTGGTTTCGGTATCGTCGCGGCTGTATTGGGCATCGTGGTGACGATGGCCTCCTTGGGGGAAAGCGACCAGAAGGCGATCGGCCTGCACGTGGGTGCGGCACTGGTTGGTACCTTCTTCGGTATTCTCGCCGCCTACGGCTTCTTCGGTCCGCTGGCCCATGCCCTGGCTCACGATGCCAAGGAAGAATTGAACGTCTACGAAGCCATCAAGGCTTCGCTGGTGGCTTCGGCGTCCGGCATGCCGCCATCGCTGGCGGTGGAATTCGGCCGCAAGGTTCTGTACCCGGCGCACCGTCCAAGCTTCGCTGAGCTGGAACAAGCGGTTCGCGGTCGCTAAGTCATGGAAAATAACCAGCCGATAATCATCAAGCGCGTCAAGAAATACGCGGGCGGGCATCACGGGGGTTCCTGGAAAATCGCCTTCGCTGACTTCGCGACGGCGATGATGGCGTTCTTCCTGGTGCTGTGGCTGCTGTCCACCGCAACGCCGGAGCAGAAGATCGCCATCGCCGGTTACTTCAAGGACCCGGTCGGCTTCACCGAAAGCGGCACTCCATTCATCATCGACCTGGGCGGTTCCCCGACCCTGGCACCCGATAAAACCCTCAATCCCGAGGTGAAGTCCGAGCCGCAGCCGGACAAAGTCACCGTTGACACCGACCAGGTCGAAGGCATGGCCGAGCAGGTGGAGAAGGAGCGCCTTGAACTGTTGCTGCAAGAGTTGCAGAACAAGGTCGATGAAAATCCGCAGCTGCAAAAATTCAAGGACCAGATCCTGTTCGAAATCACTCCGAACGGCTTGCGCATCCAGATCATGGACGCCGAAAACCGTCCGATGTTCGACTCAGGCTCAGCTCGCCTGAAACCGTATTTTGAAGACATCCTGCTGGCCATGGCCGACACCATTAAAGCGGTGCCGAACAAGATCAGCATCAGCGGCCACACCGATGCCAAGCCTTACACCGGCACGGGCGACTTCGGTAACTGGGAGCTGTCGGCCAACCGAGCCAACGCCGCTCGCCGTGCGCTGGTTGCCGGTAGCTATCCGGATTCGCAGGTTGCCCGCGTTGTGGGGTATGCGTCGTCGGCCTTGTTCGATCGCAAGAATCCGTTCAACCCGGTCAACCGCCGTATCGACATCGTCGTGCTGACGAAGAAGGCCCAGGAGGCCATCGAAGGTTCGCAAGGCGCAGAGCCTGCCCCGGCGACCACGCCGGGTGAAGTCCCTGCCAAACCGGTCGATCCAAATGCGTTGCCACCGGACCAGCAACCGGTACCGGCCCATGAACTGCGCGAACGCTTGAACCTGTTCGAGGATGCGGCGCCGAAACCGGGTGCACCGGCCAAACCGGCTGATTCACCAAAGCAGTGATCGACAACAATCAAGCCGACAGAGATGTCGGCTTTTTTGTGCACTTCCGATCTTGGGGTTTGGGGGTGGGGTTGGGGTGGGGTTGGGGTGGGGTTGGGGCCAAAGCAAAACGAGGCGGCCTACGGGCCGACCTGTTTGCTCAACGCTTGCGCGTAGTGATTACCGATCGTTCCCATGCTCCGCGTGGGAATGCATCCCGTGACGCTCCGCGTCACCCTTGCGCAAGACTCAAGCCTTGTGTCGACAGCGGAACGCAGAGAGTCCCCGGCGGCATTCCCACGCGGAGCATGGGAACGATCAACAACCGGCTGATTCTCCAAAGCGGTGATCCACAACAATCAAGCCGACAGAAATGTCGGCTTTTTTGTGCCTGTTGTTTCGTCCTGAATTGGGTTCACACCTATTTCCGGACTTGACACTCAGAAACCGCGCTTGATGCGGTTCTTGAGGTGGTCGTGGAACAGGTCGGCATTGCGTCTGTAGGTCCCGTATAGGGATTCGCTGATCGAATCCAGCGCCATTGAGCGCTTGGTCGCCACTTCTTCTCGATAGGCATCGATGAAAAACTCCAGATCCCTGTCGGTGCTGAGCTTTGGCCATTTATCGAGGTACAGCGGCAGTGTCGTCGGCTCTGTCCTGAATGAGCAGATCCGTCGGTTACTGATCGTCGCTTCGCCGATTTCAAAGGGCACCCACCATGACAATGCGGTCTGGTCCGAGACCACTGCTATCAGATGCGTGCACGCTGTGATGTTGCGGGTGATGACTCCGGTGATGTCGTCAGTGGTCTGTGATTCAGGATCCAGCACGTCAAAGTAGGTCTTGATGTTGGCCTGGATCAGGCGGGAGCTGATGGCGATAGCGTGTGGCCGGTCGGTATGGCGATAGCTGATAAATACTGGCATCAGAAGTGTCCCTTGATTGCGAGTTCGCGGTAATAGGCGCCGAGGGCCGTGAGGCGGCAGCCTGTGGAGTTGAGGGCGGCGTAGTACATGTGCTCGGCGTCTACCGGCTCGACCAGGCTATGGCGATTGCACTTTTGCAGTTGGGCGAACACGTCGCCGTGCTCTGGGTCGTACGAGGCTTCTGTGGGTTCGTAGCTTGGGTCCAGCGCAAAGACATGACTTGGTTCCGGGAACCAGTCCTTGAGCTTGCGCAGGGTCTCTTCGGCAATCAGTGGCGTGACTTCGCGCAATGGAACGAATTGCGAGACGTTGGTTTTGAACACGGGCCGTTGTTCCCACGCCCCCAGCGCGTTATCGACGAACGAATACACACTGCCGGGCGTCACCTTGCCCAGTACATTGGCGGCTCCGCCATGCAGTGCCTGGAGCAGCAGCCCGGTGAAGACGCCGTGGCCGCCACCTTCCAGAGCCACCTGTTCTTTCTTGCAGGCAGTGAGGATCGTCATGCCTTCGCCGATCACGCTGCTGCCGCCTCGCAACCCGCGCATGGCGGCTGCCGCACCGGCCTGACAGCAATCAAGGATGATGATTTTGTTCTTGATATGGGTGGCATTGTCCGCCCAGTTCAGGATGTCGCTGATGCGAATGCCTTCGACGCCCTGACCGAAGTCCTGCGGAATCAGCAGGCCCTCGTCGATGCTGGTATCGAACTGGCCGTGGCCGGCGAAGTACAGCAGCGCGACATCACAATCACCAGAAAACAGGCTCTGGATATGCTGCTTCAAAGTGGTGTGAGTCAGGTTTTCCTCGGATGAGGTCAGCACCTTGCTGCTGAAATTGGGCCGCCCGTTGGCGTGGCGTTCCAGCACCGAGGCCATGGCCATCGCGTCGTTGTTGCAGCCACTGAGTGGCGAAACATGGCGGTAATGATTGATTCCAATGAACAGTCCCTTGCGCATGGTTCAACCCGCCGCGTGAGTGCGAATGGCGCTGATGATGCTGTTGGTGTTCCAGGCGCATTCGGCATGTGCCGCCCGGCGTACCACGGTGGAGATCCGCTCGGCACCAAACGGTTTGACCGCAATGATCACCTTGCCCATGCGCCGGGCGATCTCGATTTCCTTGTTGATCCACTTGCTGTAGGTCGAATACATCCCCGCCATGATCAGCACTGCCGAGCACGCTCGAATCTTGTTTTCGATGGCTTCTTCCAGCTCTTCATCGGTTTTTGCGCCAACGATGGGGTTGTCCGGCGGCACTGAAAAGTTCTTGAACGCGAAGTCGGATTTCGCGTTCAGCAGGCGCACGAGATTGTCGTGGGCGTGCGGGTAGTTCCACGAATGGCTAATGAACAAATGGTAGGTTTGCATGGCTATCCCTCGGTATCGCCAGAGTGCGAAGAGGGCTTGAATGTATGCATTTGGGTGGCGGCAACAAGGCCTGCGCGGTTAAAGAGACGTGTCCTTCAAACAGGCGCGAAGAGGCCTTACAGAAAGGTCTGACGTTTAATTTGCAAGGGTTTTTGTAGGACGGACGAGCCACCCACCGCCCCGAAAGGCTCGGGGCGGTGGGCGTGTCTGTTTAGTAGCTGGTTTCGGGCAGGCTGGCGATGATCGAGCGGTAGCTGTTCATCCGTTGCTGCTGCACGCGACCTTCTTCGAGGGCCTTGAGCAGGGCGCAACCCGGTTCGCGATCGTGCTTGCAGTCGCGGAAGCGGCAAGTGCCGATCAGGTCGTTGAACTCGATGAAGCCGGCTTCGACATCGGCACGGCTGACGTGGCCCAGGCCGAATTCGCGGATACCCGGGGAGTCGATCAACTCACCGCCGCCGGGGAAGTGGAACAACCGCGCGGTGGTGGTGGTGTGGGTGCCTTGGCCGGACAGCTCGGACAGCGGGCCGACACGGGCTTCGACTTCCGGCAACAGGCTGTTGACCAGCGAGGACTTGCCGACGCCGGACTGGCCGACGAAGACGCTAATGCGTCCGTCCAGTTGCTTCTGCAGTTGTTCCATGCCGTTGCCGTGGTGCGCCGACACTTCCAGCACCGGGTAACCGAGTGTGCGGTAAACCGCCAGCAAGGCATTCAGCGCCGGGGCGTTCTGCTCGTCGATCAGGTCGAACTTGTTGAGCAGCAGCAGCGGACGAATCCCGGCGTGCTCGGCAGCGACCAGGTAACGGTCGATCAGGTTCGCATGAGGCTCGGGCAGCGGGGCGAAGACAATGACGATCATGTCGACGTTGGCCGCTACCGGCTTGAGCTGGCCACGGCTGTCCGGGCGGCAGAGTTCGGTTTTACGTGGCAATTGCGCCACGATCACCCCGATGCCCTGGTTGCCGGCACGCCAGACCACCTGATCGCCGGTCACCAGCGCTGGGAGGTTGGCACGCAAGTGGCAGCGGAACACTTCGCCGGCCAAATCGCCTTCGAGGGCTTCGACTTCGACCTGCACACCGAAGTGCGCGATCACCAGGCCGGTCTGTTCCGGGCCCAGATCGCCACCTTCAAGTGCCTCGACAGCCGAGGACTCGCGTTTGGCGGCGCGGGCAGCGCGTTCGCCCTGAATCTTTTCGATGCGCCAGTTTTGACGACGATTGAGTTGGCGTTTGGCCATGGGTGTTCCGTATGAAGAATGCAGCGATTAGGTAAAACGGCAGCGAGTTTAGCACGCCCGGGCGCCGCCCTAGGCTAAACTGCGCAGCATTGCCTAGGAGCCGACACATGCAAAACCCGCAGAATCTGATCTGGATCGACCTGGAAATGACCGGTCTGAACCCTGATACCGACGTCATCATCGAGATGGCCACCATCGTCACTGACAGCGACCTGAACACGTTGGCCGAAGGTCCGGTGATCGCGATCCACCACAGCGACGAAATCCTCGCCGGCATGGATGAGTGGAACACCCGTCAACACGGCGGCTCGGGCCTGACCCAAAGGGTTCGCGACAGCCGCATCAGCATGGCCGAAGCCGAAGCGCAGACCATCGCCTTCCTTGAACAATGGGTGCCGAAGGGCAAGTCGCCGATCTGTGGCAACAGCATTTGCCAGGACCGTCGCTTCCTTTATACCCACATGAAATCCCTGGAAAGCTACTTCCACTACCGCAACCTTGATGTGTCGACGCTGAAAGAGCTGGCGGCGCGCTGGGCGCCGGATGTGCGCGACAGCTTCAAAAAGGGCAGCACCCACCTGGCCCTGGACGACATCCGCGAATCGATCGCCGAGTTGCAGCACTACCGCAAGCATTTCATCAAGTTCTGATCCATCGGAGCCTGTTCCGGCCCCATCGCGAGCAAGCTCGCTCCCACCGGATTGCACGGTCCCTGTGGGAGCGAGCTTGCTCGCGATAGGGCCAGTACAGTCACCCGTGGTGATTGGCTGGATTCTCTGGTGCCCTCTTTTGGGGCTTCAGTGAAGTGAGTAGACTGCGCGCCTTCCTGCAAGGACCGCCACCATGTTGCTGATGCTTTACCTGATTGCCATTACCGCCGAAGCCATGACCGGCGCCCTGTCTGCAGGTCGGCGCGGCATGGACTGGTTCGGTGTGGTGCTGATCGCTTGCATCACGGCCCTCGGCGGCGGCTCAGTGCGCGACGTGCTGCTCGGCCATTATCCGCTGACGTGGGTCAAGCACCCGGAATACCTGGTGCTGACCTCCATCGCGGCCATGTTCACCGTCTTCGCTGCACGCTGGATGCGTCACCTGCGCTCGCTGTTTTTGGTGCTCGATGCCGTCGGCCTGGTGGCGTTTACCCTGATCGGCTGCATGACCGCCCTGGAAATGGGCCACGGCATGCTGGTGGCCTCGGTCAGTGGTGTGATCACCGGGGTTTTCGGTGGCATCCTGCGCGACATTTTCTGCAACGACATCCCGCTGATCTTCCGGCGCGAGCTGTACGCCAGCGTCTCGTTCGCGGCGGCGTGGTGCTACATGCTCTGCATTTACCTGCAACTGCCGGGTGAACAGGCGATTTTGATCACCCTGTTTGGCGGGTTCCTGTTGCGCTTGCTGGCGATTCGTTTTCACTGGGAAATGCCGAAGTTCGTTTACAACGACGAAGCCTGACCTCCACGGGATCCCGGTAGGAGCTGTCGAGAGCAACGAGGCTGCGATCTTTTTCAACAAGATCAAAAGATCGCAGCCTCGTTACTCTCGACAGCTCCTACAGAAGTCCGTGTTGTTTCAGGGCCCACTCGACGTGTTCGCGGACTAATTCGGATGGATAGTCGCGGCGTGCCTTCAACGCTTCCAGCACCGGAATGCTCGACGGCGCGTTCCCCAGGCCCACCGCCAGGTTTCGCAACCAGCGCTCGTAACCCGCCCGGCGCAACGGAGAACCTTCGGTGCTGCTGAGGAATTTGTCCTCATCCCACATGAACAGTTCAGCCAGCTCGGCGTTGTCCAGGTTGTGCCGTGGCTTGAAGTCGCTTTCTCCGGAGGGACGGGCGAAGCGATTCCACGGGCAGACGATCTGGCAGTCATCGCAGCCGAACACCCGATTGCCGATCAGCGGGCGCAAATCTTCCGGGATCGCGCTTTTCAGTTCGATGGTCAGGTACGAGATGCAGCGCCGGGCGTCCAGTACATAGGGGCCGACGAAGGCGTTGGTCGGACAGATGTCCAGGCACGCGGTGCAGCGGCCGCAATGCTCGGTGCTGTGTGGCGGGTCGACCGGCAGCGGCAAATCGACAAAGAGTTCGGCGAGGAAGAAATAACTGCCGGCCTTGCGGTTCAAGACCAGGGTGTTTTTGCCTATCCAGCCAAGACCGGCCTGTTCGGCGATGGCTTTTTCCAGCACCGGAGCGCTGTCGACAAAGGTGCGGTAACCGAATGGCCCAATGACCGCCTGAATTTTTTCGGCCAGTTGTTGCACGCGTTTACGGATCAATTTGTGGTAATCGCGGCCCAAGGCATAACGCGAGACATAGGCTTTGGTCGGTTGAGTCAGGCGTTTGGCCATTTCAGTGTCGCCCGGCAGGTAATCCATGCGCAGGGATACCACTCGAAGTGTGCCGGGCACCAACTCTTGCGGGTGCGAGCGTTTGCTGCCGTGAGCGCCCATGTAGTCCATTTCGCCGTGGTAGCCGGCCGCGAGCCAGCGTTCCAGGTGCTGTTCGTGCTCGGCGAGGTCCAGGCCGCTGATGCCGACTTGCTGAAAGCCCAGCTCGCGGCCCCAGTCCTTGATGGATTGGGCGAGGGCGGGGAGGTCTGTGTTAATAGCAGGCATGAGGCGAGAGAAACCGGAGCTGAGGTGCGTATAATTCTGCCAGACATCGGAGCCCGAAGACGCATGCCGCACACTAAAGATGATTTACCCGACGCGCTGTACAGCGCCGCGCAAGTGCGAGCCCTCGACGCGAGCCTGATCGCGGCCGGTACGCCGGGCTTCGAATTGATGCAGCGTGCTGCCCGGGCGACGTGGCGGGCGCTGGTCCGTCATTGGCCGACGGCGAACGAATTGACGGTCGTGGCCGGTCGCGGTAACAACGCCGGCGACGGTTATCTGGTGGCGGTGCTGGCCCGGCGTGCCGGCTGGCATGTGCGGGTGTTGGCGGCGGGCGATCCCCAGCATTTGCAGGGCGATGCGGCGTTGGCTCACGCCGAGGCCGTTTCGGAAGGCGTCGCGGTACAAGCCTGGGGCCCGCACTCCGAGCTGCGTGGTGTGGTGTTGGACGCCTTGCTCGGCACCGGTCTGACCGGCGAGGTGCGAGAGCCCTATGCCAGCGCAATCACAGCGATCAATGCCAGTGGCTTGCCCGTCGCAGCGGTGGATATTCCTTCCGGACTGAGTGCCGATACCGGGCGCGTACTCGGCGTGGCCATTCGTGCTGATCTGACCGTGACCTTCATTGGCTTGAAGCTGGGGCTGTTTACCGGTGACGCGGCTGATGTGGTGGGGGAGCTGGTTTTCAATGATCTGCAAGCGAGCACCGAGACCATCAGTGGGGTCGCTGTCAGCGCTTGCCGTCTGTCGGCCGGTAACCTGCCGCGTCTGGCGAGCCGTGCGCCGACGTCTCACAAAGGCAAATTCGGCCATGTTTTGCTGATTGGCGGTGACCGTGGCTTGGGTGGTGCGATCCTGCTGAGTTCGCAAAGTGCCCTGCGCAGCGGTGCAGGCATGGTGTCCGTGGCCACGCGCAGTGAGCATGTTCCGGCGGCGTTGGCCAGACTCCCTGAGGTGATGGTGCTTGGGGTTTCGTCGGCCAATCAGCTGATGGGACTGCTGCAAAAGGTTTCCGTACTGGTGGTTGGCCCGGGCCTGGGCCAGACTTCCTGGGGGCGCAGCCTGTTGTCGGCGGCAGCCAATGCACCGTTGCCGCAAGTCTGGGATGCCGATGCGCTGAATCTGCTGGCACAAGGGCAGGTGAGCTTGCCCAAGGACTGCGTGATCACGCCGCATCCGGGGGAAGCGGCGCGATTGTTGGGGATAAGCACCGCCGAGGTTCAGGCCGATCGGCCGGCCGCGGCCCATGCATTGAGCAAAAAATATACAGCGGTAGTGATTTTGAAAGGCGCTGGCAGTCTAGTCGCCAGTCCTGACGGGCGTCTGGCGGTGTGTCATCAGGGCCACCCGGCAATGGCTGCCGCTGGTTTGGGCGACGTGCTGGCCGGTCTGGCCGGCGCGTTGCTGGCCCAAGGCATGGACGCCTTCGATGCTGCCTGCCTGGCAGTCTGGTTACACGCCAATGCCGGCGCGCAAGTCGGTAAATCGGGCCGTGGGCTGGCGGCCAGTGATCTGATTCCGGCCATTCGTCAGTTGTTGGAGGAGCAAGCACCGTGTCTGAAGTAACCCTGTATCTGGCTGATGAAGAGGCGATGACCGCATTTGGCGAACGCATTGCAAAAACCACCCAAGGGCACGGTCTGATTTTTCTGGAAGGGGATCTGGGGGCGGGGAAAACCACGCTGTCACGGGGCATCATCCGTGGCCTGGGGCACGTAGGGGCGGTCAAGAGTCCGACGTTCACCTTGGTCGAGCCTTACGAGATCGGCGACATCCGGGCCTTCCATTTCGACCTCTATCGATTGGTCGACCCTGAGGAGCTGGAGTACCTGGGCATCCGCGATTATTTCGAAGACGATGCGCTTTGCCTGATCGAATGGCCCCAGAAGGGTGCAGGCTTTTTGCCAAAGCCCGACCTGACCATTACCATTAGCCCGCAAGACAGCGGGCGTTCGCTGAAAATTTTGTCCCAAGGCTCGCGTGGCGAGTCCTGGTGTGCCGCTTTGGCATTGGAAACCAATTAAATGATGGGGTTAGGTATGCGCTTTCGCGCGATGGTAGCTGCCGTAGGAGTGTTGTTTTTGGCGGTGACCGTCGACGCTGTGGCCGAGACAAAGGTCAACAGCGTTCGCCTGTGGCGGGCTCCGGACAACACACGGTTGGTGTTCGACCTGACGGGGCCGGTGCAACACAGCGTATTCACTTTGAGCGCCCCGGACCGGCTGGTCATCGATATCAATGGCGCGACCCTTGCTGCGCCGCTGAAGCTCAACACCTCGAACACCCCGATCACCGCCATGCGTTCGGCCCAGCGCACGCCGACGGACCTGCGGGTGGTCATCGACCTGAAAAAAGCCGTCACCCCGAAAAGTTTTACCTTGGCGCCAAACGCCCAATACGGCAATCGCCTGGTGGTCGACCTGTTCGATAGCGCCGACGCCGCCGCGCCGATTCCCGTGCAGACCAACGTTGCGACGGTAGCGCCGGTTCCGGTGACTCCGGTGACTCCGACGGAGCCGGCAGTGAAGCTGCCGCCCGCGCCGGCTGGCAAACGCGACATTATGGTGGTGATCGACGCCGGCCACGGTGGTGAAGACCCGGGGGCCTCAGGCTCTCGCGGCCAGAAGGAAAAAGACGTGGTATTGGCCATCGCCCGTGAATTGCAGCGTCAAGTCAACGGCATGAAAGGCTTCCGCGCAGAACTGACCCGCACGGGTGACTACTTCATTCCGTTGCGTGGCCGTACTGAAATCGCCCGCAAGAAGGGCGCCGACCTGTTCGTTTCGATCCACGCCGACGCCGCGCCTTCGGCTGCTGCCTTTGGTGCATCGGTGTTCGCCTTGTCCGATCGCGGCGCAACGTCGGAGACTGCCCGTTGGCTGGCCGACAGCGAAAACCGTTCCGACTTGATCGGCGGCGCCGGCAACGTCAGCCTCGACGACAAGGACCGCATGCTTGCGGGCGTATTGCTGGACTTGTCGATGACCGCATCCCTGACCTCCAGCCTGAACGTTGGCCAGAAAGTGCTGAGCAACATTGGCCGGGTCACGCCGTTGCACAAGCAGCGTGTGGAACAGGCCGGGTTCATGGTGCTGAAGTCGCCGGACATTCCATCGATCCTGGTCGAAACCGGGTTCATCTCCAATGCCAACGAAGCGTCCAAGTTGGCGGCAGCGAATCACCAGCAGGCGCTGGCGCGTTCGATCAGCAGTGGCGTGCGTCAGTTCTTCCAGCAGAATCCACCGCCGGGCACTTACATCGCCTGGCTGCGTGATTCCGGGAAAATCGTGCAAGGCCCTCGCGATCACCGGGTGAGCCCGGGCGAGACGCTGGCGATGATCGCCGTGCGTTATCAGGTATCGCCGGCCACCCTGCGCAGCGCCAACAACCTGCAAAGCGATGAGCTGAAAATCGGTCAGACCTTGACCATTCCCGGCACCGAACTGGCGGCCAAGGAATGAATCAGGTGCTGACCCAAGCAGCTCGCATCGAGCTGCTCAGCCCAAGGCTGGCGAACCAGATTGCCGCGGGTGAGGTGGTTGAGCGCCCGGCGTCGGTCATCAAGGAACTGCTGGAAAACAGCCTCGACTCCGGTGCCCGGCGCATCGATGTGGACGTGGAGCAGGGCGGCGTCAAGTTGCTGCGGGTTCGCGATGATGGCAGTGGCATTTCTGCCGATGATTTGCCGCTGGCCCTGGCACGACACGCCACCAGCAAGATTCGAAATCTCGAAGACCTCGAGCAAGTCATGAGCCTCGGGTTTCGCGGTGAGGCCCTTGCTTCGATCAGCTCTGTTGCGCGCCTGACCCTGACATCCCGCACCAAGGATGCCGATCAGGCCTGGCAGGTCGAGACCGAAGGCCGGGACATGGCGCCTCGGGTGCAACCGGCCGCCCATCCGGTGGGTACCTCGGTCGAAGTGCGCGACCTGTTCTTCAACACACCGGCGCGGCGCAAATTCCTCAAGACTGAAAAAACCGAATTCGATCACCTGCAAGAAGTGATCAAGCGCCTGGCGTTGGCGCGTTTCGACGTGGCGTTCCATTTGCGTCACAACGGCAAGACCATCCTCAGCCTGCATGAAGCCCATGACGACGCGGCCCGCGCCCGGCGTGTGGCGGCCATCTGCGGCTCCGGTTTCCTCGAGCAGGCGCTGCCGATCGAAATCGAGCGCAATGGTCTGCATTTGTGGGGGTGGGTCGGGTTGCCGACGTTCAACCGCAGCCAGGCGGACTTGCAGTATTTCTTCGTCAATGGCCGTGCGGTCCGCGACAAGCTGGTGGCCCACGCGGTACGCCAGGCCTATCGCGACGTGCTGTTCAACGGCCGGCACCCGACATTCGTGCTGTTTTTCGAAGTCGATCCGGCGGGTGTCGACGTCAACGTCCACCCGACCAAACACGAAGTGCGCTTCCGTGACGGGCGCATGGTCCACGATTTCCTCTATGGCACCTTGCACCGTGCCTTGGGCGATGTGCGGCCGGAAGATCATTTGGCCAGCCCGGTGGCGACCGCCATTGTGCGACCCACCGGCATCGATGCTGGCGAATTCGGTCCGCAAGGCGAGATGCGTCTGGCGGCCAATGCCTTGCTGGAACAGCCTCAGGCGCAGCCGTCGTTCAATACGCCGGCGGGCTCGGGCGCAGGCGCGGGTTATCAATATCAATACACCCCGCGGCCTCAGTCCGGTGTCCCGGTGGCTGAAGCGCAGGCCGCGTACCGTGAATTTTTTGCACCGCTGCCAGAAGCCAACGCCGTCGCATTACCGGCCGGACAGGACGATATTCCGCCGCTGGGTTATGCGCTGGCGCAGCTAAAAGGTATCTACATCCTTTCGGAAAACGCCCAGGGACTGGTGCTGGTGGACATGCACGCCGCCCATGAGCGGATCATGTACGAGCGCCTGAAAGTCGCCATGGCCAGTGAAGGGCTGAGTGGCCAGCCATTGCTGGTTCCGGAATCCCTGGCGGTCAGCCAGCGCGAAGCCGATTGCGCCGAAGAAAACGTCGCGTGGTTCCAGCGCCTGGGCTTTGAACTGCAGCGCCTGGGCCCGGAAACACTGGCCATTCGGCAAATCCCCGCATTGCTGAAACAGGCCGAGGCCAACCGCCTGGTCAGCGATGTCCTGGCGGATTTGATGGAGTACGGCACCAGCGACCGGATTCAGGCGCACCTGAACGAACTGCTCGGCACGATGGCCTGCCACGGCGCGATTCGGGCGAATCGGCGCCTGGCGCTGCCGGAAATGAACGGTCTGCTGCGCGACATGGAAAACACCGAGCGCAGCGGTCAATGCAACCATGGCCGACCGACCTGGACCCAACTGGGGCTGGACGATCTGGACAAACTGTTTTTGCGCGGTCGTTGATGAGCCAGCTCCCTCCTGCGATTTTCCTGATGGGCCCGACTGCCGCCGGCAAGACCGACCTGGCCATCGAACTCACCAAAGTCCTGCCTTGCGAGCTGATCAGTGTCGATTCAGCGCTGGTTTACCGCGGCATGGACATCGGCACCGCCAAGCCTTCCAAAGAACTGTTGGCCGAATTCCCACACCGTCTGATCGATATTCTCGACCCTGCAGAGAGTTATTCGGCGGCGGATTTTCGTCGTGATGCCCTGGAAGCAATGGCCGAAATCACCGCGCGGGGTAAAATTCCGCTGCTGGTCGGCGGCACAATGCTCTATTACAAGGCTTTGGTTGAAGGCCTGGCCGACATGCCGGCGGCTGATCCCGATGTCCGGGCGCAGATCGAAGAAGAGGCTGCACGCCTTGGCTGGCCTGCGCTGCACGAACAATTGGCGGTCATTGACCCGGTATCTGCAGCGCGTATTCATCCGAACGATCCCCAGCGGCTCAGTCGAGCGCTGGAAGTTTATCGAGTCAGTGGTCAGAGCATGACTGAGCTCAGGTTGCGACAATCTGCGCAAAGTACTGAAGCAGCCGCTTCGGGACTGCAACAATTGCCCTATACTGTCGCGAACTTGGCTATTGCTCCGGCAAATCGCCAAGTACTGCACGAGCGAATTAAACAAAGATTCACGAACATGTTGGAACAGGGATTCATTGACGAGGTCGTAGCCCTGCGTAAACGCAGTGACCTGCATTCAGGGTTGCCGTCTATACGTGCGGTAGGCTACCGACAAGTCTGGGACTACCTGGATGGCAAGCTGACGCAAGCCGAGATGCAGGAGCGTGGAATCATTGCCACGCGCCAATTGGCAAAGCGCCAGTTCACCTGGCTGCGCAGCTGGGCTGATTTACACTGGTTGGACAGCCTGGATTGCGACAATCTGCCGCGCGCCTTGAAATACCTGGGGACCATCTCCATATTGAGCTGAGTCCTTGCAATTGCCGTCTATCCTTGGGGGTGTGATGGCCACAAGCCATCTGTTTACCTATTTTTTATATTGAATCCTTAAAGGAGTGCGGCACATGTCAAAAGGGCATTCGCTACAAGACCCTTACTTGAATACTTTACGTAAAGAGAAAGTTGGGGTGTCCATCTACCTGGTCAACGGGATCAAACTGCAAGGCACGATCGAGTCTTTCGACCAGTTCGTTATCCTGCTGAAAAACACCGTCAGCCAGATGGTTTACAAACACGCTATCTCTACAGTGGTGCCGGTTCGTCCAATTCGTCTGCCTAGCGCAACCGAATCCGAAGCAGGTGACGCTGAGCCAGGTAACGCCTGATAGGAGTCTCCTTTGTTCTTTGAGCGCCACGGTGGTGGTGAGCGAGTAATCCTCGTTCACTTGGATGGACAGGACCCTGAGGCGCGCGAAGATCCGCAGGAGTTTCAGGAATTGGCTAATTCGGCCGGCGCCGAGACCGTTGCGTTTTTTAACGTGCCGCGTCATCGGCCAACCGCCAAATTCCTGATTGGCAGCGGCAAGGTCGAGGAGCTGCGCGACCTGGTCCATGCCGAAAAGGCAGATCTGGTGATTTTCAATCACATCCTCACGCCCAGTCAGGAACGTAACCTCGAACGTGTTTTCGAGTGTCGCGTGATCGACCGTACCGGTCTGATTCTCGATATTTTCGCCCAGCGCGCCCGTACCCATGAAGGCAAGCTCCAGGTAGAACTGGCCCAGCTTGACCACATGAGCACCCGGCTGGTTCGTGGCTGGACTCACCTTGAGCGTCAGGGTGGCGGTATCGGTATGCGTGGCCCGGGTGAAACCCAGCTCGAAACCGACCGCCGCTTGCTGCGGGTTCGCCTGAGACAGATCAAGGGCCGGCTGGAAAAAGTGCGCAGTCAGCGCGAGCAGTCGCGACGCGGCCGTTCGCGTGCGGACATTCCTACCGTGTCCCTGGTGGGGTACACCAACGCCGGCAAATCCACGCTCTTCAATAACGTGACGAAATCCGACGTGTACGCGGCTGACCAGTTGTTTGCCACGCTGGACCCGACCTTGCGCCGTCTGGAAATCGACGACCTGGGGCCGATTGTCCTGGCCGACACTGTGGGTTTCATACGTCATTTGCCCCACAAACTGGTCGAGGCGTTTCGGTCTACGCTCGAAGAGTCGAGCAACTCCGACCTGCTGCTGCACGTGATCGATGCGGCCGAACCGGATCGCATGTTGCAGATCGAGCAGGTGATGGTGGTGCTGGGCGAGATCGGTGCCCAGGACTTGCCGATCCTTGAGGTATACAACAAACTCGATTTGCTTGAGGGCGTTGAGCCGCAAATCCAGCGCGATGCCGATGGCAAGCCGCTGCGGGTCTGGTTGTCGGCCAAGGACGGTACAGGTCTGGACTTGCTCAAGCAGGCCGTGGCCGAACTGCTTGGCAATGATTTGTTTGTTGGCACCTTGCGCTTGCCGCAACGTTTTGCTCGACTGCGTGCGCAGTTTTTCGAAGCCGGTGCGGTACAGAAAGAAGAACACGACGAAGAAGGCGTCTGCCTGCTGGCCGTTCGTTTGCCACGAATCGAGTTGAATCGACTGGTGAGCCGCGAAGGATTGCAGCCGATGGACTTCATCGAGCAACACACTTTGCAATAAAAGCCTGAGAAAGCGGTTGTGCCGTGGTGACAGGCATTCTGTAGCATTGGTCGGCGCGCCGTGGGTGCGTCTTTGCTTTATCAGATGGAGAGCGCTATGGCTTGGAATGAGCCGGGTGGCAACTCGAATAATCAGGATCCTTGGGGTGGCAAGCGCCGCAATAACGGCGACCGCAAGGGACCACCGGATCTCGACGAGGCCTTCCGAAAGCTGCAGGAAAGCCTGAACGGGTTGTTCGGTGGTGGTAAGAAACGCGGTGATGACGGCGGTGGTCCGGGCAGGAGTGGTGGCTTCGGCGGCCTGCTCGGCATCGGCCTTGTCGTGCTGGCGGCTATTTGGCTGTACAGCGCAGTCTATGTAGTCGACGAGCAGGAGCAAGCCGTGGTGCTGCGCTTCGGCAAGTACTACGAGACGGTCGGCCCAGGCTTGAACATCTACTTCCCGCCGATCGATCACAAGTACCTGGAAAACGTCACGCGTGAGCGTGCCTATACCAAGCAGGGTCAAATGCTGACTGAAGACGAGAACATCGTCGAAGTGCCGTTGACCGTGCAGTACAAGATCAGCAACCTGCAGGATTTCGTGCTGAGCGTCGATCAGCCGGAAATCAGCCTGCAGCACGCGACCGAAAGTGCATTGCGCCATGTCGTGGGTTCCACGGCGATGGACCAGGTGCTGACCGAAGGTCGTGAATTGATGGCCAGCGAAATCAAGGAGCGTCTGCAACGCTTCATGGATACCTATCGCACCGGCATCACTGTCACCCAGGTCAACGTACAGAGCGCAGCTGCACCGCGTGAAGTGCAGGAAGCCTTCGATGACGTGATCCGTGCCCGTGAAGACGAGCAGCGTTCGCGTAACCAGGCTGAAACCTATGCCAACGGTGTCGTGCCGGAAGCCCGTGGTCAGGCCCAGCGCATCCTTGAAGATGCCAACGGTTACCGTGACGAAACGGTATCGCGCGCCAAGGGTGAAGCGGATCGCTTTACCAAGTTGGTGGCCGAATATCGCAAGGCGCCTGAAGTCACCCGCGAGCGTCTGTACCTGGACACCATGCAGGAAGTCTTCAGCAATACCAGCAAGGTTCTCGTGACCGGCAACAAGAATGGCCAGAGCAATCTGCTGTACTTGCCGCTGGACAAGATGGTCGAAAGTGGTCGCAACACCAGCACTCCGGTGACCGGTGCGGCAGCTACCAGCAATGAAGCGAATGTGCGTTCGGCAGCTGATCTGCAGCAGCCGGCACGTACCAGGGAGAGTCGCTGATGAGCAATAAATCGCTGATCGCCCTTATTGTCGGCGTCGTCGTGGCGATCGCAGCCTGGAACTGCTTCTACATCGTGGCTCAGACCGAGCGTGCGGTGCTGCTGCAGTTCGGTCGCGTGGTTCAGGCTGACGTTCAACCAGGGTTGCACGTGAAAGTGCCTTACGTTAACCAGGTGCGTAAATTCGACGCACGCCTGATGACGCTGGACGCACCGACACAACGCTTCCTGACGCTGGAAAAGAAAGCCGTCATGGTCGATGCCTACGCCAAGTGGCGCGTGAAAGATGCCGAGCGCTTCTACACCGCGACCTCCGGCCTCAAGCAGATTGCTGACGAACGTCTTTCCCGTCGTCTGGAATCGGGCCTGCGTGACCAGTTCGGCAAGCGTACGCTGCATGAAGTGGTATCCGGTGAGCGCGATGCGCTGATGACCGATATCACCGCATCGTTGAACAAGATGGCTGAAAAAGAGCTGGGCATCGAAGTAGTCGATGTCCGGGTCAAGGCTATCGATCTGCCGAAGGAAGTGAACCGCAGCGTGTTCGAGCGCATGAGTTCCGAGCGTGAGCGTGAAGCTCGCGAGCACCGCGCCAAGGGTAACGAGCTGGCAGAAGGCATCCGTGCCGACGCCGATCGTCAACGCCGTGTGCTGCTGGCTGAAGCCTATCGTGAATCCGAAGAGGTTCGCGGTGATGGTGATGCCCAGGCCGCTGCAATCTACTCCAAGGCCTACGGCCAGGATCAGGAGTTCTACGGTTTCTATCGTAGCCTGCGCGCCTACCGTGAAAGCTTCGCGAACAAATCCGACGTCATGGTCCTGGACCCAAGCAGTGACTTCTTCCGTTACCTGGAAAAAGCCAAGCCTTGATACGACGTTGACCTGAATCATCCCCCGCCTGGCGGCTAAAGCCTCGGGCGGGGTGATCCTTTGGGAAAACGTGTGTATGATGCGGCAGCCGGGAAATTCCCGGCTTTTTTGCGTCTGCACGTTTGATTGCTGTTTTTTGTTTTATGCAGGCACGACGGTTTTTCGAGGAAAGTGGTGGGCGAAGCCGGTTCCAGGCTTTTCGCCACGTTGTTTATGCGCGTTGTTTGCACATGGGCCGATCATTTTCTGCTTCACTCAAGGCTCGCCCAACGGCTTGCCGCCCGGATCATAGGGGAATGGCGTAATGGCAACGGTAGACCGCTGGCTGCTGCCAGATGGCATCGAAGAAGTACTGCCACCAGAAGCCGCGCGTATTGAAGTCGCGCGTCGTCAGGTGTTGGATCTGTTCCAGAGCTGGGGTTACGAGTTTGTCGTGACTCCCCATATCGAGTACCTGGAATCCCTGCTGACCGGTGCGGGTTCGGATCTCGATCTGCGTACCTTCAAGGTCATCGACCCGCAATCGGGCCGGCAGATGGGTTTCCGTGCCGACATCACGCCGCAAGTGGCGCGCATCGATGCGCACACCCTGCGTCGCGAAGGCCCGAGTCGCCTGTGCTATGCCGGTAGCGTGTTGCATGCTCAGCCGCGCGCCCTTTCGTCCTCGCGCAGCCCGATTCAACTGGGCGCCGAGTTGTACGGCGATGCCAGCCCGAGCAGCGACGTGGAAGTCATCAGCCTGATGCTGGCCATGCTGCAACTGGCCGATGTGCCGGATGTGCACATGGACCTCGGTCATGTGGGGATCTACCGCGGCCTGGCCCGCGCCGCTGGTTTGTCCGGTGAAGTCGAGCAGCAGTTGTTCGATGCGTTGCAACGTAAAGCCATCGACGAGGTCATTACCTTGACCGAAGGCTTGCCTGCCGATCTGTCGGGCATGTTGCGAGCGTTGGTCGATCTGTGTGGCGGTCGTGAAGTATTGAGTGCTGCCCGTGAACGTCTGGCGGGTGCGCCGGCGCCGGTGTTGGCAGCGCTGGATGATTTGCTGGCGATTGCCGAGCGTCTTTCGGTGCGCTTCCCTGAGTTGCCGCTGTATTTCGACCTTGGTGAGTTGCGCGGTTATCACTACCACACCGGTGTGGTGTTCGCGGTGTTCGTGCCGGGTGTTGGCCAGTCCATTGCCCAGGGCGGTCGTTACGACGACATCGGCGCCGACTTCGGTCGCGCGCGTCCGGCTACCGGATTTTCCACCGATTTAAAAACCCTGGTGACCCTGGGGCGTGCTGAGATCAAGTTACCGTCTGGCGGTATCTGGATGCCTGACAGTACGGATGCGGCACTCTGGCAGCAGGTTTGCCAGTTGCGCAGTGAGGGTCAGCGTGTCGTTCAGGCATTGCCTGGGCAACCTTTGGCCGCCGCCCGTGAAGCGGACTGCGACCGGCAATTGATTCAGCAGAACGGGCTTTGGCAAGTATTGCCGCTGGCTTCTTGAGTTTTCCTGCCGGCTCGCCGCCGGCACCAAGTTTGCGCGAATGAGGACAAGTGTTATGGGTAAGAATGTCGTAGTCCTGGGCACCCAATGGGGTGATGAGGGCAAAGGCAAGATCGTTGATCTGCTGACCGAACATGCTGCCGCCGTAGTGCGCTATCAGGGTGGCCACAACGCTGGTCACACGCTGGTGATCGACGGCGAGAAAACCGTCTTGCACCTGATCCCGTCGGGCGTACTGCGCGAAGGCGTTCAGTGCCTGATCGGCAACGGCGTGGTGGTTGCACCCGACGCTCTGCTGCGGGAAATCATCAAGCTGGAAGAGAAAGGCGTACCGGTGCGTGAGCGCCTGCGTATCAGCCCGTCCTGCCCGCTGATCCTGTCCTATCACGTCGCGCTGGACCAGGCTCGTGAAAAGGCCCGTGGCGAGCTGAAGATCGGTACTACCGGTCGCGGCATCGGCCCGGCGTACGAAGACAAGGTTGCACGTCGTGGCCTGCGCATCGGTGACCTGTTCCATCGTGAGCGTTTCGCCGCCAAGCTGGGCGAGTTGCTGGATTACCACAACTTCGTGCTGGTCAATTACTACAAAGAGCCGGCCATCGATTTCCAGAAAACTCTTGATGAGTGCATGGAATACGCCGAGCTGCTCAAGCCGATGATGCTCGACGTCACCGCCGAGCTGCACGAGCTGCGTCGCGCTGGCAAAGACATCATGTTCGAAGGCGCCCAAGGCTCCCTGCTGGACATCGACCACGGTACCTACCCGTACGTCACCAGCTCCAACACCACCGCAGGCGGCATCGCCACCGGTTCGGGTTTTGGCCCGATGTACCTGGATTACATCCTGGGCATCACCAAGGCCTACACCACTCGCGTTGGTTCGGGTCCTTTCCCGACTGAGTTGTTCGACGACGTGGGTGCCTTCCTGGCCAAGCGTGGTCACGAGTTCGGTGCTACCACTGGCCGTGCCCGTCGTTGCGGCTGGTTCGATGCCGTCATCCTGCGTCGCGCCATCGACGTCAACAGCATCTCGGGCCTGTGCCTGACCAAGCTGGACGTGCTGGACGGCCTGGAAACCATCAATATCTGTGTTGGCTACAAGAACCAGGATGGTGCAGTGATCGACGCACCGACTGATGCCGACAGCTACATCGGCCTGGAGCCGGTGTACGAAGAGATGCCGGGCTGGACCGAATCCACCGTCGGTGCCAAGACGCTGGAAGAGCTGCCGCAAGCTGCTCGCAACTACATCAAACGCGTTGAAGAGTTGGTCGGTGCGCCGATCGACATTATTTCGACGGGGCCGGACCGCAACGAAACCATCGTTCTGCGTCATCCGTTCGCTTAATAAGTCGTTGATGTAAAACACAAAGGCCCCTTAATCGGGGCCTTTGTCGTTTATGCCCGTTGGGCGGCACGACCTTTGCTGTAATTATGCCTTCTGGCGTGCCATCAATTTAATGGCGTCAAAGCAGAGGGATAATCCCGTGTCAGCCATTCTCTCGTTGTTACAAAGCCGTCTTCTGCGGCCCGTGTTCGTTACCCTTGGTATCGCCCTTTTGGTGCAAGTGCTGGTTGCCGTCGCTCTGACCCGGAGCACAGTCACCGCGCTGGAGGCCGATCTAGGCGTGCGCCTGGGTGCTGACAGTCAAAAACTCTCCGGTGAGCTGGAGCAAGCGGGGCGTGAAGTCACGTCGAGCCTGGACAGCCTTTCGACCAATACCCGTCAGCGACTCACCGCCGGCCTGTCCTCGCGTCTGAAGGACGAGCAGGCGCAATTGCGTGGGACATTGGAAAAAGACCTGAAGGACTCCGCCAATGATATGGCGCAGCTTCTGGCCTCGGTCGCACCCCGCGCCATGTGGGACAGCGACGTTCCAACCCTGTCCGAATTCGCCCGTCGGGCCCAGCGTAATCCGAACGTGTTGTTCGTGATCTACGACGACGCCACCGGCCAGCACCTGACACGCTATTTGAATCGCGAGAACCCGATCAACAAAGCGCTTCTGGAGAAAGGCCAAGGCGAGCGCGCCTTGGACAAAGTGCTGGATGCGGCGAAGAGCGATCCGTCGGTCTACTACATCGAAGCCTCGATCAGCCCCAATGGCGTAGAAATCGGCAAGGTCTTGATGGGTGTATCTACCGCTTCGGTGGAAGTCGATCTGGCTGCCCTGGACAAGCGCTTCAGCGCGCTGATCGCCAGCAGTGATCAACTGGTCGGCGATAGCCTCAAAGGCGCGGCGGCTGATAGTGCCGCGGCGATGGGCGCGCGTCTGAAGTCGGCGCAGTCCACGGCCTCTGAAATGCAGGCCAATACCACCAGTACCGTGCAGCAAGCGGCGGGCACTTTGCGCTGGCGCATCGGTATGGGCCTGGCACTGGTCGGTTGCGGCGTGCTGCTGTTGCTGGCTGTGGTGCTGGGGCGTCGAGTGGTCAATCGCTTGAAGATGCTGATCAGCGCCATGGATGATCTGGCGGCGGGCGAGGGTGACCTGACCAAGCGTGTGCAAATCAACAGCAAGGACGAAATCGGCGACATGGCCTCGGCGGTCAATCGCTTCGTCGACAAGTTGCAGCCGATTGTGCGCGAAGCGGGCGATGTGGCTCAGCGCACCGGCGTCGAAATTGGCGCCATGACCCTGCGCAATGCCGGTGCCGATAAAGCGGCCGGCATGCAGCGCGATGAAGTGGCCGAGAGCCTGCGCGCGTTGTCGCAGATGGCCGATGAAGCCCAGTCTGAAAGCCATGCCATGCAGGCAGCCTTGCAGCAAGTGGTGGACATTCGTTCGGCCACGGATGAAAACACCCGGACGTCGGCGAAGGTCGGCAGCCTGATCGAGGCGTTGGCCGGTCAGGTCGATACCGGGGCGAAAGTCATCGAGCGGCTGGCGCAGCAGAGTGAGCAGATTGAAGTGGTGCTGACGGTGATCCACGGGATCGCCGAGCAGACCAACTTGCTGGCGCTGAACGCCGCCATCGAAGCGGCGCGAGCGGGTGAGACCGGTCGTGGCTTTGCGGTGGTGGCGGATGAAGTGCGGGCGCTGGCGAGCAAGACCCAGAGCTCCACCGGCGACATCCAGGCGCACATCGTGGCCTTGCAGCAAGGGGCGCGTGAGGCGGTGGCAGCGATTGGCCAGGCCGGGCGTCAGGCCAGTGAAGGTTTGCTGGTGCTGCGTGACAGTGCGCGGTTGCAGCAATCGGTGCAGGCGTCGGTCGAGCAGGTGCATGCGGCGATTGGTCTGGCGACTCAAGCTGCGGCGCATCAGGCGCAAGGCGCGCAGGCTGTGCGGGGGCGGGTCGAGACCATTCATGCTCAGGCCGAGAAAGCGGCACAGGCGGTGGTGGAAACCACGGCCAGCGGCAAAGTGTTGGATGGCTTGGCGGCGCAGTTGAAGGCGAGCCTGGGGCAGTTCAGGGCTTAAGATTCATATTAATGCGTCAGAAGTCATCGCGAGCAAGCTCGCTCCCACATTGGAATGCGTTCCCCTGTGGGAGCGGGCTTGCTCGCGATAGCGATCTCAGCGGCTCAGATACATCCGCGTCGTCAGCAAATAGACCGGTAATCCCGACACCAAAATCAACAACGCCGCATAAGGCGCCGCCGCCGCAAATTCCACGTTTGCGGTATGCGCCCACACTTCGGTAGCCAGCGTATTTAGCCCGGTCGGACTCAATAGCAGCGTCGCCGTGAGCTCCTTCATCGCATCCAGAAACACCAGCGCAAACGCCGCGCCCAATGCTGGAAAAATGATCGGCAGCGTCACTCGGCAAAACGCGCTGAATGACGACGCCCCCAGCGTGCGGGCCGCTTCTTCCAATTGTGGTGCGGCTTTATTCAGTGCCGTACGAATCGGTGCCTGAGCCAGCGGCAGGAACAGCAGCGCATACGCAATCAGCAGCAACGCCGAGGTCTGGTACAGCACCGGCACATAGTGCAGGGCGAAGTACACCAGCGTCAGCGCAATCACCAGTCCTGGCAGTGCATGCAGCAGATACGGCAAGCGTTCGGCCCAGATTGCCAGTTGCCCTTTATGGCGCACCACCAGCAGGCCGACCGGCACCGCCAGCACCAGGCACACTGCTGCGCCACCGAGGGAAAGTGCCAGCGACGACAACAGCGCTTCGCTGATCGCGGCCACGGGGAATGCGGCTGAGGAACCCACTGCCAGCCAGTACACCAACATGCCCAGCGGAATACCGCTGCCGACGATCGCCAGCGCCAGGCAATAAACCTGGCCAAGCGCCGACCAAGGCCCCAGCCGAACCTGCTCCGCGCGCCGAGCTGCGCCCTGGCCGGTGCGGACATGTCGGCCCTTGCCGCGAACCCGCAGTTCGAGCCACAACAGCATCAGGCACAGCGCCAGCAACACCGCAGACAGCATCGCTGCATTGGCGTTACTGAATTCCAGTTCGAACTGTTGATAGATCGCTGTCGTGAAGGTTTGCAGGCCGATGATGGAAAGCGCGCCGAACTCCACCAGCATGTGCAAGGCGATCAGCAGCGAGCCGGCCAGCAAAGACGGCCACAGTAGCGGCAAGGTGATTTTGAAAAACACGCCCCAGCGATTCTGTCCAAGGGTCCGGGCGGATTCCTCAAGCGAAGGATCGAGATTGCGCAGTGTCGCCGCGACCGGCAGAAAGATCAGCGGGTACTTGGACAGGGTCATCACCAGGATCGCCCCGCCCAAGCCTTCGAAGTGAGCGCTGAGCGAGACCCAGGTAAAACTGCTGACAAACGCCGGTACGGCGAACGGCAAGCACAGGATCACGCCCCACAATCGCCGCCCCGGCAGATTGCTGCGTTCCAGCAACCACGCCAGCGACAATCCGATCACGCCGCAGGCAAGGGTTACACCGACCATCAGTGCCAGCGTATTGCGCAGCAGCCCAAACACATACGGCCGCCAAAGCAGGTGCAGCGCCTCGGCCCAGCCGGCTTGCCAGGTTTTGAGCCCGACATAAGCCAGCGGCAGCAGACTGAGTACGACCAACAGCAAAACCGGTAGCAGCAGCCAGATCGATGGCCGCTTGCGCCGTGGCACGTAACCCCCGCGCTCGGCGGCGGCGGATAACGATGCGCTCATCAGTTCAAGCCAACGTCACGTTCCAGGTCCAGGGCTTCTTCTGCGTTGCCGAGGTCGGCTGGCGTGACTTTCGGCGCTTGCAGCTCGCTGAACGGCTTGAGGCCGCGATCCGATGCCATGCCTTTGTGCAGCGGGTATTCGGCAGTGGTCTGGGTGATCACGCGCTGACCTTCTTCGCTGGCCATGTAGGCAAGGAGTTGCTGGGCTTCTTTTGGATGTTTAGTCGATTTCAGCACGGCAGCGCTGGAAACGGTGATCAGCCCACCGACGTCGCCGCCGGTGAAGTAATGCAGTTTCGAATCGAGCTGGCCTTTTTCGCGTTGCAGGGCGAACCAGTAGTAGTTGTTCACCAGTACGGTGGCGATTTCGCCGTTTTCCACGGCCTTCAGGGCGACCATGTTGTTGCTGTAGGTCTTGCCGAACGCGCGCAGGCCGGTCAGCCATTCTTCGGC
This sequence comes from Pseudomonas sp. JAI111, assembly GCF_024809425.1. Taxonomy (NCBI): domain Bacteria; kingdom Pseudomonadati; phylum Pseudomonadota; class Gammaproteobacteria; order Pseudomonadales; family Pseudomonadaceae; genus Pseudomonas; species Pseudomonas sp. JAI111. Next base: position 132,947 of record NZ_JANUCB010000007.1, on the reverse strand, counting down.
GGCATCCATGCCGTGCACTTTGATGATTGCCACGGCCTGTTCCTGGAACGCGCCACTGCTCGGCACGAAGCCGACCTTGCCTTGCCATTTCGGATCGGAGAATTCCATCACCGACTTGGGCAGGTCTTTTTCGTCGATCAGTTTCGGGTTGAAAGCCACCACGCGGACCCGGGCGGTGATGCCGATCCAGGTGCCGTTGCCGGCGACGTAGTCTTTGGGCAGGACGGCAAGGGTGGCGGCATCGGTTTGCGCCAGCAGGCCTTGTTCGCCGAGCTTGTTCAGCGGAGGCGATTCTTCGGTGTAGATCACGTCGGCGGGGGAGCGATCGCCTTCTTCGACGACCTGGCTGGCCAGCTGGTTGCTGCTGCCTTTGCGCACGTTGACGTGAATGCCGGTCTTGGCTTCGAAGGCTTTGGCGACGGCATCGCCGACTTCTTTGTGTTGACCGTTATAGAGTGTCAGGGAAACTGGATCAGCAGCCTGGGTGAGGGGAGTGGCGAGGGCCAGGCTGAACAGGGTGAAGGTCAGGCCGCGGCGCAGGGTATTTCGAAACATCATTCGCAGGGTTCCTCACTGTCGCATTGCAAAAACTTGCAACAATGATAAACGATATTGTTTCTCAAGTGCGCCTTGCCGGGGCTGTCGAGGCGCTGTTAGAGCGGTGCGCCATAACTTTTCAAAGCCTAGAAACGCAAAAACCCGCTTTCGCGGGTTTCTGTGCAATTCCAGATCGACTCTGAAATTTGAATTGGTGCCCAGAAGAAGACTCGAACTTCCACGACCTTGCGGTCACCAGCACCTGAAGCTGGCGTGTCTACCAATTTCACCATCTGGGCATGATCTTCAGCGTTGCCGCTGTTGATGTGGCGCACTATACGGAGAGCGTTTTGATCTGTAAACCCCTGATTTAGATTTAATAAATCAGATGTTTAGAATGCAAAAAACCCGCTTTCGCGGGTTTTTGTGTGAGCCTTGAAATTGATCTAATCTCAAGCTCGAAATTGGTGCCCAGAAGAAGACTCGAACTTCCACGACCTTGCGGTCACCAGCACCTGAAGCTGGCGTGTCTACCAATTTCACCATCTGGGCAGTATCGGCAACGCTAGTGCGTCGTCGATGGCGCGCACTATACGGAGCGTCTTTTTAACTGTAAACCCCTGGAATTAAAAAAACCTGAAAAATGTTACCAGTGGCATTCAAATCATCATTGTGTTGTCGATAAAGTGCTTTAGATGGGCTGTCACAGCCTGAAATTTCCCGTTTCATTACGCCTATGCCAAACTAACCCGCATATAGACAAGGTGAAAACTCTCTAATGGCCGATTGGCAGACCCTCGATCCCGAGGCCGCTCGTGAAGCGGAAAAATATGACAACCCTATTCCTAGCCGCGAACTGATCCTTCAGCACCTTGCTGATCGGGGTTCGCCTGCTAACCGCGAGCAGCTGGTCGAAGAGTTTGGTCTGACCACCGAAGACCAGATCGAAGCCCTGCGTCGCCGCCTGCGCGCCATGGAGCGCGATGCTCAACTCATTTATACCCGTCGGGGCACGTATGCGCCGGTGGACAAGCTCGACCTGATCCTTGGCCGCATCAGCGGTCACCGTGACGGCTTCGGCTTCCTGGTCCCGGACGACGGCAGTGACGACTTGTTCATGAGCCCGGCGCAAATGCGTCTGGTGTTCGACGGCGACCGTGCCCTGGCCCGCGTCTCCGGTCTCGACCGTCGCGGTCGCCGTGAAGGCATGATCGTCGAAGTGGTGTCCCGTGCCCACGAGACCATCGTTGGTCGCTACTTCGAAGAGGGCGGTATCGGTTTTGTTGTGGCGGATAACCCGAAGATCCAGCAAGAAGTGCTGGTCACTCCGGGCCGTAACGCCAATGCGCAGATCGGTCAGTTCGTCGAAGTGAAGATCACTCACTGGCCGACGCCACGCTTCCAGCCGCAAGGCGACGTGGTTGAAGTCGTGGGTAATTACATGGCGCCGGGCATGGAAATCGACATCGCCCTGCGTACTTACGATATTCCTCACGTCTGGCCTGAGGCGGTGCTCAAAGAAGCCGCCAAGCTCAAGCCGGAAGTCGAAGAGAAAGACAAAGAAAAGCGCATCGACCTGCGTCATCTGCCGTTCGTGACCATCGACGGTGAAGATGCTCGCGACTTCGATGACGCGGTGTACTGCGAAGCCAAGCCGGGCAAGCTGCGCCTGTTCTCCGGTGGCTGGAAGTTGTACGTGGCGATTGCCGACGTCTCCAGCTACGTGAAGATCGGTTCGGCCCTGGACGCTGAATCCCAGGTTCGCGGCAACTCGGTTTATTTCCCCGAGCGCGTGGTGCCGATGCTGCCTGAGCAGCTGTCCAACGGCCTGTGCTCGCTGAACCCGCACGTCGATCGCCTGGCCATGGTTTGCGAGATGACCATCTCCAAATCCGGCGAGATGACCGACTACTGCTTCTACGAAGCGGTGATTCACTCCCATGCCCGCCTGACCTACAACAAAGTCAGCGCGATGCTGGAAACGCCGAAACTCACCGAGGCGCGTCAGCTTCGTGGCGAGTACAACGACGTCCTGCCGCATCTCAAGCAGCTTTACGCCCTGTACAAAGTGCTGTTGGCTGCGCGACATGTGCGTGGCGCGATCGATTTCGAAACCCAGGAAACCCGGATCATCTTCGGGACCGAGCGCAAGATTGCCGAAATCCGTCCGACCGTTCGCAACGATGCGCATAAGCTGATCGAGGAATGCATGCTGGCGGCCAACGTGGCCACCGCTGAATTCCTGAAAAAACACGAAATCCCTGCGCTGTATCGCGTCCACGACGGTCCGCCACCGGAGCGTCTGGAAAAACTGCGCGCCTTCCTCGGTGAGCTTGGCCTGTCCCTGCACAAAGGCAAGGACGGCCCGTCGCCGAAGGATTACCAGGCGTTGTTGGCGAGCATCAAGGATCGTCCGGATTTCCATCTGATCCAGACCGTCATGTTGCGTTCGTTGAGCCAAGCGGTGTACAGCGCCGATAACCAGGGCCACTTCGGCCTGAATTACGAAGCCTATACCCACTTCACTTCGCCGATCCGTCGCTACCCGGATTTGCTCACGCACCGGGCGATTCGCAGCGTTATCCATTCGAAGCAGGACACGCCGCACGTTCGCCGTGCCGGCGCGATGACGATTCCGAAAGCGCGCATTTATCCGTATGACGAAGCGGCTCTGGAGCAGCTCGGCGAGCAATGCTCGATGAGCGAGCGGCGTGCCGACGAAGCGACCCGCGACGTTGTGAACTGGCTCAAGTGCGAGTTCATGAAGGATCGTGTTGGCGAGTCGTTCCCGGGTGTGATCACCGCCGTGACCGGTTTTGGCCTGTTCGTCGAGCTGACCGACATCTACGTCGAAGGCCTGGTGCATGTCACCGCGCTGCCGGGCGATTACTACCACTTCGACCCTGTGCATCACCGCCTGGCCGGTGAGCGTACGGGTCGCAGCTTCCGCCTGGGCGACACCGTTGAAGTGCGCGTCATGCGAGTTGACCTCGACGAGCGCAAGATCGACTTCGAGATGGCTGAAAAAACCATCAGTGCGCCGATCGGTCGCAAGAAGCGCGGGAATGAAAAGGCTGAGCCAGCCGCCAAGGCAGCCGCTAAAACCGCTGCAGAGCCGGCCCCGGCGAAAACCGGTCGCCGTCCTGCGAAGGAAAAGGCTGTAGAGGCTTATCGCCCGAGCGATGCGGCGGCAAAAAATGCCGAACTGCGTAAAAGCCGTGAACTGAAACAGGCGTTGCTGTCTGAAGCGAAAAGCGGCGGTAAAGCGGCGTCTGGGGGAAAGACCGGACGGTCGGCGCCTGACAAGGCTTCCGGCAGCAAGCCGAGCAAACACCGTAAAGGCCCGCCGAAAGCGGGTTCAGCCCCAGCCAAAAGCGGCGGGGCGCGTAAACCTAAGGCCAAGTCATGAGTCAGTTGGAAAAAATCTACGGCGTGCATGCGGTAGAAGCATTGCTGCGCCACCACCCGAAACGCGTCAAGCAGATCTGGCTGGCTGAAGGCCGCAGTGATCCGCGTGTGCAGACCCTGATTCAACTGGCGGCGGAAAATCGCGTAGCGGTCGGCAACGCCGAGCGCCGTGAGCTGGATGCCTGGGTCGAAGGCGTGCACCAAGGCGTGGTGGCGGACGTGAGTCCGAGCCAGGTCTGGGGCGAAGCGATGCTCGACGAACTGCTCGATCGCACCGAAGGCGCGCCGCTGCTGTTGGTGCTCGACGGCGTGACCGATCCGCACAACCTCGGCGCGTGCCTGCGTTCTGCCGATGCGGCCGGCGCTCTGGCGGTGATCGTTCCGAAAGACAAGTCGGCCACGCTGACCCCGACAGTGCGAAAAGTCGCCTGTGGCGCGGCGGAAGTGATTCCGCTGGTTGCCGTGACCAACCTGGCGCGCACCCTGGAAAAGCTCAAGCAACGCGGCCTGTGGGTTGTCGGTACGGCGGGCGAGGCTGAGCAGAGTCTGTATCAGCAGGACATGACCGGCCCGACCATCCTGATCATGGGTGCCGAAGGCAGCGGCATGCGGCGCCTGACGCGCGATCTTTGCGACTACCTGGTGCACTTGCCGATGACTGGCAGCGTCAGCAGTCTCAACGTCTCCGTGGCGACTGGCGTTTGCCTGTTCGAAGCGCAACGCCAGCGTAGCGTCAAAGCAGCCGGAACCGCCAAAAAGTCCTAAGTCTGTGGTAATCCCTGTGGGAGCGGGCTTGCTCGCGATAGCGGCGTAACATTCGGCATTAGTGTTGGATGTTGCGCCCCAATCGCGAGCAGGCTCGCTCCCACAGTGGTTTGTGCCGAGGCGAAAACAGGCGGTTGAACGAACTGTTCAAATAATCACCAATTGCCTTGCACCTCTTCGGTCCCTTCTCTACAATTGCGCCCCTTGCTGTGACGGCAGGCACGCATGTGTCTATCGCAAGCAAGTCCATTAGTGTCATTCACTCCTTGTCTGACCGCTTTTGAGCGGCAGGCTACAACCCGTAAGGAGCATTCATGCGTCATTACGAAATCATCTTTTTGGTCCACCCGGATCAAAGCGAGCAAGTCGGCGGCATGGTTGAGCGTTACACCAAGCTGATCGAAGAAGACGGCGGCAAAATCCACCGTCTGGAAGATTGGGGCCGTCGTCAACTGGCCTACGCAATCAACAATGTTCACAAGGCTCACTACGTGATGCTGAACGTTGAATGCACTGGCAAGGCCCTGGCCGAGCTGGAAGACAACTTCCGCTACAACGATGCAGTGATCCGTAACCTGGTCATCCGTCGCGAAGAAGCCGTTACCGGCCAATCCGAGATGCTCAAGGCTGAAGAAAACCGCAGTGAGCGCCGTGAGCGTCGCGACCGTCCTGAGCACGAAGGCGCTGAAAGCGCTGATAGTGATGACAGCGACAACAGCGATAACGCTGACGAGTAATCCACGGACCTTTTAAGGAGCCTATCAAATGGCACGTTTCTTCCGTCGTCGTAAATTCTGCCGCTTCACCGCTGAAGACGTGAAAGAGATCGATTACAAAGATCTCAACACTCTGAAAGCTTATGTATCCGAGACCGGCAAAATCGTTCCAAGCCGCATCACCGGTACCAAAGCACGTTATCAGCGTCAGCTGGCCACCGCTATCAAGCGCGCCCGCTTCCTGGCCCTGCTGGCCTACACCGACAGCCACGGCCGCTGAGACCGGGCAGTCGACACGTAGCAAAGGATTGAAAGCATGCGTGCCTTAGCTGAGTTCATCATGCGCGGCCGTATGCAGGCCACTCTCGTAGTGGCCGGATGCGCAACATTGCCGTTGTTGTATTGGTTGGGTGCTGCCGCTGGATGCCTTGTGCTCTTGCGGCGCGGATTGAAGGACGCCATTGGCGTACTTGCTCTGGGATTGCTGCCGGCGTTGGTCTGGTGGCTTTACTCCGACGACCCACGGGCACTTCTGGTGCTGCTGGGGTCTTCGAGCCTTGCGTTGGTTTTGCGCGCAAGCGAGTCCTGGGTCCGCGTGCTGCTGGTCAGCGTAGCAGTGGGAACGGTGTTTTCGGTGGTGCTGGGGGCGGCTTTTGCGCCCCAGATCGAGATGCTGGCGCAGGCCTTGATAAAGGTCATGCCGTCGCTACTCGGTGATGTCTACCAGAAGTTGTCGGTAGACGAGCAAGCGCATTTTGCGTCCCTGATTGCTCCGGTCCTGACCGGCTTGATTGCGGCCTTGTTGCAAATCGTCAGTGTGCTGAGCCTGATTGTCGGGCGCTACTGGCAGGCGTTGTTGTACAACCCGGGTGGTTTTGGTCGCGAGTTTCGCGCCATCCGATTCCCGCTGGGGCCGGCGATTGCAATGCTGGTGTTGATGCTTCTGGGGCCGAACATCGGTCCGCAGATGGCGATGTTGACACCGTTGTGCAGTGTTCCGCTGGTGTTCGCCGGGCTGGCCCTGATTCACGGGCTGGTGGCGAAGAAGCGACTGGCCAGGTTCTGGCTGGTGGGGTTGTACGTCACGCTGTTGCTGTTCATGCAGCTGATCTATCCGTTGCTGGTGGTCTTGGCCATCGTCGACAGCCTGATTGATTTTCGCGGTCGTTCGGCGCCGAAAGACGCCGATAGCGCGAACGGTGAAGGTTAAAAGTTAAGAGGATTTTCACATGCAACTGATCCTTCTGGAAAAAGTCACCAACCTGGGCAACCTGGGTGACAAAGTAAACGTCAAGGCTGGTTACGGTCGTAACTACCTGCTGCCTTACGGCAAAGCTACCGCTGCGACCGCTGCCAACCTGGCTGCGTTCGAAGAGCGTCGCGCTGAGCTGGAAAAAGCCGCAGCAGACCGTAAGATTTCGGCTGAAAGCCGTGCCGCCCAACTGGCTGAGCTGGAAGTGACTATCACTGCCACCGCTGGCGACGAAGGCAAGCTGTTCGGTTCGATCGGTACTCACGACATCGCTGATGCACTGACCGCCTCTGGCGTTGAAGTTGCAAAAAGCGAAGTTCGTCTGCCGAACGGCACTATCCGTAACGTAGGTGAATTCGACGTAGCCGTGCATCTGCACGCCGAAGTTGAAGCCACCGTACGCGTTGTCGTGGTAGCAGCTTAAGCAGCACTTGTCGGCTGGCACCCTCGGGTGCTTGCCGGTAACATCGGGCACGATCCTGTTTACAGGTCGTGCCCTTTGTCTTTCTGCAGTTCCTGATTTACACAACTATTCAAGTGGCCATGAACGATATCTCCGCACCCGAGCAATACGATCTGCAAACCGCTGCCCTGAAGGTGCCGCCGCATTCCATCGAGGCCGAACAGGCCGTGCTCGGTGGTCTGATGCTGGACAACAACGCCTGGGAACGCGTGCTGGATCAGGTTTCGGATGGCGATTTCTATCGACATGACCACCGTTTGATCTTCCGTGCGATCGCCAAGCTGGCCGATCAGAACTCACCAATCGACGTGGTGACCCTGGCCGAGCAATTGGACAAGGAAGGCCAGACCTCGCAAGTCGGTGGTCTCGGTTACCTGGGTGAGCTGGCGAAAAACACGCCGTCTGTCGCCAACATCAAGGCCTATGCACAGATCGTTCGTGCGCGAGCGACCTTGCGGCAATTGATCGGTATCGCCACCGAAATCGCCGACAGTGCCTTCAACCCTGAAGGCCGCACGGCTGAAGAAATTCTCGATGAAGCTGAACGGCAGATCTTCCAGATCGCCGAGGCCCGGCCAAAAACCGGCGGCCCGGTGAGTGTGAATGACCTGCTGACCAAGGCCATCGACCGCATCGACACCCTGTTCAACACCGACAACGCCATCACTGGCCTGTCCACCGGTTACACCGACCTCGACGAGAAGACCAGCGGCCTGCAGCCGTCCGACCTGATCATCGTCGCCGGCCGTCCGTCCATGGGTAAAACCACCTTTGCGATGAACCTGGTGGAAAACGCCGTGTTGCGCAGCGACAAGTGCGTCCTGGTTTACTCGCTGGAGATGCCAGGCGAATCGCTGATCATGCGTATGTTGTCGTCGCTTGGCCGTATCGACCAGACCAAGGTCCGGGCCGGCCGCCTGGACGATGACGATTGGCCGCGCCTGACTTCGGCAGTCAATCTGCTCAATGATCGCAAACTGTTCATCGACGATACGGCGGGTATCAGCCCCTCTGAGATGCGCGCGCGGACCCGGCGTCTGGTGCGTGAGCACGGCGACATCGCCCTGATCATGATCGACTACCTGCAGTTGATGCAGATTCCAGGTTCCGGTGGCGATAACCGGACCAACGAGATTTCCGAGATTTCCCGGTCCTTGAAAGCCCTGGCCAAGGAATTCAACTGCCCGGTGGTGGCGCTGTCCCAGCTCAACCGCTCCCTGGAGCAACGACCGAACAAGCGCCCGATCAACTCCGACCTTCGGGAATCCGGAGCGATCGAGCAGGATGCTGACGTGATCATGTTCGTATACCGGGACGAGGTGTATCACCCGGAAACCGAGCACAAGGGCATTGCCGAAATCATCATCGGTAAACAGCGGAACGGACCGATTGGTACGTCACGGCTGGCGTTCATTGGCAAGTACACCCGTTTCGAAAACCTGGCGCCGGGCAGCTATAACTTCGACGACGAATAATTTCCGTCGTCTGGTCAGGCCTCATCGCGAGCAGGCTCACTCCCACCTTGGAATGCATTCCCCTGTGGGAGTGAGCCTGCTCGCGATGGGGTCACCGCTATTTCCGACCATAGCCGTCGGAATTGGTTATTTTTTGTGCTATATTCCGCGCCCGCGATTTTTCATCTCAACACCGGTCATCGTCATGCAAACAGCCAAGCCGTTATTTGACTATCCCAAGTACTGGGCCGAATGTTTCGGTCCCGCGCCATTCCTGCCGATGAGCAGGGAGGAGATGGATCAGCTTGGCTGGGATTCATGCGACATCATCATCGTCACCGGTGATGCATACGTTGACCATCCGTCGTTCGGCATGGCGATTATCGGCCGGCTGCTGGAGTCGCAAGGCTTTCGCGTCGGGATCATTGCCCAGCCAAACTGGCAGTCCAAAGACGACTTCATGAAGCTCGGCGAGCCGAACCTGTTCTTCGGCGTCGCGGCCGGCAACATGGACTCGATGATCAACCGCTACACCGCCGACAAGAAAATCCGTTCCGACGACGCCTACACCCCCGGTGGCCTGGCGGGCAAACGTCCGGACCGCGCGAGCCTGGTTTACAGCCAGCGCTGCAAGGAAGCCTACAAGAACGTGCCGATCGTGCTCGGTGGCATCGAAGCCTCCCTGCGCCGCATCGCCCACTACGATTACTGGCAGGACCGGGTGCGCAACTCGATCCTGATCGACGCTTGCGCCGACATCCTTCTTTACGGCAACGCCGAACGTGCGATCGTCGAAGTTGCCCAGCGTCTGTCCTACGGTCACAAGATCGAAGACATCACCGACGTGCGCGGCACCGCGTTCATTCGTCGTGATACGCCCAAAGACTGGTACGAAGTCGATTCCACGCGCATCGACCGTCCGGGCAAGATCGACAAGATCATCAACCCGTACGTCAACACCCAGGACACTCAGGCTTGCGCTATCGAGCAAGAGAAAGGTCCGGTTGAAGACCCGAGCGAAGCCAAGGTCGTGCAGATCCTGGCCAGCCCGAAGATGACTCGCGACAAGACCGTGATCCGTCTGCCATCCGTTGAAAAAGTCCGTGGCGACGCGGTGCTTTATGCTCACGCCAACCGCGTGCTTCACCTGGAAACCAACCCGGGCAACGCCCGCGCGCTGGTGCAAAAGCACGGCGAAGTCGACGTCTGGTTCAACCCGCCGCCGATTCCGATGACCACCGAGGAAATGGACTACGTGTTCGGCATGCCTTATGCCCGCGTTCCACACCCGGCGTACGGCAAGGAAAAAATTCCGGCCTACGACATGATCCGCTTCTCGGTGAACATCATGCGTGGCTGCTTCGGTGGCTGCACCTTCTGCTCGATCACCGAGCATGAAGGCCGGATCATCCAGAACCGCTCCGAAGAGTCGATCATTCGCGAAATCGAAGAGATCCGCGACAAGGTCCCGGGCTTTACTGGCGTCATTTCCGACCTCGGCGGCCCGACCGCGAACATGTACCGCATCGCCTGCAAGAGCCCGGAAATCGAATCCGCGTGCCGCAAGCCATCGTGCGTGTTCCCGGGTATCTGCCCGAACCTGAACACCGACCACTCGTCGCTGATCCAGCTGTATCGCAGCGCCCGTGCCTTGCCGGGTGTGAAGAAGATCCTGATCGCTTCCGGCTTGCGTTACGACCTCGCGGTCGAGTCGCCGGAATACGTCAAGGAGCTGGTGACCCACCACGTCGGTGGTTACCTGAAGATCGCCCCGGAACACACCGAGGAAGGTCCGCTCAACCAGATGATGAAACCGGGCATCGGCAGCTATGACAAGTTCAAGCGCATGTTCGAGAAGTACTCCAAGGAAGCCGGGAAAGAGCAGTACCTGATTCCGTACTTCATCGCCGCTCACCCGGGCACCACTGACGAAGACATGATGAACCTGGCCCTGTGGCTCAAGGGCAACGGCTTCCGTGCCGACCAGGTGCAGGCGTTCTACCCGTCGCCGATGGCCACCGCCACCGCGATGTACCACTCGGGCAAGAACCCGCTGCGCAAGGTGACGTACAAGAGCGACGCGGTGACCATCGTCAAGAGCGAAGAGCAGCGTCGTCTGCACAAGGCGTTCTTGCGCTATCACGATCCGAAAGGCTGGCCGATGCTGCGTGAAGCGTTGACCCGCATGGGCCGCGCCGACCTGATCGGGCCGGGCAAGAATCAGTTGATTCCGTTGCATCAGCCAGCGACCGACAGCTACCAGAGCGCCCGTCGCAAGAACTCAACGCCGGCTGGCAGCCACAAAGTGGCCGGGGAAAAGACCACCAAGATTCTGACCCAGCACACCGGCCTGCCACCGCGCGCCAGCGATGGCGGTAATCCGTGGGACAAGCGTGAACAGGCCAAGGCTGCGGCGTTCGCCCGCAACCAGCAGGCGGCCAAGGAACGCAAGGACGCGGCCAAAGGCAAAGGGCCCAAGCCCGCACGTAAGCCAGTCGTACCGCGCTAAGCCTCGCTTGAGCTGAACAGAACGCCAACCTGATCGTTCCCACGCTCCGCGTGGGAATGCCTCAAGGGACGCTCCGCGTCCAGTGACGCGGAGCGTCACGGGCTGCATTCCCACGCGGGAGCGTGGGAACGATCAAGCCCTCAACCCTCCCTTCGCAACATTTTCGTGCAACTGCGCCCAACCAATTTCCCGCATCGCCCGATTTTGGTGCTGTACTGCCTCAAGCAAAGGAAGAAAGCGCCAGCGCCACGGGATGGCATAAGTCTTGCGCGCTTTCCAATACGCTTAAGGCTCGCAGGAGGCACGCCGTGTCGATTCATGTCGCATTGCACCACGTCACGCATTACCGCTACGACCGCGCCGTCGAGCTCGGTCCGCAGATCGTTCGCCTGCGCCCGGCCGCTCACAGTCGCACGCGGATTCTCTCCTATGCGCTGAAAGTCTCGCCCGAGCAGCACTTCATCAACTGGCAGCAGGACCCCCAGGGCAATTACCTGGCGCGATTGGTGTTCCCGGAAAAAACCTCCGAGCTGCGGATCGAAGTCGATCTGCTGGCGGAGATGGCGGTGTTCAACCCCTTCGACTTCTTCCTCGAGCCCTACGCGGAAAAGATCCCTTTCGCTTATGCCGCGGATGAGCGCAAGGAACTGGCGCCCTATCTGGAAACCTTGCCCCTGACGCCGAAGTTCAAGGCCTATCTGGACGGCATCGACCGCACGCCGCTGCCCAGCGTGGATTTCCTCGTGGCGCTCAACCAGCGTTTGAGCGAAGACATCGGCTACCTGATCCGCATGGAGCCGGGCGTGCAGACGCCGGAACACACCCTCGAACACGCCTCTGGCTCGTGCCGCGACTCGGCGTGGTTGCTGGTGCAACTGCTGCGAAATCTCGGCCTGGCGGCTCGATTCGTTTCCGGTTACCTGATCCAGCTGACCGCCGACGTCAAAAGCCTCGACGGCCCCTCTGGCACCGAAGTGGATTTCACTGACCTGCACGCCTGGTGCGAGGTGTATTTGCCCGGTGCTGGCTGGATCGGCCTGGACGCGACCTCAGGGCTGTTTGCCGGGGAAGGACACATTCCGTTGGCGTGCAGTCCCGATCCGGGCTCTGCGGCACCGATCAGTGGCTTGGTGGAGCCGTGCGAATGTGAGTTCACCCACGAAATGTCCGTGGAGCGGATCTGGGAAGCGCCGCGGGTCACAAAGCCCTACACCGAAGAGCAGTGGCTGGCGATCCAGGCGCTGGGCCGGCAGATCGATGCCGACCTGCTCGAGGGGGACGTGCGCCTGACCATGGGCGGCGAGCCGACTTTCGTGTCCATCGATGACCCGGACGGCGCCGAATGGAACACCGCCGCGCTGGGGCCGGACAAGCGACGCCTGTCCGCCGAACTGTTCCAACGCATGCGCAAGCATTACGCGCCCCAAGGCCTGGTGCATTTCGGTCAGGGCAAGTGGTACCCCGGCGAACAATTGCCGCGCTGGTCACTGAACTGCTACTGGCGCCGCGATGGCGTGCCGATCTGGCACAACAGCGCCTTGATCGCCGATGAGCAGGAAGACTACGGCGCCGATGGCGAACTGGCCGGGCGTTTTCTGGCGAGTGTCGCCGAACGCCTGAAAATTCCGACACGCTTCGTGTTTCCGGCCTACGAAGACAATTTCTATTACTTGTGGCGCGAAGGCACTTTGCCGCTGAACGTCAGCGCCGAAGACTCACGTCTGGAAGAACCGTTGGAGCGTGCGCGCCTGCGCAAAGTGTTCAGCCAGGGCCTGGACAAAGTCATTGGTCAGGTCTTGCCGCTGGCGCGGACCGCCAAAGGTGATCAGTGGCAAAGCGGTCGCTGGTATCTGCGCGACGAACATTGCCGGCTGGTGCCGGGGGACTCGCCGCTGGGCTATCGCTTGCCGCTGGGCTCGCAGCCTTGGGTGAAGGCGGCGGAGTATCCGTTCATTCATCCTGCCGATCCGAACCAGGAATTTTCGGCACTGCCGGACACGATGCAGCTGAACAGCCCGGGCGTGCCGGCCGACGCGGTTGAGCGGACGCCGAAGGTCGATGAGTCCGCCGATTGGCTCACCCGCACCGCTTTCTGCGCCGAGGCCCGGGAAGGGCGGTTGTACCTGTTCATGCCGCCTCTGGAACGGGTCGAAGACTATCTGGAGCTGGTCACCGCCATCGAGGCCACGGCTCAGGAACTGCATTGCCCGGTGTTGCTGGAGGGCTATGAGCCGCCGAGCGATCCGCGCCTGAGCAACTTCCGCATTACCCCCGATCCGGGCGTGATCGAGGTCAACGTGCAGCCGTCCGCCACGTGGGACGAGTTGGTCGAGCGCACCGAATTTCTGTACGAAGAGGCGCGCCAGACCCGATTGACCACCGAGAAATTCATGATCGACGGGCGACACACCGGCACCGGCGGCGGTAACCATTTCGTGCTGGGTGGCGCAACGCCGGCGGACTCGCCGTTTCTGCGCCGTCCGGATCTGCTGCGCAGCCTCATCAGCTATTGGCATAACCATCCGTCGCTGTCTTACCTGTTTTCCGGATTGTTCATCGGCCCGACGTCCCAGGCGCCGCGTGTCGATGAAGCGCGCAACGATGCGTTGTACGAGTTGGAAATCGCCTTCGCCCAGATGCCCGAACCGGGCGAGGCGTGTGCGCCGTGGCTGGTCGACCGGTTGTTGCGCAACTTGCTGATCGACGTGACGGGCAATACGCACCGCGCCGAGTTCTGCATCGACAAGCTCTATTCGCCGGATGGCGCGACGGGGCGGCTTGGATTGCTTGAATTGCGAGCATTTGAAATGCCGCCGCATGCGCGCATGAGTCTGGCTCAGCAGTTGTTGCTGCGGGCGCTGGTCGCGCGGTTCTGGCGTGAGCCTTATGCGCCGCCGAAGCTGGCGCGCTGGGGCACCGAGCTGCATGACCGGTTCCTGTTGCCACACTTTATCGAGCAGGATTTCGCTGATGTGATCGTCGATCTCAATGCCGCCGGTTATCCGGTGCGGGCGGAGTGGTTTGCGGCGCATCTGGAATTTCGCTTTCCCAAGGTCGGCGATTACGCGGTCAGTGGCATCGAGCTTGAAGTACGCCAGGCGCTGGAGCCTTGGCATGTGCTGGGCGAGGAGGGCGCGGTCGGCGGCACGGTGCGCTACGTCGATTCATCGCTGGAGCGCTTGCAGGTCAAGCTCACCGGCCTCGCGCCGCAGCGTTACATGCTGACCTGCAATGGCGTCCCGGTGCCCTTGCAGCCTACCGGGCGGGTTGGCGAATTTGTTGCCGGCGTGCGTTTCCGTGCGTGGCAACCGGCCAACTGCCTGCAACCCACCATCCCGGTTCACGCACCGTTGGTGTTCGACCTGCTCGACACCTGGATGCAACGTTCGCTGGGTGGCTGCCAGTACCACGTCGCCCATCCGGGCGGACGCAACTACGACAGCCTGCCGGTGAACGCCAATGAGGCCGAAAGCCGGCGGATGGCGCGGTTTTTCCGTATCGGGCACACGCCTGGGAAACTGCCTGTACCGATCCTGGAAATAAACGACGAGTTGCCTATGACGCTCGATTTACGACGTTTCTAAACCGTACGCGACGCCCGGATCTTTCGTCTATCCGGGTGTCATGAGCCTGCGTTAGTCTGACCGTTCTTTGCTGTCTGCCGAGCTTTCCATGCCTGACCTGCTTGACCGCTACCCGCTGACGGCGGGCACTTATCACGAACTGCTCGACGACAGCGGTGGCGTACGCCCGCACTGGCGTCGTCTGTTCGACCAATTGCAACGCAGCACGCCAATGCAATTGGTGCAGCGTCAGGCGCTGTTGACCCGACAGATCCAGGAAAACGGCGTGACCTACAACGTCTACGCCGACCCCAAGGGCGCTGACCGCCCGTGGGAACTTGACCTGCTGCCCCATGTGATTGCCGCTGATGAATGGGCACGGTTATCGGCCGGGATCGCTCAGCGCGCACGTTTGCTCAATGCTGTGCTGGCGGACCTCTATGGTCCGCAACGGCTGATCGCCGAAGGTCTGCTGCCGGCGGAACTGGTCTTCGGCCACAACAACTTCCTCTGGCCTTGCCAGGGCATTGCGCCGCCCGACGGGACCTTTCTGCATCTGTACGCCGTGGATCTGGCGCGCACGCCTGATGGCCGCTGGTGGGTCACGGCAGATCGCACTCAAGCGCCATCCGGTGCCGGTTACGCGCTGGAAAACCGCACCATCGTGTCCCGGGCGTTTCCCGAGTTGTATCGCGATTTGAAGGTGCAGCATCTGGCCGGGTTCTTCCGCACGCTTCAGGAAACCCTTGCCCGCCAGGCGCCAAGCGATGATGAGGCGCCGCTGATCGTGCTGCTGACGCCGGGGCGTTTCAACGAAAGCTATTTCGAACATCTCTATTTGGCGCGTCAGCTCGGTTATCCCCTGGTTGAGGGTGGCGACCTTACGGTGCGCGATGCCACGGTCTACCTGAAAACCCTGAGCGGCCTGCGTCGGGTCCACGCGATCATGCGTCGCCTTGACGATGATTTCTGCGATCCGCTGGAGCTGCGCACCGACTCGGCGCTTGGCGTGCCGGGTCTGCTTGAAGCGGTGCGACAGGGGCGCGTGCTGGTGGCCAATGCCCTCGGCAGCGGCGTGCTGGAATCGCCGGGATTGCTGGGCTTTTTGCCGCGGATCAATCAGTTCCTGTTCGGCGAAGAGCTTATCCTGCCGTCCATCGCGACGTGGTGGTGTGGTGAAGCGCCAGTGCTGGCTCAGGCCCTGGAAAAACTGCCCGAGTTGCTGATCAAACCGGCCTTTCCTTCGCAAAGCTTCGCTCCGGTATTTGGCCGGGATTTGAGTGAAAAACAGCGCGAGGCGTTGGCAGAGCGCATGCAGGCGCGGCCTTATGCCTATGTCGCGCAAGAATTGGCGCAATTGTCTCAGGCGCCTATCTGGCAGGCCGAGGATGGTCAGCTGCAACCACGTGCCATCGGCATGCGCATGTATGCGGTGGCGAGCCGCGACGGCTACCGGGTATTGCCGGGTGGTTTGACTCGGGTTGCCGCAGAGGCAGACGCCGAAGTGGTGTCGATGCAACGCGGTGGCGCGAGCAAGGACACGTGGGTGCTGGGTGATCGTCCGCCAAGCGGCGAACAATGGAAAACCCAGCGCACGATCGGCGTACATGATCTGGTGCGGCGTGATCCCTATCTGCCGTCGCGGGTGGTGGAAAACCTGTTCTGGTTTGGCCGCTATTGCGAGCGTTGTGATGACAGCGCCCGACTGCTGCGGATCATGCTTGCACGCTATGTCGATGGAGACGACCCGCAGGCGCTGGAAGCGGCAGTCGATCTCGGCGAGCGCCTGAACCTGTTGCCGGACGAAGGCACATTGCCCGAGCGGTTATTGGCCGCGTTGCTCGGCGACGACTGGCCGTTCAGCCTGCGTTCCAACTTGCAGCGCTTGCAATGGGCGGCATCCCAGGTGCGGGGCAAGCTCTCGCGGGAAAACTGGCAGGCGCTGGTGGAGTTGCAGCGCGAAGCCATGGAGCTGGAAACCGAGGAGCCGGATTTCGGCGAGTTGCTGGATTTCCTCAACCGCCTGGTGATGTCTCTCGCGGCATTGTCCGGTTTCGCCCTGGATGACATGACGCGAGACGAAGGTTGGCGCTTTTTGATGATCGGCCGGCGGATCGAGCGACTGCAGTTTCTCAGTGGCAGCCTGGCGGCGTTTCTGCGCGGTGCCGGCGCGTTTGATCAGGCCGGGCTGGAATGGCTGCTGGAGCTGGGCAACAGCAGCATCACTTACCGCTCGCGGTACCTGGCCGTGGCCCAGTTGATTCCGGTGCTCGACCTGTTGCTGCTCGATGAACAAAACCCGCACGCGGTGCTGTTCCAGTTGAAATTGGTGACCCGCACGCTCAAGCGTTTGAACGATGACTTTGGCGTGCCGCGCGAAGCCGGGCTGCCGCAAATGGTCGAACGGTTGGCGCAGTTCGACTTGGGCTGCCTGGAGAACTCGTTGTTCGGCGAAGCCAGCGTTCGCGCCGCCATCGAGGGGCTGGCCGATTTGCTGCAACAGATCGCCGATGCCAGCGGACAGGTGTCGGATCGCCTGGCGTTGCGCCATTTCGCCCATGTCGATGATGTCAGCCAGCGCACGGTGTCCGTTTGATGAGCGCCCATTACCAGATTTTCCACGACACCCATTATCACTACGACAGCCCGGTATCCCTGGCGCAGCAACTCGCGCACCTGTGGCCGCGCGCCTGTGCCTGGCAACGTTGTACCGAGCGGCAGCTGCAGATCAGCCCCGACCCGACCTCGCGCCGCGATGAGCTGGATGTGTTCGGCAATCCGCTGACCCGGTTGGCATTCGAGAGGCCGCACGATGAATTGCTGGTCAACGCGAGTCTCACGGTCGAGGTATTGGCCCGGCCGACGCTGGATTTCAATCAATCCCCGGCGTGGGAAGAAACCCGCAACGCATTGAGCTATAGCAGCCAGCCCCTTTCACCTGAGTTGCTGGAGGCGTGCCGTTTCCGGTTCGAATCGCCCTACGTGCATTTGAAAAGCAACTTTGTCGAATTCTCGGAAAGTTGCTTCCCGGCGGGTCAGCCCTTGTTGTTGGGCGTCCAGGCATTGATGGAAAAAATCTTCAGCGAATTCACCTTCGACGCCGAAGCCACTCAAGTGGCGACACCGCTGGTGGAAGTATTGGAGCGTCGGCGCGGGGTTTGCCAGGACTTCGCTCACCTGATGCTCGCGTGTGTGCGCTCCCGTGGGTTGGCGGCGCGTTACATCAGCGGCTACCTGCTGACCCAGCCACCGCCGGGCCAGCCGCGACTGATCGGCGCTGACGCGTCGCATGCCTGGGTTTCGGTGTTTTGTCCGGTGCTGGGGTGGGTGGATTTCGATCCGACCAACAACGTGCAGCCGGCACTGGAACACATCACCCTGGCCTGGGGGCGGGATTTTTCCGATGTTTCGCCATTGCGTGGGGTGATTCTGGGCGGCGGCAGCCATGATCCTGAAGTCCGCGTCACCGTGATGCCACTGGAGTAACAGAAATCAAATGTGGGAGCGGGCTTGCTCGCGAAAGCGATCACACAGTCACATAGATGTCGGATGTGCCGCCGCTTTCGCGAGCAAGCCCGCTCCCACAAGGGAATGTGCAATTCTTGAGAAGGGGTATTTCAGAGGGGACTGTGAGGGTCAGCAAAGTGACTGCTGACCCTGGACACAGATCCGGTGGGCCTGATCAGATCATCGGGCCCTGAGGGTCTCAGGCGTCGGGCGCCTGATCTTTCGGTGCTTCAGTTTCGTCTGTAGCCACTTCGCCTTCTGCATCCGGGTTCAGTGCTGCTGCTTCTTCTTCAGCTGTAGCTTTCTTGCGCTGAAGCTTTTCCTCTTTCTTCTGCTCCTTTGCCAAGTCTCTCTGACGTTTGGCGAAGGAATAATTAGGTTTAGCCATGGGCGATCCTCTGGGGTCGAAGGTGAGGTTGAGCGGCGCATATTCTGCCCTGTATCGGCACCAAGCCGTTAGCTGGGTTTTTGCTCGGCCCATTTTGGCGGGATCGAGGGTTGCCAGGCATCCAGTGCGTCGAGCAGGGTTTGCGGCGATTCGCTCACTTGCAGCATGTCACGGTGTGGTTCGCGAACGAAGCCTTCACCGACGATATGATCAAGAAAACCCGTCAATTTGCTGTAGAAACCGTTCACTTCCAGCAGGCCGAGCGGTTTGCCGTGGTAACCGAGTTGGCCCCAGGTCCAGACTTCGAACAGTTCTTCCAGGGTGCCGAGGCCGCCGGGCAGGGCGATGAATGCGTCGCTGAGCTCGGCCATTCGCGCCTTGCGTGCATGCATGCCGTCGACCACTTCAAGACGGGTCAGGCCGCTGTGGCCGATTTCCTTGTCCTTGAGACTTTGCGGAATGATGCCGATGACTTCACCGCCGGCTGCCAGCGCAGCATCGGCGACGATCCCCATCAGCCCGACGGCGCCCCCGCCATAGACCAGGGTCAGCTTGCGCGCGGCCAATGCCTGCCCGAGGGCGACAGCCGCTTCACGATAAGCCGGGTGGGTGCCGGTGCTGGCACCGCAAAATACACAAACGGACGCTAAAGACATGCCTTACTCCATGGTCAGGATGGCCACAGAGTAAAGGCAGGCAAGCGGCGATCCAAGGGCTAAACTTCGCGTTCAGGTGTTTCAAAGGTGCCGCTGGCGCCACAGGCGTAGGCGGCGAGCAAACTGCACAAAAAGCTGTTGATGGACATGACTGACGCTCCGGGTGAGAGATGACGACCTGATGATAGGGCCGACCTAGACGTCTGGCTGGTAGATTGTTTCGATAGGTGTCATAGCCCGAAAGTTGTATACAATTTTTGATTCAGGTCATAGGAACTTGCGAAGTTTTCAGGCAGTCTTCTGTCCATCAGCACTTCTGTTAACCCTGCCTTGGAGATTCACCATGTTTGCCAAACTTGTTGCGGTATCCCTGCTGACACTGGCCAGCAGTCAATTGATGGCTGCCGAGTGCAAGACCACTGTCGACTCCACCGATCAGATGTCCTTCAACACCAAGGCCATCGAAATCGACAAGAGCTGCAAGACCTTTACCGTAGAGCTGACTCACTCCGGCAGCTTGCCGAAAAACGTCATGGGCCATAACTGGGTGTTGAGTAAAGAGGCTGATGCGCAGCCGATCGCCACTGATGGCCTGTCCGCAGGTATCGACAAGAACTACTTGAAAGAAGGTGATGCGCGCATCATCGCTCACACCAAAGTCATTGGTGCCGGCGAGAAGGACTCGGTGACCTTCGACGTATCGAAACTGGCCGCTGGGGAAAGCTATGCTTTCTTCTGCTCGTTCCCAGGCCATATCTCGATGATGAAAGGCACTGTCACCCTGAAGTAATCGAATTGAGCGCATAAAAAAAGCGTCCGCTTGGGACGCTTTTTTTTGTGCCTGGCTCATCCCTGTAGGAGCTTGGCGTTTAGGGTGTAAACGGCATCACTCGCTTGTGATGAGTCTTCTTGTACGTGTCACAAATGATCTTGAACGCTTCCTCACGTACGGGCTGACCGTGCAGGAACGCATCGATCTCGGCGTACGTCACGCCATGGGACGCTTCATCCGGCTTGCCTGGCGACAAGTCTTCAAGGTCGGCTGTCGGGACTTTTTCCACCAGCGACTCGGGGGCGCCGAATTGGCGGGCGATCGCACGGACCTGGTTTTTCACCAGGCCGCTGAGCGGTGCGAGGTCGCAGGCACCGTCACCGAATTTGGTGAAGAACCCCATCACGGCTTCTGCTGCGTGGTCGGTACCAATGACCAGCCCGTGGGCTGCGCCGGCGATGGTGTATTGAGCGACCATGCGCATCCGCGCCTTGGTGTTGCCGAGCACGAAGTCCACGGAGACGGCGTGTTTGCCTTCAAACGCCGCGACTTCATTGGCCAGGGATTTGACTGCCGGGCCAATGTTCACCGTGTGACGTTCGTCCGGGGCGATGAAATCCACCGAAGCCTGAGCGTCGTGTTCGTCGAACTGAGTCTCGTACGGCAAGCGTACGGCGATGAATTTGTAACTTTTATCGCCGGTCGTCTCGCGTAATTCGCGCATGGCGCGCTGGGCCAGCAGGCCGGCGGTCAGCGAATCGACACCGCCGCTGATGCCCAGCACCAGCGTCTTGAGCCCGGAATTGACCAGGCAATCCTGAATGAAACGAATACGCCGGGCGATTTCCGCATCGAGGGCGGCATGGTCGGCGAACGGTGGTTGAACCTTGAGCTGCTCAGCAATCTCACGCTGTACGGCTTGCATGAATTCACTCCTTGCTAGATAGACTGGATGCGCTGGAAAGGGCGGCAGGTACTTGGAAAACATGTCGCAAGTAGGCGACGAAATTCGGGTCTTTGCAGTGAGTCTTGCCCGGCTCATCGGAAATCTTGGCCACGGGCTGATCGTTGCAGGCGGCCATTTTAAGCACGATGCTCATCGGTTCAACACCCGGAATGTCACACGTCAGGTTAGTCCCGATACCAAAGCTGACATTGATCCGACCACGCAGCGCGCGAAATATTTCCAGCGACTTTTGCAGCGTCAGGCTGTCGGAGAACGTCAGGGTCTTGCTCATCGGGTCGATGCCGAGCTTTTGATAGTGGGCGATCGCCTTTTCTGCCCAGATCACCGGATCCCCAGAGTCATGGCGCAGGCCGTCGAAGAGCTTGGCAAAGAACAGGTCGAAGTCGTTGAGGAAGGCATCCATGGTGATGCAGTCGGTCAGGGCGATCCCCAGCAGACCCCGATACTCGCGCACCCAGCAATCGAGGGCGGCGATCTGGCTGTCGATCAGCCGTGGCCCGAGTTGCTGGTGCGCCATGATCCACTCGTGGGCCATCGTACCCAGCGGCTTCATGTCCAGCTCTCGTGCCAGGTGCACGTTGCTGGTGCCGACGAAACGCCCGGGGAAATCGTGCTTGAGCACGTTCACCACTTCTTCCTGCACACGGAACGAAAAGCGCCGGCGTGTGCCGAAATCGGCGACCTGAAGTTCGGATAATTCGTCACTGCTGGCGTTGGCGGTCAGCCAGTCGAACTTGCGATAAAGCTGCTCGCGCACCTGTTCCATCGCCACTTGCGGGTAGCGATAGCGGTTGCGCACTTCGCTGACGATCGCCAGCAGCGGCACTTCGAACAGGATCACATGCAACCACGGCCCGCGTAGACGGATGAACAACTCGCCGTTTTCAATGCCGGTGTGGACGTAGCGCAGGTTGAAGCGAAACAGCCCGAGAAAGCGCAAAAAATCCGGTTTCATGAAGCTGATTCGCTCCATGAAGCTCAATTGATCGGCGCTCAGGCTCAACTCGGCCAGACGTTCAATCTGGAAGCGGATTTCGGCCAGGTAGGGACGCAAATCCTCACTGTTACGGCAACGGAACTCCCATTCGACGTCTACGTTCGGGTAGTTGTGCAGCACCGCCTGCATCATCGTCAGTTTGTAGAAGTCGGTGTCGAGCAGGTTCTGCACGATGCGATCGCCAAACACGCTCTCGCTCATAACGGGGGTTCTCCACTTGGAATAGGGATAGTGGCGCATATCGGTGATGGGTAATGCCAGCGATTTCTGCGTTGATCCTGTAGGAGCTGTCGAGTGAAACGAGGCTGCGATCTTTTGATTCTGGTTTTAAAGCAAGAATCAAAAGATCGCAGCCTCGTTTCACTCGACAGCTCCTACAGGGGCTTAATCATTGGCTGTAGGACTATCTATCTGCTCCAGCATCCACTTCACAAAGTCCCGAACCTTGGGCACTTCCGCCGAATGCTCCGGATACGCCAGGTAATAGGCATCGGTGCTGGGCATTGCGTGCTGCCAGGGTATGACCAGTTTGCCGTCGGCCAATTCCTCTTCCACCAGAAACCTCGGCAACAGCGCGACGCCGCAGCCGACTTGCGCGGCGCGGATGCACATGTAGAAGGTTTCGAAGCGCGGGCCGTGGTAGCTGTGTTCGGTGTGGTAGCCCTGACTGTCGAACCAGTCGTGCCAGGCCTGGGGCCGGGAGGCGTTTTGCAGCAGGACCAAGTCAGTGAGCTGCGTGGGATCGGTGAACGGTGTATCCGGCATGCTGCCCGGTGCGCAAACCGGCACCAGCTCTTCGCCGAAGAGCTTCAGGCATTCGGTGCCGGGACGTGAGCCCTGGCCGAAATAGAACGCCAGGTCGC
Source organism: Pseudomonas sp. JAI111 (assembly GCF_024809425.1). Taxonomy (NCBI): domain Bacteria; kingdom Pseudomonadati; phylum Pseudomonadota; class Gammaproteobacteria; order Pseudomonadales; family Pseudomonadaceae; genus Pseudomonas; species Pseudomonas sp. JAI111. Next base: position 110,130 of record NZ_JANUCB010000007.1, on the reverse strand, counting down.
TGCGACCTTGCAGCAAGTCGTCGGCTTCCTGTTCGCTGCACAGGTCCAGATGGATCGAGGGATGGCGCAGGCGCCAGCCTTTCAAGCGCGGCACCAGCCAGCGCGCGCCGAAGGTCGGCGGCGTCGAGACGCGCAAGACTTCGGTTTCGCCGCCGTAGGAACGCAGGTAATGGGTCGACATCTCGACCTGGGTGAGGATTTTTCGCACTTCCACCAGGTACAAATCACCGGCGGGCGTCATTTGCAGGCGTCGACGGACCCGGCGGAAGAGCAGGTGTTGCAGCAGCTCTTCAAGTTGCGCCACCTGCTTGCTGACAGCGCTTTGGGTCAGGTTCAGCTCTTCGGCGGCCCGGGTGAAGCTCAAATGCCGGGTGACGGCCTCGAAACACTGGAGGGCAGTGATCGACGGCAGGTAGCGTTTATTCAGCATGGACGGTCCTTTTTCTTGTTTCTTTTACTACCAGCAAATTCAAAGCATGAATAAACGGAATGATATCTCTCTTAAAGGTCGTTTGTTGGGTAACCTCGGGCGAGCTAAAACTACAGGTCTGATCAGTCGTGAAATTACGGCTGCACGTTTTCTGTTTTTTGCTTGAGGAGTGACCCATGGTTGCCGCATTGCTTGATCGTCTTGGTGTGAACCCGGCCCTGTACCAGAACGGCAAAGTGCCGGTGCATTCGCCGATCGATGGCAGCCAGATCGCCGCCGTGAACTGGGAAGGCGCTGCCGAAGTCGAGCAGCACATCAGTCGTGCAGATCATGCGTTCGAATTGTGGCGCAAGGTCCCGGCCCCGCGCCGTGGCGAACTGGTGCGTCAACTGGGCGATATCCTGCGTGAATACAAGGCCGACCTTGGCGAGCTGGTGTCTTGGGAAGCCGGCAAGATCACTCAGGAAGGCCTGGGCGAAGTTCAGGAAATGATCGACATCTGCGACTTCGCGGTCGGTCTGTCCCGTCAGTTGTACGGTTTGACCATCGCCTCCGAGCGTCCGGGCCACCACATGCGCGAAACCTGGCACCCGCTGGGCGTCGTCGGCGTGATCAGCGCCTTCAACTTCCCGGTCGCCGTCTGGGCCTGGAACACCACGCTGGCGCTGGTGTGCGGCAACCCGGTGATCTGGAAACCGTCCGAGAAAACCCCGTTGACCGCGCTGGCCTGCCAGGCACTGTTCGACCGCGTACTGAAGAACTTCAGCGACGCCCCGCCACACTTGAGCCAAGTGATCATCGGCGGTCGCGATGCCGGCGAAGCACTGGTCGATGACCCGCGTGTCGCGCTGATCAGCGCCACCGGCAGCACCCGCATGGGCCGTGAAGTGGCGCCGAAAATCGCCGCACGTTTCGCCCGCAGCATCCTCGAACTGGGCGGCAACAACGCGATGATCCTCGGCCCAAGCGCCGACCTGGACATGGCCGTTCGCGCCATTCTGTTCAGCGCCGTCGGCACCGCCGGTCAACGCTGCACCACGCTGCGTCGCCTGATCGCTCACGAGTCGGTGAAGGAAGAAATCGTCACCCGCCTGAAAGCCGCGTACTCCAAAGTGCGCATCGGCCATCCGCTGGAAGGCAATCTGATCGGCCCGCTGATCGACAAAAACAGTTTTGAAAACATGCAGGACGCGCTGGAGCAGGCCTTGAGCGAAGGCGGCCGGGTGTTCGGCGGCAAACGCCAGCTGGAAGATAAATTCCCGAACGCTTACTACGTCGCGCCGGCCATCGTTGAAATGCCGGAACAGAGCGATGTGGTCTGCCACGAAACGTTCGCACCGATTCTGTACGTGATCGGCTACAAGGATTTCGACGAAGCCCTGCGCCTGAACAACGCCGTACCGCAAGGCCTGTCCTCGTGCATCTTCACCACCGACGTGCGTGAAGCCGAGCAGTTCATGTCGGCGGTCGGCAGCGACTGCGGCATCGCCAACGTCAACATCGGCCCGAGCGGCGCGGAAATCGGTGGCGCGTTTGGTGGCGAGAAAGAAACCGGCGGTGGTCGTGAATCGGGCTCTGATGCATGGCGCGGCTACATGCGCCGCCAGACCAACACCGTGAACTACTCGCTGGAGTTGCCGTTGGCTCAGGGCATTACGTTCGACTAAGTACTGAGTCGAGCGGTGATTCCCTGTTGATCGTTCCCACGCTCTGCGTGGGAATGCAGCCCGGGACGCTCTGCGTCCCAAGAGCGGACGCAGAGCGTCCATTGAGGCATTCCCACGCAGAGCGTGGGAACGATCGGGTTAGTTAGGTTTCTGTTGGAGTCTGGCAATGCCGTTACGCGAAGAGTGTCTGTGGGAAAAACTGACGCCGCAAAGGCCTGACAATGCGGCGCTCAAGGGCGAAGTCAAAGTCGATGTCTGCGTCATCGGCGCCGGTTTCACCGGTCTGTCGGCGGCGGTACATTTGCTGGAGCAAGGCAAGACAGTGTGTGTGCTGGAAGCCCATCGCGCCGGTCATGGCGGTTCGGGACGCAATGTCGGGCTGGTCAACGCCGGCATGTGGATTCCGCCAGACGAGATCGAAGCCGGATTTGGCGAAGCGGTCGGCAGTCAGCTCAACCGCATGCTGGGGGCGGCACCTTCCCTGGTGTTCAGCCTGGTCGACAAATACAACATCGATTGCCAGTTACGCCGTGAAGGCACGCTGCACATGGCGCATAACGCCCGTGGCGAGGCCGATCTGCGCAGTCGTGAACAACAATGGAAACGTCGTGGCGCCCCGGTCGAACTGTTGACCGGGCAAGCGTGTGAGCAAGCGACGGGGACCAAAAAGATTGCTGCGGCGCTGCTTGATCGGCGTGCGGGCACGATCAACCCGATGGCGTATACGACCGGACTGGCCAAAGCGGCCATCGGCCTCGGCGGCCAGCTGTTCGATCATTCTGCGGTCACCCGGCTCGAACGTCAGGGTCAGCGCTGGTCGGTGCAAACTGCTCAGGGTTCGGTGCTCGCCGAGCAAGTGGTCATCGCTTCCAACGCCTACACCGAGGGCGACTGGACCGAACTTCGACGCAACTTCTTCCCTGGTTATTACTACCAAGTGGCCTCGGTCCCGCTGACCGAAGAGGCTGCACAGCAGATTCTGCCCGGCGGCCAGGGTTCCTGGGACACTCGGCAGGTCCTCAGCAGTATCCGTCGCGACAAGGACGGGCGATTGCTGCTGGGTAGCCTGGGCAATGGCAACCAGAAGCCGACCTGGTTCCTCAAGGCCTGGGCCGACCGGGTTCAGCAGCACTACTTTCCGTACCTCAAACCTGTGGAGTGGGAGTGCACGTGGACCGGTTGCATTGCGTTTACCCCTGACCACTTGATGCGTTTGTTCGAACCGGCGCCCGGTTTAGTGGCAGTCACTGGCTATAACGGCCGGGGTGTGACGACGGGGACGGTGGTCGGTAAGGCATTTGCCGACTATCTGTGTAACGGAAATCCTCAGGCGCTGCCGATTCCCTTCGCCCCCATGCAGCCGCTGGCGGGGGTGGGGTTGCGCAGCTGTTTGTACGAGGCCGGGTTCTCGCTGTATCACGCAGGCCAGTGCTTGCGGATCGTTATTTGATTGTTGAAATTTGTTGCTTGAAGCGGCGCTTTTTCGCGCAGCGACTAGCCTGTAAAAGGTGCGGGTTGTAGCAGTACCGCACCAGCAGTGTGCACTTCGGTGACGCTGGTTGTTACAGGCTGGTTGCACGTCGTTTGGCGCCGCGGTTGCAATGATGGCGCGCGTGGGTTGCGCCGTTAAAAATAAAAGGTTTCACCTTCCGCGGTTTAGACGGTTGCACGCCCAATGAAAATGGGATCGAAACAGTCGAAAAAACAATAAAGCAGCGACTTTTCTCAGAATAAAAAACCGATGGCACGGCCCTTGCTCTGAGCATTCAGTGAAGTCGCAGTGCCAACTAAAAAAAAACCTTGGAGCACCACCTCATGTCCCAGACGTTTTACAAGAAAGGCTTTCTGGCCCTCGCAGTGGCAACTGCTTTGGGTGTTTCTGCGTTTGCACAGGCTGATGTGAAAATCGGTGTGGCGGGTCCGATGACAGGTGCCAACGCGGCATTTGGCGAGCAGTACATGAAGGGTGCACAGGCTGCAGCCGACGCAGTGAACGCGGCGGGCGGCGTTAACGGGGAAAAAATCGTACTGGTGAAGGGCGATGACGCCTGCGAACCGAAACAGGCTGTGACGGTCGCCAAGGACCTGACCAACCAGAAAGTTGCCGGCGTGGTCGGTCACTTCTGCTCCTCGTCGACCATCCCGGCCTCCGAGATCTACGACGAAGCGGGCATCATCGCAATCACCCCAGGCTCTACTAACCCACAAGTGACCGAACGCGGCCTGAGCGCCATGTTCCGTATGTGCGGGCGTGACGACCAGCAAGGCATCGTCGCCGGCGACTACATCGTCGACGTGCTCAAGGGCAAGAAAGTTGCCGTACTGCACGACAAGGACACCTACGGCCAAGGCCTGGCAGACGCCACCAAGGCTCAACTGGTCAAGCGCGGCGTAACGCCGGTGCTGTATGAAGGCCTGACCCGTGGCGAGAAAGACTTCAGCGCCGTGGTCACCAAGATCCGTGCGGCCGGTGCCGACGTGGTCTACTTCGGCGGCTTGCACCCGGAAGCCGGTCCACTGGTTAAACAGCTGCGTACCGAAGGCCTCAAGGACGTGAAATTCATGTCCGACGACGGCATCGTGACCGACGAACTGGTCACCACTGCTGGCGGCCCGCAATACGTCGACGGCGTGCTGATGACCTTCGGCGCCGACCCTCGCCTGCTGCCAGACAGCAAGACAGTGGTGGACGATTTCCGCAAAAAAGGCACCGAGCCTGAAGGCTACACCCTGTATGCCTACGCTTCGGTCCAGACCCTCGCTGCAGCTTTCAACGGCGCCAAATCCAACAAGGGTGAAGACGCTGCCAAATGGCTGAAAGCACACCCGGTCAAAACCGTCATGGGCGAGAAGACCTGGGACAGCAAGGGCGACCTGAAAGTCTCCGACTACGTGGTTTACCAGTGGGACAAGGACGGCAAATACCACCAGCTGGAAAAACAGAAGTGATATGAGCTGATGCCCGGCGCCTTGTGCGCCGGGCAATCAAAGAACATGTCCGTGCAGTACCTGTCTTTTCTCGTAGAGCTGCACACAACCGTGTTGCGTCGGCGGCTGAACCCCGGTCCGTAGCAACCCGCTTCTGTGCAGTCTCTCAAATGCGTGAGATTGCGTTATGGATGGTATTTTCCTGCAGCAACTGGTCAACGGCCTGACCCTCGGGTCGGTCTATGGCCTGATCGCCATCGGCTACACAATGGTCTATGGCATCATCGGCATGATCAACTTCGCCCATGGCGAGGTTTACATGATCTCTGCGTACCTCGCGGCGATCAGTCTGGCTCTGCTGGCATACTTCGGTATTGAATCCTTCCCTCTGCTGATGCTCGGCACACTGGTCTTCACCATCGTCGTCACGGCGGTGTATGGCTGGGTCATCGAGCGTGTCGCCTACAAACCGCTGCGTAACTCCACACGACTGGCACCGCTGATCAGCGCCATCGGTATTTCCCTGATTCTGCAAAACTATGCACAGATCGCCCAAGGCGCCCGCCAACAAGGCGTGCCAACATTGTTGACCGGTGCATGGCGAGTTGAAGTCGGGACCGGCTTCGTCCAGCTCACCTACACCAAGATCTTCATCCTGGTCGCTGCGTTCGTCGGTATGGGCCTGCTGACCTATGTCATCAAGTACACCAAGCTCGGCCGCATGTGCCGCGCGACCCAACAAGACCGCAAGATGGCCTCGATCCTGGGGATCAACACCGATCGCGTGATTTCCTACGTGTTCATCATCGGTGCAGCGATGGCGGCCCTGGCCGGCGTACTGATCACCATGAACTACGGCACGTTCGACTTCTACGCAGGCTTCGTCATCGGGATCAAGGCGTTCACCGCGGCAGTACTCGGCGGGATCGGCTCGCTGCCTGGCGCGATGCTCGGCGGGATCATCCTCGGGATTTCCGAGTCGCTGTTCTCGGGCCTGGTGAACTCGGACTACAAAGACGTGTTCAGCTTCTCGCTGCTCGTTCTCGTTCTGGTCTTTCGGCCTCAAGGCCTGCTCGGCCGTCCTCTTGTGTCGAAGGTGTAAGCGATGTCTTCAACCACTAAAAAAACCATTGATATCAAAAGAAGCCTGGTTGACGCGATTCTTGCCGGCCTTGTAGCGCTCATAGTGTTCGGTCCGATTGTCGGCGTGGTCCTCGACGGCTACGGCTTCAACCTGGAACCGAAGCGAGTGGCGTGGATTGTCGCCATCGTCATGGCGGGCCGCTTTGCCCTGAGCCTGTTCCTGCAAACGCCCAAGGGCCTGAGAATCCTTGAAGGCTTTGAAACCACCGGCTCCGGGGTTCATGTACTGCCACCTGATTACAAATCCCGTTTGCGCTGGATCGTGCCGCTGGTGATTTTGATCGCCGTGGTGTTCCCGTTTTTCTCCAACTCCTACTTGCTGGGCGTGGTCATCCTCGGGCTGATCTACGTATTGCTCGGCCTGGGGCTGAACATCGTGGTCGGCCTGGCCGGTCTGCTCGACCTCGGTTACGTGGCGTTCTATGCGATCGGTGCCTACGGTCTGGCGCTCGGTTATCAATACCTGGGGCTGGGTTTCTGGACCGTGCTGCCACTGGCGGCGATCACGGCGGGGCTGGCTGGCTGCATCCTTGGCTTCCCGGTACTGCGACTGCACGGTGACTACCTGGCGATCGTGACCCTGGGCTTCGGTGAAATCATCCGGCTGATCCTCAACAACTGGCTGTCGCTGACTGGCGGTCCGAACGGCATGCCGGCACCGCTGCCGACGTTCTTCGGCCTTGAGTTCGGCAAAAGAGCGAAGGATGGCGGCATACCGTTTCATGAGTTCTTCGGCATCGCCTACAACCCTGACGTGAAGTACTACTTCATCTATACGGTGTTGTTCCTGGTCGTGCTGGCTGTGCTCTACATCAAGCATCGCTTGACCCGCATGCCGGTCGGTCGCGCCTGGGAAGCCTTGCGTGAAGACGAAATCGCCTGCCGCTCCATGGGCCTGAACCACGTGCTGGTCAAGCTCTCGGCGTTCACCATCGGGGCATCGACTGCCGGTTTGGCCGGTGTGTTCTTCGCCACCTATCAAGGCTTCGTCAACCCGACCTCGTTCACCTTCTTCGAATCCGCCCTGATCCTCGCCATCGTGGTACTCGGCGGCATGGGTTCGACCATTGGCGTGGTGATTGCGGCGTTCGTGCTGACCGTCGCCCCGGAACTGCTGCGTGGCTTCGCGGAATATCGCGTGTTGCTGTTCGGCGTGCTGATGGTGTTGATGATGATCTGGCGACCGCGCGGCCTGATTCGGATCAGCCGTACCGGTGTGACCCCGCGTAAAGGAGTAGCGCCATGAGCGAAGTCGTACTCTCGGTCGAGAAGCTGATGATGCACTTCGGCGGCATCAAGGCGTTGAGTGATGTCAGCCTGAAAGTCCACCGCAACTCGATCTTTGCCCTGATCGGCCCCAACGGTGCCGGCAAGACCACGGTGTTCAACTGCCTGACGGGGTTCTACAAGGCCTCCGGCGGCAAGATCGAACTCAATGTGCGTGGCGAACGGACCAACGTCATCCAGTTGCTGGGCGAGTCCTTCAAGCCAATCGATTTCGTCTCGCCGAAATCTTTCGCCACGCGCCTGTTCTACAAAATGTTCGGCGGCACCCACCTGGTCAACCGCGCCGGCTTGGCACGTACTTTCCAGAACATTCGCCTGTTCAAGGAAATGTCGGTGCTGGAAAACCTGTTGGTGGCCCAACACATGTGGGTCAACCGCAACATGCTGTCCGGCATCCTCAACACCAAGGCCTATCGCAAGGCCGAAAGCGATGCGCTGGACCATGCCTTCTACTGGCTGGAAGTGGTCGACCTGGTGGATTGCGCCAACCGCCTGGCCGGTGAACTGTCCTACGGCCAACAGCGCCGTCTGGAGATCGCCCGGGCCATGTGCACCCGGCCGCAGATCATCTGCCTCGACGAACCGGCTGCCGGTCTCAACCCTCAGGAAACCGAAGCGCTGAGCGCGATGATCCGTCTGCTGCGCGACGAGCATGATCTGACCGTGGTGCTGATCGAACACGACATGGGCATGGTAATGAGCATTTCCGACCACATCGTGGTGCTGGACCACGGCATCGTCATTGCCGAGGGCGGACCTGATGCGATCCGTAACGATCCGAAAGTGATTGCGGCCTACCTGGGCGCTGATGAAGAGGAAGTGGTGTTATGAGTCAGCCGATCCTCGAACTCAAGGACCTGGACGTGTTCTACGGGCCGATCCAGGCCCTGAAGAATGTCTCGCTGCACATCAATGAAGGTGAAACTGTCAGCCTGATCGGTTCCAACGGCGCCGGTAAATCGACCCTGCTGATGTCGATCTTCGGTCAGCCCCGGGCGGCTGACGGGCAGATCATCTATCAGGGCGTGGACATCACGCACAAATCCTCCCACTACATCGCGTCCAACGGCATCGCTCAATCGCCTGAAGGCCGGCGCGTGTTCCCCGACATGACCGTCGAGGAAAACCTGTTGATGGGCACCATCCCGATTGGCGACAAGTACGCCAAGGAAGACATGCAACGCATGTTCAAGTTGTTTCCGCGACTCGAAGAGCGGCGCAACCAGCGTGCGATGACCATGTCTGGCGGCGAGCAGCAAATGCTCGCCATCGCCCGTGCGTTGATGAGTCGGCCCAAGCTATTGTTGCTCGACGAACCGAGCCTGGGGTTGGCGCCCATCGTGGTGAAACAGATTTTCGCGACCCTGCGGGAGCTGGCGAGTACCGGCATGACCATCTTCCTGGTCGAGCAGAACGCCAACCATGCACTCAAGCTGTCGGACCGCGCTTACGTGATGGTCAACGGCGAGATCCGCATCACGGGCACCGGCAAGGAGCTGCTGGTGAACGAGGAGGTGCGTAACGCTTATCTCGGCGGGCACTAACCGTAAAACCCCAAAAACGCCCTGACGAACTCGGGGCGTTTTTTTATGCCCGTTTGTAGGAGCTGTCGAGTGAAACGAGGCTGCGATCTTTTGACTTTGCTTTTTAAAAAAACAGATCAAAAGATCGCGGCCTCGTTTCACTCGACAGCTCCTACAGGGGAATTGGAAAAGGGGTAAAGGGAAATTGTGGAAAACAATATTCACAAGCTCTCAAAGCGCGACATAAAGCCGCTGCAAATAGTTGTTTTGTCACGGTTTTGACTTGTCCCCGTTTGCTGTGGAGCTGGCTGTGAATAACGTGGGAGTAGCTGTCTGAGAGCCTTTGAATCCGTGGCTTGCAGCGATGTGGTTGTTTTTTGATCAGGCGTTTTTACTGGAGTCTGACTTGGCTTTGTCAACCTTTTTGTTGGCGGCTTAAAAGGCTTGAAAGGGGAGCATCAAGCCTGTGGATAAGTCTGTGGTTAAACTCTGGAAAGACTCGGCTGAGGGCCGTAGTTACTGGCTTGGCGCCATCGCCGCTTTTACCGCCAATCGTGCAAATTGCCATGGGGCTACACAGCCGACCGTTCAGGGTCAAGCAAAAAAATTTCCAAATTGCCCGCAAAGCCTTGTGGATAGCGGCCTTCAGCTTTTCGACTTGCCCCCGGAAACTGTGGACCGGCCTGTGGATAAGGTGCGCGTACATGGCTACAAGCCCCGGCCGACAAGGCGTAGCCATGGTTGGTTGTTTTTTATACAACAATACGAAGGTTGCCCGTAGAAGCCGGGGCGGGCATGCTGCCAGCTGATTTTCTATTCCAATGGCTGCCGATCAGCCGAAGCAAGGAGAACACGATGTCCAACACCCTGTTTATTACCGGCGCGACCTCCGGTTTTGGTGAAGCCTGTGCCCGTCGTTTTGCCGAGGCGGGTTGGAAGCTGGTGCTGACAGGTCGTCGTGAAGAGCGCCTCAATGCCCTGTGCGCCGAGTTGTCGAAGCAGACCGAAGTGCATGGCCTGGTGCTAGACGTGCGTGATCGCAAGGCTATGGAGGAGGCGATTGCCAACCTGCCGCCATCCTTTGCCAAGCTGCGCGGGCTGATCAACAACGCCGGCCTGGCGCTGGGTGTTGATCCGGCGCCCAAGTGCGACCTCGACGATTGGGACACCATGGTCGACACCAACATCAAAGGCCTGATGTACAGCACTCGTCTGCTGTTGCCGCGCCTGATCGCCCACGGTCGCGGCGCCGGTATCGTCAACCTGGGTTCTATCGCCGGCAACTACCCGTACCCGGGCAGCCACGTGTATGGCGCGAGCAAGGCGTTCGTCAAACAGTTCTCCTTGAACCTGCGCTGCGACTTGCAGGGCACTGGCGTGCGGGTCAGCAACATTGAGCCGGGCCTGTGCGAAAGCGAGTTCTCGCTGGTGCGATTTGCCGGTGACCAGGAGCGTTACAACGCGACCTATGCCGGTGCCGAACCGATCCAGCCGCAGGACATCGCCGAGACCATTTTCTGGGTGCTCAATGCGCCGGCGCACATCAACATCAATAGCCTGGAATTGATGCCGGTAAGCCAGACGTGGGCTGGTTTTTCGATTGAGCGTAATGCCAAGTCTTAAGACCGCGTAACGGCCATCGCGAGCAAGCCCGCTTCAACAGGTTCAGCGCAATCCCTGTGGGAGCGAGCTTGCTCGCGAAGGCGATCGGTCAGTCAACCGAGATAGTCAACCAGCCCTTGATAGCAGGTCGCCAAGTGATAAGGCGTCGTCGACGGCATGTCCTTACGGCTGACTTCACCGTTCTCATCCCGACACTCATGCCAACCGCCCGCATGCAAAAAACGCTGCTGCAACGCCTTTAACTGGCGCAGCACCGAGGCTTCGCTGTTCGGGCGCAAGGTCAGCGCGCGCAGGTATTCAGCCTGAGCCCAGATGCGTTGAGTGGCATCCTTCGCGCAGCCGTCCAGATCAAGCATGGCGGCCACCGCGCCTGTCTGTGGATCTACGCCCAATTGCTCGGTGAGCGCAAATGCACGATCCAGCGACGTGTGCAGTCTGCAACCGCGCAGCAATGGCGAAGACTCCAGCAGGAAATACCATTCGAACTGATGCCCCGGTTCAAACCAGTTATCCACAGCGCCCAGCGGTTTCTCCATCAACACATTCTGTTGTGGGTCAATGAAACGCTTGTGCATGGCTGTGCATAACTCGACGAGCGCACGCTGCACGGCGATGTCTTCACGCACCGACAAGGTCGCGAGGAAGGCTTCAGCCAGGTGCATCAATGGATTTTGCAGAGGGCCGGACGCAAGCGACGACCAGTTACGGTCGAGGCTGGCTTCATACAGGCCGTCGCCTGTCGCGAAGCGCTGGCCGATGACTTCCAGTGCCGCGTTGAGCACCGACTCCACCAGTGGCTCGCGCACCTTGGACCAGTAGTGGGCGCAGGCGAACAGGATGAAAGCGTGGGTGTAGAGGTCTTTGCGCAGATCCAGCGGAGCACCTTGCGGATCGATGCTGTAGAACCAGCCACCGTGTTCGGCGTCATGGAAATGCTGTTGCAAGGAACGGAATAACGCTGCGGCGCGCGCTTCGGCGGCCGGCACCTCGCCGATCAGGCTGGAGAAAAGGTAGAGCTGACGGGCGCAGGCCATGGCCCGATAGCGTTGGGGAGGCAGCGGTTGATGCCCGGCGTCCAGCGCTTCATAGGGCAGCGCCATGTCCGCATTCCAGCCTGGGCCCTGCCAGAGCGGCACGATCACTTCCTGGAAATGCTGTTGCACAGAAGCAAACAGAGCGGTCAATTCAGGCGCGGAGGCGGAGCGGGAAACAGGCGGCATTGGCTGGCGTCGTCACGGCAGGGTTAATTGCGCGACATGTTAGCAGAGTGAACGCATTGATCGTTCCCACGCTCCGCGTGGGAATGCCTCAACGGACGCTCCGCGTTCGGCTCCTGGGACGCAGAGCGTCCCGGGCTGCATTCCCACGCAGAGCGTGGGAACGATCTTTGGGACTTAGCCCGCCAGCAACCAAACCCCGGTCGCCGCCGAAGCCGCGCCCGCCAACCGAACCAGCGGAGCAGCCGCTTGCGGCAACACTCGCACCACCGCGTAACCCGCGGCATGCAATGCCGCCGTCGCTGCCACAAACCCTGCGGCATAGGCCCAAGGGCTCGACATGTCCGGCAGTTCCAGGCCATGGGCCACGCCGTGGAACAGTGCAAACAATGCCGTCGCCGCCACTGCCACACTCAACGGCGGACGCACCGCCAACGCAACCGCCAGGCCCAGCGCCAGCACCGACGCCGCGATCCCGCTTTCCAGCGCTGGCAGGTTCAGCCCTTCAAACCCGAGCAAGCCACCCATCAGCATGGTGCCGACGAATGTGCACGGCAGCGCCCAGCGCGCTGCGCCTTTTTGCTGCGCCGCCCACAGACCGACGGCAACCATTGCCAGCAAGTGATCGAGGCCGCCGATCGGGTGGCTGATGCCCGCGATCAGACCGTTATCACCATGACCCGGGTGGGCGAAGGCGATGGCTGGGGTCAGCAGCAGGGCGATGGCGCCCAGGATACGTTTGAGTGTCATGAATAAGCTTCCTTGTTGATAAGTTTCGATCAGGCGGCGGTCAGCAAACCCTGGCGTTCGATGAACGCAATGATTTCTTCCAGGCCAAGGCCGGTCTTTTGGTTACTGAAAACAAACGGCTTGCCGTTGCGCATGCGCTTGGTGTCGCTGTCCATCATTTCAAGCGAGGCGCCCACCAACGGCGCGAGGTCGACTTTGTTGATAACCAGCAAATCGGATTTGCAGATGCCAGGACCGCCCTTGCGCGGCAGCTTGTCGCCGGCCGAGACGTCGATCACGTAGATGGTCAGGTCCGACAGTTCCGGGCTGAAGGTCGCCGAGAGGTTGTCGCCACCTGACTCGACCAGAATCAGGTCCAGCCCGGGGAAGCGTCGATTCAGTTGATCCACGGCTTCAAGGTTGATCGACGCGTCTTCGCGGATCGCGGTGTGCGGGCAGCCGCCGGTTTCCACGCCGATGATGCGTTCGGGCGCCAGGGCTTCGTTGCGCACCAGGAAATCGGCGTCTTCGCGGGTATAGATGTCGTTGGTGACGACGGCCAGGTTGTAGCGCTCGCGCAGGGCCAGGCACAGCGCCAGAGTCAGCGCTGTTTTGCCGGAGCCAACCGGGCCGCCGATGCCGACACGCAGGGGTTGTGTGTTCATGTGGTTCTCCAAATTAAAAGGCCCTAGGACCGGAACAGACGGCTGTACTGGCGCTCGTGGGCCATGCACGCCAGGGACAGGCCGAAAGCGGCGCTGCCGTAGTGTTCGGGATTGATTCGGGTAGCGTCTTGCTGGGCTTGTTGCAGCAATGGCAGCAATTCACTGGTCAGGCGTTGCGCGGCTTGCTGGCCCAGCGGCAGGGTTTTCATCAACACCGCCAGTTGGTTTTCCAGCCAGCTCCAGAGCCACGCGGCCAGCGCGTCTTGCGGTCTGATCTGCCAGGCGCGAGCTGCCAGCGCCCAGCCGAGGGCCAGGTGAGGCTCGGGACGTTGTTCGAGAAAGGCGCGGGCCGGACCATCGAGTTCCGGCAAACCGTTGAGCAACTGCTGCAGGGAATAGCCCATTTGCCGACTTTCCTGATGCAGTTCACGGGTTTCCCGGCTGGTGCGATGTTCTTCGCAGCGTTGCAGCAACTCGTCCCAGTTCTCTTCTGCGGCGGCGGTGCAATGAGCAAGCAGCAGCGGCGCTTCGAAACGGGCGAGGTTGAGCAGCAGTTGATCGCTGATCCAGCGACGTGCGCTGGCCGCATCATTGACCCGGCCGTTATCCACCGCCATTTCCAGGCCCTGGGAATAGCTGTAGCCGCCAATCGGCAGCTGCGGGCTGGCCAGACGCAGCAGCGCCCAGGCTGGGTTCATGAACGCACGCCGAACTGGTGCAGTTTCGGCGGGTAGTTGAAGTCTTCGTCGCCGTGGCGGGAATGGTGATGGCCGCCGCCATAGGCGCCGTGTTCCGGCTGGAACGGGGCTTCGATGTTCTCGACCTTGGCTTCGAGCTGTTCGAGCATGGCTTTGAGCACGTAATCGTCGAGCAGTCGCAACCAGCCATCGCCGACTTGCAAGGCCACGTGGCGATTGCCCAGGTGATAGGCGGCGCGAGTCAGTTCGAAGGCGTTGGCACAGGTGACGTGCAGCAGTTGTTCGGGGCGGGCGCAGACGCGTACGACACGACCGTCTTCGGCTTGCAGGCATTCACCGTCATACAGCGGTGGCTGACCGCGCTCCAAAAACAACCCGACGTCTTCGCCCTCGGCACTGAAACAGCGCAAACGGCTTTTGCTCCGGGCTTCGAAGTTCAGGTACAACTCGGCGGCCCAGACGGGTTGAGGGTCGATTCTGCGATGAATCACCAGCATCGGAAGGCTTCCAGCAATGGACAATGCTCAGGCTAGAGCAAGGGGCTTGCCAATCAGACGATACGTAGGAAATACCCGTCGGAGCTTAGTGGGTGTTTCAGGATGTTGCAGGATTTTGAGCCAGAATGGTGCAGGGGTTTTTGAGTGGCACCAAATTGATGCCTTGAGGGTTTTTTGTGGGAGCGAGCCTGCTCCCTAAGTTTTACTCGGTGCTGCCGAGACCTTGCCAATGCTTGAGGCCGATGAAGATGAAGCGCAGTTGCTGAGTGATTTTTGCCTGTGGCGTCAGGTGCTCAGGCAAAGCCTCAGCCGGTGGATCTATGATATCCGGCAGGGTCGCAAACACACTTTTAACAATCAGATCTGCCATGACGCTGAGGCCGGCGATGTCCAGGTGCTGTAGTTTTGGCATCAAGGAAAGGTCTGCGGCCAGGTCGGAGCTGATGTCTTCGCGCAAACGTCCAATGGCCTGACGCACCGGCAGTGAGCCGCCATATTGCTCGCGGGCCAGAAACAGGAACTGCGAGCGATTGGCCGAGACCACGTCGAGGAAGATTCGTACCGAAGCGTCGATAATGCCGCCCATGACAAATTCGTTATGGCGCACCAGGCGAATGGTTTCACGGAAGGTCTGGCCGACTTCGCTCACCAGCACCAGGCCCAGTTCGTCCATATCGGCGAAATGCCGGTAGAAACCGGTGGGCACGATCCCGGCGGTTTTCGCCACTTCGCGCAGGCTCAGGCTGCCGAATCCGCGGCCACATTCCATCAGGTGACGGGCAGCGTCCATCAAGGCGTTGCGGGTTTGTTGTTTCTGTTCGGCGCGGGGCAGCATCGCAAAAGTGTTTTCTGGACAAGACAGCGACGCACTCTAGCAAATCGGCTTCGGTGGCGTCGAACGACTATCGGGGGCAACTATCGGAGGATCAGGCGGGGAAATGCAGCTTCTGTAAAAGTCAAAAGCCCAATCCGGTGATTGGGCTTTTTTTCAGGGCCGCCATGGGCTTAGCTCAAGGCGCTGTTGCGTTCGATTACACGGTCACCACCACCTTCGGCGAGGGTTTGGCCTTGTGGGGTGCGATCAGAACCACCTTCAGCAAGGGTTTGACCTTGTGGAGTGCGATCGGAACCGCCTTCAGCGAGGGTTTGGCCTTGTGGAGTGCGATCGGAACCGCCTTCAGCCAGGGTTTGACCTTGTGGAGTGCGCTCTGAACCGTCAGCAGCCAGGGTTTGGCCTTGTGGGGTGCGATCAGAACCGTCTTGAGTGATCAGGCCTTTTTCTTTCAGGCGATCGTTACCGCCTTCGGCCAGGGTTTGACCTTGTGGAGTGCGCTCGGAGCCATCGGCAGCGACGGTTTGGCTGAATACCGAGTAGCTGGTTTTGACTTGTGGGGTAGCTTGGTCAGCGGCTGGCAGGGCAAAAGCGGTGCTGGCTAGCAGTGAGAGTGACAGGCTAAGCAGTAATTGGCGTTTCATGATGGGGTGCTCCTTGGGAGGGCGATAAAGTGGGTACGAGGGCAATGCTACTCTCGATAAGTCGATATAAAAGTTCATAAACGCAATGGTAATAATCAACGGAATTGATTGTTCCACTGAAGCGCTCTAGAACGGGCGTTTCCGGCGACCGTTTTTGCACTGAGGTGGGTATTTTCGACTCACTCGTGCCGCACGAAAGTGCGGGGCGGTAACGCTGGATTCGGGCGCAGTCTCTCCCTGGCCGATTATTTGAGGATTAATCGACTTTTCTGTTAAACCTGCGGGCCGTTTTTCAGTCGTAGATTCCATGGCAGGCCGGTTCCGGCCTAACGTTTCACATACGCGTCGCAGTCAGGGCGCTCAGTCGTATCAGGAGCCCTGTGCAATGACGCGCACTCGTAAAATAGTTGCCTGGACCTTCGCCAGTCTGGTTGTGTTGCTGGCGGTCCTGGTTCTGATCATCGTGTTCTTTGATTGGAACCGCATCAAACCGTCCCTTAATGCCAAAGTCTCTGATGAGTTGCATCGTCCTTTCGCCATCAACGGCAACCTGGCGGTGGTCTGGCGGCGCGAACCCGACGAGGGCGGTTGGCGGTCCTGGGTGCCATGGCCGCATGTGGTGGCCGAAGACCTGAGCCTGGGCAACCCCGACTGGTCGAAGAAGCCGCAGATGGTCACGCTCAAACGCGTCGAACTGCGCATTTCACCCTTGGCACTGCTGGCGCAGCGGGTGGTGATCCCGCGCATTGACCTGACCGAACCCAGTGCGGACCTGCAGCGTCTGGCCGACGGACGTGCCAACTGGACGTTCAAATTCGACCCCAAAGACCCGAACGCCGCACCTTCAAGTTGGGTGGTGGATATCGGTGCTATCGGTTTCGACAAAGGCCACGTCACCCTCGACGACCAAAATCTCAAGACTCAGCTCGACTTGATCATTGATCCGCTGGGCAAACCCATTCCGTTCAGCGATATCGTCGGCGACAAAGCCGCGAAAGCCGCGCTGGAAAAAGGTGCGGCCCCGCAGGACTACGCATTTGCCCTCAAGGTCAAAGGCCAATACCACGACCAGAAACTCGCGGGCGAAGGCAAGATCGGCGGATTGCTGGCGTTGCAAGACGCCGCCAAGCCGTTCCCCCTACAGGCCCAGGTAAAAATTGCCGACACCAGCGTCGAACTGGCCGGCACGCTGACCGATCCGCTGAACCTCGGTGCCCTGGACCTGCGCCTGAAACTGGCCGGCGCCAGCCTGAGCACGCTCTACCCGCTGACCGGCGTAACCCTGCCGGCTACGCCGCCGTACGAGACCGACGGGCATTTGATTGCCAAGCTGCACGACGCGGGCGGCGCAGTGTTCCGTTATGAAGAGTTCAACGGCAAGATCGGCGGCAGCGACATTCATGGCAGCCTGGCCTATGTCGCCAGCCAGCCGCGACCCAAGCTCAGTGGCTCGTTGCTGTCCAATCAACTGCTGTTCGCCGACCTTGCGCCGCTGATCGGCGCCGATTCCAACGCCAAGCAAAAAGCCCGGGGTGGCGAAAGCAAACAGCCGGCGGACAAGGTGTTGCCGGTCGAGGAGTTCAAGACCGAACGCTGGCGCGACATGGACGCCGACGTTGAATTCACCGGCAAACGCATCGTCCACAGCGAAAAGCTGCCGTTCAACGATCTCTACACTCACCTGGTGCTCACTGACGGTGTCCTCAGCCTCGAACCCCTGCGTTTCGGAGTGGCGGGCGGCAACCTCGATGCGCAGATTCGCCTCAATGGCCGCACTGAGCCCCTGGAAGGCCGGGCCAAACTCACCGCGCGCAAGTTCAAGCTCAAGCAGTTGTTCCCCACCTTCGAACCGATGAAAACCAGCTTCGGTGAGCTGAATGGCGATGCCGACATCACCGGTCGTGGCAATTCGGTGGCCAAGCTGCTGGGCAGCGCCAACGGCACTCTGAAGATGCTGATCAACGATGGCGCCATCAGCCGTGAGCTGATGGAGCTGGCGGGGCTCAACGTCGGCAACTACGTGGTGGGCAAGATCTTTGGCGACAAGGAAGTGAAGATCAATTGCGCGGCGTCCGACTTCGACATCAAGTCCGGGTTGGCGACCACGCGGTTGTTCGTGTTCGATACCGAGAACGCGATCATCTATATCGACGGCACGGCGAACATGGCCACAGAGCAACTGGACCTGACCATCACCCCGGAGTCCAAGGGCTGGCGATTGATTTCACTGCGCTCGCCGCTGTATGTGCGGGGCAAGTTCATCAAGCCCGATGCCGGCGTGAAGGCGGTGCCGCTGATGTTGCGCGGGGCGGGGATGGTGGCGCTGGGCGTGATCGCGGCACCGGCGGCCGGGTTGTTGGCGTTGGTGGCGCCCAGTGGTGGAGAGCCGAACCAGTGTGCGCCGTTGCTGGAGCAGATGAAGGCGGGCAAGGCGCCTGTGACGGTTAAGCCTACCAAGTAATTTGCGGCGTCTATGAAGACGCCATCGCGGGCAAGCCCGCTCCCACATTGGTTCTGTAAACACAGTTCAATTGTGGGAGCGGGCTTGCCCGCGATGGCGATCTGACAGGCGCTACAGATCTTTCAGGATGTCGGCCATGTCATCGGCATGCTCTTCTTCCTGGGCCAGGATGTCTTCGAAGATGCGCCGGGTTGTCGGGTCTTTATCGCCAATGTACTGAATGATCTCGCGATAGCTGTCGATGGCGATGCGTTCGGCCACCAGGTCCTCGTACACCATTTCCTTGAGTGAATTACCGGCCACGTATTGAGCGTGGGAGTTTTTCGACAGAAGGTCAGGGTTGAATTCAGGCTCGCCACCCAGTTGCACGATGCGCTCGGCCAGTCGGTCGGCGTGCTCGGCTTCCTGTGTGGCGTGTTCGAGGAACTCGTCGGCGGCAACGTTGGCTTTCAAGCCGCTGGCCATGAAGTAGTGGCGCTTGTAGCGCAACACGCAGACCAGTTCGGTGGCCAGCGATTCATTGAGCAGGCGCAGGACTTCTTCGCGGTCGGCGCTGTAGCTTTCGGTCACCGCACCATTCTCGACGTTCTTGCGGGCACGTTCGCGAAGAGTGGTTACATCAGACAAATGCATGTCGCTCATCTCGTTCTCCTGAGGCTAATCCGGTTTGCGTCACCTTCTGGGGAAGTGATCGCTGCCTAAAGTGTGAGTGACGGGCGCGGCGAAAAGTTTTATGTAATTTGGCAATCGCAAGCCGTGACCGAGACGATCACGCCAGTGCCAGCCCCGACAGCAACGCCTCTTCGCGCAACCACGCAAAAAATGCCCGCACCGGCGGATGCCGTTCACGCCCGGGCACGCACAGCGCACTGTAGCCGGCGCCATCGACCTGGATCTCGCCGCGATAAGGCACCAGCAAACCACTGGCCACGCTTTGCGACACCAGAATATTGCTCGCCAGCACCAGCCCTTGCCCGGCGATCGCCGCTTGCAGGGCGTAATGCTCTTCGTCGTATTCACGGACCGCCGGTTGCCCCGTCAGCCAAGTCTCAGCGGATTGCGCGCACCAGGCCTCCCAACCGTGGGCGTACAGCTTGGAGTTGTGCCAGTGCACGCTGATCAGCGTCGGTGCCCGGCCAGCGGCCAGGGCCACCTGCTCGGGCGAGCCGTAAACGCCGAAGGACTCATCGAACAGGCACAACCCATACAGGTTCGGATAGTCATCCAGGCTGTAACGCACCACCAGATCGACGCTGGCGTCCTGATGCAAATCGATAACCTCGCAATGGGTATCGAGCCGAACGTTGATAGTCGGATGGCGTGCGTAAAACCGTCCCAGTCGTGGCACCAGCCACAGCGCCGCGAAGGCGGCGGTGGTGGAAATCGTCAGGCTCGTGCCGCTGCGTTGCGGACGCAGGGTGTCGACGCTTTGCGCCACTTCCAGCAACGCGCCGTGCAAGCTGCGAAATAGCCGTTCGCCGCCATCGGTTAGGCGCACTTGCCGTGGCAGCCGTTCGAATAGCGGCACGCCGAGCCAGTTCTCCAGCGAACGAATCTGGTGGGACACCGCCGTCGGCGTCACCGAGAGTTCTTCGGCGGCAGCCTTGAAGCTCAGCAGGCGCGAGGCGGATTCGAAGGCGCGCAGGGCGGTCAGCGGCAACGAGGCAAACATGGGAACACTCCACGGATGAAATTAATTCATCCAGACTGATTTCTGCTCATTTGAAGAGGTGCATTCACGAGCTTCAAGCTGCGAATCACACAGCAGTTCGAGTTTAGCCCTCAAGGAGATTCAGATGAGTAAGATTCTTGCTGTTCACGCCAGCCCTCGCGGTGAACGTTCCCACTCCCGGCGTCTGGCCGAGGTTTTTCTGGCTGCCTGGCAGGCACGTAATCCTCAATCGCAGCTGACGCGTCGCGAAGTCGGTCGGGCATTGATTCCACCGGTGAACGAAGCGTTTGTCGCCGCAGCGTTTTACCCCGAGCCCCATGCGCGACCGTTGTCGATGCAAGCCGACCTGGCGTTCAGTGATGAACTGGTCGCTGAGTTGCTGGGCCACGATCTGCTGGTGATCTCCACGCCGATGCACAATTTCAGCGTGCCCAGTGGCCTCAAGGCCTGGATCGATCAGATTGTGCGGCTCGGGTTGACCTTCAATCACACCCTGGACAACGGCGTCGCCCAGTACGAGCCGTTGGTGCAGGGCAAGAAAGCCCTGATCGTCACCAGCCGTGGCGGGTTCGGCTTCGGCCCGGGTGGCGAGCTGGAGGCGATGAACCATGCCGACCCGTTGCTGCGTACGGCATTGGGATTCATCGGCATCAGCGACATCACCGTGGTCGCCGCCGAGGGCGAGGAGTCCGCCGCGCGCACCTTCGAGCTTTCGGCGGCGGAGGCCGAACAGCGTTTGCTCGCGCTGGCCAGGGAGTTCTAGATGGCCTGGCTGTTTTTGCTGATCGCCGCCGGGTTTGAAGTCACCTTCGCCATGGGCATGAAGTACGCGGAAGGCTTCACCCGGCTGTGGCCGTCACTGATCACGGTGGTCGCCGCAGTGGGCGGGATTTACTTCCTGACCCTGGCCATGCGCGAGTTGCCGGTGAGCATCGCCTACCCGATCTGGACCGCCATCGGCTCACTGGGCACGGTGTTTCTGGGCTTTGCGCTGCTGGGCGAAAGCCTCACGGCGCTCAAACTGGTGTCGGTGGGGTTGATCGTGGCGGGCGTGGTGGGGCTGAAGTGAGGCGGGATGTCATAGACTGGTCGTCGAGTTGTCATCTTGGGTGACGATGCTTGGCTGACGTCTTGCATCGCGCCTTGCCTCATCTCTCCGATCACAAGGACGTTCACCCATGTCGCAAGGTTCCGCTACGCGCTACCCGTTGGTGTTGGTCCCGGGGATGCTCGGATTCATCCGCCTGGTGTTCTATCCGTATTGGTACGGGATCATTTCGGCATTGCGCCGGGGCGGAGCGATCGTGTTTGCGGTGCAGGTCTCGCCGCTCAATTCCAGTGAGGTGCGTGGCGAGCAGTTGCTGGCGCGGATCGAGGAGATCCTGCGCGAGACCGGGGCTGAAAAGGTCAACCTGATCGGGCATAGCCAAGGCTCGCTGACGGCGCGTTATGCGGCCGCCAAACGCCCGGATCGCGTGGCCTCCGTGACCTCGGTGGCCGGGCCGAATCATGGCTCCGAGCTTGCCGATTACCTGGAAAAACACTACCCGGAAAACAGCTTCAGGGGGCGTGTGCTCAGCGTCTTGCTGCGCTGGGTCGGTGCGTTGATGAGCCTGCTGGATACCGGATATCGCGGGCCGAAACTGCCTGTGGATATCCCGGCTTCGCATCAGGCGCTGACTAGTAAGGGCGTGGCGCTGTTCAACCAGCGTTATCCACAGGGCCTGCCTGAAACCTGGGGCGGGCAGGGGCCGGAAGAGGTCAATGGCGTGCGCTATTACTCATGGTCGGGGACGTTGCAGCCGGGCAAGACCGATCGCGGCGGTAACCTGTTCGACGGGACAAATCGCAGCTGTCGCTTGTTTGCCAGAACCTTTGTGCGCGAAACCGGGCATTGCGACGGAATGGTCGGGCGCTACAGCTCGCACCTGGGGACGGTGATTGGCGATGAATATCCGCTGGATCACTTCGACATCGTCAATCAGTCGCTGGGACTGGTGGGCAAAGGGGCTGATCCGGTGCGATTGTTTGTCGAGCATGCCGCCCGGCTGAAAGCGGCAGGGGTCTAGATCGCGTTATCGTTCATCGCGAGCAGGCTCGCTCCCGCAGTTGAGTGCATGTCCTGTGGGAGTGAGCCTGCTCGCGATGGCGTCAGGTCAGGCAACGCAAATCTTGCGGCCTAACACGGTGGTCCAACGCTCCGACAGTATCACCCCACCCAGCGTCAACACCCCGCCCACCAAGTGATACAGCGCCAGCTGCTCATGCAGCACCAGCGCTGCAATCAGCGCGGTGATCAACGGCAGCAGATTGAAAAACAGCGTGGTCCGGCTTGGCCCCAGGCGCACCACGGCCTGCATCCACGCCAACGGCGCGATCATCGAGGCCAGCAGGCAGGCGTACAACACCAGCGGAATATTCTGCAGAGTCAGGCCAGTCTTCGGTGAAGCCATAAACAGCGGAAACAGCACCACCACCGCCACCAGCACCTGCATATACAGCAATACCAGCGGCGGCAGGCGCAGCTGCCATTTTTTCAGCAGCGTGCTGTAGATCGCGTAGGCCAGGGTGGCGATCAGCATCATTGCATCGCCCAGGTTTATCCCGTGTTCAAGCAGTACGCCGAGGCTGCCGGACGACACCACCACCAGCACGCCGGCAAACGACAACACTGCACCGGCCAGCGCCCCCGCCGTCAGGCGTTGGCCAAGGCTGACAATCGCCATGGCCAGCGACATCAATGGCATCAGCGACAGGATGATTCCCATGTTGGTGGCCGAGGTCAGGCTCGCGGCGAAGTACGCCAGGCTCTGATAGACCGCCATCCCGAGCACACCGAGGATGAAGATTTTGCCGAGGTTCGGGCGGATCGACGGCCAATGGGCGATCACCGGATTGAGCATGAACGGCGTGAACAGCACCCCGGCCAGCAGCCAGCGATAGAAACCAATCTCGGCGGGGAAGATCGCCCCGGCCGACATTTTGGTGATCACGGTATTACCAGCCCAGATGAAAATGGCCAGCAGCGGATAAGCGTATTGCATCAGAGAAAACCAGAGCGTTAATGAGGGGCAATTATCCCTTGTCTGGATACAAGCCTATACTTCGATCCAGACAACCTGCCCCTGATGACGGACAGCATGAACAGTAAACACATCGACCTGCTGGATTTCAGCGAATTGCCAGCGCCGGTCTACTTTCGCTACGCCGATTTCGATGCGCACCGTTTTGCCTCGGCGCACCGTCATCCGTGGGGCACGCTGGAGTATTCGGCCCACGGCGTGCTGCACATGGAAATCGGCGGCAGCCGTTTCATGTCGCCGCCGCAATACGCGGTGTGGGTGCCGCCACAGACCGAGCACAGTTTCTACAGCAACCAGCCGATCAACTATCGCGCAGTCTGCCTGGATCCGCTGTTGTGTCGCGATCTGCCGCCCCAGGCCTGCACGCTGGCGATCAGCGACATTCTCAAGGCGATCCTCAAGGACTTCGCCGCCCGCGACGTCAAGGTGCCCGAGCACGAGGCGGACAAACGCCTGGCCCAGGTGCTGGTGGATCAGCTGCAACAGGCGCCCATCCACGAGTGCTATTTGCCCTACGCCAGCAGCTCGGGATTACTCGGGATACTGGAAGCCTTGCAGGCCGAGCCGGGCGATAACCGGCCCTTGGCAGACTGGGCGGCGCAAATCCATGTCAGCGAGCGCACCCTGGCGCGGCAATGTGTTCGCGAGCTGGGCATGAGTTTTGGCGAGTGGCGGCAACGTTTGCGTTTTCTGGCGGCGATCGAAGCGCTGGACAGTCAACGCAGCATTCAGGAAATCGCCTTCGACATGGGCTACAGCACCGGCTCGGCGTTCATCGCGATGTTTCAACGTCAGGCCGGCTGCACACCTGAGCAGTATCGACGCAGCCACCTTGAAAGCAGGAAGGTGTAACAGGGGTTGTCTACACTGCTGGATGAGGCCGCACCCCTCGGTGCGGCAACAAGGAGAAAACTCCATGAAGATGTTGCGTGTCCCTTTGTTGATGATCGGTTTACTGCTCTGCGCCCAAGGCTTCGCCGCCACTGAACAACAGAACAAGATGACCACCTGCAACGCCGACGCCACCGCAAAAAGCCTCAAGGGCGATGAACGCAAAGCCTTCATGAGCACCTGCCTCAAAGCCGCGCCGGCCGCCAACGACGCCAAAACCCTTACACCTCAGCAAGAAAAGATGAAAACCTGTAATGCCGATGCCACCACCAAAGCGCTGAAAGGTGATGCGCGCAAGGCGTTCATGAGTGATTGCCTGAAGAAAAAATAAACATTGGCTGGAAGATGTAGGGTGGCCCCGTCGCGAGCAAGCTCGCTCCCACATTGGTGCGGTGAACACAGACCCACTGTGGGAGCGAGCCTGCTCGCGATGGGGCCGGAATGGGCGTTGTAAAAAAACCGCTGGGCTCCCGACCAAGGTCGACCCACACAATCCCTAGTGCTGGCACCGGAACGCTGGCAGACTGCCAATCCTTTTACGCCGTTCGTTTTGAGGCTGTATGCCAACGTTTTCTCAACGTCACGTCTTGCTGCTTATCAGTTGGATCATCATCTTTGGTGGCTTGCTACTGGTGATCCCGCTGCGATTGCTGCCCAGCCTGCTGGCCGGGTTGTTGGTGTTCGAACTGGTCAACATGCTCACCCCGCAACTGCAGCGATTGATCGAAGGTCGGCGCGCACGCTGGCTGGCGGTGGCGTTGCTGGGGACGTTAGTGGTCAGTGTGCTGGCGCTGATCTTTGCCGGTGCCATCAGTTTTCTACTGCACGAGGCGGAAAACCCCGGCGCTTCCCTCGATAAATTCATGCACGTGGTCGACCGTGCACGGGGGCAACTGCCACCGTTCATCGATGCCTATCTTCCGGCCAGTGCCGCCGAATTCCGCGTGGCCATCGGCGAGTGGATGAGCAAGCACCTGAGCGAGTTGCAATTGGTGGGCAAGGACGCAGCGCACATGTTTGTGACGTTGCTGATCGGCATGGTGCTGGGCGCGATCATCGCCTTGCAGCGCGCACCGGACGTGACCAAGCGCAAACCACTGGCTGCCGCGCTGTTCGATCGCCTGCACCTGGTGGTCCAGGCGTTTCGTAATATCGTGTTTGCCCAGATCAAGATTTCCCTGCTCAACACCTTTTTTACCGCGATTTTCCTGGTGGTGGTCTTGCCCCTGTTCGGGATCAAGTTGCCGCTGACCAAAACCCTGATCGTGCTGACCTTCCTGCTTGGCTTGCTGCCGGTCATTGGCAACCTGATGTCAAACACGCTGATCACCATCGTCGGCTTGTCGCTGTCGATCTGGGTCGCCGTGGCGGCATTGGGTTATCTGATTTTTATCCACAAGCTCGAATACTTCCTCAACGCGCGCATCGTCGGCGGGCAGATCAGAGCCAAGTCGTGGGAGTTGCTGCTGGCGATGCTGGTGTTCGAGGCCGCGTTCGGCCTGCCGGGCGTGGTGGCGGGGCCGATTTATTACGCGTATCTGAAGAGCGAATTGAGGCTGATCGGGATGGTTTGATAGAGACCCGATCGTTCCCACGCTCTGCGTGGGAATGCATCCCGTGACGCTCCGCGTCACAGTTTTGACAGCGGACGCAGAGCGTCCATGGCGGCATTCCCACGCAGAGCGTGGGAACGATCTTTACAGGGTTTCTGATCAGTCCATCGTGCCGTAGCGCTTCATGGCCTCAATCGCCAGGCCACTGCCGATACTGCCAAAGATGTTCCCTTCCACATGCTGTGCATTCGGCAACATCGCCGACACGCTGTTGCGCAGCGCCGGAATCCCGCTCGAACCGCCGGTGAAGAACACCGTATCGACCTGATCGACGCGCACATTGGCATCGTTGAGCAGTTGGGTGACGCTGTTGCGCACGCGCTCCAGCAGGTTGTCGATGGCCGATTCGAACAGCGCCCGGCTCAGCTCAACGCTCAATCCCGGCTCGATGCGGTCCAGCGGCACATGGCGGCTGTCGGCGTGGGTCAGCTGGATCTTGGTTTCTTCCACTTCCATGGCCAGCCAGTGACCGGCGCGCTGGTCGATCAGCTTGAACAGGCGGTCGATGCCGCCGGTGTCTTCGATGTCGTAACGCATGCTGCCCAGGGCCAGGGTCGACTTCTGCGAGTACACCGAGTTGATGGTGTGCCAGGTTGCCAGGTTCATGTGGTGGCTGGTGGGCATGTAGGCGCCGCTCTTCATGCGGCTGCCGTAGCCGAACAGCGGCATCAGCCCTTGCAGGCTCAACTGCTTGTCGAAATCAGTCCCGCCGATGTGCACGCCGCCGGTGGCGAGGATGTCGTCGTGGCGGTTGTCGTGCTTGCGGCGCTCTGGCGAGAGACGCACCAGCGAGAAGTCGGACGTACCACCGCCGATGTCGACGATCAGCACCAACTCTTCTTTTTCGATGGTCGACTCGTAGTCGAACGCCGCCGCAATCGGTTCGTACTGGAACGACACATCCTTGAAGCCGATGGCGCGGGCCACGTCCACCAGGGTGTTCTCGGCTTCCTGGTCGGCCATTTCATCGTCATCGACGAAAAACACCGGACGACCCAGCACCACTTCCTCGAACTCGCGACCGGCGGCGGTCTCGGCGCGCTTCTTCAACTGGCCGATAAACAGACCCAGCAGATCCTTGAACGGCATGGCCGTCCCCAGGACGCTGGTGTCGTGCTTGATCAGCTTGGAGCCGAGCAGGCTCTTGAGCGAGCGCATCAGCCGGCCTTCGTAGCCTTCCAGGTACTCGTGCAGCGCCAGCCGTCCGTACACCGGGCGGCGTTCTTCCATATTGAAGAAGACCACCGAGGGCAGGGTGATCTTGTCGTCCTCCAGCGCGATCAGCGTTTCCATGCCGGGGCGCAGCCAGCCGACGGTGGAGTTGGACGTGCCGAAGTCGATACCACAGGCACGGGCTGGAGATGCGTTTTTCATGTCTTTCGAGTTCCGGTTAAAAAACGGCCGCGCAGTGTATGCCAGTGCGGCGAATATTCGAAGGCCGACTATCCGCTAAATCTCGGCTATTAGCGCCTTGAAAGACTATCCTTTGCCCCAAACTTGTCTGCATTGGGCCTGGCAGCCACCGGACGGTCGAAAGAACCCCCGACTGCTGCCGATAAACTTCTGATGCGCTGCCCGGTCACAAACTTGAGATTGTCAAGCTGGCGGCTGGTAATGAGCGCATGCTGACAGCGGTAGCGCGATTTCGATAACGGATGGTGATTCCCTCGATGGACTTCAAAGACTATTACAAGATTCTCGGTGTGGAGCCGACGGCTGACGATAAGGCGATCAAGGCCGCCTATCGCAAGCTCGCGCGCAAATACCACCCGGACGTCAGCAAGGAAAAGGATGCCGAGGCCAAGTTCAAGGACGCCTCGGAGGCTTATGAAGCGCTGAAAAGCGCCGACAAGCGTGCCGAATATGACGACTTGCGCAAATACGGCCAGCACGGCCAACCGTTCCAGGGCCCGCCAGGCTGGCAGGGACGTGGCGGTTTTGGCGGTGGTCAGGACACGGGGGATTTCTCGGACTTCTTCAGTTCGATCTTTGGCAACCGTGGCGGCGGTGGTTTTGGTGGTGCACAGTCGGGCCGAAGCGCCGGGCGTCGAGGGCAAGACGTGGAAATGGAACTACCGATTTTCCTGGAAGAATCCCTCTCGACCGAGTCGAAGAAGGTCACTTTCCAGGTGCCGCAGTACAACGCCGCTGGTCAGCATGTCAGCAATACCAGCAAAAGCCTGAACGTGAAGATCCCGGCCGGCGTGGCCGACGGCGAGCGTATCCGCCTCAAGGGCCAGGGCGCGCCAGGTATCGGTGGCGGGGCTAATGGCGACTTGTTCCTGATCATTCGTTTTGCGCCTCATCCGAAATTCGATGTAGAGGGC
Source organism: Pseudomonas sp. JAI111 (assembly GCF_024809425.1). Taxonomy (NCBI): domain Bacteria; kingdom Pseudomonadati; phylum Pseudomonadota; class Gammaproteobacteria; order Pseudomonadales; family Pseudomonadaceae; genus Pseudomonas; species Pseudomonas sp. JAI111. The sequence goes on along the minus strand of NZ_JANUCB010000007.1, from coordinate 82,200 downwards.
GAAAACCTGATTATCACGTTGCCGCTGGCACCGTGGGAATTGGCGTTGGGCGCCGAAGTGGCAGTGCCGACCCTGACGGGCAAGATCAACCTCAAGGTCCCGGCCGGCAGCCAGAATGGTCAGCGCATGCGTGCCAAGGGACACGGTTTGCTGAACAAGGCCGGTCATCGAGGGTATCTGTTCGTGCAGCTCAAGGCCGTCATGCCTAAAACCTCGAACGACGAGGTCAAGGCACTGTGGGAGGAACTGGCGAAAAAAGCCGCTTTCAACCCAAGAGAAAACTTCTGATCCAAGAGACGGAGTAGCCCATCATGAGCAACCCCCTGATCGTTCAACTGGACATGGCAGAATTCTGTGAGGCGGCCGAGCTGTCGGACGTCTACGTGATCGAAATCGTCGAGCACGGCATCCTCGAACCTCAGGGCAAGCAGCCCAAGGATTGGCGTTTCACCGATTATGAACTGGCACTGGCCAAGCGTGCCGCCAAGCTGCGGCGCGATCTGGAACTGGAATGGGAAGGCGTCGCCCTGGCGCTGAACCTGCTTGACGAGGTCCAGCAACTGCGGGCCGAGAACCGCATGCTCAGGCAGCGGCTTGGGCGGTTGGTGGTTGAGTAGATCTTCTGATGTTTTTGCGTTGTCTGTTCGGGCGCTATCGCGAGCAGGCTCGCTCCCACAGTTAACCGGGTTCCTTCAGACGCAATACGGTCGAATGTGGGAGCGAGCCTGCTCGCGAAGAACGATAACGCGGTCTGGCAGTATTAAACGTTGCGGGGTAGCACCACGGTAAACAGCGTGCCATCGGTCTGATTCGAGCTGACGTCGATGGTCCCGCCGTGCGCATCGACCACTTCCTTGACGATAAACAATCCCAGGCCAAGGCTGGTTGTCGGTTGCCCGAGGTCTTCGCTGGCGCTGCGTACCAGTGGATCGAAGAGGGTCGGGATAGCATCGTCGGGAATCGGCACGCCAAAGTTATGCACAGTCAGGCGCACCGAGTCCGGCTCGCCGGTGACGGTGACGGTCACATCACGTTTGTTCAAGCCATGCTGTAGCGCATTGCCGATCAGGTTCTGGAACAGCTGATCAAGTCGCCCGGCATCCCAGACGCCGTGGGTATCGCCGACTACCCTGATTATTGGATCGCATTCCGGGTTACCGGCGCATGCCTCGGCAATCGCCGCATGCGCGGCATCGGCCAGGTCCATGGGCTTGGGCTCGATCGGCAGGCTCTTGCCCAACCGGCTACGGACCAGCTCCAGCAAATCGCTGACCATCACCGCCATGTGCCGCGCGCCACGCTTGATATTGATTGCGCACGTCAGCGCATCACCTTCAAGCGGCGCTTTGCGCAACAGCAACTCGGTGGACATGCTAATGGCCTGCAACGGCGCTCGCAGGTCATGACCGAGTATCGCCAGGAACAGATCCCGCGAGTGATTGACCTGTTCGGCGTACGCCGCGGTGGACTCTGCCAGTGCCTCATCAATCGCTTCGTTGAAACGGATCATGTCCTGCAAGTAAGCCAGGTCAGGCACTTCCAGGCTGCTGACCCACATCCGAATCACACAGGCGCGCAAATGGCGGAATTCACTGGTCATCTGCACCAGGTCGAACCCAACGGTATGGCGCAACTCACCATGACTGGCCCCCGCTTCATCCAGGCTTGGGGTTTTTTCCGGGCCTTCACCCTTGGCCTTCGCCAGTTGTTCGCTGGCGGTTTGCGCGGTGGTCATGTCCCGTGCCGCCGCCAGCAGAATCGCCTTGGCGTGGTCGCGCAAGGCAACGCGGTCCATGCTAATGGCGGCAGGGCTGATCGTTTTAGCGAACTGTTCCCATTCATCAACGATACGGTCTACGTGTTGCCTGATGAATTCGGATAAGCGCATGACCGTTTCCTGGCTGAAAAGTCTTGGCATCTTAGCCCCTTTGCCCACGGGTAAAAACTACCGCTGGCAAGTCGGATCATGCCTGGCCATTCCCTGGGTGGTATTTAGTTATTTTTAAGGTGCTTAAGTTAGGTGTTGTTATTGGTTTTCGGGCCGTTTTCCAGCAGTTATTTAAACTTTTGTTTTTGCCGTCATTGAATAAGCTGGACGCTCTATTGAACGCATAGGGATACATGCGTAATGAACGAATCATCAGAAGGATCTGTGTCGGATATTTCTGCCAGTAATCCGGCAGGCGACAATCGGTATTTGAGTTACCTGGCAACCAACGTTCCAGCGCTTATAAAAAGCCCTACTCTGTCTAAACGTGTAGCGACGGCAACCCAGGCAGTCGATTTCCCTGAGTGGTACGTCAAGGCAAGCGCCATTGACCGTCAATATCTCAAGGAACTCGGCAACGAGCGCTGGCGATTGCAAGGCAATCTGGATGACACGCTGGGTGACCTGAAAAAGGACATCAACGAGTTCGCAGAGCCCTTGCTCGTTCAAGCCCTGCAAGAAAAGCTGAGCCTGGAACTGGATGTGCGGGCCACGACGGTTCGGCTTTACGTGCCAGCCCTGCTGGGGTTTGGCATCGACAACAATGCCAGCCGGCTCAGGGAGTCAACGTTGCTGGAGGCTGCGCTGCATAACTTTGAGGACGCTGAAACCCGTGCCGGCGCCTTTCGCGATGGCTCGGGAATTTTCACCACCGATGCCGAAGGTGAGCTGCAACGTCATTCGTTGACCATCGAAAGTTTTGCGAGCCTTTGTCGGGAGCTGGATCTCGGTGCGCAGTATCAGCGGCACATCACAGGGTTGCTGGCCCCTGCGGCGGCAGGTGCAAAGGCCTCACTTGAGCAACACTTCATCGGGACCGAAAAAGCTGCGTTCAATGAGTCGGCGCTGATCGCATATTTGAAGGGCGATATCACTTCTTATGCGTACGGCAAGTTGCAGCAACTGCGAGACAACCAGACAAACATCACGATGGGCAAGCGCCCGTTACAGTCTCATCGACTGTCCCTTATGGGCGTGAAACTGTCGGGTATCGTGTTGTTCAGTGCCGTGGCAGATCCAACGAAAATCAAAAAGATTTACGACGCCCTGGAGCCGACACACCAACGAATAATGATGGATTGGGCGCGCAAACTGCTCATTCTGCCCGGGCAGGAATTTGACCAGTTCAAGTTTCTCAAAGCCTTTTTTGCCAACGGTCCCAGCGGTGCCGTCGATGAGATGCTGCGCCGCGAAGATATCGATAATCAAAGTCGGCTCGACGGTACCTTGATCGCTTATGTGCCCGACGATCCTGAGCATCCTCTCAAGGAATATAAATCCTTCACCGATTTCATGAAGGAGCTGACGAGCCAGTTGCGCTCCTCGGACTACCAGCAATTTTTCAGCCGCTTCGTACCGCAAAAAGACAAAGGACGGTTTTTCACTCGCGTCAAAGAGCGCTTTAGCACCTTCACCTGGCAACAGCGCGAACCGTTGAGCATGGGGCCGTGGTGGCGAGAGACTGCGGTGGAGAACCCCGATGCCGAGCCGGTCACCAACCTGATTGACGGTTTGCTCTGGCCGGCGCTCGGCCGATGGCGGTGCGATAAGGCCATCGCGGATTCGCGGCACATTGCCGTTCCCACAGGCGATGAAGATGCCAACGCCCGTTGGGCGCGATTGAGCAGCTACGTGAGCATCGGCTGGAACGTATTCAATTTCGGCGCGATGCTGGTGCCGGGCCTGGGGGAGGCCATGCTGGGCGTCATGGTCGGGCAAATGCTGCTTGAAACCATGGAGGGCATCGAAGACTGGAGCAAGGGCGACAAGGACGAAGCGGCGGCATTGTTGACCGGTGTCCTGATCAATGCGGCCCAGCTGGCAATCATGGGAGCAGGGCATGTGTTGCCGACGGGCGCAGCGACCGCGATCAAGCCTTCGGCATTTGTCGACCAGTTGAAGCCGGTCGTACTCGCTGACGGCAAGACCCGTCTCTGGAACCCGGACTTGAACCCGTATGAGCATCAAGTCAGTTTGAGTTCCGACTCGACGCCCAACGAGCGAGGCCTTCACGCGCACGGCGATAAGGAGTTGCTGCCGCGCGACGGCAAATACTTCGCGGTGCAGGACGATCCACTGACCGGCGAACCAAGGATGCAGCATCCGGACCGGCCCGCAGCTTACCAGCCAAAGCTTGACCACGATGGCGCCGGTACCTGGCACACCGAACTCGACCGCCCTGTCGAGTGGACTTCGGCCGAGCTCATGCGTGGGCTGGGGGCGAAGTCAGAAGCGTTCGATGATGCAATGCTTGAACGCATCCGTATCGCCAGTGGTATCGAAGAAGATGTGTTGCGTCGGCTGCATGTCGAAAACGAAGCGCCGCCCGCGTTGCTGGTCGACACCCTCAACCGGTTCAAGGCGTGGGCGGAAACGGGGAAGCTGCCTGAGAACGACCAGTCAAACATTGCCGACGCCAGGACGCTTCAGGACACCTTCACGCAATTGCCCGCCAACATGGCAGAGGAGCTACTGAGCGCCGCTGATCCGGCTGACTTGCGAGTGCTGGCCGAGCAAAAGCGTATTGGCTTGCACCTCAGGCAGCAGGCGCGCGCCGCCTCGCTGGAGGTGCGTCTGTCGCGTGCCTATGAAGGGCTGTTCCTTGATTCTCTGCAGGCGCTGGATACGGAAAAACTGGCACTGCATAGCCTGGAAAGCTTGCCGAACTGGCCGCCGGAGGTGCGCATCGAAATTCGCGAGCATTCTTTCACTGGCCGTCTGCGCGACAGCATTGGCCCGGAAGAAGCGGATGTGCGCAAAGTCCTGGTCAGCACGGAGAACGGTTATGAAGTGCGGGATGCCGAGGACAACCATCTGCACGGCGCCGATGACCTGTTTTCTTCGGTATTGCATGCCCTGCCTGACGCTGAACGCAAAGCACTGGGTTTTGAAATCAATCAAGGCGCGACACTCAAGCACACCGTTCAAAATGCACCATTGGGGCGTGACCAGCTGCGCCCGATGCTGGCGGACAGCCCCCTGCGCAAGCCTGCCTATGATCCCGAGACGATGAAGCTGCTCGGTGGAATGCCTCTTCCTCAAGGCATTCGACGGCTCACCGGACGCCTGACGTTGCAGGAACGCGTCAGGAGCGTGCGGCCGGGCTGGACCGAGGAGCAAGCCCAGGCTTATCTGGACGGTGGCGGCAACGAGGCTGACCCGGAGCTGCGGGCCAGCGCGCTGGAAGCGGAATTCAACCGCCTCAATACCAACTTCCAGCGCTGGCTGAATTCGCCGACCGAAGCGTACAGGTTCAGCCCTGCGGGCGTTGCCGAATGGCAGTCCAGAAACAAGTTGTACAAGGCCATTCGTCAGTGCTGGCAGCAAACCGGGCCCAGGCATGTGGACTCTTACGAGATTCTGCAGGGAACAGTGCTTGACCTCAGCAATATGCCCATGGGGCGGCACTTGGGGACCATGCCCCCTCTGGACGCCGATTTTCAGCACGTGACCAGCCTGAACTTGCTGGGCACTGAGATGACCGACGCACACGTCACCTTTCTTTATCATTTTCCGCGCCTGCGTTCGCTGAATCTCACCCGCAACCGGCTCACGCATTTTCCTTCTTCGGTGGGACATATGGTAGGGCTGACGGAGTTGTACCTCGGCGATAACCGGATTGTGCTGGATGCGCAGGGATCTACGTATTTGAGATGGCTTACCCGACTTCAAAGCCTGGATCTTCAGGGAAACCCGCTGGGTCGTGTGCCGGATATCGGCGGTATGCGCATGCTGCATACGGTGATGCTGGGCGATACCGGCATTGATACCTGGCCGGACGGATTGTTTTCTCAACCCCGATTCCGGCATTTTTACTTGAATCTGCAACGCAATGAACTGACGGTCATCCCTCGGGTGACTCCCGGCTCTGTCGGAGCGGAGCTGGTGGCGCGGACGGTGGTGAGTCGGGACCGGCAGTGGATGTCGGCTGATACTCTGAACACGCTCAGAGAAAACATCAGGTCTGTCGGCCTGGACCCCGATCGCCCGTATCCGCCTCGTGGTGTGCGCGACAGCCTTGATTGGGAGGCAGGCCTGACGCGACGAGATTGGGTCGCCAAACAGGCGATATGGAACAGCTTGGAGGATGAGTTCGGCTCGGTGCATTTTTTCAATAAGATCAGGAAGCTCACTGAGTCCAGCCATTTCCAGAACGACAACGCATTCAGAGTGGACATGACGAGCAAGGTCTGGCGAATGCTCGAAGCGATGTCCAAGGACAGTGAGTTGCGGCGCAACCTTTTTGTCATGGGCAGGGACGAGGCTACCAACTGTGTGGATGCCGGAGCCCAGTTGTTCAATTCAATGGGTGTGGAGGTGCTGATCCACGAAGCTTATGAGCTGAGGAGTCCAAGCCTGGTGGAGGCTGAACTGGTGCAGCTTGCCAGAGGCAAATCCCGTCTGGATGAGTTGAGCCGGATTGCCCACCAAGTGGTTGCCAAACGACTGGCGAAAGGTGAACGATTCAGGGTGGTCAATGCCAATGGCGAAGTTTCGGGGACCATCGATGAGGTCCAGGTACATCTGGGCTACATGACAGACCTGGCAGAGCGACTGGATCTGCCCTGGCAATCCCGTGATCTTCAGTTCCGCACGTACACGGACGTCACGTCTGAGATGATCGAAGATGCCTATCGGCGGGTACTGGATCTGGAGGCCGGCGATTTGCTGCGTGATTCAATCAGTGAACAGCCGTTCTGGACGTCTTACATCCAGGGCTCGAATCGTCGCGCGTTCAAGGTGTTCAGGCGTCGAATCGATGCAACGACGGAGTTTTTCATGGCGCTTGATAAGCGCGCGACCGAACAGGATCTTTCGCTTGAGGCAAAGGCCGGCCTGAAAGAGGAGCTGAGGGTACTCGCCGCAGAGCTGGGCAAACCGGACAGCGAGATTGCCCCGGGGCAAGTCATGACCAATGAGGCCTATGCTGCCGAGTTGAACTTGATCGACACCGAGATGAAAACGCTGCTGAAGACCCTGACCCAACAGGCGATGGATCGGGCGAAACTGCAAAGGGTGGAAATTCCCTTTACGGTCAATTCGAGCAACTGATTGACCTGACAATACAGCCATCCTGGCACGAAGATTGACGCCCTTCGTGCCGGGTTTTTTATGCCTGACTGGAAATCAAAACAGAAAATACCGCTGGGCCATCGGCAACACATCCGCCGGTTCGCACCACAGCAGTACGCCGTCAGCCTTGACCTGATAGGTCTGCGGATCGACGTCGATCTTCGGCAGGTAGTCGTTGTGGATCAGATCGGTTTTCTGCACCTCGCGACAGCCTTTGACCACTGCGATTTTCTTTTTCAGACCCAACGCTTCGGGCAATCCAGCTGCCTGCGCCGCCTGGCTGATAAAGGTCAGGCTGGTGGCGTGCAGCGAGCCGCCGTAGCTGGCGAACATCGGACGGTAATGCACCGGTTGCGGTGTCGGAATCGAGGCGTTGGCGTCGCCCATCAGGCTGGCGGCAATGGCACCACCCTTGAGGATCAGCGTCGGTTTGACCCCGAAGAATGCCGGCCGCCAGAGCACCAGATCAGCCCATTTACCCACTTCGACCGAGCCCACTTCGTGGCTGATGCCGTGGGTGATCGCCGGGTTGATGGTGTACTTGGCGATGTAGCGTTTGGCGCGGAAGTTGTCGTTGCCTTCGCCGTCTTCCGGCAGCGCGCCGCGCTGTTTTTTCATCTTGTCGGCGGTCTGCCAGGTGCGCGTGATGACTTCGCCGACGCGGCCCATGGCCTGGCTGTCGGAGCTGATCATCGAGAACGCGCCGAGGTCGTGGAGGATGTCTTCGGCGGCGATGGTTTCGCGGCGGATGCGGCTTTCAGCGAAGGCCACGTCTTCGGCAATGCTCGGGTCCAGGTGGTGGCAGACCATCAGCATATCGAGGTGTTCGTCGATGGTATTGCGGGTGAACGGCCGGGTCGGATTGGTCGAACTCGGCAACACGTTGGCAAAGCCACAGGCCTTGATGATGTCCGGCGCGTGACCGCCGCCCGCACCTTCGGTGTGGTAGGTGTGAATCGTGCGGCCCTTGAAGGCGGCGAGGGTGGTTTCGACAAAACCGGACTCATTGAGGGTGTCGGTGTGGATGGCGACCTGGACGTCGTATTGGTCGGCCACCGTCAGGCAGTTGTCGATGCTCGCGGGCGTGGTGCCCCAGTCTTCGTGCAACTTCAAGCCGATGGCGCCGGCCTTGACCTGTTCGATCAGGGGTTCCGGCAGACTCGCGTTGCCCTTGCCGGTGAAACCGATGTTCATCGGAAACGCGTCGGCGGCCTGAAGCATGCGCGCCAGGTGCCATGGCCCGGAGGTGCACGTCGTGGCATTGGTGCCGGTGGCCGGGCCGGTGCCGCCGCCGATCATGGTGGTGACGCCGCTCATCAGGGCTTCTTCGATCTGTTGCGGGCAGATGAAGTGGATGTGCGTGTCGATGCCGCCGGCGGTGAGGATCATGCCTTCACCGGCGATCACTTCGGTGCTGGCGCCGATGGCGATGGTCACGTCCGGTTGCACGTCCGGATTACCGGCCTTGCCGATCCCGGCGATGCGGCCGTCCTTGAGGCCGACGTCGGCCTTGACGATGCCCCAGTGGTCGACGATCAGCGCGTTGGTGATCACCGTATCGACGACTTCGGCCGCCAGTAACTGGCTTTGGCCCTGGCCGTCACGGATGACTTTACCACCGCCGAATTTCACTTCTTCGCCATAGGTGGTGAAGTCTTTTTCCACTTCGATCCACAGCTCGGTATCGGCCAGACGGACCTTGTCACCGACGGTGGGACCGAACATGTCGGCGTAGGCCTGACGGGAAATTTTCATTGGGATTCCTTGCACAAATTGATCGTTCCCACGCTCTGCGTGGGAATGCCGCCATGGACGCTCTGCGTCCGCCGTTATGTGACGCGGAGCGTCACGGGATGCATTCCCACGGGGACCGTGGGAACGATCAGTCAGTCGAGATCGCCCATGATCCTGCCGGCAAACCCGAACACCCGGCGATGCCCGGCCAGCTCGACCAACTCGACTTCTCGGCTTTGCCCCGGTTCGAAGCGCACGGCAGTGCCGGCGGGGATGTTCAGGCGCATGCCGCGACTGGCGGCGCGGTCGAAAGTCAGGGCGTCGTTGGTTTCGAAAAAGTGGTAGTGCGAACCGACCTGGATCGGCCGGTCACCGCTGTTGGCCACTTTCAGACTGACCGTGCGCCGGCTCACGTTAAGCTCGATGTCGCCGGGCTGGATCTGGTATTCACCGGGAATCATCAATGGGCTCCTTGGAGGATTTTGTAGTAGAGGGCGGTTGGTTTGTACCGGCCGCTCGGGTCGCAGGCGTAGTCTGGGATTTCACCGGCCTTGGTGTAGCCCAGGGCTTTGTAGAAGTCTTCGGCGGGGGAGCCGGCTTCGGTGTCGAGGTAAAGCATGCCGCGCTTGTGCTGGAGGGCTGCCTGTTCAAGCGCATTCATCAACTGTTGGCCCAGACCCCGGCGACGCGCGTGTTCGCGCACCAGCAGTTTCTGCACTTCGGCACGGTTCAGGCCGTTGGCTTTCTGGCACAGGGTCAGTTGCACGCTGGCCTGGACCTGTTCGTCCTTGACCACCACCCACAACAACACGTTGCCCTTGTTCAGGTTGTCCTGAACCTCATCGAAATAGGCGCGCGCCTGGGCGGCGTCCAGATTGGCCATGAACCCGACGCTGGCGCCATAACCGACGGCGTCGAGCAACAGGTCAATCAATCCCTGACGGTAGTGCGCAAAGCTTTCAACATTGACGCGTCGCAGTTGGGCGGGGTTCATCGGGCGTTACTCCTTGCTGGCAGTCGGCGGCTCCGCGCCAGGATTGAGGGTCAGTTGCATGAAGGTCAGGTCCAGCCAGCGGCCAAATTTGGTGCCCACCTGGGGCATCTGACCGGTGATCGCGAATCCGGCCCGTTCATGCAGACGAATAGAAGCGGCGTTGCCGCTTTCGATGGCGGCCACCATCACGTGCTTGTCGCAGCCTTTGGCGCGCTCGATCAGTACGTCCATCAGTCGCGGACCCAGGCCGTTGCCCCGTTGGTCGCTGCGCACGTAGACCGAATGCTCGACGGTGTGGCGGAAACCGTCGAACGGCCGCCAGTCACCAAATGAAGCGTAGCCCAGCACGCTGTTATCGCCGTCGACGATCACCAGAATCGGATAACCCTGGGATTGGCGCGCACTGAACCAGGCCTGGCGGTTGCCCAGGTCTACGGCCTGTTCGTTCCAGATCGCCGTGGTGTTGAGCACCGCGTCGTTGTAGATGTCGCGGATCGCTGGCAGGTCGGCATGCACGGCATCACGGATGAGGTAGGTCATGGTTCGGCCTCAGGCGATGGGTTGGTGGACGGTGACCAGTTTGGTGCCGTCGGGGAACGTCGCTTCGACCTGGATCTCCGGGATCATTTCCGGGATGCCTTCCATCACTTGATCACGGTTCAGCAGGGTGGTGCCAAAGTGCATCAGCTCGGCCACGGTCCGGCCATCGCGGGCACCTTCGAGCAGCGCGGCGGAAATGTAGGCCATGGCCTCCGGGTAATTGAGTTTCACGCCGCGCGCCAGACGCCGCTCGGCCACGAGGCCAGCGGTGAAGATCAGCAGCTTGTCTTTTTCACGTGGGGTCAGGTCCATCGTTGGAATCCATCTGGGCAGATAAAAAAGTATTCGGATCTGTAAATACAAACCCCCTGTAGGAGTGAGCCTGCTCGCGATGGCGTCGGCACATTCAACCTATAAGTTGCCTGACACACCGTCATCGCGAGCAGGCTCACTCCTACAGGGGATTGCATTTCAGGTGCTCCATATTCTTGGCGGGACGGCTTCTCGGCCTAACAGCGCAGGCCGCAGCAATCGCCACAAATCAATAAGCCAACCCCGTGCCAACAGCGCTTCACTGGCCAGGCACCGGGCAACCACTAGCCCCGGCAGCTGCGTCAGGTCCCCGCGCACTTCATTGGGCAGCGAGCGGCACGTCTCCAGCAACTCGCTATCGACTTCACCCGTCACCAACAGCGTGGCAAAAACCGGTTGCCCGTCCAGGCCAATCGGCGAGTCGAGCAAACCATCATTCCCGACAATGCGCTGGCGTTCGTGCCAGAGCAACTGGCCGTCGCGGCGGATATTCAATTGCGCCTGAAAATGCCCCAGATCGAAGCGCTCACCACTGGCCGGGCGACCCAGCACCACCACGTCCCAGTAGAACAGTCGGGCGTCGCCCTCAAGGTTGATCGAGGTGCTGAGTTCGGCCTGGGCGGCGCTGAAAATGATCGTCTCCTGGGGCAGCCATTCCAGTGTCGCACCGGCCGCGACGTGCAAATCCAGCTGCTGATAAGCGGGCCCTGCAGCGCGATACCACTTGGCGGCTCCGGGGCTGGTGATTTGTGCCCAGGCGTCAGCGCCGACGCTGGCGCTGATGTCCAGTCGATCACCCCCGGCAATCCCGCCCGGCGGGTGAACGATGATGTGCTGGCACACCTCGGGCCCTTCGGCGTACAGGTGCTTTTGCACCCGCAACGGGCCTTGGTGCCGGCGCTGGACCGGGCGCGTGCTCTCGCCGAAGCGGGCATAACCAAGCTCCAGCTCTGCGTGCCAACTCGGGGTAAACAGGGCCGGCTCTGTGGTCAGGGGCAGTAAAGGTAAATTCATGATTTCTAATAATCGTCAGGACGCTACAGACTAGATCGTAACCAGGTCGCGCACACCTTCGGCTTCCATATTTTCACCGCGACCCTGTTGCACGATCTCGCCCCGGGACATCACCAGGTACTGATCGGCCAGTTCGGCGGCGAAGTCGTAAAACTGTTCCACCAGCAAAATCGCCATGTCGCCACGGGCCGCGAGCTTCTTGATCACCGCGCCGATCTCCTTGATCACCGACGGCTGAATGCCTTCAGTGGGCTCGTCGAGGATCAGCAAGCGCGGACGACTGGCCAAGGCTCGACCAATCGCCAGTTGCTGCTGTTGACCGCCGGACAAGTCACCGCCGCGGCGTTGCTTCATTTGCAACAACACCGGGAACAGCTCGTAAATGAATGCCGGGACTTCCTTGGCTTCGCTGCCGGGGAAGCGCGACAGGCCCATCAGCAGGTTTTCTTCCACGGTCAGCCGCCCGAAGATTTCCCGCCCTTGCGGAACGTAAGCGATCCCTGCGTGAACCCGTTGGTGCGGCTTGAACGTGGTGATCGGTTTACCTTCCCAGTTCACCGCGCCTTCTTTGGCCGGCAGCAAACCCATCAGGCATTTGAGCAGCGTGGTCTTGCCCACCCCGTTGCGCCCGAGCAGGCAGGTGACTTCACCGACTTTTACCTCAAACGTCAGGCCGCGCAGGATGTGGCTTCCGCCGTAGTATTGGTGCAGCTTGTCGACGTGCAGCATGTTCAACGTTCTCCCTCAGTGATCGTTCCCACGCTCTGCGTGGGAATGCCGCCATGGACGCTCCGCGTCCGCCGTTATGTGACGCAGAGCGTCACGGGATGCATTCCCACGCAGAGCGTGGGAACGATCAATTCTCAGCGGCCGAGGTAAACCTCAATAACACGCTCATCGGCCTGCACCTGTTCCAGTGACCCTTCGGCCAGCACGCTGCCCTGGTGCAACACGGTGACGTGGTCGGCAATCGAGCCGACGAAGCCCATGTCGTGTTCCACCACCATCAGCGAATGCTTGCCGGCGAGGCTTTTGAACAGCTCGGCGGTGAACTCGGTTTCGGCGTCGGTCATGCCCGCCACCGGTTCATCGAGCAGCAACAGTTGCGGGTCTTGCATGAGCAACATGCCGATTTCCAGAAACTGCTTCTGACCGTGGGACAACAGCCCCGCCGGGCGATTGACCGACGCGCTCAGGCGAATGGTTTCCAGCACCTCAGTGATGCGATCTTTCTGCTCACCGCTCAAACGGGCCCGCAGGCTGGCCCACACCGACTTGTCGGTTTTCTGCGCCAGCTCCAGGTTTTCAAAAACGCTCAACGCTTCGAACACCGTCGGTTTCTGAAACTTGCGACCGATGCCGGCCTGGGCGATTTGCACCTCGCTCATCTGCGTCAGGTCCAGGGTTTCACCGAACCAGGCCTTGCCGTGACTGGGGCGTGTCTTGCCGGTGATCACGTCCATCAGGGTGGTCTTGCCGGCGCCGTTGGGGCCGATGATGCAACGCAACTCGCCGACGCCGATGTACAGATTCAGATTGTTCAGCGCGCGAAAGCCATCGAAGCTCACGCTGATATCTTCCAGGGTCAGGATCGTGCCGTGGCGCGTATCCAGGCCAGGACCGACGCGTTGCCCGAGACCGATGACGTCGCGGCTGCTTCCGGCGTCCCGGTTGGGTTCCAGCGGCGGGAAAAACGCCGGTTCGAGCATGAATTCAGCCGTCGCAGTCACTCTCATTGTTCACCCCTTTTTTTCAGCAGGCCGATCACGCCTTTGGGCAGGTACAACGTCACGATGATGAACAGCGCCCCGAGGAAGAACAGCCAGTACTCCGGGAACGCCACGGTGAACCAGCTCTTCATCCCGTTGACCACACCGGCGCCAAGCAGCGGACCGATCAGCGTGCCGCGGCCGCCCAGTGCGACCCAGACTGCGGCTTCAATCGAGTTGGTCGGCGACATTTCACTCGGGTTGATGATCCCGACTTGCGGCACATACAGCGCGCCGGCCAAGCCGCACAACACCGCGCTCAACACCCAGACAAACAGCTTGAACCCGCGCGGGTCATAGCCGCAGAACATCAGGCGGTTCTCGGCGTCGCGCAGCGCCGTCAACACCCGGCCAAACTTGCTTTGCGCCAGTCGCCAGCCGATGAACAGGCTCGCCACCAGCAACGCCACCGTGGCGAAAAACAACACGGCGCGGGTGCCCGGTTCAGTGATGCCGAAACCGAGGATGGTGCGGAAATTGGTGAAGCCGTTGTTGCCGCCGAAGCCGGTTTCGTTGCGAAAGAACAGGAGCATTCCGGCGAAGGTCAGGGCCTGGGTCATGATCGAGAAATACACTCCCTTGATCCGCGAGCGGAAGGCGAAGAAGCCGAACACCAGTGCCAGCAACCCAGGCGCCAACACCACCAGGCACATCGACCAGAGAAAGCTGCTGGTGCCGGTCCAGTACCACGGCAATTCGGTCCACGACAGGAACGTCATGAACGCCGGCAAGGCATCGCCCGAGGCTTGGCGCATCAAGTACATGCCCATCGCGTAGCCGCCGAGGGCGAAGAACAGGCCGTGACCGAGCGACAACAGGCCGGCGTAACCCCAGACCAGATCCAGTGCCAGGGCGACGATGGCGTAGCAAAGGATTTTGCCCACCAGCGTCAATGTGTAGGCCGAGACGTGAAACACGCTGATGGGCGATAGCAGCGACATCAGCGGCAACGCCAACAGCAAGACAAGGATCACCGCGCCAACGGCAATCGTGACTTTCGGGCCGGCCTTTTGTGTGGCCGTGAGCAACAGGGGCTGGTTCATCAGTCGATCACCCGTCCTTTCAATGCGAAGAGGCCTTGCGGACGCTTCTGGATAAACAGAATGATCAGCGCGAGGATCAGGATCTTGCCCAGCACCGCACCAATCTGCGGCTCAAGGATTTTGTTGGCGATGCCCAGGCCGAAGGCCGCCAGGACGCTGCCGGCCAACTGACCGACGCCGCCGAGCACCACCACCAGGAACGAGTCGATGATGTAGCTCTGGCCGAGGTCCGGGCCGACGTTGCCGATCTGGCTGAGCGCGACGCCACCCAGGCCGGCAATGCCCGAGCCGAGGCCAAAGGCGAGCATGTCCACGCGCCCGGTCGGCACACCGCAACATGCGGCCATGTTGCGGTTCTGAGTGACGGCGCGCACGTTCAGGCCCAGTCGCGTCTTGTTCAGCAACAGCCAGGTCAGCACCACCACAAACAGGGCGAAGGCGATGATCACGATGCGGTTGTAGGGCAGCACAAGGTTGGGCAGCACTTGAATCCCGCCGGAGAGCCAGGCCGGGTTCGCGACCTCGACGTTCTGTGCGCCGAATACCAATCGGACAAGTTGAATCAGCATCAGGCTGATGCCCCAGGTCGCCAACAGGGTTTCCAGCGGACGGCCGTAGAGGTGACGAATCACCGTGCGCTCCAGCGCCATGCCGATGGCGGCGGTGACGAAAAACGCCACCGGCAAGGCGATCAGCGGATAGAACTCGATGGCTTGCGGAGCGAAGCGCTGAAACATCAACTGCACCACATAGGTCGAGTAAGCGCCGAGCATCAGCATCTCGCCGTGGGCCATATTGATCACGCCGAGCAGGCCGAAGGTGATCGCCAGGCCCAATGCCGCGAGCAGCAAAATCGAACCCAATGACATGCCGCTGAACGCCTGTCCGAGCAGCTCGCCGATCAGCAGTTTGCGTTTGACTTGCGCGAGGCTGGTTTCGGCCGCCGTGCGCACACTGGCGTCGGCTTCGACACCCGGTTCGAGCAGGCTTTCGAGGCGGGTGCGGGCCAGCGGGTCACCGGTTTCGCCGAGCAGGCGGACTGCGGCGAGGCGCACGGCCGGGTCGGTATCCACCAGTTGTAGATTGGCCAGGGCCAGGCTCAGGGCGGCGTGAACGCTTTCGTCTTTTTCGCCGGCCAGTTGCCGGTCGAGGAATGTCAGTTGCGCCGGTTTGGCGCTTTTCTGCAATTGCTGCGCGGCGGCCAGACGGGTTTTTGGGTCAGCGGCGAGCAGTTGATGGCTGGCCAGTGCGGTGTCGATCAGACCTCGCAGGCGATTGTTCAGGCGCAGGGTTTTGGCTTGGCCGTCGACGGTCAATTCGCCTTGTTGCAGGGCATTGATCAATTCGATGCGCGCCGGCTCGGGCTGCGCAGCCCAGGCTTCCAGCAGTTTGGCTTGCTGCACGGGATTGGCCGCGACGAAGTCTTCGGCGTCGCTGGCAAAAGCGGCCATCGGTAAAAGCAACGCGACGGCGAGGAATAGACGGTAAAGGACAGTTGGCATGTCATTGGCCTTGCGTATTGATCGTTCCCACGCTCTGCGTGGGAATGCAGCCATGGACGCTCTGCGTCCCAAAAGCGGACGCGGAGCGTCCGGTGAGGCATTCCCACGCAGAGCGTGGGAACGATCAGGCTGTGCGGGGTGGCTTAGTTGCTCTTCACCGCATAATCCGGCTTCTTGTCGTTGCCCGAGATGAACGGGCTCCACGGCTGGGCGCGGATCGGTCCTTCGGTCTGCCAGACCACGTTGAACTGACCGTCGGCCTGGATTTCGCCGATCATCACCGGCTTGTGCAGGTGGTGGTTGGTCTTGTCCATGGTCAGCGTGTAACCCGATGGCGCGGCGAACGTCTGGCCCGCCAGGGCTTCGCGGACTTTGTCGACGTCGGTGGACTTGGCTTTCTCAGCCGCTTGCGCCCACATGTGGATGCCCACGTAGGTGGCTTCCATCGGGTCGTTGGTCACCGCTTTGTCGGCGCCCGGCAGGTTGTGTTTCTTGGCGTAGGCTTTCCAGTCGGCGACGAATTTCTTGTTCGCCGGGTTCTCGACCGACTCAAAGTAGTTCCACGCCGCGAGGTTGCCGACCAGGGGCTTGGTGTCGATGCCGCGCAGTTCTTCTTCGCCGACGGAGAAGGCCACGACCGGAACGTCGGTGGCTTTCAAGCCCTGGTTGGCCAGTTCTTTATAGAACGGCACGTTGGAGTCGCCGTTGACTGTGGAGATGACCGCTGTCTTGCCACCCGCCGAGAATTTTTTGATGTTGGCCACGATGGTTTGATAGTCGCTGTGACCGAACGGGGTGTAGACCTCTTCGATATCCTTGTCCGCTACGCCTTTGGAGTGCAGGAACGAGCGCAAAATCTTGTTGGTGGTGCGCGGGTAGACGTAGTCGGTGCCTAAAAGGAAGTAACGCTTGGCGCTGCCGCCTTCTTCGCTCATCAGGTATTCCACGGCCGGGATCGCTTGCTGGTTCGGCGCAGCGCCGGTGTAGAACACGTTAGGCGACATCTCTTCGCCTTCGTATTGCACCGGGTAGAACAGCAAGCCGTTGAGTTCTTCGAACACCGGCAACACCGATTTGCGCGACACGGACGTCCAGCAGCCGAAGACCACGGCGACCTTGTCCTGAGTCAGCAGCTGACGGCCCTTTTCCGCGAACAACGGCCAGTTCGACGCTGGGTCCACGACCACCGGTTCGAGCATCTTGCCGTTCACGCCGCCCTTGGCGTTGATCTCGTCGATGGTCATCAACGCCATGTCTTTGAGCGAGGTTTCGGAGATCGCCATGGTCCCGGACAACGAATGCAAAATACCGACCTTGATGGTCTCGGCTGCCTGGACAGTCCAGGTCAAGCCCATCGCGGCAATGCTTGCCGAGAGTGTGAATGCCTTGATCAAGCTACGACGCTTCATTGTGCGATCTCCATGAACATTAGAAATTTTTCTTGGTTGGCAGATGCGGACTACTGAAGGGTGTTTTGCAAAGGCTGTGCCTAGTCGGATGCAGGCAAGGAAACGTCGTATTAGAGCGGCTGCGCGCGCATGCAACGCACCAGGAAGGGACGTGCATGAGGCATTGGTGCGGTGGCCTGCGCCAGAACAGGGCGCAGGTACATCAGTCAGCATCAACCCTTGTGGGAGCGAGCCTGCTCGCGATAGCGGAGTGACAGTCACAGTGATGTTGAATGTGCTGCCGCCATCGCGAGCAGGCTCACTCCCACATTTTTTTTGCGGTGTATTCAGGTGGGAACGACGTTATCCACCGCGCGGTTCACGGCCAGCTCCGCGAGCATGATGATCTGCTGGATCGCCAGCGCCTTATGGCGTTGCGGGCCGATCAGGTCAGTGGCGAAATCGCTGGCCATGACACTGGCGGAGGCCAGGGATTCACAGGCATGGACCAGCAGGCTTTCGGTGTCGTTGTCGGGGGCGATCATGAACATGGTGCTGGGGCGGCGGGGTTTTTCTGCGTAGCGGGTCGCGGGATCGAGGTAATAGTCGAGGGCGCGGTTGATGGCTTCGCGGTCTCGGAGCAGGTTGTCGTCGTGAGATGTTTCGGGTTCGGGCGTGGTGGTGGCGATGGGTGGATCTGGAACTATTTTCTTGCACATTTGGGGTTATCTCAATTGGGGCCACCACCTATCGTTCTCACACGATAGAAGGGTGGCAGCTATGTGCGGAGTGAGAAACCGGTAACCCCGAACCCGGCCGGACCGAAGTCCGCCCGCACACAGCCGCCATTGAGCATTGCAGGCAGCGGATAAGCCGGCGGCAATTATGGTGGTACTGATGTTGGATTAACAGGGGCTGCCGGGTTCTCACACCCGATCACTGATGTGCAGTGACAGCCCCAGACTAGACAGCCCACGTCCGACGAACAACCTGAAAAAGTCGTGGGAAACGTCCGGTCTTTTTGCATCCACATAAACACATCTAAACAACCCCAGTATCACAGTCCCCCTGTGGGAGCGGGCTTGCTCGCGAAAGCGGTGTGTCAGTCACATTGATGTTGGCTATGCCGCCGCCTTCGCGAGCAAGCCCGCTCCCACAGTAGATTTGTGGTGAATGCGGAACCTGTGAACGACGATAAACCCTTGTAGGAGTGAGCCTGCTCGCGATAGCGGAATGTCAGGCAAAGTGATGCTGAATGTGCCGCCGCTTTCGCGAGCAAGCCCGCTCCCACAGGACTTGTGGTTTTCTGAGGGATCAGCGGCGGCGCATCAGGCCGATGAAGAACAAGCCGCCGATGGCCGCAGTGGCGACGCCGATGGGTAAATCTTCCGGGGCGATCAGGGTGCGGGCGGCGACGTCGACCCAGACGAGGAAAATGCTGCCCGTCAACACGCACACCGGCAGCAAGCGCCGATGCTCCGCGCCGACCAAACGCCGCGCAATGTGCGGCACCATCAGCCCGACAAACCCGATGGACCCGCTGATCGACACCAGCACGCCGGTCATCAATGAAGCAATCAAGAACACCCGCAACCGTACGGTGCGAGCATTCAAGCCGAGAGTGACGGCGGTTTGTTCACCGGCCATCAAGGCATTCAGCGGTCGGGCCATGCCAAGCAACAACACCAGACCCAGCAAGACGCTGGCGGCGGGTACGGCGAGCAGTTCCCAGCGTGCCAGTCCAAGTCCGCCGAGCATCCAGAACATCACCGCCGAACTCGCCCTGTGATCGCCGAGAAACAACAGCAGGTTGGCGATCGCCATCATCACGAACGATACCGCCACGCCGCACAACAACAGTCGATCACTGTCCAGGCGCCCGTTGCGGTTGGCAATCATCAGCACGATCAACATGCTCAGCAGCGCGCCGATAAATGCCGCGATCGGCAAGGTCAGCAACCCGATGATTTCCCCCACATGCAGCACCACGATTACCGCGCCGAGGGTGGCGCCAGAGGTGACGCCGAGTAGGTGCGGATCAGCCAGCGGATTGCGCGTCACCGCTTGCAGCACCGCGCCAATCAAAGCCAGCCCGGCGCCCACCAGCGCACCGAGCAACATGCGCGGCACGCGGATCAGCCACACGATGTGCTCCTGCCCGGCGGTCCAGTTCACCTCGCCAGCGCCGAACACTTTTTGCAGCAGAATCCGCCACACCACGTCCACCGGCACCCGCGCCGGACCGAACCCCAGCGAGACCACGCACGACACCAGCAACAGCGCGCCAAGGGCTATCAACAACAAGGCGTAGCGACGATTGATCATTCGCCGTGGAATCCCTTGGCCAGGGTTTCAACCGCCAGCACATTGTCGATGCCCGGCGTGGCCTGCACGTAGGGAATCACGATGAAGCGCTGGTTCTTGATGGCGTCCACCGATTGCAGCGCCTTGTTGTTCAGCAGGAATTGCTCCTTCTGCTCGGCAGTGACTTCGCCGTAATCGACGATCACGATCACCTGCGGATTGCGCTCGACCACAGTCTCCCAATTGACCCGGGTCCAGCTCGACTCGACGTCATCCAGAATATTGCGACCGCCCGCGGCATCGATCAGGGCTTGCGGCATGCCGAGGCGGCCGGAGGTCATGGCGCGATCTTCACCGCTGTCATAAAGAAAGACGCGGAGCTTGTCCGCCGGCAGGTCCTTGCGGACCTCGGCGACTTGCGCCTGCATTTGTGCGATCAAGGCGTTGGCGCGGTCTTGCACGTCGAAGATCTTGCCGAGGTTGCGCAGGTCGTTGTAGGTGTCTTCCAGCGTGGCGGCCGGGCGCTTCATCACGAAGGCGCAGGACTCGGTCAACTCATAGACGTTGATGCCCAGCGGCTGCAAGGTCTGTGGCGTGAGGTCGCCGCCCACGCGCATGCCGTAATCCCATCCGGCGAAGAAGAAATCGACGTTGGCATCGAGCAGGGTTTCCACCGACGGGTATTTCGCAGCGAGCTCCGGCAAGCCGTCGAGGATGGTCTGAATCTCGGGCGTCACCGATTTCCAGCCGGTCACACCGCTGTAGCCGGCCATGCTTGGTTTGAGGCCGAGGGCGAGCATCATCTGGGTCATGTTGATGTCGTGACTGAGCGCGTGTTGCGGGGCGTGCTTGAAGGTCACTTCGCGGTTGCAGCTGTGGATCGTCAGCGGGTATTTCGTGGGCTCGGCCAAGGCCTGGGCACTGCCCAGCAACAGGGCGACGCAAAGCAGGGAGCGCAAAGTCATGGTTGGGTTATCCAGGTGATTCGTGGGTAGCCGTGCAAGGGGTGTTCATCGATCAGGGCTTGTACGCCGAAGACGTCGCGCAGCAGCGGGGCGGTCAGCACTTCCTTGGGCGTGCCGCTGACGACGATGCGACCGTGATTGATGACGTAGAGTCGATCACAGAAAGCGGCGGCAAGATTGAGGTCGTGAATGCTGGCCAGGGTGCCGATCTTCAAGCGTTTGACCCGTTGCAACAGTTCGATCTGAAAGCGCGGATCGAGGTGATTGGTGGGTTCGTCGAGGATCAGCAGTTGCGGTTGCTGGGCCAGGGCGCGGGCGAGGATCACCCGTTGCTTTTCACCGCCGGAGAGGGTGGAAAAAGCGTGATCATCGAAGCCTTGGAGGCCGACGGATTCCAGTGCCTGGGTCACCAGTTGGCGGTCTTCGAAGGTGTCGCCGTCGAACAGGCCTTTGTGCGGCGTGCGACCCATCGCGACCACGTCGAAGACGCTCAGGCCGAAGGCGTCGGGAAACTCCTGCAAGACCACGGCGATGCGTTGCGCACACCAGCGTGAGGATTGCTTCCAGACGTTCTGATGATCGAGCAGGACCGCGCCGCTCTCGGGTTTGCTGAAGCGATAAGCGCAACGAAGCAGGCTGGTCTTGCCGCTGCCGTTGGGACCGATCAACCCGACGAACTCCCCGGCGGCCACGTGCAACGAGGCATCACGCAGCTGGAACTGGTGATGACAATGGCCATGACCCAGGGGGGTCCAGGCGAGGTTCGTGAGGTTCAGCGAGGTCATGCGTTTGCTCTGAGATATTGGGTGATGCTGATGGCCCCATCGCGAGCAGGCTCGCTCCCACAGGAACCGCGCAAATCCTGTGGGAGCGAGCCTGCTCGCGATTGGGGATCGTTCCCACGCTCTGCGTGGGAATGCCTCAATGGACGCTCTGCGTCCGGTTTGGGACGCAGAGCGTCCCGGGCTGCATTCCCACGCAGAGCGTGGGAACGATCATGACAGTGAGATAAGCGCGGAAAGTCTACACGCCTCTCTAGTCCGCGCATCTCGCTGGTTTCACGATGAAGATGAGGCCGATTCAATTGGAGGAATTCGCTTTGTAGAGCTTTTCGAGCTGTACATTTTAATGTCGATATATCTGGTACCCCGTCAGGCTTATTCACTAAGGGTCTATAAAACTCATTTTAACTGTCACTTCTGACAGTGTTTGCATTTTTTATCTGTAGTTAGAGTGGAGCTTCCGGGTTGCGGGAATTTTCGGGAGTCATCAAATGAAGAGGGTTATCGGTTTCTTGGGATTGTTCGCATTTTTGGTTTTAGTTCGTGGGGTGTTAGCTGCTGATAATTCGACAGCTGTTTGTGATACAGCCTGGGTGACCAGTCCTGCTTATAAAACTTGCCAGACGCCGCGTGTCGATACCAATGACGTAGAGATACCACGGGCTATGGCGACGGGAACCGGGCGGTGCTACGTAACAATCGGATGCCGCCAAGCTAACGGTCAAACAGTGGGTACAGACCTTCAGTTTGATCCACAAAATAAAAACAGTCTGAACAACTGTGATGGAAAACTTAAGTCCGGCGGCTGCTAGGCGCGCGACAATGCGCGGCTGAAAATTGAGGATCGTTCCCACGCTCTGCGTGGGAATGCCTCAATGGACGCTCTGCGTCCGGTTTGGGACGCAGAGCGTCCCGGGCTGCATTCCCACGCAGAGCGTGGGAACGATCATGAGCGTGAGATAAGCGCGGAAAGTCTACAGGCCTCTCTAATCCGCGCATCTCGCTGGTTTCACGATGAAGATGAGGCCGATTCAGTTTGCCGGGTGAAGCGCGACAACAGCACGCGATCCAGCACCCAGACCACCACTAAAGAGGCACCCACCAGCGGAAATATCACCGCCAATGCAAACATGATCACCATGGCAGTTTTCCATTTTGGCAGGTCGTGGCGCAGCGGTGGAACACCGAATTTCCCCTGTGGCCGACGCTTCCACCAGATCACCACACCGCTGACCGCGCTGAGCAAAATCATCAGGCAGATCAGCAGCACGATGATCTGGTTGAACGCACCGAACATCTTGCCTTCGTGCAACATCACACCGATTTCCGTAGCACGGGCGACAGTGCCGTATTGCTCGTAGCGCACATCGGCGAGGACATTGCCGGTGTACTGATCGACATGCAGCGTGGCGTCGTTGCGCGGGTCGTCGGCGAACACCGCGATGGTGAACACGCCGGTTGCCGTGGTTGGCAAAGTGATGCTGTAGCCCGGCTCGACCTTGCGTTGCTCGGCGATCTTCTGCACGTCCTGCAGGCTGATGGTCGGTGCCGCAGGGCTGGCTGGTGCAGCGCCGTGGGCCATGTGTTCGGCGTGGTCACCGGACATCGGCATCGGCGTGTTTTCCATGGCCCAGGGCACGGTCTGGCGGGTGGCGGTATTGAGGCTGCGGGCCTCGACATCGGACTTGGGCATGTCATTCCACATCGCGTCCGGGAACACGTTCCACACCCCCGCGTATTGCTTGCCCCAGAACCCGGTCCAGGTCATGCCGCTGAGCAGCATCACCAGCAAAAACGCGGCGCCCCAGAACCCGGTGACGGCGTGCAGATCGCGCCACAGTACGCGACCGCGACTGCTCAGGCGCGGCCACAAAATGCCGGCGGCTTGCCCGCGCGGCCACCACAGGAATACGCCGGACACCACCAGCACGACGGCCCAGCCAGCGGCCAGTTCGACCAGTCGATCACCGACCGTGCCGATCATCAATTCACCGTGGATCGCGCGCGCAACGGCTTGCAGGTTTTTCTTCGCATCTTGCTCGCCGAGGATGTCGCCGTGGTACGGATCGACGAACACGTTGAGTTCGCTGCCGTCATTGAGCACGACAAATTGCGCGCTACGCTCGGCGTTGACCGGCGGCAGGTATTGTTTGATCGTGGCCTGTGGATAAGCCTCTTTGACCCGCTTGAGCAGGTCGTCGGCCGAGACGCTGTGATGCCCGGCGGGAACGTTCATCAAGCTGCCGTACATCAGTGGATCGAGTTGCGGCTTGAACAGGTAAATGACACCGGTCAGGGCCAGCATGACCATGAATGGCGCGACGAACAGACCGGCATAGAAATGCCAGCGCCAGGCCAGGTTGTAGAAATTCACTTTGGGCTGTTTCATCGGTTGTGCTCCGCTTGGCGAATCAGTCGTTTGTTAAAAGATCGCAGCCTCGTTTCACTCGACATCTCCTACAGGGGGCGGTGGCGTCGACGGCGATCTTTGACTTTTGTTGTTAGAAACTCATGTCGACCTTGGTCCAGAGCGTTCGCCCCGGTTCCTTGATGGCCTGCGGGTCATTGGCCGGGTAGCCAAAACCGGCATTGCCGGCCAGGTTCAAATGCTCGGCGTATGCCTTGCCGAACAGGTTGTCGACGCCCGTGCTGACCCTCCAGTGCTTGTCGATCCGGTACGCACCGTTGAGCGAGAACACGCCAAACCCCGGGGGTTTGCCGAAGTCCTTGCCCACCACGTTGCCCTTGTTCTGGTCGATCCGGTTTTGCGCTGCGACCACCCGCCACAAGGCCCCGGCGCTCCAGTTGTCCTCGCTGTAGGTCAGGCCGAAACGCGCATCCAGTGGCGGCATTTGCGGCAGCGGGTTGCCGTCGCTGCTGTTCTTGCCCCAGGCATAGGCCAGCGTTGCGTCAGTCTTCCAGTTGGTGGTCAGTTGATAAGCCGCGCCGAGTTCACCGCCCATGATTCGAGCGTTGATGTTCTCGGCTTGCGAGGTGGTGCCCATCGGGGTCGGGGTGTAGTTGAACAGGATGTAATCGCGCACTTGCCCGACGTAGCCCGAGGCCCACGCTTCGAGGTCTTCGGTCTTGTATTGCAGGCCGAAGTCGAGCTGGGTGGTCTTTTCCGGCTTGATCGAATCGAAGGCATTCACCGAACCGGCGGGGCCGGACTGGGGTGAAAACAGCTCCCAGTAATCCGGGAAACGTTGGGTGTGACCGAGGCCTGCGTACAGCGTGGTGGGGCTGTCGGCCAGGTCGTGTTCATAACGCACGAAACCGCTCGGCAGGGTGTCGGCGCGGGTTTCGTCGGCGGTCGGGTTGGGGCGCGTCATCATTCCCGAGCCCGTGGTCTGCCGATAATCCTTGGCCGAGGCGCGGTCCAGGCGTGCGCCGCTGATCAGTCGATCACGCTCGGCGGCGTACCAGGTCAGTTCGCTGAACACGCCGTGGTTATGGAAATCGGCATCCTCGGTGTACGGCAGGTCCTTGTAGACGTCGATGCCCATGGCGCTGCGTTGACGATGCTCACTGGTCTGCGCGTCGATGCCGCTGATCAACTGCACATCGGCCCAGCGCCAGGTGGCTTTGATCCGCGCGCCGAGGGTACGGCGGTCGACGTTGGACGCCATCGGGCCGCTCATCATCCCGGTGCCGGACGGCGTGCGCAGGGTGTAGTTGTCCATCACATGGTCGGCGTAGTTGTAGTAGATCTGCGCTTCGACCTTGTCCAGCACGTCACCGATGTTCGACTTCTCGAAGCGCAATCCGAGGCTCTCGCGCTTGAATTGCGAGCCGTCCATGCCACGACCGGCGTAACGCGCTTCACCGTCGCCCTTGCCGGCGGTCAGTTCCAGCAGGGTGTCGGCGTCGGGCGTCCAGCCGAGCGCGACATCACCGTTCCACTTTTCATAGCGTGACGGCACGGTGTCGTTGTTGC
Organism: Pseudomonas sp. JAI111; assembly: GCF_024809425.1. NCBI lineage: Bacteria > Pseudomonadati > Pseudomonadota > Gammaproteobacteria > Pseudomonadales > Pseudomonadaceae > Pseudomonas > Pseudomonas sp. JAI111. The sequence continues at coordinate 56,856 of NZ_JANUCB010000007.1, read as the reverse complement.
CGTCCCTGTAGTCGTCGGCGTGCGCGGTGTTGCCGATCACCCGCACATAACCGAGCGGCCCGCCGGCAGCGGCGTCCACCAGTTTGTCAAAACGGCCATTGGAACCGGCCAATACGCTGGCGTTCACCCGGGTGCCGAGTTCACCGAATTGTTCCGGTTCCCGGTCGAAGAGGATGGTCCCGGCTGATGCGCCAGGTCCCCAGAGCACGGTTTGCGGTCCCTTGATGACGGTAAGTTTGTCGTAGGTTTGCGGGGAGATGTAGGAGGTGGGCGCGTCCATCCGGCCAGGGCAGGCCCCGAGCAACTGGCCGCCATTGGTGAGGATGTTCAGTCGCGAGCCGAACATGCCGCGCAGCACCGGATCGCCATTGGTGCCGCCATTGCGAACCAGAGCAAAGCCGGGGATGGTTTTCAGGTAGTCGCCACCGTCGCTGGCCGGCACCGGTTGGCGCGGGTCCTTGGGGTTGGTGACGATGGTCAGCGGTGAACTCGGCGCAATGGCGGTGATCACCGTCGGGCTCAGTTCTTCACTGAGGCTCGCGTTTTCATCAGCCTGCACCATTGGTGTCAGCAGGGCACCGCAAAGAACGGCGGTGGCGTGCCTGAAACGAATGCTCGATTCGTTCGGGGCAAAAGAAGCTTGGGCAGGGCTCAAGCGTGTGTCAGCAGAAAACCTGGACATGACAATTTCCATCGAACAGTCGTAAACGACACGGCCGGCAGCCTGAAGCTGTCTTCGAAACCGTGTGCAATCAGAGGTGGGTGTTTACGCGACGATGGGCGGGGCGCGGGTGCGAGCGCCGGGGAAGAAGGTTTGCCGGGCGTGGCCCAGGCGAGGGGACGGGGCGGTGTAGGTGGTGGCTGTCGGTGTATCGAAGGCGACGAAGGACTGGCCGCCGGTCAGCGCCGGGCAATTGAACAGCAGGCTGCAATAGCCACATTTTTCCCAGAGCGCGTGATGCGAGGCGGTGGGAGGGCAGTGCTCGGCGTCGGGTTGCGCGCCATGGTCGGCGTGTTCCATCGCCGACATGTCCATGCTCATGTCCATCGACATGTTCATGGTCATCGAGGACGCGCGTTGATCCATCGGCATCGACTGGGAAATCAGCGGGCCGATAAAGATCATCAACATGGCGAACAGGCTGATCCAGCTGCCGCGCGTCAATCCCGGAGACTGACGACGGTGTGCGGATGGCCTGGCGCTAGACGGGCGCATGGCGTTTTCTGCTCAGTCGATTACTGGGCGTGAGCGTGCATCTGCATCTCTTCGGGCGGCTTTTTCTGCACCGCGACGTCGACTGTCACGTCCCCGGCTTTTTCGAAATGCATCGTCAGCGGGAACCGCTTGCCATCGCTCAGCAGGCTGCGGTCTTTGAGGTTCACCAACATCACGTGATAGGCCATCGGTGCAAACGTGACGGTGCCACCGGCAGGAATGTCGACGCTCGGCACCTGCTGCATTTTCATCAGGTCGTTTTGCATGACGTGCTCGTGCAGCTGGGCTTCACCTGCAATCGGCGAATCGACGCTCAGCAGGCGGTCAGCCGTTTTGCCTTTGTTGTCGATCACGAAGTACGCCGCAACAGTCGGGGCATTGGGTGGCAGTTCTTGCGACCACGGGTGCGCGATCTCCAATTCCCCCGCTTTGTATTCATGGGCATTGGCAAAGCAGGCAGGCAGCAGCAACGCGGCCAGAACGATGAGTTTGTTCAACATGGCAGTTCTCCAGAGCGATTCAAAACGCAGGTCAGTTGCGAGACGAAATCACACCAGAGGGGAAGCGCGGGGGTTGAGACTCGGCCATTGCTGGCGCGGGGTGGGGGTATCGAGCGAGGCGGCGGGCAGGCTTCGATTGGCCTCGAAACGCGTGTAATACAGCTGTGGCGTGTGCCCCGGCAATGCCACCAACGGCGCAGAACCTGAACAACACCAACAATGCTGCATGTTGGAATGATCGTCGCTCTGCGGCGCTTTCTGTTCGATATCCCCCAGGGAAATCGCCACCATTTTGGTGCCGCTGGACGTACAGAAACTGCCCCACAACAACTGCTCGGCGGGTGATTTCGCCGATTGCGCCATGGCACCTGTCATCGGCATGGCGAGCATGTTGAACAGCACTGCGAAGCAGGCGATCCAGGCTATTGCAAGCCGTTGTCGGGACATGGATGACAATCCGTTGGGTGGGAGATCAGGCGCGGCTATTTAGCCTGATCAGGGCCGATAAGTAAAAAAGCGGCGTGCGGTGTGGTGTCGCAGCGCGATCACCGCGTCGTGGCATGCAAGCGCAGGCCCAGTGCTTTCATAACCTTCATGATAGTCGCGAATTCTGGATTGCCAGTGCTTCCCAATGCTTTGTACAAACTTTCACGACCCGGGCCTGCATCGCGGGCAATCTGGCTCATGCCCTTTGCTCTCGCTATGTCATTAAGGGCGGCGCGTATGAGTACTCCGTCGCCAGCATCCTCTTCAAAACAGGCGTCCAGGTAAGCGGCCATTTCTTCGGGTGTTTTAAGAAATTCGGCGGCATCGAAACGGGTGAATTGTTCGGTCATCGTAGTCTCAGAGCCGCTTGTTTTAGAGCTCAGGACCATAAGGGCTGAATTACGATCCGACTAGTCGGTCGTTTTGGATGATGTCGTGGGTGAGGTCCGATAGTGATGTAGGGCGTTGCGCGTTTCCTGTAGCCGCTGGCGAAGGCTGCTACAGGTTATGTGATGGACTTTGCGGTCAGGGCTGCCAGCACATCTGTCACGGAGCCAAACTCCCGATCCACCCCCGGCAACACCGGCCGCTGCAACACAATCACCGGCACCCCCCGTTCCCGCGCCACTTCCAGTTTCGGCTCGGTCGCGGTGCTGCCGCTGTTCTTGCTGATCAGCACATCAATCTGCCGACGTTCAAACAGCTCGCGTTCGTCATCGATCAGAAACGGTCCGCGTGCGCCGATGACTTCGCAGCGTTCGTTGCCGGGGTAAATGTCCAGGGCGCGCAAGGTCCAGAATTGCTCCGGGGGGATTTCGTGCAGGTGCTGCAACGGTTCGCGGCCGAGGGTGAACAGCGGTCGATGGAAGGGTTTCAAGGCTTCGATCAGCTCGGGCCAGTCGCGGACATCTCGCCAGTCATCGCCGACCTGTGGCTGCCAGGCGGGACGTCGTAATGCCCAGCAAGGAATGCCCGACCACTGCGCGGCGGTCGCGGCGTTCTGGCTGATTTGGGCGGCGTAGGGATGGGTGGCGTCCAGCAGCAGATCGATCCCTTGCTCGCGAATGAATTGCGCCAGGCCTTCGGCACCGCCATAACCGCCGACGCGCACCTGGCAGGTCAAGTCCGTTGGCACCCGTCCGACGCCGGCCAGGCTGTAGATGTGCTGCGGCCCCAGGGTTCGGGCGATGGCCAGGGCTTCGGTAACGCCGCCGAGCAACAAGATGCGCTTCATTGAAAAGCTCCCGCATGGCCGACAATCCCGCCCTGGCGATCGATGGCAAAGACTTCAACCTGGACCTGCGCCGGCACCACGCTGCGGGCAAACTCCAGGGCGTGCTGGCACACCGCATCACCGAGGGCGATGCCTGCCGCGCTGGCCATTGCCAAGGCTTGCTGGCTGGTATTGGCCTCGCGAATCCCTTGTTGCAACGTCTCGTCGGCGCCAATTGCGGCGGCCCATTCGGCCAGTTGCGGCAGGTCGATGCTCGAATGTCGGCTGTGCAAATCCATGTGCCCGGCCGCCAATTTGCTGATCTTGCCGAAGCCGCCACACAGGCTGAGTTTATCCACCGGGACTTTGCGCAGGTGCTTGAGGACGGCGCCGACAAAGTCGCCCATTTCGATCAGGGCGATTTCCGGCAAGTCGTAGACCCTGCGCATGGTGTCTTCGCTGGCGTTGCCGGTGCACGCGGCGATGTGCAGGTAACCGTTGGTCTTGGCTACGTCGATGCCTTGATGGATCGAGGCGATGTAGGCCGCGCAGGAAAACGGCCGGACAATGCCGCTGGTGCCAAGGATCGACAGCCCGCCGAGAATCCCCAGGCGCGGGTTCATGGTCTTCAGGGCCAGCGCTTCGCCGTCTTCAACATTGACGGTGACCTCGAAACCGCCGGTGTAGCCGAGTTCTGCAGCCAGCGACGTCAGGTGATCGGTCATCATCTTGCGCGGCACCGGGTTGATCGCCGGCTCGCCGACGCCCAGCACCAGACCCGGTCGGGTGACAGTGCCAACGCCACGCCCGGCTTTGAATTGAATGCCGGGCTCGGGGATCAGTCGCACCTGGGAATACAACAGCGCGCCGTGGGTCACGTCGGGGTCATCGCCCGCGTCCTTGATCGTCCCGGCTTCGGCACCGTTATCGATCAGGCGACAGAACTCCAGGCGCATCTGCACCTGCTTGCCCTTGGGCAAGATGATCTCTACAGCGTCAGCGCTCACCCCGGCCAATAACAAGCGGGCCGCCGCCAGGCTGGTCGCCGTGGCGCAGCTGCCGGTGGTCAGGCCACTGCGCAGAGGGGCAGGTTGTTCGGCGGTTTCGTCACGCATCGAAAGGCTTCGTCACATCCAGCAGGGTAATCGGCAGCGCCTGACGCCACGTGTCGAAGTCCCCCAGCGGCTGGGCCTGGGCGACGTGGATGCGAGTCAGTTCGCCGCCATGGCGTTCACGCCAGGCCATCAGGGTCACTTCGCTTTGCAGCGTGACCGCGTTGGCGATCAGCCGGCCACCGGGTTTGAGTTGCGCCCAACAGGTGTCGAGCACGCCCTCGCGGGTGACGCCGCCGCCGATGAAGATCGCATCCGGACGTTCGAGCCCTGCCAGCGCCAACGGCGCACTGCCGCGGATCAGTTGCAGGCCGGGGACGCCAAGGGCGTCGCGGTTGTGCTCGATCAAAAATTGCCGACCTTCATCGGCTTCGATGGCCAGTGCCCGGCAGGTCGGGTGCGCGCGCATCCATTCGATGCCGATCGAGCCACTGCCGGCGCCGACATCCCACAGCAGTTCGCCGGGTACTGGTGCGAGGCGTGCCAGGGTGATGGCGCGCACATCGCGCTTGGTCAATTGGCCGTCGTGCCGGAAAGCCGAGTCGGGCAGTCCGGCCAGTCGGGACAGGCGCGGCGTCTCTGGATCGGCGATGCACTCGATGGCGATCAGGTTCAGATCGGCGACTGATGGATCGTTCCAGTCATTGGCGACGCCATCGATACGTCGTTCGTCAGCACCGCCCAGATGTTCCAGCACGCTGAGACGGCTCGGGCCAAAACCGCGCTCCCGCAGCAGCGCCGCGACAGTGGCCGGGCTCTGCGCGTCATTGCTCAGCACCAGCAAACGTATGCCGCTGAACAACTGTGCATTGAGCGCGGCGACCGGGCGAGCCACCACCGAAAGCGTCACCACGTCCTGCAATGGCCAGCCCAGTCGCGCCGCCGCCAGCGAGCAGGAGGACGGTGCGGGCAGGATCTGCATTTCGTCGCTGGGCAGTTGCCGGGCGAGGCTGGCGCCGACACCGAAGAACATCGGATCGCCGCTGGCCAAGACACAGACCGGTTCCCCGCGCAGCGCCAGGACAGGGTCAAGGGAGAATGGGCTGGGCCACAACTGCCGCTCACCGCGAATGCACACCGGCAGCAAATCCAGCTGCCTTTGGCCGCCAATGATCCGCGAAGCACGCAGCAGGGCATGCCGGGCGTTTCTGCCCAGGCCCTTGAAGCCGTCTTCACCGATTCCCACTACTGTCAGCCACGGTGACATCTGCCGTCCTCAAAAAAAGTCCTCAAACGGACTGTTCCGACGGGCAGGCTTTTCATGCCGTCGAACAAAGCAGGCATAATACCGCGCCTTCGCCCGCGAAGCGCCTTTCCCACACAGCCGGTCGCGCCCTTGAACGAACGTCCGATGTCCACCGCCTTACGCCCCTCGGCCTGCCCGGGGTTGCTGCGTATCGTCCAGGCATTGGATGGCGGCATTTGCCGGATCAAATTGAATGGCGGCTCGATCAGTGCGGCGCAGGCCGACGCGGTGGCAGAGGCCGCCGAGCGCTTTGCCGGCGGCGTGATCGAGGCAACCAACCGCGCCAACCTGCAGATTCGCGGGATCGGCAGCGAACACACTGCCTTGATCGACAGCCTGATGGCCGCCGGCCTGGGCCCAAGCAGCGCCGCCGGCGACGATGTGCGCAATCTGATGCTCAGCCCGAGCGCCGGCATCGATCAGCAGATGCTCTTCGACACGCGTCCGCTGGCCGGGCAGATCCTTGCCACGCTGCAAAGCCATGCACGTTTCCACGACCTCAGCGCCAAATTCGCCGTGCAGCTCGATGGCGGCGAAGGTCTGGCGATGCTCGAACATCCCCATGATCTGTGGTTGTCCGCCACCGAGCGTGACGGCGAGCGGGTCTTCGCCTTCGGCTTGGCGGGATGTCCGGTGGACCTGCCAGCGGGCGCGGTGTCGCTGGAGCAGGGGCACGCGTTGGTGGTCGCGGTGCTGGAGTTGTTTCTGGAGTGCGCGCGCCCCGAGCAGACCCGGATGCGGCACTTGCTCAGCGAATGCTCGCTCGACCTGTTTCTCGCCCGCCTGGCCGAGCGCGTGCCGTTGAAGTCCATCGATAGCTGGCAGCGCACAGTCAGCCCAGATGTCTTGCATATCGGCGCGCATCCGCAGCGTGATGCCGGGCATGTCTATATCGGCGCGGTGCCGCCGTTGGGCCGCCTCAATCCCGAGATGCTCAGGGGCGCAGCGCAACTGGCGCGAGAACGCGGCGATGGCAGTCTGCGTTTCACGCCTTGGCAAAGTCTGTTGTTGCCCGGTGTCGCAGTCGACGAGGCGGCTCAAGTTATCCACAGCCTCGAACAGCTCGGCCTGCGCTGCTCGGCAGATGATGCCCTCGCGCACCTCATTGCCTGCACCGGCTCGACCGGCTGCGGCAAAGGCCTGGCCGACACCAAGGGCGATGCCCGGCGGTTGGCGGCGTTGCTGCAAAGCCACGGCAGGACCCTGGACGTGCATGTGTCCGGTTGCCAACGTTCCTGCGCGGCGGCGCACATTGCGCCGATGACGTTGCTGGCGGTTTCTCCCGGTCACTACGACCTCTATTTTCGCGATGCAGCGCAGCCGGGATTCGGCGCGCTGCACGCACGCAACCTTACTATTGAAGCGGTCGCGGCCTTGCTCGACGCCCGCTCACGGAGCCCCCTTGATGCTTGATTACATCCGCGACGGTCAGGAGATCTATCGCAACTCCTTCGCGATCATTCGTGCCGAGGCCAACCTTGCGCGTATTCCAGCAGACCTGGAAAAACTCGCGGTGCGGGTGATCCACGCGTGCGGCATGGTCGATGCCATCGATGGACTGCAATTTTCCGAGGGCGCGGGCAAGGCCGGGCGCGATGCGCTGGCCGCTGGCGCGCCGATTCTGTGTGATGCCCGGATGGTCTCCGAAGGCGTGACCCGCACGCGCTTACCCGCGAACAATCAAGTCATCTGCACCCTGCGCGACGACAGTGTCCCGCAGTTGGCCCTTGAGCTGGGCAACACCCGCTCCGCCGCCGCACTGGAACTGTGGCGTCCGCACCTGGAAGGCAGTGTGGTGGTGATCGGCAACGCGCCGACCGCGCTGTTTTATCTGTTGGAAATGCTCGACGCGGGCGCACCGAAACCGGCGCTGATTCTTGGCTTCCCGGTGGGCTTCGTCGGCGCCGCCGAATCGAAAGCAGCGCTGGCGGCGGACAGTCGCGGCGTGCCGTTTGTCATCATGCAGGGCCGGCTGGGTGGCAGCGCCATGGCCGCGGCTGCCGTCAATGCCCTCGCCACGGAGATCGAATGATGCAGCAGCCTGGACGCTTGATCGGCCTGGGCGTCGGCCCCGGTGACCCGGAACTGATTACCGTCAAAGCCCTGCGCCTGTTGCGCGAATCGCCGGTGGTGGCGTATTTCGTCGCCAAGGGCAAAAAGGGCAACGCCTTCGGCATCATCGAAGCGCATTTGCAGGACGCGCAAACACTGCTGCCACTGGTGTACCCTGTGACCACCGAGGCGTTGCCGGCGCCGCTGTCGTACGAGCAAGTGATCAGCGATTTTTACGATGCGGCCGGCGAAGAACTCGCCGCGCACCTGGACGCTGGCCGGGACGTGGCGGTGATCTGCGAAGGCGATCCGTTCTTCTATGGCTCCTACATGTACCTGCACGATCGTCTGGCCGAGCGTTACGAAGCCGAAGTGGTGCCGGGTGTCTGCTCGATGCTAGGTGGCGCTTCCGTTCTGGGCGCGCCGCTGGTGTATCGCAATCAGAGCCTGTCGGTGCTGTCCGGCGTGCTGCCCCATGACGATCTCAAGCGTCGTCTGGCCGATGCCGATGCGGCGGTGATCATGAAGCTGGGGCGCAACTTTCCCAAGGTCCGCCAGGTGCTCGAAGAACTCGGCCTGGCGCAGCGTGCGCTGTACGTCGAGCGCGCGACCATGGCCAATCAGAAAATCGTGCCGCTGGATCAGGTCGAGCCGATGTCCTCGCCGTACTTCTCGTTGATCATCGTTCCCGGCGAAAGGTGGCAAGGCTGATGTCCCGTCCAGTTCCGGCCATTGTCATTCTGGGCAATGGCAGCCTTGCCACTGCGCGCAAGATTCAGCAGGTGTATCCCGGCGCATTGATCCATGGCCTGGCCGGGCGGGTTGAAGGCGCCGACCGCGTCTATCACGAGTTTGGCGCGACATTGCGTGAGTTCTATCAACAGGACATCCCGGTCATTGCCTTGTGCGCGGCCGGCATCGTCATCCGCACACTGGCTCCGTTGCTGCTGGAAAAAGGCGCCGAGCCAGCGGTTCTGGCCGTGGCCGAAGACGGCAGCGCTGTCGTGCCGCTGTTGGGCGGGCTGGGTGGGGTGAACGTCATGGCGCGAGAAATCGCCGCCGCGCTCGACGTCTCTGCGGCCATCACCACCAGTGGCGAATTGCGCTTTGGCACATGCCTGCTCAATCCACCGAGCGGTTATACGTTGGGTGATCTGGAACTGGGCAAACGCTTTGTCTCGGACCTGCTGGCAGGTCAACACGTGCGCATCGAAGGTGCTGCGCCCTGGCTGGCTCAAGCGCAGTTGCCGGAAGATCCCGAGGCACCGTTGTCGATCCACATCGGCAGTGCCGAGCGCGCCCCAGCGGCCAATGAGTTGATGATCTACCCGCGCAGCGTGCTGGTGGCTGTGAGTGGCGAAATAACCCAGGTGCCGAGTGCCATTCGCGCGGCGTTGCGGCAGGCGAACATCGCTGTGCAATCGTTGGCGTGCCTGCTGGCCAGCGATCAGCAGATGGCCAACCCGGCGCTGCGTGAAGCAGCGCTTGAGTTGGGTGTGCCGCTGCGTTTTGCCTCGGTGGGTGGCGACGTCAGCGAACTGGCCCGCCACGCGCTGCCGGACGCCGCCATCGTTTTCCAAGGCAACGGCCTGGCGATTGCGCTGGCGAGCCAGCCGCTGGACCTGGCGCAGATCGGTCGTGCACGCGGACGTCTTGCGGTGATCGGCCTGGGCCCGGGTGCCGCCGAGCTGATGGTGCCGGCGGTCAAGGCCGAACTGGCACGCGCCAACGATGTGCTCGGGTACGAAACCTACGTGCGCATGGCCGGTCCGTTTCGTGATGATCAGGTGCTGCATTGCACCGACAATCGCGAGGAAATGCAGCGCGCTCGCCATGCTTTCGAACTGGCCGCTCAAGGGCGCTCGGTGGTGGTCGTATCGTCGGGTGATCCCGGCGTGTTTGCCATGGCCGCTGCCGTGCTTGAAGCGTTACACGAATCGAGTGAGCCGAGCTGGCATAGCGTTGACCTGGAAATCCTTCCGGGCGTCTCTGCGTCGCTGGCGACGGCGGCCCAGGCCGGTGCGCCGCTGGGGCATGACTTCTGCGTCATGTCGCTGTCGGACAACCTCAAGCCATGGGCGATCATCGAAAAACGTCTGGACCTGGCGTCTCAGGCCGATCTGGCGCTGGCGTTCTATAACCCGATATCCCGTTCCCGCCCATGGCAACTGGGGCGTGCGCTGGAGATTGTCGCGCAGCACCGTACCGCTGAAACGCCGGTGGTATTGGGTCGGGACATCGGCCGTCCGGGGCAGACCCTGCGTGTTATCACGTTGGGGCAGTTGACCCCGGATCAGGTGGACATGCGCACCATGGTGCTGATCGGTTCTTCCACAACCTGCACTTTCCCTCGTGTCGAGGGCGGTCAGTGGGTGTATACGCCACGCTGGTACGGCGACAAGCCAGCCGGTTAAGCCATCGCGGCCAGCCCGGCTGGCCGCAGCTCCCTCGTTTCCGTGCGTAGGATTTGTCACCGCGCCTCCCTGGAAACTCGCTCGCAAACCCGTCGTACATCGCCATAACGCGCCTGGAAAATGCCCTCGTCCACCCAGGACTCTTCGTTACTCCGACCGTCACGTTGTGAAACAACCGACACAGCCCATGTTGTTTGCGGTCGTGCGCGTATCGTTAATAAACATGTCAGGCAAAGATCAAAAGTTACACTTATATATTGGGATAAGTGTAATTAATTAATGGGTTTTGAGTTGGTTGAAGTTGTTGTGGTCGTCGTTTAGTGTTTTTAGAAGGCGGTGATTGCACTGCTGTGCAAGTTGCAGTGGTAAGTGCAGTTGCGGGCTTGCTCGATTAAGCATTGTTTAATCAGCTCTTTTTCTAATTTTTCCAATCATTAACGATGGGGCGCGCTCCGATTACATATCGAGGCATTGCACTGCGCCACCCACTGTTTTTTATCCAGCGTTCTCAACGATGACAGGATGTGATGCGTTATGAATATCGATAACCGGGTGGCGGACGGGGTCAAGGGATTTGCCGCTTTGTTTCAACTCGCTGAACTTGAAACGGCGCTCGAAGATTTCAAAGGAACGGCCGAATACGAGGCGATCGTGCGGTATTACCTTGCGTGTACCCGTGACTTGGCCCCCGAGCGGCAACGTGAACCCGTGGCATTGCTCAAGGAAGCCCTGGCGTCCTTGCAGACACCGCAAGGTCGCCGTCGGCGCGCCTCTGAGCTGGAACGCCCGCCTCAGCCCAAAGGGACGCAGGCGCCGGACCTGATGGAGATTCATGACAGGGTCGAAGCCTTTCAGGAGCGCTTGAACAGCCACGTCTCGCTCCTTCAATCGATGCCCGTCGAAGTGCCGAAGATCCTGCATTTTGTCTGGCTGGGGGGCGGTCTGGGGGCTATTCAGCGCGACTACATCAATGTCTGGAAGCAGGTGTTGGCGCACCGGGGTTATACCTTGAAACTCTGGTATGACAGTGACGAGCTGCTCGCCCACGAAACCAACCGGATCATTATCCAGGCAGCGAAAGCGCACGCCATGACCCAAGGAGGAGACACGCTCGATAACCCCGGAGAACTGGAGCGACTCTACGAAGAGCGGGCGATCGTGCTCAAGACGCAGATGTTTGAGCATATCAACGAGGTGGTAAAAAAAGGCGGCAGCGCCGACGACGCGAGAGTTGATCTTCTCGTGAGTGCTTATGCTCAGGATGAAGTTGCGCTCAAGGCGCTGCGCGATAAAAACCTGCGCAGCGTCGCCCTCGAGGGGCTGGAACGACGGGATGTAAAAACAGAACAGTCTTCGTTTCAAGTGAACGATATTTATCAGCGTGAAATCCGACTACGGGGAAACCTGGCAGCGGCCTCTGATGTGGTGCGGGTCGAAGTGTTATTTGCCGAAGGCGGTATTTATTCCGATGTCGATAATCTACCGCCACTGGTCGACTCGGTTGGCGAGGTGGATATCAGACACTTGCGTCCCAACGCGCGATTGGGCGTTTTGCAGTTGCTGCTCAATAACAACCCGCAGTGGATGCCGGGCCGTGAGGGAAACAAGTACGCGAGTTATCTGGAGAGTATTCCTCTGGAGCATCGCGAGTCCCTGGAGCGCTTTGCCAGGAACACACCTGCGTTGACCGATGTTTTTCTTCTGCCACAAGACCAACGTGTACGACTCGATGGTTTGCGCGCTGTCATCGACTCCAGCAGCCTCAACAATGCATGTTTGATGGCGCACGCGAAGTCGCAAATGCTGGGTGCCGTGCTCAAGCGCTTCAGGATCAACTACGACTTTCTCGACGCAGTGACGCAGCGGGCCGTCCAGGACGGCGTCCCTTTGTCCGATGTTCAGGCGCTGAGCAAAATAGCGAAGGAAGTTGCGCAGCAAACCTTCGGCCCCTTTGACAGGTTGCCCGATCTTGAAGGAGTGGATGTCGAATACTTGATGAGGGGCGTCGTCGGCTATTTTGGTGATGGCCTGCTGCCGGGCAGTGACGGCACCATCTATCTCACTGGACCTGCAGCGGTACGCCGCGCAATGGCTGATGCCTTGCAGGTGCCTTACACCGCCGGACTTGTTGAACAATGGAACGCCGAGGCGATACTCGCCGATAGCGTCAACCGCTTTACCGAAGAGGAGCTGGACCACTCCTGGAAAGAGGCCGAGGGCAATGCTCACGAATGGCTCGCCGAGGAAAAAAAACGCTGGAACGCAGGGGCGTTCAAGGCGCGCTACGCCGGTGATCTGACGCAGTTGCTTGACTATCAAAGTATTGATTTCGAGGAAGGCTGGCCGGTTATCGAAGGTCGCCATGTGCTGATCACCGATGTGTTGCAGCGCCTGGCCGATCATCTCGGCAAGCCGTTCCTCGAGGCCATGCGTCAACGCCATAGCGGCAGCGTGACATTCGATCGATGGGTATCCCTGAGCTTCGAGGACCGGCAAATGATCATCGCGCAGCAGGCCAGTGTTCGGCCGCCTGCTTCGCTCCCCGACCCCGACACGCGAGATCTGGCGGTGGGTGAATTGCTCAACCGGATCGCCAGGGAATCGCTGCCCATAGGCCAGGTGAATCCGTTGCAACGCCTGATGCTGGGGGCATTGTCGGGGGCCACGATGCTGGATAACCGAAGCTTCGACGCCGTCAGTGCAAAGCTGGAAAACCTTGCCAATACGGTGGCGGAGCTGGGGCCCTCCCTCGCTTATTCGGCGATAGAACATGCAGTGTTCAATGTGCACAGCCCCGCTTTCGAGGCCGGGTTGAGCAGTGGTTCCGAACATTCGCCGAGCTTCGTTGAAACAGCTACGCAGCTCCGGCAGCAAACGCTTGCGCAGGACCTGACGCTGTATCAATGGGGCCAGTCTGTCGCCCGGATTCAGCAAGTGGCGAAGCTTGAATACCGGACCCGGATTGTCGAACGTGCTGAGGAAGTGCTGGGCAGTTTTGACGAGGGCTATTTCAAACTGGTGCCGCAGGATTTGTTGCTCGAAGGAACCGGCGACCGCGTGGCTGGCCGTTGCCTGCCCCTGGCCTTGAGCATGGCCGGTGCAATCACCAAGGGCGGTCAGGCGGGCAACACCTTGCGCGAGCGGTTTTATCTGGGCGTCATCGCCGCCAGGGACAGTGATTCCAAATCCTTCTTGAGCATGCTCGAGGAGCTTAGCGGCATTCAGCTCAGCGAGATCGGCATGGCATTGCCTCGCGCCGATCTGGCGGCTGTCGTGGCACGACTGGAGGCTCAACCCTCGACCTGCACCTTGCTGCTCAACACTGACAGCCATGCCATGTTGGTCGCCAAAACAGTCAATGGCGGGCAGAGCACCTGGCATTTTTTCGATCCGAATTTTGGCGTCTTCGAATTCGATCGAGCGGAATCGTTCAGCAAGGCGCTGACCGCGTTTTTCATCCAGCACGAAATGGCCAGGAACTACGCTGCGTCCTTCGTCGGGGGTCATCCGCAGTTTGACCTGATCGCACTCGACGGCCACGCACTGAACCGGCAGCTGTTCCACTCCGGCCTCCCGCTTTCCAGTCTGTTTGAACCCGGGCCGCTGCCGGAGCAGATGGCGCCCCCGCTACGGCAACGGTTGGCCAGCGGTCGTGGCCAGTCCCTGGTGAACAACGCCGCGCTGGGGCGTTCGTTGCTGGAGCTTGATGCGCAGGGGTGGGGAGAGCAGATTGCGCAGGCGACCCGCCAGTTACAGGCGCAGCATCAACTGTCAGCGGATACCGTGCCGTTGTTTGAAACGCTGCACGTCACGCCGACCGGCGAGTACACGTTGAGTCTGGTCAATCCCAAAGCCGAACAAGCCATTACGGTTGTCAGCACCGGCGATCATCGATTCATCGGGATCAAGCAATACCTGTCCCGGGTGTTCGAAACCCTGGGCGGCCGCCAGCGCGTCAACGAGGTTGATCCCACGGAGGCCGGCAGCGTCCACACCCTCAACGCCGGTTTTTCCGTTCAAGCCTTGATGAACGCGTTGCGTCATCACGAAGGGGCCGCCAGTGAAGAGAACAATGCCCTGACCACGGCCATTCGCCTGCATGCCTATGTGAACCATGCCCAGTTGCTCCATGGCAACGTGGTGGATGTGCTGGGCGTTATCCAACTGGTCCGGCAGGCGCTGAACGACGAGAAGATTATTGCTCGAACCAGTGCTCCGTTAGTGCGCGGGGCGCTGGGGCATATCGGCAATGAAGGGGTGGGAACCGTGCTGGGGCTGGTGAATGTCGGGTTCGATATCTATCAGTTGAACCACGCGGCCAATGACATCCAAAAGGCGCAGTTTGGCACTCAGTTGGCCTTCGATTCCGCCAGCGCGGCACTGGCTGCCGCGGGCATTGGCGCCGGTCTGGTCGGGGCCGGTACGGCTGCGGCAGTGTTGGGCGGCGTGAGTGTCATTCTGGGCGGTCTGGCCGTGGGCGTTGCCGCGCTGGCTGAAGGGTTCGCAGCTATCGCAGAAGAAGCCAAGCAGGTCGGGCTATTCTTTGACCGCCTCGAAAAGGCTTACCGACAGGGCGGCTATCACCTGGACGAGGCCTCCAATACCTGGATCGCTCATCCACTGCCGGGATTCGCCGAACTGGACCTGCGCGCATCGACCGTGCGCTTCGACAGCCCGAGATTATTCCCGTTGCATGACCACCTGGGTGTCCCGGATTTCGATGTCGACTATAAGCGCGCCATCGATATCCGTCAGGGGCTTGGACTGCCTGCCACGGCTGCGTTCAAGCCACTGGCCGGCCAGGCGATCGTGCTGCCCTGCACGCCAAAAACCTGGTACGGCTACGATTACACGTTGTTGCCTTTTGTCACGACCCGTCATGACGCCGGGTTCGATACGGCGCGTCGCCTGGAGCAGAAAGACAGCGACGGTCGATTGCAGTTTCTGTTCTCGTTCTATTCGTTTCCCGGCGAATACGTGATCAGTCGGCTGAACCCTGTCTACAAACCCACCGTGTTCAACGTCCGCCTCGACCGCCTCGAGCGCTCGTTGGTGGTGCCCGTGCTGCCCAAGGAGTGGCACGGCCTGATTACCTACCGTATCGAGGGTGCCGGCGCCCAGTGCTCCGTCCTGCTCAATCCCGGTGTCAGCCTGGAGCTCGATGCGCCGGGTAATGGCGTCATGCGCTGGGTGATTGAAGCCCGCTGGCTGGACGAAGAGGCTCTCCATATAACACGTGCCGACCAATTCTCAGCCGGCACGGTCGAGGTCAAACTGACGGGGACCGCCCGGCGCGAGGTGCTGTTCAAACTGGCGGGCAACAAAGTCATGCGACTGGACCAGAACACCCTGCAATTGGTGTTGATCGAGGAAGAAGCCGACGTCACGCTTGATGAGCAGGCATTACTCGATCACTTCAAGACGCTGGCTCAAGCGCACAGGCTGGCGATGCCTTACACCCCGGTCCACGGGTTTGTCGTTCCCTTCGAAAAGCCCGACGAGCCCAGAACCGTCGTGGCCTTTTACGATGCGGCTCAGGATCGTTTTCTGTACATCCGTAACCACGACGTGTTGCTGGCCGACGAGGTCATGCTGGGCACCGTCGTTCAGGGTTGCGCCTACTTTTATCATCCCCAGGGGTATGAAATCTGGCAGGTCGACGCGACCACCGGCACGCTCATCCAGCGCTATCGCCTGTGGGTGACCAATGCCGAAACACAAATCACCGGCGTTACTCTCCTGGCCAGCGGTGCCATTCAGATCGTCCAGAAGGTGTCGCGCGAGGACGGTTCTCATGATGAACTCGTCTTCCTCGTTCACGAGCAGAGAGCGTTGCTGTGCTCCATCACCCGCAACCTCGAGCCTGCGTTAGCGACATTGTTGGCGGGGGATACGCTGGCTGACTGGACGCCGATCCTGGGCGACTTTGTGCCGCCCAAGGCCAGTCAGACGGTTGACTGGCAGTTTGCGGCTTTGATCTCTGTCTGCTGGCTGATTGAGGCCGATGTGCGGGATCTGGTGTGGGTTCGCGACAGGGATCGCATGATCATTCGCGCACCTGCCCGTGGGCATCGTGCACGAGGGTGGCCGGATTCGATCAAGACGCTGGACGACCTGGTGCTGATTACCCCTGCCGGCGCTGATGCCGACGTGATGGTCATCTTCGATAAGACCCAGCGCACTCTGGTGCGCCAGCAATGGTCAGTGGCAGGCGATCGCGGGCAATGGGTCAACATGCACATCACGCCGACAGGGTTGAAGGAGGTGATTGCCCTTGATTCGGGTTATGTCGCCCTCACCGATACCGGGCTGTTTTTCAATCTGAACGAACAGGGGCATCTGCAGTTCGGCGGGCTCGCCGACGCCTGGTTCCGGGATCGGCCGCAGTGGTGGTCGGCACTGCCCGGCATTGCGACGCAGTACCCGGTCTCAAGCTTTGCCTTGCTGGGTTTGGCCAGGACCCCAGGCGACGCGAAGTTGTGCGCCTGGTACGTGGGCGATCGGCTCCTGCTCTCGAGCCTTGGCCATGGAAAACCGGTGCGCTTGCTCAATGTCACCCCGGATGGGCAGGCCGTCTGGTTGTTTGATCTTTCAACGGGAGGCGTGTATCGGCAGGACTTCATCGACGTCGTGGTTCTGGAAAAGGCGTTCGCCGAGGGATCACAACAGGTGTCCGCGATGGCAGTGCCGGCACCGCAGCAGGAGTGGGATTCGTGGCGCTTTGCCGAGGTGACGGTCGACGGTACGGGCCTGCGGGCAACAACGCCTGAAGGCATCCAGCTGGCTTTGGATTATCGGGAGCCGGCGTTGATTACCGGCGTCGATGGTCATTGGGTTGCCAGCCATGACGGTGACTTGAGCGAGGCCTTGCTGGCGCTGGCGAACGAACATCGATGCGCCCCTTTTCTAACCGTCGCCGCGCCCGACAGCCACCAATGGTTCGTGGTTAAAACCGGGCGATTGATCCGCGTCCCGAATGCCGACATAAAGTTCGCCTACGAGCTGATCGGCACACAGAAGCAAACCAGCGTGCTGCTGTATGAACGACCAGAAGGGCGCCTGAGCAGCTATCCGCAAAAGGGCCATGCCGGGCCACTCGACTATGTCCAGCGAACGGGCGAAGTGCAGGTGATCGACGCTCCGGCGAGGAGTCAGGACCTGCTGGCGTTGCTCGCCGATGATGTCAGCATCCTGGTCCTCAGGATGGGACAAGGCGCTGTCACGAGCCGACTCACCCAGGCGATCTGGTTGAAGCTTGAATCGGTGATTGTCGATTGCCGCTATGCACTGGGCCAGCGGCCTTTGATTGCAGGCAAGCTGATCTGGGATATCAAGGTCGCCGATCAGTTATGGGCGAGCCTGGTGGATGAGCACTTGGTGATTGTCGATGCGGACAGCGGGCACAGTTTGATATTCCGCGGCGTGCATGGCGGTGATGTGAGCGGGCGTGGGGATGTGTTTCTCTCGATGGAAGGGGATGTGTCGTGCGCGGTGTCGACCTTGGTCGCCACACTGGTGGCGCAAAAGGGACACCCGCAAAGTATCGGGTTTAAACAACTCTTGTCGTTGAGCCGTGCGCCGTCGGTGCCGGAGCTTCCAGCGATGGCTTGACGGTACGAAGGTAGGACCCTTTCCGCCACTATGCGAAAACGCCCCTTTTGGGGCGTTTTTGTTTATGGAGAACAGCGGCGCGTTCCGGCCGTTTATGGCTGCCTCCTCCTCAAAGCAAATCGTTTCATGATCTTGTCGCGTAGTTTAGTCGCCATGAATGCCCTTTTTGTGTCGAGCACATTTCTATTCAATTTAAGAAACGCACTCTGCTGCACGAGCTTTGCTGATTGATTGTCCCAAGGCCAAAACAAAAAGCGGCTTTGTGCTGTATTGGCAACCAGCTCAAGATTAAAGATGGCCATGTGAAGATTCCCGCTTGAGTCGTAGCGAGACGGAGCCACCTGGAAACGCTGCCCTTTAAGACTTTCCTCGTCCAGTGACAGGACGGCGGGCTGATCGGAGACCAGCGCATCCAGGGTGTCGATCATGGCATTACCCTGCCTGGGGTTCATGGTTTGCGCGCGTTGCACCAGAAAATCGGCAATGCTCCCGGAAACAGTAACGCGGGTGCGTGTCGTGATGGCCCCGTCATGGAGCGACCAGCCCAGAAACATCAGTGTGCGCACATATTCATCCAGCCAGCTTTGTGAGTTGCCAAAGCGATTGTGAGCGAGGTCAGCCGAACTTGTTGAAAGACGAGTGCAGTCAGTTAAATCGTCATAGTCTTGCAAGGATAGTTCGTCGATACAGGAAATAAGATTGTGGTGTGTCACCACGCCAGAAGGTGTTTCGTTACGCATAAGTCACTCTTGATTAACATGAATAATTTGAAGTGTGCGAGCAGTATGTCGCTGATGCAGATTACAGCCGGCTAAGTGGGCGCGGGCGCGAATGTGCTGTGATTATGTTTCTTGGTTTTAGTTTGTTGTGGGTGCGGTGGGTGCGAAGTTGTTGTTGTACATATACGGAATTTAAATTCGGTTTGTTGATGTGTGGGCAGTGCGTTAGATTTCAGAAGTGCCCCGAGGGCCTATATAAATCTACGAAAGGAATAATGAATATGGACGTTATGGAAAGTGCTGTTAGTGTCGAAAATAGCATCGCTTTGGTAAAGGCTCGCATTGATAAGCGCCGGTTATTGCAGCCAGCGATTGGTCGGGTAAAACGGCAGGCGGTAGCCGCCGTCATGAGTAACCCCACCAAAGAACTGGATGCGGTGGTATTGGCCGATACTCTGGTGGGTTATGGGGCAAACATCTCCCTTGAAAACATGGCGATTATTGAAAACCTGATCAAGTTTGCGAAGCTGGAGGCGAGCTACGAAGTTCCAAGTGATAATCCCAAAGACTGGTATCTCGCTTTCCTGAAATGCATGGATGAAGCAGGTTGTTTAGTCGCCGACTCTGGTTACACCTCCTATCAGAAGAGTGCGCATCAGTTAACAATGGATAACATCGTTACCGATATCGTCAAAGCGGGTGTTGATGCGGCGAAAGCGGCGCTGCCCGGCGCTGCAGTTCTCGGTGCGATTGCCGACAGCGCGTTAGGTGCTCTTAAGAAAGAACCTGAAGCCATCAAGTTGTTCAACAGTGAAGTGATCAAGAAGAAGGGGGTCCGGCTCGCCGTCATGCCCTGTGATCAACTGGCGAACGGTATCATTCTCACTTCGTTGACTTCGATTGATTGCATCGATGACAGCAACAAAAAAGAGCCTCTCTTTTTTGACTGGAAAGCGTCGAATGTGGATATTTTTCGTGGCAACGCTTACATGACCTTTAACCCACTTCGTTACGCGGCACTAAAGGATGATCTGGAAGAGTACCTTGGGCAGTATTACAAGGCGGCACTGAGCAAACGGTTTCAACGACGCAAGAACGCAATCAGCTAAAAAAAAGGGCCAATGGCGTCATGCCATCGGCCCTTTTTTATCACGCGCAGAAGTCAGGGAACCAGATAGCCCTTGACCCCGGTAAAGATGATTTGCGCCGCGAGCGCACAGACAAACAAACCCATCAACCGGCTGACGATCTGCAAGCCCTGGTCGCCGAGAATCCGCTCGATCCGGTTCGACAGGTAAAGCACCACGCCAACCGTAAAACTGGCCAAGGCAATACTGAGAATCGCCGTGAGCTTGTCGTCCCAATGCGGCTGGCTGACTCCCATTACCAGCAAGGCGCCGATGGTGCCGGGGCCGACCGTCAGGGGAATGGTCAGCGGGACGATCGTCACATCCTGCTGGACATTGTCGGTCTGTACCGCTGACTTGCCTTGGGCCATGCCCAATGCCGAGATGAACAACACGCTGCCGGCACCGATGCGGAACGCGTCGACGGTAATGCCGAAGACGCTGAAAATCACGCGCCCGAACAGGTACAGCAGGATGCTGGACACCAGGGTGGCAATCGCCACTTTCCAGGCCAGGCGCCGTTGTTCCTTGCGCGAATAGCCGCGGGTCAGACTGATGAAGCAGGACAACACGAAGAACGGGCTATAGAGCACCAGCATCTTCAGGTAAACGCTGAATAACACATGGAGCATGGTGCAGGCTCACAGTCTGGGAAAGTCGAGGGGGAGTCTATCAGGCGTTACGAGGTCTGTCGGCTCAGGAGGTTTGAGCCGTCGCCCGGTTTTGCTGATCCCGTTCCGCTACCCAGTGCTCAATCAAGTCGCGCAGCTGCGACAGCTCGACCGGTTTTGCCATGTGCCCGTCCATGCCGGCCTGGCGTGCGCGCTCCTTGTGTTCGGCGAGAATGTGCGCGGTCAATGCCACCACCGGTGTACGAATCCGCTGATTGCCGACTTCCCAGGCACGTAACTGCTGAGTCGCCGAGAACCCGTCAAGGATGGGCATTTCACAGTCCATCAACACCAGGTCATAGCGTTGGGCTTTCATCGCCTGCAAGGCTTCTTCACCATTGCTGGCGGTGTCCGGTTGCAGATTGAGCTTGCCGAGCATGCCGCGAATCACTTTGGTCGAGATGCTGTTGTCTTCCGCCACCAGGATGCGGAAATCGCTTGGGACCTTGACCGGAAGCATCGGGCCTGTTGGCAATTGCTGCGACATGGCCTGGCCTTTGTTGCGCTGGTTCAGCTCGTCCGCCAGGGTGGTCTTGAGGGTGTAGCCGGCCACCGGTTTGGCCAGGATACGTTTGATCCCGGAGTTGCGCGCGATGATCTTGCTTGGTGCGTTGCTGATGCCGGTGAGCATGATCAGCAGAATATCGTGGTTCAGGCTCGGGTCTTCCTTGATCTTGGCCGCCAGTTGCATGCCGGTCATGCCGGGCATGTTCTGGTCGAGCAGAACCACATCGAAGTAGTCGCGCAAGTGCGCTTTGGTGCGCAGTAATGCCAATGCCTCTTTACCCGACGGAACGGCACTGACGTTCAGGCCCCAGGCGCTGCACTGCTGCACCAGCACCTTGCGGCAGGTGTCGTTGTCGTCGACCACCAGCACGCGTGCACCTTGCAGCGGGCCATCGAGGTCCGAGGTCGGATGTTCGAGTCGATCAGGGTCCAGTGGCAGGGTCAGCCACAAGGTGCTGCCCTGGTTGGCGCCGCTCTTGATACCGAATTCACCCTGCATCAGGCGAATCAACTGGCGGGCAATCACCAGCCCCAGATTACCGCCCAGGCTGGTCGCCGAGAGGAAGTGCTTGCTGTGCAGCTCGGCGTGCATCAGGGCATCACGCTCTTCGGGTTCCATCGGCACGCCGCTGTCCTGCACGGCGATGCGCAAGCGCGGTTTGGCGCTGCGGTCATCGAGGGCGACGACGATCAGGATCTCGCCTTCGTCGGTTTTCTTGAGGGCGTTTTCCAGCAGGCTCAGCAAGGTCTGGCGCAGGCGCGTCGGGTCACCGCTGATGACGCGTGGCACTTGCGGCTGGATGAAGCTGATCAGCTCGACGTTTTGCTGTTCGGCCTTGGCGCGGAAGATGCTCAGGCAGTCTTCGATCAGGGCATTGAGGTCGAACTGCACATCGTCCAGTTCGATCTGCCCGGACTCGAGCTTGGAGATGTCGAGAATCTCGTTGATCAGTGTCAGCAGTTCGTTGCCGGCACTGTGGATGGTTTGCACATAGTCACGCTGTTTGACCGACAGGGGCGTACCCAGCAGCAACTCGGTCATGCCCAGCACGCCATTCATCGGGGTGCGGATCTCATGGCTGATCTTGGCGAGGAATTCGGCCTTGGCGTTGATCTCGGCATTGCTGGCTGCCAGGTCTCGACTGACGCTGAAGCGATCCTCAGTGATGCTGCGCTGTCGTTCACTCAGGGCAATGCTCATCAGCAGGCCACTGACGCAGATGAACGCGAGCAGCGTGATGATCAGGCCTTGCGGGGCAACTTGGGTTAGCCCCAGCAGGGCCGGCAATATGATCAGCGTGCCGATGTTGAACACCACCATCGCCGCAACGAACAGGCGAGCCGGGCGATAGCCTTTTTGCCAGTGATGGGCGCCGACGAACAACATGCTCAGGCCGGCCAGCGCCACCAGGGCGTAGGTCATGATATTGAGCGGCAGCGTGTTGACGAACAACAGCAACAAGCCGCAGACCACGATGAACAGGATGTCCCCCAGCAAAAGCTTGTTCAGCGGGTGCGGGCCGAGTGGGGCGAAGAAACGATAGGCGAACATCAGGCCGCAGGGCGCCGTCAGCAGCAAGGCAAGATAAGCGCCCGGCGTCTGCACGGCATGCCAGTCTGGTAGCCAGGGTCCGGCCAGGTTCAGCAGCAACAGCAGGCTGAGCATCAACAGCGCTTCGCATCCGGCGAGCCACAAACTACTGCGCGATCGCGTGTACGCATAGCGCACGAGGTTGTGCAGGATCAGCATCCCGATGCAACCGAACAGCAGGCCGTAAATCAGCGTCTGCTTCTGGTTGGCGGCGGTCATGATCGCCGATTGCAGGGTAATGAAAGGCCGCAACTGGTGTTCGGACACGAGCCGCAGGTAGACATCGAGGGGCTTGTCGCTTTGTGGCAGCGGCAACATGAAGTCGCTGCTGGGCAGGGGACGGTCAGTCTGGGGCTGCGAGGTGCCGGTGTTCAATTGATCGATCAGCGTGTCGCCGTCGAGCACATACAGGTTGAGGTGCGACAGGTCCGGCGCAAACACTCGCAGCAATTGCTCGTGTTTGCCGGGCGCCAGCCTGAAGCGCAGCCACAACGCCCCTCCGGGCTCGGCCGCAGTCAGGCGGTCCAGTTCGGTAGGGCTGAATTGATTGGTGTAGCGAGCGGAACGGATGTCGCTCAGCTGCAGGTCGCCCTGTTCATCAAGCAATACTGCCCAGCCACTGCCTTGCGCGGCCGACGCCGGGAGCATGCAGAGCAAGGTCAGCAATGTGACAGTGAAACCTATGGCAATCCTGAGCCAGCGCACGGCGAAATCCCTTCGTAGGTTGATGCCAGATTAGTACTATGCGCGGCGCCCGAATAGTCCGGCAAGGGCCTGAGGCCCTTGCCCGGCTGAATGGATCGCTTATTCCTGATTTTCGCCACGCTCGCGGGCAATGGCACGGTAGCCAATGTCCTTGCGATAGAAACAGCCTTCCCAATCAATCCTGGCCGCCAGCTTGTAAGCCTGCTGCTGGGCAGCATCGACGCTGGCGCCCATGGCGGTAGCGCAGAGCACCCGACCACCGGCCGTCACCACTTGACCGTCCTTGAGCGCAGTGCCGGCGTGGAAGACTTTGCCTTCCAGACCAGCGGCGGCTTCCAGACCGTTGATGGCGACGCCTTTAGCGTAGTCGCCCGGGTAACCGCCAGCTGCCAGCACAATCCCGACGCTCGGACGTGGATCCCATTGCGCTTCGACCTTGTCCAGGGCTTGCGCCAGGGCGGCTTCGACCAACAACACCAGGCTCGACTGCAAGCGCAGCATCACCGGTTGGGTCTCAGGATCACCGAAACGGCAGTTGAACTCGATAACTTTTGGGTTACCAGCCTTGTCGATCATCAAGCCCGCGTACAGGAAGCCAGTGTAGACGTTGCCTTCCTCGGCCATGCCGCGCACTGTCGGCCAGATCACCAGGTCCATGACCCGCTGATGAACTTCGGCAGTAACCACCGGGGCAGGGGAGTAAGCACCCATGCCGCCAGTGTTGGGGCCGGTGTCGCCGTCGCCGACGCGCTTGTGGTCCTGGCTCGTGGCCATCGGCAGTACATTCTTGCCGTCGACCATGACGATGAAGCTGGCTTCTTCGCCATCCAGAAACTCTTCGATCACAACGCGCGAACCGGCTTCGCCAAAGGCGTTGCCCGCGAGCATGTCGCGTACGGCGTCTTCGGCTTCGGCCAGGGTCATGGCAACGATGACGCCTTTACCGGCAGCCAGGCCGTCGGCCTTGATCACGATCGGTGCGCCTTTTTCACGCAGATAAGCCAGTGCCGGCTCGATCTCGGTGAAGTTCTGGTAGTCGGCGGTCGGGATCTTGTGGCGTGCGAGGAAATCCTTGGTGAAGGCTTTCGAGCCTTCCAGCTGAGCGGCGCCAGCGGTCGGACCGAAGCAATCCAGGCCACGGGAGCGGAACAGATCGACCACGCCTGCGACCAGTGGCACTTCCGGGCCGACGATGGTCAGGGAAACGTTTTTCTCGGCAAAGTCAGCCAGTTGCTCAAGGGCCAGCACGTCGATGGCGACGTTCTCGCACTTGGCTTCAGTGGCCGTACCGGCGTTGCCCGGGGCGACGAACACTTTCTGCACGCGCGGATCCTGAGCCACTTTCCAGGCCAGGGCGTGTTCACGGCCACCGCTGCCAATGATCAAAACATTCATTTCAAAAACCTCGGATGACGCTAATTCTGTTTTAGAACCTAAAGCGCTTACGCTGTAGGAGGTCGCAATGAAGCTGGTAGATGCAAGGCGGAGGCTACCTTGATGAGCGGAGTTGCCTTTTGGCAATGAGCATCATCAAGGTAGCCTCCAACGCAGCAGATGCCGGCTTCAGTGCGGCCGTTGTCTGATTAGTGACGGAAGTGGCGCATGCCGGTGAAAACCATGGCGATGCCAGCTTCGTCGGCAGCAGCAATCACCTCAGCATCACGCATCGAGCCGCCTGGCTGGATCACTGCGGTAATGCCAACCTTGGCCGCGTTGTCCAGACCGTCGCGAAACGGGAAGAACGCATCCGATGCCATCACCGATCCTGCCACTTGCAAGCCGGCGTGTTCAGCCTTGATCGCCGCGATACGGGCCGAGTTCACGCGGCTCATCTGGCCGGCGCCGACACCGATGGTCTGACGGTTCTTGGCGTAGACGATGGCGTTGGACTTGACGTACTTGGCCACTTTCCAGGCGAAGATCAGGTCGTGGATCTCTTGCTCGGTCGGTGCGCGCTTGGTCACGACTTTCAGGTCGTCGGCGCTGATCATGCCGATGTCGCGGCTCTGTACCAGCAGACCACCGTTGACACGTTTGTAGTCCCAAGCAGGGGCGCGGTCAGCCGACCATTCGCCGCAGGCCAGCAGACGCACGTTGGCTTTGGCGGCCACGATGGCGCGGGCTTCTTCGCTGACGGATGGCGCGATGATCACTTCGACGAACTGACGCTCGACGATGGCCTTGGCCGTTTCAGCATCCAGCTCGCGGTTGAACGCGATAATGCCGCCGAACGCCGATTCGGTGTCAGTGGCATAAGCCAGTTCGTAGGCCTGACGGATGCCGCCTTCGGCGTCCGGGCTTACGGCCACGCCGCACGGGTTGGCGTGCTTGACGATCACGCAGGCCGGCTTGACGAAGCTCTTGACGCATTCCAGCGCGGCGTCGGTGTCGGCCACGTTGTTGTACGACAGCTCTTTGCCTTGCAGTTGGGTCGCGGTGGCGATGCCGACTTCAGCAGGCTTGGCTTCCACGTAGAACGCCGCGCTCTGGTGCGGGTTCTCGCCGTAGCGCATTTCCTGAGCCTTGACGAACTGGCTGTTGAAGGTGCGCGGGAACTCGCTGCGACCTTCAGTGCTGAGGGTTTCAGCGGCCTGGTTCACGGTGCCCATGTAGTTGGCGATCATGCCGTCGTAAGCGGCGGTGTGTTCAAAGGCCTTGAGCATCAGGTCGAAACGCTGAGCGTAGGTCAGGCCGCCGGCCTTGAGGTTGTCGAGGACGCTGGCGTAGTCGCTGGCGTTGACCACGATGGCCACGTCTTTATGGTTTTTTGCTGCCGAACGGACCATGGTCGGGCCGCCGATATCGATGTTTTCGATGGCGGTCGGCAGGTCGCAACCTGGCTTGTTGATGGTGGCTTCGAACGGGTACAGGTTGACCGCCACCAGATCGATCGGCTTGATGCCGTGTTCGTTCATGATGGCGTCGTCGATACCGCGACGACCGAGGATCCCGCCGTGGATTTTCGGGTGCAGGGTCTTGACCCGACCGTCCATCATTTCTGCGAAACCGGTGTAATCGGCGACTTCCACTGCGGCAACACCGTTGTCGCGCAGCAGCTTGAACGTTCCACCGGTGGAGAGGATCTCGACGCCCAGGGCTTCAAGCTCCTTGGCGAATTCAAGGATCCCGGTCTTGTCGGAAACGCTGATCAAGGCGCGGCGGATCGGCAGGCGGGTAGTCTGGTCGGTCATTTCAATTTCCATCAAAAGCAAAGGAGTCAGCAAAAAAGGCGACCGTTTTTACGCGGGCGCCTTTCTGGTTTGATTGAATGCTTACAGCAAATCGTACTGCTTGAGTTTCTTGCGCAGCGTGCCCCGGTTGAGTCCGAGCAGCTCGCTGGCCTTGGTCTGGTTGCCCTTGACGTAGTTCATCACGCACTCGAGCAGGGGAGCCTCGACTTCGGAGAGCACCAGGTTGTACACATCCGTGACGGCAGCGCCCTCAAGGTGGGCGAAATAATTGTGCAGCGCTTTCTCGACACTCCCGCGAAGGGTCTGACCTTCTTCGCTCGGCGTGTTGAGGTGCTGTTTCAAATTCACGTTGTCGCTCACGGGTGTTGTTCCACTCACTAAAGTCTCGGTCATCATCGTCATGCGGCCACCCCTTCTCCGTCCCCTGTCAGGCTCTTATAACGTTCGGCGAAGAAGCCCTGAACGTTGGCGCATTGTGCTTCCGTATCTTCCAAACGATTGAAGTGGGCGCGAAACTCCCTGGCGCCCGGCAAGGTTGCGAGATACCAGCCCACATGCTTTCGAGCGATACGGACACCCATGACGTCTCCATAGAAGACGTGCAGTGCAGCCAGATGCTCTAGCAGAATGCGTTCCACCTCGATCAGTTCCAGTGCCGGGAGTTTCTCGCCGGTGCGCAGGAAATGATCGATCTCACGAAAAATCCATGGCCGCCCCTGGGCTGCCCGGCCTACCAGCAGGCCATCGGCACCGGTCGCATCGAGTACGTACCGGGCCTTCTCGGGTGAATCGATATCACCGTTGGCGAAGACCGGAATCGACACTGCCTGCTTGATCGCGGCAATGGTGTCGTACTCGGCTTCACCGGTGTACAGGTCGGCACGGGTGCGGCCATGGACCGCCAACGCCGTGATGCCTGCCTGCTCGGCGATCTTCGCCACCGTCAAACCATTCTTGTTGTCCCGGTCCCAGCCGGTGCGGATCTTCAAGGTGACCGGCACATCGACCGCAGCCACTACGGCGTGCAGGATCTCGGTGACCAACGCTTCATCCTTCAACAGTGCGGAACCGGCGGCCTTGTTGCAGACCTTCTTCGCCGGACAGCCCATGTTGATGTCAATAATCTGTGCGCCCAGTTCGACATTCGCTCGGGCCGCATCCGCAAGCATCTGTGCATCGCCACCGGCGATCTGTACCGAGCGAGGCTCGGGATCACCTTCGTGAATCATGCGCATCCGCGATTTGCGGGTGTTCCACAAACTCATGTCGCTGGTGACCATTTCAGAGACTACAAGTCCTGCGCCCAGTCGCTTGCACAGCTGACGAAAGGGCTGGTCTGTGACGCCCGCCATTGGTGCGAGAATCAAGCCGTTGTGCAATGTATATGGACCGATGCGTACCGCCGACATAGGACTTCCCTGTTGTGGGGCCGGATCATGAGAGTTCGAAAAAGGGTTGGCATGATACCCGCTCTCGATGACTGGATAAAGGCTGAATTGAACAAAATCTGAACAGTAATTCTGTTATCGCCAGCGGTTTGGTATGAGCGGTCAAAGTCAGAAATATGCCGTCAAGCCTGTAACGGTGAACCGTTTCACTCGGGCGAATGGAAGCTCAGGCTGTAGTTCACCGCTTTGGAGCCTGGATCGAGGATATCCAGTGCGATGTGGATCGGCGTCTGCGGTGGCATCTCCGCCATTCCTTCAAGATCGCCGTTGAGGTACTCGCCGGGCTTGAAGCGGCGGCTGGCGATCAGGTGGCCGTTGAGGTCGGCGAAACGCAGTTCCAGCAACGGGAACGGCTGGGAGAAGGGCGCGCGGTTGTAGATGATCGCATCGACCACCAGCGCACCATTGAACTCGGGGTGGCTGCGCACGACGAGGTTGCTGCTTTTGATTTTTGCGATGTCGACCTTGGATGGCACCGTGCAGCCGATTTGCGGACACAGTTGCTGGAACCACGGACGGTACTGGTCCTGGCGTGCCAATTCATCGAAATGGTAAGCGACGTATTGGCCCGCCAGCGCGACTGCGCCGAGCAACACCAGCAGGGACCAGAACAGCCGTCGGCCCCAGGGGGAGCGGCGTTTTTGCCAATCCAGTTGCAGCGGATCGTCGCTGAGGTCTTGCAACGCCTCGGCACGTTCGGTCGATTCACTGCGCTCGTGTCGCTTGCGCAGGGGGACGATCGGGGGCAGGTCGTCCTCAGGTGCATCGGTTGCCGACAGGCGATCATGGTGCAAGGGCATGTCGAGCGGGTCATTCAGGCGCAGTTGCGGCACCTGGGGTTCGTCGTCCAGATCAACCGGTTCCAGCGAGAACGAAGGTTCAGTGCGCGCGTGCTTGCCCGGTTCGGTCCGCGCTTCCTTTTGGTCGTCTTCGACCGCCTGGGCGCGATCGGCGGCCGATTCGCTGAAGAGACTGTCGGACCACGGAGCGTCGTGTTCGGGGTTATCGCGGCGAGCGCTCAGGCTGTCTTCGCGGTGCCGGCCGAATTCGGTGGTCGGCTGGATTTCCCGCTGTTCGAGCCGGGCAAGTTCTTCGTCCAGGTCCAGGCTGTCCAGATCCAGCTCGGCGGCAGACCATTGCTTTTGGCTGATGGCGCGCTGTGCCGGCGGTTCGACGATGGTCGGGGCGACCGGTTTGACCGCTTCCTTGCCGGCCCGCTGGTCAAGCAGCTGCTTGGCGGCGTTGAACACCTGCAGGCACGAGCCGCAACGAACCACTCCACGGGCCACGCTCAATTGAGCGTGGCTCACGCGGAAGCTGGTCTGGCAATGCGGGCACTGAGTGACGAAGCTATCGGTCATGCGGCGATCCGGTTTAGGCAGGCGCTCATTCTAGCGCCGACGGCCAGTGATGCGCACCCAGCCATCGCGATTGGCGATCGGGTCCAGATCGAAGTCCTGGGCGTAGGCTTTGGCGACGTCTTCACCTTGCTCGGCGAGGATGCCCGACAGTGCCAGGCGGCCGCCAGGCTTGACCAGGCTGGACAGCTGCGGCGCCAGGGCAACCAACGGGCCAGCCAGGATGTTGGCGACCAGCACGTCAGCCTGAACCTGGGGCAGATCTTCCGGCAGATACAGCGGGAAAAGCGCTTCGGCGATATTGTTGCGCCCGGCGTTGTCACGGGAAGCTTCCAGTGCCTGGACGTCGATGTCGGTGCCCACGGCTTGCTTGGCGCCCAGCAACAGGGCGGCAATCGCCAGGATCCCAGAGCCGCAGCCGAAGTCGAGCACGTTGCAGTCCTTGAGGTCCTGACCGTCGAGCCATTCCAGGCACAGGGCGGTGGTCGGGTGGGTGCCGGTGCCAAATGCCAGGCCCGGATCCAGCAGCAGGTTCACGGCGTCCGGTTCCGGGGCGGCGTGCCAGCTTGGCACGATCCACAGGCGCTGGCCGAAACGCATCGGCTGGAAACCGTCCATCCAGCTGCGTTCCCAGTCCTGGTCTTCGATGACTTCGCTGTGGTGCTCGGGCAGCGGGCTACCGGTCAGCAATTCAAGATGGGCCAGCACGGAGGCGGCTTCGGTGCCGCCTTCGAACAGTGCCAGCAGGTGCGTGTGCGACCACAGCGGCGTAGTGTTGAGTTCCGGTTCGAAGATCGGTTGATCTTCGGCATCCATGAAGGTCACCGACACGGCGCCCACTTCAAGGAACGCGTCTTCGTAGGTTTCGGCTTGTTCTGGGCTGATGGCGAGACGGACTTGCAGCCAAGGCATGGCGGGCACCTTTGAAAAATATAGATTGCAGCCTAGCGGGCTGCGAGAAGCGCGCAAGTTTACGCGAGCGCGGGGCATTTGTGGGAGTCGCCTGTGCTCACTGCACAGTTCCTGATGAGCGCCATACCCTGTGGGAGCGAGCTTGCTCGCGATGAGGGCCTCACATCCGGTATATATGTCGCCTGACACGCCGTCATCGCGAGCAAGCTCGCTCCCACAGGGGCGGTGTGATGCTCGGATGAAATACCCAGAAACAACAAAGCCGCCCGGAGGCGGCTTTGTAGATAGGGTCGAAGCTTAGTGCTTCTCGCCTGCCAGCTTGTGCTCGAGGTAGTGAATGTTCACACCCCCTTTGCAGAAGCCTTCATCACGGACCAGGTCGCGGTGCAGCGGGATGTTGGTCTTGATCCCGTCGACAACGATTTCGTCCAAAGCATTGCGCATGCGCGCCATGGCTTCTTCACGGGTTGCGCCGTAGGTGATCAGCTTGCCGATCAACGAATCGTAGTTCGGCGGAACGGCATAACCGCTGTACAGGTGCGAATCGACGCGAACGCCGTTGCCGCCTGGAGCGTGGAAATGCTTGACCGTGCCTGGGCTTGGCATGAAGGTTTTCGGGTCTTCGGCGTTGATCCGGCATTCCAGCGCGTGACCACGGATGACCACGTCTTCCTGGGTGTACGACAACTTGTTGCCAGCGGCGATGCTGAGCATCTCCTTGACGATGTCGATGCCAGTGACCATTTCCGAAACCGGGTGCTCTACCTGGACACGAGTGTTCATCTCGATGAAGTAGAAGTGGCCGTTTTCGTAAAGGAACTCGAAGGTGCCGGCGCCACGGTAGCCGATGTCGATGCACGCCTTGACGCAGCGAGCGAGGACTTCAGCACGGGCTTTCTCGTCGATGCCCGGTGCCGGCGCTTCTTCGAGAACCTTCTGGTGACGACGTTGCAGCGAGCAATCGCGGTCGCCCAGATGGATGGCATGGCCCTGGCCATCGGAAAGCACCTGGACTTCCACGTGACGTGGGTTGGTCAGGAATTTTTCCAGATAGACCATCGGGTTGCCGAACGCTGCGCCCGCTTCGGAGCGGGTCAGTTTCGCCGAGGAGATCAGGTCTTCTTCTTTATGCACAACGCGCATGCCGCGACCACCGCCGCCGCCAGCGGCCTTGATGATCACCGGGTAACCGACTTCGCGACCGATGCGCAGAGCGGTTTCTTCGTCTTCAGGCAGTGGGCCGTCGGAACCCGGAACGGTTGGAACACCCGCAGCGATCATGGCGTGCTTGGCCGATACCTTGTCGCCCATCAGGCGAATGGTGTCGGCTTTGGGGCCAATGAAAGCAAAGCCGGAGTTCTCGACCTGTTCAGCGAAATCAGCGTTTTCCGCAAGGAAACCGTAGCCTGGGTGGATGGCGGTAGCGCCGGTCACTTCAGCGGCGGCGATGATTGCCGGGATGTGCAGGTAAGAGTGCGCGGCAGAGGCCGGACCGATGCAGACGGATTCGTCTGCCAGGCCCAGGTGCATCAGCTCTTTGTCGGCCTTGGAGTAAACGGCGACAGTCTTGATGCCCATCTCTTTGCAGGCACGCAGGATCCGCAGGGCAATCTCACCGCGGTTGGCGATCAGAACTTTTTCCAACTTCGCAGTCATCAAAGTTTCTCCGCGGTTCAAACGATGGTGAACAGCGGTTGGTCGTACTCAACCGGCTGGCCGTCTTCGACGAGGATGGATTCGATCACACCGCTGGTTTCAGCTTCGATGTGGTTCATCATCTTCATGGCTTCGACGATGCACAGGGTGTCGCCTTTCTTCACGGTCTGGCCGACTTCAACGAAGGACGGCGAGGATGGCGAAGACTTGCGATAGAACGTACCGACCATCGGCGAACGGGCAACGGCGCCGTTCAGCGCGGGGGCGGCCGGAGCAGCAGGAGCGGCAGCGGCAACCGGGGCAGCAGCGACAGGCGCTGGAGCCGGAGCGTGCATTGGAGCAGGTGCGTAATACTGCTGAGCCGGAGTCTTGCTATGACGGCTGATACGTACGGACTCTTCGCCTTCCTTGATCTCGAGCTCGTCGATGCCGGACTCTTCCAGCAGTTCGATCAGTTTCTTAACTTTACGGATATCCATGAATCATCAACTCCCAAGGGTCGGTCAGGGGCGTAACGCTTGTTGTTCAAGCTGTTGCCGGTCTTTCAAGCTGTTCTAGGGCGGCCTCCAGGGCCAGTCGATAACCGCTGGCGCCAAGGCCGCAGATCACTCCCACCGCTACGTCGGAGAAGTAAGAGTGATGGCGGAAAGGTTCGCGTTTGTGCACGTTAGACAAATGCACTTCGATGAATGGGATGCTCACCGCCAGCAGCGCGTCACGTAATGCGACACTTGTGTGCGTAAAAGCTGCTGGATTGATCAGAATGAAATCCACACCTTCGCTGCGAGCGGCGTGGATGCGGTCGATCAATTCATATTCGGCGTTGCTTTGCAGGTGCAGTAAATGGTGACCGGCTTCACGAGCGCGGCGTTCCAGGTCCTGGTTGATCTGCGCCAGTGTCGTAGCGCCGTAGGTGCCCGGTTCACGGGTGCCGAGCAAGTTCAGGTTGGGGCCGTGCAAAACCAATAAGGTCGCCATCTGCTGATCCTTGTTATCTGTGTGCAATTGTCAGAACCCGGCGACTATGCCGCAAAGCCTTTGTGACTGTCCAGTTCTATGCAATAGCCAGCACGATGGCCGATGTTTGCGCGAAATATGTGACCGAGTGATTAAATCCGGTCATTTGCTTTGGCGACGCGTTCAGCGAAGTCCTTCGCGCCGATCTCGCCAATCACCCGCACATCAGTGCGTTCGATGCCGTCCTTGCCGAAAAACATCAGCGCCGGAGGACCGAACAGTTTGTAGCGATCGAGCAGGGTGCGTTGCTCGGCGTTGCTGGCGGTGATGTCGAAGCGGATCAGTCGATAGCCCTTGAGGCGTTCGACGACATTGGCGTCGTTGAGCACTTCGTGTTCGATGACTTTGCAGCTGATGCACCAGTCGGCGTACCAGTCGAGCAGCAGCGGGGTGGCTGTGGATCGGGCGTCGGCGAGAACGCGATCAAGCTCGGCCGGGGTCGTGACGGTTTGCCAGGCGCCGCTGTCTTGCGGTTGCTGGTTGCCGGCAATCATGTGCGGCTGGCCGATCGGATTGAACGGGTCCGTCTGACCACTGAATGCGCCGTACCAACAGGCCAGCGCGTAAAACAGCAGGAACATCCCCAGTAATTGTCCCAGGCGTTTTCGCGGCGGTTTGTAGACGAACTCCAGCGCGCCCATGAACAACCCGACGCCCCCGGCCAGCAAGCCGATCAGCAACAAGGTGATCTGTCCCGGCAATACGCGACTGAGCAGCCCGATCGCCAGACCCAGCAGCAACACGCCGATCGCATTTTTCACCTGGATCAACCATGGGCCGCTTTTAGGTAGCCAGGCCGCGCCACCGGTGGCCACAAGCAGCAGGGGTGCGCCCATGCCAAGGCCGAGCATAAACAATTTCAAACCGCCGCCCAGAGCATCACCGCTGGCGCTGATATACAGCAGCGCACCGGCCAGCGGCGCCGACACGCAAGGGGAGACCAGCAGGCTCGACACCACGCCCAACACCGCCGCGCCCCATAACGAGCCGCCTTCTGTGCGGCCGGCGATACGATCCAGCCGACTGCTGATGGCGTGCGGCAACTTGAGTTCGAACACGCCGAACATCGCCAGGGCAAACACAGCAAAAAACATCGCGAACGGCACCAGCACCCAGGCCGATTGCAGGCGCGCCTGAAGGTTGAGTTGCGCGCCGAACATTCCCATCAACGCACCCAGCAAGGCGAAGCAGGCGGCCATTGGCAGCACGTAAGCCAGGGACAGGTTGAAGCCGCGCAAGCCACCGACCTGGCCGCGAAGCACGACGCCGGAAAGGATCGGCAGCATGGGCAGCACGCACGGTGTGAAGGTCAGCCCCAAGCCTGCGAGAAAGAACAGTGCGAGTTCACGCCAGCTCCAGATGTGCGCGGCCGTCGGGGCACCGATACCATCAATGCTGAGGCGCTCGGTTTCGGGTGGATAGCACAGGCCTTTATCGGCGCAGCCCTGATAGGTCACCGCCAGGGTGAAGGCCCGTTGATCGGTGCGCGGCAACTCTACGTCGAGAATTCCGTGGTAGACCTCGACATCGCCGAAGTACTCATCGTGTTTCTGCTCGCCCTTGGGCAATTGTGCGGCGCCGAGGCCGACATCGGCCGGGTCGGCGCGAAATTGAAAGCGATGGCGATAGAGGTAGTAACCCTCTGTCGCGACGAAACGCAGCTTGATCGATTGCGGTGTGCTGTCTACCAGGCTCAGCTGAAACGCCTCGCGCACCGGCAGGAAGTCGGCACTGTTGTTGATCGAACCCAGGGTGGTACTGGGCCGACTCTCCAGCAACCCGGCGGCGGAGGCCGGCAGGGCGATCATTAAAAACAGCAGGCAGAGCAAACGGCGCATGACAATCTCGCGTATCGGAGGTGCGGGAATGATAGCGGAGTCGTCTCGGGTCCGTATGTATGTAGGAGCTGTCGAGTGAAACGAGGCTGCGATCTTTTGATTTTGATCGTTCCCACGCTCTGCGTGGGAATGCAGCCCGGGACGCTCCGCGTCCCAACAGCGGACGCAGAGCGTCCATTGAGGCATTCCCACGCAGAGCGTGGGAACGATCATGCGGGCTTGTCCGCGATGGCGGTTTATCAGACGCGGAAGGCTTGGACGGCGGTGTGAAGTCGTCCACCCAACACCAACAGATTTTCCCCTTGCACGCGGCCCTCGCCGATGCGCAGCAAGTTATCCCCACCCAATTGGTGAATCCGCTCACTGTGATCGCGGATCTCACTGACGGCGCCGCTCTGCTGGGCGGTGACATCGGCGATGCGCACGGCGGTGTCGGAAATGGTCTGGATCGCGCCAACGATTTTATCCAGTGCGCCGTCGGCCGCCTGGGCCTGATTGGCCGTGGCTTCGGCGTGTTCGACCTGGGCGCGCATGCCCTCTACCGATTGCCGTGCGGCGGTTTGCAGGCCAGCGATCAAGGTCTGGATCTCGGCCGTGGCGCCCGCGGTACGTTGTGCCAGTGAGCGAACTTCTTCCGCGACAACGGCAAATCCTCGACCCATTTCTCCGGCGCGAGCGGCTTCGATGGCGGCGTTCAGGGCCAGCAGGTTGGTCTGGTCGGCAATCGAGCGAATCACCGTGAGGACGCCGCCGATGGTCGCCGACTCTTCGGCCAGATGTTCGATCATCTGTGCGTTGCCCTGCACTTCGCCCACCAGCGCATGCAGCCCCGTGAGGCTCAGGCCGATGACTTTTTGTCCATGCTCGACCGCCAGCCCGGCGTGACGGCTGGCGTCAGCCGCCTGGCTGGCATCACCGGCGACCTGTTGAATCGTCGCCTCCAGTTCACCGAGGGAATCACGGATCAGCGCCGTGTCGCCCGCTTGATGCTCGGCGCCACTGTGCAGGTCATTGCTCAACTCGGCCAGTGTGCGGCTGCTGCCGGCGACCTGTTCGGCATTCAGTCGGATGGTCCCCACCAGGTCCACCAGATAGGCGCGCAAGCGATTGAGCGACGCTTCAATGTCCTGCAGTTCGCGGTTGGTCTTGCCCAGTTGAATGTCTTGGCTGAAGTCGCCTTCGGCCCAGGTCGAGAGCGCCGGCGCCAGGTTGGTCAGCGTCCTGGCCAGTTTGCGTTGCAAGGTGTCGATCAGCAGGGCGATCAGCAAAATCAGACCAATCATCACGCCCTGCATCAGCCGCACTTCACCCTGGATCTGCCCGTGCTGAGCACGGACCACCGGTTCCAGCCCGGCAATGGCCTGTTGTACGGCGGCGATCTTCAGGTGCGTCGCGTTGCTGAGGTCGGCGCGTTTTTGAATCTGGTCGCGCGTGCGCGAGAGTTCGGCGGGGTAGCGCGTCAGCAGGCTATTGAGTTCCCGTTTCAGGCCAACGCCTGCGTCTTCGGCTACGGTTTTTTCGGTGTTCTCCAGGCCCATCATCGCCGAGAAATCGTCACTGCCTGATTCGCTGCTGCTGGCGACACCCAGCAGCGGCAACGCGCCAAGCAGCTCGGCCTGCGTACGGATGCTGGCGACTTCGCGCTCGACATCGGCGGCCAATTCGCTGCGGCCGCTGCTGACCAGTTTGTCCCGGGCCAGAGACAGTTTGCCCAGGTGCTGAGAGGCGGCGAGCAAGGGCGCCAGATAAGTCGCGTTTGCACTGGCGTACTGGCTGAGTTGTTCGAGACTGGCACCAAGTTCCCGTTCCGCTTGCAACAGCAAGGCCTGCGGATCGCCCGCCAGTTTGCCGGCGGCCAGCAGGTCGGTTTTGCTGAAATCTTCCAGGTTCGACAGGCTAGGGCGCAGGGATTCAGCCAGTGCCGGCGGCAACTCACCGAGTTCCTTTTGCAGGCTGTCGATGGCCTGGCTGGCGCTGCTCAAACGCAGGGCATCACCGCTGGCGAGGTAATCCTCGATATTGCGCGCCACTTCATTCTGGAATTGCTGGGACAGGCCCAGATAGCGCTCCATCAGCAGATAGGGGCGTTCCAAAGCTTTTTGCGACCACCAGAGCGTCACGCCAAGGGCCACGCACACGGCGACTAAAAGGAGGGTATTGAGATTGGTCAGCAGCTTCAGGCGCATCGCGGGTCTACCAACGGCAGAATGGTAAGCGCCTGAAGTTATTGCGTTTCTGTTACAGGGTTATGACTGAATGGGTCCAATCCGATGAAAAAGTGGCACTTTGCTTTGACGTTCGCGCGGCTTGCACGCGGTTACGTCCGCCGTCCTTGGCGCGGTACAGCGCCTCGTCGGCCTGGCTGGCCATCATCAGGCTGTCGGAGTGTTCACAAAGCTCCACCACCCCGGCGCTGAAGGTGCACCACAAATCCTGCGGCTGGGCGGGATAGTGAATCTCGGCAAAGCGCTGACGGATTTCATCGAGCACCCTGTGCGCCGATTCGAGATCGGTGTCCGGCATGACGATGGCGAATTCTTCACCGCCGTAACGGCCGATGAAATCGGTCTTGCGCAAGCGCTGCTTCAAGAACAGCGCCAGGCTCTTGATCACCCGGTCGCCCATGGGGTGGCCATGGCTGTCGTTGACGCGTTTGAAGTGGTCGATGTCGAGCATCGCAAAACTCAGCGGCTTGTTCTCGCGGCGGGCGCGGAAGCTGCAGTCTTCGAGCAATTGCAGAATATGCGTGTGGTTATACAAACCGGTCAGGCTGTCGCGGACCATCCGCGCCTTCAGATTGCGCGCCCGGGCCGCGCGGTTGCGCACGGTGGTGATCAGGTGCCGCGGTTTGATCGGCTTGGTCAGGAAGTCGTCGCCACCTTCGCTCATGGCGTCGAGCTGCTTGTCCAGATCATCTTCGGCCGACAGGTAAATGATCGGCACGCTGACGTAACGGTCGTTGTGGCGGATCACCTTGGCCAGTTCCGTTCCCGTGCAGGTCGGCATGTACATGTCGAGGATGATCAGGTCCGGCTGAAAGTCTGCCAGCTCGGCCATCGCCTGAATCGGATCGATCAAGGTGCGGGTGACGATGCCGGCGCTGTTAAGCAGACGTTCGGTGTGCAACGCCTGGGCGCGGGAGTCGTCGATGATCAGCACTTTATAAGGTTCGTACTGGGCGACGCAGGTCAGGACTTCGATTTTCTCCAGCAGGCTCGAGGCTTCGAGGGTGCCGGTAAGGAATTCCTGGCCGCCGGCGCGCACGGCGGCGAGGCGGGTCGGGGTGTCGGTTTCGTGCAGGCTGAAGAACAGCAGGGGCAAAGGTTCGTCCAGGCCGACTTGGGCTTCGGCCGCCAGTTTCAGGCCGATGCCGGCGCCGCTGAAATCCACGTCCATGACGATCGCCGCAGGCAAGCGCTCAATCATCGAGGAGCGAAATGCCGACACGCTGTCCAGGGACTGCGCGCTGAGTCCGAAAAATTCAAGTTGCTTGGCCAGGCGCTCGGCGCGGTCGTGATCTTGCAGCATCACGTAGATCGGCTTGCGCAGCGGCGGCAGGAAAGTCTGTTCGAGGTGATCGCCGTGACGCAGGCCGGTGCGTGACAGGCGTTGCATCAAGCGATTGAGGTCGGTGATCAGTCCGCTGCTCAGGCGTCCGCGATTGGCGTCGACCGCCTCCAGCGACTGGCCGATGTGGCGCGCCAGTTGAGAGTGTTCCGGTTGTTCGAAACGCTCGGCGAACCGCAGCAGGCGCAGGTTGGCCTCGCTCAGTTCGGACAAATCGGTAGTGGACCACTCGCTGCGTTGCAGGCGCTGCCATATCTCAAGAATTTGACGTGCCTGATGAATTACCCGCTGGGCAAAGTGGTGCTTGAGGCGCTCACGGCTGGGGTCTTCTGGCTCGGTCATATCCTGACTACTAGTTAGGGTGCATGCTGAGATCGACTGGTGGCTCTATGCTAGCACCTCTTTTGAATCCCATGAGTGTTGTGTGTCAATAATCTGCAAAGCGACATCATTCAGTTTCTGACCGACTGGTCGCATAGGCTCAACGCTGTGCTTCATTTATAGTGGCGCCAGGATCGCCTCGTTGGGTGGCTCGCTGTTTCGCGCAGGATTAATGCGCGGCAAACGAGGCACGATGGCGTAGGGTTGTGGTCGAACCGATGAACTCAAGTGATTGAAAGGATATCGCCATGCTGGACTGGAAGAATCGCGCGGGCAGCGCGCCTGAACGTGCCGCTGAACCGAAATCGGCCACCCGCAGCTACATCGGCGGCCTGTTGTTCAGCCGGGCGCTGGCCACGCTGATCGGCCTTTACCTGCTGGTGACGATTGGGCTGGGTTGGTATTGGAGCGAGGAGCCTGCGCTGTTTCCGGTTCAACAAAATGCCCAGGCGGCTGCCGAGAAAGAAGGCAAGCAGATGGTCATCGGGTACACCACGGTGGAAACCCTCAAGACCGTCGCCGGTACGTTGCTGAACAAGCCGGGCGGCTATATTTCCAACGACCGTTTCCCACCGGGCCTGTGGATGGATAACACGCCAAGCTGGGAATATGGCGTGCTGGTCCAGGTCCGCGACCTGAGTCGGGCAATGCGTAAAGACTTCGCCCGTTCCCAGTCGCAGTCCACCGAAGACGCCGACCTGGCCAAGGCCGAGCCGCGTTTCAACTTCGACAACAAGAGCTGGGTGCTGCCTTCCAGTGAGTCCGAATACCAGGAAGGCATCAATTCCCTGAGCCGTTATCAGGCACGCCTGTCCGATCCGAATCAGAAAAGCGCGTTGTTCTATGCCCGCGCCGACAACCTGAACAACTGGCTGGGCGATGTCGGCACCCGTTTGGGTTCGCTGTCGCAACGTCTGTCGGCCAGCGTCGGCCGGGTCAAGCTCAACACCGCACTGAAAACCGAAGTCCTGGCCCCGGGCCAGGTGCCGCAGGTCGATGAAGAAATCGTCGAGACCCCGTGGATGCAGATCGACAACGTGTTCTACGAAGCACGCGGTCAGGCCTGGGCGCTGTCGCACTTGCTGCGCGCCATCGAAGTCGACTTCGCCGATGTACTGGCCAAGAAGAACGCCACGGTCAGCGTGCGCCAGATCATTCGTGAGCTGGAGGCTTCGCAAGAACCGGTCTGGAGCCCGATGATCCTCAACGGCAGCGGTTTCGGGGTGCTGGCCAACCACTCGCTGGTCATGGCCAATTACATTTCCCGGGCCAACGCTGCAGTGATCGACTTGCGTCAATTGCTCAATCAGGGCTGAGTCATGGTCGATAACGCCAAAGAGGCCGCCCACCGCGCGGCCTCGGATGCCGAACAGATCGCCTGGGTCGACGAGCACGATAACCTGCTTGGCGCCCTGGTCCGTTCCGATCTGCGCGAGCGCGGGCTGATCGGGCGCGGCACCTACATCATGCTGTTCAACTCGGCCGGTGAACTCTGCGTTCACCGCCGCACCCTGAGCAAAGCCATTTACCCGGGTTACTGGGACGTGGCGGCAGGGGGCATGGTGCTTGCCAGCGAAACCTATGCCGAGTCGGCAGCGCGTGAACTTGAAGAAGAACTGGGCGTGAGCGGCGTGGAATTGAGTGCCCATGATCACTTCTTCTTTGAAGACACCGGCAATCGACTGTGGTGTTCGGCGTTTTCGGCGGTGTGGGATGGCCCGTTGATCCTGCAACCGGAAGAGGTGCTTGAAGCGCGCTTCATCCCCATTGATCAGGTCATGCTGGAAATCCAGCAAAAGCCTTATTGCCCGGACTCCCTGGCCGCGTTGATGCGCTATCTGCGGGCTCAAGGGAAAGACGTCGCAAAAGAGCTATAAATTGGCGCCGATTGGCTCTTAGCAAGTCGGCTTTTTGCCGTTACACTGCGCGACCTTTTCAAGCTGAACCGGCAGTGCCCGGCTCAGTAGCGCTGCCCCTGCCTGAGTGGGGCTTCGCGGTCGATAACCTTGCCCAAGGTTGCGATCAGTCTTTGTCCTCCCAAGAGGATTGCCGGTGGCCAAAAAAGCCGCATCCTTCGCCGCCCTTGGTGGCCTGGTATTTTCCACCGACGCAGGTCGTCATTGCCCGGATTGCAGTAAGCCGGTAGACGCCTGTATCTGCAAACAGACCGTTATCCCGGCCGGCGACGGCATTGCTCGCGTGCGTCGCGAAAGCAAGGGCCGTGGCGGCAAGACGGTGACCACCATCACCGGCGTGCCGTTGGCCGAAGACGCGCTCAAGGACCTGGCGACCACGTTGAAGAAACGTTGCGGGACCGGCGGGGCGTTGAAAGACGGGATCATTGAAATCCAGGGCGATCATGTCGAGCTACTCTTGGCCGAACTGATCAAGCTGGGTTTCAAGGCGAAGAAGTCCGGCGGCTAGCAGCCTCTGTGAAAACCACCCTCGGCTTGATCCAGCCCTGATCCGTTCGGGCCTGGCGTCGCCTACATGGTTTTCACAGAGCCTGTTCTGACCGGTTTCTAAACTCACTGCGGTCAGCGAGGTCTATCCCCTCGTTGACGAACCGTCATTTTCATTCTTTAGAATGCGCCGGCCTGATCCCAGGCGACGCTCTATGACTTCTTTATAGGGGACTTCAATGTCCGTACGACGCACACGCAAAGACGATGGCAGCCAATGGACAGTTGCGGACAGCCGCAGTGTTTACGGGATTCGCCATTGGGGGGCCGGGTATTTCGCGATCAATGACGCCGGTCGCGTCGAAGTTCGTCCGAACGGTCCGACCAGTTCGCCTATCGACCTCTTCGAGCAAGTCGACCAGCTGCGCAAAAGCGGCCTGTCCTTGCCGTTGCTGGTGCGCTTCCCCGACATCCTGCAAGACCGCGTTCGTCAGCTGACTGGCGCGTTCGATGCCAACATCGAGCGTCTGGAATACCAGAGCAAGTACACCGCGCTGTACCCGATCAAGGTGAACCAGCAAGAAGCGGTGATCGAAAACATCATCGCCACCCAGAACGTGTCCATTGGCCTGGAAGCCGGCTCCAAGCCTGAACTGTTGGCCGTGCTGGCCCTGGCGCCGAAGGGCGGCACCATCGTCTGCAACGGTTACAAGGACCGCGAGTTCATCCGTCTGGCACTGATGGGCCAGAAGCTGGGCCACAACGTGTTCATCGTGATCGAGAAAGAATCCGAAGTCGCGCTGGTGATCGAAGAAGCGGCCTCGCTCAAGGTCAAGCCACAGGTTGGCCTGCGCGTGCGTCTGTCGTCCCTGGCATCGTCCAAATGGGCGGACACCGGTGGCGAGAAGTCCAAGTTCGGTCTGTCGGCGGCGCAACTGCTGTCGGTAGTCGAGCGTTTCCGCGCGGCGGGTCTGGATCAGGGCATCCGCCTGCTGCACTTCCACATGGGTTCGCAGATCGCCAACCTGGCGGACTACCAGCACGGCTTCAAGGAAGCGATTCGTTACTACGGCGAACTGCGCAACCTCGGCCTGCCGGTTGACCATATCGACGTCGGTGGCGGTCTGGGTGTCGACTACGACGGTACTCACTCGCGCAACGCCAGTTCGATCAACTACGACATGGACGATTACGCCGGTGTCGTGGTCGGGATGCTCAAGGAGTTCTGCGACGCGCAGAGCCTGCCGCACCCGAACATCTTCTCTGAAAGCGGCCGCTCGCTGACCGCTCACCACGCCATGCTGGTGGTGCAAGTGACCGACGTCGAGAAGCACAACGATGACGTGCCGCAGATCGACAACAAGGAAGAGCTGCCGGAGACCGTGCAATGGCTGGTTGACCTGCTGGGTCCGACCGACATCGAAATGGTCACCGAAACCTACTGGCGCGCCACGCACTACATGAGCGACATCGCGACCCAGTACGCCGATGGCAAGCTGACCCTGGCTGAAAAAGCCCTGGCCGAGCAATGCTACTTCGCCGTGTGCCGTCGCCTGCACAACTCGTTGAAGGCGCGTCAGCGTTCGCACCGTCAGGTGCTCGATGAACTCAACGACAAGCTGGCCGACAAGTACATCTGCAACTTCTCGGTATTCCAGAGCCTGCCGGACACCTGGGCCATCGGCCAGGTCTTGCCGATCCTGCCGCTGCACCGTCTCGA
Organism: Pseudomonas sp. JAI111; assembly: GCF_024809425.1. Taxonomy (NCBI): domain Bacteria; kingdom Pseudomonadati; phylum Pseudomonadota; class Gammaproteobacteria; order Pseudomonadales; family Pseudomonadaceae; genus Pseudomonas; species Pseudomonas sp. JAI111. The sequence continues at coordinate 14,196 of NZ_JANUCB010000007.1, read as the reverse complement.
CGAAGAGCCGCTGCGCCGCGCCGTGCTGCAAGATTTGACCTGCGACTCCGACGGCAAGATCAAGCAATACGTCGACGAGCAGAGCATCGAAACCAGCCTGCCGGTACACGGTTTGAACGAAGGCGAAGACTACCTGCTGGGTATCTTCCTGGTCGGCGCTTACCAGGAAATCCTTGGTGACATGCACAACCTGTTCGGTGACACCGACTCGGTGAACATCTACCAGAACGCCGACGGCAGCGTGTACCACGCCGGTATCGAAACCCACGACACCATCGAAGACATGCTGCGTTACGTGCACTTGTCGCCGGAAGAGCTGATGACTCACTACCGCGACAAGTGCGCCAGTGCCCGCATCACCGCGGCCGAGCGCACCCAGTTCCTCGACGCTTTGCGTCTGGGGCTGACCCGTTCGTCTTACCTGTCTTCCTGAGGTAAGGCTCGCTCTCATCGGGTTGTCTGAAAATGTTCCGTGCGCGACGGAAATTTCAGATGACCCGGTGCGAAGCTTCCCTGTTTTCTACCGAAATGACTTACATCATGGGTTATCCAAGCGATGTGGTCTTCTTTTCGCGTAGGTAATTTCCTAATTTGTACTTCGGCTCTCTACTCGGTCAACTCTCTCGGAGAGAATCCCCGGCCGCCCCTCCTGTAGAGAATCGCCGATGTTCGATCCAGTCAACGAGCCGTCCTGTCGTCTCGATGTAGAGGGTCTGTCCGACCCTGTCGAGGTCTTGGCCTTTACCGGTAGTGAAGCGATCAGCGAACCTTTCGTGTTCGAGGTGGATCTGCTGATCGATGATCCGACACTGGACCTGGCAAGCCTGCTGTACCGCCCGGCTTTCTTGCACTTCGGACCGCCAGGAAACGGAATCCACGGCCATTTGCTTGAACTCGTCCAGCCTGGTCAAGGCGTCGGTTCGAGGCTTTGCCGCGTGCGCATCGGGCCGAAACTGGCCTGTCTGGGGCTGCGCGTCAGCCAACGAATCTTCAGCAATCGCTCGGTGCCAGACATTCTTCGTCAGATGCTCAAGGAGCATGGCATTACCGGCAAAGGTTGCCGTTTTGATGTGAGTGGCGACTACACGCCGCAAGACTTCTGCACGCAGTACCGGGAATCGGACCTGCAGTTTCTCCAGCGTCTTTGCGCCCAGGAGGGGCTTCATTACTGGTTCGCGCATCGCGCAGGTGGACACTGCCTGGTTTTCGGTGATGATCCGGGACAATTTAGTCGCGGTGAAACCGTCGTTTTCAATGGCGACGGCGAACGACCGGGTGTGCTCCCGTTCACGCTGCGGGGGCGCGATCATCGGTTGGAGGGTGATACCCAGCAGCCAACACTGCGCAGCGGTCAGTGGATGTCGCTGTCCGGTCATCCGATCATGGAATGCAATCGTCGCTGGCTGCTGACCTGCGTCGAGCATCAGGCTTCGGAATCGGGGTATCGAAACCGGATTCATGCGCTGGCGGGGGAGCGTTCGATCCTGGTGACTCATGCACTCGGCAAGCCGAGGATGCACGGTCTTCAGCGGGCGTGGGTGGTAGCGATCGATGAACCGCAACCGGATTCGTCCCGGCCGGTTGCCGTGCAGTTTGACTGGGTTTACCAGGGGGAAGGTGCGGCGCCGAGTCATTGCTGGCTGCCGATTGCGCCGCAGTTGGCCGACACAGAGGACCTGCCATTGCGCGAAGGGGTGCAGGTGCTGGTGAGTTTTATCGAAGGCGATCCGGACCAACCGTTGATCACCGCATTTCTTCCTGGACCTGTACCGATCAAGGCATCCAGCGTGCCACCCGCTGCGGCGCCCGATGCGAGCCTGGCGCTCAGCGGTTTGCTGGGACAGTTGCAATCCAGCGAGCCGCTGGCGCTTCTGTGTCTGTTGCCCGCAGGCGGCAGTTTTATTCATTGCACCCAGCCTTTTTGCACCTGCCGACTGGCGACACAGTCTGGCCAGAGCGGTGCGGCATGATCACCGTCCAGGCACCTGACTCGACGGCGCAATGGTTATTGCTCGATGTCCCGGGCGAACCACGGGTCGGGGCGGCGCTGCGCCAGCAGTTTGCTCAGGCTCGACAGTTCCTGTTGTTCGATGGCACCGAGTTCCAGCCATTGCGCGAATACGGGCCAGTGTTGGTCGACCTTGAGCAATGCCCGCTGCTCGCCGGACTGTGTCACCGCGAGCCTCACGTCTGGAGCGGATTGTTGCTGACCAGCGAGGCATCGCCGTCACAGTTGCTCGACCATTTGCGACGCATGCTGACGGTTTCTTTCGGCCTGCATCACCGTGCCTTGTTGAGCTATTACAACCCGCACACCGCCAGTTACTTTTTCGATGCCTGCGATGCCCAGGAACTGAGTCGCTGGCTCGGCCCGATCAGCCAGTTGCGCTGGTTTGGCGGCACCTGGGCCGACCGCGCAATCGGCAGTCAGGGCTGGCAGCAATTGTTCAATCCCGGGCTTGCCGTCAGTGCGCTGGCCATCGAAGAAAACCTGACGCCGCGCCAGCAGGACACCTTGCAAACCTGCATGCTGGAGCAGCACGTCTGGCATTGGAGCCGATCCACCGGGACCGACTACAACCGCCTGTGGTCCGACGCGCAGGAAGGACTGGCGCTGGGCTTCAGTGAGCGTGCGGTACTGGATGGCTGGTTATGGCTGCGTTTGCAGTATCCCGACACTTTGCCCGTGCAGCCATTGCCGGGAAGCACTCAGCAGGAACGGCTCGATAACCTGCGTAACCTGTGGCAGGACGATTCCTCTGGGCAGCCAGGCCCATGAGCCTGGCGCTGGAGGTGCCACGCCGGCCCGATTCAGTGAACGTTGCCGGCGAACCAGCCGTCGTTGCGGCGCAGGTACCAGGCAAACGCGCCGAGGGTCAGGCTGCGCAGCAACATGAACAGCAAGAACGTTATCCACAGCCCATGATTACCAAAACGGTGGAGCGCCCAGGCAAAGGGCAGCAGCAATAGCACCGTCAGCAGCATGCCGTTGCGCATTTCCCGGGCGCGAGTGGCGCCAATGAACAGGCCATCGAGCAGGTAACTCCAGACGGCAATCAACGGCAGCACGGCGAGGTAGGGCAGGTAGATGAATGCTGTTTCGCGCACGCTCTGGATGTCGGTCTGCATCTCGATGAACAGATGCCCGGCCAGCGCAAACAGCGCCGCAAACCCCAGGCTCGCCAGCAATGACCAGCCGCAAGCGACCACCAATGAGCGACGCAGCGCCTCTCGATCACGCGCACCGATGGCATGTCCGCACAGCGCCTCCACGGCATGGGCCAAACCATCCAGCGCGTGGGCGGTCAGCAGCAAACCGTTGAGCAGCAGCGCGTTGGCCGCGACGGTGGCATCACCCAGCCGCGCGCCTTGCACGGTGATCAGGAAAAACACCGATTGCAGCGCCAGGCTACGGATGAAGATGTCTCGGTTGACCGCCAGCAGCGGACGCCAGCTCTTCCACAGCGCCAGCGCGGCCCAGGCGATATGACCGGGATAGGCGCGCAGGGCGTGGCGCGTCATGTACAGGCCTATCAAGGCGCCGGTCCATTCGGCGATGACCGAGGCCCTGGCCGCACCGACCACGCCCCATTCCAGTCCGAGGACGAACCACAGGTTCAGCGCGATGTTCACCAGGTTGGTGCTCAGCAAAATCGCCAGCGGTGCCCGGGCGTTCTGGGTGCCGAGAAACCAGCCGACCAGCGCATAACTGGCCAGCGCCGCCGGCAGGCCGAACAATCGGGTGTGGAAGAATTCGCGGGTCAGTTGATCCAGTTCCGCCGAGGGTTGCATGAAGTGCAAAGCAACGCCGCTCAACGGCACACCCAGTGCCCCGAGGAGAATCGACAGGCCCATCGCCAGCAACAAGCCCTGCAACAGGATCTGCCGCAACGCTGCGCCATCTCCTCGACCGGCTGCCTGGGCGGCAAAACCGGTGGAGCCCATGCGCAGAAAGCCCATGGCCCAGGCGAGAAAGGTATACAGGCTGGCCCCGACCGCGACGGCCCCCAACTGATGGGCGTGGGGCAGGTGGCCGATGACCGTGCTGTCGACCAGTGCCACTAGCGGTACGGAAATGTTCGAAAGGATCATGGGCGCAGCGAGCGCCCAGACCCGGCGATGGGTAGGGCGGTCGCGCCAGTCGGCAATCAGGTTGGACATGCAGGCTCCTTGGGGAGCCAGCATTGTAGCGACAGTTTGTGATGATCGTTCCCATGCTCTGCGTGGGAATGACTCCTGTGACGCTCTGCGTCACGACGTTTTGGACGCGGAGCGTCCCGGGCTGCATTCCCACGCAGAGCGTGGGAACGATCAGTCAGGTTGTCAGTGGATGATCCAGCTCAGCAACCAGAGCCCCAGCAGCAACCAGATGATCCCCATGATGATCGAGGCGTTCATGAACGCCCGAATCGCTGACCACAACAGCATCAACCCCAGAATCAACGCGATGATCGTGATAATCGACGTTTCCATGCCCAAGGCACGGGACAAGCCTTCGACAAAATTGCTGCCGGCATGGCTCAGCAGGTTGAACAAGCCACTGAGGCCATCAACGATAAAGCGGATGACCGAACCGAGTGCCTGACCGAGCCATTCGAAAAAACTTTCTACCTGCATGTCGTGAACGTCCTGATGTAAGGGGTTGAGGCTTGGGCCATTGATCGCGATGGCGAGTTCCCTGCAAGCATAGAGGGTTGCATAGACCCTGTGGGAGCGGGCTTGCTCGCGAAGGCGGTTTGTCAGCCAGCACTGATGTCGATTTCAGTCCGTTTTCGCGAGCAAGCCCGCTCCCACAGGAAAAGCACCCTTGCCATCCCCGGCCATCCCCCCGAAGCTATACGCCTTCAGGAGAGCCCGATGAACCTTGTTGAACTGACCGAACGCCTGCACGCCATCCGTGACCGCAATGACTGGCGGCAATTTCATAGCCCGAAAAACCTGGCCATGGCCGCGAGCGTGGAAATGTCCGAGCTGGTGGAGATCTTCCAGTGGCTGACCGAAGACCAGTCGCGCCAGTTGCCGGCCGACAAACTCGCCCACGCCGGGCAGGAAGTCGGCGACATAGTGCTCTATTTGCTGCTGCTGTGCAGCGAATTGGGGCTGGACATGGATGAAGTGGTGCGCAGCAAGCTCGCGGACAGTGAAAGGAGGTTCGGCTCATGAGCGACCGTCATTTCGATCAGTTGGCGACCCGCTTCGCGGAAAAGATCTACGGGGGCGCCAAAGGCGCGATCCGCCTGGCCGTGCTTCAGGCCGACCTGGCTGAAACCTTGCCGGAGCGGCCGTTACGCGTCCTGGATATCGGCGCGGGCCTGGGGCACATGTCGCTGTGGCTGGCCCAGCGCGGGCATGATGTCACGCTTGCCGAGCCCGCCGAACCGATGCTCGAAGGCGCCCGCCAGCGCTTCGCCGAGGCCGGGCAGAGCGCCACGTTCATTCAGGCGCCGTGGCAGGAACTGCTGGGTCAGCTCACCGAACCTTATGACCTGGTGCTGTGCCATGCCGTGCTGGAATGGCTGGCCGAACCGCACGCGATCCTGCCGGTGCTGCATCAGTTGACGAAGCCGGATGGTTGGCTGTCATTGGCCTTCTACAACCGCGATGCGCTGATCTATCGCAACCTGCTCAAGGGTCACTTCCGCAAAATGCGCAAGAACGACATGGCCGGCGAGAAGCAAAGCCTGACGCCGCAGCAGCCTCTTGATCCGCGTGAACTGGCGGAGCAACTTGAGGGTCTGTGGCGGGTCGAAACTCAGAGCGGAGTGCGGGTTTTTCACGATTACATGCCGGTGGAATTCCAGGCCCGCGCCGAACTGGTGGACCTGCTCGAAATGGAGCTGGCTCACCGACGTCACCCAAGCTTTGCCGGGCTTGGGCGTTATTTGCACTGGATCTGTCGGCCGGTCTGATCGGAGCTCGAAATGAAAACTCGTGCAGGGTTACTGATGATCTGTCTCGGGTTGTCGGCGTGTCAGGGCAGCAACCCTTATGTGGCGTCGTCCAATCCGTTGCCGCCGGCACCGCCTCAAGCGGCCAGCACCTTCGACCGCAGCGCCTACCCGGCACCGCCGCGTGACTACGGTCGTTACCGCAGCTGGGCCTGGCTCAACGGGCAACTGCCGCCGGGTAGCGTCTGGGCGGACTCGGCCGAGGTCGCAGAAGCGGTCAGCAATGCCCTCGACCAGCGCGGCTTGCGGCCGTTGCACGATACCAGCCGCCCGGCTGACCTGTTTGTCAGCGCCGATCTGCACCTGGAGACCCGCTTGCGGCAGGTGCAGGATGACTATGGCTACGGCGGCGGTTACTACGGCGGCGGTTACAACCATTACGGCAGCGGCTATGGCATGTACAACACGGTGCCGATCGTGCGCACTTATCAGGAACAGGTCGTGGTCGTGCGGGTGGATTTGTTCGACGCAAGCACCGGTCAACCGGTGTGGAGTTCAAGTGCTGAAACCGGCAATCGGGGCAGTCAAAGCGAGCGGGCGGACGCGATCCGGGAGGCTGTAGAAAAGGCGATGTCGGCGTATCCTCCTAGTTAGCTTCTGTGGTTTGGAAGCCTTTGAAAGGTTCATGTCTTCAACCCGGAGAACCATCATGATCCGCCGTTTTACCTTACTGGCTTTGGCCGTGCTGCTCAGCGCTTGCGCCGCCAACCAGGTCAACAGTGACTTCGATGCCAGCCGCGACTTCGCCGCTTATCGCAGCTGGAGCTGGAAAGAACCCGCCTTGCAATATCGCCCTGATGACCCACGGATCAAGAGCGACCTGACCGAACAGCGTATCCGCGAATCGGTGGCCGACCAATTGGATCAGCGCGGCCTGCGCCCGGCCGCTCCTGGCAGCAAGGGTAATCTGGATGTCCAGACCTACCTGATCATCGAAGAGCGCCAGCAGCAGGTGACCACCAACTATGGCGGCGGTTGGGGTAATCCCTGGAATGGTTATTGGGGCGCACCGATGTACAACGAAACCCGTAACATCAGTTACAAGGTGGCGACCATCCAGATCGATCTGCTCGATGGCAAGGACGGCAAACTGGTGTGGCGTGGCAGTGATGAGCAACTGCTCAGCCGTACAACCAACCCTTCCGATCGCAGCAATGCGATACATGAAACCGTAGGACGCATCCTCGCCAACTATCCACCGCACTAAACACCGCCCCCCAAACACCATGCCCCCCGTGTGGGAGCGAGCCTGCTCGCGATGACGTCGGTCCACTCGACATTAATGTCAACTGACTCACCGCTATCGCGAGCAGGCTCGCTCCCACATTAGTTTTTGCATGTGAAGTGGCGTCTTGCCAGCAGTCTTGTCGAGCCTTGTCTACACTGCTTCTGACCCAAGGAGGTAGCCCTCGGTTGTGCACCGGCAAAGGAGTGCGCGATGTCTTCCCGACTGCAGTTCTACGGCGCGACCCGACAACGCGGGGCTATCGGCATGATGGCGGCGCTGACGCTGGGCATGGCCCTGGTGTTTGTGCTGCTGGTGGTCGACAGCGGTCGGTTGTACCTGGAAAAGCGCGACCTGCAGCGCGTGGCGGACATGGCCGCACTTGAAGCGTCGACGCGAGGCGGCGATTGCGCCGCCGGGGCCACGGCCACGGTGTATGCCAACGCCAGTGCCAACCGCAATGGCTTCACCTTTCCCGGCCCCAACCGCAACCTGCAGGTGGCCTGCGGTGTCTTGACCCTGGACGCCAATAACCTTCGAGTCTTTGCCGGCGACCCAAGCAAAAGCGAAGCCATTCGGGTGATCGCCAGCCATGTGGTCCCGCAGAGTTTCGCCGGCGGCATCGGCGCACTGTTCGGTGGCGCGCCGCGCGGGGCGACAGTCAACCTGTCCGCCACGGCGGTCGCTGCCTTACCGCCACCCCTGGCTTCGCTGACCATTCGCAGTACAGCGCTGAGCGTCGATACCAGCAAGTCGGTCATGCTCAATGCGTTATTCGGTGGATTGCTCGGCGGCAACCTGAACATCAATGCCGTCGGCTGGAACGGGCTGGTGAACACCAACATCAGCCTGCTCGGCTACCTCGACCGGCTGAAAGTCGACCTCAACCTCAGTGCCGCCGGGTATGACCAGGTGCTGGGCAATACGATTGCCGTCAGCCAGTTGATGCAGACCGCCGTCAACGTGCTGGACCCCAGCGGCACACTCGGCGCGACGGCCACCATCGGCAGTCTTCAAGCGCTGAAAGTCGCGGCCGGTACAACAAGCGTTGTTCTGGGCAACATGCTGCACATTGAAACCGGCAGCAACGTGACGGCACTGGCCACCAACCTGAAAGTATTCGACCTGATCGAAGCGGTCGTGCAACTGGCCAACAAGAAAAACGGCCTGGTGGCGACCCTGCCGATCAACCTCTCGGGGCTGGCGCAAATCACCGCTCGGGTACAAGTCCTGGAGCCGCCCCAACTCTCCGCCATCGGCAATCCGAAAAACGCCGCGTTCGCGCCTTTGGGGCCCAATCGGATCTATGTGAAAACGGCTCAGGTGCGCACACTGCTGTCGGTCAACCTGCCCATTCTGAGTGCCATCCAACCGTTGCTCGCGGCGGCGGCTGATCTTGCCGGCCCCCTGACCAATACCTTGAATGCCTTGCTTCATCTAAATCTGGTTGGTGTCATCGATTCATTGACCTGCGCGCTGGGGGCTGATTGTCAGACACCGTCAATCGTGCCGCTTTCCAATGTCGTGGGCCTCGACGTTGCAGTGGACGTGGCGAGCGCCAACAGTTACGTCACCGCGTACAGTTGCCTTAGCCCGACCAGCAAGACATTGACCACCAATACCAGCACGTCCTTGGTGAATCTGAAAGTCGGCAAGATTGACCCGAACACGACGTTCGGCAGCAACACCGCGCCGCCAGCCGTGGTGGTGCAGCCGTTGAAGGTGATCGATATCGGGGTGAAAACCTGTCGCCGGTTCCTGATCTTTCCCGTCAGTTGCGACCCACGGATTCCGGGCGTCGGCGGCGGGATCGATATCATGGTCGACACCACCGTGGCGCAGAACGCCAATATCCCTCACGTCTATTCCGCACCACCGGCAACCAGCCTGCCGGAGATCAACCAGCCACCGTTTTACTATTCCTTTTCCACCAGCAATATCGTCAGCAGCCTTTCCGACACGCTGACCAATATCAAGGTCAACATGTATGGCCCGACGGGCAGTCTGGTGAGTGGTCTGGGGACGATTCTCAGCGCCGTCACCAGCGTCCTGGTCGACACTATCAACGGTGTGCTCAGCCCATTGCTCGATACCTTGATCAATACACTGCTGGTCAGTCTGGGCATCGACCTGAACAAGGTCGATGTCGGCGCCAACCTCAGCTGTCAATCCGGGCGTGCGTCACTGGTGATCTGATCGTCGTCGGCGATCGGCAACTCAATGCAGAACCGGGCGCCCTCGACGGTGTTGTTCACGCTCAGATGACCGCCCATGTTTTCGACGATTCCGTAACTCACCGACAGGCCCAACCCGGTGCCGATGCCCGCCGGTTTGGTGGTGAAGAACGGTTCGAAAATCCTGTCCAGCAGCCGCGGATCGATACCGCCGCCGTTGTCCTCGACCCACAATCGCACCGATTGCTTGTCCCGTTCGGCGTACAGCGAAATCCACGGTTTGAGCTCACGATCGGTCTCGCGTTTGCTCAGCAATGCGTCCCTGGCGTTGACCATCAGGTTGATCAGTACCTGTTCCAGTTGATCGATATGGCCGCGCACCTGCACCTCAAAATCGGTCTGACTGATCCGCAGTTCGACGCCTTTGCCACGCATCCCTTCGGCCAGCAGTGACAGGGTGCCCTGGATCGCCTCGGCCGGATTGAACGGTTGCTGCTCGATCTCCGAGCGGCGGCCGAACACTCGCATGTGATCCACCACTCGCGCGGCACGCTGGACCTGCGCGTCGATGCGGTTGAGCTTGTCGGTCAGATAATCGAGCTGTACCTCACCGCTGTTCAGGCGTTTGAGCACATTGACGATGGCCATGCGCATCACGTTCAACGGTTGATTGATTTCATGGGCCAGCCCGGTGGCCATTTCGCCGAGGGTGGCCATCTTCGCGCTTTGCGTGAGTTGTTGCTGGGAGCGCCGGACTTCGGTGTTGTCGCGGCCCACGGCCTGGATCTCGAGCAGGCGCCCCTGCTCATCGAACACCCCGCGATCCGACCAGACCCACCACGCATGTTCCCGTCCCGGCAATTGCAGATTGATTTCCGCGGTGCTGACCGGTACGTCCGGGCTCAGTCGGTTGAGCCGCTGGAGGAACGCGACGCGTTGTTCGTCTGACATCCAGCTGCCCAGATTCACCCCTGGCAGTTGCTCGGGCGAGCACTCCAGATACGTCGCCAGTGGCCGGTTACCAAAGATCAGGGTCAGGTCGGGGCGATACCGACAGATCATCGCCGGAGAATCCTCCACCAGTATTCGATAGCGCTCTTCGCTCTGTTTGACTTGCTCGGTGGCGAGGGTCGCTTCAGTGACGTCCAGCCACAAACCAACGGCTTCCACCGGCAGGCCGAGGTCGTTGCGCAGCAGCTTGGCTTCGTCGAGCAGCCAGTGGTAATCGCCACGGCCATCGCGCATGCGATAGCGACAGCGCACCGAGCCTTCACGCAACAACAGTCGGGTGCGTTCAAAATAGCGGTCGCGGTCCTCGGGATGAACCCTTTCTGTCAGTGCGCCGGCAGTGCAATCGGCAAGTTCCAGGCCTAGCAACGGCTGCAGGCTGGCGCTGAAGAATGTCGGCAGCAACGCTCCTTCCACGTAACGCTGCACGTAGATCACGGCCGGCGAACTGGCGATCAGATTGTCCAGTCGGGCATGGGCCGTCGAGGCGTTCTGTTCCTGGGTCTTGATGTCGCTGATGTCGAGCATGAAGCCCACCAGTCGGCGGTTTATTCCGCCACCCAGGACCTGGCCTTGCAAGCGATACCATCTCGGTGTTTGTGTCGCGTCAGGGCAATGCAAGCGCACACACAGGAGCAATGGAACGGCATCGTCCTGCCAGTCTTGCAGACGGCTGCGAAGTTCTTCGCGGTCGGCAGGGTGCACGCGATCAAGCCATGCGCTCAGCGGCACCCGGGTAGCGGGCAAGCTCAGCGTGTCGGCGAGCGATGGCGCCAATTGCACTTCGGCGCTGGTGCTGAAAACCTCGAGCCATCCGGTGCCGAGCAACGCTTGCAACGAGTCCAGCCGTTCCAGTTGCAGGTGATGCCGATGCTCGCGCAACCGTTCCAGCAAGGGGCTGGCGAGGGCGGCGGTGAGCAGCAACCAGTCGCTGTCGTTCAGATCGGGGGCGCAGCGCTGCGGCGCATAACAACCACACAGCAACCAGGCGACCACGCCGTGTGCATCGTAGTAAGGCACCGCCAGTCCTTCGGCAGGACCAAAGATATCGTGCAGGCGAGGGTGCTCGCCGAGCGCCAGGTGATGCACAGCGGTGCCGCTCAAACTGTCGAGCCCGGTGCCCAGGCGTTGGTTGTTTTTCCAGAGCTGCGGGGCGTCGCAGGCGGCGTAATGCTGATGAATTTGCCAGCCCTGTGCCTGCTCATCGAGCAACGCCACGGCAATGCAGGGAATATGAAAGCGTTGAGCCAGACTCTGCAGTTGGTCCACCAATACGTCAGTCAGCCGCGTCAGGCTGCACAGGCGCAGTTGCTCGCTGATTTTGGCCGCGAGCAAATGACTGTGTTCGCGACTGCGCGATTGTCGACGCTCAAGCAACAAGTCGCCGATGTCCAGCAGTTGCAACAGCCAGCCGTTCGCCAATGGCTGGACCCAGCCGCGCAAATGCAGCGGATGTCCGCTGAGGCTATAAAAATCCAGGTCCAGCATCTGCCCCTGCCAGTCCGACGGTATGCCTTCGACGGCGAGGCTGCTGTGGGGCATGAGGTAATCGAGCAAAAGCGATGGCTGCGCGGCGGGTACTTGCTGGGCCAGGGCATGGCGCAGCGGACCGGTCAGGTGCAGCACCCGACCTTCGGCGTCCAGATGTAATTGCAGGCCGACAGTTGGCACGCTCAGGGTGTCTGGCGGAGCCATTGGCGGTAGCGGTTGGCGGTTAAGCAGACGCCCGAAGAGTTTGTCACCGGAACTCAAAATTGCAGGCTCGAACTGGCGGTGAGGTTGGCCGGCAGGTTGGGCACCGGGCCGATTCCCGGTAGCACCAGAAACGGGATCACCCGGTTCAATTTGCTGGTGGGGTAGTTGATGGTGACCTTCAAGACTCCGCCCACATAAGTGGCACTGGCATCGGTGGCGACATTGAAGTTCAGCGCGGTGGGAATCCACGCCAGCTGCCGGCTCAACTCCGTGGTGGCAACGGTCTGCACGGCGGTGGCGTAGCCAGGTGTGCTCGGGTCCAGCGCTACGCTGCGACGCACCGCTTCGGCGGTCGACTGATTGAACGATTGCATCAGTAACAGCGGCAGGCTGTAACTCACAATCCCATAGAACACGGCGAAAAAGATTACGAACACCAAGGCAAATTCAATCGCCACGGCGCCTTTTTGCTTGCGGGGGAGGCCTGTTTTCATTAGCGCGTCTACCCTGACTGTCACTGCGTAATATCAGCATAGAATCATTCAGCCATAACGGATGTTTTTTACCGAATGCAGAGCTTTGTACTACTGACCTGGCTGGCGTTATGCGCCGCTCAGGATGCTCGAGAAAAACACATTGCCAATGGCCTGACCCTCGGGGGCGGCTTACTGGCGCTCGTCTATTTGCTCTGGACTGATACCACTTGGCTGGGCGCCGAGGCGGCGCAGGGTGGCTGGGCTTTTTTGCTGGCGCTAGCCTTCACCTTGCCTGGTTATGCGATGCGACGCCTGGGGGGCGGCGATGTGAAATTAATGACAGCCTTGGGTTTGGCGACAGACGGTAGGCTGCTGCTGGGCGTGTTCATCGGCGCCGGATTGGCCAGCGTCCTTTGGCTGCTGCTCGCGCCAAAAGTCTGGCTTCATATGAGTCAAAGGGTTAGGGATCTTCTTAGATATTTAGGGCCGCAATCGTCAAAAAAGCCGCCGTTTGCTCCGTTTGTGCTGGTCGGATTTTTGTTCGCGCTCGCCTGGATGCACTAGTCGCCAGGCTCGGGTACTTCCATGTACATAGTTGGGAAGTGCGTCTACTTTCAAATCAGTTGTTGTACAGCCTTTGGTGCAAGTACAGGAACGGTCAGCCTTGACCCCGCAAGGAGTTGCTCGTGAACAAGTTTACATCGGCTGTAAAAATCCTCGTGGTGGACGATCAACCTCTGGTTGTTGAAGAGCTTTGCGAGTTTCTTCAAGGGAGTGGTTATCGCTGTGTCCCTTGCGAGTCAGGCAGACAAGCCATCGAGCGGTTTCAGGATGATCTGGAGATTGGTCTGGTGCTCTGTGATTTGCATATGCCTGACAAGAACGGGATTGAGTTGGTTCAGGCGTTGCAGGTGTTGGCTGGTAAGCATCGTGCGTTCGAAGCGATCATGCTTACGGGGCGTGCGGATAAGCAGGATGTGATCAAGGCTTTGCGCGCCGGGTTTGCTGATTATTACCAGAAGCCGATTGATCTGGATGAGTTGCTCGAAGGTGTTCAGCGTCAGGAGGTGGTGTTGCAGGAGCGGCAGAAGAGTGTGCAGCTGGGGCATTTGGATCAGAAGCTGCAGTATCTGTCGGAGTCGATCGATGATCTGTATCAGGATCTGGATAGGGTTCGCCAGGGTCCGCAGTCGTCGGATTTTTCTGATGGCGATGGTGTGGATCGGGTGCGGCTTCCGGCGGTTTTTCATCAGTTGTCGCCACGGCAATTGGAGGTGGCGCAGTTGGTGGGGAAGGGGCAGACCAATTATCAGATTGCCTGTGAGTTGGGGATTACCGAGAACACGGTGAAGTTGTATGTGTCGCAGGTTTTGCGGTTGACGCATATGCATAATCGGACGCAGTTGGCTTTGGCGCTTTCGCCCGGTGGGTCTGGGGTTCTTCGGCGTATTGCTCACTGAGGTTTTTTGGTTTTTTGGTTTTTGGCGGGGGGTATATCCGTTGTTGCGGTAACGGCGGCTGGCGGTTTCGCCCTTATGTATGGACTCGCCCACACTGACTACCTGCTTTTCAAACACTGCTACCCGGTTGCATTTATGTATAAGGCCTGTCCGAGGAAGCTGTCTTGAGCTTCTGGCCAACATTGGTTGAGCTCGCGGTATGCCGATTAC